>JAXLVR010000004.1:0-339236 GCA_046328915.1 Anaerolineales bacterium | reverse complement strand
GCAAACCGTTAGGCTTCTGGTTGAATTATGAATATATGGTCTGCTAGAGAAAAATCTCTAAACTTGCTAAACAATAACTTGCAACCTCAAAGTGGTGTTTTAGAAGAAGGCTTTGAGTATATTGGCAAACTTATGGAACTCTTACAAGCCATAAGCCGCGATGAGGGCGCAACTGAGAATGGAAAATTTTGCAGAATTTGCGGACTTACATTAGCAAAATTTAGCCATCTCTTATTGGGCGTATATAGCCTCACACTAGATGGACTTTCGCAAGAAGCAGGTGCGTTGCTTCGCCCAGCAATTGAAACGTACGAACTGCTTGTTTATTTTCGCCAAGATAAATCAAGAGTTCATCAAATACTCGAAGAAAATTTACCGTCCGCAGGAATGATTGGGAAAAAAATATCAGGGGATTTTCAAGATTTACGAGAATTTCTTAATCGTAGCGCATCACACTTTAGTTATAAAGTAGAATCGGTTTGGCATCTATTCGATGAAAACACTCAACTTAAGGCAATACCAACCTCAGAATCTCAGAAATTGCTTGAAGACTTGCAAGTAATAAATACCTTTCAATCAGTTATATTATTTGAAGCAGTCGAATGTCTATTGGCTATAAATTATGAGGTAAAAACTCTACCGCAGTCAATAGAAAACTGGAGTAATAAATCTGAGAAAATATTGTTTGGTGAAAAATAACGAAGCCTAACAAAGCGTGCACCTGACGCTGGGGAGTCTGCGCAAATCTCAAGCAGTTTCACACGCCTTGTCATTTTTCTGGCTGGACGGCTTCGCCGTCCCCGCCCCAGCGCAGGTAACGCAAACCGTTAGCTTGCTAATCCTTTTAGATACAACAGGGTAGTATGGAGAATAAGAAACAATTCTTGGTTATGCTCGCACTTTTTTCCTTGCTAGTCCAGTCATCCTGTTCAACAATGGCGGCAAATCTCGACAGTATTGTATCTTGCTCAAACGGAACCAATCCTATACCAATTAGCCAGGATTTCCAGTTTCCAGGCGATTTACTTTTCTTAAGAAGCGATCATTCTGAGATTCTGGCGTTGAATGGAGAGACTCACAAATTGACATCCGTATTCAAGATGCCAAATCATGATTTTTACGGCGTTTCGCCCTTATCCTACAAAGGTGAAACGCTTGTACTTTCCTATCAGAAGCCGCTTGATAAGGAATCTTTATTAATTACTGTTTTGTCAAACCGTGGAATCGTTGAAACAAAGAGTATTCACTTTCCAGTTTGGGGGCAAAGTCAAAAGAAGCCAAATTCATGGACTCCTGTAGATTGGGTAAACAACGACTATTTACTGGGAATGCTTTATGACAAAGAGAATCATGAAGATAACGTATGGGAGCCGTGGTTGTTAAATGTGGAGCGATTAGAATGGAAATCATTATCAAGTATCAATAACACTCTTGATTCTGTAAAAAACAGTTCTTTTTCAATTTCTCCTGATTTGACAAAGGTTTTGTATCTCAATAAACAATATCAACTCGTTTTATATGACCTTATTCAAAACAAAGCTGTATGGACATACAATGATTATGATTCACCAATATTTCTTGGTGCAACTTGGTCAGAAGATGGGAAAATGGTAACAACAGTTATCCCCAATACTGCTAATGAAGGTCAACAAGGCATTCTGGTCTTAGACCAAAATGGAAAAATTCTCCTATTAATGAATTTTAGGGAGATGCCGCTTTCGTTGAGCTTGTCAAATGATGAGAAATTTCTCTCTTTTTGGGGTTATCACCGTATAGGGCAAACCACTTCGAGTGGTTTGCGTCCAGTAATTCGAATGCTGGATATGAACACTGGTTTATCAAGAGATTTGTGTATGCTCAGCGAAAACGCACATTCTATTGAAACTATGTTTTGGTCACCAGATCAACAATTCCTAGCATTTAATTTTCAAAACAGCAACGTAAGAAATGAAGTGATAATTCAAAAATTGAATGATCCTCAGTTGAGGGTGTGGCGACTTGACGATGAGACGCCATATTTTGACTTTTTAGGTTGGTCGAAGGAACATTGGAATAAGGCAGAACCATAAACAGGAGAGACCATCTATGGAAACGTGTTTATTGGCAAAATGCAAGCTAACAAAGCGTGCACCTGACGCTGGGGATTCTGCGGCAATCTCAAGCAGTTTTCTACGCCTTATCATTTTTCTGGTCGGACGGCTTCGCCGTCCCCGCCCCAGCGCAGGTAACGCAAACCGTTGGGCAACCCCGTGCAAAATTTTGTTTCCATTTTTTATAAATTGAGTCTTTGGTAGGTTTGGGAAACTCATGAAACACTCAACAACTTCCGAAATATTATTGGTTGGGGTTCCATTTGAATGGCAGAGCCCAATGAAAATCCGATTAGAGAGTGAAGAATTCACCACCCTGTTCTCACTCCTACATGATGAAGCAACAGAAATTATTCAATCGCACAACTTATGTGCCGTTATCATCACATCAGATTTCATTTTTGGTGAAGATGTAAAAAATGATCTGGTTTCGTTAACTTACGGGAAAATTCCCACTTTGACAATCATTCTCAGAGAAAGTTTTGAGAAGTTTGGGCAAGATAAAATTTTTGACAAGATTTATAACCCTGAAGCATTTCAAGAATTCTGTACTGCACCTTTTGACATGGATGAACTATTGCCTCGCTTACGAAAGGTAATTCAGAAAGCCGAAACAGCTTTTTCGCAAAAATAGGCAATTGCAAAAGAACAGTTTATGTGTAAAAATTTGGCAAGTTGGGTTTATCACCTGTTTCAGGCAGTGTTTTAGTAAGCAGGCAGGTTGCCCAACAAAGCGTGCACCTGACGCTGGGGATTCTGTGGCATCTCAAGCAGTTTCCTACGCCTTATCATTTTTCTGGTTGGACGGCTTCGCCGTCCCTGCCCCAGCGCAGGTAACGCAATCCGTTGGGCAGTTCAACAATCAGCAACAACTCAATATAATATGGGATACTAAATGACAAACAATCAAGAAAACAATTCTAGGCAAAACAAAACGCGAAAAAAAATAAGCAGCGAAATGAAGATATCGCTTATTTCGGCAGTTATAGGTGCAATTCTTGGTTCATTCCTCACAACAACATTTCCATGGATTTTCGAATATATTTTTTCATCGCCTCAAACTATAGATGCCTCTCCACAAGATATATCTGACTGGTATCGTGGAATAGATAATCGTTACCAAGCAGACCAATTAGCCAAAAACCTATATTACGGAAAGTACGTAAAGTGGACAGGAACTGTCTCAGATATATATTCATACAGTCCAACTACTATTAGTCTTTCGTTAAAAATCAATACCGATAGTTATTCTGGGATAAGTGTCAGCGCCGAATTTGATACATTATTCAACAACAACAAGGAAAGAATTTCATCATTAATTACAGGTAAAAGAGTAACTGTTTTATGCAGGATAACCGACATTAGTTTTGGTAATTGGATAAGCCTAGATAATTGTCGGTTAATAGAGGTATTACCTGCTTTACCAACGCCAACGCCAACAGCAACATATATTCCCTTCTCAACATTAACGCCTTTCGAAACCTTTACTCCAACACCAACAGCGACGACGACACCATAATATGGAGTCTAAGTTAAAAACTGCCCAACAAAGCGTGCACCTGACGCTGGGGATTCTGCGGCAATCTCAAGCAGTTTTCCACGCCTTATCATTTTTCTGGCTGGACGGCTTCGCCGTCCCCACCCCAGCGCAGGTAACGCAAACCGTTAGCCCGCCCGTCCAAAAAAGGTTTTGTTGGCAACAATATACAAAGAAAACCAATTTGGCGAATCAACTTAAAACCTTCAAGCAATCAAATTGCAAAATCAGAATTGGACAGGAAATGGGATTTGTATTCGCAGCAATCTTCTTTGTAGTCGTTATCATAACTTTTATCGCAGAAGGTTTTACGGGAAATTCAATTCAAACTATAGGAATGTTTGGGTTTATTTTATTAATAATATGGCTTAGGTTGAGTAAAAATATTTCCGATACAGCAAAAGCTCGCAATTGGCTAGAAGAAAAGCTGAGGAACAAAAAATATTCTAAATGCCAAACTTGCGGTAAGAAAATGATTTATCACAGAATACCTAAGAGGCTTGGACAACTTCTACTTGGTGGATTAACATGTGAAAATTGTGGAACAGAAATTGATGTTCCACTAGATGTCTTTATGCCAAAGATGAAGTAAGTTTGTAAAGCTGAAACAAATGCTTCTTAAAATCAAAAGCGGGCTAACAAAGCGTGCACCTGACGCTGGGGATTCTGCGGCAATCTCAAGCAGTTTCACACGCCTTAGCATTTTTCCAGTTGGACGGCTTCGCCGTCCCCGCCCCCGCCCCAGCGCAGGTAACGCAAACCGTTAGGCGCTTGTCAAAGGTAAAATCATGAACCGAAAGCAACGAACAAAAGAAGAATTAATAAAGGCTTCAGAGCATTTACTCTATGAGGTTTGGATGTTCACTAGCCTAACAAGAGGAATGGCTTCTGGTGTTTTTAATGAAGGCGTCATTAATAACGCCTTACTCGAATCTTTCACTATTCATGCCAGAGTCCTTCTAGATTTTCTCTTTGCTGAAAATCCCAGACAAGACGATGTTATCGCAGAAGATTATCTTCCATCCTTAGACGAATGGGTAAAAATAAAAGCTGCTAAATCAGAAAAGCTCGAGAATATCTACACAAGAGTCGGTAAAGAAGTTGCCCATCTAACTTATGTTAGGCAAACAATTGTGCCTCAGGCGAAGGGATGGAATTTTATTGAGATCGCTAATGAAATCAACTCTGTATTCAATAGCTTTTTAGCTCTCGTACCTAAAAACCTTCTTAGTCTCACCTGGCAAAAATCTATTAAAGAAGAAACACCGTCGTCAAATTCCTACTTTGTATACGAAAATTGGGTTGCTGAAGGGCATAAAGCCAGAATTCATTTTGGTCATTGTTCTTTTTGTAATTTTGGGCAAGGAATGCACGGTACAGAAAATGAAACCCACGGACGTTGGCTTGGTCCATTCAGTAGTTTTAATGAAGCCTTAGATGTGGCAACAGAAACAAAAGGAAATGTCACTCAATGCAAACATTGTGCTCCTCACTAAAGACCAAAAAGTCTTCATATCTTACAGCGCCTAACAAAGCGTGCACCTGACGCTGGGGATTCTGCGCAAATTCCAAGCAGTTTTCTACGCCTTATCATTTTTCTGGCTGGACGGCTTCGCCGTCCCCGCCCCAGCGCAGGTAACGCAAACCGTTAGCCACCTCTTCTAAAATTATGCAACCAAAAGCACAACATTATGTGCCGCAAGTTTATCTACGAAACTTCGCAACTCAACGAAAGAAGGAGTTTTTTATTTGTTGTTTTGATAAGGCGACCCGCAAAACCTTTAAGCCCAATGTAAAAAATGTTGCTAATCAAACTGGCTTTTACAATTTCATTAATTCCGAAGGCGAGAAAGCATCAATTGAAAGCTTTTTCAACGACGCAGAAACAAAGATGAAGTATGCCCTACAAGAATTAAACGATAAGCCAACTTCATCTACATTAATGGCACACAGAGAAGTTATAGCAAAGTTTTTTGCCTTGCAAGAAGAAAGAACTTTAGTATTCCGTGATGTACATAACGATACAATTCGCCTTGTAAACAAACGTCTTAAACCAGATGGTTTTGAGTTTCCAGAACCGACAGAAAATGATACAAGAGAATTTCAGGCTCGTTTTTTGATTGATATGGCAGATTCCTTTACTGGAGTTTTATTAGATTTGAAATGGATTTTGGTTTCAAACAAAACCAACATGCCCTTTTGGACTTCGGATAATCCAATTGCAAAATACAACCCACATAAATCAGAACTTGTTGGCAATTTAGGTTGGAAAAGCCCAGGTATTCAATTACATATTCCGATTTCCCCTGCATTGGCTATAATAATGTGTGACCCATTTGAATATGCAGACATGGCACCAGAACTACCAGCATTTGCGCCAAGTGTTGATTTTAATAATAGCGGACAGGTCATTGAAGCTAAACAATACGTGTTTTCTCAAAGTGATGATTTCTCTTTGGCACATAAAATGTTACAAGAGTTGTCTGAACTTTCAAATCCAAACCGCCCTAGAATAACGTTGGCGAATTAAAATAGGCAGTGGCTAACAAAGCGTGCACCTGACGCTGGGGAGTCTGCGGCAATCTCAAGCAGTTTTCTACGCCTTGTCATTTTTCTGGCTGGACGGCTTCGCCGTCCCCGCCCCAGCGCAGGTAACGCAAACCGTTGGGAAGAACCTTACAGTAAATCTTTCATGTGCTTTTCAAAATTAAGTTGCGTTTAAAGTTAGCATTCGAGTCTTCAAAATTAGGTTTCGGATTTTAGCAAGATTTCAGGCTGGGCAAGTTAAGTCTTTTAGCGGTGGCGTTTTCAAAAACTTTCATTCTCTCAAATCGGCTTTTAGTTTTCTTTTGGCAAGTTTCGCCTATGGCTTAATCAGGTTTTCAAAATTGGCTAAATTTCCTCAGTCAATGTTCTTGGTAAATAGTGGTTTTGGTTTGTTGAAGTCAATTTCGTTGGCAGTATCAAATTTTGGTTCAGTCGGGTTTCTAAAATCGGCTTTGTTCTTTCTAGTCAAAGTTTTGGTTAATTGGTTCAGGCTTTTTAGCCAGGTTCATTTCACTAGCAAAGATTATGTTTTGTAAAGTCACTTTTTATCAGCAAGCGTTTTGGTAAATCTGGTTTTTGGCGTTTTCAATTTCAACAGTTATTTTTTGGTCAAGTCATCATTGCCAAAAATAAAATTGTGTGTAAAAGTTAATCAAGTTGGCGGTGTGGTTATTTTTTAGGCGGTGCGTCTTGTGTTCATCGGTTCTTCCCAACAAAGCGTGCACCTGACGCTGGGGATTCTGCGCAAATCCCAGGCAGTTTTCTACGCCTTATCATTTTTCTGGCTGGACGGCTTCGCCGTCCCCCACCCCAGCGCAGGTAACGCAAACCGTTGGGCGGTTCCTTGCAAAATATATGAAGACGATTTCGAAACTTGATACTACACTTAACAGGGAGATTGCATATGACTGGCGGATTCTGGACTAATCTTTTTTATTCATTATTCATTGAACTGCTTGTAGCAATTATCGCTTTTTTTGTAAAAGATAATAAGCGTTTGCAAGTTCAAATTTTGGCAATTGGAACGATATTAGCAGGCGTAGCAGCATTTATTAATCCATCCACACTATTACCCTCTATTACTCCTCTACCAACAAGTACAACCTTTCCAACCCAAACTTTTGAAACTCCCCAAATAAACTTAGAAGGAACTGCTTGGGATATAACAACTTCAAGTAGAGACTCATATACATATGTATTTGAATTTTTACCCAATGGCACTATGAAATACACATTTTCATTAGGGGTTTTTTATGACAGTACATGGAAACAAGATGGGAACTCAGTTTATTTAGAAATAAGTAATAAGCTCTCTGAATGGGAAGGTGAAATAAATGGCGATACGATAACAGGGCATGGTCGGAACGACATGGGGTACAAATTTACTTGGACTGCCAAAAGGCGTCAGTAAAATTAGGATGATTTAACAACCTCAGCAATGATTTTAAAACCATAACACAGCAATTAAAAAGGATATGGCACATGACTGGTGATTTCTGGACTAGCCTATTTTATTCATTATTTACTGAATTATTTGTAGCACTCATTGCTTTTTTCGTAAAAGACAATAGGCGTTTACAAATTCAAATTTTGGCAATTGGAACAATATTAGCAGGTTCAGTAGCATTTATTAATCCATCTACACTATTTTCCGCAACTCCAACACCAACAAACATCCCAATCGTGATCAATACAGAAACGCCAGCACCACTGGCATACCAGCCCTTGGCAGATTATTCAAACGCACCATCCTTTTTCATGTTTCCTAGTAGTTCTCGATTAGACGGACCCCAAGCAATAACCATTTGGTTTATGCTAGTAATTTGCCCTAATTGCGATGAAAATAGTTCATTTAACCTTTACACAAGCCCTAATGAGTTGGAAGCCTATAGTTCACAATGGATATTTTCGAGAAAAATTAATGTAGAACCGTTTCCTGCAAGCCCTGGAGTTTGGTATAAACTGGAGTTGTTAGATCCTTCAGGTGAACCGTACCCTTACTCAAGTGTTCAAACAATCCACTGTTGTGAAGGAAATTAAGTTCACGGAAGATATATCAACAAAATCAACCGGCCAAATAAAGTATGTATCTAAATATTAAAACCGCCCAACAAAGCGTGCACCTGACGCTGGGGATTCTGCGCAAATCTCAAGCAGTTTCACACGCCTTTTCAATTTTCTGGCTGGACGGCTTCGCCGTCCCCGCCCCAGCGCAGGTAACGCAAACCGTTGGCAAGAACTTGCATTAAATCTTTCAAGTGGTTTCAAAGAAATAAGTTGTTTTTCAAATTGGCGTTTGAGTCTTCAAAATCAGGTTTCGGGGTTTTAGCAAAGTTTCGGGTTCGCAAAAGTCAGCATTTTTAGCGTTGGTATTTTTCCAAATATTTGTTTCTCGAAAATTGGCTCAGGTTTTTGGTTCAAAAGTTTCGTGTTAAATCGGCTCAGGTTTCTAAAATCGGCTTCAAGGTTTTCAGTTTAGGTTTTGGTTAGCAAGAGATTTCATTTTGCGAAGTCCATTTTTCTGGCTTGCGCTTCTTTTTTACAAAGTCAGGTTTTCAAAATCGGCTTCAAGGTTTTTAGCAAAAGTTTTGGTAAGTTCAGTTTAGGCTTTTTAGCCAGGTTCGGTTTTTCTGGCAAAGTAAAATTTTTGCAAAGTCAGTTTTTGGCAAAGGTTCTGGCAAGTTCTCGGCTTTTAGCGTTTTGGTAAATTTATCTCGGTTTCCAAAATAAAGTCGGGCTTGTAAAAAATTGTGGCGCGTGTAAAATCAAGTCAGTTAAAGGCGTGGTCTCGGTTTTTAGGCGGCGTGTCCTCTAACCCCAGTTCTTGCCAACAAAGCGTGCACCTGACGCTGGGGACTCTGCGCACACTTCAAGCAGTTTCACACGCCTTAGCCTTTTTCTGGCTGGACGGCTTCGCCGTCCCCGCCCCAGCGCAGGTAACGCAAACCGTTAGGCGTTTGTTTCCATAATAAAGGCTACATTAGAGGATGGAAAACATGAACAATAAAAAGACTAGCATTTCGGAAATCGTTTTTTCTCTAATATTACTCATCGCCACAATAGCAACGATTATTTTACAAATATTTTTTAGCAGCCCTACCTCAACTAAAACCGAAACCACATTATTTAGTGTTCTTCAGTTTATATTCTCACTGGCATTTTCATGGATTCTCGCAAGAATATCCCTTCGTGATGAGTTTAATGCAAGCCAAAAGAAATTTGCCATATCTGCATATCGAAGGATTATTGAGATAAACAATGCTGTCAACAGGCTAGTTGACAGAACAACCTCACACATGAAAAACAGCGAAGATATAACCAATCATGAACTGGATGTCATTACTGAAATAGGTATTGGTATTCGGGAAAGCATCAGGTCATCAATATCAGACTGGGCGGATATCATTGGAGATGAAATCGAAACAGTAGAAAAAATTCAGGCAATACGGGAAAAACAAGCTTACGACCAATCAAGCGGCAAACAACTATCTGGAGCTTCTGAAAAAGCCGTAGAGGATTCCAATATAGTGATCGAGAATCTATTTTCCAAATTACCAACCTCTTTAAAGATTACTACTGATGAAGCAGGCAGACAATTTGAAAAAATGAATACCGCTAAAATGAAGTTGAATCTTGAAAAAAAGAAAAGGGGCTATATTGAGCTAAATGGGGAGTGGTACCCTTCATTTGAAAATGATATATTTAACTTGAAGGAAGGTGATTTCCTCCAAGTTAAAATCGGAGATAACGAAAAGAGGATTGGGGTCCTAATAGCGTATGATAATTCTGGTCGTTCAGTAGGCGTTATTTTAAATAATTTATTTGGCATTGCAGAAGGGTACAGCGACTTTGTTAATATGCTTGTTTTATATTTGGGAAAAAGCCAATTTCAAATTCAAATTTTGAACATTGATAGAAATAGCAAAAAGGGAAAAGATACTCCGCACAATTTCACAGCCAAAATCGTTGATACACCGAGTAAAAACGCCTAACAAAGCGTGCACCTGACGCTGGGGATTCTGCGCAAATCTCAAGCAGTTTTCTACGCCTGAGCTTTTTTCTGGCTGGACGGCTTCGCCGTCCCCGCCCCAGCGCAGGTAACGCAAACCGTTAGGTGGCAAATACAGGGAGCGCAAATAATTACAGCAGTTACAGCTCGGTGAAATTTAGAGAGGAAAAAATGCTAAACGAAGAATGGATTAAGAATCAAATAGCGGAAGCGCGTAAATCCAATCCCAAAGTAACTGACGCCATGATTGAACATGTTACTGAGTTGTTCAAAGGTCAACTTACAAAACAACAACTTACTCCAACAGAACTTAAAAATATTTCGATAGCCATCTTGCAAGAAATGGGATTCATATTTTCTGAAACAGGTCAAAAGAAATGAGAATTAAGTCTATCCAATTATCATGGTTTCGCGGAGCAGCGGACACAGTCACGCTTGAGCCAAACGGAAAATCAATGGTGATTTACGGAGAAAATGGTTCTGGGAAATCATCCTTTGTAGATTCTGTCGAATACATTTTAAATAATGGTCGTATCAATCACCTCGCTCATGAATATAGTGGGAAACATCAAGAGAAATCAATTCATAATACGCATAAACCTCAAGGGGAAAAAACGGAGACTCTCATCAAGTTCGCTGATAATTCAGAACTTAGAACTGAAATCAAACAAAATGGTACGTCAACAAGTATTGGCGCTGAAATGATTGCAATAAATACCTGGAGTTATCGAAGTACTATCTTGCGCCAAGATGAGGTCGCCACATTTGTTCATGACACTAAAGGGGACAAATATTCTGCGTTGTTGCCTTTGCTTGGATTAGATGAATTAGTGACTACGGCTGAAAATTTAAAGCTACTAATTAAGTCTATCGAAACAAATTCAAAGCTAAAAGAAATTAAAGCCGTTCTCAAAGATGCAGAGACAAAACGAAAGGAAATTTTCGGTACTGCAAGCGACGACCAAATACTTAAGAAAATCTCAGAACTTCATGCGCAATATTGCCCAAATGAACCAAAAGCTACAGACCCTTTTTCCCAATGCAATGAGACAGACCAAGCTATTCAAGCCAAAAGCAGTCAGGTTACACCTGAGTATGACCGCTATCGCCTTTTACAAAATATTAGCCAACTAAAGTTAAAGGAAAACGTCAGTTCCGTTCGTCTTGCTAATTCAAAAATAGCAGACTCAGTTGAGCCATTGATAATTGAGAGGCTCGATGTATTGCAATCAACACACACTTACGTTGAACAGTTGAATCAAGAAAAAGAAGTGCCATGCCCTGCTTGTGGACGGTCTATTGCAGTTGATTCTTTTCAATCTCATATAAAATCCGAACAAAATCGTCTTCAAAAAATTATTGATATTAATAATTCTCGTAAAACGGCAATTGACACTTTGTGCGATACATTAAAGTCTTTTAAAACTAGCATAAAAAGAAACGAATTGAAGTCTTGGCAAAGTGAGTTAGCACATGGAGACCTTTCCAAGAATCTTGTTTATATCGGCGAATTAAGCGTTGAAACCATCCGTTCTTCTTGCGACGAAGAGAATTTAATTTTATTAGAAAACTTGTTACTCCCGTTAATTGAAGCTGCAAATTCAGCATCTAAGAATGCGCCTCCTGATACGCAGAAATTATTGGCTGATAAAAAAGTAATCGATGGAGGAAAGATAGTTATCAGTGCTATGGAGAAAGCTTCTAATGTTCTGAGTATTACTACAATCATGTCATTTTTAAACTCTATTGAGCAGAACATCCGCGCAGAAATTAGGTCACATACTGAAACGGTTATCAAAGAAATTTCCGTAGATATACAAAAAATGTGGGGGATACTTCACCCTGGCAATACAATCAAAGAAGTTCGTCTTTACACGCATCCAGACGAAGACAAAGCCATTGATATTAGCTTAGAGTTTTTCGGGATTGAACAACCCTCCCCGCGAATGACTCTTTCAGAAGGATATAGAAATAGTCTAGGATTATCTATATTCTTGTCAATGGCAAAGCGAGTATCAAATACAGACCGACCCCTTTTTCTTGACGATGTTATCGTTAGTTTAGACAGAAATCACCGTGGTATGGTGGCAGAATTACTAAAGAAAGAGTTTTCTGAACGACAAGTTGTTATTTTTACCCATGACCGAGATTGGTATACAGAATTACGGCATCAACTTGACAATAAAAATTGGACATTTAAAGCGCTCTTGCCTTATGAAACACCAGATAAAGGTATCCGTTGGTCACATAAAACAACAACATTTGATGATGCGCGCACCCATAATCTAACACGTCCAGATTCCGCAGGAAATGATGCAAGAAAAATCATGGACATCGAACTCTCTCTGATTGCTGAAAAGCTACAAATCAAATTTCCCTACTTACGTGCTGAAAAAAATGACAAACGTATGGCTCATGATTTCTTAGAACGAATTTCTGGTAGTGGAAAAAAGTGCTTCGAGAAAAAAGAAAATGGTCAGTATGTGATTCACAAGGAAGCCATTGAAGCATTTGTACAAGCCGATAAACTCATTGTGACGTGGGCTAATCACGCATCCCATACTTTTGATGTTGTCCAGTCAGAGGCAAAGATGCTAATTGACGCATGTGAAAAAGCCCTTGAGTTTTTTATGTGCAAATCATGTGGCGAGAATATTTGGTTTGCTGATGCAGAAAAGAAAGAATGGGTTCAATGTCAATGTGGCGAATTGCGATGGCGATATGGAAAAGAAAGCTGACAGCAATGAGGCACAAAACAAGCAAAGTAAATGTCTCGCGAGCAGCCACCTAACAAAGCGTGCACCTGACGCTGGGGATTCTGCGGCAATCTCAAGCAGTTTCACACGCCTTATCATTTTTCTGGCTGGACGGCTTCGCCGTCCCCGCCCCAGCGCAGGTAACGCAAACCGTTGGGCAGTTCCTTGCAAAATGAAAATCAAATTCTTTACAGCAGCTTTCTTGTTTATTTCTTTGATATCTTGCACTCCAGCAATGGAGAGCGTCACCATATCTTCTAAGACATACCCTCCATGTACTACACAAAATAAAGCACAACCTTCACCGTTACAACCTGCATCCAATTACACTAGTTTTGATATTTCCAGCAGTTTAACCTTGATTGAATTTCAAGATAATTATTTGGGAATTCCGACAGTAGAAAGTGGGTGCTTTTACAACTTTCGTGACCGTGCTCATGTAACCGAGATAAACCTCGACAACCATTATCAAATAATCACTACACCAATCGATTCCGAAAATGAATTGGTCACTGTTTCAAAACGCGAGAAAATAATCTACGAATCCAAAATACGTACATCCTCTTATTCAGGGTTGTTAGAGGCTTGGGGATACCAAGACCATTGGGTTATAGAGATTGTTACTGCAAATGGCGTAGATATTATTCAAGATGGTCTGTCTCTAAAAGAAAAGAGTAATTACCAAAAGGTATTTGCATTTCAGTTGTTGAATGATAAGCCTTTTTATTTCTTTGAGAAGCCAGATTATGGGTTTGGAATAAATTACGATAACGACGAAATTCAATTAGAATATGATGATATACCTTACTACAATCCCGCTCCTGGTTCAGGTGGAACCATATATCAATTTCAAAACATGGTTTTGTTCTATGGCGTAAAAAATGGTGTATGGCAACAAGCAATCATTGGTTCCTTCAAATGAAAAACTGCCCAACAAAGCGTGCACCTGACGCTGGGGATTCTGCGCACATCCCAAGCAGTTTCACACGCCTTATCCTTTTTCTGGTTGGACGGCTTCGCCGTCCCCGCCCCAGCGCAGGTAACGCAAACCGTTGGGCGCTGGGTTAAGAAATTGTCAAAGACAAATAGTCTGTTCATTTGAAAAGAAATTTATTTTGGGCTTCTAAACCAGAGAGGTCAATTGAATACTAGTAAATTCAATTGAGTGAGCTAGAGAGAGAAATAAAAGACACAAACAAAACATTATCAGGAATAATATGCACGATAAGAATTTTCTTAAATCGCTATATAAGCTAAAGTATTTCCCTCTTTTGGCAGGCATTGGAGTTGGCTGTATCCACTTTATTATTTCTTATTTTCTAATAGAATCGGCTTCTTGTTCAAGTGGCTTATTAGATACTTTTCTCTGGGCTCCTGGTTTCACATTACGTGAACTCATCAGACCACTAACTATTGATTACTTTTACCAAGTTTTGGTATCAAGTATTTTATATGGAATTGGAGGAGGATTATTAGCTTCTAAAAATACAGTTGTCAAAATGCTAAGCATCGTAGTGCTCACTCTTTTATTCCTTTCTATATGTTATACATTTATTTTATTTTTGAGTAGTAGTTGTGCGTAACACATGGCTTCCAAAACAAAGCGCCCAACAAAGCGTGCACCTGACGCTGGGGATTCTGCGGTCATCCCAAGCAGTTTCACACGCCTTATCTTTTTTCCAGTTGGACGGCTTCGCCGTCCCTGCCCCAGCGCAGGTAACGCACACCGTTGGGCAGATAAGTATAGATAAAATCACTTTATGAGAAACGATAATACAAACACACAAATTATTGCGGCTATTATTGCAGCACTTGCAGTCATTGTCAGTGCCATTATTTCACTTCAGGCAGCAAGAGAGCCTGTCCTGCTAGAAATAAAAGCCACACAAACTGCCGAAGCCAATTTAACGGCTTCCGCTGCAACGGCTAATGTTCCCAACTCAATAAGTGGCGCAGCAACACCAGCCATTATCACAATTGTAGTTACGGCAACGCCTGACTTACAACAAATTCCCCAATCAACAACGCCTTCTCAACCACAGGAAACTTGGATTGATTACATACCTGGGGTTCGGTTTACGCCAAATTCATATTTTATTTTCAGTATTATCTTAAGTGTACTTGTACTTATTGCTATCATCATGCCAAATTTCGAGAGACCATTTGGGGTGTTTTGGCTAATTTATTTTGACATGATGGTTTTTTACAATATATATCTCATCCTGACGAATCAAGTATCATTTTATGTAATGGCATTATCAGTATTATTAACTGTTGGGTTTGGTTCTTTGGTGTGGAGCAGACGGCATATATTTGATAAACGTGATAGCAATCTAACGCTGTCAAAATTTATTTTTACAGTAATACAACTTCCTTTAGCATTTGCTATCATTATTGCAGGATGGCAACAAGTTGACTTGCTTCTATATATATCAAAGGTCTTTCCTTGGAACATGACAATTTACGCGCTTTTGCTAGTGATAGTTTATATTTGAAAAAATCTGCCCAACAAAGCGTGCACCCGACGCTGGGGAGTCTGGCGCGATTCCAAGCCTTTTTCTACGCCTCAGCATTTTTCCAGTCGGACGGCGTCCCGCCGCCCGCCCCAGCGCGGGTAACGCAAACCGTTAGCCGCCCCTTCTATTTGACCGTATCTATTATCTAAGTGGTTAATATGCCAGTAAAAGCCAAAAGCAAGAAAAACACTTCAAATGGAACTAGAGCCATAAATCTCAACTTGATTTTGCTACTAGTGAGCGGATTAATTCTTCTTGTCATCTTGAGTACAACTTTGCTCAGAAAAAGTTCTTACGATATACAACAAACAGTATCTATAAAGCCTAATAGTATCAAAGGTACAGTCATAATGCTAAGGTCATTTGACCCTCCAACAATGTCATTAAGTGCGGGAATAAAAGTTTTTGATGTGTGGGGATTGGTAGGTCTTGAACCAAACTGGAATATTGATGGGATTGTCGCAAAATATCGAGAATCCGCCAACCCAGCCATCATACCTATGAAAGGCAATCCCGCCTTATATCCATTCGATATTTATGAAGCCACAATTCGAATAGTGGGCAAGGATGACTATTTCGTTGCTTTTTATCAGGATGGCATGCGGGATTTCGAATACCACGCATCAATTACCAACGAACCTTTCGATTGCTGTGATGTCAGTATAAATCCTGATTGGAAACAAGCCGCTGTGTCATCAAGGTGGGCGCCGCCTTCATTTGAACTTCCAGCAACACCAGATTCCTCGCCTAAGGTCAAGATAAGAATTGAGCGTCCAATTAGTGTTCGAATAACAGCACTCGCCATAATCATTATTCTTGGGATGGCTATATGGCTTCCAATCTTAATTACCGATGACAATAGTTTTATTGGAGTTGCCACAAGTATTTTAATAGGTATATGGGGCATCCGTCCAATTCTCATACCGCAATCAGTAACATATCCAATACTACTGGAACAGGTATTAATTACTTATTATTTTTGGCTATTTGGATTAATATTCCTTCGCCTTCTGAAAAAATCAGACAAAAGAACATAAAACGAAAATGAAAAACGTCATTCGTAATATTAAGTCTCAAATCTTTATAAGAAGAGAAGCCGTTGATTAACAGAAGCGGCTAACAAAGCGTGCACCTGACGCTAGGGATTCTGCGCAAATCTCAAGCAGTTTTCCACGCCTTAGCATTTTTCCAGTTGGACGGCTTCGCCGTCCCTGCCCCAGCGCAGGTAACGCAAACCGTTAGGCACTTGGTACTATTAACTTCTCTAATGGTGGTAAATTTGATAAACTGGAAGTTGCAATGAGAGATAAATCAGAATCACCACTCGTGCTTTATTCAGCAAGCAGTTGGCTGGCTTTTGCCATAGCCGAAAGATATTATGGTGGATACCATTATATTTGGTGTACACCACACTTCGACCCATCCTCAGTTCCCTCAATAAGCTACGCAGTTCCCCCATCATCTAGCCCAGTCGAAATCTATCGTAACCTACGAGAAGACGTAAAACGCGGAGATAGGCATAGTGCTAAGATTGCTGCAAATAAGGCGGGGATTTTACGTGGTGTAGAACACAAATTAACCGCAGGCGAAATTACAACAGAACAAGGAAGCGAGATTGCTTCAATTGTTGACGCTGCTGAACCGCAAGATTTTAGACCTTTTATCTTTGTTGTACCCTTTGCTTTGGTAGAGAAAATAATTAAACCAGTTCCTGTTAGTCAGAGGGCTCATCCATTATCAATTGAGTTCATAATAGATAAATTACCTCGTGATAAATTTGATGTTATTGACTTTGACGGGAGATAATCATGTTTGAATATTTAGATAAAGAAACTATTCAGAATGGGTTTCCTGCTGTTCACCAAGTCATCCAAATCAGTAGAAAGCAGTGGGATTATGCTTTACGACATAGTAACGAAGGCATAAAAAGTGGATTAAATTCATCCCAAGCAGAACTTGTAAGTCGCATAATCCAGGAAATTGAAGTTGCCGAAAACAAAAAGATTGAAGACTTGCCATCTGAAACAGTCGATAAATATATAAACATTCTTGTTGAGCGTATCGAAAAACTTTCTAGACAGCAACTTAATGTAAATCAATCTGTTGGAAAAAATTTACTCAACAAATTACGGGTAAATGATATTAGTAATCAGAAAGAATAAAATCTTTCTAAAAACCGTGCCTAACAAAGCGTGCACCTGACGCTGGGGATTCTGCGCACATCCCAAGCAGTTTTCTACGCCTTATCATTTTTCTGGCTGGACGGCTTCGCCGTCCCCGCCCCAGCGCAGGTAACGCAAACCGTTAGAAGGCTCCCATGCAAATGACAGTATCGCAAATTCTCGAGGTAAATGGTTGGCGCACAACATGGGCGAAATTTTATAAATGCCCTGTCTGCAAAGAACGCATAATGGGTGATGCGTGGATTTCTCCGAAGGCAACGCGCTATCATCCGCAATGTGTAGAGAAAGCTCCACAAGTAAAACGCCTTCTAACAAAGCGTGCACCTGACCGCGCCAAGTCTGCGGTCAAAAAGTCGTCATCTGTTGCCCGTCGTGCCTCGAAGGGGCGCGGCGGGTAACGCAAACCGTTGGGCGGTGAAGTTGAGAAGAGTCATATTAAATACTCCATTTCCGCCAATTTAATAGTTTAGTTGAGGAGATTACATATGCCACCAAATTCGAGCACCCTTGCAGCCGTTCCTTCTGTTGCTAAATATAAAAATGCGTTTCGCCAAATAAGCGCAAATCTCACTCCAAAACAGATGGCAATGCTCAAAGCACAATATTCCGCGCCTCGACACACATTGACTGCAACCCAATTAGCCAATGCCGCAGGTTACAAAAATTTTAAAGGAGCAAATCTGCAATATGGAATAATTGGAACTATGTTGCGTGAAGCACTTAATTACTGGGATGATGATGGACAAGCATCCTATGTATTATCGTATTTCGAAAAGCCTGATGAAGAAGAATGGTTAATTGTTATGCACAAAGAAGTCGCTCAGGCTCTTCGTGAATTAAAGTGGACTTTTTAAATTGTCCACATGCTAAGAATGGATTTTCTGAAGCATTGTCATCAAAAGAATTGCGTGTGGTTAAGTCTTTTGGTTTTTGAAAGAAATTTGCGGAGTTGTGAAAGAAACGGACAAAGTTAGTTGAAGCAAAACAATGGAGTTCCCGTAAAAAAACCGCCCAACAAAGCGTGCACCTGACGCTGGGGATTCTGCGGCAATCTCAGGCAGTTTTCTACGCCTTAGCATTTTTCCAGTTGGACGGCTTCGCCGTCCCCGCCCCAGCGCAGGTAACGCAAACCGTTAGGCGGTAAGTCATCGGAAGATCATGAATTACAAAAACGTGTTCAGTGAAACATTTCGACTATTTAGACAATCCAAACTCCTATGGGTTTTTGGAGGTCTTGCATTTGTTGCTGAGTTCAACTACAGAATTTCCACTTCCTTAATTGGAAAATCTCAAACTTGTTATCCTTTTGTTCTTCCACTAATTGCAATTTATTTCATGCTAATTGCAAAAGTTGGCTTAATTTACTCCTCAAACCAATTAATTTCCAATCAAGCACTTACACTTTCGGAAGCATGGGAATTTAGCAAAGCCAAATTAAAAAGACTCCTCTATTTTTATTTTCTCAGTATTCCCCTTGTAATGTTTACGGCTTTTATTTCTATGTTGGTTAGGTTAAGCGAAATCAGTAACATATTGACATTGCTAGTTGAAATGTTCGCAAATATATTTCTTAACTCGTTGTTTATCCTAAGTATCTGTGCCGTAACAATAAACAACGTAGAATCTGGCACAGCCCTATGGACTGGTCTTTTAATTGTGTTTAATAACTTTCTTCACGTCATTGTTCTAAATATTGTCTTCCTGGCAATGCAAATGTTTATAATTTGGATTACAGGAAACTCTATTATCTGCTTGATTATATTTCTCCCATTTACAGTTACAATGACCTTAGCGTATCGAGAATTCATTACAAAGAACAGTTATCCAGCACTTTCAAACGCTCAAACCACCGCCTAACAAAGCGTGCACCTGACGCTGGGGATTCTGCGCACATCCCAAGCAGTTTCACACGCCTTAGCCTTTTTCTGGCTGGACGGCTTCGCCGTCCCCGCCCCAGCGCAGGTAACGCAAACCGTTAGGCGCTGGGTCATTTAGGTCAAAAACCATGCTCAATTTACCTTTCTTTCGTGAATTAAAAAAAGCAGAACGCATCTTAATTGCAGGTGCGGGAGGTGGCTTTGATATTTTTAGCGGATTACCACTTTATTTTGCTTTGCTTTCAGAAGGAAAGAACGTTCATTTAGCCAATTTTTCTTTCACAAATTTGCCTAGTGCTGTTAATGTTAATGACGAGCGAATTACACCTACTTTATGGAAAGTTGTAGCAAATGGGGATACGCAAGCCGAATATTTTCCAGAAAAATATCTTACTCAATGGTTTCAGCAAAATGGCTTAAATGTTCCTATTTATTGTTTTCAACGTTCAGGACTAAAACAATTGCAGGCAAGTTATCAGGAATTAGTAAACCTCTTACAAATTGACACGATTATTTTGGTTGATGGCGGAACAGACAGCCTTATGCGTGGCGATGAAAGTAGTTTAGGAACTCCAGAAGAAGATGTCTTAAGCATATTGGCAAGCAATAAAATAAATGTGCCCCGAAAATTTATGGTTTGTTTAGGTTTTGGCGTAGACCACTATCACGGCATAAATCATGAATATTTTTTAGAAGCTGTAGCAGAACTTACTCGCGCAAATGCATATTTAGGTATGTTTTCTTTGACACTCGATATGCCCGAAGTCCAACAATATAAGGAAGCAACTGAATTTGTGTTTGAAAAAATGCCCTCTCACATAAGCATTGTTTCAAATTCAGTGTTAACTGCTCTCAGGGGAGAATATGGTAACATGTCAATACCTAAAAAAAGAAAAACGGGAACAGTATGGATAAATCCGTTAATGCCCGTATATTGGTGTTTTTCCCTTTCATCTGTTGCTGAACGTATTCTTTACGCTAAATTTATCGAAGAGACGACAGAGTTTTTAGAAGTTGTTATGATTATTGAAAATTGGAGAAAGACATTAAAGAACTTTCGCCCCAAGCAAAGCATCCCCATATAATGCGCGCCTAACAAAGCGTGCACCTGACGCTGGGGACTCTGCGGCAATCTCAAGCAGTTTCCTACGCCTTATCCTTTTTCTGGCTGGACGGCTTCGCCGTCCCCGCCCCAGCGCAGGTAACGCAAACCGTTGGCACGCCCCTTGCAACCGAGAGATTATGAGACAATCTCCAACAAAAAAGTTCTTCCTAATTTTGGCTTGTTTTTTATATTCTTGCACAAATCAAAACATTGAAAAAACTGCCATACCACTTCAGTCGCCATCTAATGAAAAGGCAGAGGAAGTTATCTATTCTCCAGATGGACTTTGGGTTGCAAAAAGATTTATAGGGCAGTCATCAATAAATCTCGATAGAATAGAAATTCAATATGCAAATGGCTCTGCCGTTTGGAATATTCCGTTTGAAGGTGTAATTTTAGATCGAGAAGGGGATGTTTGGATAGAAATTCCTCCACAAGGGGAAATGTGGGAAGGCGACCCCAATCCCACCATTTATATTCTTGAATGGTCACGGGATAGCCGATATCTCTATTTCTATATTCGTTATTTTGCCGATGGCTACCAGCCGCTCTTAGATAAATTTGATTTACAAAGAATAGATGTGAAATCAGGGATTATTGAGAAAGTTTTACCAGGTACAGGTGATATGGATTTCTCATTTTCCCCAAATCAAGATTACTTAATATATACGCGAGGTCAAGATATACCACGACGCATAGTAATAAGGAAAACAAGTAATGGCGCAGAACAAAACATCTCAATAGAAGAATGGAATAAGGATATAGAAATCGGTGGATTTGATTGGTCACCGTATAACGAATCTGAGGTTAGGTTTCTTGCATTCAGTGAAGATTGGGAACAAATTCAGGTGTATTTTCTTGATATCAAGAATCTATCTACAAAATTAATCATTGAATTTTGGAGAGAGGAATTATGGTATGACAAATGGCTTCCTAACAATATATTCAGATTCGTATCTCTACCAGATAATGAGATAACGGAAGTAGATATAGCCATGCCAACACCGAATATAATTGGAACGGTGACGCCCACACCATAGAGCGTGCCAACAAAGCGTGCACCTGACGCTGGGGATTCCGCGCAAATCTCAAGCAGTTTTCTACGCCTTTCATTTTTCTGGCTGGACGGCTTCGCCGTCCCAGCCCCAGCGCAGGTAACGCAAACCGTTGGGCAACCACTTGTATAAATCTTTTTGAGAGCTATTTCATTGGGCTATATTCACGAACTTCGTAAGTTTGTTGGTAATCAACCCATAATTATGGTGGGAGCAACTTTGCTTGTCCTCAATAAAGAAAACCAATTGCTCATGATTAAGAGAACCGACAATAATCGTTGGGGCGTTCCTGGTGGCGCAATGGAACTAGGAGAAAGCCTCGAAGACACAGTAAAGCGTGAAATCAAAGAAGAAATAGGTGTTGAGGTAAAAGACCTAGAATTATTCGGTGTCTATTCTGGTCAAGAGCTTTATTACAAATACCCAAACGGTGCAGAAGTTTATAACGTTTCAGCAGTTTACATAATTCGCAATTTTGCTGAAAACGTTATAGTCAATCCTGATGAACATAGCGAATATAAATATTTTGATGTTCGCAATCTACCAGAAGAAGTCAGTCCTCCGATAAAACCTATTTTGCGAGATTTACAAGCAAGAAATAATTAAAGGCTTTTCGGTGGTTGCCAAAGATAAAGATGTGTGTAAAATTTACTCAGGTTTGCAGTGTTATCTCTTTCAATTGGCGAGTCTTGCACCCGCCGCGTTTGCCCAACAAAGCGTGCACCTGACGCTGGGGATTCTGCGGCAATCCCAAGCAGTTTTCTACGCCTTAGCATTTTTCTGGCTGGACGGCTTCGCCGTCCCCGCCCCAGCGCAGGTAACGCAAACCGTTAGCCCACTCGTGCAAAATAGAAGCAAATTGAGAGCAGGTAAATATATTGGGACATATGAAATCGCTCGAAAAACTTTGGTCAATTGCCGATAAAGAATCAGAAGAGACAAAACGCAAATTTTCGTTCGTCTTTGATCCAATTGGATTAATCTTGATACGCCCGTTGGAAAACATGGGTTACGAATCGACGCCTATCAATGCACTTACCTTTGCTCACACTGGTGGAGATGGTGTTCACTATAGTTTAGTCACTTTAGAAGGCAGTGTTTCAGAAGCTTCTCCTGTTGTCATGACAGTCCCAATGAATTACCCCAAGGTTAATTTAGTTGTAGGCGAGAATCTTCATGAATTTCTTTGTCTGGGTGAACAATTGGGTTATTTTTCCCTAGAACAATTGGTTTACAACGAAGCAGAAACCATTGAATGGTTTTTGCATCCAAAAGAATTCATCAATAAAAAATACAGCTTAAATCCATCTGATGCGCTTTCCCCCGATTCGTTTCGTGAAGAAGAAAGATTATTGAGTATTCTCAGAAAAGAATTTGAATTAAAGTCTTGGATTAATTTGAAAAGCCGTCTTGATGAATTGCAAAATAAATTTATGAGCATGTTAGAATTCCACTCAGAAACCACTTGAAGGCAAAAAGTGGGCTAACAAAGCGTGCACCTGACGCTGGGGATTCTGCGCACACTTCAAGCAGTTTCCTACGCCTTATCATTTTTCTGGTTGGACGGCTTCGCCGTCCCCGCCCCAGCGCAGGTAACGCAAGCCGTTGGGTGGCTATCGCCATGAAAAGATACCTATTTAAATTTCTTGCAATAACAATTCTTTCCACAGTTCTTTTATCATGCGGAAAAGTGGAACCTATTCAAACGCCGCCCATTGTAATAAAGCAAAGCACGCCAACTATTTCCATACTTCCAACCGTTTCACCAACCATCGAAAGTCTGCCAACCGTAACACCATATCCAACCACCTTAGCGGACGCAACCGCACAGGCTTTCGATTTTGTTCTATGCAATAATAGTCCTATCTCTTGGTGGGATATTTCCCCAAATGGCAAGTGGCTTGCCGCTCCATGTATTGATGAAAATGACACTGAAGAATCGCCATTGTTTATAAGTAGTATTGATAACTCTCAACATTGGAAAATTTATTACAGCGATTACATATTTAGTCCGTACATAGAAAAAATAGGGTTAAGCCTCGACAAACATGATGATGTTGTTCCAACGTACTGGTCAAAAGATGGAAGATTCTTATTCGCCACAGTTGGTTCAAGATTAGATGGGTGTTGCTGGATACCTGGCAGCAGATATTCTCTTTTGGTGCGTTTGAATCTTGAAACGGGCGAACAAGTAGAGATTTTGAATGTTGATTATTACTCTGCCAATGTATTTAATTTTATTATTTCAGAAAGCGACCGTTATTTATTTTTTACTCCACCCTCTCATAATCAGTTATACGACTTTGCAGTTTTAGATTTCCAAACATGGGAAACGCAAGAAATCTTTCTTAAAGTTAAGAGAGATGTCCATATGGACTACGCCAAACTATCGCCAAAAGAGGATAAGGTAATTCTCCCATTGTTTTTATTTAGTGATCTTCCTGTTGGAAACTACTCCGTTGATTCTATTGCACTTATCGACCTTGTTTCAGGAGAACAAGATATATTAATTGCTGACATAAAGCCAGAAGAACAAATTTATCCGATACAATGGCTAGATGATGAACACGTCCTAATAAGCAATATCAAGCCTGTGTATGATGCAAACGATAAAATAGAAAGGCAGTGGATACTTGATACTATTTCAGGGCAACTTGAAGAAAAAACTCCTTAACAGAAAAGCCACCCAACACAGCGTGCACTTGACGGGTGGGATTCTGCGGCATTTTCGAGCATTTTCTACGCCCAAGCAGAATCTTGCTCTCGAAGTTTTATCCACGTCCGCCCACCCGCAAGTAACGCAAACCGTTGGGCGGCTCTTTGTAAATAAGTACAATGAAAACATTAGTTCCTCTTGGCTTGATTATTGTCCTAACTGCTGCATGCACTAAGACTACAGCATCTGGTTTTCCACCTGATTGTGGAACAACCAATCTTGGCGAACCTGGTACACAGACAGAAGAAAATAATCATTCAATATTGGTAGAGGGCACAGCTGTTTTGTGCAATCATGGCTCACTGTATCAGGAAGAATTTCCTCCAGATGTCGTTCCTCGGCTAGTTGTGATTCCTTTGCGAGAAGCTATGCTCGATCTTGACTCGGGTACAACAAATATTGAATCTGCCGATATTGGTTTTGGCGTATCTGGCACAATGAACTTTTACGGTATTAACGAAATCAACAATGCGCAAGCTTCGATATGGTCATTGAATGGTCTTACAAGTGAACATGCCCCTCAGCCTACATTTGAACAGTGCAAGGGACTGGATAAATCATACAGTAACGATAATGAGCCCGAATATGTCTGTATCATAACCAACGAAGGGTATATTGCAAGAGTAAAAGTGGAAAAATATAATCCTGTTGAACAAGTTTCTTCTCTTGAGGTAAGCTTTATCACTTGGGATGAACAGGTTGCGAACCCTTGAAACGCCGCCCAACAAAGCGTGCACCCGACGCTGGGGATTCTGGCGCGATTCCAAGCCTTTTTCTACGCCTCAGCATTTTTCCAGTCGGACGGCGTCCCGCCGCCCGCCCCAGCGCGGGTAACGCAAACCGTTGGGCGGCTTGAGTAACTACTACTAAAATAGAGACAAATGAGATGCTTCCACAAAATCCTCACGAACTTCACCCAGGTGTAATATGCAACATTACGACAAGTACAGGAGAATCGTACTCAAAGGAAATGTCCTATGTTGAGTATAAACATACGACGGAACACATGCTTGAGCTAATTGAAAAAGACAAAGAGGAAGCTTATTATCTCCTCGTACCATTTATCTTTACTCTTTGCGCCTCTCTAGAAGCAATCCTGAATGATTTTCTAATTATTAATTCACTTGTTACACATGGACCAGCCGAGTACAAATCGATAGCTGAAGGTTATATTGGAGTCTCTTTTGCAAAAAAATTAAGAATAACTGTGGCTGTTCTTTCGGATAATGCTTTTCAATTGAGGGAAGATAGCCAGAACGTGAAAGAACTCAACCGTCTTATATCTGTACGAAACAAGCTCACACACGCCCAATCATTCTTTACTAAAGATCAAATCTCACAAGAAGGTAAATCTGAAATTTCCCCTTCATTTAACAGTACAAGTTATAGACCAACTGTGAAAGATTGTAGAGCATTCTATAATGCATTTACCGAGTTTGACGAAAAGTTTATCCAACAATATGATAACGGTCTAATCGTGGAAAATGATCTTGTACGAGCCAGCGAAATTCTAAAGCAAAGGATGAAGGACGAAGAATCTGAAAAACACAGTGAGTAGTGAAATGTTCGCCGCCCAACAAAGCGTGCACCTGACGCTGGGGATTCTGCGCAAATCTCAAGCAGTTTTCTACGCCTTAGCTTTTTTCTGGCTGGACGGCTTCGCCGTCCCCGCCCCAGCGCAGGTAACGCAAACCGTTGGGCGTTTGGCTCAGAAACATCAGAATGAAATCTATCCTCAAATCCATATCTCTTTCTTTGATATTAGCAATATTGGCGTCTTGTCGCGCCCCCTCGTCAGCATCGACAGAACCTGTAATATCTCCTAATAACGCATCCCAAATATCAGAAATTGGCAAATGGGTGATAAATCCGATTTCAGTGTCACAAGCGATATGGAGTGACGATAATAGGGAGGTCATTTTCCTCAGCGAGGAAGCAGCAATCGTGCATGATGTTAGTTCAGGTCAACAGAAGCAAATTCCGCGTACTGAGTTTGTGGAACTAAACCCTATCTTATTTTTAAATGAAACAGCCGATGAGGGTAATTGCCATACTTTTTTGGTAGACAAAAAAGCAATAAGTCCAGATAAAACAATGTTGGTTACGGGATATACCAGCGGTCATAAAGTGGAACCTCGGAAAATCATTATAAACATTTGGGATTTAACAGAAAACAAGTGCGTAATTCAACTACCAGAATATGACGGCAATCTAACTGCGCTTTCATTTAGTTCTAGTGGCAACTTTCTGATTTTCTCAACAGATGGAGAATCCTACATTTGGGACATCCAAAAATCTAAAATTACCTGCCAGATTAGTTTCGGGCATGCGGTTGTTTATCCAGCAGAAAAAGATATGGTGGTTGTACCAGATGGATGGGACGAGTCAGGAGAGTTAGATGGACTGTTATGGGATATAGAGAAATGTGAAAGCACACAAAAATATATATTCGGCGTGTACAATCCAGTTTTCAGCCCTGACGGAAATTTATTAGCAGGCACGTTGAATAATCGTATAATAATTGCTAGTGCAAAGACTGGATCACTTATTAAAGAGATTGAAATCAGTTCAAATCCATATCTTGATTTATCATTTAGTCCAGATGGACGTTTTATCTTATTGATAGATTACGGGTTTCTTGCAGGTGAAAACAGAAAAGATTCCTTTACACTTTGGGCTGTAAAACCGTAGTCCGTATCCATAAAAACGCCCAACAAAGCGTGCACCTGACGCTGGGGAGTCTGCGCACATCCCAAGCATTTTCCACGCCTCAGCATTTTTCCAGTCGGACGGCTTCGCCGTCCCCGCCCCAGCGCAGGTAACGCAAACCGTTAGGCGGCAGCAAGTTTCTAGTGTTTGAGTATTCGTAACTGATAATCAGGGATTAATTACTAATGGTTTCAACGAATTTATCGAAAGACGTTAAAGTCGAAGTAATATTTTCCGCGCATCCAGACAGTGGCGCAAAACTTCTTGTACCAGATAACGGCTCAATCTATCTGACTTTCGATAAAGATAATCATTTGTGGAAAGTCCAATTATGGCAAGAGAAGCATGAATCTGATTTTGCCATCAACGTGCCCACGAGATATTTCGCTGAATTCGAATTTCCCCAAGGTCTTTTTGGTAGATTAGAACCAGGAAAAGAATTTGAAATTTGGCGCGGTATAGTAGTCGGAAAAGGAATCGTTTTGGAATTGCTAAATCTCGAAAAAAGAGCACAAGAGAATATCGAAAATATATCTCAAAGAGTAACGGAGGAAGTAGATCAAATACTATCGTTGAATAAGTCGCTGTTCGGCGAACCAATTTTCAATGATGCTAACAAGATTTTTTGCCAAAGGTTGAAGAGCTTTTTACAAATGGAAAATACTCCAGATTATCTTTGGCTATGGAAAACACCAAATCGTTCGCACATGTTTATTGAATTTGGCAGCCCAAAACTTATTCCCCATATCTCCGTGTTACTACCTGACAATCCTGTTTCAATTTGGTTCCTTGTTCACATTGATTCAAATTTGTCTACTTGGTTTTTGTATGACGCTACATTTGTCGCAATTGAAAAAATATTAGAGAAACACAAATTTTCCCAATATTACATCGTAGCAAAAGACTGTAGTTGGTTGATTATGAAAGTCAATACAAAATTTGTTGCAATAGGTGATAATGTGGAAAAGAAACTAAAGAAATTTCAATCCATGCAAAATGCCGCCTAACAAAGCGTGCACCCGACGCTGGGGATTCTGGCGCGATTCCAAGCCTTTTTCTACGCCTCGGCATTTTCCCAGTCGGACGTCGTCCCGCCGCCCGACCCAGCGCGGGTAACGCAAACCGTTAGGCAAAACCTTGCAGGAAAAAATCATGGGAATTGATATTCGCTGGGAAAACGAATCTGGCAATCAGTTAGAAGAAATTCCTGACCCGAAAAATCATTTTGGGTTTGCATTGGCTTTATCACCGTTAGAGAAAACCGTTTGCTTACGTTTTATTGACCCCTACGGCAACACTGTATTCAATCAGCAACAGATTCCTGTTTTCATAAGTGAACTCCAAGACTTGCAACAACTTGTTACATCAGAGCAATTCGATGGTTTACGCGAAAAACTCAAAATGAAACATCAAGCGTATAACTCCACTAAAACAGAAGCACGTACTGCAATTGAAATTTCAAAACATATCACCAGGATTTTAGAGTTGGCACAACGAAGCATAAATAAAGTACACACTTACTTGAAATTCTACGGTGATTAATTACAATATCTCAAAAAGCCGAAGTAAATTACCTAAAATTTTGGTGAATCGAGTTTCTGATTATTTTGTGTTTTGGTAAGTCAAGCTTTTGCTTTTTCAATTTTGGTAATTGCCAAAAAATGAGTTGTGTGTAAAACTTCATCAAGTTGGCGGTGGTGTCTTGCTCAGTCAGCGAGTCTTGTGCTCATCGGTTTTGCCTAACAAAGCGTGCACCTGACGCTGGGGATTCTGCGCACATCCCAAGCATTTTTCTACGCCTTAGCCTTTTTCTGGCTGGACGGCTTCGCCGTCCCCGCCCCAGCGCAAGTAACGCAAACCGTTGGGTAGCGCCAAATATAAAGAGTCTTG
The DNA here is from genome assembly GCA_046328915.1 of Anaerolineales bacterium. GTDB lineage: Bacteria > Chloroflexota > Anaerolineae > Anaerolineales > Villigracilaceae > Villigracilis. Next base: position 310,246 of record JAXLVR010000004.1, on the reverse strand, counting down.
AAAAATTGTCAGATATAATTCCTTTCATATCTCTATCTCTGAAAGGAATTTGACAATCAAATGAGTAATTACTCTTTGAGGGGTATCAGCAGGATACACTCAAAGGGGGCTGGCTGGTTAGTCAGGTTGTACCGAAATGCTAAAGTGATTACAAAACTCTTTAGCGATGGCGTTTATGGTGACTCTGATAAAGCATTGCAGGCTGCACAGGCTTATTATCGGCAGGCACAAATAAAGTTCCCGCCCATAGAAAAGCCACCTTTTCGGGAAACGCCACTTCGGAATAATACTTCTGGATACAATGGCATTTGTGAGACTTTTTGCCGTACTAGAAAAGGCGAAAAAATTTCATGTTGGAATGTCAGTTGGTATAACCCGCCAAATAAGTTGAATAGTAAGAAATTTTACTTTCACGACCCGCAAGAACGTAAGCAAGCTTTAAAAGAAGCACTTCAGTTTCGTAAAGAGCGTGAAGCCGAGATTTTGAAGCAATCTCGTAGAAGGCGAAAAATCTTGGCTTAATTTACATCAAGGATCGCGCCTGAAAAAAATTACATCGAGTCTTTTGGCGTATGTGATTTTTTCAGGCAAGGTTCTGGTAAGTAGGCAGACAACCCAACAAAGCGTCCCGATAGAACTGGGATGATATGCACCTGACGCTGGGGATTCTGCGCACATCCCAAGCAGTTTTCCACGCCTTAGCATTTTTCCTTGGACTGTCGTCCAAGACAGGCTGGTTGGACGGCTTCACCTGGTCCACGAGAGCCTAAGAAGTAGTTCGTAACTATTGAGTTTCCAAAATAAGTGTAACTACCTACAAGGATGAGACACTATGCCATTTATCTTCCATATTGATGATGAAATCCAAATCACTTACCTAAAAATTTATCAGCACTGTCTGTTAAGTGATTTGGCTCTGTTAGCCACATCTCCAAAGAATATCACACGTCCCAGAGCAAAGCTTATGATTTTTGATTTTCTCGATGGTAATCTAGAAACTGAACTAGATGCCATGCATACCTTTACTAAGTTTATCAAAGGATTAGAGCAATCGAACTTTGAGCGTGAGCCTTCAGCAATATTGACACACAACGAACTACTCGATTCATTCTTTAGCGCATTTGAGTTGATCGTGGATTCAAAAGCCGAATACGTCAAGATATTCGGCACACTCGATGAAGCGATTGCTTGGTGCGGGATGCAAGAGCACTCCTATCGCATCCACGAGATTCAAAATCAACTTCTAGAACGCTTGCGTGCCGAAGATAACCTTTTATCACGAGAGGCGCCAAGCATGTGAATTTATAAGTTGTGGCTTCTTCTTTTTTACCATAAAGTATTCAAGTTCACCCACGCCCAACAAAGCGAGTAGCAAGATACTACCTGACTTTTTCCTTGGACTGTCGTCCAAGACAGACTGACTGGACGGGTGAAGACCGGTCCACGAGAGTGGTGGGGAAGGGCAAGTCCGCTGGGTGGTTGCCTTGCAAGATACAGGTTCCTCTTTTCTGATATTTGATTATTAGGATAAGTCATCCGATGACCGTTTACAAAAGCAGACAGTCTCTAAACATTATTATTTGGCGGGACAGCGTTGCAGCAGGCGATGATGTTTTTGCGCCTCATGAACAAAAAGTGAAAATAGAAGATGGTGAATCCATTGAAACTACTTTGGAAAAAATTTTAGAAACTCGTTATCTTCCAAAAATTCAAGGTGGAAAAGCCACATGGATAGTTGTCGGGAAAAACTCTTTGGCTGTGGTTGCTCAACAATATTCAAAACCACTTTTTTTGGTTGAAGCAAATACCGAGACAAAAGATTTGCTAGATTTTACAAACAAATGGCATTTAGATTTTAGATATTGGTGTCAGGTGGAACCAAACGAAGTTGCCGAGAGCATAAAGCAAGGCAAGCCATTGCCCGATAAATATGGCAGAGACAAGAAGAAGTAATTGCAAATAAAATCAGGTCTAACAGCAATGGTATCTATTTTCAGGTGGTACAGCAAGATACTACCTGACTTTTTCCTTGGACTGTCGTCCAAGACAGGCTGGTTAGACGAGATTAATCCATGAGAACGGGTGGATAAGAGATAATCTTACATCCAAAGTGATTGGCAAATTTGTATCCCTAACAGCGTATTGAGATAATCAAATGAATATTAATCTGACAGCCAAAATATGTTATGTTCTCGTGATCAGTTTGGTACTTACAAGTTGCAGCATGACGCAATCATTTTTGCAAACCCCTTCTCCAACATTAACAGTTGTCACAAAATCAACATCTACCCCAACACCAACTCTCATAGAAGCCACTTTTAATGACAATCTTTGCGAATTAAAAGATAGTTTTATTCTCGAAGGCGACCTTTGCTATACTGATGGGATATGCACCACCGGGAAAGCCAATAGCCAAATAATAGAAGGCTCTCCTAGTTATCCATTAGGTCTCATGGGATATTCCTCAAATGGAAATGTACATTATCTTAGCATTTGGATTAGGCATAATTTATCCCCTAAGCCGAACGAAATGCAAACTTTGCCATATCAATTTACAGCCAGCGATGTAAAAATTTACGCCTCAAATATGGTCGTCCTTCAAAACGACCTAGAACCGGTTCGTCTCAAGTTACATGTTATCCCAGCCCAAATATCAGAACCAAGTGATGACCCGCTGGTGTATTGTGACTATGCTGTAGAAGAAATAAAATTAAAGTAATCTGCATAAGATAAATGCTTGTTGCAAAACGCCGGCCAACAAAGCGTCCCGATAGAGAAGGCATAAATCATGTCACAACAACTTGAACCAACCATGATGGAATTCTTTCGATATAATCATTGGGCAAATCAAGAGCTCATGCAAATTTGCATCCATGTAGAGGATGAGATTCTTGCAAGCGGCAATCCCGGCAGCTACGGGTCGATCCGCGATACATTTGCTCATATTCTAAAAGCAGAGATTAGCTTTTTGAAACGCATTCATGGAGAATATCCAGAAGCCGATTTCAACTGGGAAGAACAGCCAAGCCTTTCTCAAATGATGTCCTACGAAACCGTATTGCATGAAGCCTTGTTCGAAATGCTTCAACAGGTCTCTGCAACACAAAATGTTCATGAAGAGGGCAATGGCTGGACCTTCGACTATCAAGCCCGCCTCATATTCATGTCTGTGGTTTATCATGGCATTGCACACCGAACCGACATTACCACTGTTCTAAACGACAAAGGCATTCAATTGCCAGAGCTGGATATATGGGGCTATCAAGCCGCTCACCCCGAACGGTTTCAAGCCAAAATCGTAAAAACGAAACCATAACTTTTTTACAGGAACCATTTCATGCAAATCCCTCAATCGCTCATAGACCTGATCGAATCTGGCGCCCATGCGCACTTGGTCACGATAAACAAAGACGGCACCCCGCATGTGACGGTGGTATGGGTCGGGATTGAAAATGATGAGATTGTCTGTGCGCATTTGCCGCGCAATCAGAAGGTCCGCAATATAGAGCGCAATGGGCATGTGGTTCTCTCGCTGGAAGCAGACACCAAAAGCAGCTATGGGCTGAAGGAATATGCCGTGGTCCACGGAACCGCTCGAATTACAGAAGGAGGCGCGCCGGAGCTGTTGCAAAAGCTCGCGTATGTGTATATGGGTCCCGGCGTGAAATTCCCGCCTATGGAGAATCCTCCGCCCGGCTACATCACAAGAATTGCTGTAACTCGCATTGAAGGCGTAGGTCCGTGGGTAAGCAAAGGAACATGAACTGAGATGAAGCCCATTCAAATTCAAATCCATGGCAGTACAGCAAAATCGCCGCAGGAGATCTGTGCTGCCCTTTTAGACACAGAACGCTGGGCAGATTTTGGCGGATATTCATTCCTGCCGGGCATCAAACATGCCAGTTTTGAAATTCGCACTCCAGAAGTGACCGGCTCAAAAATCAAGGTCCAGAATACCGATGGCTCCTCGCATACAGAAGAGATCCTAGAGTGGGACGTTCAGAAAAAAGTTGTGCTGAAATTTCAAGAGTTCTCTCCCCCACTTAAGAATTTCGCTTCCCACTTTATTGAAACCTGGGAATTCGAAACAACAGCAACTGGAACCCGCACCACTCGCAGCATGGTGATGCACCCCATCGGTGTCGGCGGTTGGTTGATATTGCTGCCTATTTCAAAGTTGATGAAAAAAGCCTTTGAAAAGAACGCCAGCCAGTTTTCATGAAGACTTCACTTAAAACTCTAGGAATTGGCATTGCCCTAATTCAATTTTTCGATGTTATGCTCCACGCCGCCATCGATCAATTGGAATTTCTGCGTGTGACGTCTAACCTCGTCATCTTGAGTTGGCTGGTGTTCTTATTTTTCAACAAGCGCATTATAAAACCCAGCGCCTCTTTCGGGATCATTAGCCTGTATCTGTTTCTCAATCTTCTTTTCCTCGCTCAAGCCGGGTTGACCAACCCCGCACAAGATGGTGCTCCGCGCACCCTGTTATTTATTTTGGTCATTCTGACAATTCTTTTGTCAACCCTACTCACCCATCAAAGGAGCGGACATATCTCATGAAAATAAATGGCATTGAAGGCATGACAGTATCGCAAGTTCAGTCAGAAGTTGCAAGAGGCGGCAAATTCGTAATGTATCAATATTGCATTTCGATCCTCGTTATGACCTTTCGCAGAAATTCTGGAATTTATTTCATCAAAGCAGACGAAAGCGCCGTCACCCCAGGGTTGGGGTTCACCCTGCTGACATTGGTTCTCGGTTGGTGGGGCATCCCATGGGGACCGATCTACACCATCGGCTCGATCTACACCAACTTCAACGGCGGCAAAGATGTGACCCAACAAATGATGTCATCAATCGCCCGCCCAGCACAACCGGTCACGCCCCAATCGTAAATGGATTTTATTTTGAAGAAAATCGTTGCCATTCTGTTCCTGTCCGCAATGATCATCTCTTGCGGCACGCCGACTGTATCTCCCGCAGTTGTCTCTGATGTTCAGACTCTGGAAAACCCTGGCACGTTTCCTGATTATAAAAATGCGACGTATCTCATTGAAGGTTCATTCGTCACATTGACCGATGGATTCTTTGAAGCTGAAATCGCCCCGGGGTCTGCTAGCAAGATCACGACCCGCTATTTCGGCAACGAAGCCTTTGGTGACCTCAATAGCGACTGCAAAATTGACGCGGCATTTCTGCTCACCCAAAACATGGGTGGAAGCGGAACTTTCTTTTACCTCGTTGTTGCCCTACAAACAATATCAGGAGTTGAAGGTACCAACGCTATCTTTCTAGGTGACCGCATTGCCCCACAAAATACAAGCATTGAAAATGGCATCATCACCGTCAACTATGCCGATCGAAACCCCGGTGAGCCATTTACCACACAGCCTTCTTTAGGCGTTTCGAAATATTTCAAGGTAGAAAACAACATACTGATCGAAACACAACTACCTTAATAGACCTCTTGCAAAAGTCAATTGTAGGTCAGGCTTTTAGCCTGACAATCTCCTGATATTTGGCGCATGGCGGGTTTTCAACCCGCCCTACGAATACTTATGCAAGAGATCTAATAGTAAAAGACCTCCGGATTTTTTCGGAGGTCTTTTACTATCAACTATTCACTATTCACTGCTCTTACTTACTCTTACCCGTTCTTCTTCTGGAACTCTGCCATGAACTTGGCAAGTTCCTTCGCGCCTTCAATGCTCATGGCATTGTAAACCGAGGCGCGCATACCGCCCACAGAACGATGTCCCTTCAAACCGATCAGGTCGTTCTTCTTGGCTTCCTTGGCGAAGGTCTCTTCGAGTTCTTCGCTCGGCAAACGGAACGGAATGTTCATGAGAGAACGGGCTTCGGGCACGGTATGTCCGCGATAGAAGCCGCCGCTGTTATCGATGGCGTTATACACAATGCCAGCCTTCTCGCGGTTGATCTTCTCAATGGCAGCCAAACCACCCACCTTCTTCGCCCACTTGAAGACCAGTCCTACCATGTAGATGGCAAAGGAAGGCGGCGTGTTGTGCAAGGAACCGCTCTCAGCGAGGGTCTTGTAATCGAGCATCACGGGCAGGTTCTCGGGAGTCCGAGCGATCATGTCATCGCGTGCGATCACAACCGTCACACCAGAAGGTCCGGCATTCTTTTGCGCACCCGCATACAAGAACGCATACTTCGAAACATCGATCGGGCGGCTGATGAAGTTCGATGAGGTATCGCAAACCAGCGGCACACCATCGGGCACTACGGGTTCATTGAAGAACTCGACACCGTGAATGGTTTCGTTCATGGTGATATGAGCATAAGCCGCCTTCGGGTCAAAGTCATATTTATCGGGCAGGCAGTTGAAGTTCGAAGCTTCAGTTGTAGCAGCCACATGCACAGCACCGAGTTTCTTGGCTTCCTTCACCGCCGTCTTGCTCCATGAACCGGTCACCACGTAATCGGCAGAAGCACCTGCGGCACGCAAGTTCATCGGCACCATCGCAAATTGCAAGGTCGCGCCGCCTTGCAGGAACATCACCTTGTAATTCGAAGGGATGCCCAACAGTTCGCGCAGGTCGGCTTCAGCGGTTTGGATTACCGCTTCAAATTCCTTCGAACGATGGCTGATCTCCATCACCGACATGCCCGTGCCTTTGAAGTTCAACAACTCAGCTTGCGCTTCTTGCAAAACTTCCAACGGCAACACACCCGGACCGGGATTGAAATTATATACACGTTTTAAATCAGACATGGATTCATACTCCTGTTTTTGATATTGGACAACAAACGCCTCATCACAAGACTTTGGCTTGATTCTGTTTAAGATACAGTTGTCTACACTGGAACATTTTAGTGCAAAATCAGACAATCGTATCTAAATCATTATAGTTATTGTCAGACAATTCTACAAGAACAATAAGCACCCATATGGGCTGATTTCTATCGTTGACAAAGGCATATCGCATTGTTAGAATGACCAACGTGTTGCGCATGAATTCACAAACAGGAACATAGCCGCGTCGGCGGTTCGGTTCCTGTTATTAATTTACCGTACACGTAGTGGCGACCCGCCCAGGTTTACCAGACTCCCTTCCCCACATGAAGGGTCGCCCTTACGAAACAAAAAGTTTACTTTCCAAACAATAGGAGAATCCAATGAAGATCATTATCTGCGACAAGACTGAAAAAGAATATATCGAACAGATGCGCGCTGCCGGGCTGACCGTAGACGTCCGCGATGACATCACGCCGGAACAGCTCATGGTGGAGTTGCCCAACTACGACGGCATGGTCGTGCGCTCTCGCACCAAGGTCCGCAAAGACCTGATTGACGTGTGCCCGAATCTCAAGGTTATCCTGCGCGGCGGCGCCGGGCTCGATACGATTGACCATGAGTATGCCAAAGAAAAAGGCATCACTGTCATGAACACTCCCCTCGCCAACTCCAAATCAGTGGCGGAGCTTGCGATTGGTTATATGCTGATGATGGCTCGCTCGCTCTACAAAGCCAGTGCCACCATGAAAGCCGAAACCTGGGACAAGAAAAGTTTCAACGGCGACGAGATTGGCGGTAAGACGCTCGGGCTGATTGGCATCGGCAACATCGGCAAGGAAGTGACCAAACGCGCCCTCGCCATGGAAATGACCGTGGTCGCTTACGACCCATATGTGAAAGAAATGGCGGGTGTCAAATTAGTTTCTCTTGATGAGTTGCTTGCCCAGTCCGATTACATCAGCTTGCACCTGCCCAAGACCAAAGAATCCAGCAACATGATCGGCAAAGAACAGTTCGCCAAGATGAAGAATGGCGTACGCATCGTCAACTGTGCGCGCGGAGGAATCGTCAACGAAGAAGCACTCTACGAAGCGCTGACCAGTGGAAAGGTCGCAGGAGCCGCGTTGGACGTCTTCAACGAAGAGCCTCCCGTTGACTGGAAACTCGCCAAGCTCGATAACGTCATCGCATCCCCGCATATTGGTGCCGCGACGAAAGAAGCCCAAGCTCGCGTCGGCGCGGAAGTGGCCGAGAAGTTGATCGCGTTCGCGAAGAAATAAATCGAATCCCTGTAGGGGCGGGGTCCCCCCGCCCTGGGCTGGGCGAGGAGACCTCGCCCCTACAATTTAATGGAGGCATTTCATGAAAATCATCAGCGACATTGGCATTCAGATTCCGCAAGTGTATCTCCCCAAACCCGGCGTGGACCCGCAGAAGTGGGCGGTGATCGCGTGTGACCAGTTCACATCGGAGCCGGAGTATTGGAACGACGTGGAAAAGATCGTCGGCGATGCGCCATCGACCTTGCGCCTGACCTTCCCTGAGGTGTACCTTGAAGGCGAAGGCGGTGACGAACGCATCAAGAATATTCAAGCGGCGATGAAGAAGTATATGGATGAAGGCATCCTCCAGCCGTATGATGGTTTTGTATATGTGGAACGCCAAACCTTGCACGGCAAGACCCGCAAAGGCGTGATGCTGTGCCTTGACCTCGAACGCTATGATTACAACAAAGGCTCCTCCAGCCTGATCCGCGCCACCGAAGGGACGATCGTGGATCGCCTGCCTCCGCGCATCAAAATTCGCGAAGGCGCACAGCTTGAATTCCCGCATATTTTGGTGTTGATCGATGACCCGAACAAGACCGTCATCGAACCGTTGACCGAAGCCAAAGCAAAATTCCAGAAACTATACGACTTTGACACCATGCTTGGAAGTGGTCACCTCGCGGGCTATGCCGTGGATGCGACCTTCGAGAATCAAGTCGTCGAAGCCCTGCGCGGACTTGCCTCTCCCGAAACCTTCGCCGCAAAATATGGCGTGGACAAATCTCTGCCGGTGCTACTCTTCGCCATGGGCGATGGCAATCACTCGCTGGCGACTGCCAAAGCCATTTGGGAAAAGATCAAAGCTGAAGTGGGCATGGATCACCCTGCGCGTTATGCCTTGGTTGAAATTGAGAACGTCCACGATGAGGCGTTGGAGTTTGAACCGATTCACCGCGTGTTGTTCGGTTTGAAGAAAGATATTTTTGCAGAGATGCAGTCCTTCTTCGGCGCGAATTACAAATACACAGCCGTTGCCAACGGCGCGGAGATGACTCAACGAGTGGACGCTGCTACTGGTGAGAATCAACTCATCGGCGTGGTCGGCGGCGGACAGCAGTTCGGCGTGATTGAGATTTCGCATCCATCCACCAATTTGGCGGTGGGAACCATTCAAGCCTTCCTCGACCCCTTCGTGAAGAACGGCGGTGCGGACAAAATTGACTACGTCCACGGTGAAGATGTGGTGGAGAGATTATCCCTGCAAAGCGGAAACGTCGGCTTTTATCTGGCGGGCATGCACAAGAACGAGTTGTTCAAAACGGTTATTCTAGATGGTGCTCTCCCCCGCAAGACTTTCTCGATGGGCGAAGCGAAAGAGAAGCGGTTTTATATGGAAGCGAGAAGGATTACGAAGTAGAAAGTGGCGAAACAAAAAGAGTCCGCGTGCGGACTCTTTTTGTTTTCATGATTTATCTTCACGAGGTCGCCATGGCTCGTCGGTATGTGTGAGCCAGACCAACTCAGGGTTGAGCGCGAGCGCCCGCAGTTGACCTTCGCTGTGCGGCTCGTCGAGTTCGCCGAACCACACTGCCACGTCCCCGCCGACGATGATCGGGCGCTCGCCGGTCTCGATGACGACCATTTGCATTCCGCGTGTGTGACCCGGTGCAGGGACAAGCCGCAGCCCGGGCAGCAGTTCGAACTCGCCGTCAACCGGCATATACTGCACGCCAGGCGCATTGACCCACTCACGAATCGTGTAATCGTCTTTGGTACGCGCATCGTCCAACTCCAAGCGTTGGACGTAGATCGGTTTGCCCGCGAAAAGATGGTTGCCGCCGCAGTGGTCAAAGTGCAGATGTGTGTTGACGACGATATCAATGCTGGCGAGGTCTAAGTTCTGCTGGTTCAGCGGACTTAGGCGCGGATCCATGTCAGCCACCGCCAGGTGCAGTTCCGTCATGCCGGTGTCGACCAGTATGCGCCCATTGGGATGATCGATAATATGCACATAGACCGGCATCCGCTCGCCTTCGGCGAGCAGGTCGGCAACGTGGATGGGCGTGATGGTTATTTCTTTTTTCATGAGTTCTCTCCTTAACCGATAATAGAACATGTTTTCTGTTTAGTCAAGATGAGAAAACCTTGCCTCGTTTGTGAAGAACGGCCGCGACGGTTATTCTGGATGGCGCCCCGCAAGATCTTCTCGATGGGTGAAGCGAAAGAGAAGCGGTTCTATATGGAAGCGAGAAGGATTACGAAGTAAGTTTCCCCGTAAAACGAAGAGACGGTCACTTTGAAAGTGACCGTCTCTTTTTACTTATGCTTGAACGGAATCATCATCAAAAACCCCAGCGCGATGATGCCCTGACCGATCAAGACCCCGGTCGCTTGCCAGGGACCGAAGTATGGAATTTGCGGGAAGGAATGCGAGCCCATGCCGATGATATCTGCCAGCCCGGCAAAGACCGAGAAGACAAAGCCTGTGCCAACCAAACGGCTGCCAATATCTCCAATAATGGTGCGTTCTTCCAATCCCCACCACAGGGCGTGCAAGCCGAGGTAGCCGCCCACGCAGATCCATGCCAGCCCGATCAGGAAGACGACGATCTGCACAAAGCCGACCACAGGGCTGCGGTCCCAGCCGAAGAGGTCTGGTTTGGTGCCAACGACTAAGATGAAGAGTCCGATAAAAGTGAGGATGAGGCTGAGGCGAATGCGCGGCGTGAGTGAATCTTCCGCGGGGAGCGGAGTGGTAGGTACGGGAGTAGATGCTGAGGGTTGGTTGGTCATAGTTGTTTTTATTTATACGCCGGTGGTTGAGTAGTGGCGCGTGATCGTCGCGCCACGTATCGAAACCACCAGTTCAAGGTTTACTATAAATTTTAATTTTGGTTGCAATTGGTAGTCTCGATACGACGGCGAAAGAACATCGCCGCCTACTCGACCACCGGTACGCATATATTACGGCAAATCTCGTTTCAAACGCGCGAGCCAGTTGCCACCGAGGATATTGGTGGTGTCTGTTTCAGAGTAACCGCGTGCCTGTAATAAGGATACCAGTTTTTGCAGATCGGCGACGGTCTCAATTTCTGGCGGGACGGATTGCAAGCCAAAGCCGCCGTCAAAATCAGAGCCTATGCCGGCATGCAACGAGTCACCGGCGAGCTGGCAAATGTGGTCAATGTGATTGGCGAGCACAGCCAATGGCACGTCTGCGCGGGCGTGTCCCTTATCACGCGACCAGCCTACTTTGAGATAGGTATTGAACGGAACTACACCCACCACCCCATCGCGTTCGATAATGCCTTCAATAATACGATCGGTGAAATGTCGATTCGTGTTGGCGTTTGGCATGAGTGCCGCGCAATTTCCATGCGTGCCCACAATCGGACCGTCATACACATCCAAGGCTTCCACGGCGGCGCGTTCGTCCATGTGGCTGAGGTCGAGGGTGAAGTTGAAGTCTGCCATGGCGGCTAATAACTTGCGCCCATCATCGGTCAATGGACCGGGTTCTCTCCAGCCGCCGCAATACCGTGTGCCCACCCAGGCAGGTCCGATCAAGCGGACTCCGCGGTTATGCCACATTTCCAATTCGGCTGGATGACGAACCGCCTCCGCCCCTTCCATCAAAATGACCATACCCACCGGGCGACTCACTGCATCGGTCGCCGCATCCTGCCACTGTTGCAGATGCAGGTCCAGGTCCCGTTTGGAGGCGAGGATGCGGAACTTGTCCGGCATGGAATCTTGCATCCGATGATAAACATCCAATTGAGCGCTGTAGAGTTTGTGGGCTTCGTCGAAGGTTTTATACACTTGCTTTTCGCCATCATGACTTTTAAAGCGAAGCGGCGTTGCAAACAGAGTGGAGAAAATGATGGCGATATTGCCGCTTTGGTATTCATGCCAACTTATGAGAGTATCGTCGTTCTCTTTTACGGTTTGGCTGCCCGTTTCAAGAGCGCGGGTCTCAGCTACGGTGCGCGTATAGTCGCGGTCGTATTTGAGCATGTTATAGGCAATGTCTGCGTGAGCGTCAACTAGGAGAGGCATGGGCATAATTGAAAAGCGCACCTTGCGGTGCGCTCTTTTGTTTTTTTATTCTTCGTCGCCGCCGAAGTCTTTCGTCAGCATCTTGAAATCTTTGTCGGCGAAAGCGGCAGAGTCCACTTTGCGGAGGCTCAAACCGATGCGGTGCTGGTCGGGGTCAATGCGGATGATGCGCAAAGTCTTGACGTCACCTTCGTGAAGAACTTCCTTGGGATGTTCAACACGGTTCTCGCTCAACTCAGAGATGTGGATGAGACCTTCGATATCACCTTCAAGGCGGGCAAAGGCACCGAACTTGGTCAGGCGGGTAACCACACCTTCAACCAACTGCCCCACGCTGAACTTGGACATGCGATTCTTCCAGGGGTCATCCTGCAAGGCGCGGATGGACAAGCCAATGCGCTTCTTGTCGCGGTCGATATTGATGACCTTGACGTTGACTTCCTGACCCACTTCGAGAACTTCCTTGGGGTGAGTAACATGATCCCAGGAAATTTCAGAAAGGTGAACGAGACCATCAGCACCATTGATGTTGACGAAGGCGCCGAAGTCGGCAAGGCTGGTCACGCGACCCGTGTAAGACTTGCCTTCTTCCAATTCTCCGATCACGCGTTCTTTGAGTTCAGAACGAGATTCGGTATTGGCGGCGCGTTCAGAAAGAATGAGGCGGCGGCGTTCGCGATCCACTTCCACAATGCGGACGGAGATCGGCTGCCCCACCATCTTCTGGTAGCGCTGTTCGGGCTTATCACCCGTGGACTGGGCGCGGCGGGAAGCGCTGATCTGTGAAGACGGGATAAATCCGCGCAGGCTGCCGATAGCGGCGATAAGACCGCCCTTGTTGAAACCAATGATCTTCGTGTCGAACACGGTTTCATCAGCGATCATCTTTTCGACGTTTTCCCAGGCAATCTGTTCGAACGCACGTTTGAGAGAAAGCACTACATTCCCGTTGTTATCTTCCGGGATAATGACAAACACGTCAAGTTCCTGTCCGACTTTCAGCGCAGCGCGCTCTTCTTCGGTCAGTTGCTCCAATTCCTTGCCAGCAACGACGCCCTCGGACTTCGCCCCAATGCTGATCAGGATCTGGTTTTGTGAAATACTTGCAATTGTCCCTTTGCGGATTTCGCCTGCTTTAGGAAGATCAATGCTCAACGATTCAGACGCTAATAACGCTTCCATCGATTGATTGTTGTGATCTCCCTGCGCATTATTTGTCCCGCTCAGGGTTTCATTTTGATCCATCACTTGTGACTCCAATTAAAAGATATGGCAAAGATTATACAAGTGAAATGATAAGTTGACAACCCTAATAAGAGGAAGGAACGCGTAATTTACGAGTAGGTTTCCAAAAAAAGGGCGTTATAATCACGAACTGGAGTAAACAAATGCCCGCTATTTTCCCCTTTACAGCTATCGTTGGACAAGACCGCATGAAGCGTGCGCTCATCCTCAATGCCGTGGATACCCGTATCGGCGGCGTATTGATCCGTGGTGAACGTGGTACTGCCAAATCCACCGCGTCACGTTCCCTTGCTGCGCTTCTCCCCCACGTCAAAGTCGTGCAAGATTGTCGCTTTGGCTGTGACCCAGATAAATCTGGTACCTGGTGTACAGAATGTAAAGAACGCTATGCAGCTGCAAAAAAACTGCCGACTGCCGAACGCGCCACACCCTTCATCAACCTGCCTGTTTCTGCCACCGAAGATCGCGTGGTTGGAACGCTCGACATTGAAAAAGCCATTCAAAAAGGCGAACGCCACTTTGAACCCGGCGTGCTTGCCAATGCCAACCGCGGCTTGCTCTACATCGACGAAGTGAACCTGCTCGACGACCACGTAGTGGATATTCTTTTGGACTCTGCCGCCATGGGCGTGAATACGGTAGAGCGCGAAGGTATTTCCTTTGCCCACCCCGCGCGCTTCATTCTCGTTGGGACGATGAATCCTGAAGAAGGAGATCTTCGCCCTCAGTTGCTGGATCGCTTCGCCCTCTCGGTGGAGATCGTCGGCATCCGCGAAGCCCGTGAACGCATGACCATCATGGAACGCAACATTTCGTACGAACGTGATCCCGAAGCCTTCCGCAAGCAATGGCAACCCAAGGAAGATGAACTCTCCGAACAGATCGCCAAAGCCCGCGAACTCGTAGACCAGGTCAAATACACGAGCCGCGATCTGCTCTCCATCGCCGCCCTCACCGCCTCTCTCAACGTGGACGGTCACCGTGCAGATATGGTCATCCTCAAAGCCGCCCGTGCTGAAGCTGCCTTCGAAGGTCGCACCAAGATCAACGACCACGATATCGCCCTCGCCGCAGAATTAACCCTGCCGCACCGCATCAAGCGCACGCCTTTCCAGCAAGCTGAAATGACCACCGAACAACTGCAAGAACGCATTGAACAGTTGGCGGGTCAGTCCATGCCGAATGAAGAGGAAGATGACTCTTCTGAAAGCCAGGAAAAAGGCAGCGACAAAGAGGAAAAAAAAACTTAAAACTGGAAGATGAGCAGTCTGAGCAGGGTCCGCAAGAAGGCAATCCCGAACCGATGGAAAATCGGGAAGTGTTCGCAAGCAGCAATGCGAACTGGTGGGAAGGCGGACAAAAGGTCAAAGCTGGTGATACCTTCCAGCCGCGCAAGCTCAACACTCCCTTAGATAAACTCACTCGCAAGCAGGCGGGCAGACGTTCGCTCACCAAGACCGAACGCAAACATGGTCGTTACATCATGGCCCGCCCTGCTGGCGATAACTTAACGGATATCGCATTCGATGCGACCATCCGTGCCGCAGCCCCCTTTCAAAAACAACGTACAGAAGAACGTAAAAAGCTCGCTTTCTCGATCAAGCGCAGCGACTTGCAACGCAAGATTCGCGTGAAGCGGGTTTCGAATCTTGTCTTGTTCCTTGTGGATGCTTCCTGGTCTATGGCGGTTGCCGAACGTATGAACGCCACCAAGGGAGCGATCCTCTCTCTGCTAACAGATGCCTATCAACGGCGTGACCGCGTCGGCTTGATCGTCTTCCAGAAAGACCGCGCCACGCTGGTGCTCTCCCCCACCAATTCAGTGCAACTCGCTCAACGTGCACTGATGGATATTCCCGTCGGCGGCAAAACTCCGCTTTCAGCGGGACTCTTCATGGCACATGATGTCATCTCCCATGAAAAACATATTCACCCTGATGTAGAACCTTTGCTAATTGTATTGACCGATGGTGCCGGCAATGTTTCGCTCGGCACATTACCACCCCAAGAAGAAGGTTTCAAATTTGCAGAAATGATTGCCATGGAAAAAATCCGCTCGGTGGTGATCAATATGGAACACGCCGCCTTCGATCAGGGGCTTGCCCAGCAATTGGCAGACCACCTCGAAGCGCCGTGCTTCTCGCTCAACGAGTTGAAAGCCGAAACGCTTTACAATGCGGTGGTGGACGAAATGTCCAAGCCGAAGAAGAAGTAATAAAAAAGAGACAGTCGCTGGTGACTGTCTCTTTTTTATTTTATGAATCAAACCCCAAACCCAACGCATCCAACGTTTTCAACCAGAGATTTCTCTTGCCTTGGTTTCGGTCTGCTTGATCCAATGACCATCGCGTAAAGTTGATAATCGGGGAACGGAATGGCTCAGGCGGGAATGGGAAGGGCTTGCTTTTGACCATTTGTAATTCAGTACGCTCCGTACGTTTCCCATTCAACAAATCCAACATCACTTGCGCGCCAAAGCGCGAGGCACCCACGCCCAACCCGGTATATCCCATGGCGTAGGCAAGTTTATTTTTATAGGCTTGCCCCCAAAACGCGGTATAGCGAGAGCTGGTATCGATCACACCACCCCAGGCATGCGTAAAACGGAGTCCTTCCAGCTGAGGAAAGACTTGGAAGAAGTGCTCCGCTAAAAGTCCGAAAGAGGCGGGGCGATTTTCAAGCTGCGGCGAAACTTGGTTATTGCGGTGATAAATAGCATCGTATCCGCCCCACAGAATCCGCCCTTCTGATGTGATCTGCGAATAGTGAAATTGATTGGCATTATCACTCAAACCCTCGCGTCCATACCACCCAATAGAATCATGCTGCGATTTTGAAAGCGGCTCGGTCATCAAAACATAATCATAGACCGGCACCACATACAACCTGAGATGTTTAAGCAAAGGCGGGAAGGCATTGGTTGCCATTGCTGCTTTACGGGCTTCGACTTGCCCATGCGGAGTTTTGAGGATTAAGGTCTCGCGCCTCTCTTCCAACGCCGTGACCGGAGTCTCCTCAAAAAAGCGGACGCCCAACTGGAGGCATGCCTTCTTCAACCCCCACGCCAAGCGCGCCGGGTTGAGCATGGCGTTCGACTTTTCGATTGCGCCAGCAAGAAAAACAGGCGAGTTAATGCGCGAACGGATCTCATCTTGATTAAAAAATTGAGCTTGTGCGCCGAAGTGTTTGGCTTGCTTCACCTCTTCTTGCAGGTCGGCAATCTGATAGCCTTCCACTGCAACACTCATCTCCCCCGAGCGGACAAAATCGCAATCGATATTGAATTGCTTGATCGTGGCTTCAATGCCATCAAGGTTTTCACTTCCAAGCCGTAGCAACGTTGGAAGGTCATTCTTCCAACGACTCAACCCGTTTTCGATGCCATGCGTAAGGGATGCAGCACAAAAGCCGCCGTTCCGTCCGCTGGCACCGATGGCAATTTTGCCGGCTTCGAGCAATACGACATCTCGATTCGGGTCGGCTTGCTTGGCTTGCAGCGCCGTCCATAGACCGGTAAAACCTCCGCCGATTATGGCAAGGTCAGTTTGGATATCCGTTGTAAGAGATGGGGATTGTTCTGGCTTGGACGGATCGTCCAACCAAAAGGGTTTCAACTTCACGTCCGATATCGCCCGCAAACTCTCGGGACGCGGAGTGGTTGAGAAAAACATGAGGTCTCCAGTTTCGCGGACCGCCCATTTCAAAAGGCAGCCTCAAAGATTTGTTCAAGTGTAACGGGGAGGTGGAGATTGAGTCAAATTAAATTCACCACTGAGAACACAAAGAGCATAGAGATAAAAGGCTTAACGCGAAAGCCGCAAATGGGGCGAATTACGCCAATTCCATTAGCGGCTTTTGCCCTTTTCGCGTTATTCGCGTTTTGTTTTTTCTACTTACTCAATCGTAGCTTCTCTTTCAACCAAATCCTTCTATCTTTAGTTGACTCATCATTCAGTCCATGACCTGATTCATAAATTTTCTTTTCTTTCGGTTCAGATGCAGTGGAGAAAAATTCATCTGCGCGTTCGAGGGGGACGTGAGGATCGTTATCACCAAATTGGAAAAAGATAGGGGCGGGAGAAAGGTTTGGGATGTGCGTGATCGGGTCAATGGGCGACATTTCGGAGAGAAAGGCTTCTCGCGCCGCACCCTCTACCTTGGGCAGATACAGGTACCAGTCTGGGAAACGAGGCGTGGCAGCCATGATCACGTAATGCGTGGGGCGTGAATCCAAACTGCCAGAAAGGACTCCATACATTCCACCAAAATCATGCCCTATCAACGCGAAGCGGGTCAAATCTGCGTTCGGTTGTGAGGCGAGGAAGTCCATGAAGCGCCGTTCGTTGACCACTTCTTCCATGGAGTTTTGCATGTCGTCAGCTTGCGTACGCTTGAGAAAAAAGTCTGGGTCAGACCAGAGCGTTTCAACCGTAAGGCAGATCGCCCCAGCTTTGGTTAGCTCGATGGCTTCTTCCACAAATTGACTACGATTGGAGTCACGCGCCTCTGGCTCATACCAATGCAGAAACAAAATCAGCGGATGCGAACCCTCCCCTTCTGGGGTAAAGAGTTCTGCCATGCGGCGATACCCAAACGGTGTTTGAAAGACAAGCAATTTCTTTTCATAGCCGTCTTCTTTTCTCTGCATCAAAATACGCACATCTCCCGGGTTTAATGCTGGGTACTGTTTCATTTGATTCAACATAGCAGCTCCTTGGCTCTTTGCATAATTATAGAAGAAAAGTTTTTATCAAAAATCATCCTTTAGGAGGGTATCTGAGACGGGGTTTCAGTTCAAAGAAGCAGCACGATTTTTGCCCTTATTAAACACTTGACACAAAAAAACATTTGTTCTAAAATCCGTTCTACTTTTAGAACACTCGTTCTAGCCTATTCGACAAGGAGGTCGAAATGAGTAACTATCGTCAAAATAATCCACTCGGTGACCATTTGAAGCGCTTGTGGAACAATCTTATATATAACCGACAGTATAGTCGCGGTGCTGCTTGGGGAGCCATGATCCTTGGAGCGCTGTTGGCGTTCGAAGTCTTCAACTTCAGCACCACCCAATATGCCTTGCACGATATGCTTGGCGACCTGACCTTCGCTGGCTTGAAATGGTCTACCATTCTTGCCATCGCCTTCTGCGGTATTGATTTTGCCGGTATCGCCCGCATCTTCACCCCCGAACAAGGACGTGATGAACCCGCCGAAGTCTATTATCTCTTTGGCGCCTGGTTGCTTGCGGCTGGCTTCAATGCTACTCTCACGTGGTGGGGCGTTTCTGTTGCTATTGCACAGAACGGCAATATTCAAGGAACGGCTGCTGTCAGCTCTGAAACGATTACCAAAATTGTGCCCATCTTTGTGGCTGCCATGGTTTGGTTGGTGCGTTTGCTCATCATTGGTACCTTCTCTCTCGCTGGTGACCGCCTCTTCACCACTGCACAGGTGAGCTCCTCAACCTATCAGCCGAAATACAATCAGCCACGCCCGCAATCTCAACCTCAACCTCAACAACAGCCTCGCCCGGTCTATCAAAATCAGAATCCGACTCCACGCCCGCAATACAACCAACCGACCAATCAGCCTGTTTTGCGCCCGGCTTCGCAGATCAATCGCCCGGTGAATGCGGCACCTGCTTCTCAGAACACATTCCGCCCGGCGCCAAAACCTGTCTCTTCGCAGCAAACCTCCTTCATCCCGCCCGAGCCGACCTATCACCCCGTTTCGTATGAAGCTCGCTCTGAAAGCAATGAACGACGTTACGACGCATAACAAATTTACTCACTTCGACAATTGAATACACCTTTTCGAGCCCGGGTCCCCTGACCCAGAAAAGAGACCTTACGTATGCCCCGCGCTCGCACAACAAAACCCTACAACCAAACAGCCGCCATCCCGGAAGACACAGGGAGCGGCTGTTTTTCTGGCTTCATGCTCGTTCCCCTCACCGTTATTCTCATCAGCGCCTTGCTCGGAAACTTCGCATTGAAAAAGACACATCCACTGCCGAGTATTGCAATGGATTCAATGCCCGATTCCACCTCTTCAAGCCTATCCCCCATCTTCACGCGGGAAGTCCTCTATTGGGCTGACTCTATCGTCCGCTGGGCATCCGCCTCAAACCTGGACCCGAACCTGGTTGCCACCATTATGCAAATCGAATCCTGTGGAGACCCGCGTGCCACATCCAGCGCCGGTGCCATGGGACTGTTTCAGGTCATGCCGTTTCATTTTGCCATCACAGATGATCCATATAACCCCGAAACCAACGCCGCCCGCGGACTCAACTATCTCGTCCGTTCGTTGAACGCCGCTAACGGAGATGTGCGCCTGGCGATGGCAGGGTATAACGGCGGTATCGGTGTCATTCCTCGCGCCGAATGGACGTGGCAGGGAGAAACCAAGCGCTATGTGCAATATGGCTTGCCAATCTACAGCGACGCCATCAGCGGCGTAAACCCAAGCAATGCGCTTAATGAATGGTATACAAAATATGGAGCCAGTCTGTGTAATCAAGCCAGTCAAAGACTTGGCTTGCCATAATCCCCCATATCTATTTACTTCATCACATTCAACCAGATCACGAACGAAGTCCCTTCCCCTTCTTTCGACTCGACCTTGATCTGCCCACCATGCTGTTCTACGATCCACTTCGTGATGGATAGACCCAAGCCAAAGCCGCTTGTTTTGGAACGGGTGCGGGATTTTTCTGCGCGGTAGAAACGCTCAAAGATATAAGGCAAATCATCAGCAGGAATGCCCGGTCCCGTATCGCGGACGATGAGACGCGCTTGTTCGCCAATGCGTTTGAGGCTCAAGAACACTTCCCCACCCTGTGGTGTGTATTGAATCGCGTTGGCTACCAAATTCAAAATGACCTGCTTCAAGCGGTCGCGGTCACCTTTGACAAGGGCTTCATCTATTTGATTAAGATGCACACGCACCTTGCTACCCGCCAAAACACGGGTTTCTGTAAAGACTTCGGTCAAGAGCAAGTCCAGTTCCACTTGGGTAAAGTTCAGCGGCAGCTTACCCGATTCTGCTTGCGCCAACATCAAAAGTCCGCTCACGAGGCGATTTAACCTGCCCGCTTCCTGGTCAATACTGTTGAGTAAATCTTCATCGGCTTCCTTGAACTTACGGATCAAGTCGACATTTCCTTTGATCACAGTCAGCGGGGTACGTAATTCATGGCTCACATCAGCGAGAAAGCGTTGCTGTGAGGTAAACAAAGACTCCAAGCGTTCTAGAGTCTGATTAATGGAAATAACCAAATCGCCTACGTCATCACGCATGGCGCTCTCCGTCGGAATGCGGCGGGAGAGATCATCTGCCCGGTTGATCTGATCCACTGTGTCAGCGATGTCTTGCAATGGAGAGAGGGCACGTCCAAGTACCACCCAAGAGCCCCACATTACCAATCCCACCGCCACTAAAGCAATGATCGCCATGATCGAAAGCAAACTGGTTCGAGTGGCATCCACCACCGTCAGGCTGGCTGCCACTTGTAAAGTCCCAATAATGCGGTTTCTCAACTTTAGGGGAACGGTCAGTACACGCAAATGCGCTGAGTCTAAGTACGAGTCTTCGTACATCGTCATATTGGCTTCCAACCCAACTGGGTCGAGAGCTTTGGTCAGCGAACCGATGCTTGGAGAAGTGGTGATCAACTTACCGTCGGGTCCCCAAACCTGTACATATGCATTCGAGGTCATATCCAAAGTGGGCAAACTGATAACGTTCAGTGCCCCGCGCGAATCGACTGAGGTAGCGCGAGCAATCTCGCGTGCCACATTCGCCAACAAATTATCCACTTGGTTAAGCAAAATCACATTGACGAGAATATATACCGCCGCGCCAAAGACAAGCAAAATCCCCCCCATGAATGTGGAGTACAGCAAAGTAAGGCGCAAACGCAATGACATGGTCACAGTTTAATGGTTCGAGTTTAGGGCAAGCTAAGAATGGGCCCTGAGAAACATCATTTCATACCCTGATATTTCTCACACAATAAAAAAACGGCGGTTGCCCGCCGTTAGCTTACGGATTTTCCCTTAAGACATATCCAACACCGCGCACGGTATGAATAAGGCGTTGTTCATTTTCTGCTTCCAACTTTTGGCGCAGATAACGAATATACACTTCCAACACATTGCTCTCACCGCCAAAGTCGTAGCCCCATACGCGGTCGAAGATCACTTCACGGGTCAGCACCTGCTTGGGATGACGCAGGAATAATTCCAACAATTCATATTCCTTGGCAGTCAACGCCACGGTGCGGTTTCCACGAGTCGCCTGACGCGAACCCGTATCCAGTGAAAGGTCTGCAAATTTCAAAACGGGAATACGTTCCGGCTGGGTACGGCGCAGAAGCGCTCGCACGCGAGCCAGCAACTCATCCAGATTGAACGGCTTGACCATGTAATCGTCCGCGCCGGCATCCAATCCTTGAATGCGATCTTGCACGGTATCTTTTGCAGTCAACATCAAAATAGGAATCGAACCGCCCTGACGCAACCGATGGCAAACTTCCAGACCATCCATGCCAGGTAACATCCAATCCAAAACGACGAGGTCGGGAGTGTGGTCGCGAGCCGCGATCAATCCCATGCGTCCGTCTGTAGCCGTGTCTACCGTATAACCTTCATACGCCAGACCGCGCTGTAATAACTTTAAGATTGCTTGATCGTCTTCGATGATTAGGATTCGCTCGTTCATAGCTGTACTCCTTACTAAAAATATACCATAAATTCCAAAGGCTTATTTGCCTCTCAGCAAATTTAAAGTTTCAATAAAATCACTAGGATAGTCTGCTTGAAAGGTCAACCTCTTACCATTCTCAGGATGTGTTAAGGTCAACGACCTCGCATGCAATGCCGGGCGCGCGATCAAATTCGTTTCTGGAGCGCTATAGAGGATATCCCCCACTAGCGGATACCCCAACGCATAGGCATGGACACGAATCTGATGCGTTCTCCCCGTCATGGGAGACGCCTCTACCAACGCCGCAGCTTGATAGCGTTCCAGCAGCCGAAACCTCGTCTCCGCCGCGACGCCATTTCGATCATCCACCACGGTACGATGCTTATGCCCCACATTTACCCGTAGCGGAAATTTCGTCACCTTCTCATCCCATTTTGGAATGCCGTTCACCAATGCATGATATGCCTTCTCCACCTCATGCTTCTCAAATTGAATATTCAATGCCCGGTGTGCCTCCGCCGTCAACGCAAAGACGATCACTCCGCTCGTACCTTTATCCAAGCGATGCACCACCCATATCTTGCCGAATTGTTCCTCAAGCATTTTTGCCAGATACGGCGTTTCTTTACTCCACCCCTCCGCAAGGACAGAAAGCTCCGCTGGTTTATCAACAACTACAATGGACTGGTCACGATGAAGGATGTTCATTTTTTGTCACAGGTGCAGGTCGTTGTAAAGCCGTCTTTTTAGCAAGGTTAGAATGCGATACGCCAATTCGCAAACAGATCACAAATCCGCCCAAGAAGAAGAAACTATAGGTAAGCAGAAAGAATAAAAGATACAAGATAGCAAAGCAATAGAATTCAAACGCAGATACCTGATAAGAGAACCATTGAGCATAAGTAATCCCACCAGTGATGCCACCTTTGCTGCGAAACACCTTCAGAAAATACCAATTGCGGAAGTGACGCATGTGAATGGTCACTTCCATCAGAATGAGCAAACCGAGAAAAAAAGAATATCCCCAGGCAGCATCGAACATTTTCACAGCAACAAACCAGAAAAAAAGAACGGCTGCAGTATAAAGGATCAAAAAAGTAACATGCCGCCTTGAAACTCGGGTTTGGCTATCAATATCTTTTTGAAATGCTGGGTTTAATTCAAAGCTTTTCTCGAATTGGATCTCTCGCGTATCTCTATAGCCCTTTGCGGTAGAAAGGGTCATGTAATAATCGCTGATATAAAGAATGATCCACAAGATCATTCCAGGAATGGGAGAACTGGTTAGAAGATATTCCATATCTATTCCTCTGGGTCTAATTTTACCTTCTCCCCCATTACAATCGGAAACACTATTGAACATTGAATTAGAGGAATTATGGAGGCGTGTAGAAAAGCGAAATGTAGACCTTCCTATTGGCAGTTTTCACGTCAGAAAAGAAGAACTTGTCGAATGGGCAGGACTCTTTGAGGCGCCAACTCCAGATGAATTTGCTTGACACTCATTCCTTTGAAGCGTTATCATGACCTATATGGAAGAACAATCAGCTAATAATCCTTTTCTTGTCGATTCGCTCAATCACCCGCTGGCGGGTCTCATTCGCAAACTGCTCACCCGTGAGGGACGCCGCGAACTTAATCAGATCATCATTGACGATGAAGAGAATATCCTGCAAGCCATCGAAGCCGGGGTAGAGATTGATTCGCTTTATTTTGCAGGCGAAGAGACCGTCTCAGAGACCTTGCGCAAGAACCTCACCGCCGGTGCGACTATTCACGAAGTCGCCAAACGCACCACCAAGAAACTTTTTGAAAACGACAAGATCTCGCGCATCTTTGCGATTGCCTACACACCCCAACCGGTTGGGTTGGAAGCGTTGAAGACCATCAAAAAAGATATTGTGGTTCTTGAAGACTTAAGCATCTCCGGCAACATCGGCAATATCACCCGCACCTCGCTGGCATTGGGCGTGGGCGGAATCCTCTTGCTCAACATGGACCCCGTGGACTTGTACGACCGTCGTCTCATCCGTGCGAGCCGAGGGTATCTCTTCTCTCTGCCCATGATCACCGCCTCTACTGCGGACTTTTTAGATTACTGTAAAAAGAATAATGAGTCCCTGATGGTGATGGATATGCAAGCAGACAAAACCATTGATGACATCGCCACGATCTCTAATCGTTTGTTGCTCGCTTTCGGCAGCGAAAAAGATGGTTGCTCACCCGAGATCGAAAATGCCGCCACCATGAAGGTACGCATCCCCATCAGTGACAAAGTGGAGTCTCTCAACGTTTCGGCTTCGGCAGGGATCACACTTTATAGCCGCTCAAAATTCAATCAAGCTAATTAGTCCAACTGGAACCGAGGAAAACCTCGGTTCTTTTTTTACGGGAACTTTTTCACGGCGAGGGCGTCAAAAACATATATCAAGGAGAAGATATTATGAAACTCGCCACTTTACCCGCCCTTATCTTTTTAGCGCTTGCCATGTTTGTGTTCAACGCCTGCTCGAATACGGGCACAACCCTCGCTGGTGAATGGAAGCTCATTTCGTATGGAGATGCTACAAATACCACGCCAGCCATTGCTGATTCAGAGACTTCCATCACATTCAACGATGGTAAGTTTGGCGGCACCGTAGGCTGCAATTCCTTCGGCGCGGACTATACCTCTGAAGGCAGCAACATTCACATTGGCTCGGTCGTTTCGACTATGATGTTCTGCGAATCGACTTCCGCACAGGAAAGCGCCGTTCTGGGAATCCTTTCGGATAAAACGCTGAAGGTGTCTATGAATAGCAATCGGTTAACACTCACCACAGAAGATGGGGCATCCGTTGTGGTGCTGGAAAAGAAATAAAAAAACGGCGACCAAATGGTCGCCGTTTTTATTTAACTACTAGCTCCACTATATTGTTTTAGTCCTGATTTCCAAACTTGTGAAGCAATCACGAAGCTTGCCAAACTCACCCCTAAGAAAATGAATATCTGCACAACGGTCAACTCGCCGCGCAAGGCTTGCAGTGGAATGGTCGTCGCTACTGCGATAGGAACGATAAAGGTGACGATAATGCGCAGCCATGCCGGGTAGACGGTGGCGGGGTAACGTCCCGAGTCCATGAGGGCTTGCAGGATAGTGACGTTATTGTCGAATTTGACGAACCAGAACGTGAGCGCGATAAGGACGATCCAAAGGCTGTAGATGACGATCATGCCTGAGATGGCGAGCAAGATAAAGGTCAATATCTGAGGCGCGGAGGTTGTCTCAGCAGACATGTTCACGCCCACCACAATCAAGACCGCCGCGAGGATCAAGTCCCAGATCCGCCAGACGGTGATGCGCGAAAAGGTGACGAGGAACATGCTGTTGACTGGCTGCAAGATGGTGTAGTCCATGGAGCCATCGCGGATGGATTGGTTAAATTTTTCGGTGTTGGGCCAAATCAGCGCGATCATCATGGTGTTGACGAGGCGGAAGACGCCTAGCAAGGCGATGAGTTCGCCCATACCCCAACCGCCGAGGGTATCGGTGTTGTTGAAGATGATGTTGAGGGAGAGCAATTCCCAACCGAGCCACATCAGGTTGAGCAAGATGTTGACAATGGTATCGGCACGATATGCCAGCGACATTTGCACGTTAACCTTGAAGAAAGCGGAAAGTAATTTGAGCGTTTGCATATTAGGCTCCCACCGCGGAATAACGCTTCACGCCATTGCGCCACACCAGGTTGAAGATGATGACAGACAAGGCCAACCATACTCCAGCCATGATGTATCCCAGCAAGATCTGTTCGGTTGGAAGTTTGCCAAGGATCAATTGAATTGGAAAATACAAAAGCAATTGAAATGGCAAGTATTGAGCGATGTCTTGCACCAATTTCGGCATGAGCGGCAAGGGCACAAACTGACCAGAAAACAAAAGAATGAACGCGAAGTAAAACTCATGTACTGAGTAGACTCGCGTGGTCCAAAAAGCAAGCGAGGTGATCGTTGCTGAAAGTAAATAGCCAATAAAGAATGCTATGACCAGCACAGGCAGGGCAAGCAAAATGTTATTGAATGTAACGCCGCTGAAATCTGGGCGAAACAAAAAGAACAATACAAGCCAGATCGGAGCGAGACCCATCATGC
Source organism: Anaerolineales bacterium (assembly GCA_046328915.1). Lineage (GTDB taxonomy): Bacteria > Chloroflexota > Anaerolineae > Anaerolineales > Villigracilaceae > Villigracilis. The sequence goes on along the minus strand of JAXLVR010000004.1, from coordinate 284,065 downwards.
TCAACACTTTGAATGAAACATTATTGGTCAACGCACCAGTAAGCATAGGGTGGATCGGCTTGGTCAGCTCGCCGGAAAGGGAGCCATCTTGAATTTTGTATGCGAAGGTATGAATGATGATATTACTGGTGAATTGGTCGCAAATGAGCAACACCATGTAATAGGTGATGAAGTCGTTTGCCGTAAACCCGTTGACATCACCCTTCACCTTTGCAATACTCGTCCACACAGCGAGATAGATGATCGGGGAAACCAACCAATACAGCAGATACATCAACAAGTTAGCGCGGTACTGCCACTGCTCCGCCCAGTTGACTTGCCAGAGTCGTTTGAAAATTAGAAACATAAAATTCTCCATTTATCGTAGGGGCGACCCGCCCATATAGGCAGTGCTCCTCGATAAACAATAAAGGGTCGCCCCTACGCGTTGAATGCCTGCTCGATCACATCCTCAATCGGAGGATCGGCGATGGTGATATCGTGGATGGGCAGATCCGCCAACAGCTTTGAGGTGACGCGCGTCACTTCCTCCGCCTTGACCTGAATGTAGCGCTTCTCAGCATCTTCCTCGTTCTGAACCACCTCCCCATACTTGCTCAGGTCATGCGAATCTGCATCGGCGAGCATCACACCGATCAGCTTGAACGGCGCGATCTTCTTCGAAAGGTCATTGATGCCGCCATCATATTTCAACTGTCCGTGATGGATGATGATAATGCGCTCACACAAGGCGGTAACATCCGCCATGTAGTGACTGGTCAGCAAAATCGTCGCGCCGGTGCGCTTGTTGTACTCTCTCAAAAACTCGCGGATGCGCGACTGGCCAGTGATATCCAAACCGATGGTTGGTTCATCGAGGAATAACACCTTCGGACGGTGTAAAAGTCCAGCCGCGATCTCGCACTTCATGCGCTCACCCAAAGATAAATTGCGAACCGGTTTCTTCATCAACGGCTCGAGTTCGAGCAATTCATCCAATTCTTTATAAGTTTCTTTATATTCATCATCGGGGATGCGATAGATGGCTTGATTGAGCAAGAACGAATCCGCCGCGGGAATGTCCCATGAGAGGCGATTGCGCTGCCCCATCACCAAAGTCATCGAGCGTAGATAATCCGGCTTGAGTTCCCATGGCGTGAATCCCAACACATTGGCGCTTCCACCTGAAGGATGCAGCAAACCAGAAAGCATCTTCAAGGTCGTGGTCTTGCCTGCACCGTTCGGTCCGAGAAAACCAACCACCTCGCCTTGCTCAATGGTGAAGTCCACTTGCTGAACGGCTTTCACCTCTTTATATTTGCGTTTGAAAAAGCTACGAACAGCCGCGCCAAATCCACCTTCGCGCTCCGGCACCTGATACGTTTTACTTAACTGTTGAACTTGAATGGTCGGGGACATAAAAAATCTCTCCTGAGAAGGGAGAGATTTTATCATTTATAGAACAAAAGTGCTAGACTAGAATTCCGACACGCGATACCAAATATCCACGTTCACATGGATGGTCTTGGAATGCTGCACGTCCATGCCTAGGCCTGGTTCTGGCTCTGCGGGTGCAGAGCGAAAAGCAGGTTTTGCCAGAGCCTGATATGGCACAGCCGTTTCTTCATCGTAAACGTTTTCTATCAGGTCATATACGCCCAGCAGCTTCACCCCCATCGTCTGCGCGATCTTCGTGGCTTTACCTTTGGCTTTCTCCAACGTTGCCAGCAGCAAGGCTTCCCGCGCCGCATCTTCGTCATACTTCCATTCGGTATGAATGAGAGAAGCATTCTTCTGTGAAGCGATTACATCGAGAATTTCCGCAAACTTCGCCAAATCTGTACAGCGGATTTTCAAACGATAGGATGCCGTGGAGGATTTCAACACCGCGCCCGTGGATGTGGACACATTCACGCCTTGAAGTGTCACCGCCTCTTCCTTAACTCCAGCCTGCTTCAGCGCTTCAAGCAGTTGATTTACTTCCTTGGCTTTTTTCATAGCCTCGTTCCCACTGACCAGCGATGAGCCTTTCACCGTCACATGCAAATCCGCATGCGTCGCGAAGATTTCTTCCTTATAAGATGCAGAGACTTTGATGGTATCGGGTTTGTGTTCCATGAATTCCTCAACTTGCTCGGTTGGGGGCTAAGCCCCCAACCGAGCAGATACTTTAATTACGTCACCGCCAACTTATTTTTCGGATATTTCTCGTAACGCTTCTCTTCCATCACGCGGCGGATTCTATCGAAACCTTCCCAGACATCTGCAAAAGAGAGGTAGATGGGCGCAAAGCCTAAACGAAGATTATCCGGTGCGCGGAAATCGGGGATGAGATTCATCTCTTCGATGAGGGTGCGGTTGATGCGGTAACCTTCGGGGTGGCGAATGGAGATGTGCGATCCACGCATGGCAGAGTCAAGGGGAGAGCCGAGCGAAAAGCCAAAGGGGACGAGCCAACTCTCCGTTAAGAATGAGGCGAAATCCGTCATCAAGATGGATTTTTCACGGAGTGAAACCATGCCTGCTTGCATCAACGGTTCGAGGGCGGCTTCCATGGTGAGCAGAGAGATCATGGGTTGGGTGCCGACCATGAAGCGTTGTGCGCCGGGCGCGGGTTGATAGTCGAGGTCGAAGTCGAAGGGATTTTTCTGCCCCCACCAACCCCAGATGGGCGAGGAAAGTTTTTCTTGGATGTTTTTGTTGACGTATAAAAACGCGGGCGCGCCGGGACCGCCGTTGAGATATTTGTAGGTGCAGCCGATGGCGAAGTCTGCGTTGAAGTCGTCGAGGTGGACGGGGACAGAGCCGACGGAGTGCGATAGATCCCAGAGGACGAGTGCGCCTTTTTTGTGGGCGAGGTCGGTGATGCGTTTCATATCATACATGTAGCCGCTTTTGAAAACGACATGCGAAAGCGTGACGAGCGCAGTGTTTTCGTTAATGGCGGCTTCGAGCGCGGCGAGGTCAGGCGTGATGTCGTTGTCGCTGGCACCGATGCGGATGATCTCGTGGCGATTGCCAAGGGTTTGGTTGATGCCTTGAAGAATGTAAAGGTCAGACGGGAAGTTGAAGGTGTCGGTGATGATGCGGGTTCTGTTCGATTGCTGGGTAAGTGCGGACGTGGCGAGTTTGAAGAGGTTGACCGAGACGGTATCGCCGACGAGAGTTTGCCCAGCTGCTGCGCCGATGAGTTGACCGATCTTATCCCCCACGCGTGAAGGAGCGTCCCACCAGCCTTTATTCCAGCCGCGGATGAGATCTTTGCCCCATTGTTCATCCACAATTTGACGCGATTTTTCTTGCGCGGCTTTGGGCATCATGCCAAGTGAGTTGCCGTCAAAGTAGACCAGGCTTGGGTCGGGAATGACAAACGCCTCTTTGAAAGAGGCGAGTTTATCTTGAGAGTCGAGTTGAGAGGCGAAATCACGAGCGGTGGAGAAGTTCATCAGGTCACCTGTGGAAGTAGATTTCGCCTGATTGTAATCGGCTTTTATTCGTTTTCAGGTTTGCCCAAATATTCAGCAGAGACAATATCCCCGCCGCCAGTGAAATAAAAGCAACAATTATCACCCTGATCAAGAATGTCCATAAGATCCTCACGAACATCAAAGGATTTACTGCCAACTTTCATTTTAAGTTTTCGAGTAGTGGTGTAGTTATTATAGTTCTCAGCATCGCGTATTTTATGTTCCTCCCAGAAGAAATTGACAGGACCTTCTGCATAATCCAAAGAATGGTCGCGTTTTATAGTGATCCGACCTATTAATGTAACAACAAAACCTACAGCCATTGTCACCAAAAAAAACTTATTAGATGGAAGTATTATTAAACCGATGACACCCATAACTAGGAATAGACCCACTATCATAATGATCTCTTTTTGAAGTTTCTCCTTCAACATCGCCTTTTGCCCCTCTGTTACCCGTCCTTTGATGTTCTCCTCCAAATCGCTTTTAGTAAAGTTGAAGTATCTTTGCAATTCTTCGATCTTCTTCATAATGCAGGCTCCTGAGTTGATGTGTTATTTTTTATCTACAAACTCCGCAGAGACGATATCCCCACCACCCGTGTAGTAAAAGCGGACATTGTCGCCTTGGTTGATGATGTCCATTAATTCTTCGCGGACGTTGAATGACTCGCCGCCCACTCGCATTTGCAGGCTACGTACAGTTTTGTAGTCTGGTCCGGCATTACTATGGTTACGAACTCGTTCTTCCACCCACACAAAGTTAACTGTCCCTTCGGCTTTTTGGAGTGAAAAATCGCTTTTCTTTTTAGAGCGATTGAGCATAAAAACGGTCATAACGACGATCGTAATACTAGGACCCAATAAAGCAGAGGAAAAAGGGAAATTACTGCCGTTTGAAATTGCATTACGCGTATAAAATGCAGCTCCTGCAGAAATCATAAGGATGAATATTAGTACGATCAAAATATTATTATTAAAGCGTTGGGTTCTGCTTTTTACTAGCAATCGTTGATCTTCTGAGACACGTCCCTGGCGGTTTCCCTGCAAATCGCTTGAAGTGAAATTGAAATACTCCTGCAGTTTTTCGTTCTTAGTCATGATTATCCTCTTTGATCTATTTTTTCAGCAGATAAAAACTTAAATGGATGATTGGTGTAGTAGAAAATCCACTCTTCGCCTTGATTGATGACACTAGGTAGTTCCTGATTGACAGTGAAGGTCTCGCCGCCGATGCGCATCTCTAAAACGCGGACGGTTTTATATGTGGGTCCAGTCTTACTCGGATTGCGTTCCCGCTTCTCGACCCATATAAAGTTGACTATCCCTTCCACTCGGCGGACGATTGTATCTACTTTGCGATTGGCGCGTTCAAAGACAACCCGCAAAACGACGATCAAAACGACGCCAAAGATCACAAGGAAAAACAACCCTCCACAAATAATGGGGATTAAGGTGAGAAGTGCTTCTGTCGTGACTTTGCCGCTTTCCAGCAAGCTTCCGCCCAGTGTGGCAAGGATGGGCGCGCCCAAACCGGTCAATAACGCGCCGCCAAAAACTACGGCGATGATCACGCCAATGATCGTGTTGAAACCTTTATGGCTCTTTGCTTTTTCTGCTAATATATTCTTTTGTTTCTGGGTCAGTTGATTAAGCCGGTTGGCTGCCAGATCCGCATCGTCAAAACCAAGGACTTCAGTTACTGTATTTGAAATCATCTTGATTTTCCCTTTGAAATTATTTCAGCAGATAAGATGCGTCCATCTGCGTTTTTTAGATAATAGAGTTTACACACATCTCCTTCTTTTAGGATTTGCTTTATCTTATTATCAACATCTTCAAAGACTGTTTCCCCTACATAAAAATCCAATTCCTTTTCCGTCTCGTAATATTTATCTCCATTTGCATGTTCATGTAAATGTTCCCGCTTGATCAGTTCAAAACGCACGGGACCCTCAGCGCTAAAAACCGAATAATCTACTTTGCCAGCTGCCCACAGGAAGTAAATAATTACAGCTAAAAGAACTCCAACAACACTCCATATAATTTCCAACCCGGTAACTTCTTCTGGCAACAGGCGTGGAGATGGCGAGTCTTGAAGCAAAAGTGCAGAAAAGACTGCTCCAATCAGTATCAATATGCCTATATAACCAAACCAGGAACGAAACGCTTTTTTGTCGCTGGTGGTAATTTCCTTTTCCTGCTTTTCAGATAGCACTCCCCGACGGTTGGCAGCCAGGTCAGTACTATCGAATTCATAAAATTTCATCAATTCCAACTCAGACATTTTCTCTCCTGACAAAGTAACAGATGACAAACGCAAGGCGCAGTCATCTGTTTCAGATAAACCCATTTTATACAGAAGTGTTTTATTCGCGTCTCCCCCTAAGGTCATAAAAACCATGTCCCACTTTCGGGTGATTAAATAAAAAGAGGCGGATTTGAAATCCGCCTCTCGCGTTATTCTTCTTTTCGCAGTGCCGGGAACAAAAGCACTTCACGAATGGAGTGTTTATTCGTCAGCACCATCGTCAGGCGATCTACACCCATACCGAAGCCACCATTGGGCGGCATGCCATAGCGCATGGCGCGCAGATAATCTTCATCAAGCGGATGCTTCTCTTCGTCGTCATTCTCATAGTCGCGTCCCATTTCGAGGAAGCGCTGTTCTTGATCGAGCGGATCGTTCAGTTCGGTGAAGGCATTGCATAACTCAAAACCCGCCACATAACCCTCAAAGCGCTCCACGGTGAGCGGGTCACCGGGCATGGACTTTGCCAACGGGGAAATATCACGTGGGTAGTTATAGAGGAAGGTCGGCTGGATGAGGGTCGGCTCCAAATATTCGCTGACGAGGAAATCGATCAACTTGCCGCGAGTCGCTTTCGGGTCTGGCGCCGCTTTGGGCAGTTTCTCATGAATAGCTTTTAACAACGCCTCAGCCGTTTTGTGCTCAGCAATATCAATGCCACTAGTCTCGAGAATGCCTTCGCGCATTTCCACGCGCTTCCACGGCGGTTTGAACTCCAACTCATGCTCACCGAATGTGACCTTTGTTGATCCGGTCACCTGCTCGGCGGCATATGCCACCATCTGCTCGGTGAGTTCCATCACTTGCAAATAGTCCGCGTATGCCCAGTAGAATTCCAATTGCGTAAATTCGGGGTTGTGCTTGAAAGACACGCCTTCATTGCGGAAGTCGCGCCCAATTTCATAGACCCGTTCCATATTGCCCACCAGCAAACGCTTGAGATACAACTCGAACGAAATGCGCAGGTACATATCCTGATCAAGCTCGTTGTGATGCGTCACGAACGGACGCGCCGCCGCACCACCATACAACGGCTGCAAAATAGGTGTTTCCACTTCGAGGAAGTTATGATCATCCAAGAAAGTGCGCAGAGACTTGATGAGCTTTGCGCGCTTGCGGAAGGTATCGCGGACTTCGGGATTGACTGCTAAGTCGGCATAGCGCTGGCGAGCGCGGAGTTCGACATCATCCAACGATGCATAACGCACAACGGTGCCGTCTTCCTGGGTCACGTCTTTGTCGGCGGGCAGAGGAGAAATGGATTTGGCGAGCAGGTTGAAGTCGATAACCTGAAGGGAGGGCTCGCCGGCTTTGGTACGCATCATCACACCAGTCGCTTCGACAAAATCGCCGAGGTCGAACATTTTGTTGAAGAAGGCGAGGCGATCCTCCCCTACTTCATTCACGCGTAGGAATAACTGGATCTTGCCATCGCCATCTTCGATGTGAGCAAAACACAACTTTCCCTTGGGGCGCATCGAGCGGATGCGACCTGCCAAAGTGACCTTCACTTCTTTGGTCTCATCCTTCGCAAATTCTGCGATTGCCTGTGCGCTGGTATGAGTTCGCTTGGCACGTGTGGGGTATGGCTCTACGCCTTCAGCGCGAAGCTCCTCCACTTTCTGCAAACGGATTTTTTCAAGGGAATTGTATTCTGCCATAACGAATAACTTCTTTCATCTTTCTTCTTTCGCTCCATTTGTAAAGATGAAAAAAGAAAGAAAGGGTGAGATTGGTAATAAAAAAGCCCCGCATCCAAAAATGTGGACGCGGGGCAACGAGTCGCGTCCTAAAATTAGGCGACCTTGAGGATCTTCACATTGTAGGTGCCACCGGGAGTTTCCACTTTTACAGTGTCGCCCACTTTGTGACCCAAAATAGCCTTCCCAATTGGAGACTCATTCGATATCTTGCCTTCACGCGGGTTGGCTTCTGCCGCACCGACAATGGTAAACGTTTCGGCTTCGTAATTGCCTTCTTTAATGGTTACCTTCGAGCCGACCTGAATAGAGTCATGCTTTTTGCCTTTGCCGTTATCTTCAATGATCTGGGCAGTAGCAAGCAAAAGGTCAAGCTCCTGAATACGTCCTTCTACAAACGCCTGTTCGTTTTTAGCGGCTTCATATTCAGCGTTTTCGATCAGTTCGCCGCCTTCCATAGCCTCATGCAGGCGCTCAGCAACTTCCTGGCGTTTTATAGTGCGCAGGTGTTCGAGCTCCTCTTGAAGCTTGTCATAACCCTCTTTGGTAAGGAAATTGGTTGGCATTGTTTTGTCCTGCTAAATGAATTTTGCATCCCTTACCGAGATGCAATGATTAAAAATTTCCGGTTGTGCGTTCCCGGAAAACGCGCATACTATATCATGATTTATATCTGGTTTCAAGCCCCCAAAAGTATTACCTTTTTTTATCTAATTCACTGTCCAAAAGGGCATACCGCCAAATTCAGAGCAGTACTGGTTGATTTGCCCACGCATCGCCCGCGGACTTTTGAATAGCGAAGAGATCTGAGACTTATACTCTAAAACCGCCTCTTTCCAAGCTGCAAGCCCGTTTCTGCTCACCCGTTCAACCGTTTTCTTCATCCCAGCCGTATTCGGGGCTAAATGTTCCGGCGTGTTGAAATAGTATGGAATATCTGCCACATAATGAAGCGGACGCCCAAGCAGTTCTGCCGCACGTCGCACGGTGACATGGTCAAGGTGTTTGCCAACGCTAAATTGGCAGATCAGTTTATCGTCGGGTTTGAGGCGGGCGGAAATGGTAGCAGCGATCTCAGCAGGCAACTTTGACTCGCTGGAGTGCGGGTCCACAAAAACGTTGGTGTAGAGCCATTCCCCGTTTGCATCGCGGCGATAGATACAATCTAAAAAGTCGAAGTGACGCACTTTGGCACCAAGAATGGCAGCTGCGGCTTTATCTTCAGTGCGGCGCATACGCACGATCTGACGCGCCGATGGCATGCCCCACTGCATATGCAAAATTTGAGCAAAGATAGAAAGCTCTTTATTGGGCGGGTAGCCACACATAAAAGTCCATATTTCTACTTTATTGCCAGCCTGAGTTTGGTCGTAGATCCAACCACCAGCAGAGAGGGCTGCATCATCAAGGTGTGGGGAGAGATAAATCCAGCGCATAATGCGATATTTTTACCATAAAACGGCAATGGAACTTGAGTATTGCTTCCTTTACACTTGGTCGAAATGAGGTGTTATGCAAGATAGACGTAAAGAAGAGCGAAAAACGTTGGTCGCCTATACTCAAGTATTTGACCTATACGGTGGGAATTTGCTCGGCTATTTGGGAGACCTAACCGTTTCAGGCGCAATGATCATCAGCGAAAAAGCCATGAAGCCAGATACAGAGATCACTCTGTCCATTGAACTCCCTGAAATTCCTGAGGTTAAGGCAATTCGTATGAGCATGTTGACTCGAGTTGCTTGGTGCGAACAAGACCTCAGCCCACAGTATTTCAATATTGGTTTTGAATTCAAGCAAATCACTCCAGACCAGAAAGCGTTGATCGAAGCCATTATCAAAAACTACGAATTTCGGCGAGATGTGCCCAAATATCCAACCCGTGGGGCACCGCCAAAACAATAGAAACAAAAGGAGATAGTCTGCAAAGGCTATCTCCTTTTTATGTTAAACTTTCGCCATGATGACTGCGAAAACTTTATTCTTTACAGCACCCCAGCAAGTGGAAGTTCAAGAAACCGTTCTACCAGCCTTGAAAGAGGATGAAGTTTTAGTGGAAACAACCTGCTCTGCCATTAGTGCAGGGACAGAAATGCTGGTGTATCGCGGTCAATTTCCACAGTTACAAGATGCGCATGATACCGTCAGTAGCGAGTTGAAATATCCGCTGGCGTATGGGTATGCGTGTGTGGGGGTGGTGAAGGAAACAGGTAAACAAGTAGACAAGTCCTGGCTGGGTAAATCTGTTTTTGCCTTTCAACCGCATACATCTCACTTTGTTGCAAAGCCCGCTTCCCTATTCCCTATTCCCCATTCCCTCTCTCCAGAAAATGCCTGTTTTTTGCCGAACATGGAAACGGCTGTGAATTTGGTGCAAGACGGTGCCCCGATCCTTGGAGAACGTGTGATGGTGCTGGGGCAAGGTGTGGTGGGAATCTTGACCGCTTCGCTTTTATCTGAATTTCCGCTTGAGAACTTAACAGTTGTAGATGGAATTGAGTTGAGAAGAAATGCGCTTAATGTCGAAAGTCGAAAGTCAAAAGTCAATAAACTTGCACCTGCCGACTTTCGACCTTCGACTTTTGACTTGGTTTATGAACTCACCGGTTCCCCTTCCGCTTTAAATACAGCCATTGAACACACCGCCTTCAGCGGACGGATCGTGATTGGCTCATGGTATGGGCAGAAGCGCGCCGAGATCGATCTGGGCGGTTCATTTCACCGCTCGCGCATTAAACTTATCTCGTCGCAAGTCAGCAGCCTTTCGCCAGAGTTAAGCGGACGCTGGGATAAGTCCCGCCGTTTTGAGGTGGCATGGCAGGCGTTGGAGCGCATCCAACCACAGAAGTGGATCACTCATCGCTTTGCACTGCAAGACGCAGTAAAAGCCTATCCATTGCTGGATGAACATCCGCAAGAGACGCTACAGGTCATCTTTGAATATGGAAAATAAACCCATGTCAGGCAAAGAGTTTGCGAACAGTCCTGTAGGGAAGTTCTTCCTTAGTGGCTTGCCGATTGTAGGTGGTGTTTTAACGATGTTGGTTTCTTTAAATATATTGCCCTATATTGATCTTCGCCCGAACCGCATTGCCATTTTCAACGACCCACACACATGGGAAGTCTTTGCAGTTGGCATGACCATGCTATGTTTTGGGTTTACTAACATCATCCCGCCTCAGATGAAAACACTTGGAAGAATAAATGTGATTTTGTTTTTCGCTTCTTTGATGGCAGTCGTGATTGGCGTTCTGCTGAAGAGGTTGGGAGAATGAAATTCCACCGCTATACTCTTGAAGATTGTCATCAAGCTACAGGCATTGTACTCATCATTGATGTATTACGTGCCTTTTCAACGGCAGCATATTCTTTTTCGCGAAATGCCAAAGAGATTCGGCTCGTCAGCACCGTGGACGAAGCCCTAACCCTGAAATCTCAAATTTCCAGCTCAAAAGCCATCGGCGAAGTAGGCGGCATCCCACCAGAAGGCTTCGACTTTGGCAACTCGCCCACACGCATTCTCGAACATGACCTGACCAGCATCACGCTCATTCAACGCACCGGCGCAGGGACTCAGGGCGCCGTCCGCGCGGTGAATGCGGAAGTCATGCTGGCAACTAGTTTTGTCGTAGCAGGAGCGACGGTTGAGTATGTTTTGAACTTAAAGCCTGTTGAAGTTTCGTTTGTCATCACTGGCGGAATGAATAACGATGAAGATATTGCCTGTGCTGATTATTTAGAAAAGAAATTTACTGGACAACCAATTAATGACGATGTATTTATCAAACGTGTCTATGACTCAAGAGATGCGCTTCAACACATGGAAGAGCATCCGCAATTCCCCTATTCTGATCTGGATTACTGTTCACGGATCAACCATTTTGATTTTGCAATGCCCATCGAACGAAACAATGGATTTTTGATCATGCAGGCTATCAAACCCTAAAGCCTGACTTTTACTTTGGAGACAGTACATGTATTCACTTGGCGTACGGCGCGAATTTATTGCACGTCACTTCTTGATCGGCGGAGACTGGGGACCAGAGAACTTCCCCAACTCGCATCACTACACCCTCGAACTTGTGCTTGAAGGAAACGAACTTGACCAACACGGCTATCTTGTGGACATCGTGGATGTGGAAAAACATCTCGATGAAATCGTGAGTTACTACAAAGAACAAATGCTCAACGATAAACCAGAATTTGCCGGTCTGAACCCATCCATTGAACATTTTGCACGGATTCTCGCCACCACTCTCAGCGAACGAATCCAAGCCAAGAACATCAGCGGATTGAAGGTCGTTTTGTGGGAACATGCCAACGCGTGGGCAGCATACCAGGTTGACAGGTTGAAAGGTTAGCAAGTTTGAAGGTTAACTTTCTACCTCAATGAAAATCGGACTTGTAATCTACGGTTCGCTCGACACCCTAAGTGGCGGGTACATGTATGACCGCATGTTGGTGGACTATCTTCGCGCGCAAGGTGACACGGTAAAGATCATCTCACTCCCCTGGCGGAATTACGCCGCGCACCTGACGGATAATTTCACATTCAAACTCCCGCCTGATTTGGATATTTTGATCCAAGACGAGCTCAATCACCCTTCGCTCATCCTCGCGAATCGACGTCCACATCCCTACCCCGTCATCAGCCTTGTCCATCACCTGCGCTGCTCTGAGCTCCGCCCGCAATGGCAGAATAATTTTTATCGCGTGGTAGAGAAAAAATATCTGCAAAGTGTGGACGGGTTTATTTTCAATTCTGAGACGACAAAGGGAGTAGTGAATAGGTTAATAGGGAATAATCTGCCAGAGGTAGTGGCATTCCCGCCAACGGATCGGTTCGGGGAGGCGCTTTCGGAAGAAGAGATAAAAGAAAGAAGTGGGAAGAAAGAACTGAATATTCTTTTTCTTGGGAACGTGATAGAGCGTAAAGGGTTGCTTACACTTCTTCAGGCAGTAAACCGGTTACCAGTGACCAGTTACCAGGTAGATATCGTTGGCTCGCTCACCAGTGACCCAACCTATGCCAAACAGATGCAAAACTTTGTCACGACCAACAACCTAACTTCACACGTCACGTTTCACTCATCACTAAATAATCAACCCCTCATCGAGAAACTCAAATCCGCCCACGTTCTTGTGGTGCCATCCAGCTATGAAGGCTTCGGCATTGTCTACCTCGAAGGGATGGGCTTCGGTTTGCCCGCAATTGGCACCACGTTAGGTGCAGCGTCAGAAGTGATTGACGATGGAGCGACTGGGTTTCTCATCCAGCCGGGAGACGCTCACAGGTTGGCAGAAAAACTGCAACTCCTGAGCGAGAGGCGCGATATCCTCTTGGAGATGAGCCTCGCAGCGCGGAGTCGTTACCAGCGTCAGCCCAAGTGGAATCAGACCGCGAGTCAGATTCGGAATTTTCTACTTTCGTTCATGTAGAAACTTTTGCGGTAAACCTTCGTATAAATTAACATGACGGTTTACAGCTATCAGATCAACGGCATGCCTGTCCAAACAGGCGATATCATTTGCACCATGAATGGCAAGCCTGATATTTTGCCGGGCGAGTTTTGGCGGCTTATCGGTCGGCTTGTGCCGGGAGATGTGGACCATGTTGCCATCTATCTCGGACCCGATGGGCGCTGTGCCGAAGCTGGCGCGAAGGGCGTTATCACATTTGATGTGCCCAATGGCGTATGGGACACCGAACGCATGGCACGCCAGCGCGGCTTGTTGTTCGATACGTTCTATGGAATTGCCGCACCATTGGATGTGCTTGGTTATTCAGAAGAAGATGAATATCATTTACGCATGGCGATTGCCAATTATATTCTTGCACAGGTTGGCAAACCATATAACCTGAATTTTTTCAATGCAGAAACCGAAGAAGCGTTTTATTGCAGTCAACTGATGTACAAAGCCTATCAAACTATTGGCATCAACCTGAATACCGGGCTTGCCATGGAGCAACTCCCCGGCACGAATCAGATTGTGTATCCACAAGAGATATGGGAAGGCTTCTCACATCACAAAACCGATTTGATCCCAATCTCGGTCTCAGCATAAACTCCCCTTCAATGGGGAGTTTTTTTTCGGGTATAGTTGCCCGCTATGAGAAGACTTACCGGAATTATTTTGATCGCCATTTCTGCCGCATCGTTTGGGACACTCGCCATCTTCGGGCGTTATGCCTACGCCGAAAACATAGACACCTTCACCCTCCTTTTTCTACGTTTTGGATTCTCCGCCTCTTTCATGACCTTGATACTGATCCTGCGCAAGGAGCCTTTCCCACGCGGACGCGTCCTCGCCCAGCTGATCGGCATGGGTGGCATCGGGTATGCGGGTCAGTCCTTTCTCTATCTAACCGCCATCAAATATGCATCGGCTGGTTTGGTTGCTTTGCTTCTGTATCTGTATCCGTTTTTCGTCGCCATCTTATCAATGATCTTCTTGAAAGAAAAACTCACTCGTACCAAAGCAATAGCGCTCGTCATTGCATTATGCGGCACTGCATTAACCGTTGGACCCGTCAGCGGACAGCTCATTGGCGCCGTCATGGCAATTGTCGCTGCATTAGGGTATTCCATTTACATCATCGTAGGTGCCAATGTGATGAAACACGTCAGCCCGTTCCAGTCATCGGCTGTTATCTTCACTTCTGCAAGTGTGGTCTACGGTGTGTTGACGTTTTCCAACGGTATCCATCTCCCACAGACGAATTTCGGTTGGATGGTGATCGCAGGTATTGTGGTCGTGTCCACCATCATCCCAGTCACCACCTTCCTTGCAGGCTTGGAGCATGTCGGACCCACCAATGCAGCCATGCTCTCCACCGTGGAACCGATCGTCACTGTATTGTTGGCAACCATATTATTTGGCGACAAACTCCTTCCCATTGTTCTCATTGGCGGGGCTTTGATTCTCATTGCAGTTGTGATATTGACCCGGGCAGAAATGCAGTCGAACAACATATAGGGGATATAATGAATTTACACACGAATTAGGTGTCTATCACCTCTAAAGGACTTTATGAACTTCAACAATTTCAATCTCGACCCCCGCCTCAAGCAGGGAATTACGAAGGCGGGGTATGAGACCCCCACCCCCATTCAAGAAGCTGCCATCCCAGCCGCCATTCGCGGACGTGACATTATCGGTACAGCGCAAACTGGTACGGGCAAAACGGCTGCTTTTGTATTGCCCATTCTAAACAAGCTGCTCAATGGTCAACGTAATACGCCGCGTGCACTCATCGTTACACCGACGCGTGAATTGGCAGAGCAGATCAACGACGTGATCAAGGTCCTCGCAGCGGGGACAAAGCTGAAGAGCACAACCATTTACGGCGGAGTCGGAGCGAATCCACAAATCCAAGCCTTGCGCAACGGCGCGGAAATCCTGGTGGCGTGCCCAGGGCGTCTACTGGATCTTATCGCACAAGGTCATGCCAAGATGGCAAATATTGAAATTCTCGTGCTCGACGAAGCCGACCGTATGTTTGACATGGGCTTTCTGCCCGATGTGCGCCGTATTGTGAAAGCCGTGCCCGAAAAACGCCAAACGATGATGTTCTCTGCCACTTTCCCGCCGGATGTAGAGTTGCTGGCAAAGCAAGCGTTAAAAGAACCGCAGAAGATCGCCATGGGTATTGTCAAACCTGCGCATACGGTGGAACATGCGCTTTACCCGGTGCCACAACATTTGAAGACGAAATTGCTGATCGAATTGCTCAACCGCACCGATACCAATTCGGTGATCGTGTTTACCCGTACCAAACATCGTGCGCATCGGGTTTCTGAGCAAATTAAGAAAGCCGGTTTCAAAGCCACCAGCTTGCACGGTGACCGCACACAAGGACAACGTCAAGCCGCGATCAAAGGCTTCAAGAGCGGAACGCACGATATCATGGTCGCTACCGATATCGCTGCCCGCGGGTTGGATATTGAAACCGTTTCGCACGTTATCAACTTTGACATGCCCGATACTGCTGATGCCTACATCCACCGTATTGGGCGTACAGGTCGCGCACAACGCACCGGCGATGCCTTCACCTTGGTGACTGACGAAGACAAGGATATGATCCGCACACTTGAGCGCATCATGGGTCATTCCATTCCGCACAAGACCCTTGATGACTTTGACTACACGGCAGCTGCTCCACCGCGCTCTGAATCCGGCGGCAGAGGCAGAGGCGCGCCGAGAGAAGGCCAACGCCCGCCCAAGCCTGCACCCACTCCAAAGAGTTATGGCAGAAATCGGCTGGCGCCAAGAAAGAAATAGAATCAAAAAGAGCCCCGCGAAATCGCGGGGCTCTTTTTTTGTCTACTAGCCGAGGATAGTGACGTTGCTAGCCTGGGGACCCTTAGGACCCTTTTCGACGGTGAATTCCACTTTTTGACCTTCGGTCAAGCTGCGGTATCCATCCGCCTGGATAGCGGAGAAGTGGACGAACACGTCCGCTCCACCTTCGCGAGCGATGAAGCCGTAGCCCTTATCGCCGTTGAACCACTTCACAGTTCCAATAATTCTGTCAGACATTTTTGCCTCCTATGGCAAGTTGAGATTTTATACCCTTGCGGGCATTTTATAGGTCAATCTGTTTGTTCCATCGGAGGACAAAACAAAACGACCCGCAGTCAAACTGCGAGTCGTTGGTGTTCTTCAAACCAACGTAACCTACCGTTTTCCTATCTAACCTCAACAATAACACACGAATCTGTAAACGTCAATCAAAATTGAGTGGTCAAGGTTATAATCTTTTTTATGAATTTTCTCATCACCGGAGCTGCGGGTTTCCTCGGCTCTTCGCTTGCCAATCATCTCGCCCGTGAAGGGCATCAAGTGCGCGGTTTGGATGATCTCTCCACCGGCGACCCCAAAGTTTTATCACCCGATGTCCACTTTACACGCGGGGATGTGAGCGACCGCCCCAAACTGTGGACTCTCCTTCAAGATGTGGATGTGGTCTATCACGTTGCGGCTCGTGTCTCTGTCCAAGAATCGATCCTATACCCGCGCGACTACAACACTGTAAACGTCGGCGGGACGGTAGCCTTGATGGAAGCCATGCGAGATGTTGGCGTTAAACGCGTTGTGCTCGCTTCTTCCGGCGCAGTGTATGGCGACATGAACGATGGTAGTTTGAAAGAAACAGATATCCCCAATCCGCGCTCACCCTATGCAGTTTCAAAAATCTCGGCTGAACATTACGTTCACACAATCGGCAACTTGTGGAACATTGAAACCGTCAGCTTGCGGATCTTCAATGCCTACGGACCAGGGCAACACCTGCCGCCTTCACATCCTCCCGTTGTCCCCCACTACCTGCGGCAAGCGCTTCGCGGCGGGACGTTGGTGGCGCACGGCGATGGAAACCAAACCCGCGACTACATCTATGTAGATGATGTAGTCAGCGCCATGGTAGCAGCAGCTACATCACCCAACATGAACGGACTAGTCATTAACGTTGGCTCGGGCGTGGAAACATCCATTAAGGAATTGATCAATACAGTTCTGGATGTAACCAACAGCAAAGCCAATGTGGTCTATAACACCCAAACCTCCGGTGGCGTCTCCCGCATGAAAGCGGATTTGACCTTATCAAAAGAAAAACTGCGCTTTACTCCATCCATCAATTTAGTGGAAGGGTTAAAGCTAACGTTACAAAGAGATGCAAGGTTTAAGTGATACGTTTATAAGTTGACATGTTTGAACGTTGAAACGTTCGAACTTTAAAACTTTTCAACAAAATGATCCTCCCCCATAAATTCTACAATCGTCCCACTCTGACCGTAGC
This sequence comes from Anaerolineales bacterium, assembly GCA_046328915.1. GTDB lineage: Bacteria > Chloroflexota > Anaerolineae > Anaerolineales > Villigracilaceae > Villigracilis. Next base: position 266,813 of record JAXLVR010000004.1, on the reverse strand, counting down.
GCGCGAACTGCTTGGTGCGCGCTTGGTGCGGATTCTCGATGGCGTGAAATTAGTCGGCTTGATCGCTGAGACCGAAGCGTATTTCGGCTTCGACGACCTCGCCAGCCACGCCAAAGCCGGGCGGACGATTCGCACTGACCCGATGTTCGGTCCGCCGGGGCATGCGTATGTTTATTTCACCTATGGCAATCATTGGATGTTGAACGCCGTCACGGAGAAGGAGGGTTTTCCGGCGGCGGTGCTGATCCGCGCGATTCAGCCGATTGAAGGCGTGGATGTGATGATGGATCGGCGTCAGGGGCGGGATACTTTTGGACCCGGGAAGCTGACTCAGGCGCTGGGAATTACTAAGAGCGAGAATTATGTCGATTTAACGGAATCAGGCTCAAGTCTGTGGATCGAGGCGGGGGTTAAAGTCCCTGAAAAAAGCGTGACGATTGGCGCCCGTGTGGGGTTAAACACTACGCCAGAACCTTGGTTCAGTAAGCCGTGGCGGTTCCTGGTAAAAAATTGGAAAGTTGTTTAACGAGGAGAGACTATGGGATTGCTTGAAGGAAAAAATGCGCTGATCTTCGGGTTGGCAAACGATAAATCTATTGCCTGGGGCATCATTCAATCGTTCCTGCGCGAAGGTGCAAATATTGGTATCAGCTATGCTGGTGAGGTGATGGAGAAACGCGTCAAGCCGCTGGCGGAAAAGATCAATTGTCAGTGGGTCGAAGAATGTGACGTGACCAAAGACGACCAGATCGAAGCTGTGGTGAAGAAAGCCGAAGCCCATTTTGGTAAGATCGACATCTTGGTTCACTCGATTGCGTTTGCCGGACGTGACGAACTCAGCAGACCTTTTCACGAAACCAGCCGTCAGGGTTTTCTGACCGCGATGGATATTTCGGTCTATTCTTTTGTAGCATTGACCCATGCCTTTTTGCCAATCATGAATGATGGCGGTTCGGTCTTGTGCCTTACCTACGGCTCGGGCGCAGTGAAAGTAGCCCCCCATTACAATGTGATGGGCGTTGCGAAAGCGGCATTGGAATCAGCCACACGTTATCTCGCATATGATCTTGGTCCGCGCAAGATCCGCGTTAATGCGATTTCGGCGGGCGCGATCCGCACGTTGGCGGCGGCGGGCGTGGGTGGCTTCCGCGATATGTACAAGCACTTTGCAGATAAATCTCCCATGCGCGAGAATGTGACCATTGAAGACGTCGGCGATGCTGCAACCTTCCTCGCCAGTGACCTCTCGAAGCGTATCACCGGTGAAGTGATGTATGTGGACTCGGGCTTCAACATCATGGGTGTGCAAATGGTGGAAGAAAAAAGTGAATAGTAAGTAGTGAATAGTGAACAAGGGCGGACGTAAAGTCCGCCCTTGTTGTTTTAACGGTAAAATTGCGTCCATGTTCAAACGAAACAATACTCCCGTAGAAACCGCACAGCCCGTCCAAGCCGTAGAGCGCATCACCTCGGTGTTGGGCTCTGGGGTGATCTGGCACGGTTCCATCAACGGTTCCGGCGGTGTGCGCATCGAAGGCGCATTCGAAGGTGAAATCGCCTTGCGCGGTATGCTTGTGGTCGGCGAGACCGGGCGTGTGACCTGCCAAAACGTGCGAGCCAACACCGTGATTGTGGCGGGTGCGGTGCGCGGGAATATCACCACCCAGAAGCTGGAAATCCGCGCGACGGGGCGTGTGTGGGGTGACGTAATCACGACTGCCTTCGTGACCGAAGAAGGCGCGTTCCTGCGTGGTCAGATCCGGATGGAAGAATCGGTCGACCTTAATCTCGAGCCGGCTCCTGAAGCCACGCCTTCAGAAGCCGCTCAAGCCGAAGTCATCGCGCAGACGCCGATCCAAATCCCTGAACAACCAGCGCCTACACCGGCATCTACACCTGTCAGTACACAACGCTTGCCGCGCAAGAAAAAGACAGAAGAATCCCAATAAGGCACGGGCGACCCTTGTGGTCGCCCTTTTTGAAATTTATCCCAACATGGACAGGGGCGAGCTCTGTCCCTACAATATCTATGAAATACACCTCCCTCTCCATTCAAACACAACGTGAATTCCCAAACAACGCCCGCACTCAGGGCTTTGGCTGGCTCGTCCGCGCCGGGTATGTGACTCGCGAGAATCAGATCCTGCCGTTGGGTGAAGCCATGTTGGCGCGATTACGAGCAAAAGATCCTTCTTTCCTCTTTGATCTTTCTTTGCCGCTTCATAAAAACGACAAAGCCATCTACTTTCCGCTTTCTACAGGAAACATTGAACTCGCCCACTGCCCCTCTTGTGGATATGCCGAACAGCTTGACCTGGCACAATTCAAAAAAACTCCACTGCCACGCGAAGAAGAAAAGCCGCTGGAGAAAGTGTCCACGCCGGAGTGCAATACGATCGAGGCATTGGCAAATCTGCTGAACATTCCCAAAGAGAAGACTGCCAAAGCGCTGATGTACGTCCGCAAGGCGGATAACAAGTTTGTATTCATCGCCGTGCGTGGAGATATGCAGCTGAGCGAAGCAAAGTTAAGCAAACTCATCGGTGAGGTAAAGCTTGCAGATGCAGAATCCATTTCAAGGTCTGGGGCAGAGGCGGGGTATGCGTCACCGATTGGCTTGAAGGATGCGCTCATCCTCGTCGATGACTTAATTCCCGAATCAAATAATTTAGTCGCAGGTGCGAATGAGAAAGACTATCATCTGCTCAACACAAATTATCCGCGAGATTATGCCGCAGAGATGGTTGCAGAATTGGTGCAAGCCAAAGCCGGGGATGCGTGTGCGAAGTGTGGAAATCCGCTTGAGGTGTTATCGGCATTGCAGCTTGCTTCAAAGGGTGAAACGAACCTCACAAATCTAATGCTCGCTCTCGCCGAAACCCATCACGATGATAAAGGTCTCACCTTGCCCGCATCGGCTTCTCCATTCGATGTGTACCTAATGCATGTGCCCGGCAAGACGATAGACACCAAAGCCAAAGCCGAAGAACTTTATAACGCACTGCAAAATGCAGGTATTGCAGTTTTATTTGATGACCGTGACGAACGTGCTGGCGTCAAATTCAATGACGCCGACCTGATCGGCTGCCCTGTGCGCCTGACTGTTGGCGAAAAAGGGCTTCAGAACGGAATGGTAGAATTAAAAAAGCGAAGCCAACAGAATATCGAAATGATCTCTTTAGACCAGGTTTTGAGTTTCATTTTATGAGGTGATGTATGGAAAGTAAAATGCCAAATCTTTACAATTTATTTAGAAGGGACCTTACGATCCAGAATTCCATTAAAGCACTTGCTGTGGCTTTGATTGTGTTAGGTGGTGCATACTTTGTAGATCCGATCTTGATGCAAATTGTTCCCTTTGTAGCTTTACCCGTCGCATTAATCGCATTGTTCGTATTCGCCGTTCGATACAATACCGTGATGTCCATTCTTCGAGATGGATCGGTCGTCAAAGGCTTTGTGGAAGGCTTCAATCACCATGAAAGAAGAGAAAAAGATGATTACGGGCGTATCAAATCCAGACAATATACATACTATGTGAATGTCCGCTATGAAATTGGCGGCGAAACCTATAAGAAGACCATTCGAATGCCAAGCTCTGGTTTTATGTTCAACATCAATGACAAAGCCGATGTAGATCTGCTTTATAAAGAATCTGCACCAAGTAATGTATTATTAAAAAATGTATATTTCAGCAACTACTAACTAAATGAACACTGGTTTATTCCCACCGCCCAAACAGCGCGGACTTCTCATTCACGGCATCATCCTCTTCGTCCTCCTCGTAGTGGTGACGATCGGGTTCATTCAGCTCACCTCCGCCGATGTAGGACCTGCCTTCTTGATCTGGCTCTTAGTGTCGTTAGCAGCTTTCGCACCGATACCTTTCTTTGCATATCGCATCTTTGCCCTCTATCGCGCCAGCTATGAGATCGACCGTGACAGCCTTGCCATTCAATGGGGCTTGCGCGTGGAAGATATTCCCCTTTCAGACATTGAATGGATTCGCCCCGCCGAAGATTTGACCAACCCACTGAATCTGCCTGCCTTGCCATTGCCCGGCGCATTGCTTGGCATCCGCCGCCACCCAGACCTCGGCAGTGTGGAGTTTATTGCATCAGACGCAAAAAAACTTTTACTGATTGCCACTGCCAAACGAGTCTTTGTCATTTCGCCCGATAACCCATCTGGTCTTGCACAGACCTTTGCCCGCGCCACCGAGATGGGCAGCCTCGCCCCCGCCGAAGCCAAATCGGTCTACCCATCGTTCATCGTTTCGCAAGCGTGGGAAAGCGGCATGGCTCGTTACTTATGGCTTTCGGCACTTTTCCTCAATATTGGCTTGTTCATTTGGGCGAGCCTCATCATCCCATCCACGCCGCAAGTGGCGCTCGCCGTCCAAACCGTAGGCAGCGCCTTTGAAACCGTCCCTTCTTCGCAGTTAATCATCTTCCCGGTTGCGAGTCTTCTACTCGCCGTCGCCGGGTGGATCGCGGGGCTTTATTTCTACCGTTGGGAACGTGAACGCATCCTTGCCTTTATCGTTTGGGGTTCAAGCACCTTCACCAGCTTACTGTTTTTGCTCGCGGTTCTATTCATCGTTACAACCCCCGTATAAAAGTTAGAAGGTTTGCAAGTTTCAAGTTACAACCTTCTAATCTATCAACTTTCAAACCTTCCAACTCACTCATGCAACTTCTCCTCGGTTTTCTTCTCGCACTCGCCATCGCCTTTCTCGCATACAAAGCCCGCAGCCTCAACCAAAGCGGAGCCATCGCAGCAGCCTTCACCGGTACGATCATCTTTGGCATTGGGGGTTTGAATTGGGCAATTCTATTGCTCACCTTCTTCATCACATCATCTGCCTTGAGCCATGCTTTCAAAAAGCGCAAAGCCAAGCTCGAAGAAAAATTTTCAAAAGGGCATGAACGTGATGCAGGTCAGGTCTTTGGCAACGGCGGCATCGCCACCCTCTTCGCCGCGTTGCACTTTTTTTATCCCAATGAAGTCTGGGTCTGGGCGGCCTTTGCCGCATCGCTCGCCGCTGTCAATGCCGATACTTGGGCAACCGAACTCGGCGTCTTGAATCCCAACCCTCCGCGCATGATCACCAACTTAACCAAGGTCGTGGAAAAAGGCACCTCAGGCGGAATCTCATTAATCGGCACACTCGCCTCTCTAGCCGGTTCCGCATTAATCGCCTTCCTCGCCTCTTTCCTAACGGATAACTGGTCGCTGTTTCCAGTCATCACTCTCGCCGGGTTAGCTGGTTCGCTCTTCGACTCGCTGATCGGCGGCACAGTCCAAGCCATGTACTTCTGCCCCAAAGACCAAAAGGAGACCGAGAAACATCCGCTCCATACCTGCGGTACAGAGACGGTTCACATCCGCGGCTGGAAGTGGCTGGACAATGACCTCGTCAATTTTTCCTGTGGTGCATTTGGAACACTGATCTCATTACTTCTCTTAGGACTCTTCTAACATGACAATTTCATCCAAGCCTATTCTCGTCACCGGCGCGAGCAGTTTCGTCGGCATTCACACCATCCTTCAATTACTAGAACAAGGCTACACCGTACGCGGAACGATACGTTCTTTATCTAAAGAGAACGAAGTCCGCGAGGCGGTAACGAAGTATGGTCAACCCAATGACCGGCTGGAGTTCAAAGCCGCGGACCTGGAACAAGACGCAGGGTGGGATGAGGCGATGAACGGCATCGATTATGTGCTACATGTCGCGTCGCCGTTTCCGTTATTCGAACCTGAAAACGAAGATGAGTTGATCATCCCCGCCGTGCAAGGGACATTGCGCGTGCTGCGAGCCGCGCACAAGGCTGGGGTGAAGCGTGTGGTGCAGGTTTCATCTGTTGCTGCCGTGTCTTCTGGGTATAAAGATAAACATCGCACCTTTACCGAAGATGACTGGTCGATTGTTGAGAACAATATTGGAGCATATGCCAAGAGCAAGACCCTCGCCGAACGCGCCGCATGGGACTTTATCAACGGACCAGAAAATACGAATCACATAGAGCTGGTCGCCATCAACCCGCCATTGATTCTAGGACCCGTGCCGAATAAAAATTTCCGCACCTCTGTGGAAGTCATCCGCACCTACATGCTGGGACAAGTCCCAGGCGTGGGGCGAATCAAAATGGGGTTAGTCGATGTGCGCGATGTAGCAGCAGCCATCATCCTCGGCATGACCACCCCCGAAGCCGCCGGGCAACGTTTCTTATGCTCTGGCGGAATGGCATGGCTCAAAGAGATCGCAGACATACTTCACGCCGAATTCGCACCGCGCGGGTATAAGATTCCAACCTTTGAATTCCCAAGTTGGGCTGTACGATTTTTAGGTCTGTTCGATAAAAAGATCGCGCGCGTCACGGAAAGCCTTGATATCGAACATGAACAGTCTAATGAAAAAGCGAAGCGCATCCTCAAATGGAGTCCGCGCCCGCTGAAGGATGCCATTCTTTCGATGGCAAATAGTTTGATCGAACACGGATTTGTGTAAGAATTAATTTGTCATCCTGAGCGACAGCGAAGGATCTCTAAAATAATTGTTGAGACTCTTCGGTCGCAAAGAACGCTCCCTCAGAGTGACAAAAAATGAATATAGGAGCCATCATGAACTACCTCCCATCCACCTCTCGATATCAATCCATGCAATATCGCCGCTCAGGGCGAAGCGGAGCAAAACTGCCTGCGGTTTCGCTCGGCTTGTGGCACAACTTTGGCGGCGTGGACGTGTATGAAAACAGCCGCGCCATGGTGCTACGCGCCTTCGACCTCGGCATCACCCACTTCGACCTTGCCAATAACTACGGTCCGCCTCCCGGCTCGGCAGAAGAGACTTTCGGGCAGATCATGGCAAAAGACCTGCACCCCTGGCGCGATGAATTATTCATTTCATCCAAAGCAGGTTATTACATGTGGGAAGGTCCGTATGGAGAATGGGGCTCGCGCAAGTATCTCGTCGCCAGCCTCGACCAAAGCCTCAAACGCATGGGACTGGAATACGTGGACTTGTTCTATCATCACCGCCCCGACCCAGATACTCCGCTGGAAGAAACCATGCAGGCACTCGATTTCATCGTTTGCAGTGGACGGGCATTGTATGTAGGCATTTCAAATTACCCCGCCGATAAAGCCCGTGAAGCAGCCCAAATCCTTCGATCACTGGGCACGCCTTGTCTGATCCACCAACCAAAGTACAGCATGTTCGAACGCTGGGTGGAAGATGGTCTGCTTCAAACCTTGAAGGAAGAAGGGGTTGGTTGTATCGCCTTCTCACCACTCGCCCAAGGTTTGCTCACCGATAAATATCTGGGCGGCATTCCTGAGGGTTCACGCGCTTCCAAAGCACATGGCTTCCTCAAACCGGCTCACATCACTGATGATAGGATCGCCAAAGTGCAAAAGCTCAACGCCCTCGCCCAACAACGCGGACAAACCCTCGCGCAAATGGCACTGGCATGGGTTCTCCGCCACGAAGGCATGACCTCTGTACTCATCGGCGCAAGCAAGGTCAGCCAGATCGAAGATGCAGTTGGGATGTTGAGTAAAGTTGAATTTTCAGGGGATGAGTTGCAGCAAATTGAAAATATCTTGAGGTAATAAAAAAACCTCCGAGGTCTTGAAGACCTCGGAGGTTTGCTTTTAATCACCCTCTCCAAATCTTGAAACCCTTCAAACTGGAGCCGCCGATAAATTCACGCACGATGGAATTCATGGGGATCAGACTCGCATCCAAGGGAAGGAACCAATCAAGGAAAGCAAGCAAACGACGGGCTTCAATGTATTCGGGGGCATGATGCGGCACTTGGCGTAACAGCGGTTCCACCAGCGGCTTCAACGCCGAAAGCTCATACACCAACGCAGAATTGAACATCACATCGGCATTTTCCTGATATAGAAAAATATGCCGCTTCTCGCCACGTCGCACCGATTCCCAACGCGAGATGGTGGCTTGGGCAGAGTATCCACGTTCGCGGGCATCACGCACGATGCGGCGAATGAGGCGCGTGTCTGTGGTCGAGACGCGGTTGTGGCGGTCTAGGTTGAGCTGGGTCAGGGCGGAGACATAAAGTCGAAACGCTGAATCAGACCAACGTTCGGGGATGAGGCGGGGGTTCAATCCATGGATGCCTTCAAGGATGAGCGGTTGACCATCGCGCAGCCGGATGACATCTCCCTCCTCGCTTCTTCCGGTCTTGAAGTTGTATCGTGGAAGTTGAACTTCTTCGCCACTGACAAGTTTTTCAATGTCGCGCGCAAGCCGCTCCAGATTTAATGCTTCGATGGCTTCAAAATCATGCTCACCATTTTCATCACGCGGAGTCTTTTCACGGTCTACAAAATAATTATCCAACTCCAGCGGGTATGGCGAAATGCCACGCGCCAATAATTGAACGGCAAGGCGACGTGAGGATGTGGTTTTGCCAGATGACGATGGACCCGCGATCAAAATAATGCGCGAATTTTTCTCTGCGATCTGTTGAGCCGCATCTGTAATTCCCTGCTCATGCAAAGCTTCAGAAACCAGCACGATCTCATCAGCACGCCCTGCCTCGATGGCATCGTTCAGAGCGCCAACATTATCGATGCGCAACGTTTCAAGCCAATTGCCATATTGGCGAAAGGTGTGTAATAGTTTTGGATAGTCACCCAGTGGTTCGAGTTTGGTCGGCGCATTTCGGCGCGGATATTGCAGGATAAAACCGCCATTGACCTTCTTCAATGCAAACCATTTGAGATGACCCGTAGAAGGAACCATGTATCCGTGCATATAATCTATGAGATCATTGAAGGCATAGATGGTTAGATAATCTTTTTGGCGGTACTTGAGCAGGCGCAATTTATCTTCTTGCGCGTGCAAGCTGAAGTAGTCGATGGCTTCTTGAATGGGCACTTCACGGCGTTCAAAAGCATGGTCTTCAGTGACCAGTTTGCGCATTTGCTTTTCGAGCGTATCCAGCTCGGTTCGCGAAAGAACAGCGCGACCTTTGACCTCGCAATAGAATCCGCCCGATGAGACGGAATGGTCAATATTCAAATAGCCGTCAGAGAAACTTTGCGAGAAGGCGATCTCCAACAGAAAGATGATCGAACGGCGATAAATGCGGGCGCCATCGGCGCTGTCCATGGTGACGGGCGTGCAGGTGGATTCGGACGTGATGGGATAGGTTAACTCATGAATTTCGTTATTGATGATCGCCGCCACAATAGGCGCAACAAAATCATCACTAACCTGCGCAAGAAACTCCCCCACTTGCGTACCGCGCGGACCGATGAGGGTCTTTCCGTTAGGCAAATGGACTTCGACATTGGGATTGGGTTGGGTGATTTTTATCATGTGTTACATGTCTGAAGGTTGGAACGTTTGCAGGTTAAGAGTTGATCAACTTGTAAACTTTCAACCTCCCAACTTTTTCAACAACCTCTCCGGCTTGCCCGCAAATTCTTCGAGTGGAATTTCTTTATTTGTGAGAGCAAGCAAGGTTTCTGTGAGCACTTTATTGACCGGCGTTGGAATGCCACGTGCCTTGCCTTCACGGACAACGGCTCCGTGCAAGAACTCCACTTCGCTTTGCGGGCGACCAGAGTACAAGTCAATGTGAAAGGACGGCATCTTGGCGCCACGTCCGCTGCCTGCGGCTTTGGAGAGAAAAGGCTTGGAGAGCCAAAGCGGAAGCTTGGTGGCAAACGCCAGAGCTTTCACAGGCGTGCCGGGCAGGTCGGTCACTTCCAGATTCATCGATGCCATCACTGCCAGACATTCCTTGAGCATATCGATCTCGATCTTGTATAAACGCTTGTCTGCAAAGACTTCGGCAGCGGTCATGTTGAGAATCGCAGAAGTAGGGTTAGACACTAAATTAGTAAGCATCTTCGACCACTTCATCCCCAAGGCGTCAGGATAGAGGCGGCACTTAAGATAAGCATTATCAAAGGCAGCCACGAGCCGTTCAGAAAGCGGATGCCCAGCCGCAATGCCTACCCCGCGCAATTTCTCAAGGACGATGCTTCCGGGTCCGCGCCTGCCGATGGCGGTCGTGACCGTACCATAGATAACTTTATCGGGTCCAAGTGCGCGGGCGATGGTGGGTTCATTATCCACACCGTTGGAGAGACAAAGTAAAGGCGGGAGTTTATCGGCAAAGGGTTTCAGTCCCTCCATGGCAGAAACAGTGTCAAAAGATTTCAAGGCAAAAAGCGCCGCATCAAATGGTCCGTACTTCAAGGCTTCTTCCAAGGAAGGCACAATGACAAAAGATCGTGGCTCTACAATGCTGACATCTTTTGTATTTCGGCGTTCATCTACCGTCAGATCCAGCCGCAGACCTTTGGCACGTAATTCTTCTACCATCGCCGGCTTTTCTACGAACACGACTTGGTGCCCTGCTAATACAAGCGAACCACCAATGTAGGTCCCAATTGCACCAGCCCCAAAGACAAGAAATTTCAGTTCAGAAGACGGAGAAGACGGAAGTGACATGGATTATTTTGCTTTCTAAGGTTATGAAATGGGGCTTAATGCTTGGTCTATGAATTAAACACTAGATACTATTCAGCATCCAACCAGTGAGCATGGTCATTGACCTTATCAATTGCCCAGCGATGTTGATGCGGAAAATATAAAAGTTGAGCAAAGGCAGTGTTACTAAAGCGGAAACGCGTCCCTGCATTGTTTGCTTGTGGGACAATGCCCACCACAGCATGCATGACCTGATTTAACAACCCGCCATGAGAAACAATCAGATAACGAGCCGGCTCACGCTTAAGTAAATCGTGTAATGCCTGCCCGGCACGCAGGAACAACTCCCAATCCCCTTCTCCATTATTTCCCACTGCGTCATAGGGGGTGGTGAAATCAGGGTGTGAAAAGTTATTGCGCACTTCATGTTGTGTAAGCCCGGCAAATTCACCGTTGTCGCGCTCCAACCACAGCGGTTCAAAATCAACTGTCAACCCAAGTTTTGCGGCAATGATCTCTGCCGTTTCCCGCGCCCTTGAAAGCGGACTGGAAATGACGAAGTCGAACTTCATCTTTTCGCGCTTCCAACGTTCGGCTAAGGCTTGGGCTTGTTTCCTTCCGCGATCGGTGAGCGGAAAATCTGACTGCCCCTGCCAGCGCGATTCTGCATTCCCCACCGACTCACCATGCCGTAACAAGGTGATATTGAATATTTTTGGTTTATTCGTCTCTGCCATCTGGAGTTCTCCCCTTCACAAGATAAATTGGGCGGCGCTTCACTTCTTGAAAGATATAACCAACATACACGCCAATAAAACCCAGTAAGATCATGATGATGCCGCTAGCGATCAACAAAACACCCATCAACGAACTCCAACCGGGTTCCACACGTTGCGTGTTGCCAGTAAGCCACAAAGACAGAACATAAATCAACTGCACGCCAGCCAAAATAAAAAATACAAAACCGGCGCTTAACCCAATATAAAGTGGAGCCAGTGAGAACGAGAAGATAGCATCAGACGCCAAACGAAACATCTTGCCTAATGAGTATTTCGATTTACCGGCAATCCGTTCCGGCTCATGATACGGCAGAATGACGCTGTTGTACCCCATCCATGAGATCATACCGCGCAAGAAGCGATGATATTCATGCATAGACCGCACGCCATTCAACGCATTCTTTGAAAGCGCGCGAAAGTCTGCGGCACCTTGCAAGACCTGTGTGCCGCTAATGCGATTGATAAGCCAATAGAAAAAATTGGAAGTGACTTTCTTGAACGAAGCCGCACGGTCTTCTTCAATGCGCTGCCCTTGCACCACATCATAGCCTTGTTCGATCAAAGCGATCATCTTGGGGATCAATGCAGGTGGGTGTTGCCCATCGCCGTCCAGCGAGATCATCACATCGCCTTGAGAAGCATCCATGCCGGCGGTAAGCGCGGCTTGATGACCAAAGTTGCGGCTGAGCTGGAGCAGAGTCACTCTTGGGTCGTTGGTAGAGATCCCTCGAAGCGTATCCGCTGTCCCGTCGTTTGAGCCGTCATCTACATAGATGAATCGAAAATCGTATGGCAGCGCATCCACCACCTGGCAAATATCCGCATAGGTTTGTCGAATGGCTTCCGCTTCGTTATAAACAGGAATGACAAGATCGATTTGGAGTTTGGATTTTTGACGTGGAGACATCAGAAAGATTCTACCACGCAGACAAAAACACCGCCGATGACGGCGGCGTTCGTTTGTATCGCTTCATAACCGAACCCGGTGCCGGTCTGCCAACACACGGAGCGTTCTCTCCGTCTCGGCATTTCTACGCTCCAGGCTCCAGTTCAGGGCATCTGCCATCAACATGGCACATTCAATGACTGCATCGCGCGTGAGCTTACCCAACATGGCAAGCATGGTGCGGCGTAGAAGCAAATCGTCAAGATGTTCCGCTTTTTCATGTTGGATCAAGAAGAGCAGTTCGCGTTTGGAATAGGTATGCAAGGAGTTCAAGGGTGCGTCTGTTGCCACCTTCATGAACTCAGCAATCGTCTCGGTGCGCGTGCCATAGCGTTCGAACAGTGTTTCAAGGCGCTCGCGGGAAAGCCCCGTCCACGCGGCAAGCCCGTTGATGTATTTTGTGCGCTCATCGCTCGTGCGCGGATAATTTCGCCCGCCACCAACCGGAAGTTCTTGCGTGCCTTTGTTACGTTGAACACCAAGGAACTGTAAAGCCTTATCGGCTACTTCCTCTGAGAAAGCGCGGAAGGACGTCCACTTGCCACCCACCAGCGAATAGACAGGGAAGCTCAAGTTGGTCCAATCACCGCTAAGAACTTCGATATGGTGATCACGGCTGTATTGACCAGTGGTTTTTGCCATGCTATTTGCCAACGGACGCACGCCTGAGAAAGCAAAGACTACATGTTCGCGAGTCACCTTGATATTCGGGAAAACACGTGCGGTCAATTCGAGGAAATAGTCCACCTCTTCGTCGGTGCAGTTTGCATCATCTGGATGATCAATCTTGATATCAGAAGTGCCAATCAAGACCCGATCTTGTAACGGGAAGATCAACACAATGCGCCCGTCTTTATTCTCAAAGAAAAATTCATTATCACCAATCGCAGTTCGCAACTCTGGGTGCTCCAGAACAAGATGTGAGCCTTTCGTGCCACCAATAAACTTGGTGGTCACACCTAAGCTGTGATTGGCAAAGTCGATCCACGGACCGGCGGCGTTGATGACCAGCTTTGGCTGGATTTCAACGGTTTCATCGGTCAATTCATCACGAAGGATAACGTTCTTGCCAGAGCCGCCCACTAAGCTGACGTAGTTCAAGGCGCGGGCGTTTGTATTTTCAGCTTCGGCATCCAACATGATCTCAAGTGCAAGGCGTTCAGGGTTGGAGATCAACCCATCATAATAAACCGCTGTATTAACAATCTCAGGATTCAACTTATTCCACCTGGAAAGCGATTCGGCACGGGAATAGAATTTGTGGCGCGGCACCGTGCGTTGACTACCTGTGTAAGCGTCGTACATCATCAACCCCAATTTGATAATGATCGAGCCGCGTTCTGAGGGTTTATCGAGCCAGCCCATGAACTTCAACGGCGCATTCAAGATGCCAGATAGATATTTGAACATGGGGATGGTTGTTGGCAACGGTTTGACAATATGCGGAGCATTCTGGATCATACGGTTGCGCTCTTTGACCGCTTCACGTACCAACCGAAATTCACCGTTCTCCAGATAGCGAATCCCACCGTGTGCCATGTGAGAAGAAGCAGAGCTTGCACCTGAACAGAAATCTCCCCGATCAACAAGCAATACATCGACTCCATTCAATGCTAAATCACGAAAAGTCCCGATCCCGTTAATCCCTGCTCCCACGATTAAGACAGAAACTTCAGGATTATTTTTGAGCTGCATTAGAATTTCTGAACGATTCATTTGAACATCCCTTCACAATACGGGGTTAATTGTACGATGATTTCTAATTTTTTGGGCTGAATGATTGGGGATATCAAAAAAACATTATTTGGAAAAGGAAAGCAAAAGTAAAGTTAAATTACCCTTGACATATATAGTACTACTTGATAATATTCCTATATAGTTATATAAAATAAGAGGAGTATTATGCCTTTAGAGCACGCTATCCTTGCCATACTCGATTTTCAGCCCATGTCGGGGTATGACTTAAAAAAATTCTTTGATGCGTCGGTAGCCCATTTTTGGTCTGCTACACAGAGCCACATCTATAAATCGCTTGAAGGATTGGAAAAAAAGGGTTGGGCAGAAGCGCAGATTATTCCACAGGAAGGAAAACCCAACCGAAAAGAGTATCAGATCACGGCAGAAGGAAGAAGCGAGTTACGTCGCTGGCTGATTACTCCCCTGCCTATGGATCCTGTCCGCGAGGCATGCCTCATCCAAATTTTCTTCTCACACTCCAGCACAAATGATGAGGTTGTAGCATTGTTTGAAGCAAGAATAAAAGAAATTCGTGAACATTTGGAAATTTTAAAAACTTCAGCACAGGCAGCGATCAATGAGAACGCCAAGTTCATTGGGGTTGAACGGGCGCGCCAACTCTGGCAGATTACCCTGGATTATGGAATTGATTATTACGAGTTTGAACTGGCATGGAATGAAAAAATAATAAAGCGTATACGAAAACTTCCCCCGCTTTCGTAAGTTTACACAAAAAATAAATGTTGATTAAACCACCCTTATTACGGTGGGTGTATTAAACGCGCCTCGGCGCTACTCAAGGAGATAAGACATGATTTATACAATCGCCAAATGGATACACATTCTCTGCGCCATCGTTTCACTGGGAGCAAACCTAACCTACTTTCCGTGGTTCATGACCGTGCCGAAGAGCCGTGAAACGCTTGTGTACACACTCAAAACTATTCGCCTACTCGACAATTGGATCGCCAACCCTGCTTATATTCTGGCATACATCACCGGTGAGGTTATGATGCGTGTGGGCGGGCAGATCCACTACTCCACGCCGTGGATGACGGTGGCAATTAGCTTATATGCGATTATTTCGGTATTGGGGCTTTTCATCTATGCACCCATGCTCAAGAAACAGCAGAGACTCGCCGAGACCAAAGGCGCGGATGACCCCGACTATCAGCGCGTCTCTCGCAATGGAATTATATTGGGGACAGTCATTGTCATCCTCACCATTGGTATCACGTATTTGATGGTCGCAAAACCGCAGTTGTGGTAGCTATGTCACGTAAATTATTACAAGCTTTCCTTATTGTTCTTGGGCTGATTCCCACCATTACAGGTGTTCTCACAATGATGGGCATTTATGACCCGCTGTTTGCCGACCTTGCCCTGCCTCCCTCTGCTTTACTCGATAGTGAACTACGCTTCTTTGGCGGACTTTGGCTGGGTCTCGGGCTGACAGTTTTATCTACCGTGAAAAATCTCGAAAAACATTTTGAACTGTACCGTGTGCTTTGGGCGATGATCTTTCTCGGAGGGGTTGGGCGTTTACTCTCTACTCTCCTTATAGGCTTACCTCCCATACCATTTATCGCGTTTACAGTACTTGAAATTATAGGCGCCCCCATCTTCATCTACTGGCACTCTACGATTGCTGAATAACTTCGGAGAATCAAATGACACTAGCTCTCACCCTTCTTCTTGTCCTTCTCGCTGGTGCAGGGATCTTTGCCCTGCGCCCCATCGTGCGAAACATCCAGGTTGTATTTCATACAGATAAGACCGTAGACTACCAGATCAAGTTTCAGTCTTTGCAGTTGATCCTGGCAGCCGTTGTTCTAGGGTTGGTGTACCTTCTCAATCCGCAAAATTTCCAAACCTTCTTCCGTGTAGGCGATGCCAACGTACACATCAGCAAGATTGCATGGCTCGGTGTGACAGGTCAGGAAACCTGGTTGGAGATTGCCCTTACTCTTGGATTTTTTATCACTGTTGCGACAGGCATCTTCATGTTCCTGCAATTAAAAAAAGCAGGCGTGGATTATCGCTTCCTGCTCTTTAGCCTACTGTGGTCCATTCCCTTTTCGGTGGCGAATGCGTTCTCAGAAGAAGCGATCTTTCGGATGGGCATTGTTTCGCCGCTGTTCGGAATGGTGTCCATACCAATCATCCTATTGCTCTCGGGTATTCTCTTCGGTGCGCCGCATTACTTTGGTCAGCCCAGTGGCGTGGTCGGCGTTTTGATGGCAGGCTTCCTCGGCTGGCTGCTGGCAATGAGCCTCGTCGAAACACAAGGACTTCTCATTGCCTGGGCGATTCACTTTGCACAAGATGTGGTCATTATCACATCTATGATCCTGATGGGCAAAAAACAGTTAACCAATCGTTAGTTGCTCTGAAAATTCAGGCAGATAAAATCCCCAAAGAGGAGTTAACCATGTCACAAATCACCCAAACCAACGGGAAGATCGAAATCACTGAAACGATGTCAACAGGGATTCGCGTCTTCCTCTTCCTTCTCGGCTTATTCCCGTGGCTGGCTCCCTACGAACTTCTCATCAAACCCGGCTGGACAGGTTTCAGCTTCATCACTTTAGTTTTCGTTGCAATCTCTATGGGCGCTATTGCAATCAGCCTTGGCTTCATTGGTGCAGCATTCTTTGGCATGAATCAAACCGCCATCTTTGACCTCAACGCCCGTACCATTACCCATCGCTATGAGACCGCCATCAACGCCTTGCGGACTAAACGCTACTCATTCAACGACATGACCAAATCCGCAGTCCGTGAACATGATTGGGACTCAGGTCCACGGACGTATAGTTTGGAAATCTATTTCAAAGATGGTTACAAGATCCTTTGTGGAAATTTCTCATCACGGAAAGAAGCCGAAGAAGTATTGAAATACTTATAGGATGAATATGGAAAACAGAAATAAAACTATTCTCATTATCGGCGGGACGGGTATGCTGGGAAAACCCGTTGCCCAGCAACTCAAAGCGGACGGGTTCAATGTCCGCTTGCTAGCGCGGAATCCTGAAAAGGCGAAAAAACTTTTAGGCGATGGATATGAACTCATGCAAGGTGATGTGGACAACGAAGCCTCACTCCGCGCTGCGCTCACGGGCGTGGACGGAGTCCACATCAGCCTGAAGGGTGGTCCCACCGAAGCGGACTTCGAACGCATGGATCATTTTGCAGTGCGCGACATTGCTCGCATTGCAAAAGAGAAAAATGTCGGGCGAGTCACGTTGATTTCTGCGTATGCCGTCAGCGAGGAAAAGGCTGATACGCCAGAGAGCAGGTCAAAGGTCAGGGGCGAAGCGGCTCTTAAATCCAGTGGTGTGCCATATACTATTTTCCGTTGTTCATGGTTCATGGAGACGCTTCCACTTTTCGTTCAGGGCAAAAACATTTCGCTTATTGGAAATCAAATCCACCCGTTGCATTGGATTGCTGTGGAAGATTATGCGCGGATGGTCTCGAAGAGTTATCAAACTAATGAAACTTTGAATAAGGATTTGTATATCTTCGGACCTGAAGCCTATACGATGGGTGATGCAATGAAAATTTATTCACAACATACAGGTGTAAAAGTCGCGCCGATTTCAACGACCATGCTATCTGTGCTGGGTACGTTGACCTTCAATGCTGAATGGAAAGGTATGGCTGTTTTGATGAAACACTACGAAAACTGGGGTGAAGATGGTTCGCCCGAGGAAGCCAATCGTTTGTTGGGTGCGCCGCAAGTTTACTTAATGGATTGGATAAAATACTAAAAGAACAAGTGGCTAATTCGAATCAATCAACTTCAATAATTGCTGGTTGAATGATCTGGCATTGCTTCCTAGTGTGCTAAAAAAAGCGGCATCGATTTCTTCAATCACTTGAACTGCTTTCTCTGCCAACTTCAATCCCTTGCTGGTGACAGCAAGGGATTTTGCTCGGGTATCGGTGGGATGCGGCTTTCTTTCGATCAAGCCTTTTTCTTCCAAGGTACGCAACACATTTGATGTCATCATCACGTCCATTTTGGCGTGATGGGCAAGGTTGTTCTGGGTAAGCGGCTTTTCACCATTGGCAAGCCAGGTCAATGAAGCCAGTAACACAAACTGCGCATGGGTCAGCCCAAAAGGCTTCAACCCTGCGTTGATCTTGCGCTGCCACATGCTGGATACCTGCCACAGGGAAAAGCCTGGGCTATCTTCTGCATTGTCAAATTGAAATACTTCATCAGGCATGGATTTTCTCCGTGGTCATTTGGCTGGCGATCAGGTTAAAGTCTGCTTTGGGAATCTCGAAGAAGCCAAAGCGGAACAAATAGCCCCAACTCGACTTGTTCTCAATAAATGTCAGGACAGGGATGAGCGGCTGAATGGGAACATCCACACAGTGGAGGTGTTTTACATCACGCCGAAACGGGATAAACCCGCCGCCCATGTCAAATTGATATACATCCTCCCCCACAACTTGCGCAATGGCGGTAAAGGCTTGCAATTTTTCATTCCCTTCGAACTCAAGTTTTGGCGAGTAATACAACACGCCATCACCGACATTCATCCGCTTGAGTGGAGCCGCCTTGCCATGATTGGCTTGCGCGATCCCTGATTGTACGCCGCGCATGACATGATTCTTGGACGCCACAATTACCCAATACCGCGCGCTCATTTGTAATCTGCCCTGGCAACGCGAATTAAACTCGCAATGGTCTTTGGAAAATCCCTGGCAGTGTCCTTGCCAATCACCTGTACAAAGAAAAATCCCAGCAACCCTGTAATGGTGATGCGATGGGTTACATGCAAACCATCCTGCTCTTCCTTCAATTCATGCGCAAATTCCATCTTTGCCAATGGCAAGCTGGTTACATCGGCAAAACGTTTCAAAGGTTGACAATCGGTGATGACGGCTTTCGCTTCGGGTCCACCCTTGGGCTTCAGGGTATAGGTGGTTCCCGTTTGGAAAACGCCATCCATTCGGCACCACTCCACGCCTTCATCCCACTTTTTCCAGTTTTCCACATCTGCCCAAGCCTTCCAAACAGATTCCTTTGAGGCGTCCGTCACAATAGTATGTTCAGCAGTCCACATTATTAATCTCCTATTTTATTATATACACATATTATATATATGTATATAATATTGTCAATATTTTTGCTTCTCATCTCTGCGATTGAGTATCTATTTTCTTGACAAATCAATAAACTAAACATAAAATATATATAGTTATGAGTTATTCTCTCTCGTTCTCGCAAGCCATCTTTGTCGTTCTCTTCGTCGGGGACAAGGTCGCGCAGGCATATTTCGACTTTGTCCCGACGAAGGAAATTGCCACATCCCTGAATATTCCCAGCCCTTCGGCGGTGAAAATCCTGGGCAGCCTGGCAAATGCGGGCATCATCGAAACCCGAGAAGGTTCACGCGGCGGCGTGCGGCTGGCGAAGACAGCCAAAGAAATCACGCTGCTGGATGTGTTCAATGCCATCGAAGCAGGCAAGCCCATGTTTCGGCAAGATCATCAACTGCGGGTCACAGGCAAAAAGCCCACCCGTGCTCATCAATCTGTGTATGCCGTTCTCACCGCAGCGGAAGAAAGCATGAAAGCCAACCTCGCACAGACCACCATTGCGGATTTGATGGAGAATCTGAATCAATAACTTTTTTTTGTAAATAACTATATATTTTATATATATAGTTTATAAATAAATCCACCAAGGAGAAACATCATGAAATTGAAAGTTTTATTACGCGTTATCGGAGTTGTGCAATTGGTCTTGGGAGCGTTCTATCTTTTCCTACCACTGCAATTTCTAGCCATGCAGGGACTCTCACTGCCCGGCGCCGATAACGCCTATCCACTGGGAATGCTCGCCGCGCGTTTTTTGGCGTATGGAATCGGCATGTTGGTCATTGCCAACGCGCCCGAAAAGAATATGTTCTGGATCAACAACATGATCCTGATTCAAGCCGTGGATTTGGCGGTCGGTATCTTCTACACCGCAACAGGAACGGTAGCCCTCGCCCACTCCGGCTTCCCCATGTTCAATGCCACCTTGTTCATCGTGCTGCTATCGCTGTGGCGT
The DNA here is from genome assembly GCA_046328915.1 of Anaerolineales bacterium. Lineage (GTDB taxonomy): Bacteria > Chloroflexota > Anaerolineae > Anaerolineales > Villigracilaceae > Villigracilis. Next base: position 246,801 of record JAXLVR010000004.1, on the reverse strand, counting down.
CCAAAAGTAACCGCAGGCGCGTAATCATGAAAATATTTTGTGGAGAATGAAACGTTTTCATTCTCCACAAAATCAATAAAAGAGACAGAAGATGAATCTACTAAATGATCTAAATAAACGCATCCAACAAATTGCAAATATCAGGCTGTGGTTAGTGTTAACGCTCATCATGTTTGGGCTGGGATACGCCATGACCTCCTCCATCAGTCCATCGGCAGAACTCATGTCGCTGGCGGGCGGGCGCAATGTGCCCGATACACAATTTTGGCGATCAGCGGATTCCCTGTACAACCAATTGACAGATTATGGGGCGCACGGGCGCAGCCTCTACCTGACGCGCGTTTCGCCTGTTGACCTTTTCATTCCGCTCGCGCAGGCATTGTTTCTGTCCGTTGCGATCACGCTTCTTTTTCGAGAAGTCTTTCAGCCTGACAGCGTCTGGCAATTATTAAACACGCTGCCTTTTGCCGCAATGGTCGGAGATTACCTTGAAAACGCAAGCATTGTTGCAATCATCATAGCGTATCCAAATCGGCTGGACGCGCTGGCGCTGGCGGCGGCATTTTTTACAGCCATTAAATTTATCGCATCCCTCGCAAGCATTGGTTTGATTCTTCTGGCAGTCATAGCGTGGCTGGCGACGAAGATACGATTCATAATTTTTATGAAACAAGAGGAAAAATGATTTCAACACTCTTGTTCACCTGGCTGCAAGGCGCGAATTTTTACTTTGACCTTCACAAACAAGCGGTTGAATCTTTGCCCATTGGGAATGGCGAACTCTGGCTGGATATTGGCTGCGGACCTGGGCTCGTCACCCGTTTCGCCGCTGAAAGAAAGTATCGCGCCATCGGTCTCGACACCGACCCGCAGATGATCGCCTCAGCCAAGCGGATTGCCCGCCGCACGCATTCTTCAGCGGAATTTCAAACGGGCGACTTTACCACCCTCCCAACGGAATCCGCCCATGTGGTCTCTGCCGCCTCCCTGCTGGCGGTTCTTCCTGACCGTGAAGCGGGTCTTCGTTCCCTTTGGCATTTGCTACGCCCAGGCGGAACTCTGCTCATCGTCGAACCGACAAATCAAATGACCGTGGAAAATGCCAATTACTCCATCCAAAATGGACTTCCCCAAAAACGCATTCTGGGTCTGCGCATGTGGGCAAACGCCAGACAAGGAAGCATCGTTGACCCAGTCATTTACGAAAATCTCGGAGCGAGGGCGACCCGCTTTCAACCGCTGTTACAAGGTTTGGTTGGAGCGTGGGTTATACAGAAATAAAAATTCTCGAGTGCGTATGAGCAGGTAAAATTGAAGCAACAGGAAAGGCTGAAAATATGTCACTCCGCATTACCCACATCAGTGCAGCAACCACTTTACTCGAAATCGGAAATCTTCGCCTCCTCACCGACCCCGTATTTGACCCACCTGGCGGGAAGTATTACTTCGGCTGGGGCACGGGGTCAACCAAATTAACGGCACCGTCCGTTTCCATTGAATCACTTGGCAGCATTGACGCTGTACTTTTGAGCCATGACCATCACGACGATAATCTCGATAAAGCGGGTCGTGCCTTTTTACCGAAAGTCAAACGCGTGCTGACCACCACGTCTGGCGAAAAACGCCTGCGCGGCAATGCCGAAGGGATGGCGGATTGGCAAAGCACGACTCTGGAATCGGGTGATACAAAGATCAAAATCACCGCCACCCCCGCCCAACACGGAAATTTGATCGCCCGTCCATTCGCGGGGCAGACGATTGGATTCATGCTTGAATGGGAAGGGCAACAGAACGGTGCGTTCTACATCACGGGTGATACGATCTACTATCGCGGCATTGACGCCGTGGCGGAGCGCTTCAACGTCAGCGTGGCAATGCTGCACTTGGGGCGAGCCAGCTTTCCCATTACAGGACCGATCCGCTTTACGATGGATGCCAAAGATGGCGTGAAAGCCGCGCAGAAGTTAAATCCGCGCACGATCATTCCGATCCATTACGAAGGCTGGAAGCATTTTGTGCAGGGCAGAGAGGTCATCTCGAAAGAGTTTGAAGCGGCAGGACTGGGAAGTAAAGTCCGCTGGCTGAATTTGGGAGAGCCAACTTCCATTGACGTTTAAGCCCTTGACGAAAATTCCAAACCCGATAAAATAACCGAGCAATCATTCGGTTATTTTTTTTTACCTTTATAACCGAATACAAATTCAGTTATAAAGAGGAAGCATGTCCCCTAAGCCCGATGTCAGCGCGGATCGCATTCCGCTCATCCTGAACTCCGCCATCAAGGTCTTTTCCAAAAAAGGCTTTGAAGCCGCACGCATGGAAGATATCGCCAAGACCGCCAAGCTGAGCGTTGGCGGCGTGTATTGGTATTACAAAAGCAAAGAAGAGATCATCATTACCATCATGGAGCAGTTGATCGATAAGGATGTGAAAGACCTGCGTGCATTGCTCGAAGCCGAAGGGACAGTCCGCGCGCGGCTGGAAACCTACATCGGTCTAAGCATTGAAGCGGCGCAAGAATACATCCCCATCACTTACGAGTTGTATTCACTGGCGCACCGCAACGCAAAGGTTAAGAATCATATCCGCGCATTTTTGCAGACCTATCGTAGCGTGCTGGAGCAATTCATCCAACAAGGCATGGACCGCAAAGAATTCAAGTCTGAGAATGCACGTGAAACTGCATTGACTCTCGCCGCACTCTACGAAGGCACACTCGAATTGAACATGCTTGACCCCGAACGAGTGGATGCAAAAAAAACTCTACTCAGTTCGATCAAACTTCTCATGAACGGATTGGAAAACAAATGAAACCTGATTTCAAAGATAAAGTCGTGCTCATCACAGGCGCAAACGGCGGGCTAGGTTCTGCCTTCGCACAAGCCTTCGCGGCACAAGGCGCATGGGTCATTCTGGCAGGCAGGAATCTTCAGGCTCTACAAGAACTCGCGGACTCCATGCCTGTATCAATAACAATTCACAAGCTTGAGTTTGACGATATCCAAAGTCACCTGTCTTTGCGTCAATTCATTTCTGATTCGTTCGGCAAAGTGGATGTCATCGTCAACGCCATTGGGGCAGATACCCGCAAGCCGCTGGGAGAACATCAACAAGATGAGATCCACAAACTCCTCAGTACCAACTTACACGGCGCGATCCTGCTGACCCAAACCTTCCTACCGCTGATAAAAAGCCAAAACGACGGCACAATCGTCCACATTGGCGGCTTCGCCGATGGCAGGCTCGCCTTCCCCTTTTATAGTGTGGATGCTGCCACACGGGCTGGCATGTTCACCTTCATCGAGTCTGTGAACCGCGAACTCGCCATCGAAAAAAGCAACGTCGTAGTCGGCTACTTCTCACCTAGCCCTGCCGAAACCGAAGCGGAACGTCCCTATCACGCCATTTGGCAGGAGATGGGTGTAAAGATTTTGCCCACCGAAAAAATCGCCGCCGAACTTCTCAACATGATCGCCAACCGCCGCACAGTTCACATCATGGGCGGGTTCAGCACACGCCTCTTTGCAGGCATCAACGCCACCTCGCCGCGCCTTGCGGATTTCATTCTGCTTAACCGTTATAGCGCCATCCTGAAAAAACATCTCATCGATAAAAATCCAGCGCCCCCACCACCTGCCGCATGGATGTTTCCATTGGGTATTGGTCTGGTGATTCTTTCCACGCTGTTGTATGGTGGCTTGATTGCGTTGCCTTTCTTTTCAATTCCCACCGCCACCAAACTCGCCACCACTCCCCTGCTGATCTTTTTCGGCGAAGCCACCTTTTGGGTCGGCGGCGCATTGCTCGGCAAAGAAATCGTCACGCGTTACAAACAATATCTAAACCCATGCAATTGGTTTTGCAAACCCACCATAGGATAATCATGAAAACAAACATCGAATGGACATACTCCGGCAAGCCCGATGGCTTCTTTGGCACAGGCGCGACACAGGCAGAACAAAACCTCGTTTGGTTTTTCGGCTTGCTTTCCACTGCCTTACTCGGCTGGTATTGGTGGCAACGTGCAATGGACTGGGCTTGGTGGCAATACGCCATCGCCCTCTTGCTCGCCCTGGATGTGCTGGGCGGTGTGGTTGCCAATTCACTCAACAGTTGCAAACGTTTCTATCACTCCCCCGTTCAACCCGAAGAGACGGGCTTTACCGCACTGGCAAAGAATCATTTTGCTTTTACTCTTCTTCACATTCACCCAATTCTCATCGGACTTGTATTTGGGAAAGTGAATCTGACCTACGGCATTATCTGGTATGTAGTCATGCTGATTGTCTCTGCAACAGTTCAACGCCTGCCGCTTTATCTTCAGCGTCCGTCTGCCATGGGAATCATCATGCTGGCTATTCTGGTGAATTATTACGTCATTCCACCTGCGGCTGGGTTTGAGTGGTTCATCCCTGCCTTATTTCTAAAAATCGTGTATGGGCATATAGTGCGAGAAGAACCCTATCGCGCTTAAACGAACAGGACGGCTTTCGCCGTCCTGTCTTTTTATTCGACCCAATCAAAGGTGCGTGTGACTGCTTTCTTCCAACCCGCATACAGGTTTGCACAGGTCTTTGTATTCATATCTGGCTTCCATTCTTTATCCTGCCCCCAATTCTTTTTCAATTCATCAGTATCCTTCCAAAACCCAACCGCCAGCCCAGCCGCATACGCTGCGCCAAGAGCCGTGGTCTCTGCCACTTTGGGGCGCACCACAGGCACATTCAAAATATCAGATTGGAATTGCATCAGCATTTCATTGAACACCATGCCGCCATCTACCTTCAAGGTGCGGAGTTTGACGCCCGAATCTTTTTCCATGGCATCGAGCACTTCGCGGGTTTGGTAGGCGGTAGCTTCAAGTGCCGAGCGAGCAACATGTCCTTTATTGACGTAACGGGTCATGCCCACGATCACGCCGCGCGCATCAGACTTCCAGTATGGGGCGTATAGCCCGCTAAAGGCAGGGACAAAATAAATCCCGCCGTTATCTTCCACCGTCTTCGCCAGTTCTTCGACATCAGAAGATTTTTCGATCATGCCCAAGTTATCGCGCAGCCATTGCACAAGCGCGCCAGCAATTGCAATCGAACCTTCCAAGGCATAGACCGGCTTCTTATCACCAATCTTGTACCCAAGTGTAGTCAACAAGCCTGCCTTGCTCTGAACCGGTTTCTCGCCAGTATTCATCAACATAAAGCAACCCGTGCCGTATGTATTCTTCGCTTCGCCTGCTTTGAAACAAGTCTGACCAAAGAGTGCGGCATGTTGATCACCCAAGTCTCCCGCCACCGGCACGCCACGCAGCGGAGCCCCCGCCCCCACATAGCCATACACCTCAGATGAAGACTTGATCTCCGGCAACATGGCACGCGGAATACCCATCACCTTCAAAATTTCGGCATCCCAATCCAAAGACTTGAGATTCATCAACATCGTGCGTGAGGCGTTGGTCACATCGGTCGCATGCTTCCCGGTCAACTTCCAAATGATCCAGGTATCCATATTCCCGAAAAGCAAGTCGCCTTTTTTCGCACGTTCTTTAGCGCCTTTTACATTTTCCAACACCCATTTGATCTTGGGTCCAGAAAAATAGGTAGCCAGCGGCAGCCCTGTCTTTTTTCTAAAACGATCCTGCCCGCCTTGTTTGGCAAACTTGGAAATAATTGCGTCCGTCCGCGTATCTTGCCAAACGATGGCGTTATACACAGGTTCGCCGGTGTTCTTATCCCACACCAAGGTAGTCTCGCGTTGGTTGGTCACGCCGATGGCAGCAAGATCCGCAGAGGAGAGTCCGCTTTTTGCCAAAGCGCCAGCCATCACTTCCTGCGTGCGCTGCCAGATTTCCAAAGCATCATGTTCCACCCAACCCGGCTTGGGGTAGATCTGCTTATGTTCTTTTTGGTCTACTGCAACCACATTGCCGTTGTGGTCGAAAATAATAAAACGAGTACTGGTCGTGCCTTGATCAATCGCGCCAACGTATTGAGTCATGAGAGTGCCTCCAATGGATTAATTGTAAAACAAAAAGCCTTCATCTTGAAGATGAAGGCTTCTCAGAAATATAAAATTTATTTTTTCGCTTTTGCGGTTGTCTTGCGTTTTGCAGCAGGTTTCGCTGGTGCCTCTTCTGGGGCAGCTTGCACTTCTTCTGCTACAGGTTCTTCGCTCTTGAACACATTGAAAATCAAAACAGCAGCCGTGGCACCGATCAACGGACCAAACAAATATGTGACATACGTATTCACATTGGCTAAGCTTGGGCTTGTATACACAGCCGTTCCCAAAGTGCGTGCTGGGTTAAGAGAAGCGCCGGTCATTGGTCCGCCCACAAGAATGGCAGCGGTCAAAGTCAAGCCGATCGCCAAGCCAGCAAATTGCCCGCCCTTGCCTGCCACAGCCGTGTGCAATATGGTGTTGAGCAAGAAGAAGGTCAACACAGCTTCGATCAACATGGCATACACCGGGTATTTATCCGTCAATGCACCCACAGTAGCACCGGCATTGATCGTTCCACCAAGTTGAGAGACGACCAAGTGAAGCAAACCAGCAGCAGAGATCGCACCCAAACATTGCGCCACCCAATACACTACCGCCTCGCCCCATTTCACAACCCCTTGTAATGCCAAGCCAAAGGTCACAGCCGGGTTCACATGTGTGCCAGAAATATGACCGAAGGAATACGCAAACACCATCAAGGTCAAACCGTGCGCAAGCGCAACGCCTACAAGCCCCGCCTGTACCACACCTGCCCCTGCACCGATAAACACCAACGCAAATGTGCCGATGAATTCAGCAAGAAATACTTTCCAATTGAACATACATCCTCCAAGGATTAATTTGGAAGTTATAACCCCATACTATTCAGTTTGCTACGATGATTCCCAATTTCGTGCGCCGGATAAAAACGCCTTCCCAGGCATCATCTTCTTGCTTGGCGGTTGGACTTCTTCCAGAATCAAAACTCCATCCGCACAACGTACCGCGGGTCTTCCATCGACGATAAGCCTGCTCCCCACTTCTTTGCCTTTTGCTTCGCTGACAGCACCCTTCCCTACCTTGAGCACATTGCCATTCCACTCGAACCATGCACCGGGCCATGGGTTCATCGCCCGAATACGACGTTCCAATTCCACGGCAGGTTGATCAAAGTCCAACCGTCCATCTTCTTTTTTGAGCATCGGCGCGTAGGTTGCGCCTTCTTCAGGTTGTGGCGTAGGCGTAATCTTTCCGCCCATGTAAGCGGGCAGGGTCTTAATTAGTAAATCCGCTCCCAGAGTGGATAAAGCTTCGAAGAGTGAACCCGCTGTATCGTCTGGTGTGATGCGTACTTTTTCAATCGAAAGCATATCCCCTGTATCCAGCCCCACATCCATTTTCATGATCGTCACGCCCGTCTCTGCATCCCCAGCAAGGACAGCTGCATTGATAGGTGCAGCCCCACGCCAGCGTGGCAACAACGAAGCATGGATGTTGATACAGCCATATTTGGGCAAGTCTAATACATCTTTTTTCAATATTTGTCCAAATGCCGCAACGACAATAAGGTCAGGATTCCATTCGCGCAATTGAGCCATGGCTTCAGGCTCTCGCAATTTTTGCGGCTGCATCACAGGGATATTCAATTCCTGTGCAAGCAGCTTTACCGGCGGGGCTTTGAGCTCACGTCCGCGCCCAGAGGCACGATCTGGCTGTGTCACAACCCCAACAACAGGATAGTGATCGGCAAGAGCACGAAGGCTTGGCAGAGCAAAATCGGGAGAACCCATAAAAACAACACGAATTGACATGTGCAAATTTTAACATATCAGTACCATTGGGTGAATTACTTTGGTTGCACGTTGTGTAGATTGGTTGTAAAATACTTAAAATTCAAACAACTTATTCGGAGGAATAAACCATGTCTCAAGCACCTATGATGGAAGTATCCAGCGATGATAAGCTGTGGGCAGCCCTTGCTTACGTCTTCGCTCCCCTTATCCCGATTATCTTAATGTTCATGGAAGATAAGAAAAATCGTCCTTTCATTAAAGCCCACAATATGCAGGCTTTGATCCTCGGCGTTATCACCATCGTCACTTCTGGTTTCTGTGTTGGTATCTTGGTCTGGATCTATGCTTTGTATTGCGCTTACCAGGCTTACCAGGGCTTGGAAGTTAAGATCCCCGTTCTTAGCGATTTCGTCAAGAACCAGGGCTGGGCATAATCAGTTTCGCTCTAAAAAAGCTCCGCGTGTATCACGCGGAGCTTTTTTATTTTTGTAACTACTTGAAAATTGAGCTAAGGCATATAAAAAAATCCCCTTCTTAGGAAGGGAATTTTTTTACTTTATCATTTATCACTACGGGATCGCCCCTGAAATATCGGAACCAATACGAATCTCGATATCCACTGACTGGTTAGGGTCTGGGCTAAAGCGGATCTGATTATCCGAAATGCCAAAGGTCGCTTGTAACCATTTGATTGTATATAGTTTTGGTCCATATACAATCACAATCGTTTGTCCATATGCCTCAGGAGAGGGAGCCACTTCGGTGACATTCATACCATACGATTGAAATACCGCTCCGGCACGTTGGTCAAGCCCAGGCGTAAAAGTGCCATCCATAACGCGAACACGAGCCTCTTCCTGTTGCATAGCCTGAGCAAAAAGATTTGGATCGGTATATCCATTAGGAACAGCCAACGGGCTGGTAGGTCCTGTAGAGGTGAAGACCTCATCACGCAACACGCGGATCTTATCCATAACAGGTTTCAGAATGCTGGCAGCCTGTCCATTAAGGGTGGTGTTATCGAAAATTGCCATACCTTGCTGAGGGTCGATAACGCCTGTTTTTATACTCTCAATAGAAATATCTTTACCAAGTACGGCAAGTTTCAAAGCATCTTCAAATGCCATATCCGTCTTGATGCCATAAGAAAGCTCACTATACATGCGCGGAGCCGCGCTGAAGAATTTCGGAAAGTTCTCAGGTGTGAAGATAATTTCCTTAAGTGCCAAGACCACTTCCTGCTGGCGGCGTGCACGGTCAGCATCACCACCAGAAGTATGGCGATCACGTGCATACGCCAATACCTTCCAACCTTGGCATAATTTACGTTCCCCACCAGGCGTAAGGATAAATTTATCCAAACCACCGCCAACCGGGTCGAGCCGCATTCTTTCAGTAGGCACTACATAAATACAACCACCAATACCTATCAATTCATCCACTAGCTTAGTAAACACATTGAAATCGACTTGGGCATAATAGTGGATCGGCACGCCTAAAAATTGTGAAACCGTTTTCTTCGCAAGTTCAGGTCCACCGCCAGGCAACTGGGCACCTTCGCCACTGGGATAAGCAGTGTTGATACGGCTATATCCAAACCCCGGAATATTGACCCACATATCACGTGGAATGGACAACATACCTGCTGTCTTGCTCACTGGATCGATGGTAAAAACAATCATCGAATCAGTACGTGGCGGACCTTCATTTTCAACAAGATCGCGCTCATCCAAACCGATGAATAAGATATTAATACGACTGGCACCGTCCCATGAAGGTAAAGCAACATCTGGGGCAGAAACTTCAGCAGGCGCATCAGGTAAAGTTGCCTCTTGTGTGGCGCCTGTTTCGGGGTTGAAGCTCGTGTTATCATTGGTTGCGCCGCACTTCGCAGGCGGAATACCCGGCAACTTGGTAAACGACCAACATTGAGTGAAGTTGTTCACCGCAATAAATGCAGTGACAGAAAGAGCTATCGTCACCACCCAGAAAATGATCTGGGGAACTGTTGGGCGTTTTATGTTTTTCAGAAATTCAAATCTATCCATTCACTCATTACCTCAAGGCTTAATATATACCATATCCAAGCCTAGTCGTTCCAAACCCATCTGTGCCCAATACCCTAACACAGCAGAGTCTTCTTGAATACATTTCATCATTACAGGAATAGCGCGATGGTCACGAAGCTCAGAAAGTGCCCGCAGCGCCAAAATGCGGATGTCCTGCTCCCCATCTTTTGCCGCTTCAATAAGACTTGGTACAGCCGCTTTCCCGATCTTGACCAAGGCATTCGCCGCAAGCCCCGCCGTGAGTTGGTCACTATTGCGCAGGCATTGATCCAACGCTGAGACCGCTTCTTCGCCTGGGTGATGGGACAGTGCCAACGCGGCAGCGGCGCGGACATCAGCATTAGAGTCGCTTAGGGCGGGAATCAGGTCTGAGGTCCGTGTGTGAGGCGAAGCGGCAAGGGCACGCACTGCCCACCAACGTGAATCTGCATTTTCGGAGCGGGATAATTCCAATAAGGCTGGAATTGCCGCAGCACCTGCATCCACAATAGCGGGAATAACCTTTTCGGCGCGTTCATCATCCCCGCTGGTTAACTCGGCGAGCAAATCTTTCATTCGTTATTTTGCAGGCGGTGGGACGGGCAAAGCATCTTGTGCAGTGCTCACCCACTTATCGCCTTCTTCGATCAGCATCACGGGGATGTCATCCACAATTGGATATTTTCGTCCGCAATCTTGGCAAATAAGCCACGAATCTTTATGAAGTTTCAACAGACCGTCTTTTTCGCGCACGCAGCTGGGGCAGCGCAAGATTTCGAGTAATTCAGTACTGACCATTGTATCTCCTTGTTGGGGAAAGATTGTACCATGTAGGTTTTAGTAAAATTTTATTTTTATTTAGGAACGAAAGCCACAAACTTCGCTTTTTCTTGCCTGCCGTCTTGGATCTTCAGTGCCGGGTCCATATTGGCAGACCGCAGCCCAAGGTTCGTAATGGGTTTGGAATTGATCGGTGAAGTAGACCGCGCCATTACGCCAAACCGTACGGGTAACATTCACATCTGCACCTTCAGCAGCGTAATCTACTTGCTTGAGCTCGTTGGTTTTCAAGTCAACATTTTCTTCGAATACGGTTTCCGGTGCCGGAACCGTATTTTGGGCTCCTGTTGTTTCCCAAGTGACCGAACGTCCATCAGATGTGGAATAAATTTTCCATGTGATAGTACGTGCTGCAACATTGACATTGGTTTCCATCAACATCCAGTAGGGTGTATCGTTTTTGAACTTAAAGTCGACCAAGGGGAAATAGACAGTCGCATCCATACCAACCAGATTAACATCTACAGACCCGCTTTGATCCATTTCATAATATGGGACTCGATACGCATGCGAATAGCGCTCAACTACCGGGTACCCGGCAAAAAACACCGTGCGGAACAAAGTAGTACTCACTTGACACACACCACCACCTACTCCTTTTATGGTGCGTCCACCATAAATGATGAGTGCCTCAGCATAGCCATTCTCCAAACTGACATCTCCCAACACGCTACCCATGGAGAAAATCTCTCCGGGCGCTACGAGCAGACCATCATACTGTGCCGCTGCTGTGACAATATTCTGAATGCGGGCTTCACTGGAGCCATAAAAATATGTCGTTTGGGTTGCAACGAGTTGAACAATGCCCAAATCTGCGCCAGTAGCTTGGTCTGTAACTGCCGGCTGTTTTTCATTAACGACCAAATTAACGCTATGTTCACCACGTTGTAAAGCACCGTTAATCGCTAGAATACTTGCTTCCACGTCCACGGCGCGACCAATTGCAGAGGTTGAAATGGCTTCAAGCTGACCCTTTGACTCGTTGAAAATAAAGCGTGCATCTTGTGGTTCACGATCAATAACGACCTTCAATTCACTTAACGACTTACGCAAAGCATTTGCATCTAAACCGACTTGCAAGGTTGGTGTGCCGCCTGCATCAACCATGTTAAACGCCAACATATTTGCCAATACAGGCACATCAAAAGTCCACGGACCTGGGTCGCCGGAGCCGATGTTAGGTAGAGTCATAGAGAATGATTGACTAAGCATGACACGCGCCAACTCTGCTTGAGGTGTAACATCCAATAAGTGCGGAGCCGTTTCCTGAATTACAAGCGGCACTTCTCCATCACGAAAACTCTGCAATTGCGAACCGAGATAGATCAAGGTCGCATCGAGATTCAAAACACGCCCCACACGCCCAGGCTCTGCGATCACATTCGTTCCATCCACTCGCAGTACGGCTTCAGCAACAGGCTGATCTACCTGAGCAGCAATATTCTGTAAATATGCATATGCTACACGTTGGTCAAAAATCACCACTGGGGCAACATCCAAACCAAGTCCGCGTGCGCTGACTTGCCCAGCAAGCGAGGCAAATAGCCCACCCTCACGACCATGCTCATATGCAGCATTGGCACTTGCGGTGGGGTCAAACACCATGCCCAGTTCTGCCGGAGATGCCACCCATACGCGTTCGCCATCTCTGAAAAGAACTTTACCCGTATTCGGGTAGGACAGTGTCTGGCTCAGTTTTACAGCCGCCTCACTCGGAGAAAGACCTGAAAGGTCCACGCCTGCAACGGTTACACCGGGGAAAATCCGCCCGGCATAGGCGAGTTGATATCCTACCGTCCATACAAGGACGATACCAATAAATAGAACGAACCCGCCGCTCAACACGGCAAGCAACTGTTTGGGCAAATCACGTTGGGGAATGAATGCGTTCATGGTCAAAGATTATAACGAAAAAAACTGTACGATTATGAATAGTATCTAAGTTTTGAATGAAAACTTTTCGGTACAATTGAGAAAATTTATTTGGATTGGATGGAAAACCATGAAACGCGCCCTGATTTTTACTTGTATTCTCTTTGTACTAAGCGCCTGCGTGCTCGCCTCCCCTTCTGCGCCTGAGCCTGCCTCTGCCACCGAAGAACCTAATCTCTCCGCAACCTTTACTGCCACACCACTTGCCCCCACAGAAACCTTCACACCCAGTCCCATCCCTCCAACAGAGACATCCTCTCCAACCGCTACGTCCACCCCATTCCCCGTTGTTGAAAGCCTGAAAGCCATTGTCACTAAAGACAAACTTATCTGCCGATATGGACCCGGAGCAAACTATCTGTATTTGATCGCATTCAACGTCAACACACCTTTACGCCTCATTGGGCGTGCTCCCGGAAATAACTGGGTGCTTGTTCAAAATGAGCCTCAAAAGTGCTGGGTGAATTCTGAATTCATCGCATTGAAAGAAGAAGGTGACCTTCGCTCCCTCCCATCGATGTACCCAGACGGCTACAAAATTCCTGTGTCTCCATATTATGGGCCAACCACGGTGCTCACCGCTGAACGGAATGGCAATGAAATCACCGTCACCTGGATGGAGATCATCGTCAGCCCTGGTAAATATGAAGATGAGAACATGTTCCCCTACATCGTAGAAGTATGGACGTGTAAAAATGGACAGATCGTCTTCGATACGATTGGCTCACGTGTCCCCTTTATCACCTTCACCGACGAACCTGGCTGTTCTGAACCCTCTCATGGACGAGTCTATATCCAAGAAAAGCATGGGTATGCAGGTCCGGCAGAGATACCGTGGCCAGAAAATTAGCTGAAATATGAAAACAAAAAAAGTCCTTGATTTCTCAAGGACTTTTTTATGGCTCCTGGCATAGGATTTGAACCTATAACCTAGCGGTTAACAGCCGCTCGCTCCGCCGATTGAGCTAGCCAGGAACGCGAGCGGTATTATATGCACATGCCCCAGGAATGTCAAGCAGTTTTTTAGTAATGCACAGAGCTCAAATTATCCAATTTATCGGTCTTGTGTGTAGCTGTGATCTGGCGGACGGTGCCGGTTAGACCGCGAACGACAAGGGTATCGGTGGTAATACGGTCGCCGTAGTAACGAACGCCTTTGAGCAGCTCGCCATCAGTAATACCGGTTGCAGCGAAGAAGACATCTTCTGAAGCAACAAGGTCGTCCATGGTTAGAACCATATCGAAGTTGTAGCCTTGTTCACGTCCACGACGTAGTTCATCTTCATCACGAGCAAAAAGTTTGCCTTGAATTTCTCCGCCCATAGCGCGTAAGGCACAGGCAGCCAATACACCTTCCGGTGTGCCACCAATGCCAAGTAAAACGTCTACACCGGCATCGGGCCAGGCGGTCATCAACGCAGCAGCCACGTCCCCATCAGGAATTTCTCGAATACGGGCACCTGCTTTGCGGATCTCTGCGATCATGTCATCGTGGCGCGGACGATCAAGGATGATTGTGGTGAGGTCTTCCACTGCTTTGCCTTTTGCTTTTGCAATAGCATTCAGGTTTTCAGTGATCGATTTTTCAATATTAATTTTGCCTTTTGCTTCAGGTCCCACTGCAATCTTGTTCATGTAAAGAAAAGGTCCGGGGTCAAACATGGTTCCGCGCGGCGCTAATGCCACGGTAGCCAGCGAATTGGAGCGACCAAAAGCTAAAGGACGAGTCCCATCAATGGGGTCCACGGCAACATCCACGTCTGGTTTGGAGCCGTTGCCCACTTTCTCTCCATTGTAGAGCATCGGAGCCTTATCCTTCTCCCCTTCTCCGATGACGATGACGCCATTCATATCTACTGTACTGAGGATGAGCCGCATCGCGTTCACCGCGGCTTGATCTGCCCCTTCTTTATCTCCTCGTCCCATGAAGCGTCCTGCCATCATAGCCGCCGCTTCGGTCACACGTGCAAGCTCGAGCGCGAGGTTTCGAGTAGGGGTTGCACCGAGAACTTCCATGAAATCCTCCAGAGATTAGAGTATGAACCAGATGAGAAAATAAAATCCGATGACAGAACCCCAGAGCCATGAGTCAATTCGGTCGAAGAAGCCGCCATGCCCGGGGATAATGTCGCTTGAGTCTTTGATACCTGATTGGCGTTTGATCATGCTTTCGCCAAGATCACCCAAGGTTGGCAGAGCACCTAGTAAAAGCCCCAAGAAAGCTCCCTGCCAAATGGTAATACTGTAAATGTGGTGTCCAAAAGTTTGGAAGATCCATACATATAAAGCACCGGTATGTGCGCCAGTGAACACGCTGGCGAAATAGCCTTCCCAGCTTTTATTAGGGCTCAAGCGCGGGGCTATTTTGTGTTTGCCATATGCACGACCAATGGAGTATGCACCGGAGTCGCCAGCCCATACACAGAACATGACTAACATAAACCACCAGCCGCCCTCGGGTAAATTACGCAGATCTAATAAATATGAGCCAATCCAACCAATATATACAATGCCGCCAATGGTCACACCAAAATCAAGCGCGGACTGGTCTCGTCCGCGCTCGTATGCAATCAAATGAACAGCCATTGCCAATAGAACGACAATGGCTAATGTAGGCTGTGCAAATTGTGGGAGGAACATGCGGGTAATGGTTACTGCCGCTACACCACCGACCGTCACAACCATATTAGGGTCAAACTTCACAGCGCGGAATAAATGAACATATTCCCACGAGGCGCCGATCAGAAAGGTTCCCATTAATAAATAATAAAGGATGCCGCCAAAAAGAATGGCGGGCACCCCGATTACGGCTAACCCAAGAGCTGTAATGATTCGTCTACGCATTAGATTCCTGTAATTCCCCCGAAGATACCTTTCCATAACGTCTGTCGCGGTTGGCGTAGGTTTCCAACGCACGGCGATATTCTTCTTTATCAAAATCGGGCCAGAAGGTCGGTGTAATGTACCATTCTGAATAGGCTGCCTGCCAGATAAGGAAGTTGCTGACGCGCAGTTCACCCGAGGTACGAATGATTAGATCTGGGTCGGGTACGCCAGCAGTGAACAAATAGTTATTCACCATCTCATCTGTTACTTGTTCGGCAGGAATACCATCTTTGATAATATTTTGAATGGCATTGACAATTTCGTCACGTCCACCATAGTTGAAAGCCACATTGAGAACCAAGCGATCATTATTCTTGGTCAGGTCAATGGCGTGTAAGACCTTCTTTTGAATCGCCGGGTCGAGCCTTTCAAGACGCCCAATATGACGGAGCTGAACTCCTTCATTATGAAGTTCATTCAATTCGCGGTCGATCACATTTTGAAGGATGAGCATCAACCCATTCACTTCTTCAGCAGGGCGACCCCAATTCTCGGTAGAGAACGCATAAATGGTTAGGTACTTAACACCAAACTCAACCGTTGCACGGATCACACGGCGTAGATTTTCAGTTCCCGCTTTATGCCCAGCGAGGCGTGGAAGTCCACGTTGAATTGCCCAACGTCCGTTGCCATCCATGATCATGGCAATATGTTGAGGAACTTTTTCAAGCGGAGTATTCATAGGGGTGTCTGTCATATGGATCGACCTTTTCAATGCAAAGATGCATCGAAGGGTTGGTTACACTTCCATGATCTCTTTTTCTTTATTCTGACCGAGTCTGGCAATCTCTTCGATAAATTTATCGGTGAGCTTCTGAAGGTCTTCTTCACCACGTTCGAGGTCATCTTCAGTGATGAGCTTTTCCTTCTCGAATTCACGGATATCATTATGAAGGTCACGGCGCACATTGCGAACGGCAACACGAGACTCTTCAAGACGATGCCCCATGTGCTTGACCAGGTCGCGGCGGCGCTCTTCTGTAAGGGGCGGCAGGTTCAAGTGAATGACTTTGCCATCGGAGTTAGGATTCAGCCCAAGGTCTGAGGAACGAATCGCTTTCTCTATATCCTTGAGAGAGCCAGCATCAAAGGGCTTAATAGTCAATGTGCGTGGTTCGGGCACACTAATGGATGCTAAGTTTTGAAGCGGGGTTGGGGTGCCATAGTATTCGACCGGAAGTTTTTCCACCAATGCCGGGCTAGCTCGCCCGGTACGTATACCATTCAGGTCGTCAACAAGGGATTGGATCGCGCCGTGCATGCGGGTTTCGGCGTCTTTTAGCAAACTCTTTACTTCGTCAGTACTCACGATCTTCCTCCAAGAAAATAATTACAATACAAGGATACCTTAAAACAAGAATTTAGGCTATGGGATGGCAAAAATGTTGATAGTTTATGAAAAATATGGAGAGCCTATCACAAATATGAATAGAAAAGCCTCTCCCCTTCTGTTGGAAAGAGAGAGGCTCTGTTCGAAAAAAAGATTAGCCAGAAACCAAAGTTCCCACTTTTTCGCCATACAGTGCGCTGGTCAGCGCTTTTGAATCCCACAAGTTGACCACCAAGATTGGAATTTTGTTTTCCATACACAGGGTGATCGCCGTGCTATCCATCACTTCGAGGCGGCGGTTAAGCACATCGATGTAGCTGAGTTGGTCGAACTTTTTCGCATTGGGGTTTTTCTTCGGGTCAGAGTCGTATACCCCATCCACCTTCGTGGCTTTGATCACAACTTGTGCATCGATCTCGGTGGCACGCAAGGCAGCTGCTGTATCGGTAGAGAAGAAGGGATTGCCTGTACCTGCACCAAAGATGACCACACGTCGTTTTTCGAGGTGGCGGACGGCGCGTCGGCGAATGTAAGGCTCGGCAATGGCTCTCATTTCAATGGCAGAAAGAACGCGGGTGAATACGCCCTGCCGTTCGAGAGCATCCATCAATGCCATGGCATTCATGACGGTGGCGAGCATGCCCATATAATCCGCAGTGGAACGATCCATGCCGCGCTCAAGTCCTTGTTTACCGCGCCAGAGATTACCGGCGCCGATCACAACTGCCACATCCACGCCCATATCGTAGACTTCTTTGATGCGGCTCGCGATCGACTCGGCTTCGTTCACGTCAATGCCAAATCCGGATGAACCGCCAAGCGCCTCACCACTTAATTTGAGCAGGATCCTCTTATATTTCAATTCAGCCATTCTCTGTACCTCCAAGTCTAATTAGAAAAAAAGCCAACCCGAAGGCTGGCTTTTTAAGAAACTATTTGTTGATGCTTTCGCCGAGTTCCCAACGCTGGAAGCGTCGGACGATGATATTTTCACCAATGGCAGCCACATTCTGAAGAATGAGCTTTTCAATGTTGATCGATTCATCGCGGATATATGCCTGGCGCAGAAGGCAGACTTCATCCTTATACTTTTCGATGCGACCTTCCACGATCTTGGGGAGGACGCTATCGGGCTTGCCTTCTTCTTTGGCGCGAGCGCGAGCAATTTCTGCTTCGTGTTCGAGTTCAGCCGCAGGAATTTCATCGGCAACAATGTATTTGGGAGCGCTGGCAGCGATCTGCAAAGCGATCTCATGTGCGAGGGTGCGGAACTGTTCATTGCGGGCAACGAAGTCGGTTTCGCAGTTGATCTCAACCATCACACCCACGCGACCACCACCGTGGGAATAGAGTTCAACGGTGCCATTGGAGGCATCGCGGTCGGCGCGCTTGGCAGCTGTTGCCATGCCCTTTTCACGGAGCCAGTCTACAGCCTTGTTGAAATCGCCATCAGCTTCCTGAAGAGCTTTGCGGCAATCCAACATGGGAGCGTTGGTTGCACCGCGCAGCTGCTTGATCATCTCAGTCGTAATTTCCATCGTGTCTATCCTTAGTACTTTCTTTGGTGTTCAATTACCAGTTTATTCGGCAGCAGGTGTTTCGTCAGGCTTCGCCATCTTGGCGAGAGTGGACTTACCCAAAAGGGCATCGTCACCCGCCTGATCGTCGGTTTCAACAACCTTGCGAGCAGGGCGTCCCTTGGGCTTGGCTTCAGTCTGAGCTTCAGCAGCCTGTTCGGGCTCTTCGTCTTTACGAGAGGCTTTGCCTTCGAGAGCAGCATCAGCCATCTTGGAAACGAGCAATTTGATGGCACGAATGGCATCGTCGTTGGAAGGGATGACGTAGTCAATGTTCTGCGGGTTGCAGTTGGTGTCGACCAATGCCACGATCGGGATGTGCAAGTGATTCGCTTCTTCCACAGCACCATCTTCACGTCCAACGTCGACAATGAAGAGCAGGTCGGGCACACGCTTCATGGAGCGTACACCGCTGAGGCGGGTCTGGAGGCGGGTGATCTCACGTTCGATCAACAAGCCTTCCTTCTTGGTGAGGCGGTTGATGTCGCCGCTATCACGCAGTTTTTCAAGGCGTTCGAGTTCTTGAATACGCTTGAACATGGTGTTCCAGTTGGTGAGCATACCGCCCATCCAGCGTTCGGTAACGTAAGGCATGCCTGCGCGGACAGCTTCTTCCATCACGGTTTCCTGCGCCTGGCGCTTGGTGCCAACGAAGAGCACAGTTCCGCCATTGGCGACAGTGTCGCGGATGACCTGGTAGGCATTGTTTGCCAACTTGACGGTCTGCTGAAGGTCGAGGATATGAATGCCGTTGCGTTCAGTGAAAATGTACGGCTTCATACGGGGATCCCACTTGTTGGTGCGGTGACCGAAATGGACGCCGCTTTCAAGCAGGGCTTTCATGGAAATATTAGCCATGTTTCTCCTAAAATCCGCTCTCCGACACGCATCTCGTGGTGGTGTGGAGCGGAATGAGTTTAGCGGGGATGTTGACCCGCTCAGGGACGCTTGTGCCCGTCCCAGGCAGATTATGCTCCCTTTTGGAAGCGGCGGGATTATATCACAGGAATCAGACGATGGACGGCTGACCGCAGATCGTAAAATCTACTGTCATCGTCCATCGTCAATATATCTCGGTTGGCTGTTTTTAGCCTACAAGGTCACACCAGGCTTCGTATTTCGTCACTTTGCCGCGAATCGCATCGTGATAGGTTTCTTGAATTTTGCGGGTAATGGGTCCGGTCTTGCCATCGCCAATTTGGCGGTAATCAATTTTACTCAAGCCCACAACCTCTGCCGCAGTACCACAAACGAAGACTTCATCAGCAATGTAAAGCTGGTCGCGGGAAATTGGTGCTTCTTTCACTTCATACCCGAGGTCTTTGGCAATGGTTGCTAATGAAGAGCGTGTGATACCTTCCAACACAGGCGCTGTGGAGGGAGTGTAGATGACACCATTGCGAACCACAAAGAGGTTTTCCCCAGTGCATTCTGCAACATAACCTTGCGGGTCAAGCATGATCGCTTCCTGGAAGCCATTGCGTTCTGATTCTGTCTTGGCAAGGATGCTATTTGCATAGTTTCCAGCGATCTTAGCTTTGGTCATGGTCACATTGACGTGATGACGAGTAAAGGAAGAGATATTAGCATGAATACCGTTTACGAGAGCATCATCACCGAGGTAATTATTCCACTCCCAAACAGCGATCATCAAGGAAGGCTTGCCATAGTCCACGTTCAGGTTCCAGCCGCCGCCATCTAAATAAATAAGCGGACGTACATAACAATCATTGAAACCATTAGCACGCACGGTGTCTTTGTGTGCTTTCATCACACCATCAAAGCTCCACGGAAATTCACGGAAGCCCAACACGCGTGCAGAGTCGAACAGACGATCCACGTGTTCATGCAAACGGAAGATCGCCGGTCCCTTGGGCGTGTTGTACGTGCGAATCCCTTCAAAGACGGCGGCTCCATAATGCAAAGCGGGTGTCAAAAAATGCAAGGTTGCCTGTTCGAACGGCACCAGTTCCCCATTTTTCCAAATAAATTTGGATTCCATGCCCATAGCTCATTCTCCTCTATATTCGTTTGATGATTTCATCCGCCAACTGACGGGTACTTAACTTACCGCCAAGATCCGCAGAGCGGATCCCGTCTGTGATCGCAGTATCCACTGCTTGTTCAATAGACGCAGCTTCTTCTTCCAGCTTGAACGAGTGACGTAACATCATTGCGGTGGAAAGAATCGTGCCGATCGGATTCGCGATGCCTTTGCCTGCAATATCCGGTGCGGACCCGTGGATCGGCTCGTACAAGCCGATAGTTGATTCGCCCAAACTGGCAGAGGGCAACATT
Source organism: Anaerolineales bacterium (assembly GCA_046328915.1). Taxonomy (GTDB): domain Bacteria; phylum Chloroflexota; class Anaerolineae; order Anaerolineales; family Villigracilaceae; genus Villigracilis. The sequence continues at coordinate 226,118 of JAXLVR010000004.1, read as the reverse complement.
CCCATCGACCCCGCCAACACAGACGCTTCATCCGTGAGAATATCACCAAACATATTCTCGGTGACGACCACATCCATCCATGCCGGACCTGTGATGAGACGCATCGCAGCGGTATCCACGAGGACATGCTCCAACTCGATATCAGGATTCTCCTTGCCCATCTGCGTCGAAATCTGGCGCCACAAGCGGGAGGATTCGAGCACGTTGGCTTTATCCACCGAAGTGACCTTCTTCTTGCGTCCCTTCGCCAAGTCAAACGCCAATTTCATAATGCGCTTGATCTCGTAGTCGTAATATTCGAGCGTATCCACAGCACGTTCGCGACCATCTTTGATATCGCGACCTTTCGGGAAGCCGAAGTATAAGCCGCCGGTCAACTCGCGAATGACGAGAATATCCACGCCTTGCAGTTTTTCCGGTTTAAGCGGAGAGCCATCGATCAACGCCTGATGGACTTTAACCGGGCGCAGATTCGCAAACACGCCGAGACCTTTACGCAAAGCGAGCAATCCGCGCTCAGGGCGGTCTTTGGCTTTCGGGTCGTCCCATTTCGGTCCGCCGACGGCACCCAGCAAAACGGAGTCAGAAGCGACACAGTCTGCAAGAGTCTCGTCGGTCAGGGATGAGCCGTACTTGTCAATTGAGCAGCCACCCATCAAGCGTTCTTGAAATGCAAATGAGTGCTTATATTTGCTGGCAATCGTTTCCAGCACCCGCACAGCTTCGCCGACCACTTCAGGTCCGATGCCGTCGCCGGGGAGTAAGGTGATTTTGAAGTTCATCTATATATTTTCCATTCTTGTAGGGGCGCGGTCTCCGCGCCCAGTTTCTTTGTTTCCAATCTTGGGCGGGGGGACCCCGCCCCTACATATCAATGTGCAACCATAAGACCATATTCAACCGAGTCCGCTAGCGCACGCCAACTGGCATCGATAATATTTGTGCCTGCACCGACGGTGCTCCAACGAGAAGTGGTGTTGCGGGTATCGATCAACACGCGGGTGATGGCTTCGGTGCCATGGTCTGAATCCAAGATGCGGACTTTGTAATCGGATAGGTTGAAATGATTGATCTGCGGGTAATAATCTTTGAGCGCTTTGCGCAAGGCAAGATCCAGCGCATTAACGGGACCATTCCCTTCGGCAGCGGTATGCAACACTTCACCCTGTACGCGAACTTTGACCATCGCTTCGGCAAAGATGCCGCGTCCTTGTCTGTGTTCCACATTGACGAAGAAATCGATCAACTCAAACGGCGGTTTGTAACCATATTCCTGTCGCTTGAGCATGATTGCCACAGACGCTTCTGCTGCTTCGAAAGAAAAGCCGCGCGCCTCAAGTTCTTTGATCTCATTAAGGACCGGAACCACTTCGGTGCCTTCTACCTCCACACCATGTTCTTCTGCTTTGCTCAACAAATTGCCACGCCCAGAAAGGTCTGAGACGACCACCCGCATCTTGTTACCAAGCAATTCAGGGTCAATGTGCTGATACGAGATCGCCGAACGACGCATGGCAGCCACATGCACGCCACCTTTGTGTGCAAAGGCAGATTTCCCCACAAATGGCAAATGTTCATCTGGCGTGATATTGGCAACCTCAGCGACGAAATGAGAAAGGTCGTATAAGTGCTGAATATTTCCCTTGGGTAAACATTCATACCCCATCTTGAGTTCGAGGTTTGCCATCACGGAGCATAGGTTGACGTTACCGCAACGCTCCCCCACCCCGTTGATGGTGCCCTGCACTTGAACTGCGCCTTCACGCACTGCAGCTAGAGCATTGATGAGAGCCGTCTCTGAATCATTATGCGGATGAATACCAAAGGGGTGTGTGATCTGCGTTTTCATCTCGCGGATGATCTGCTCCACCTCCCACGGCATGGATCCGCCATTGGTATCGCACAGCACGACCATTTCCGCGCCGCCGCGAATGGCAGCTTTCAAGGTTTCAAGCGCATAGGATGAATCGGCTTTGTAGCCATCGAAGAAGTGTTCAGCATCGTAGATGACGCGCTTGCCATTTGCTTTCAAATAAGCAACCGAGTCTTCAATGATACGCAAGTTATCTTCGTAGGTAGTTTGCAAAACTTCGGTGACGTGTAAAGTCCACGTTTTGCCGAAGATGGTGCAAACCGGTGTCTTTGAATCAAGCAAGGCTTTGATGTTGGCGTCGTCTTCAGGTCCGCCTTTGACACGGCAGGTGGAACCAAAGGCTGCGATGAGCGCGTTCTTCCATTGCATATCGCGGGCACGTTCGAAGAACTCCACATCTTTGGGGTTCGAGCCGGGCCAGCCGCCTTCGATGAATGCGACTCCAATTTCATCGAGTTTTTGTGCAATGCGGACTTTGTCATTTGCTGAAAGGTTGAAACCTTCAGACTGTGTCCCGTCGCGCAGGGTGGTGTCGTAGATTTGGATTCGTGGCATGATCTATCCGTTCAAAGCCACAGAAAGCACAGAGGTTTTGGTCTCTATGTTTTCTGTGGCTATTTAAGTTGTGCTTCGTATGCTGCGATTTCTTTATCGAAGCCCATGATGTAACCAAGTTCATCCACGCCATTGAGCAAACAAGTTTTATTGAATGCGTCGATCGGGAAGGTAAAAGAACCTCCGGGGAAGGAAACGGTTTGGGTGGCAAGGTCAACTGTCAGTTCGGCACGAGGCGCTTCTTCCACCAAGTCAAAGAGCATCTTATGAGTCTCTTCATCTACAATGATGGGGATGAGTCCATTCTTCAATGAGTTATTGCGGAAGATGTCTGCAAACGAAGTGGAGATAACAGCGCGGACACCCCAGCTGGTGAGTGCCCAAGGCGCATGTTCGCGGCTCGACCCGCAGCCGAAGTTGTCTCCGGCTAATAGAATTTGTGCACCCTGTGACTCGGGTTTGTTGATGATGAAGTCTGGCTTGGGCGACTTATCGTCGTTGTAGCGCCAGTTGTAGAACAGCGCATCGGCGAGACCGTTCTTGTCGGTCACTTTGAGAAATTGCGCAGGGATGATCTGATCCGTGTCGATGTCGTTGACAGGGATGGCAAGTGCGCGGGAGGTAAGAGTAGTAAATTGTGCCATGTGGATTTCCGATTTACGATTTGTGATTGACGATTAGAGAATCGTGCGTGGGTCTGTAACAACACCATGAATAGCAGTTGCAGCAGCAGTAACAGGGCTGGCTAAGAAAGTGCGCCCGCCTTTGCCCTGGCGACCTTCAAAGTTGCGGTTGCTGGTAGAGATGGCATATTGACCGGGTTGGAGTTGATCGCCGTTCATTGCAATACACATGCTGCAGCCTGCTTCACGCCATTCGGCACCGGCTTCTTTGAATACTTTGTCCAAACCTTCTTGCTCGGCTTGCTTTTTTACATCCTGTGAACCGGGCACAACCATCACACGAGTTCCATCGGCAACTTTGCGGCCCTTCAACATGTCTGCGGCGAGACGTAGGTCTGAGATGCGGGAGTTGGTGCAGGAGCCGATGAAGACCACATCCACTTTTTGACCGAGCAGAGATTGACCGGGTTGCAGACCCATGTAGGTCATGGACTTTTCAAAGGAAGCGCGTTGATTGGCATCGCTGAAGGATTCAGCGGTGGGAACGCGATCGGTGATCTTCATACCCATGCCGGGATTCGTCCCGTAGGTGATCATCGGTTCGAGATCAGCGGCATTGAGGGTGATGGACTTGTCGTAGGTAGCACCTTCATCAGAAGGAAGGGATCGCCACTTGGCGACGGCTTTATCCCAGTCTGCGCCTTGAGGGGCGAACTCGCGTCCGGCGAGATATTCAAAAGTATTGTCATCGGGGGCGATCATGCCAGCACGTGCACCGCCTTCAATGGACATATTACAGATGGTCATGCGCTGTTCCATGGTGAGTCCGCGGATGGCTTCGCCTGTGTATTCGAAGACATGACCTGTTCCCCCACCCACACCGATCTTGGCAATGAGCGCGAGGATGATGTCTTTGGAAGAAACGCCTTTCCCCAACTTTCCGTCCACACGGACTTCATAAGTCTTGGGTTTTTTCTGCAAGAGACATTGAGTCGCGAGGACGTGTTCCACTTCACTGGTGCCGATACCGAACGCGAGTGCACCGAACGCACCGTGTGTGGCGGTGTGACTGTCACCGCAGACGATGGTCATGCCGGGTTGGGTGCGTCCGAGTTCGGGTCCGATGACGTGCACAATACCGCGGTGCGGACTGGTCATACCGTGCAGGGTGATGCCGAATTCAGCAGCGTTCGTTTCCATCTGCTTGATCTGCGCCGCAGCAAGTTGATCAGCGATGGGCACATCGATGGGTGTGGTCGGGATGGAGTGATCCATTGTCGCCAACGTCTTATCGGGGCGACGGACTTTGAGTCCGCGCTGGCGAAGACCGGTAAAGGCTTGAGGTGAGGTCACTTCGTGAACCAAGTGTAGGTCGATGTAAAGAACCGCGGGAGCGCCCTCCTGTTCGGTGACGACATGAGAGTCCCAGATTTTTTGAAAGAGTGTTTTAGCCATAAAGTTTCCTATTCGAAGATATTCGATACTCGAATATCGAGTATCGTTTTTTATCCCAACATCACACCGAAATCATTCGTGGATTTGCCTTTGCCTTCGGTGTGCGCAACAATGAGTTTGTTCAAGGCATTGACATACGCTTTGGCACTGGCAACGATAATGTCTGAGTCTGCGCCGTGCCCGCCATACACACGATTAAATTCGCGTTCGCTTTGGGCATCCATGGTGGTGACACCCGATTCGCTTTGAACGCGGACGGTCACCTCACCCAAGGCGTCAATACCTTCGGTAATAGCATGCACACTAAACTCCAACAAGGTGCAAGGCACGTTGACGATTTGGTCAATGGCTTTATAGGTGGCATCAACTGGACCGGTCCCAATGGCAACATGCGTATGAACGACTCCGTCAGGTCCACGCAAGCGGACGGTGGCAGTGGGCATGCCCATGGTGCCGCAGGTCACTTGCAAACCGTTCAGCAAATACACATCACGCGGTTTATAAAACTCATCGGCAACTAAAGCTTCAAGGTCCAGATCGGTGATGACCTTCTTGCGGTCTGCCAGATCTTTGAAGCGCGCAAAGGCTTTATCGAGCTCAACATCGTCGAGGGAGTGTCCCATTTCGGCGAGGCGATTGCGCAAGGCAGCACGACCAGAATGTTTACCCAAAACCAGATTGGTTTGATTTACGCCTACATCTTCAGGGCGCATAATCTCGTAGGTGCTCTGATGTTTGAGCATGCCATCTTGATGAATGCCCGCTTCGTGTGCAAAGGCATTCGAACCAACAATGGCTTTATTGGGTTGAACAACAATACCCGTGTAATTGCTGACGAGTTTGGAAATGCGTGTGAGCTGTTGCGTTTCGATTCCGGTTTCCAAACCAAAGACGGGGTGACGCGTCTTCAACGCCATTACCACTTCTTCAAGCGAAGTATTACCAGCACGTTCGCCAATGCCGTTGATGGTCACTTCCGCTTGGCGTGCACCAGCGCGGATGCCCGCCAGAGTATTCGCTGTTGCAAGTCCCAAGTCATCATGGCAATGCACAGATACCGTAATGCCATCGTGCATACCCGGTGTGTTCTTGATGATGCCATCGATCAATTTATAAAATTCATCTGGCGTAGTGTAACCAACCGTATCAGGAATGTTCAATGTGGTCGCACCGGCTTTGATGGCTTCGCCTAAAACGATATATAAAAATTCAGGTTCAGAGCGTCCGGCATCTTCAGGGCTGAACTCCACATCGGCACACAAAGACTTGGCATACGTGACCATTTCAGAAACACGTTGAATCACTTCTTCCGGGTCCATCTTCAACTTGTGCTTCATGTGAATCGGCGACGTGGCAAGGAAGGTATGAATACGCGGCTTCTTCGCACCCTGAACAGCTTCCCAAGCTTTATCAATGTCGGCTTTGTTGGCACGCGCCAAACCTGCGATGACAGGAACTTTCGCCTCTGACTCAGGGTTGGCTGGGTTGCCCACTTCAAGCGCAATCCGTCTGACGGCTTCAAGATCATCGGGGGAAGCCGCAGGAAAGCCAGCTTCGATGATATCCACGCCGAGACGGGCAAGGTTGTGCGCCACTTCCAACTTTTCAGCAGAAGTCATGGTCGCGCCGGGAGATTGTTCGCCGTCTCTCAAGGTTGTATCGAAGATGCGAACGTAGTTATTATTCGTCATAAAGTCTTCCTCTCGATAAAGTAATTGGAGATTGGTAACTGGTAATTACCAATCTCCAATTACCAATTACTTCTTCCAATTTTCAGGGCGCAGAGAGCGGACCGCCGCACCGGCACGCCACATTTCCGAGTCACGAATGGCAGCAAGTTCAACTTCGAGTTTGGCGCGGTAATCAGGCTGACTATTGGCTTCGAGCGTAATGCGGGCTTCGTTGCCAGTGGCTACGCTTTCATATAAGTCCTTGAAAACAGGAGCGGTGGCATCGCGGAATTTGTCCTTCCAATCGAGCGCGCCGCGTTGAGCCGTGGTGGAGCAATTGGCATACATCCAGTCCATGCCGTTCTGCCCCACCAAGCGGATGAGGGACTGGGTCAGTTCTTCCACGGTTTCGTTAAAGGCTTCAGAGGGGGAATGTCCGTGCTTGCGGAGTTCGTTGTATTGCGCTTCCATCACACCGGCGAGAGCGCCCATGAGAATGCCGCGTTCACCCGTAAGGTCAGAGAGCACTTCTTTTTCGAAAGTGGTCGGGAAGAGATAGCCCGCGCCGATGGCAATGCCTAAGGCAATGGTGCGGTCTTTTGCCTTGCCGGTTGCATCTTGGTGAACTGCATAGCTGGCATTGATGCCTGAGCCTTCAAGGAAGTTAACTCGCACACTACGACCAGACCCCTTGGGAGCAACCAAAGCCACGTCCACGTGCGGAGGCGGGATCACGCCAGTGTCATCCTTGAAGGTGACAGAGAAGCCGTGAGAGAAGTAAAGCATATCGCCTTCATTAAGGTGTTCCACAATAGCGGGCCACTGTGATCGCTGACCAGCATCCGAAAGCAGATACTGAATGACAGTGCCTTTTTCAACGGCTTCTTCCACTTCGAAAAGGGTTTCGCCGGGAACCCAACCATCAGCGATGGCTTTATCCCAATTGGCAGTTCCCTTGCGCTGACCCACAATGACCTTGATGCCATTATCGCGCATGTTCATCGCCTGTGCAGGTCCTTGCACGCCATACCCAACCACAGCCACTACTTCGTTCTTCAATACTTCACGCGCCTTTTCAAGCGGGAATTCATCACGAGTGACAACGTCTTCCACTACTCCACCGAAATCGATCTTAGCCATGTTTGCTATTCTCCTAGTTTTGTTTAAAGTTTTTGGTTACAAGTTAAGGAGTGCAGACTTTTATTCTGCATTCCTCATTCTGACTTCTGTATTTCTACGGCATCATTTCTGCCAATTCCATCAACTCATCGTAGCGGCTGTTGGTAGTGCCCGGCATACGGCGCACACCATCGTTCGTTCCGCGGGTCATGGATACTTGACCGGTACGCACCATTTCTACGATTCCGATCGGGCGTAATAATTCGATCATGCCTTCGATCTTATCTTCGGTGCCGGTGATCTCCACAATCACAGACTCAGGTGCCACATCCACGATATGAGCGCGGAAGATTTCTGCCAGCCCATTTACTTCAGCGCGGCGTTCGGGTCCGACCTTAACCTTGATGAGTGCTAAATCGCGAGTCACGGCAGGCTGATGTGTAACATCCTGCACGTCAATCACGTTGACTAACTTATACAAATTTGCTTCGATGCGATGCGCATCCATATCACCATTCGGGCAATCTACCACAATGGTCATACGCGAAACTTCAGGGTTCTCGGTCCGCCCCACCGCGAGCGACTCGATATTGAAATTACGGCGGCGGAACAAAGATGCCACACGGTTCAAGACGCCGGGCTTATTCTCCACCAATGCAATAAATGTGTAGTTCATTATTTCTCCTCGCCTTATGCTTTTTCCGGGCGTTGAATCATTTCATGCAACGCTGCGCCGGTCGGCACCATTGGATAAACGGCATCTTCCATTTCCACGCGGAATTCCAACACAACGGGACCCTGAGTCTTGCGAGCCCACTCAATCGCCTCGTTCACTTCCTCACGCTTGGTGACACGCCTCGCGGGGACTCCATGTGCCTCTGCCAGCTTCACAAAATCTGGCGCAAGCATGTTTACGGCTGAATAGCGTTTCTCAAAAAAGAATTCCTGCCACTGACGTACCATGCCCAAAAAGCTATTGTTCATGATGGCAACTTTAACGTTCGCACCTTCTTGTACGGCTGTGGTCAATTCGGCTGCCGTCATTTGGAAACCGCCGTCGCCAGCGATTGCCCAAATTTCCTGATCTTTTGCCGCGAACCATGCACCGATAGCAGATGGCAACCCAAAGCCCATCGTACCCGCACCACCAGAGGTGATCCAACGATTCGGCTTCTCTAGTTGGTAGTACTGTGCTGACCACATTTGATGTTGACCCACATCCGTAGTCACAATGGCGCCTCCGCCAGTTGCCTTCCAAATATCACCAATGAGATGCGCCACGTACAACTTCTCGTTATCATCCCAATTCATAATGCTGCGCGCATCGGCTTCGGCTTTCCAAGTATTGATTTCTTGTTTCCAATCTTCGTGGTCATATTCATCCAACAGAGGGATGATGTCTCGCAGAACGGTTTTCAGGTCGCCAACCAAGGGGACATCGGCGAAAACATTCTTATGCACTTCCGCCGGGTCAATTTCCACATGGATCTTCTTCGCCTTGGGAGCATAGGTCTTCAACGTACCGGTTACACGATCATCAAAGCGCATTCCAAACGCGAGAATTAAATCTGAGTTCTGAATCGCAAGGTTGGTATGCACTTCACCATGCATGCCCATCATGCCGAGACTTAATTCATGAGAAGCGGGGAAGGCACCCAATCCCAGCAGCGTACTCGCAACTGGCGTCTGTGTCTTGACCGCGAACTGCATCAATTCCTCTTCAGCCTTAGACATGATGACACCATGCCCGCACAAGATGATCGGACGCTTTGCCTTCTCGATCAACTTCACCGCCTCATCCAATAACGGACGGGGCGAATGCATCACCGGTTTATAACCAGGTAATTCCACTTCTTCGGGGTACACGAATTCACAAGACTCAACCTGTGCATTCTTACAAATGTCAATCAACACAGGGCCAGGGCGCCCGCTCTTGGCAATATAGAAGGCTTCTCGAATGGTCTCTGCAATTTCTTCTGCCCGAGTCACCAAATAATTATGCTTGGTGATCGGCAGCGTGATGCCCGTCACATCGGTTTCCTGAAACGCATCCCCACCGATCAAATGCGCCGCAACCTGCCCCGTGATGAACACAACCGGAACCGAGTCCATCATCGCCGTAGCAATGCCGGTCACAAGATTGGTTGCACCGGGTCCCGAGGTTGCCATTGCCACACCCACTTTGCCCGAAGCACGGGCATAACCATCTGCCATGTGAGCCCCGCCCTGTTCATGCCGCACCAACACATGATGAACGGGATAATTCAACATCGCATCATATATAGGCATATTCGCCCCGCCTGGGTAACCGAAGACCACTTCCACGCCTTCGCGCACCAGACATTCCCAAACAATTTCTGCACCTTTTAGTTTCATGCTTGCTCCTTGATGTAGGTCACGTTTGCAACGTGACTTACTAATTTACTTTGCTGTCACGCTATAAGCGTGACCTACGATTGCAACACCGCGCCCGTATCTGCACTCGTCACAAAATGCGAATAACGCTTCAACCACTTGGATGTGACTTTGGATTCAAACTTCGGCAACGCCGCGAGTCGACTCTCGATCTCCGCCTCGCTTAACTTGACGTTGAGCGTGCGTGCCACCAAGTCAATTTGAACAATATCCCCAGCCTTTAGCGCCGCGATCGGACCGTGTGCCGCCGCCTCTGGCGAAACATGACCAATGCATGCGCCACGCGTCCCACCACTGAAACGTCCATCGGTGATGAGCGCAACCTTGTCGCCAAGCCCCTGCCCCATAATGGCAGATGTCGGCGAAAGCATTTCCTGCATACCCGGTCCGCCTTTAGGACCTTCATAACGCACCACAACACAATCGCCAGCCTTAACCTTGCCCGCCAAAATTCCTGCCATCGCCTCATCCTGTGATTCAAAGATGACCGCCGGACCTTCAAACTGCATCATTGGTGCGCTTACACCACCAACCTTTACCACTGCCCCATTCGGCGCAAGATTGCCAAACAAAATGGACAAGCCTCCGCGCTTGGAGTGCGCATTTTCATAACGTCGAATCACTTCTTCATCTTTGATCTCTGCATCCTTGATCGATTCCCCCAACGTATTTCCAGTAACCGTAATGCGGTCTAAATGCAACATGCCCGTCCCCCGTTGAACTTCTTTCAAGATCGCCGGGATTCCACCCGCACGATGCACATCTTCCATATGCCATTTGCCTGCCGGGCTCACTTTACAGATATGCGGAACTTTATCAGCCACGGCGTTGATGCGAGTCAGTGGATAGTCCACACCGGCTTCGTTGGCCAATGCCAAGGTATGCAGCACCGTGTTAGATGAACCACCCATCGCCATGTCCAACGCGAACGCATCGTCAATGGCATCGGCGGTGACAATGTCTCTGGGCTTGATGTCACGCTCGATCAAGGTCATGATCTGAGCCGCCGCCTGCTTTGCCAAGGCTTCACGTTCAGGAGTCTTCGCCAAGGCGGAGCCGTTGAAAGGCAGAGCCAATCCCAGCACTTCCATCAAACAGTTCATTGAGTTGGCAGTAAACATCCCAGAGCAAGAGCCGCAAGAAGGGCAGGCAAATTTCTCCAGTAGCGTGAGGCGTTTTTCATCGATCTTGCCCGCAGAATATGCGCCCACACCTTCAAAGACGGAGATCAGATCTAGCACTTCACCTTCAGGAGTCATACCTGCCTTCATCGCGCCACCCGAGACAAAGATGGTCGGCACGTTCACGCGCATGGCAGCCAGCAACATACCCGGCACGATCTTGTCGCAGTTTGGGATGCAGACCATCGCATCAAACCGATGCGCTTCGATCATGGTCTCTACGCAGTCGGCGATCAATTCACGAGAAGGAAGCGAGTACTTCATCCCCATATGACCCATCGCAATGCCGTCATCCACGCCGATGGTGTTGAACTCGAACGGAACACATCCCGCCGCGCGGACAGCTTCTTTCACCAACTTGCCGAACTCTTGCAAATGCACGTGACCCGGTACAACATCTACATAAGAATTAACAATCGCAACGAACGGCTTGTTAAAATCTTCGTCCTTCAAACCGGTGGCACGCAGCAATGCACGGTGCGGCGCTTTTTCATACCCTTTCTTGACTGTATCTGATCGCATGACTCTTTTCCTGTAATAGTTGATATAAAAAGAGCCGCCCGTGGTTAGGGCGGCTCTCGTTTTCACTCGGTGTTTATTTTGCTCTCACCGTCGCCATCCTAACCGAAAATTGTCCTTTAATAATAAGGACAATAGTAAGGACGACAATAAGGGAGAGGCTGTAGAAGAACATCATTTGGTTTTGACTTCGCCCGATTATAGGCGGAAAGGGAAATTCGTCAAGGTCTCATACTTCCGAATCGGACATGAGAAACGATTACATTTTTACCTTCTGGCAGGAGCTTTAACCCGTCATTTTTTCCAAGGTTGCGCTCAATACATCCACTGCCTTTTGATAATCATCCAAATTGATATGTTCATTCGGTGTGTGATCCAACGCCGAATCACCAGGACCATACACCACAGCCGGACATTGCCATACCGGAGCGACGATGTTCAAATCAGCCGTTCCCGTTTTGTAGACGAAACGCGGCTCACCGCCCTGCGACCTGATTCCACTTAAGAAGCTGCGTACCAGTTGTGAGTTCTTCTCACACTTCCACGCCGGAACGGCGAATCCTACCCGTTCCATCGCTTCCCCACCGACAATCTCTTCCAGCTTTGTATACCAATCTTCTGGTGAAACTTCCACTGGCAAGCGCACACCAACTCTTAACTTTGCCCATTGTTCAAAATCATTCGAGTCTGATTCCATGCCACGCAAAGTGAGCAAAAGTTTATCGAAAACTTTATCTTTATCCGCGTTATACGACTCGACATAGGCTTTGATCTTCAACCAAACTTCAATCGCAGCTTCTGCAGCCGTCTCTTCTCCGCTTGCCGTGTGGACTTGTCCGCGCTTGATGGTGACATGTGCCCATGCGCTGCCTTTGTAACCCAGAGAAACCCGATCCCATTGATTCGGCTCACCAATAATAGCGAAATCCGGCTTGTATTGTGTCGCAACGAACCTTGCCCCTTCTGAATCCCGTTCCTCTTCCACTGCACCGATAACTACGAATTGCCAGTCATCTTTCGCACCGACTTTTGCAACCGCATCCGTAAACGAAGCCAGCGGACCTTTCGCATCCACCGAGCCGCGCCCGTAAAGTAAGGGCGACTCGCGAGTCGCCCCTACAGGCTCCACACGAACCGGAATCTCACCCGGCACCGTATCAATGTGACCGAGCAGAACAAGCTGTTTCGGTCCCTTCCCCATCACACCAACCGCATTGCCAGCCTCATCCACAAAAGCATTGTCATAGCCAAGCGATTTCATCCGCGCCACCAGCCATTCCACCGCGCCGCGTTCCTGACCTGAGGGACTGTATTGAGAGACAAGACCAACTAGGGTTTCAAATTCATCATTCATCATTCTGAATTCTGCATTTCACTAGTCAAGACTTCTGTTAGAACTTCCACTAGATGGTCAATTTGTTCGTAGGTAATCACAAGCGGAGGCAACAAACGAATCACCGTTAGACCAGCATTCAATGCAATTATTTTTCTTTCCTGCAATGCTTTGATGTACCCGGTCACCTTTTGTTTCATTTCGATGCCGACCATTAGTCCAAGCCCGCGAATCTCGCGGATGTTGGGAGATTCAATCTTCTTCAACTTCTCGACCAAATAGGCTCCCTTCGCCGCGGCTTGACCAGGCAAATCCTCTTCGCGCATCACATCCAACGCCGCATTCGCCGCCGCACACGAAAGCGGATTTCCACCGAAGGTGGAGCCATGAACTCCCGGCGTGAGATTCTTGACGTTGGGTCCGATCAAGACTGCACCCATGGGCACGCCCCCAGCGAGGGATTTGGCACAGGTCAACAGATCAGGCGTCACGTTATAGTGTTGAACCGCGAACATCTTGCCCGTGCGCCCGAAGCCCGTCTGGATCTCATCCACGATCAGCAAGGCACCTCGTTCGTCACAGATCCGGCGCGCGGCTTGGATGTATTCCGCTGAAGCCGGGTACACTCCGCCTTCACCTTGCACTACTTCCAGAATCACAGCGGCGGTTTCTTCGTTGACAGCTTTCTCCAATGCTTCGATATTGTTGTACGAAACATGCGAAACACCGGGCAACAGCGGCTCGAAGCCCTCGCGATATTTTTTGTTGAACGTGGCAGAAAGCGAGCCATAGGTTCGCCCATGGAAAGCACGCATGGCAGCGATGATATTTTTGCGTCCGGTAGAGATGCGCGAGAACTTGAATGACGCTTCCACCGCTTCAGTACCAGAGTTGCAGAAGAAGACTCTATCCATACCAGGCACGAGTGCCGTGATTTTTTCCATCAATGCAGCGCGTTGATCGTTCGGGAATGTCTCAAACAAAGTAATGAGCGTATTCGCCTGCTTGTAGAGTGCTTCAGCAATCTTCGGATGCGCATGACCTAAATTTGCCACGCCATGCCCAGACGAGCAATCGAGATATTCATTGCCATCGATATCAAACAACGAAGCGCCCTGTCCGCGAACGATGGTCAACGTTTGTTTGGCATACACACCTGAGGTGTGTTTGTTTTCGGTTTCAACAATATTCAACATAGTTACCTCTCAATTAATTTGCTCTGCAAAATGACTTTGCAGGCTACGATATTTCAATTCTTTTTTGCTGAGCGCACGAATGGCAGAGACAGCAGCCATGGCGGCGGTCAATGTTGTAAGCAAGGGCACGTTCATCGCAATCGCTGCGCGTCGGATCTCCACGCCATCGGTATGAGCATTCGCACCAAGTGGAGTGTTCAACACGAGGTCAACTTTCCCCGCGCGGATCAAGTCCACGATCTGGGTTGAGCCGTCTTGTGCTTTCTCTACAACGTCCACAGGCAGTCCTGCTTTATTACAAATCTCTGCAGTGCCAGGTGTGGCATATAGTTTGAAGCCTAAGTTATGCATATCACGTGCAAACTTCAAGCCAGCGCTTTTATCAAAATCGTTGACCGTGATCAACACCGCCCCACCCTGCGGAAGCCCCGTCCCTGCCGCGGTCTGTGACTTGGCAAAGGCATGACCAAAGCGTGAGGCATGCCCCATCACTTCGCCGGTTGAGCGCATTTCCGGTCCGAGCATGATGCTGGTGCCGGGCAATTTCTTGAATGGCATCACGGCTTCCTTCACGAAGAAACCATCTACTCGCGGTTCTTGCAGAACGTTCAACTCCGGCAAGGTCTTGCCTGCCATCACTTGCGCCGCTTTGTAAGCAAGATTTAAATTCGTGGCTTTGCTTGCATAAGGGACGGTACGCGAAGCCCGCGGATTGACTTCCAACACGCAGACGATCTCATCCTTGAGCGCGAATTGCACATTCATCAGTCCGCGCACACCGAGGGCAAGCCCAAGCTGTTCGGTGTACTCGCGCATAATCTCAAGGTGATAGGCACTGACTTTATAAGGTGGCAACACACAAGCCGCGTCACCAGAATGAACACCCGCCTCTTCAATGTGTTCCATGATGGCGCCAACGACCACGCGTTCACCATCTGCCAAAGCATCGACATCCACTTCAAAAGAGTCATCCATAAATTTGTCGATCAAAATCGGTTGACCCGGCGCCGCCTCCATTGCATCTTGAATGAATCCTGCCAGGTTATCTTCAGACTCCACTAAAGCCATGGCTCGCCCACCCAACACAAACGATGGACGCACCAACACGGGGTATCCCAACTTTCGAGCGACTTCACGTGCCTCTTCAAATGACCGCGCGATTCCATTGTCTGGTTGAGGAATATCCAACTCTTTGAGCAGTTTTGCAAACTCTTCGCGGTCTTCAGAGAGTTGGATGGCGTGCGGTGATGTTCCCAAAATCTTTACACCCGCCGCTTCCAACCCCGCCGCCAAGTTAAGCGGAGTCTGCCCGCCAAACTGGACGATGACCCCAATTGGTTGTTCTTTATCAATCACGTTGAGCACATGTTCAAGAGTCAACGGCTCGAAATAAAGTCTGTCTGCTGTGTCGTAATCCGTGGACACGGTTTCAGGGTTGCAGTTGTACATGATGGTTTCATAGCCCATCCCAGACAAAGCGAACGCCGCCTGACAACAACAATAATCAAACTCAATGCCCTGCCCAATGCGATTCGGTCCGCCGCCTAAAATCAAAATCTTCTGTTTATTCGTCGGGCGCGACTCATCGTCCATCTCATACGCGGAATACAGATACGGTGTCTGCGATTCAAATTCGGCGGCGCAGGTGTCGACTCTTTGGAATGTTGGTACTATTCCTAATGATTTCCGTAGTTCACGGAATGAAGAATGATGAGTAAAGAATGATGAATTTAAGAGCCGCGCAATGTGCGAGTCAGCAAATCCCATTTGCTTGGCATATCGTAACAAAGGCTTAAGTTCGCTCTCGTTTTGACAATTCTTAATTCCTAATTCACAATTCCTTATTTCTTCCATCTGCGCCAGAAACCACAGGTCATATCCACTCGCTTTGGAAATTTCTTCGAGCGAAATTCCTTGCTGAATCGCGCGATACACGCGGAACAATCTATCGGCGGTGGCAACTTTCAGCGAAGGTAAAGTTTCAGGTTCATTGAGCAAGCTTCGGCTGGGACCGGATCCGTCGAGGGCGTCCACGCCAATTTCGAGGGATTGGATCGCTTTGTTCAAAGCTTCAGGGAACGTCCGCCCGAGCGCCATCACCTCGCCCACTGATTTCATCTGCGGACCGAGGGTTGGGTCCACGCCAGGGAATTTTTCAAACGCCCAGCGCGGAATTTTGACCACGACATAATCAAGCGAAGGCTCGAACGCGGCTTTGGTCTGCCCTGTGATGTCGTTGGTGATTTCGTCGAGGGTGTAACCGACGGCGACCAGCGCGGCGAGTTTGGCGATGGGAAAGCCCGTGGCTTTGGAAGCGAGCGCGGACGAACGACTGACACGCGGATTCATTTCGATGACTACGACGCGCCCAGTCTTTGGGTCCACGCCGAATTGCACATTCGAGCCGCCTGTTTCCACGCCAACCGCAGACAAGACGCGATGAGCAAGGTCGCGCAAGATTTGATACTCACGGTCGGTCAGCGTTTGCGCAGGCGCGACGGTGATGCTATCACCCGTATGCACACCCATTGCATCGAGATTTTCGATAGAGCAGACCACCACGAAGTTGTCTGCTTTGTCGCGCATGACTTCGAGTTCGTATTCCTTCCAACCAATGACAGACTCTTCGAGCCACGCCTGCCCAATCGGTGATTCAGAAATCGCACTGCGCACCGCCTCTTGCAGTTGATCGGGGTCATATACCCACGACGCGCCTGTGCCGCCCATCGCAAACGAAGCGCGGACAAGAACAGGATATCCCGTTTGCTTCACGAGTTCTTCGGCTTCTGCCAGTGAATACGCCGCTCCCCCACGGGGAACGGGAATATTATTTTTTTGCATCGTCTCGCGGAATAGCAGGCGATCTTCGGCGGCTTTGATGGCGCTGAGCTTCGCGCCGATCAGTTGCACGCCGTATTTTTCGAGCACGCCGTTTTCGCTGAGAGCCAGCGCGAGATTTAAGCCCGTCTGCCCGCCGACAGTGGGAAGCATAGCATCGGGTTTTTCCTGTGCGATGATGGCTTCCAACGCTTCAGGTGTGAGCGGCTCGATGTAGGTCGCATCTGCAATTTCAGGGTCGGTCATGATGGTGGCAGGATTGGAATTAACCAGCACCACGCGATAGCCTTCGGCTTTGAGAGCTTTCACTGCTTGCGTGCCTGAGTAATCAAACTCCGCGGCTTGACCAATGACGATAGCGCCCGAACCTGGAACAAGAATTGTATGAATATCTTTTCGCTTCATGTTATTTACCCCCAATCATTTTGAAAAAGTCGCTGAAGATATCATGCGCATCATGCGGACCCGGCGCGGACTCTGGATGAAACTGCACGCTAAACACGGGCTTGTTCTTCATCCTCAACCCTTCCAGCGAGTCATCGTTCAAACTTTTATACGTAATTTCCACTTCGTTTTTGTTCAAATCCCCTGCGGTGACGCAGTAGTTATGATTTTGCGCGGTGATTAAAACTTCTCCACTGGGCAAATGCTGAACGGGATGATTCCCGCCGTGATGTCCGAACTTGAGGCGATGGGTATTCGCTCCGAGCGCGCGACCTATCAACTGATGTCCGAGACAAATGCCAAACATCGGCACGTTGCTGTCAATTAATTTCTCCACGGCTTTGACTGCATACGGCAAACCCGCCGGGTCGCCGGGACCATTTGACAAGAAGATTCCATCAGGTTTCAACGCCAGCACTTCTTCAGCAGAAGTATCCGCAGGAACGACAGTTACATTTGCACCATATGAAGATAAATGGCGCAGGATGTTTTCTTTAATTCCAAAATCATACGCAACCACTTTCCATTTACTACTTTCCACTGACAACTGTTCATTGTTCACTGCCTTCACCCACTTATCCCCCTCATCCCCCACCCACCGATAACTCTCCTCACACGTCACTTCCTTCACCATATCGCGCCCGTCGAGTCCGCTCCAGGCGTGGACCATTTTCAGAAGCACATCAGCAGCTGTCCCTTTTGTAGAGAGCGCAGCTTTTTGTGTTCCGCCATCGCGCAGTTTGCGAGTCAGCCAGCGCGTGTCCACGCCGCTGATGCCGGGCACGTTATGTTGCTTGAGCCAGTCAGATAAAGAAAGCGCCGAACGCCAGTTCGACACTACAGGACTCAAAGCACGAATAACAGCCGCCGAAACTTGCGGATGCGCCGACTCATCATCTTCTACATTAATGCCCACATTGCCGATGTGCGAAACAGTGAACAGCACTCCCTGTCCGCGATACGAAGGGTCGGTAAGGATTTCCTGATAGCCGGTCATGCTGGTGTTGAAGACCAATTCAAACACGGCATCTGTTTCTGCACCGAAGGGGGTGCCTTCGATCACCGTTCCATCTTCCAATACAAGGGTGGCGACTTTCATTTATATGGCTCCTGCACTTGCCGCAGATTTTGTGGCGGCAAATTCCGCCGATTATAATGTCTAAACAAATTATTGGATAACTGTTCCGTTCCCAGCCAACGCATTCGAAATGGGATTTTGAATTCTTCCATCGGCAATGATGACGCGACTCACGCCGCCATTGAGCGCTTCTTCTGCTCCAAGCACTTTCTTCTTCATGCGACCTTGCGCCGCCTCACTCGCCGCCGCAAGTTGACTCATCGGCAGCTGCCGAATGAGCGTTGACTCGTCTGGGAAATTCTTCATCAAGCCAGGCACAGCCGTGAGCAACAGCAAATTTTCCGCCTTCAGCGCGGATGCCACCATCGCCGCCGCGCGGTCGGCATCCACATTCAACGCCTCCCCTTTTTCGCTGACGGCTACTGGCGCGATCACGGGCATGTAACCAGCATCTAACAGCATTGTCAATAATTCACTGTTCACTCTTTCAATCTTCCCCGTGTAATCATCACGGATAATCTTACGCTTGCCATTTTCAATGCTCTGCACAGACTCTTTGCGCACGGCTTGCATCAACTTTCCATCGAGTCCACACAAGCCAAAGGCATTGACTCCCAACATTTGCAACTGCTCAGTCAGCAGCGAATTGACCTTGCCATTCACTGCCATCAAAAAGATTTCCAGCGTCTTGCGGTCTGTATAACGTGAGGTATATCCCGAAGGTGAGGTGATCATTTTGGGTGGAGTACCCAAGCCCTCGCCCAACGCATTTGCCTCAGCCGAACCACCATGCACGAAAACTAATTTTTTACCTTGACTCAACAACTCCACGGCATCTTTGCAGATCGCAGAAAAATCCACGCCTTCTGTGCCGCCGAGTTTGACTACGGTTATTGATGTATGTTCTGTCATTTTTCTCCAGTACGATATTCGATACTCGAAATTCGAATTATCCAATATCCAATATCGAATATCGCTATATCGGATGTAACCCCATAAACTCTAACCCTAGCGTCTCATCCCAGCCCATCATCAAATTCATGCACTGTACCGCCGTGCCAGATGCGCCCTTCATGAGATTATCAATCGCGCACATCGCCACGAGATGACCGTTGCTCTCGTCCAGTTCAAAGCCAAGGTCGGCGTAATTCGAGCCAGCCAGAATCTTTGGCTCTGGCACACGGTAAATTCCACGCTGCTCTTTGACTACGCGCAAGAACGGATTTTCATTTGACACAGCGCGATAGGCTTTCCACAAATCTTTGGTCGCCACACCCGGCTTGACCTTGGCATGAGCCGTCGCCAATACCCCGCGCACCAAGTCCACTGCGGTCATGGTCAACGAAACATCTTTCACGCCCATCTCCTGAATCACTTCCGCGGTGTGACGATGCCCAAATGCTGAGAAGGTGCGGATGACATTGGCGCGTTCAGCATGAAGCGAACCAGAATTTCCTTCCGCGCCGCCTTCAGACGAGCCAACTTTGATCTCAATAAAAATCGGCGAAGATAAATCGAGTAAGTCCGCTTTGATGAGCGGCAGCAGTGCCAAATTACTTGCCGTAGCATTGCACCCCACTCCGCTGATATAACTTGCTTTGGAAATTTCTTCACGATGCAGTTCAGGAAGTCCATACACAAACTTGCTCAACCATTCCGGCGCGGCATGTTTTTCACCGTACCATTTCTCGTAGAACTCCGCATCCCGCAAACGGAAGTCTGCTGCGAGGTCGATGACCTTCGTGCCAAGTTTTACATACTCTTCGATATGCTTTTGCGCCTGTCCATGCGGCTGGGCGAGGAAGAGAATATCCGCCGGCTCCAACTGCGAAGGGTCGCTAAACTTCAACTGCGTGCGTTTGCGCAGATTGGGATGAGTCTGATACACATACTCCCCCACCCGTGAGCGCGAGGTGACTTGCTTGATTTCCACATTCGGGTGACCCAGCAACAAGCGAATCAACTCGCCACCGCCGTACCCCGAACCGCCAATGATTGATACTGTTGTCATACAAATCCTCTTCCTTTATAATGCCGAAAATTTTTACCTTTTGAGGAAAAATGCCCATTATCTACAAAATTTTTCCAGAACAAAACCTTATTATTTATGTTGGCACTGGCGTTGTCACCCCAACAGAATTTTTCAAGGTTGGGGATGAAGTACTTCAGAACTCTCATGTAACAGAGAACATGAAGGTTATTCTTGATTTTTTCTATGCCGAGCTTGAAACCTCTGTAACGGATATTCACCTTGCGATTTTCAAGAACAAAGAAGCCAAAGAGCTAGGCAAGGGCGTTGGTCAAACCGCAGTGTACACACGCAGTGCAGCGATGAAATTCCTTGGTGAAGCATTAAGACAGATTTCTTTCGACTCGGTCACCAATTTCAGTATTTTCCACAATCGACGTGATGCCATTCTATGGTTGGGTTTGCCAGAAAAGCTAACGATCGCAAATTGGGAAACTTTGATAAAGCAAAACGAAATAACCTAAACATTAAGTCGTTTCAGCAGACTCTTTCGCCACTTTCACCACATACTCCACGATCTCACCCGCGATATCAATACCGCTTACCGGCTGCATGGTATGGAATTCCATCGTGTGATTGATCTCATTCACTACAAGTCCCTTTTCAGGGTGTTCTACCAAGTCCACGCCGAGCAGACCGCCGCCCACCGCCTTTGAAGCGCGCAGACAAATATCCTCGATCTCTGGCGTGATGGGGCACAGTTCACCGCTGCCACCGCGTGCTGTGTTCGTGATCCAATGCTCCGAGGTGCGATACATTGCCGTCAACACTTTGTCACCGATCATGATGACACGGATATCACGACCGGGCTTTTCAATAAATTCTTGAATATAAAAAACAGAATGCTGCACCGACCCTAATGTTGCCTTGTGCTCTAGTACGGCTTCTGCTGCATCACGGTCATTGACCTTTGCCAGCAAGCGTCCCCAAGAACCAACCACGGGTTTCAAGACCACTGGGTATCCAAAGGCTTCAATGGCTTCGAGCGCGGCTTCAGGTGTGAATGCAGTCACGTTGTGCGGTTGAGGCACACCATCGCGCGCCAGCACTGCACTCGTCATCAACTTGTCACCACAGATCTCTGCGACCGAAGCTTTGTTCACAGTCGGCACACCGAAAGCGTTCAACAAGCGCAACGCATACAAACCGCTGTTGTAACTAATGCTGCGTTCGAGCACTGCATCATATTGCTTCCATGGCGCGGGGTTTTCCAAGTCAAAACTTATCGCACGGTCATCCAGGCGATCATAGTCAATGCCGCGCTTTTCCATCGCGCCGAAGATCCACTTCTCTTCCACGCGCACTCGTGAATACAGAACGCCAATCTTTAATCGTCGTTGCATAGGTTTCTCCGTAGGGGCGGGGTAACCCCGCCCCTACAAATAATTATTCACCCCAATCTTCCTGTTCCATCGGCGCGAGTTGCACCGCAGCAGGTTCAATGGAGGTCACTTCCAGATCCACGCCGCAATCAGAGCAAACGATGATCTCACCGGCTTCGGTTCCTTCGGCAAAGGTGATTTCGGCTTCACACTCAGGGCAATTAACAGTAGACATTTTTATTCTCCTTTGATTTTCGCAATTTGATTTTTGACCGATTGCAGGCTCGTGCCTCCAACCGTATTTCTTTTGTTGATGGATTCCAGCGGATCGAACACTTGATATACATCCGCTTCAAACGGACCGATCGCCTGATACGCTTCGAGCGGCAGTTCCTCCATTCGAACATTCTTCTCCCCCGCCGCGCGGACAACTTTCCCCGCCATCGAGTGTGCTTCTCTGAAAGGCACACCTTTCGCCACGAGATAATCTGCCAAGTCCGTCGCCATCATCGTGGAATCGATCGCGCCACGCATTCGTTCCGGCTTGACCGTAATCGTCCGCAATGCCGCCGCCATGACGGGCAGAATCGAGAGCAAGTTATCCGTCGCTGCAAAGACAGGCGCTTTATCTTCCTGCAAATCTTTATCGTAGGTCGAGGGCAAGCCCTTGAGCGTGGACATCATCCCCGTCAGCAAGCCGATCATCGTCCCAGCCTTGCCGCGTGTCAGTTCGAAGACATCGGGATTCTTCTTCTGCGGCATCAGGCTGGAGCCCGTCGAGAAGGCATCTGAAAGTTCGAAGAAGCCGAACTCCGCCGTGGTGTACAAAACAATCTGTTCTGCAAGTTTGCTCAAATGGACAGCCGCCATCGAGCAGACGAATAAATATTCCGCCGCAAAGTCTCTATCAGAAACGGCATCGAGGCTGTTTTGCGAGGCTTTGGCAAAGCCGAGAGAATTTGCCAGCGCATCACGGTCAAGGGCAAAGGGCGCGCCCGCCAATGCGCCGCTTCCCAGCGGAAGAACAGACACGCGTTTGGTCAGATCTTGCAGACGTTCCACGTCACGTTTCAACGCCCAGTAATGACTCAACCACCAATGTCCCAACAGAATTGGCTGTGCCCGCTGCAAATGGGTATAACCCGGCATGATGGTCTCACCTGCGAGTTCGGCTTGCTCAACCAATGCGGATTGCAAATTACTGAATGCAGAATGAAGTTCAGGAATGGCGTTCAACATCCACAAGCGGAAGTCGGTGGCGACTTGGTCATTGCGGCTTCTGCCGGTGTGGAGTTTTCCAGCCGCCACACCGATGAGTTCGCTGAGTCGTCGTTCAACGGCGGTGTGAATGTCTTCGTCCGCGGGTTGGAAGATAAACTCACCCGAAGCGAATTCTTTTCGGATGGTATCCAGCCCGGCTGAGATCGAGGCGTGTTCTTCATCCGAAAGAATGCCTGCGCTACGAATTGCCGCTGCCCAGGCAATCGAACCATCCACATCCTGAATCGCCATGCGTTGATCAACAGGCAGAGACGAGTTAAGTGCCCATGCGAGAGAGTCTAATGATTGAGTAAATCTGCCGCCCCAGAGGGTCATAAAATCTCCTTGTAACTGGTAATTAGTAATTGGAGATTGGTAATTACCAGTTACTAATCTCCAATCTCTACTCACTAGTCTCTCTTGAATTTCGAATAATCCGGCTTGGGCATATCGAGACCCGAAACAGGCAAGCCATTGAGCGCGCGGACTTTCATGCTGAGACCGTACAAGCGAATGAAGCCCTCGGCGTGACTCTGGTCATAGACATCTTCCTGACCGAAGGTGGCGAAATCTTCGCGGTAGAGGCTGAACGGAGATTTGCGACCCGCGCTGATGATGTTGCCCTTGTAGAGTTTGAGGCGCACCGTGCCAGTGACAGGTCCCTGCGTGGAGTTGACGAAAGCATCGAGCGCTTCGCGCAACGGCGTGAACCACAGACCGTTGTACGTAATCTCGGCATACTTCACCGCAATGGTTTGTTTGTAGTGCAAGGTCTCGCGGTCGAGAATGAGCGACTCGAGTTCGCGGTGCGCATACAGAAGAATCGTGCCGCCGGGAGTTTCGTACACACCATGCGACTTCATCCCCACGAGGCGATTCTCAACCAAGTCCACGCGACCAATGCCATGATTGCCACCAATTGCATTGAGCGTGGATACGATCTTGGCAGGCGACATCTTTTCGCCATTTACTGCTACCGGGTTGCCGCTCTCAAATTCGATCTCCACATATTCGCCTTGTTCGGGTGCATTCTCCGGCGAAGTGGACATTTGATACATGATCTCTTCGGGTTCATTCCACGGGTCTTCGAGCAAGCCGCCTTCGTGTGAAAGATGCCATAGGTTGGAATCGCGCGAGTAAATCGATTTGATGGTCGCAGTCACAGGCACATTGTGTTTCGCCGCGTAGTTGAGCGCATCTTCTCGGGAGCGAATCTCCCACTCGCGCCACGGAGCGATAATCTTAAGGCGCGGGTCAAGCGCCATCACAGTCAATTCAAAACGGACTTGGTCATTGCCTTTGCCGGTGGCGCCATGCGCAATGGCATCCGCGCCGGTTTGGTGTGCTACTTCAACAAGATGTTTTGCAATAAGAGGACGGGCAACGGATGTGCCCAATAAATACTTGTGTTCATAGACCGCCCCCGCTTTGAGCATCGGAAAAAGATAATCGCTTACAAATTCTTCTTTCATGTCGTGAATGACAAATTCACTTGCACCACTCTTAATAGCTTTATCTTTCAACCCCGCCAGATCTTCATCACCCTGCCCCACATCTGCACAGAAACATACTACTTCACAACCATAGTTTTCCTTCAACCACGGCACGATCACAGATGTATCCAACCCTCCCGAGTAGGCTAATACAACTTTCTTAATACTAGGTTTTGACTTTGGACTCATTTTTACTCCTTATGATTTCTCCCCTCTCCCTCGGGGAGAGGGTTAGGGTGAGGGAAAATAAAAACAGCCCATCCGAGAAGGATGGGCTGTTTGGTTTGACTTGTGGACTATTTCAGTTCACTTCGTGCTCGCGCCGTCAAAACAAAAAGTTCCCAACCTTCTTTGGGAAGTGGGCTTGCTACGACGGGTACGAGGCAGAGCGAACAGGGTAAACATTTCGCGCAATTCTACTACCGACTCAAAATGAGTCAATAGTTTTGAGCGAGCAATATCCAAAGAGTACCCATATGGGTAAATGGATAAATTCATCCCTTGACACATCTCCCCCACTCACATAGAATACCGCCCAATTATGTACAACCTTCTAACGAACGCCAAGCACGGCTTGGGTATGACCATGACCACTACCTCCGGTACACACCGCGAGGCATTTGTGCTTGGTCAGAAATAACCGTTAGAACGGATTTCAGAACACACAACGCCTCGCGGAACACGCGGGGCGTTTTTGTTTACCCCATTGCTGCTCTTTCAGAGAAGCGCCAAGGAGAATGCTATGTCGAAAACACTGGTTATGAAATTTGGAGGAACCTCCGTCGGGTCTGTGGATGCGTTGAAGAATGCCATTCAGATCATCCGCGATGCGAAAAAGGATTGGGAGCGAGTCGTCGTGGTGACATCTGCCATGTCTGGCGTGACAAACCTGCTATTGGACTCCGCCGCTTCGGCTTCGCACGGGAAAGTGGATTCACTTTCAGCAGCCGAGTCGTCGCTGAGAGAAAAGCACTTCGCCGCCGCCGATGCCCTGGTCAAGGATGAAGCGCAACGCGAAGCGGTCAAAGCGGAGATCAATGCACTCATCCTCTCACTTGTAGATTTATGTAAAGCGATCGCAGTCCTCGGCGAAGCCAGTCCGCGTGCAATGGATACGGTGGCATCGCTCGGCGAACGGATGAGTGTACGTCTGCTCGCCGCCGTTGTGAATAACGCAGGCATCCCTGCTCACGGAATCGAATCGACGGAGTTTGTGGTGACCAACTCAAATTTTCAAAATGCCCATCCTGATTTCAAGGTCACAACCGAAAAGACACGGGGGAAACTTAATCCGCTCATGGATAAAGGTATTGTTCCCATTACAACTGGTTTTATCGGCGCAACGCCTGAAGGCGCCATCACCACGCTTGGTCGCGGCGGTTCGGATTATTCTGCTGCCATTATTGGTGCAGTCCTCCCCGCTGATGATGTGTGGATCTGGACAGATGTAGACGGCGTAATGACCACTGATCCGCGCATCGTGAAAGAGGCGCAAACCCTGCCAGAGATCAGCTACAACGAGATTGCAGAACTGGCTTACTATGGTGCGAAAGTGTTGCATCCCAAAACCATCCGCCCTGTATTAGATGCAGGCATTGGCTTGCGCATTTGCAACACGTTTAATCCCAGCCATCCTGGTACACGATTGATTCCCAGTGTGAAGAGCAACGGCAAAGTGGAAGGGAAAGTTATCAAAGCTGTGACCGCCATCCGCAAGCAAAGACTCATCACCATTGAAGGGCGCGGTATGCTGGGTGTGCCCGGCGTGGCGGCGCGGGCATTCGGAGCCGTCGCATCCACGGGCACAAGCGTTCCACTCATCACACAGGCATCTTCAGAGCAGTCCATTTGTTTTGCGGTGCCTTCGGAGCTCGCCCCCACCGTACTGGCTTCTCTTGAAAAATCCTTCGCCCGCGAAATCGAAGACGAAGACATTGACCGCGTTTGGGCAACAGAAGATGTTTCCATCATCACCGTCGTCGGTGCAGGGATGCGGCACACGCCTGGCGTTTCGGGTCGTGTTTTCAGCAAGCTCGGCAATGACGGCGTCAACGTCCTGGCGATTGCGCAAGGTTCATCCGAGGTGTCCATCTCTCTCGTTGTGGATTCAGCGGATACGGAAAATGCAGTCAAGGCGTTGCATGGGCTTATTGTTGCAAGTTGAAGGTTACAGGTTGAAGGTTCTTAACTTTTCAACTTTCAACCTGCGACAAAACTATTTAATCATTTCAAGGAGACATTATGAATCAAATCCCCGTAGCAGTTCTCGGCGCGACAGGTTCTGTCGGTCAGCGCTTTATTTCGTTGTTGGATAATCACCCGTGGTTCAAAGTCGTTGCGCTTGCCGCATCAGACCGTTCAGCGGGACAGCCCTACGCCAAAGCCACACGCTGGGTGCTGGATACGCCCATGCCAGAATATGTCCGTGATATGGTCATCGTGCCCGCCAATACGGATGCGGTGCAGGCGAAGATCGTTTTCTCAGCCTTGCATACCGAGATCGCCACTGAACTGGAACCTGCCTTTGCCAAAGCTGGCGCGGCAGTCTGTTCGAATGCATCGTCGTATCGCAGAGGTGAAGATGTGCCATTGCTCTTGCCTGAGATCAATGCAGAGCATATTCAACTGGTGAAAGCACAGCGTAAGAACAAAGGCTGGAGCGGATGCATTGTCACCAACCCGAACTGCACGAGCACAGGACTCACGATTGCGCTCAAAGCTTTGGATGAATCCTTTGGCGTGAAGAAGGTCTTCATGGTTTCGTTACAGGCGCTTTCAGGAGCGGGTTACCCTGGTGTGCCGTCGCTCGATATCATGGACAACATCATCCCTAACGTGGGTAATGGCGGCGAAGAAGAAAAAGTGGAGTGGGAACCGCGCAAGATGTTGGGTAAATTCAACGCGGACAAAATTGAGATGGCGGATATTCAATTCAGTGCGCATACCAATCGCGTGGCTGTGATCGATGGTCACACTGTGTGTGCGAGCGTGGCATTGGATAAGCCCGTTGCGCCAGAAGTTGCGATTCAAGCGTTACGCGACTATGCGGCAAAACCGTCAGCGAGTGAACTGCCTTCGTCGCCGCGACCCGTTATCGAGGTCAGAGATGAAGCGGATCGTCCACAGCCAAGACTCGACCGCATGGCAGGCAAAGGCATGACGACCGTAGTCGGTCGCGTGCGCCGAGACCCCATCCTTGACCTTAAATTCGTTGTGTTATCCCACAATACGATCCGCGGTGCGGCAGGTGCATCGATCTATAATGCCGAGTTGTTGGTGAGTGAAAACCTTTTATAGTATGACCCAAAAGGGTAATCTTATTATTCATCACAAAAAAAGACTTGACACAATCATAAACCGCATGATATAAACCGCGAAATTAAATATTCGCTCTTATCCAGAGAAGCTGAGGGACCGACCCTTTGAAGCTTCGGCAACCAAACGAAAGTTCAGGTGCCAAATTCGGCAAATACGAATGACATGGTCATTCATATCTGGAAGATGAGAGGACGGTGTAGACGTATACCTCTTCTTGTACTTTCAGAAGAGGTAATTTTTTTAAGTTATCTCTTCTGACGGGCGGAATTAATTTATAAAAAAATTTTATTCAAGAGGAGATAACTCAAATGTCCACAAAAGATCGCAAGTTAGGTTTTGCCACCCGCCAGCTTCATGCGGGCTATTCACCAGACCCCACCACGGGAAGCCGCGCCGTGCCGTTGTATCAAACAACGAGCTATCAGTTCAAGAGCACCGAACATGCTGCGAATTTGTTCGCGCTCAAAGAGTTGGGAAACATCTACACACGTTTGATGAACCCAACCACGGATGTGCTTGAGCAACGCATTGCATCCCTCGAAGGTGGTGTGGCGGCTCTCGCTTCCAGCTCGGGTCATGCTGCGCAGGCGCAGGCGATCTTCACCTTGTGCAATGCAGGTGACCATATCGTGACATCCTCCCGTTTATACGGCGGAACCTACAGCCAGTTCAAGTACACCCTGCCCAAGCTAGGAATTGAAGTTACTTTCGTTGACCCCACCGACCCGAAGAATTTCGAAGCGGCGATTCAACCCAACACAAAAATTATCTACGGCGAAACTCTCGGCAACCCCGATATTTCCGTCTTCCCGTTTGAAGAAGTAGCCGCAATCGCTAAGAAACATAATCTCGTTTTGTTCATCGACAATACTTTCGCCACGCCGTATTTGTTCCGTCCATTCGAATGGGGCGCGCACGTCATCACCCACTCGACCACCAAATTCATCACAGGCAACGGCACGTCCATCGGCGGTATCATCGTGGACGGCGGCAACTACGATTGGACCAGCGAGAAGTTCCCGAACTTCAACACACCCGATCCTTCTTATCACGGGCTTGTGTACTCCTCCATCGCCGCGGCTGGACTTCCCCCCTTCGCCATCAAGGCGCGTGTGCATGTGTTGCGTGATATCGGCGCTTCTGCTTCACCCTTCAACTCATGGCAGACTTTGCTCGGCATCGAAACCCTCAACCTACGCATGGAACGTCATGTGCAGAACGCTCAAGCCGTTGCGGAATTCCTTGAGAAGCACCCCAAAGTTAGCTGGGTCAAGTATCCTGGGCTCAAGAGTCATCCCGATTATGACCGCGCCAAGAAGTATCTGCCCAAGGGCGCAGGTGCCATCCTCGGCTTCGGCGTCAAAGGCGGACGTGAAGCAGGTCAGAAGTTCATCGAAAGCTTGCAACTTTTCAGCCACCTTGCCAACGTCGGTGATGCGCGTTCGCTCGCCATTCATCCCGCATCCACTACACACAGCCAGTTGACCGATGAACAACAGGTCACCGCTGGCGTCAGCCCAGATTTCGTCCGCTTGAGCATTGGTCTCGAAGATTTCGAAGACATCAAGTGGGATCTCGATCAGGCGCTCAACGCG
Source organism: Anaerolineales bacterium (assembly GCA_046328915.1). Lineage (GTDB taxonomy): Bacteria > Chloroflexota > Anaerolineae > Anaerolineales > Villigracilaceae > Villigracilis. The sequence goes on along the minus strand of JAXLVR010000004.1, from coordinate 196,802 downwards.
TAATAAATATAGAAATTAGAATGATGAATGCAGAATTTTTTATTCTGCATTCATCATTCATCATTCTTCATTCAAACCCATGCCCGTAAAAATTCCTTCTACTCTCCCCGCCAAAACAACTCTCGAAAACGAGAACATCTTCGTCATGGACGAAGACCGCGCCATTCATCAGGACATCCGCGCCTTGCGGGTTGCCATCCTGAATTTGATGCCTACCAAAATTTCCACTGAAACACAGATTCTGCGTTTGCTTTCCAACTCCGCCTTGCAAGTGGAAGTGTCTCTGCTGCACACCGCCACCCACGAAGCCAAGAACACCGATGCCGATCACCTCATGGAGCATTACGTCACCTTTGATACTGTAAAGGATCAAAAGTTCGATGGGCTCATCATCACAGGCGCACCTGTCGAGCAGATGCCATTTGAAGAAGTGGATTACTGGCAGGAACTTCAACACATCATGGATTGGTCGGAAACAAATGTGGAGTCCACGTTTCACATTTGCTGGGGAGCACAAGCAGGCTTGTATCACAAATACGGGATTCCAAAATATGACCTGTCTCGCAAGATGTTCGGAGTCTTTGAACACCGCCTCTTAAATCGGACCGAAAGCCTGATGCGCGGCTTCGATGACATTTTCCTCGCTCCACACTCGCGTCACACCGAAATCCGCCGCGCAGATATTGACAAGCACACCGACCTGCAAATCCTCGCCGAGTCAGACGAAGCAGGCGTGTATATCGTCAGCGACAAAGCGGGACGCAATCTTTACATCACGGGTCACTCCGAATATGACCCATTCACCCTCAAAGCCGAATATGACCGCGACGTGAACAAAGGTCTGCCCATCCACGTCCCGAAAAATTATTATCCCAACGATGACCCAAGGCAAACGCCCAACGTCCGCTGGCGTGGACATGCAAATTTGTTATACGTGAACTGGTTGAATTATTACGTCTATCAATCCACGGCGTTTGACCCAAATGAAATTCCAAAGCGAAGCAAATGACCACACCACGTAAATTCGGTTTCAACACTCGTCAACTGCACGAAGGCTACACCCCTGACCCCGCCACAGGCAGCCGCGCCGTTCCCATTTATCAAACCACCGCCTACGATCTGCAAAGCACAGACCGCGCCGCGCGTCTCTTTGCACTTCAAGAAAGCGGCAACATCTACACCCGCATCTCCAACCCAACCAGCAATGTCTTCGAAAAACGGATCGCATCTCTCGAAGGCGGTATTGGTGCATTGGAAGTCGGTTCGGGTCACGCCGCGCAAGCGACAGCCATCCTCACCATTTGCGAAGCGGGCGATCACATCGTCTCCACCTCCCTGCTGTATGGCGGCACGGTCACTCAATTTAAATACACCTTTCCAAAACTCGGCATCACCGTCACCTTAGTTGACCCCAGCGACCCAGAAAACTTCCGCCGCGCGATTCAGCCGAACACAAAAATCATCTACGGCGAAACCATCAGCAATCCGCTCGGCAACATCTTCCCTTTCGACGAAGTCTCAAAGATTGCGCACGAACATGGCATCCCATTGATGATCGACAACACCTTCGCCACGCCATACTTGTGTCGTCCCTTCGAATGGGGTGCAGATATCATCACTCACTCCACCACCAAATTCATCGGCGGACACGGCACCACCATGGGCGGAGTCATCGTAGACAGTGGCAAATTCAATTGGAGCAAGAGCGGGCGCTTCAAAAACTTCACCGAGCCTGATCCTGCTTATCATGATGTTATCTACGCTGATGATTTTGGTCCGCTGGCGTTTATCTCCAAAGCACGCTCAGGCATTCTGCGTGACTTTGGTACCGTGCAACAACCCATCGCCTCATGGTTTTTATTGCAGGGGCTCGATACACTTTCTTTGCGCATGGAACGTCATGTGCAGAATGCCCAGCGCGTTGCTGAATTTCTCGAAAGCCATGTCAACGTGAAATGGGTTTCGTACGCAGGTCTCGCAAGTCACCCCGACCATGCACGTGCAAAAAAATATCTTCCGCTGGGAACAGGCGCGGTCATGGGATTCGGTGTAAAGGGCGGCAGAGAGGCGGGAGCGAAATTCATCGACAACCTGCAACTCTTCAGCCATGTCGCCAACATCGGCGATACACGCTCGCTGGCAATTCATCCCGCCAGCACCACCCACAGCCAGCTCTCCGACGAAGAACAAACCGCCGCAGGCGTCAGCCCTGATTTCATTCGCCTCTCTATCGGCTTGGAAGATATCGAAGATATTCTTTGGGATCTCGATCAGGCGTTGAGTTCGTAACGGACTGGAAGTTATTCTTCACGTGTATTGGACATCAATTCAGGAATAACGAACAAAAATGGCATACCCATGATGACAACATATGTGATGGGCAACCAGACAAATCCCAACGCCGCAGAGGCTAGGTTGGTCAGACCCGCCATACGGTCCTGATTGATGCGTTTACGTTTTTGTTCCATAGTCAGGTTGTTTGGCGCAAGGTCAGTATCCACAAAAGCATATTTCCAGAACGTCCCCAGAATTACAGAGGAAAGTGCCATATTGATGGGATATAAAGCTACCACAAAGGGGTTATCAGGGTAATCTCCAATAAAAGCCGTTAGGAAAGGGAAAAGACTTGCTGAAAAGAGCAGGGCATTGTTTAGCCATAATAGTTTCGAATCTACTTTGGCGATCTGATGTACGATGTGATGATGGTTGACCCAAAAGATGGCAAGAATAAAAAAGCTGAATAAAAACGCCAGAAATTTTGGAGCAATGGTTTTCAAAGCCTCCGAAAAAACGGATAGGGAACCATTCTCCAATTCAGGGACATGTAACTCAAGAACAAGGATTGTGAGAATAATGGCGAACATGCCATCACTGAAGGCTTCAAGACGATTTTTAGTCATAACCACTCCATTAGATACAGTCCATGAGTGCATTCCACCCATGGACTGTTTTTTTTAGGGTTGAAAACTGGTCAACTTTTCCATGGACATGGAAGAACGGTCTACAAGGGAACCGAGTTTTTGTCCTGCGGCAGAAACAAACAGTGTATTGTTCCATGTGGCTGCGGACTCTGCATTTTCCCAACGCATAATGAGGATGAAGCTCCCATCATCAGCACGTAGCAGTTCACGCCCGGCATAACCCTCATGTTTTGGTCCGACCTCCTGCTGGATCTCGCGCTCCACTTCCATAAGGGTGTTTGCATCCACGCCCGGGAGCAATTTATATTTTGCCAGTTCAATGTATGCCATTTTATTTTTCCTTTTCATTTACTTTTTATGATCGCGTTCACCGACAATTCTGAACATGTTGGCGATGATAAATGTTTCAATTGCAAAAATAATGATCGAGACGACCATCCCAATGCCGAAATTGCCAGAGATGATGCCAATGACCACACTTTGCAATTCCACGAGCGCCCGAACAATCGTCATGATGGCGATGGTTTCAGGCACACCCACGATGGAGACAATCAGCAATGCCAGTCCGATGGCGAGGTTGCGAGCACCGAACTCGTAACTTGCAAATTTAGCAGCGTTGCTCATCAAGTCAATACCCGCTGTATTATTTTGAAATAACGCTGATGCGCCAAAATAGTTCAAAATACCGAAGGCAATATTGGCAAGGGCGAGCAGTCCGACAAAAATCCGAACCCAGGTTGGAACAAGTTTCGCATTTGGACTCATAACAAACTCCTTTTCTCTTTTGAAAATCAAATTCGCGCACTGGTTTTTCTAAAACCAATGCGCGAATTCTATTCATCCAAGGGCAAAGATGCCATTTAGGAATTGCGGGAAATCTGGTACTTTTTTCGGAAAGAAGTTCTGAACGTACTGGGGGATTGTTTCGTCTCGCGTTTGAAGAAACGGGTGAAATATGAAGGGTCTGCAAACCCAACTCTTTGACCGATCTCCACAATACTTTGATCAGAGTGCAGCAACAAGCGCTTAGCTTCCACCACCAACCGTTGATGGATGAGTTGACTGGGCGGCACACCCAATACTTTTCGGGTGGTATCCGAAAGATGCCCTGCCGTTACGGCAAGCAGGCTGGCATATTCCTGAACGCTTTGTTTTTCGAGGTAATGAATGTCGATCAGACGAATAAACTGCTGAACCAACGCATCACCCGCGCTGAGTTTTGCAGGTGTCACTTTGACATGATAGAAGCGTTGTGCCTGAATCAGAAACTGCTGTAAAAGGGACTGAAGCACAACAAGTTTGCCAAAGTTTTCACTTTGATATTCGGCAAGCAGGTCACGGCAAAAATTGTCAAAGTGGACGGACTGTTCGGTCGACAGATGCATGGCAGGCGGATGGTCGACGCGATGGAAGAAATCAAATCCGCGCAGGAAGTTGTGGTCCAGCCGATTGAGCGAAAGGAAATCATCCGTAAAAAGCAGCACGTATCCGCTCAGGCTTTCCTTGATAATGGGAAAATGAATCTGCCCGGGCGTGATAAAGAACAAAGTATTCGGCTGAAAAGGATAATTTTCAAAATCGATGTAATGCGTGCCGCTGCCGCCCATGATCCAGAAAATTTCATAATAGGTATGACGATGCGGCACGGTCGGCGTTTCAGCCTCAGATAAGCCGTCAATGCGGGCAACCTCGAAAAAGGTATCGCGGCTATCGGGGCGGCTGAACTCACGCGGCTGTTCGAACTCGTGCAGGGGAAAATCATCACTCATGGTGTGATTATACTTACCTGCTATGATTTCTCCTGCGAATATATTCCGATCAAGCGCCCCATGATAAGCGCAACATACAAGACCCCCACCATCCCTTCCACTGTAGCCAGTGACCGTGCCCAAGCATTGAGCGGAATCACATCACCATAGCCAAGCGTGGCAAGTGTGACAAAACTGAAATACACCAATTGCTGCCACTGCGGCGCGACGCCCAAGCCATTGTCTATGAATGCGTTTGGATCCAAGCGGCTGATAATGACATAAATCGGCGTGAACATGGCAGAGATAAAAATATAAACCGTAATGGCGGTCATCATCACGTTCAAGTTCACCAGTTTGGATTTATAGATATAACGCACCAGTGCAATCGTCATCAACAACTGGGCAGGGATGATCGCGAGCTGCGAAAAAATGGCTGCAAAACTGGAAGATGGGGCAAAAAATGAGATCACCGCACAGACCATCCACACCACAGCCGCAACACTGGTTTGAATGAAATGTTTGTTGTCCTCGCTCGTCACCAATACGCCGATGACGAACATTAATGCGTATGCCAGCAGGAAAATGATATTCCCCACACCTTCCACATACAATGTCAATGGATATCCAAAATTGAGGGCGGCAACCAAAAGCAAGAGAAACCCCACTTTGCCATAAAAACGAGTTGATAATTTCTCGATCATTCTCTCTCCGCAATGTTATGATGGGAATACTTCATTCTAAATTCTAAACTCAAAATGGCAAAAATCACTCTACGTCCCGTTCTCGAAACAGACTTACCTATTCTCTTCCAACAACAACTTGACCCCGAAGCGGTTGCTATATCTGCATACCCCGCCAAAGACCGCGGCGAATTCATGCGACATTGGGAAGGGATTCTCAAAAATAAAAATGTGACCGCGCACACCATTCTCTATAAAGAGAAGGTTGCGGGTCACATCCTTTGTTGGAAAGAGGGAAAGTACGAGCAGCGCATCGGCTATTGGATCGGCAAAGAATTCTGGCGGCGCGGAATCGCCAGCGCGGCGGTGCAAGAATTCTTATTGCTGGTGCAAGTCCGCCCGTTGTTTGCAGAGGCGGCGAATCACAATATCGCTTCACAAAAAGTTTTACAGAAAAATGGGTTTACTCTTCACGATGAAGGCGGGAAAATTTCCATGTATAAGTTAGAGAAATGAAGTGGACGCTTTTCGCAAGAGCGGATGGGAAATTGCTTTCACATCCATCTTCTCTGCCTCAAGGAAATTGACAAAGCGGGCAAATCCGCGCCCCAGGGCTTCGGCAAAGGTTGCATTTTTAGCGAGGGATTTCTCTTCAAGCCATAACCCTAACACAATAAATGTATTGGTCGTTCTATCTAATTTGCTATCAAAACGTGCAACCAGCCGATCTCCCCATAGAACGGGCAGCACATAATAGCCAAACTTGCGCTGATGTTCGGGCTTGTACACTTCCCATACGTAATCAAAACTAAACAAATCTTTCGCCCGTCCACGTGCGCTGACATGATCCAACGGCGCAAGAAATACAGCTTCTTCATTCGTTGTTGTATCCAACGGCTTCCATGCCTTGGGAATACGCCCAGCGCTTAAGTCGGAAATCATCTTCGCATCGTCTGCCAATGTGTATTGGACAGCCTTCATTCCGTCCACTCTTACTTCGATGATCTCGCCATCTGCCAACATGCCTTCAAGAAGTTTCTTCGCCGCGCGGTCTGGTTCACCGCGTCCATATGAATCGCCGGTGCGTTGAATGCGTGTGATGCCGCCAAAGCTGATCTCTTTCCTAACCAGAAAACGATCCACTTCTTCTTGAGTCTTTTCGTAGATCAATTCTTTCGGGGCAACATTCTCCGTCAGTGCATAGACCCGCTCAAAACGTTCGCGGTGATGCGTCATCACATCGCCGATGCGCCATAAATAATACAATGCCAGTGCGCTATCTTTACGTCCGCGATAACTTTGAGTCTTTTTACGATCTGCCGCTTCAAAATCACGATTCCCCACCGTTCCACGATCTTTCAAAATAGCGCGGACTTCAACGATCGCCTTGGCATGTTCTTTTGCCATTTCCCGCAGACGCGAGTCACCATATCCCCCATCTCGTTCGCGGTGCATCACTACCCGCCAATAGGGCAACTCGTCCATGGGACGTGCCGCCAGCCAGCCACCCCAATCAAAGAATTTTCTTTGCTTATAAGCAGCATCTTCCCATAATTCGGGCTTGTAATTGATAACGCGACTATATAAAGAAATATCCTGGCTACGTGCGATGATCTGCAAAGGATCAAGCTGCAAATACTCCATCATGTGCATGGTTTGCTCGGTGCCTTTCAATCCGCGCCACCGACGACCGGGCCATAATCCTTGTTTTCCGAGAATAAATCGACGTGCTGTTTCAATATCAAGTGTCAGCATAGGTTTAGGAAATATTTGCTTTCTTCATTAAGTATGTAGCCGTGCTTCCGTCAATGGGCGGCATGATATAGAGAAAGATCAATTCCAAATCATCCATCGCAGAAGGCTCCCACTCTGAGAAATCTGCAGAAATGGAAACCAACCGAGAGCCCGGCTTCATCTGTCTTTTCAAGTGAGCCGCTAATTTGTTTGTCTCTTTTGAGGTGGCATAGATAAAAACTACATCAGCATCTTTCATTCCTACCTTGAAATAATTTCCCCACTTCACACGTATCTTACCGCCATACCCGCTGCTGAGCGCACGCAGTTTTATAAACAAACATTGGACGGGTCCAACTTCCACACCAACGGCATTGGCATCAAATTCAGCAGCTGCGATCAACAACACACGTCCATCGCCAGCGCCAAGATCGTAGATCGTCTCTCCGGGTTGGAGGTTGGCAAACTCCAAGGCCTTGCGGATGCGCTTGGTCCGTGTAGGGACAGAAGGTGGACCATAAAAAGCAGGGACGATCATCCACAATGCACTAAGGATGATGGTTAAGATCAGTAGCGAAACAACGATGATGTAAAGCAAATTCGTTTCACTTTCTCCACTGCGTAATTCGCTCAGGAATGCTTTGATTCCCCAATTCAGCACAGACTTTCTTAAAGCGCGGATAAACGCCCAGCCACTTCAAGTCTGCGAGATTTTCTTTTAAAGGAACATCCGTCCGCAAGGTAGATAACTCTCTAAACAACAAAGCATCTTTGTAATTGTTCTGAAGATTTTCAAGCAAAGTCGTTGCACGTCCCAAACTTAGCGGAATTTTATTCGGGTCTTTAGGGATTGCTTCAATATGCTTGTACTTTGCCAAAACCGCCGCTGTAGATTTTTCACCCCAGCCTTGAATACCCGGGTAGCCATCAGCAGAGTCCCCCACCAAGGCGAGGAAATCCGGAATCGATTCAGGCAAGACGCCAAACTTATCAATCACGCCTTTTTCGTTCAATGTAATTTCGCGCCTCCTGTCCCAACAAATGACTCGGTCACCATCCACCATTTGAGTCAAATCTTTATCGACGGAACAGATGACAATCTGCTCCACCTGTTTGGATTTCTTGAATGTCGCCACCGCCGTAGCAATCGCATCATCCGCCTCAAACTTGACCATGGGCCAGGTCACCAATCCCAGAGCTTTGATCGCCGCCTCAGCCAACGGAAACTGATTCAGAATCACAGGGTCCATGCCTTCGCTGGATTTATAACCTTTGTACATCTTATTGCGAAACGACTCGACGACATGATCGAACGCCACGGCTACATGAGTCACCTCAGGGTCAGAAAGAAGCAAGAGCATACTGCGGAGCATTCCAAGAGTCGCGCCAACTTCCTGTCCACTTTGGGACTTTTTAGGAGGCGCGCCAAAATGCGCACGGAATAATTCGTAGGTTCCATCAACAAGGTGAATTTTCATTGGCTCATCTCGATCAATTTACTAAGAGTATTGAAATTACGGGTGGTTGCAGCAACCCCAAGCTTGTTTTCCAAAAAATTATTGGAAAGTTTCATTCTGCCATAAGTACCGGGAATATACATATAGGCAGCATCCTTTGTAATGACAAGCTCTTCCGGCGAAAAATCCTTTTCCAAGAGTTCTTTGACCTTCTGCGAAGATGGAGACTCAGCAAATAAGGCAAAAAACACTCTGGAAATGTCATACCCCTTTTGAAATGGATTCTCGTCTAGGACTTTATTAATTTGAGTCCGTGTGCGAGCTACGATCGGCAAATTAGCCCCAATATGTCTTTTGATAAGCAAATGGATCTCTTTCTCCACATCACTAGCAGAAAGTTCAGTATCCACAAGCACATTGCCACTTTGAATATATGTCCGAACATTCTTGAAACCTGATTCTAAAAGCACCTCACGAAGTTGCGACATTGGCACTTTATTTTCGCCTTTGGGCATCACTCCGCGTAAAAGAACAATAAACGTTTTCATTAGCTTACAGCACCAGTCTCCTACATGCTAATTGACACGAATCATGCAGATTGATAACGCTGATATACCACACCAGTTGGCAAGGATGAAGATTCAATCAATTTGAATGTAGCATGCTTTCCAACAGGAAACAAACGTTTTCCGTTCCCAACCACAAGCGGATAAATATGCAGGGACAGCTCATCCACCAAGTCGTTTTCGATCAAAGCCTGAACCAGAACACTGCTTCCATCCATGATGATATTCTTACCGGGTTGGTTCTTCAACTTACGGACTTCTTCGATCACATTTCCACGGATGATGGTCGAATCGCGCCACGCATCAGCAGACTTTAATGTAGATGAAACAACATATTTTTTGAAGCCATTGAACGGATCTTCCGTAGGATTCGGCTCAAACGCCTCGCCGTGGGTTTGCCAAGTCTTTCGCCCAAGCAATAAGGTATTGGCATCAGCAAAGATCTGACCGAAGTGGGCGCCAATCTCATCGTGCCAGTACGGAAGTGTCCAACCGCCGTGGGTAAAGCCGCCGTCGGTGTCTTCCGTAGGGCTGCCCGGTGCCTGAATGACACCATCTAATGTAATGAACTCGTGCACGATAATTTTTCTCATGGTTTCTCCTATCTAACATTAAGGGCGACACATTGGTGTAAGTTTCAAAAAATAAAACTATAACGTTCCATGACGAGATAATCGGAATCTGAGATGTTGCTTTACGCTTGCCCACTCGGTGGACAGAATACTATACATGACACTATCGCGGACCGATCCATCACGGCGAATCGCATGGTGCCGCAGAATCCCATCCTTCTTTGCGCCCAGCCCTTCAATGGCTTTCTGCGAATTGAAGTTAAAGTTATCAGTGCGCAGACCCACTGCTTTACATCCCAACGTATCAAAGGCATGAGCCAGCAATAACAACTTACAAACCGTGTTGACATGACTCTTTTGCCAACTCTTGGCATACCAGGTATAGCCGATCTCCACACGATCGATATTTGCAACCACATCATGATAACGAGTGGTTCCCACAATCTTACCCGTGCCCAACTCGCGGACAGCCCACGGCAACATGTGCCCCGCCTGATAACCTGCCAATGCCGTTTCAATATAGGTCTTGGTCTCTTCAGGTTTTGGCACAGAGGTGAACCACAAATTCCAGAGTTCACCATCCGCTGCTGCGGCAGAGAGATCGGCTTCATGGTCAAGCGTCAGCGGTTCAAGCCGAATGCCATGACCTTCCAATGTAATTGGAGCAAGTTTGATCATTTTTACCATCCATAATGCAGAGATTGTTTTATAAATTCTACACGACTCGTTCGATCATGCCCACCCGAAAGCCACCGTTTCCCAACTTAGCAAATCCCCTTCAATATGGTCTCGAATGCCAACCTTTTCCATCAAATACATGATCTGGGCGCGGTGATGCATATTATGAGTAAGCACATGCCCGATCGCGCCGCCAAATGTTTTCAAGCGCGGCGGGTTATCTAAAACATCCCAAAACGAATCATCAAAGCGATTCTCACGACCGATCTGACGGGCAAGGTTGGTAAAGTCGCGGCTTGCATTCACCAGTCTCTGCTTCAATTCTGGAATTGAATTTCCCTGTTTTTCTTGTACAGGTCTCTCATGGATCAGGTCTGTCCACGTCTCTAGATTTTCGACCATGTGAATAAAGGTCTCCCGAAGGGAGCGATGATCCATATCAAATTCCTTATCCAAAAGATCATCGGAAAGGGCTTCACAGGCATTCAACAGTTGTTGGGTCGTCCACGTATCATGAGCAATCAGGCGGTCAAGAATGTCCACTATCTATTTTCCTTGGATAAAAAATATTCTATTTAGAAATCAGTTTGATCAAGTCTTTCAACGCTTTTTCCAGCAAAGGCTTCTTGGCTCTAATGTCCTGCATATCTGCAAAATATGTCATGCGCCTGTCTTTATAATCCCCTTCAAGAATCTTGCTCTTAACCTGCGGGATCAACGGGTTATGAAACACAAGATGGATTCGTTTCGTATCGCGCAAGTTAAACGTCACCAAATATTCACCCTTGAAATTAAAGGATGGCGCATTCCATTTGACTTCTTCATTGATATATTTATTCACGCCTTTGATGATGGAACGCACCGCCTCCACCTCCGCCGTGAGCGGGTGATTCCGTTCCCGAAGAAATTCATCCACCTTATCCGTTCGGCTGACGGGCGAGCCTTTCTTCTTCAGCTTCTCCCCTGCCTGTCCCTGTTTAAAGAAAAGTCCATTTGCCTTGAGGGCTTCTCGAAGTTTGCCCAGCGCATTCGGACCCATGCCATGCAATTGGGCAACTTCTACCTCAGTAAACTTGGAGAGTTGTTTCAGGTTCGCGATCCCTGCCGATGCTAAAGCACGCTGAGCAGGTGCGGAAATTTTAGGAAGTTCAATATCGTTTGTCATTTCTTCTTTTTCCCATTGGCATTGAGAACCACTGCCGCACGGACAAGTTCTTTCAGATTCAATTCGTTGACAATGTCATCCTCAAAAATATCAATAGCACGAGTGGATTTGGCATCCAACCCGGCATTGAACATTTTTTTAGGGTCAGGCAGAGAGGCGCCCTTAAAGAAGTTAACCTTGACATGATCCTTGAAAACCCCGCATGCCACCACATTTCCATTGAACACCCAAACGGGGGTTTCCCACTTCCAGTCTTCGGTGAGGTCGGGTGCGGCTTCGAGAATCAACTTTCGGAGGCGTGAGAGGCGCTTGCCGCGCCAATCCTTAAGGTCTTCGATCAAATGGTCAATGCTTTGCGATGGAGTGTAATCCGCCATGGCAAACTCTCCTTGAGATTTTCTAAAATATCCCGTTCTGGTTGACAGACATTTCAGGGATGGGCTGCCCCACATCCCATAATTCTACGATCTTCCCATTCTCAAAGCGGAAGATATGAACAACCACGGCGCCACGCTGTTCAGGGGTTGGCTGAACATGGGAATGCGTCACTACAAGATCACCTTCGCTAATTGTTCGCAGGATAGTAAAAACCTTGTTTGGATTCTGCCTTGCGTTTTCTTCCATACCTGTCTGCAAAGCCTGCACTGTGCCTTCAAAAAAGGGATTGTGATGACTAAACCTATTCCCTACATAGTTCGAATACGCTTCGTTTACCTTGCCACTCGAAGCAAGTTTGAGAAATGAAATCGCAATATCCGTATTACTTTCCATCATCAAGACCTCTCTTTTCTTCAGCCTTTCACCAATATATACTTTTTATATCAATTCACCTTCTGGTAAGGCATCGGGTACATCTTTCATATATTGATCAGAAAGCACTTTGTAATATTTCGTATTCATGGCAAGGATCGTTAAGATTAGACCAATAACACCCGTTACGGTGAAGACCAAGGCGATGCCTCTGGCGGGACCAGTGCCGAACCAGTCGCCGATCAGCCCCACACCTGCGCCAGTCGTCATGAATGGGATGAAAAAGGTTTCAGCAATAGGGCCAATCAAAAAGGTAGTTAGAGGCGAAGCAGATTGTTCCACGCTTTGAGCGAATCCAAAGACACGTCCCTGCCTTTCTTGTGGAACCACTTTCTGGAGGATGGTCTGCTCGGCGGCTTCGATGAACGGAACCACACTAATATAAATGAACATACCCACTGCAAGCAAGACGATGGAGGGTTGAATGGTAAAGACTGCCGAGATGACCCAGATGACAATATTGGCAGCAAACATCGCCGCCAGCGGATTTTTGCCCAAACCATATTTTGAGATGAACAATCCGCCTACGATGAATCCGCAACTGATAACGGCAAAGAGGAAACCCCAGGTTTCGACTGAAACTAGAGAGAGACCGTAGGCATCCATGAGCCCCATGAATGCGCCGCCCAGGAAGTTGTTGATGGTGGTGAAAAGGATCAACGCCATCAAGCCGGGGATCGCAGAGACCACAGTATAGGTGCCGCGCAAATCCACTTTGGGTTGATGCTCAAGATGAACTATCTCTTTTTCTGGAATATGCAAAAACCACATATGCAAAATGGACAGGATCATCATCACGATACCGAGTATCAATACATACAACATGCCGCCCAAACCAACTAACACCCCACTGATTCCGGAACAGATCAGGAATGCGATACCGAAAGCCGTACCGACAAGTCCATTCGCTTTGGCGCGGTCATCTTCAGGAATCAAAATGGTGACGAGGGTGGGCACAGCGATCGAACGGATATTACCGGCGATGACGCCAATCAATAAAAGCACATTGAAAATCCAGAGATTAACGCTGGTCGGGTTTTTCCACGTTTCGGATGGAAAAGCAAGATATAAGCCAAAGCCGATGATGTAAATGAGCAGCGAAATTACGCCGGAAAGGATCATCACATTCTTTTTCTTGTTGTGATCCACCAGACTGCCAAACCAAATCCCTAAAGTTGCTGTCAACACGAGATAAATCCCCGAGATGATCGAAGTAGCCGTGACCGATCTGGTTTCGAGGTAAATAAAGAAAATCATCGCAAACCAAACCGTCATATTCGTGACGTTGGCAATAACCGTATTTGCTAAAATTTGATAAAAGGTTTTCATTCCATTTCCTTATTTATTTCTGAAAGCGACTTAACTCTCAAGCACCGGTTAGCTCGATCATTTTGTAATTTAATTTTTCAAATACGCACTTGTAAGCGATCCCTTCGCTTTCAATAACTCCTTGGGTGTGCCTTCGAACATGACCTTGCCGCCTTTGTGTCCGCCTTCGGGACCCATGTCGATGATCCAATCGGCGTTCTTGATGACGTGAAGATTATGCTCAATGACAACAACGGTATTACCTGAATCCACGAGGCGATTGATGACCTGCATAAGATGCCCGATATCAGACATATGCAAGCCGGTGGTGGGTTCGTCCATGATGTAGATGCTGCCCTGTTTGTGCAATTCGCTGGCGAGTTTGATGCGCTGACACTCACCGCCTGAAAGTGTGCTCAAGGGCTGACCGAGTCCGAGATAATCCAAGCCTACATCGCTCATGGCTTGCAGTTTTTTAACCACTTCTTTCAACTCAAAATATTCGAGTGCCTGCCCCACATTCATTGACAGAACCTCTGAAATGTTTTTTCCATTCAGTTTGTACGCAAGCACTTCATCTTTAAAACGTTTACCGCCACAAACTTCGCAAGGGGATTTCACGCTATCAAAAAATGACAACTCTGTATAGATCACACCAAGTCCCTGACAGTTTTCACACGCACCTTTTGAGTTGAAACTAAACAAAGCAGGTTGCACTTTATTTGCCGATGCAAACGCCTTGCGGACATCGTCCAAAATGCCAGTGTATGTGGCGGGATTGGAACGGCTGTTGACACCCACCGCCGATTGATCGATCACAACCGCATCGGGATGTTGATGCTGAAACACTTCGTTGATGAGTGAGCTTTTGCCAGACCCTGCCACACCTGTCACCACGGTCAGTACGCCCGTTGGAATGTTCACACTGACGTTTTGCAGATTATTGACCTTCGCATTCTTGATCGGCAATTTTCCCGTGGGTGCGCGGAACGAATCTTTGATGGGGACGGATTGCTGTATATGTGTACCCGTCAACGTCTTAGCCTTGAGCAAGTTAGCATAACTTCCTTCGAAAACGATCTCGCCTCCGTGCGGACCTGCATGCGGACCTACATCCACGATATGGTCTGCCACTTTGATCACATCCGGGTCGTGTTCCACCACGATGACGGTGTTACCCTTGTCACGCAGTTTCTGAAGGAGTTCATTCATGCGATGCACATCGCGCGGATGTAAACCCACGCTTGGTTCATCGAAGATGTAGATCACATCGGTGAGACTGCTGCCCAGATGCTTGACGACCTTCACGCGCTGTGACTCGCCGCCCGACAACGTATCTGTCTCGCGGCTGAGGCTGAGGTATTCCAAGCCAATATCCACGAGATGTTGTAACCGTTCAAGCAGCGCTTTGACCATTGGTTGAGCTTCAGGTATTTTGATCTTTTTCACAGCTTCGATCAAATCAGGGATTTCCATGCTCGTCAGGTCGGCGATGTTGTAGCCGTTTATTTTGCAGTTCAGGATCGTCTTGTTCAAACGAGCGCCGTTACATTCAGAACAGGGTCCCATCGTCATATAGGGTTCAATTGACTTCTGGGTTCGTTCAGATTTTGTTTTTAGATCCTGTTTGATGTACTTGTTGGTAAAGCGAGTGATGATGCCTTCATAGGTCATGTTGAAGTCTTTTGCGCCAACTTTGGTCTTGACCTTGATGGGTTCACTGTATAACAAGTCGTGCATTTCTTTCTGAGAATATTTGGAAATTTTCTTATCGGGGTCGAACAAACCCGTATTAATTAAATTACTCCAATACCAGCTATCCACAGCATATTCGTGGAATAAGATCGCGCCTTCATTCAAGGATTTGGTTTTGTCGAGGAACTTATCCATGTCCACATCAAGTTTGCGCCCAAGTCCGTTGCAGTTCGGGCACATCCCTTGCGGGTCGTTAAAGCCGAAGACGTTGGTAGGTCCCACATGGGGTTGACCGAGACGCGAAAACATCATGCGTAGGATCGTGTTGATGTCGGTGATCGTGCCCACGGTCGAGTGTGAGCCGCCGCCCATCCGCCTCTGATCCACCACAATGGACATGCTCAAGTTTTCGATAGAGTCCGCTTCGGGTTGGGAATATTTCGGCAGGAAGTTCCGCACGAACATGCTGAAGTTTTCGTTGAGCAGGCGCTGTGATTCAGTCGCGATCGTGTCGAACACGATGGAGGATTTGCCCGAACCGGACACACCTGTGAAAATAGTGATCTTGCGTTTGGGGATGCGCAGTGAAACATTCTTTAAATTGTTCTCGCGCGCGCCGCGAATCTCAATGTATTCCTGGGGCATGGTCTCTCCTCTATTATCTCTGCCAAACAAAAAACAAAGCGGGCAGGTAAAAGCATGGTTGCTTTTACCCACCCGTAAAAAACGAATTGTAATTTTAGAACATTTTTTCTAAAAAGTCAAGACTCTCAACTCACAGATTTTTTCACCAGGGCTGTGATCTTCGCCTCTTCTGCGGATGTCAACTTAATGAGTGCAAAACTAGCCGCCCACATATTGCCATCGTCCAGCTTCGCATCGGGCTGGAAGCCGAAAGTTGCATACCGCACCCCAAACTTGCTCGCCGCCTGAAAGAAACAAATGACCTTGCCGTCTTTGTCAGCATAAGCTGGCATGCCATACCAGGTCTTCGGCATCAGTTCCGGCGCAGCAGCCGTGACCAGTTCATGAATCCGCTTCCCCATCGAACGATCCGTTGTGTCTTTCATCGCAGCGACTGCTGCCAGCAAGGCTTTTTCGCCTTCTTCTCTATTCTTGCTTGCCTTCGCTTCCAACTTTAATTCCAATGCACGTGCTTTCATCGCGGCTTTTTCGTCGGCGGTAAAACCTTCTGCTTTTTGTGTGGTCTTTTTAACTGGGCTCATGGAAATCTCCTTTTCTTTACCTTGCCACAAAATCAATTTAGTTATATAATAAAGATACTTTATTATAAAGATAATGTCAAGAGACATTCCATGCAAAAATCAACAAAGACCGATCTAAAAATACGCGCCTTGATGGCGGTCAGAGATTATGGGGTGAACCTGACCCACTTCCGCAATGCTATGAACGAATGGGCGGGACTCAACGCCACCGATATGGAATGCCTGAGGTTATTAGCTCAAAAAGGCACCGCCACTCCCACCGAACTCGCCAAACATACGGGTCTCACTTCGGGCGCAACCACCGCCATGCTCGACCGACTTGAAAAAGCTGGCTTGATCGAACGCCGCCCTAACCCCAATGACCGCCGTGGGACACTGATCGCGCCTGAAGCCTCGAGCAGTGCAAAGATGGCGTCATGGTTTGAGTCAGCACGCAAGGCTCAAGACGAGTTAATGTCCACGTACTCAGAGAGTGAACTGGAAATTATCGCGGATGTCTTCGAGCGTTTTGCAAAACTTTGGGATACTGAGCGCAAGAAAATTCGAAAGGATTAAAAACATAAAGACTCTAAAACAGCTTTTCTTCGTGTTTTAGAGTCTTTGTGCCTTTGTGGTTAAGAAACGAAATCTTCCTGATATTTTCAACTATGTGAGATCGCACCCGAACGCTCGTAATTCAAAATAACGAGTCCCGTTGAGTCTACAGAACTCTCCGTCACTTTGAACGTCGCAGGGATCGTACCATCCGCAAACAAGCGCTTTCCACTGCCCAAGGTGACCGGATACATCATCAGCCAAAACACATCAACCAGATCATGCTTGATCAGTGTTTGAAGGAGATTACTGCTCCCCCACACATGCAAGTCTGGTCCTGGCTGTTGTTTGAGCTTGGCAACTTCGCCAGCGATGTCTCCGCTTAAGAACACCGAAGGCTGCCATTCACTGGACGATCTGGTATTTGACACGACATACTTGGTCGCCTTATTGACATTCGGCCATATATCGCCATGCTTGGGCCAATAAGGCTCCCATATCTCAAACGTTTTACGCCCCAACAACAAGTCGAACGGACTGTTCATCTGTTTTCGCAGAAGCTTGCTACTAATGTCATCACCATAAGGGGCAATCCACCCGCCATGCGCAAAGCCACCGCTGGTATCTTCCTCCGGTCCGCCCGGCGCTTGGATCACGCCATCCAAAGAGATATGTTCAAGTACAACAATCTTTCTCATGATCACGCACCGTCATGCGCTTTTTGCAGATCAGCCACAATGATCTTCCGCATGTTCAACATGGCATCCATCACACGCCTCGATTTTTCAGGATCTGGGTCGTTCATCAACTCGCCCAATTGCTTCGGCACGATCTGCCAAGATAATCCATATTTGTCCTTCAACCAACCACACATCGATTCCTCGCCCCCATCGGCAGTTAATGCATTCCAAAAATGATCCACTTCTGCCTGATCTTCGCAATTGACGAACATCGAAACCGCTTCATTAAACTTGAACTGCGGTCCCGCATTTAAGCCAATGAAATCCTGCCCATCCAACGCAAAAGCAACTGTAAATGCCTGTCCACTGGGCGAGCGCGAAATGTTATATACCTTTGAATTCTTGAACAGCGATACATAAAAATTCATCGCTTCTTCAGCCTGCGTATCGAACCATAAAAACGGGGTAATCTTTGTCATTTCAATCTCCTTTGGTCTGTTTCTTATTTACTGCTAAATGCAATTTGACAACTCTTTCAATTAACTTGATCGGAAGCGGCTCATCAAGCGCAAACTTGACCGTGCCTTTGCCGCCTGCATATTTTGCGATCTGACGTTCGAACGCCTCACTCCCCGCCGGAACCGGGTACAGCGACACATGCTTTTTCCACCCTGCAAAGTGGATCAAGTTCTTGCCGTTCCGTTCAAACGCCGCCATCTGATAACTGATCTTCTCTTTCGCATCCGGCACCAGAGTGTGGATCAATTTACGGATTTGCTTAAGATACGCCTGCGACTCAACCGGGCAAGCAGAAATATATTCATCAATCGATTGAAAATTTGTCTTAGCCATGTTGTCCTTCCATTAATGCAAAAAGTTTCGTAGTCGTATTCCAATTGCGGATGGTCATATTCTGATAGACCGGCATGCCAATGATCTTTGTGAGATAACTCTGCGAGGCTCGGCTGATGAGACGTGAAAAATAAAGTGCCTGTTTGCCTGCATGAGCCGTATCCACACCCTCGCGGACTTTTACGCTCTCCATCGCTTCTTTGGGTGTCAGCGGCTCCTTCAAGAAAATGACATCGTATCGAAACTTCTGGTCATCTTTGCCAAACCCCTCCGGCGCAGACTTAATAATGGCAGCCAATTCCTTTTGAGAGATCACCACCACCTTCGCCACAAAATTGAAGCGCTTGGAAAGTCCCTTTTCGATTTTGCTCGTCAACGCCGCCTTATCCTTATCTTCAGATTGGACCAGGACATTTCCACTTTGAATGTACGTAACCACGTTCGAAAAGCCCATCTCTTCAAAACTGGCTTTCAAGTCCACCATTTTGATGATGTTCTTGCCGCCAACATTGATTCCGCGCAATAGGACGAGATATCCGTTCATTGACTTATTCCTGCCAAAATGTTATCCAACCGCTCATACCCTTCGCGCACGCCTTTTTCCATTCCATTCTGCACCATCCCATCACGGTCTGCAACGGACTGATATACAGAATGAATCGTCACACGGGTTCGATTGCTAGGCAATTCTTCTAATGTAGCAGTCTCTAAAGAAACATGCCCCGGATATCCTTCAAACTCAAAGGTCTGCGTCAACTTTTCAAGTGAAATCTCATGGAAGCAACCTCGAAAGCCATATTCATTTCCCTGCGGGTCTTTATGAATATAGCGATATCTGCCCCCATTGACCAGTTCAAACTCTTTGAGCACCATCTCGTATCCATGCGGACCAATCCACTTGACAAACAATTTCGGATCGGTGTGCGCACGAAACACCAGTTCACGCGGTGCGTCAAATTCACGGATAATGAATAATTCCTGTTTGCCAGGTTCTACTTTGACAACCGTCTTATTTTTTGACGACATGCTTTTTCTCCTTTTTCATTTCTTCCAATAAATCGTCCAACCGATCAAATTTCTCTTCCCATAATTGGCGGTATTGCTCTACCCAGCGTGTCACTTCTTCCAACTTGTCAAAGCGGGCTTCTACATAACGTTCACGTCCCTGTGGGATGACCACCACCAACCCACATTCCTTCAATATCTTGATATGACGCGACACCGCCGGACGGCTAATCCGAAAATTCTCGGCAACACCGTTCAAGGTCAATCTCTGTTGCGAAAGTAACGCCAAAATGGCGCGGCGGTTTGGGTCTGCAATGGCTTGAAATACGTCTCGTCTCATAAGTTCCTATATGTAACTGATTGGTTACTATTTATTGCTATTTTAGAACATATTTTCTTTTTTGTCAAGCAGGAATTCATTTATACTTTCGCCAAGTTCAAAAGGAAAACAACATGAAAACACTCCCCCGCTTCTTCCTCTCTTTGCTTGCAGGCTCCATCATTTTCATTGGGCTTCCCCTGCTTGGTTGGGGGCTTGGTCACATTCCCGCATTTTTCGAGAACCCCGCCCGCATAGCTTATGTTATTGTCATTTTCATTTTGCAGATATTTTCGTTGCTCTATAATCCGCGCGTAGGGCAAAATCAAGAGAACCGCAAAAGTGACGCTCCTAAAAGCAAAATAGACTTGATCCTGATTCAAGTATTCAGTCTCGGCATTGTGATTCTTGCCCCCTCATCAGATAGCAGTTCATTTGGAGTACTGAACGTAGAAAACCTTGTCCGTTATATTGGCTTGAGTATTGCCGTCCCCGGTTTCATACTCATGCAAGCAGGCGAAAAATATCTCGCCAAGCAATTCAGCATCGAAGTCACTTTGCAGAAAGATCACAAACTCATCCAAAGCGGACCTTACCAAGTGATCCGCCATCCACGCTATTTGGGCATCCTTCTATTTTTCACGGGCATCTCGCTCACCTTCCGTTCCCTGATCAGCATACTCACCGTCCTCGCATTGGCTGGAGTTTTGATCTGGCGTGTCTTTGCAGAAGAAAAAATGATGCATCAAGAATTTGGCAAAGAATGGGAAGAGTATCAAGCCAAAACCTGGCGGCTTATCCCGTATATCTTCTAAATAAAAAATCTCCGCAAGTTGCGGAGATTTTTTATTATCCTTTGAAGCGTGGGTACGACCCCAGCACTCGCAGCATCACGGCATATTCCCCCAAATGCTCAAGCGCACGTTGAACCGTTTCATTTTCAGTAGAGCCAAGTAGATCAATATAAAAAAGATATTCCCACGGCTTGCCCTGTAGTGGACGAGACTCGATCTTGGTCAGGTCGATATCACGTAGCGCAAAAACAGACATAGCTTTGAACAACGAACCGGGGACATTTTTGAGCGTGAATACGATGGAAGTCTTCGCCTCACCCGTCGGGACAGTTGCTTCTCGTCCGACAGCGAGAAAACGCGTAAAGTTTTCCGGGTTGTCTTCAATGCCTTCTTCCAGAATTTGCATGCCATACAATTCCGCCGCGCGCTTCGAGGCAATCGCCGCCACATCCTTCGCGCCAGACTCTTTGAGCATTTTTACACTTCCAGCCGTATCATATACAGTTTCAGGTTTAATGCCTCTATCCCGCAAATACGCCGCACACTGACCCAATGCCTGCGGATGGCTGATGGCTTTCTTGATATCTTCCTTTTTCACGCCGGGGTTTGCAATCAGACAATGCCGCACGCGCAAGAAATACTCCCCCACGATATGTAAATTATGACGCAAGAGCAGATCGTAATTCTGATGAATACTGCCCGCCAATGAATTCTCAATCGGAGCCAGTGCCGCATCACTCTTGCCAGAAATGACAGAGTCGAACATCACATCAAACGATTCACATGGAACCGTTTCAACCTCTTTGCCGTAATAATTGAAGACCGCTTGCTCGCTATATGCGCCGGGTTCGCCTTGAAAAGATACTTTCATAAAATTCTCCGATAGTAGATAATTCGGTGTTCGGTGTTCGCAAATCGAGTATCGAATTATCGATTAACGTTCTCTGCCCACTCCACAATTTTTCGGAAACCCGCTTCCACATCTTCATCGGAGGCGGCAATGCACAGACGGGCAAAGCCTTCGCCCTGCTCACCAAAAGCCGAGCCGGGCACAAGCGCCACGCCAACATCATCCAGCAATTTTTCACAGATCTCCACGGATGTCATTTTTAGTGGACGCATATCAAGGAAGAAGTAGAACGCGCCTTGAGAAGGCGTGATGATAACTTTATCACTTTCGTATTCACGGGCAAGTCTCAGCACCAGCTCACGGCGTTTGGCATATGCCGCCCGCATAGACAAAGTCACCTCTTGCATGGCAGGGTCGGTCAATGCGAAGGCAGCCGCTTTTTGAATGAAGGGAGCCACGCAGGTAATCGAGTTTTGGCTGGCTTTCAAGGCATTGCCAATCACTTTGGCAGGTGCAGCGAGGAAACCTACGCGCCAACCCGTCATAGCATAGGATTTCGAGAGGCTATGAACGATCAAGGTCCGCTCTTTGGCGCCTTCAATGGCAGCAGCACTGGTTGGCTTCTCGCCATAATACAAACTTCCATAAACTTCATCGGCAACAATCCATAAGTTATGTTTGGCGGCAAAGTCTTGGAGTTGTTGTAAATATTCCCGTGTAGGATATGCCCCGGTTGGGTTTGAAGGATAGTTAAGGACAATGATACGGGTTTTGGGAGTTAGCGCTTTCAGCCAAGAGTCGAAATGAGGGATGAACCCATTCTCGGCGGGGGCAGGGATGCGAATGACATTTCCACGCAGCATGGTTGCCATGTTGGAATGAGTCGCCCAGGATGGGTCCGGAATCAGCACGTCATCGCCGGGATTCAAAATGGATTGCATCGCCGTGTAGTAAGCATGGATGCCGCCATTGGTGACGAGAATCTCCGTGTTGGGGTCGTAGCTTACGCCTTCATCGCGTTGAAGTTTGTGTGCAATCGCTTTGCGAAGTTCAAGCGTACCGTTCGAAGGACCGTAATGTGTTTGCCCATCTTGCATGGCTTTGAGCGCTGCTTCAGCAATGGAAGGATGCGTTCCAAAATCTGGGTCGCCCACTTGCAAACTGATGATGGGTTTGCCGCTGGCTTTCAGCGCAAGGATGCGGTCTGTCAACGAGACGGTGGCAGACTGGCGAATGAGTTCGAATTGCTGATTAAGAGTTTGCATGGAATGCCCTTCAAAATTTAATAGGCGTGAGTGTATAGGGAAATAAAAATCCCGTCAACGGTGTGACGGGACTCAAATGGAAAATGGAGAGGAAGGGGCTAGCGTGGGCGGTTCGATTCGAACCGGAAGGATGAACGAAAAGATGCTGCCTTTTCCTTCTTCACTATCGACCCAAATGCGCCCGCCATGCATTTCAACCATCACCTTCGCAACGGAAAGCCCCAGCCCCATGCCGCCATGACGACGTGTGAGATGCCCTTCCACTTGATAGAAGCGGTCAAACACATGTTGCAAATCTTTCGTGGGAATGCCAATACCATTATCTTTAACAGATACTTTGACATAATCCGGATGCTGTTCACCGCGGATGATGATCTCGCCGCCATCATTGGTAAATGTAATGGCGTTCTTCATAATATTGCTCAACACAATCGCAACTTTACCAGCATCGACATCCACCCACAATTCATAACCAGGCTGTAAAGCTTTTTTGATCGTTATATTTTTCTTGTTCGCCATTTCAGAAAAAGAGACGATCACATCTTCAATAATTCTGGCAATGGATACTTTCCGAGAGCGGACCAAGGCGCCGCCGCTCTGATAGTTATCCACACTAGTTAGACTTTCGATAATCTCTTTTAAGCGTGAAGCGTTCCGAATAATGACATCCAACTGGTCTTCATAATTACCATTCAATAATTCTTTCAAGAACGTAGAATGTCCCAGAATCAACCCAAGTGGCGTACGCAGCTCATGTGACGTGATGGCAATGAACTCGTTCTTCATCCGATCCAGTTCACGCGCCTCTTCTTTCGACGAAGCGACTCGCTTCTCAAGAATATCTTTTTGCATCGCCGCAGCCGCCAACGCCCCAAAATTCTCAACGATCAAAATATCATCTTCTGTATAGTTGCTATGCTTATTGAAAACTTCCAACACCCCAATAGGCGTTCCATGTACGATCAATGGCGTACCCAAAATCGAATGGATGGTCGTTCCTGAAAATTCATCCACTTTTTTAGAGTGCCGTGGGTCATTGACGGCATCGTTCACAATGAGGGAATTTTTATTCAGGAATACCCAGCCCGCTATGCTTTCATTCAAGGGAATACGGATCGTGTTCCCTCCCTCTGCATCCTGGTTGAACCATGGAACGTATTTGAAAAAGAAATTTAGAGCGGTTTCATCATATTCCAGCAGTGAAGCGGTTTCACTGCCCGTCAGCTCAGTAGCCGCAGAAAGGATTAAACGCAGGCTAGCCTCCAAATCCGCTTCAGAGTCGAGGCTGCGTGTCACTTCGAGGAGACGTGAAAGGATTTTCCCTTGCGAGTCAGTCATACAAATAACCTTGGGTAAGATTATACTTCACGGTTGTATCTGAAAAACGACCCTCATAAATAAATAAGGAAATTGCAATCCAATTCAGGAGATAAACAAATGGCAAATAAGAAAAAAGTACGTGTGGCGATCATCGGCGTAGGGAACTGCGCCTCCTCCCTCGTGCAAGGTGTGCAATTCTATAAAAACGCTAAAAATGATGATGTAATTCCCGGCATTATGCACCCACAATTGGGCGAATATCACATCGGCGATATTGAATTTACAATCGCAATCGACATCAATGCCACCAAAGTTGGCAAAGATCTGTCTGAAGCAATTTTTGCCGAACCCAATAACACCTATAAATTCTGTGACGTTCCCCACCTCAACGTCCCGGTTGTACGCGGCATGACCCATGATGGGTTGGGCAAATATCTCAGCCAAGTCATCGAAAAAGCACCCGGCTCCACTGCCGATATCGTAAAGCTCTTAAAAGAAACGAAGACCGAAGTTGTCATCAGCTTCCTGCCTGTCGGTTCTGAGATGGCTACCAAATGGTATGTTGAACAGATCATCGAAGCAGGCTGTGCCTTTGTTAACGGGATTCCTGTTTTCATTGCTTCGTCTGAATATTGGGGCAAACGCTTCGCTGATGCCGGTCTGCCTATCCTCGGCGACGATATCAAGAGTCAGGTCGGCGCTACGATTCTTCACCGTCAACTTGCCACCCTCTTCGTTGATCGCGGCGTCAAGATCGAACGCACCTATCAGCTCAACTTCGGCGGCAATACAGACTTCCTCAACATGCTCGAACGCGAACGCCTTGAATCCAAGAAAATTTCTAAGACCAATGCTGTCACCAGCATGATCCCATACGAAATGAATCCAGATAACGTGCATGTCGGTCCTAGCGACCACGTCCCCTGGCTGACAGACCGCAAATGGGCATACATCCGCATGGAAGGCACCACCTTCGGCAATGTTCCACTCAACATGGAAGTAAAACTCGAAGTATGGGATAGCCCCAACTCCGCCGGAGTGATGATCGATGCCCTGCGTTGTGCCAAGATCGCGCTCGACCGCGAACTTGCCGGTCCAATCGTTGGTCCATCTTCTTACTTCTTCAAGACTCCGCCCAAGCAATTCCGTGATGAAATCGCCAAGCAGAAGGTAGAAGATTTCGTCTCTGGCAAAAGCGACGAATAACAAATAACAGAAAAGGCGTGCTGAAATCCAGTACGCCTTTTCTGTTATTATTGACCATCACAAAAGGATATAAATTCATCATGCGACGCAAAACCACTCGTCACTCGTTAATCGTTTCTCGCCTCTTTCTTAGCCTTAGCCTGTTTGCTACACTTCTAGCCGCCTGCCAACCCGCCGCCGCTACCCCTGATGTCAACGTCGCCTTGACAGCTGCATTCCAAACAGCCTTTGCACAACTCAGTCAACCAACCGCCACGCCGCAGATTACAGACACACCTATTCCAACAGCAACAGTTCCACGCACTCCGCCTGCATTACCAGGCACCTATCAATCTTCGATCCTTAGACCAAACGACATTCCACGCACCTACGTCGCAGACTCATGTCAATACATCAAAGACAAATGGGACGCAACCAAGTCTGCACCGGGAACTATCGTGATGACCATTATGTCCCACCGCATCAATCAAGATGCCGCCACATCCGATGTGGCCAGCCTGACCATTTCCAGCAAAGACTTAAAACGTTTGATGAACTCCTTACATGACGCTGGGTTTACCGCTATCAACATGCAGCAGATGTCAGATTTCATGTACAACAATGCCAAGATTCCACAGCTTTCTGTGCTGTTTATTGTAGATGATCGTTCCAGTTCATCAAAATATAACGACCATTTCAGGAAATATTATGAAGAGTGGGGCTGGCCCGTGGTCAATGCTTATATTGGTTTAGATGAGCGCCCTGATCTATGGGCAGAGAATGCAGCACTCTCTGCAGAAGGCTGGGTGGATTATGAAGCCCATGGTTACATCCACAACACCCCTATTAGTGACGGCTCCACAGATGACTTTATCACCTCTGAAATGGGTGGTGTCATTACAACATTCCAAAAATACTTTAACAAGACACCCATTGCCTACATTTGGCCCGGCGGCGGGTTCTCAAAACGTGCGGTTGAGATCGGCACCCAATTAGGCTACAAACTTGGCTTTACCGTCAACCCACGTGGACCGGTGATGTATAACTGGGTTCCGCAAGCTGATAGCTATAATGAAGATAATCCATATGCCATTCCTGAAACCCCGGCAGGGAATCCGCTCATGACCCTTCCACGTTACATGGACATTACCGCAGGAGACCATATTGATGAGGTTCGTGTCATAAGCCAAGAAGCAACTGCCTATGCCGAACAAAATAAAGCCACTGAATTGGAATATTACGATATTGTCTGCGCCCCAACATACGGACCCATTCCCTAGCCCTTGCCTGCAAAATGATATGATTCAAAATAGGGCAGGCTACGCCTGCCCTATTTATATAATACCGAATGCGTTAGCCACTAAAAACTTATTCTAAAAACTGGTTTACAATTCTATTTATATGCAATCGCCAAGAAACACATTTTTTCCAATCTTTCTTCGTCTCACTTCCATTGTCTCTCTCGTTTCCATTCTGGTATCCTGCCAGTTAAATCCATCCACAACTAATTTTATAGAATCTCCTTCCTCCACCGAGGAAGTTTCTGAGAACATCCCATCATTGCCAGAAACATTCCAAACCGATCTGCTAAATCCTCTGGATATTCCCCATACCTATGTAGAACAAACCTGTCGCTACCTGCGCAACAAGTGGAACCCGCTCAATGCCCAACCAGGCACCGTTGTGATGATCATTCTTATCAAGAACATCAATCGTGGCACAGCAGAACTTCCAGATAGTATCCGCATCACCGATTTTTATGATTTGTTAGATCAATTAAAAGCACAGGGTTTCGAAGCGATTAATACTGAAAAACTCCAAGCCTTCTTGGAACGGAACATGCCCATCCCCCCACGTTCCGTGGTCTTAGTCCAAGATGGGAATCATACAGAAGAATATTTTGATAAAAATTACCGCTGGCATTATGAACAATGGGGCTGGACCGTTGTCAACGGCTTTGTAAGTGACCCAACCATTGATCCCGTTTTACGAGAAGGCAATTTCTCCCTTGAATATGAAGGGTTCGTGGACCATCAAGCTCGCGGCATCACATCGGATGTTGTTCTAACCGATGATATTAGCAAAACGATCATCGCCCGTGAATTACAAGGTTCTATTGAAGGGTTCGCCAACCAATTAGGGAAGACCCCCAACGCCATCATCTGGCCCAATGGCGGGTTTGGAATCCGCCCGGTAGAAGCGGCACGACAACTACGCTTCAAGTTGGGAGTCACCCAAAACCCGCGTGGACCCATCATGTACAATTGGGTACCTCTTGCAAATAACGTAGACCCCTCCCGCCCAACCTTAATTCCTGAAGGCAAAGTAGGTGATCCAACCATGACCTTGCCTGCCTACTCACCGCAAGAAGCCTTCGATGCAATTGACACAGTCCGAAGCATTGGTGAATTGGCAACCAATTATGCAATGGCAAATAAAGATATAGAGCATCAATATTACGATATAGTCTGTTCAGAACAATATGGTCCCATGCCCACCCCATAACAGTCCAGGAGGTTCTTATGTCTGATTGTATTTTTTGCAAAATTATCACAGGTGAAATCCCCAGCACCAATGTGTACAAAGATGAATTCGTAACCGCCTTCCGCGATATCAACCCTGTTGCACCAACACATATATTGATCGTACCGAACAAGCACATCGATTCGGTCAATATGCTCATTCCAGATGATGAGCCATTGATCGGCAAAATGTTTGCGGTAGCCAAACAACTTGCCGCCAAAGAAGGGATCGCCGAAAACGGCTACCGTCTTCTGGTCAACACCGGAGAGGAAGCCGGGCAAACCGTCTTCCACATTCACTTACACCTGCTCGGCGGCAGGACAATGCGAGCCTTAGGGTAAAATCATCGAAGCGATCAGCGCACAACGGGCTGGTCGCTTTTTTATGAAATAGATTCAATATACAGGAGACCCCATGCCCGAACGAGAGATCTACCTTTTATCCCCACGTGCACTCAGCCCAGAGACCATTGCCGTTGCCTTTGCGAAAACTTCCCGCGCCCCCGAATCATTTCGCGAGATCGCCGCAGAACTCAGCGATGAGTCTTCTGCAAAATTTCATGAAAAATGGGTCGTTGGTTATGGGCATGCCTCTGTGGCAGAACATGCCGTGTTACACATCGCCTTTGAAAATGTTTCTCGTGTTGCGATTGAAACGATTGAAGGCAACCGCCTCGCTTCATACACCGAAAAGTCCACTCGTTACCAAAAATGGGGATCCGATGATTTCACCATCCCACCAGAATTAGATGGACATCCCCTACGCGATGAATTTATAGCGACCGTACGCCTCCTTTTCTCGACCTATGCTGAGTCTCTGGACCCGACAAAGAATCTCATCGTCGAGCGGACTCCGCGCCGCGAAAACGAATCGGATGAAGCCTATGATCGCCGCATCCGTTCGCAATACGTGGACCGTTGCCGCTTCCTGTTGCCCGCCGCTGCCAATGCCAACGTTGGCATGACCGCCAATGCACGTGTTATCGAAATGACCATTCGCAAGATGCTCTCTCACCCACTCGAAGAAGTGCGCCAGATCGGCGAGAAGCTGAAAGAAGTTTCCAAAGGCGAAACACCTACCTTGGTCAAATACGCTGACGCAAATCCATACACGGTCGAAACCATCCGCGATCTCGAAAATCGACAATCGTCCATACCCTTTGGGCACGCTGTCGAAAATCACAAATCGGACTGGTGTACTCTGATCGATTATGATAAAGATGGTGAGAAGAAAATCCTCGCTGCGGCCTTGTATCGTTTTGATGAAATCCCCTATGCCGATGCTTTGAGCTATGTCAAAGGGTTCAAGAAAAAAGAACGTGAAGCCCTTGCTGAAACTGTACTTGGTAAACTCGGTAAATACGATACCCCGTTGCGTGAATTGGAATATTCCACCTATACATTCGATCTCGTCATGGATCAAGGTGCATATGCTGAATTCAAACGTCACCGCATGATGAGCCAGACTCCACAACGGCTAACCACAAGGCTTGGGTACACGACTCCGTTACTTATAACGGAAGCAGGCTTCGGGTCCAAGTATGAGGCGGCGATGGAAGCCGCTCACGCCATGTATGAAAAGCTCCATGCCTTCAATCCCGATGTCGCCCAATACATCGTCCCGAATGGATTTAATCGCCGTGTGCTGGCGCAATTCAACTTAAGAGAAGCGTTCGCGTTCTGTCAGCTAAGAACCGCTGCGAATGCCCACTTCTCGATTCGACGTGTAGCGCAAAAAATTTACGAGGATATCTCCAAAGTCCACCCGCTGCTTGCGAAATACATGAAACTGCGTGAAGAAACCTGGCAAAGCGTGGAAGAAAATTATTTCTCAAAGATTTAAATAAAAAAAAGCTCTGTTGGGGTAAACCCCAACAGAGCTTTTTTATTAATCGTCTTCTTCGTCTTTCTTTTGAATTCCGAACACTGTATCGATCTTTTCCATGATCTCTGGCGTGATCTTCGTAGCGATCTCAGCTGATTTCATATTCTCATGCACTTGATCCACACGGCTGGCGCCAGTGATAACCGTGCTAATGAACGGATTCTTCAAACACCATGCAATCGCTAACTGTGCCACAGTGCCGCCCAGTTCTTTTGCGATCGGTTCCAAGCCAGCCACCTTCGCCAACTTTTCTTGGTTGGTGAGGCTGCCATGTAACCATTCATATCCTTTGAGCGCGCCGCGGCTATCGGCAGGGATACCCTTGTTGTATTTGCCAGAGAGCAAGCCAGAAGCGAGCGGACTCCAAATGGTGGTGCCATACCCATACTCGCGATAGAAGCGGACGTAATCCCCTTCAAGGCGTTTGCGTTCAAAAAGATTATATTGAGGCTGTTCTACCACCGGCTTATGCAGGTGATGGCGCTCTGCAATTTGAATGGCTTCGATGATCTCTGAAGCCGCCCATTCAGAAGTGCCCCAATACAAAGCCTTGCCCCATTCAATAATGTTGTGCATCGCCCACACCGTCTCTTCGATGGGAGTAGTTTTATCAGGGCGGTGACAGTAGATCAAGTCCACATAATCCATATCAAGGCGCTTGAGCGAGCCGTTGATACCTTCAATGAGACGTTTACGGTTGAGGGTGTTCTTTTCATTGATTCCCTCATCAATACCCCAATAGAACTTGGTAGAAACCAAATAACTTCCACGGCGCCAATTCAACTTCTTCAGGGCTGCGCCCATCACCTCTTCAGATTTTCCACCAGCATACACTTCGGCGTTATCGTAAAAGTTCACGCCATGGTCGTATGCCGCCGCCATGATCTCCACCGCTGCCTGCACATCTACTTGATTCTTGAACGTAACCCAAGATCCAATGGACAGTTCACTAACTTGAATTCCCGTTTTTCCAAGATGTCGATATTGCATGTTGCCTCCAAAAGATTTTATGGCGAATTCGCCGTATTTTTCGAGCACATTATAATCATTGCATGCGAAAAACCCTGCTATTGCTTTCTTTCGTGATTGTATCAGCATGCACGCCCGCCCCCGCTCAAACCACAGACGTGTCACTCCAACCGTACCTTACGGCTACCTCCATCGCAACCGCCACCCCGAATGTATTGGTCATGTTCGAAACGCCCTTACCCACCAGCACATTGCAAGTCTACACCGTTCAATCGGGCGATACGATCAGTGAGATTGCTGAGAAATTCAAGATTCCCCAAGAATATTTGATTGCGGCAAACCCAGATGTGAACCCGAACGCGCTCACCATCGGGCAGACTCTCTTCATCCCAGACCCATCTGCCCCTCTTGCCGCCGCCTCCACCCCTACGCCGCTGCCTGTTCCCATTACCCAAGCCGCCTGCCACCCCACCGCAGACTCTGGCAACTGGTGCTTCGCGCTCATCCAAAACAATACTGGCAATATTTTGGAGAACGTTTCAGCGCAAATTACTTTATATGATGAAAGCGGAATTGCATTGGTCTACCAAACTGCATTCCTGCCTTTAGATATTCTTCCGGCAAATTCATCTCTGCCCGTTTACGTTTATTTCCCAAACACACCTGCCAATATCACACCGCAAGTTCAATTATTGAGCGCCATGCCCGGCGGCTCTGCGTATTTACCCGCCGCATTAGATAATACATCTGCACAAATCAATTGGGATGGCAAGACCGCCAAGGTCAGCGGACAAGTTTATTTGCCCGCCGAATCAACAGCCGCAACCCAAGTGTGGATTGCGGCTGTGGCGTACGATAAAAATGGAACTGTGGTTGGCGTGCGTCGCTGGGAAGGCGGAGCGCTCACGCCGGGAGGTTCACTCAACTTCGACTTTAGCGTATCCAGCGTCGGCGGGGAAATTGAGGCGGTGCAGTTCTTCGTGCAAGCTCGACCCTAGCTATCGTTGTCTATTTGCCATCCAACCACATATAGCGTTCTGACGAGATCGAGATGGGGGTATTCACATAGCCTTTCACATAGGATTGCACAAGCTGATACGAAAGGGAATGAGTGGTGAAGATCACAGGCGCATCGTTGACAATGATGCGCTCCGCTTCTTGATACATGGCAATGCGTTTGGTCACATCGGGTTCAATGCGAGCGGCTTCGAGTAAGGTATCCAACTCGGGGTTGGAATAGCCGCCTTGATTTTGCGGTACGCCCGTATGAAAGAGGACATCGGCAAAGTTTTCAGGGTCGGGATAATCGGCACACCAGCCACCATCAAATATCTGACCGTGATTACCAGAAAAGATCTGCTGATAGTAGAAGTTGTAATCTAAATTTTCAACCTTGATCTTTACACCAAGATAGTCTTGCCACATCTCAGCCATTGCCGCTACATTCCCGCCGATAGAGCTCCCAATACCTGAGTTAGTGTAAATGATCTCGGGCAAGCCTTCGGGCCCGCCATATTTAGATTGTTTGAGAAGTTCTCGCGCTTGTTCAGGGTCAAAGGGCAAGCCTTGCAAGTTGTAATCGAAACCGGGCAACCCAGGCGGGTACAACCCCACAGCCGGCAAAGCCACACCTTGATATAAAACATCAACATAACGTTGACGGTCAAACGCCATGCTAAAGGCTTTACGAACGTTCACATCATCAAAGGGCGGCTGAGTGGTATCGAAGGTCACATAACTGGTGCAGAGGTCCACGCCTGTTACGAGATTGCGATGCAACGGTTCGTTCGGGTCGAGCATGCGTTCTACATCATACAAGCCAACACCTGCGATATCCACATCGCCGGTTTCAAAGAGACGCACATCATCCCCTGCATAAAGCTTGAACACAACATACGGGATCGATGGCGCACCCAGATAAAAATCTTGATTGGCTTCGTAAATGATGTATTCGTTCGATCGCCATTCCTTTAATTTATAGGGACCCGTACCGTTAGGTTGTCGCACCCATTCCTCCCCCATCGACACATTGTTCTCATCCACGATATAGGATGTAGGAAAGGTGAGCTTCATGAGGAAGTAAGGCTTGGGCGCATCGATCGTGACTTGAAGGGTTTTATCGTCGATGACTTTTAAGCCACTGATACGATCTGCCTGACCCAGTGCTTTTTCACGCACACCGACAATATCGATCAGATAGGTGAGAACGGTATCAGATGCCAACTCAGGGCTGGCAGCGCGTTCCCAAGAAAAAACCACGTCTTGAGCCGTGACGTCGCGTCCGTCATGGAATTTGGCATTATCGCGAATCTTGAAAGTGTAGATGGTGCCATTGCCGCTGACTTCCCATGTTTCGGCAAGGTCTGGGCGGATGTTCAAGTTTTGGTCGAGTTGGACAAGCCCGCTGAAGATGAGTTTATCGCCCGCACTGTATGTGGTGGCGGGGTCATAATCGCGCGGATTTGCAGACTCGCCACCGCTGTAGACGAGCGCCTGATCGAGTGGCACGCCGATCTGAAATTCAGGGTCGCTGGGTGCGCTGGCTGTAAGGAAAAGGGAGGCAAGCAGCACAAGGGTCAAACCGCCCAACGTGAAGCGGTGACGTATGGTTTTGAAGTTATCCATTCTTCTTTCCTCCATTGCCTTTGTTATTGCGCAATATAATCCCAAGAACGATGACACCGATAATCCCAAAGAAGACGAGGCAAATACACAGCAACACAACCGTCAACACGATCGGTGGACCGCTAAGACCGGGATTGGAACTATCGGTTGAAGATGAAGTTGGAATCACACCGGGGGTGGCGGTAATTGCCTGAGGTATGCCTGAAATGGGGATAATCGTCGGCACATAAGTAGGTGTAGGTTGGGCAGTTGCCTGTGCGACAACAAGAGGTTGAAGCCCCAGTGACTCACGCCAGGCAGTATCGAGTCCGTCGGTGTCCACACCGTAGATCTTCAACAAAGCATCATCTACAGGTTCTGCATCACTGAGCGCTTGCAAGAGTTGACTCATTTTTTCCTGCCCATAGGTTTCGAGCATGAAATTGACCACGCTGTAAGATTGTGCATAGGAAAGCAAGGCTTTTTCTGGAATCTCAGAGAAGTTTCCGCCCAATGAGCGGACGGGGAAGAAGGTGTCGTCTCGCAGGGCGATATCAAATTGTGCCTGCATGCTTTCATCGAGCGGACCTTCGTTATATACCGCAAGACCTTCATTCAACCAAGTGGGGATGAACCCAATACAAGTAAATGCATTACGCCCCACCAGCACATGTGTCACTTCATGGATGACGGTGGCTTTGTCAAAGTTGGCGTCTCCAGAGGTGCCCATAATGATGATGCTGAAATCTGAATACGCCAAACCGCCTGTCCATTGGGGTTCGTAGAGAATGGCGTCGCGCATTTCGTCGTAGCTTGGGTAGACGTAAATATCCACAGGGATATCAGGCGTCATACCGGCTTGGTCTTTGTTGCGGCGCAGCCCTTCCAGCCCGGCATCCACCATGGATTGGGCAAAACTTTGGCTCGCCCCATAATAATGGATGCGAATATTCGTGCCGGTGGCGGTTTGCCAGTCGTGCTGGCTATCTAACCAGATGACTGTATTGGTATCGCTTAGAAATTCCTTGCCAGCCGAGTCGACATAACGCCAGCGCCACCAAATGGTGGTGCCGGGAGGGAGAGAACCGCTTTGACGCATATCCCAAGTCCATGAGACATCAATGGAATTACTGGGGGAAAAATCGGGGAAGGCTTTGGCAACCACCTCCCCGCAATTCAATTGCTCACTGCCATATTCCAAGGTCACTTGAGTGATTTCGGCAGAAGCGCTAAGAGTGGCAGAAAAAGTGACCGTGTTGGGAAAGTCTAGGGTGGCGGTATCCGCTTGAACGTCGGCAAGAGGCGCAGCATATACCGAGGCGGGTGTGAGCAAAGTTGTGAGTAGTATCAAAAACAGGATGAGTTTTTTAGGCATCCTTTTCCTCCATTCGTTTTCGCAACTATACCATTTTTCAAAGCCGCTTTCCTCCTTCCTGTGGGGGGTAAAACCCGTCATGGAGAAATAGGATAAATTCACGCAGAATTCATGACATCCATCAGACCTTAAACTCAGCCCTATTTAATGTCATCATGTAAAATGGACATAGATTGTTTGATTTAGTACTACAACCCTTTGGAGACCTCCTATGCAACGAAACAAATTTATCATCGGCGGCGTGCTCATTCTGGCGGCTGTCGTTTATCTTATCGCTTCGTCCACACAGGCGAGCGCAGAATATTTCATGACGGTAGATGAACTGAACGCAGAAGGTTCCTCTGCCATCAACAAGAGCGTCCGCCTTTCGGGCGCGGTAATTGGCGATACGATCCAATACGATGCCTCGACATTGACCCTGACCTTTGAAGTGGCACACGTTCCTGGCGACAATGCCGAGATCGAAGCCCAAGGCGGTTTGGCTGCTGTGCTCCACGAAGCCGTGATGGATACCAGCCGATCGCGCATCAAGGTGCAGTATGAAGGTGTGATGCCAGACCTGCTCCGCAATGAAGCACAGGCAATCATGACCGGCAAGTTGGGCGATGATGGTGTCTTCCATGCTGAGGAGCTTTTGCTCAAATGCCCCACTAAATATGAAGAGGCAGTGCCTGATCAGGCATCAGCAAACTAACCAAATGACCTGATGGGTGTTCTATCCATCAGGTTTTGTTTCAAAACACCACACTTCAACCCTCATGCGCCTCTCTTAATGATCCCAGAGAGGGGCTGAGCGGAAACCCAGGAAGTACTTATGTTCTCAGAATTTGGCTTTGGCGTTTTACTCATTAGTTTCATCGTTACACTCTACAGCGGTGTTGCCGCCGTATATGGTGTACAGAGCAAGTCTGCTTCTTTAGTGGAAAGTGCCAGACGCGCTCAATTATTGACCTTCCCCCTGCTTTCGATCGCTGCTGGCTCATTGATCTATTTACTGATCACGAATCACTTCGAAGTCTCATTTGTCTATGAAGTGACCAGCAAAAGCATGCCCACCTACTTAAAAATAACCGCCTGGTGGGGCGGACAAGCAGGTTCGTTGTTGTTCTGGGCATGGCTATTGGCAGCTTTCACCTCTGCTGTCACCTTGCGCAAATGGAACCGTGATATTGAATTCCTGCCATGGGTGATTGTCGTTTCTTCGATCACATTGGCTTTCTTCCTTGGCATGGTGCTCTTCTACGAAAATCCATTTTCACGCTTCTGGCAAGATGCTGCCGGGCAGATTGTGATGAATGCAGCTGGAGACCCGATCAAGAGTATCTTCGCTCCGGCGGGTGCGGTTTCGACTTTTCTGCCAAGTGATGGGCGGGGTCTGAATCCGCTCCTTCGCCACCCGGGCATGGTCATTCATCCGCCTATGCTTTATCTTGGCTTCGTCTCTTTCGTGATCCCCTACGCTTTCGCGATGGCTGCGCTGATCACCGGTCGTACCGATGACCGCTGGATTCGCATCACACGCCGCTGGACGTTGTGGGCTTGGTTATTCCTCTCTCTCGGTCTCGTACTCGGCGGACGCTGGGCATATGACGTGCTCGGTTGGGGCGGGTACTGGGGCTGGGACCCGGTTGAAATTGCCGCCTTTATGCCGTGGTTAACCGGTACAGCTTTCTTACACTCGGTGATGATCCAGGAAAAGCGCGGTCTGCTTAAACACTGGAACATGATCCTCATCATCTTGACCTATGGTCTCGTGATTTTCGGTACTTTCCTAACCCGTTCGGGTGTACTTTCTTCCGTCCACGCTTTTGCGAACAGCCCAATTGGTCCCTTCTTCATGGGCTTCGTCAGCCTGACTCTGATTGCCTCCATTGCTTTAGTGATCAAACGCTGGCCCGAATTGAAGAGCGAAACTGAGATGAAGTCCATGCTTTCACGTGAGGCACTCTTCCTTCTCAATAACTTGCTCTTCATGGGTATTTTGGTCGTTTGTTTCTGGGGAGTGATCTCACCCTTGGCATCTGAACTCTTCACCGGCACCAAAATCACGGTCGGACCTCCCTACTATGAACGTGCTACGGGTCCGCTTTTCGCTGGGTTGCTTTTCTTGATGGCGATCGCTCCTCTCTCTGCCTGGGGACATTCCACCGTGCAGACTTTGGGTCGTGCCATTTGGAAGTCTTTTGCTCTCGCTTCTCTCGTGACCGTGGCTTTGATCTTCACCTACACAAAGAATATCTACGCCCTGATCGGATTCTTCGCAGTTGCTTTGGTGCTATTCGCCACCACACATGAATTCCTGCGTGGTGCCATTGCAAGAATGAACGCTCAAAAAGAGAACTTCTTTATTGCAGTCGGTCGCCTTATGGGGCGTAACCGCCGCCGCTATGGTGGGTACATCATCCACATCAGCATGGCATTGATGGCGATTGGTATTCTTGGTATCGAGATCTTCCAACAACAAACTCAAGGCACAATAGCTGCTGGTGAGTCGCTTGAATTGGGCGAATATCGTGTGGAATATCGCGAACTCGCCACTTGGGATGACTTTGGTGCAGGCGTGAACCATACCCGCTCGATCGTGGATATTTACGAAAACGGTGTCTTCATTGGCAAACTGTATCCGCGCATTGACTATTACTACGACTCACAACAGAACATGACCATCCCCGGTCAACATGCCACCTTGCGTGACGACTTATATATTCTGCTCGTAGACTGGCAGCCTGTTTCCAACGAAGGTGCCACCTTCAAGATTTATGTCAACCCGTTGGTCAACTGGTTATGGCTCGGCAGCCTGACCTTCTTGTTTGGTCTCATCTTCGCCGCCTGGCCAGACCGCGACCCCGCAGATGAACCCGTGCGCCACAAAGTAAGCGCTGGCAATCGCCAAACCAGTGCGGCTGATTAATGCGTAAGGAGACTTCAATGAAACAACTTTTTGAACACAGACCGTTACGCATTCCGTTTTACGCCTTGCTTGTGGTTGGGCTGATGCTCACCACATTTACAATGATTGCTTTTGCTCAAGACAAGACTCCTACAGACGATGAGGTCAATGCGATCGCGAAGCAGTTATATTGCCCGGTCTGTGAGAACACGCCGTTGGATGTTTGCCCCACCGAAGCCTGCCACCAATGGCGTGAGTTAATCCGCCAAATGTTGGCAGAAGGCAAGACCGAGCAAGAGATCAAAGATTATTTCGTGGCGAATTACGGCGCTCGTGTGCTCTCTGAACCGCCTCGCACAGGGTTCAACTGGTTGGTGTATATCATTCCGCCGGTGTTGATCCTTGCGGGAGCCATCTTCCTCTTCAACGCATTTCGAGCGTGGACCAAGCCCAAGTCCGCTGAGGCAGGTGCAGGTCAAGAAAAAGAAGCGGGCACGGCATCCAGCGAAGATGAATATATCAAGCGCCTTGAAGAAGAACTAAAGAACAGAAAATAATATTCCATAGACCTGTCAGGTTGTAAGAAGCCTTTCAGGTCTACTTATCGGAGAATGCAATGACAGAAACAACAACTCCAACCAAAAAGAGTGTGCCCATGTGGGCGCAGATCACCATTTGGGTTTTCCTTGCGGGCTTGCTCGCAGTGGTGGGATTCGGTTTGAACCGTGCCAGCCACCCCATGGCAGAAGTGGGCGCACCTGTGCCCGATTTCAAGTTGGTGTATTACGAAGGGTACGAACACAACAATACGCCTGAGATGAAGCTTTCTGATCTGCGAGGCAAGGTTGTGCTGATCAACATTTGGGCTTCATGGTGCAAGCCTTGTGAACAAGAAGCCCCTGAACTTGAGCAAGCCTGGCAGTTATACAAAGATCAGGGCGATGTGGTCTTCGTGGGTGTGGACTATGTGGATACACCCGAAGGTGCGTTTGGCTATTTGAAGAAGTTTGGCATCACATTCCCCAATGCGCCAGACCTACAATCGAACATTTCCAGTATTTTGAATCGCCAGATGGGTGTGCCCGAAACCTATTTGATCGATCGTGAAGGTGTATTGCGTCAGATCAAGATCGGTCCGTTCGCATCGGTTTCTGAAATTCAAGCATTTATCGCAAGTGCAGAGTAGGGGGTTGTCATGGAACTAGGTTCAATCTTTCTCATCCTGGCGGTACTCGTAGCGGTAGGAATGTATCTATATGCGCCGTTCACGTATCGCGCGCGCAAGCTTTCAACCAGTGAAAGTCAAGAGATTTCTGCGTTGAAAGCCGAACGCGACCGTGTCATCAACTCACTACAAGAATTGGATTTCGATTTCAAGCTTGGCAAAATTCCTGCTGAAGATTATCCCGAACAGCGCGCTGAACTCTTGAAAAAAGGTTCCGATATCTTGCGCAAGCTCGACGAACTTGAGCCGATCCTCTCTTCTGCTCGTAATGCAGAATCGCGCATTGAAAAAGCAGCCGCCGCCAAGCGTGCCGACTCTTCTTCCACTGCTTCTGAAATGAGCAACGAAGATATAGAAGCAATGATCTCTGCCCGCCGCAAACAACACAAAAGCAAATCTGCCGGGTTCTGCCCCTCTTGCGGCAAGCCCGTGCTCACTGCGGATAACTTCTGCCCATCTTGTGGAAAGTCACTAAAGTAATTCGTAATCCGCAGATTGCGGGTTACTATCCACCGAGGAATTCATGAAATTACGTCACCTCTTTCTTTTAGCAATAGGCACCCTCTTACTCTCTGCCTGTAATATGACTCTCGCGGCAGATGTCACTCCGCCTCCCGGGTATGTATCTCCTACCCCTCCACCTACATTGGGTCCGCTATATCCTGATAAAGCCCCCGATCTAGCAAATGGCAAAGCCATCTTCACAGAAAAATGTGCAGCGTGCCATGGAGCCACAGGACTGGGCGATGGTGAACAAAGTAAAGACCTGCCTGTATCTGTCATTCCGATTGGCTTGCCTGAGTTTGCAAATGAAGCCACACTTTCAAGCTGGTATGCAGTCGTCACACAAGGGCGCATTGAACGCTTCATGCCGCCTTTCAACAGTCTCACCGATCAAGAACGTTGGGACGTGGTGGCTTATGCCCTAACCCTTCACACCACCAACGAACAGCTTGAGCTCGGTAAAAAACTATTTGAAGAAAACTGCGCCGATTGTGGAGAGGCGTTCACCAATTTACAGATGATGTCTGCTTTATCTGAAGATGACATCGTCAAGTTCGTGCGTGAAGGCAATGGAAACTTCCCTGCATTTGGAAGCAACTTCAGCGACGAAGAAGCCTACGCCGTTGCCGCTTACATCCACACGTTGACCTTCGCGACTCCTGCCGCGCCGGTAGCTGCTGCAGCTACCGAAACTCCGTCCACCACTGATGCCGCTCTCACCCCCGCCGCAGAGGGCACTCCTGCCGATGGCACGCCCCAGGCTGAAGTCACACCAGAAGCGGTTGCCGCCAGCGTAGTGAAAGGTCAGATCATCAACAAATCAAGCGCCGACCTGCCTGTTGATCTACAAATCACATTACGCGGATTCGATCACGGCTCTGACCCAAGTGCCGGTCCTACCGAAGTGCTCAATGTTCAAGGTACAGTCAACCCTGATGGTTCATATTCTTTCGACGTAGAGTTGCTTGAAAGCCAAATCTATCTCGCTGAATTGGATGTGGATGGCATTACCTATCAATCAGAATTTGCCGTGGTACCCGCTGGCGCTACAGAACTCGCTCTGCCCGATATCACCGTCTACGATACCACCACCGAATTGACCGATCTCGTAATCGATAGCATTGCCGTTCACTTTGATTACACCGACCCTGAAAGCATCAGCGCCTTTGTCGTTTATCTCTTGCGCAACACTGGCGATAAGAACATCAAAGTGCAGCTAGAAAATGACAACCAAGATATTCCATTCATCAAAGCGCCTGCCAATGCCAAACTCCTCGGCTTCCAACAGACCCAAGACGGCGCAACCTTGCTCGCCACCAAAGAACAAGATGGCTTCTATATTCAACCCAGTGACCAGACCTATGGCTTGATCGCATTCTCCAGCATTCCACGCTCGAACAAGGTTGAATTCTCGCAAGAGTTCCTGCTCCCCGTTGGCAGCGGACAGATCTTCCTGCCCAACGGTGTCACTGCCCAAGGTGACCAAATCACCGATCAAGGCTTGGTTCCACTTCAAGACTCAAGCGGCAAGAATTACGAATATCAAACTTATTCTTTCGCGAATATAAACGCCAACTCCACTTTGGATTTCACCCTCAAGGGCGACCCCTCCGAAACATCTACCACTGCCGATGTCACTCAGAATCAATATGTGTTAATCGGTGTTGGCGCCTTCGGTCTCACCCTCATCCTCGCTGGTGTCTTCATGTATATGCGTGACCGCAAAAAAGCTGCCGCAGAAGCTGAAGGTGACGAAGACGATGAAGAAGAGGATGACCAATTCGAAGATACAGAATCGATTATGGATGCCATCATCGTCCTCGACGATCTGCACCGTGCCGGAAAGATCAGCGACGAAGCCTATAAAAAACGCCGCGCTGAATTAACAGCTTCGTTGAAAAAGAAAGGCTAGTTTCCGTCATTGCGAGGAGGGTGTTCTTCCCGACGAAGCAATCTCAAGGTTAAGGAGATTGCTTCGGGCAAGAAAACAAGAACGCCCTCGCAATGACAGAGTAGGTCTCTCATGATAGAAGTCAAAAAACTCGTCAAACGATTTGGATTGAAGACCATTCTCAAAGGGTTGGATTTCTCTGTGCAGCCCGGTGAATTCGTCGCATTGCTCGGACCCAACGGAGCCGGCAAGACCACCTTTCTTCGGATTCTCGCCTCTCTCTCCCGCCCGAGCTTGGGCAACGTCAAAGTGGCAGGATACTCGCTGCCAAATGAATCTGCCAAAGTCCGCGCACGATTGGGTGTTGTCTCGCATATGCCATTGCTTTACCCAGACCTCACCGCCGAAGAAAATTTGCAATTCTACGGTCGTATGTATGGGCTGATTCACTTGGATGCGCGCATTACTGAAGTGCTTGGCATGGTTGGGCTGGAACATCGCCGCCGTGATTTAGTCCGCACATTTTCGCGCGGCATGCAGCAACGTCTTGCTATTGGGCGTGCTGTTCTCCATGACCCCGAAGTGGTACTCTTCGACGAACCGTATACCGGTCTCGACCAGGATGCCTCCGAAATGTTAGATGACGTGCTGCGTTCCGTCGCTGCCAAGGGGCGCACTGTTGTGATGACCTCGCATGACCTCGCCCGCGCCGAAGACCTCGCCACCCGCTTTGATGTGCTCACGCGCGGTGTGATTGTTGCCTCTGGTACTCGTGATGATTTCAAAAATTCCAACCTGCTCGATTTTTACAAGAAAGCATTGGAAGCCTAACATGCCTCAAAACTCCCCTTCCTTATTCAAAGCCATGATGGCAATTGCCCGCAAAGACCTTGCCGCAGAATTCCGCTCTCGTGAATTGCTCTCTGCCATGTTGGTCTTTTCCATGCTTGTCATCCTCATCTTTAACTTCGCCCTCGAGCTGGATGTAAAAGTCCGCCAATCGGTGACAGCCGGCGTATTGTGGACAACATTCGCCTTCGCAGGGACCCTTGGCTTGAATCGTTCGATGGCTGTAGAAAAAGACCGCGGCTGTATGGATGGTCTCTTGCTCGCTCCGGTAGACCGGGCTGCCATCTTCTTTGGTAAAGCCATCAGCAATTTGGTCTTTATGCTCGTTGTAGAAGCCATCGTCGTACCGTTATATGCCATGCTATACAACGAGACGCGCATCTTCAAACCTGAATTTTTGGGCGTGTTACTGCTTGGCTCGATCGGGTATATCGCAGTCGGAACGTTGCTTTCCACCATGTCTGTCCAGACTCGCACGCGCGATGTTTTGCTGCCAATCTTGTTATTCCCGGTAGCGGTCCCTGTGTTGTTGGCGGCGGTCAAAGCCAGCGGCGGGATCGTGGAAGGACTTCCCTTCGAAGAGATTCTCACCCCGCTAAATTTGCTGATCGTCTACGATGTGGTGTTCATTGCCG
Organism: Anaerolineales bacterium; assembly: GCA_046328915.1. GTDB lineage: Bacteria > Chloroflexota > Anaerolineae > Anaerolineales > Villigracilaceae > Villigracilis. The sequence continues at coordinate 154,086 of JAXLVR010000004.1, read as the reverse complement.
CCTCATTCATGATCTTTGACTACGTGGTTGAGGAATAGATTCTGCAAATGGTTAGAGTCCAGACCAAGGTCTAGCAATGAGGCGTTGAGTCAAAATCTATATAATCTACAATTTGTTTTTATTCATATTTTCATCACACACTTCATCTTTTATTTTTTAATCAAATAGTAGCAATCGTAAATTTATAAAGGAGATCTATCCTATGCAATCCAAACCAATTGCTCTCACCATTCTCGATGTGCTTTCTGTGATCGGGATCGGTGTTGCCACATATTTCGCCCTGGTCTTCGCCCCCACTGAAGCTGTCATGGGCAACGTCCAACGTGTGTTTTACTTCCATGTAGGGACAGCCTGGGTCGGGCTGATCGGCTTCATTGTTGCAGCCGTAACCGGCATTATTTACCTCGTCACCAAAGATATGAAATGGGATCGAGTTGAAGTTGCCGCCGTGGAAGTGAGCACCATGTTCTTCTTCATTACCATTGTGCTCGGCTCCATTTGGGCTCGCCCCGCCTGGAACACCTGGTGGACTTGGGACCCCCGCCTCACCACCGCCGCCGTAACCGAGCTCATCTATATTGCCTACTTCATGCTCCGCGCCGGCATGGAAGACCCTGAGAAACGCGCTCGCTTTGGAGCCGTGTATGCTCTCTTGGGCGGCTTGAGCGCACCCATCACCTTTATGGTCATTCGCCTCTTCCGCACCATTCACCCGGTGGTGGTTGGCAATCAAAGTGCAGCCGCTCAGGGCGGTTTCGATATGAGCGGTAATATGCTCGCCGCCATGTTCGTGGCACTCGGCGCATTCACCATTCTCTTCATTGACCTGATGTGGCATCGCATTCGCATGGGGGATTTGGAAGAGCAAGTGGAACAACTCAAGCTCAAAGTTTCCATGTAAAAGGAGCCAACAATGGGACCCGCAAATACTGATAACTATATGATCGCTGGCTACGTGGTGTCATTCGTCACCATGGGCATTTATCTGCTCAGCATGTACATCCGTAACCGCAACCTAAAACGTGACCTCGAGACCTATCAAGAGATGGATAACGAGAAAAAATAAATCTCAAGAAGGGTCCGTCGCAAGATACTGACAAGGTATAATGTGACGGACTCTTTTGATTCTCATGCCAAGACGACACTGGGTAAACCGTCTCCTTTTATTTTTGATCGCAGTTTCAAACCTGATGGTCAGTTATGGAGCCTTGCCCGCCTCCGGCATGGACCCCGCGCCTGATTCTGCATCCAACCCTCCCCCCGGTCCTGACCGCTACTCGGTCATCGCAGTTGAATATCAGTCCTACAATTGGGAATTACGAAAATGGAAAGATCGCAGTGTCGTCTGCAACCTTACTATTGACCATGATGGCATGCCCTCTCCTGATGAAGTGTATCGAGATTGCGGCACCATCATTTATCGTAATTGGATGGCACAACCCATGTGCAATGTAAACAATGTTGCAAATTGCGATGGGTATTACGCAAAACTAATCGACACCGACACAAATGAAAAAGAGATCGGCATGCAGCTACCCGCTGCCAACGCATGGATATCGCTCGAAGATTGCGAGCCTGTTTATAGTACCTCCACAAATATTTGTGAGACCAAACCCACTCTTGTCATTACAGGGAAAGAACCCCTGCCCAACGAAACCATAGTCCGCGTAGAAGGGACGTATGATGAGAAATCTTTCTTCTGTGATGAAACCGATGTTTGTAAGTTCCGTATCCCTGAAACAGGCGATGAAGGCGTAAAAGTCCAATTCTGGGCATATTCTTCTTATGGGGATAGCAGCGTCATTTATGAAGCGCAAGTGCGCGTCAAGCAAGTGGATGAAGGTGATCCAGACCAATTGTATTGGTATGTGGATGTCCTCTCGCCACAATGGCTGGGTGAAGTCAGCGCTACTTGTGCAGAGACATGGGGAGTCTTTCCTCCTGTCGGCGGCGCGCCTGAATGGCTTAGTACCCCCCCACAAAGTGAAGACCTCAGCAGTGACATTCCGTATACCTACCTTGCCGCAAATCTAATTCTTCAAGGCGTGGTGGATGCCCGCTCCTGCCCCGATGGCGGGCTATCCCCCGGCAATGTTGCCAACCAATGCGGGCTCGAAAAATCGCGTAACGCCGTGAACGAATGGCAAAATCAATTCGACGGCCTAATCCTCGAAACGGCAAAGAAGACCAGCGTTCCAGCGTTTCTATTAAAGAATTTATTTGCTCGCGAAAGCCAATTCTGGCCCGGCATCTTTCAAGCCGCTGGGGATATTGGTCTTGGTCAACTAACAGAGAACGGCGCAGATACCACCTTGTTCTGGAATACATCGTTCTACAATCAGTTCTGTCCGCTGGTGATGGATTCAGAAACTTGCGGCGAAGGGTATGCCAACTTGGAGGAAGAGCAACAGGTCCAGCTAAGACGCGCACTCGTTGGCAGTGTGGATGCATCGTGTGAAGATTGTCCACTTGGGTTAGATCTCACACAGGCAGATTTTTCCGTGGGCGTGTTTGCGAATACGCTGATCGCTAACTGCGAGCAAACCGCTCAAGTCATTTACAACTACACGGGTTCTCAAACGGATAAAGCCGCTTCGTATGAAGACCTGTGGAAGTTCACCCTCGTCAACTACAACGCAGGCGGAGGTTGTTTGGCAGAAGCAGTAAGTGGAGCAAACGGCACCAACGGATTGCCGCTCACATGGGAAACCGTCTCGCCAAATCTAATTGGCACATGTGCGAGTGCGGTGGATTATGTCAACGACATTAGCAAGGAGATAAAACCATAATTCGGGGGATAAAAGGAAGAACGTCATAAGTGATTTTTGAGACAATCGAATAAAGTTGTGCTAAACTTTGTGGCATCCTTGAGTTCGCAGCACATTTCGGAGGCTCCATGCTCACGCTTGTTGAAAAAATCCTCTTTGCAGTTGCAGTTCTTGTTTCCCTATATTTCACATACAAAGGTGTGATGAAGATCGTCGGTCACATTGGCAGCGGTCAAGGCAAAGTGGATTGGTCGTTATTGTGGAAACGTATTGGGGATCTGATTGTCAAAGTAGGTTTATTCCAACCTGTTTTTCGCCTCCGTCTTGGACCCAGTATTTTTCATGCCCTTATCGGCTGGGGCTTCCTCTCTTTTCTTCTCATCAACCTAGCAGATCTGATCTATGCGTATACCGGTTGGCGTTTGCTTGAAAACGCCGGGCTCTTTGGGGATGCGTACCGCCTGTTGGCTGATATTGCCAATGTGGCAATCATTGTTGGCATCGTAGCAATGGTCATTCGCCGCTTCATCCTTCGACCAGCGACTTTGTCTACTCGTGAGACGACGTTACTCAACCCGAAAGCTCGCACCGGCATCTTGCGTGACTCTGCCATTGTTGCCACCTTCATCTTTATCCACAACTCGATGCGTTTCTTAGGCGAAGCCTTTGGGCTTGCGCTTGAAAACAAAGTAGATGCATGGCAGCCTAGCATCTCTTTTGTATCCAAGTTTTTTGTTGGAATGTCTCCCACTGCATTGACCGTCGGTGAACATCTCGCTTTTTGGTTATCCATTGGCGCAGTCGTAGCCTTCTTACCTTACTTCCCGATCTCCAAACATATCCACTTATTCTTTGCGCCATTGAATTTTGCGCTCAAACCCGAACGCAAATCCATCGGTCAATTAAGTTATATCAACCTCGATGATCAATCCATCGAACAGTTTGGTGCTGCGAAGATGAAAGACCTCGGCTGGGAACAGATCATGGATAGCTTCGCTTGTATCCAATGTTTCCGTTGTCAGGAAGTGTGCCCGGCGTATAACACTGGCAAATTGCTCTCCCCTGCTGCCTTGGAGATCAACAAACGTTATCACTTCAACAGCGGCGGCACAACAGACGTTGTGATGCTCGATATGATCTCGGAAGAAGCGGTTTGGGCGTGTACAAGCTGCGGCGCCTGTGTGGACATCTGTCCCGTTGGCAATGAACCGATGCGCGATATCCTTGATATTCGCCGCAATCTATCCATGATGGAAAGCGCATTCCCGAAGCAATTGGAAACCGCCTTCAAAGGCATGGAGCGCAACGTCAACCCGTGGAATGTTTCGCAAGGCGACCGCATGAAATGGGCAGAAGGCATGAGCGTACCCACCATTGAACAAAATGCCGAACCTGAAATTTTATGGTGGGTGGGCTGTGCGCCTGCCACCGACTCGCGTGCGCAAAAGACCGCACAAGCCTTTGCAAAAATCTTAAACACAGCTGGTGTGAACTATGCCGTGCTCGGCAAGAACGAAGCCTGCACCGGTGACTCGGCTCGCCGCGCCGGGCGTGAAGATATCTTCTTCGGCTTGGCTTCACAAAATGTTGAGATATTGAACGAAGTTGCGCCGAAGCGCATTGTAACGACCTGCCCACATTGTTTACACACCATCAAAAACGAATATCCGGCGTTCGGTGGGAATTATCAGGTCATTCACCATACGCAGCTCATCAATGAGTTGGTGGGCGCGGGCAAAATCTCAATGAACCTTGAAGGCGATAATATGAAGATCACCTTCCATGACCCATGCTATTTAGGGCGCCATAACAAGATCACCGATGCGCCACGAGACACCTTGAAATCTGCTGGAATTGAAACCGTGGAAATGCCGCGCAATGGAGCCAAGTCCTTCTGCTGTGGTGCGGGTGGTGCTCAAATGTGGAAGGAAGAGGAGCAAGGCACGGCACGCGTCAATGCGACGCGCTTTGCGGAAGCCAAATCCACTGGTGCCGATACAGTGGCGGTGGGATGTCCATTCTGTCTCACGATGATGACAGATGCATCCAAAGGTGATGGCGGTACGATCCAAGTGAAAGATGTTGCGGAGATTGTAGCCGAACGATTAAAGTAGCAAACGCTTAAGTAAGAAAGAAAAGACAACCTATGCCCGAAGCGAACAAAGCTGTTATTGAAAGAAAAAAAGGGTATTTATATGTAGAGTATTCAAAACTTTATAATATGGATGATCTTGTCAATTTATCAAAAGAAGCGTTAGACATTTCAAAAAGCGAAGGAATTAAAAAGCTATTTTTAAATGTCTCGCAAATGCCCGGAAAGGTCAAGCCGATGGACCGCTATGAAATCGGAGTGAAAGCAGCGTTTCTTTTTCGATACAAGCTTAAAATAGCTGTGCTTTATAAGCCAGAAGAGATTAACGGCTTTGCTGAAACCGTTGCAAGCAATCGCGGCATGAACGTAAAAATATTTGGTAAACGAGAAGAAGCCCTGGCATGGCTTGAAGTTGAAGAATAAAAAATGAAAAAATAAAAAGCGGATTAATGATCCGCTTTTTATTTTTTTCACAATCCAATTCTGGCGAGAAACCTTTCATCCCTTCCTTTGTTATAATCCTTGAACAATCAACTCAACTAGGAGAGATTCATGCCCAACAAAAAGAAGGGTACGATTGCACTTCCCCTTGAAAAAGATGAGATCATAAAAGATTATCGCCTTGCCTATCAAAGCAGGCAAGCTTCTCTTATCGGCAGACGTGAAGTTCTTAGTGGCAAGGCAAAATTTGGTATTTTTGGCGATGGCAAAGAGATCGCCCAACTGGCTATAGCCCGTGCCTTTCAAAAAGGTGACTGGCGTTCAGGCTATTACCGAGACCAAACCTGGATGTTCATGCTTGGTATTATGAGCATTCAAGAATTTTTTGCACAACTGTATGCCCATGCTGATGTCAATTACGACCCAGCCAGCGGTGGCAGGCAAATGAACGCTCACTTTGCCACCCGTCACCTTCACCCCAATGGCGCCTGGCGCGCACAAACACAACTATATAACACATCCTCCGACGTCTCTTGCACAGCAGCTCAAATGCCAAGAGCCGTTGGGTTGGCATATGCATCGGTGCTGTATCGCAATATCAAAGAGTTACAAACTCTCAAAGATTTTTCCATTCATGGCAACGAAGTGACCTTTGCCACCATTGGCAATGCCTCCACAGCCGAGGGTCATTTTTGGGAAGCAGTTAACGCAATCGGAGTTCTCAAAGCGCCAGCCGTTATCACCGTCTATGATGATGGGTATGGCATCTCAGTGCCGAATCAATTCCAGATGGTCAAAGAAAATATTGGTGCCTTGCTCAAAGGCTTTGAACGCGACCCGCGCACACCGCACAATAAAGTGCAGAATGGCTACGACCACTACACCGTCCGCGCTTGGGATTATTCCGCCCTCATTGAAACATACCAAACCGCCGCAGAGGTCGCCCGCGAATATCACATCCCTGCTTTAGTGCATGTGATCGATGTGACTCAGCCACAAGGTCACTCCACTTCTGGCAGCCATGAGCGATACAAGACGCCTGAACGCCTCAAGTGGGAAGAGGAATTTGACGGGTTGAAAAAGATGCGTGAGTGGATAATCACGAACCGCGTCATTTCCGCGCCCGAGCTGGATGCCCTCGAAAAAGCAGACTACGACACTGTAGAAGGATTCCGCAAAGCAGCTTGGGAAGCATATCTCGCTCCACTAAATGAAGAGCGTAGCCAGGTCATGGATATTCTTGAAGAGATCGCCAGTTCGTCTCCGAACCATGTTGCAGAGTTGCGAATGCTCAGAGACCGGCTAACAGCCCTCCCGTCGTTTTCGAGGCGTGATATCCATTCAATCGCGCATGAAGCCTTGCGTCTTCTTCGAAATGAGGCTCATCCATCAAAGCAAGTCCTCATTCAATGGAAACATGAAAATGACAACGTGACTGAAGAAAGATATAGCTCACATTTATATTCAGGCACGGCATTGAAAGTGGAAGAGATCAAACCTGTTTACTCAGAGAACTCCCCTACCATGTTTGGCTTTGAAGTGATCAATGCTGCCTTTGATGCAGCACTGGCACGTGATACAAAACTGATCGCCTTCGGCGAAGATGTTGGCAAACTTGGGGATGTGAATCAGGGCTTCAAGGGCATGCAAGAAAAATATGGGGAGCTCCGTGTAACCGATACCGGCATTCGTGAAGCCACAATTATGGGACAAGCCATCGGCTTGGCAATGCGCGGATTGCGCCCCATTGCAGAAATTCAATACCTTGATTATGTTTTGTACGCCTTACAAACCATGAGCGATGACTTGGCTTCATTACACTGGCGCACCGCTGGTGGACAGAAAGCTCCAGTCATCGTCCGTACACGTGGGCATCGTTTGGAAGGTGTGTGGCATGCTGGCTCGCCGATGTCTGGCATTTTGAGTCTCACTCGCGGCATGTACGTGTTGGTTCCGCGTGACATGACCCGTGCGGCTGGGTTTTATAACACCTTGTTGAAATCAGATGAGCCAGCCATTGTTGTGGAAGTTTTGAATGGCTATCGTGTCAAAGAAAAATTGCCAGATAACATTGGTGAAATAACACTGCCATTGGGCGTTCCTGAAATCATTCGGGAAGGCAAAGACATGACCATCGTCACATATGGAGCATGCTGCCGTATTGTGTTGGATGCTGCCGAAAAATTGAGCAAAGTTGGAATCGATGTAGAAGTTATTGACGTCCAATCGCTCATGCCGTTTGATATTCATGGCAAGATCGTTGAGTCGCTAAAAAATACAAATCGTATTCTCTTCGTAGATGAAGATGTTCCTGGTGGAGCAACCGCCTACATGATGCAGGAAGTTATCGAGAAGCAAGGCGGCTATTTCCATTTAGACTCGCCCGCGCGCACATTATCTGCCAAAGCGCACCGCCCATCGTATGGAAGTGATGGCGATTACTGGTCTAAGCCCAATGCTGAGACCATTTTCGATGTGGTGTACGAGATGATGCATGAAGTTGATCCGTCTCTATATCCAAAGTTCGATTAACCGCAAAGCTCGCCAGGAACGCAAAGAAAATCTTTTTCTTAGCGGACTTCGCGCTCTTGGCGGTTATAAGGAGAATTTATGGCGACCAAAGTTTTTGTACCTCGGCTCGGCGAAGGTGTGGACGAAGTTACAGTCACAAAATGGCTTAAGCAGGTTGGCGATTCTATTAATGAATTGGAGCCTTTGCTTGAAGTGAATACAGATAAAGTAGACACCGAAATCCCTGCTCCGGCGACGGGAACTCTCTTACAAATCATCACGCAAGAGGGTGTACCCGCGAAGGTAGGCGAACTATTAGCAATCATAGGCAAGCCAGGAGAGACAGTGGACAGTGGGTCAACTGCGCCCCAGACTATCACCCAACAGCAACTTGTTAACAGCCACCAGCCACCAGCCACCAACTACCAACCATCAACCACCAACCGCGACCTCGGCTTCATCTCCCCCGTCGTAGCAAAAATTGCCGCCGAACATGGCGTGGATTTGAGTCAAGTGACAGGCACCGGGCTAAACGGACGGATTACAAAGAACGACGTATTGAATTATGTGGAAAGTGGAAAGCCAAAAGCAGCAGATCAACCTTCTAACATTCCAACCTTCAAAACTTCTAACCTGACACCTGAAACCGGAGCAGATGACACCTTAATCAAACACACCACCATGCGCAAGTCCATTGCACAGCATATGGTCGAGTCCAAGCACACCTCGCCGCATGTGTTGACCGTAATGGAAGCGGATATGTCTCGTGTGGCAAAACATCGCGCTGCGAATAAATCTGCTTTTGAGCGCGATGGAGTCAACCTCACCTTCACAGCCTATTTCATGATGGCCATCGTGGCAGGACTAAAAGCCTACCCGCAGACCAACTCCTCATGGACAGACGAAGGGCTGTTGGTTCACAAGAATGTCAATTTGGGTATGGCGGTTTCGCTCGGCGAAGATGGCTTGATCGTGCCAGTTATCAAAAAGGCAGAAGATCTATCGCTGCTGGCAATGGCTCGTGCAGTCAATGACCTTGCAAATCGTGCCCGCACGAAAAAGTTACAACCTGATGAAGTAAAAGGCGGCACGTTCACACTCACCAACCACGGTGTAAGCGGATCATTGTTCGCCTTCCCGGTCATCAACCAACCGCAGGCTGGTATTCTCGGCGTAGGCGCGATGCAAAAGAGAGTTGTAGTCATCGATGATGCCATTGCCATCCGCCCGATGGTGTATATGTCCTTCGTCTTCGATCACCGCATCTTGGACGGTGCTTCTGCTGATTGGTTCCTGGCAAAGGTCAAAGATACATTGGAGAATTGGGTGTGAGAGAAGTGATGAGTAACGAGTAAAAAGTGAAAAGTTACATTGGCAGACTAGAAGCCTATTATGAGCAGGGCTGGGAAGGTATGATCGTATTCAGTTTCATGCCTGATGATAGCAATGGGCTGAACGATCTCGTAACCTTGCAAGACGGTCAACATCTGACCATCTACGATACGAATGAAAAGATACTCTGGTCTGGAGAGATCCATTTCGTAAAACGCGGATTTTTTGACAAGCACAAACTGAAAGCGGAAATCTGGTCAGACAGCAAACAAAAAGGCGTTTCCTATGCCGATTGGATCGATTGGTTCTGGCGCAAACCGCCGTTGAAAGCAACACTTGAAATCGAGGAATGAGATGAGCGAAAAACAATACGACAAACCAGCGATCAACAAATATGTCCACCCGCCTGTGGTGGCAATGTTCTTTATCATCCTTGCCCTGCTCTTGGGTTTTTTCGTCCCAGTATTGGCTGGTATGTCGCAGGTACTGAAAAATATTGGGTTGGGGTTAACCTTTGTCGGTTTCCTTTTTGGCGTTGGTGCATTTCTGGAATTTCGCAAAGCACGCACAACCCTCGACCCGCATGGCTCGGTCAAAGCAGTGGTGACAGGTGGTATTTATCGCTTCTCACGCAACCCGATCTATGTAGGGTTTCTCTTCATGGTGATCGGCTTTCCGCTTGCATATGGGTCGCTGTGGGGCTTGGTTGTATCGCCCATGTTCATGTTCGCACTCACACGGCTTGTCATAGAGAAAGAAGAAGCCTACTTGGAGAAAAAATTCAAAGAGGGCTACACAAGTTATAAGTCCAGAGTGAGGCGCTGGTTGTAAATTCCAAAGGCGGCGAAGGTCGCCTTTTTCTTTTGCTTGTATTTTAGAACAAATGTGCTTATAATCATTTTAGGAGATTGCCATGCCGATTCAAACATCTGACCTTCAATTAAATGTGAACGAAAAACAAGTCTATGCCTACCTTGCAGACGGAAAAGGACCCGGCATATTATTATTGCATGCCTGGTGGGGTTTGAAGCCCTTCTTCAAACAGACCTGTGACCGAATTGCAGAACAAGGCTTCACCGTATTGGCACCTGACCTGCGCAATGGGCAAGTTGCGAAAACTATCGACGAAGCCAAAGCCTTGATGGAAAACAGTGATGGTCAATTTATCGGCGATACCGTTTTTGCTGCGAAGGCGCATTTGGAAACGCTGGTGAAAGGCAAACTTGGGTTGATCGGTTTTTCGATGGGGGCAGCCTGGTCTCTGATCGCGGCTTCGTACAAGCCAGAAGATTTCGGTGCTGTTGTTCTCTTTTACGGCAACGAAGGCGTGGACTATGGCAAGATCACAGCCAAAGTGATGGGGCATTTCTGCGAAGTGGATGAATGGGAGCCAAGCGAATTTGTGGATAACACCTTTGCCGAGTTCGCCAAAGCCGGTGTGGATGCGACGCGTCATACCTACCCGGGAACTGCCCATTGGTTCGTGGAAGAGGACCGCCCCGAATACGACTCCGCTGCCGCGCAGTTGGCATGGAGCCGCACGTTTGAGTTTCTTAATTCGTCATTGCGAGCCCGATAGGGCGAAGCAATCTCGGACATTATTAGGGGATTGCTTCGTCGGGGAGAGCACCCTCCTCGCAATGACGGAACAGAGCACAAAAAAGGTTAAGGGTATAATCACCTTTAACCTTTTTACATTTAGGAGAGAACTTCTCATGTCCGAAAATTTTGATGTTGTTGTGATCGGTGCGGGACCTGCTGGTTATGTAGCCGCCATCCGTGCTTCACAGTTGAACCAGAAAGTTGCCATTGTAGACAAGCAATGGATGGGTGGGGTTTGTTTGAACGTAGGTTGTATCCCTTCGAAATCCCTGCTAAAAAATGCGGAAGTCGCGCATACCTTACGCCACCGCGCCAAGGATTTTGGTTTCTCATTCGATAACCTTAAGCTAGATTACAGCGTGGCGTTCAAGCGTTCGCGCTCGAATTCAGAACGCCTTGTGAAGGGCATTGGCTTCTTGATGAAGAAGAACAATATCGCCGTCTTCATGGGGGCGGCACAGTTCAAAACCAAAGATACCCTCGCCGTTACTGATAAGGACGGCAAAGTGACCGAACTCAAGGCAAAAAATATCATCGTTGCCACCGGCGCCAGTGCAGCAACTCTGCCAGGCATCACCATTGATGGCAAGAAGATCGTCACCTATACCGAAGCCATTATGCAAGATACCCTCCCCCAGTCTGCAGTGATTGTGGGTGCAGGCGCCATTGGTGTAGAGTTCGCCACCATTTGGAATTCATATGGCGTGGATGTGACCATCGTGGAACTTCTTCCGCGTGTGTTGCCCCGTGAAGATGAAGAGATCAGCAAGGAACTCACCAAAGAGCTCACCAAAGCTGGAATCAAGATCAAGACTGGCATCAAGTTCGAAAGCATTACCGCTACAAAAGATAAGGTGAAAGTTGTGCTGCCCGATGGAACGTTGGAAGTGGATCAGGCGTTGATCGCCACTTCCTTCACGCCGAACAGCAAAGGGCTGGGACTTGAGGCGGTGGGCGTCAAGATCAGCGAACGTGGATTTATTGAAATCAACGAGAAGATGCAGACCAATGTTCCCAACATTTGGGCAATCGGCGATGTGACCGGCAAACTGATGTTGGCACATGTTGGCTCAGCAATGGGTATTGTGGCTGCTGAACACATCGGTGGACATGAAACCATCACTCTCAATTACGAAATGATGCCGCGCGCCACCTATTGTCATCCGCAGGTTGCTTCGTTTGGGCTCACCGAAGCACAAGCAAAAGAACGCGGGTACAACATCAAGGTCGGGCGCTTCCCCTTCCAGGCAAATGGCAAAGCGCTTGGTCTGGGTGACTATGCAGGTTTCGTCAAGATCATCACCGATGAAAAATATGGTGAGATTCTCGGCGCGCACATGATGGGTCCCGAAGTGACCGAACTGCTGCCCGAGCTGACCCTCGCACAAATGATGGAACTGACCCCGCACGAGATCGCCCGCAACGTCCATGCGCACCCAACTCTTTCAGAAACATTGATGGAAGCTGCACACGGTGCAAGCGGAACGCCCATTCACATCTAAAACAAAACTCCGAAGTCACAATGACTTCGGAGTTTTTTATTTAATTTATGGAGCAGAGATAAACTCATTCGTACAAGTGAAACCAACCGGAGCCAACAAAGGCGAGTATGTATATTCATCAATATACAATTTCACGTCCAAGCCTCCGCCCGTTACACGATAAATATCCAAGATCGTATCACCGCTGGGGATAGAGCCTTCACGTTCGTAAGACAAGCTCTCACCATTTGAACCCAGCAAATTATCGAGATAGGCTCGCTCACGGGCTGGTCCATCGATAAAATCACCTCCGACCTTGATAGGATTGGTCTCTGTATACCCATAGCTTTTATCTGTGCTGACCGTACACTGCGCAGCAATTTGAACATCGACAAATTCCAGCGAGTCTAACAAACCTTGAAAGATCAAGGAACCGGTGCTTTGCCACAATTTTTCGTCGTTAACTAGATTGGAAACACCCATTCCAAACAACACCGAATCTTTGCCAGGAACAACCGCAATGGCTCTGCCTTGAATGGGTCGCTCGAACAATGTGCCGGTCAGGTCTACAGAGATTCCATCGGCGCCAGCAACGGTGATCGCGGTCACTTCACTTTGAGTCAACTCACCGCTGCTCCGTGAAGAAATTTCTGCCAGATATTCATTGATAACATCTTCAAGCGTATCAGAAGCGGCATCATAAGGCACACGTGTGAACGAAATGATCAACATACCCGATTTATCATAAATACCCACTGCATTCTTTTGCATATCCACATCCAAAGTATCAGGGACGTCGAAGCGGAAGCCGTTCCCTTCGTAGGTAATTGCATCGGGCATGGGGCTGGCAGGTTGAGTGGCAGTGGGAACTTGGGTAGGCGTTTCTGTAGCCGTTGGTGGCAGCAGGGTTGAGGTTGCCGTTGGCTCTGGAGTTGCAGCACTGCATGATATTTGAAGCAAAAGAAGCAGAACAACTGAAAATTTTCGAACCATCTGAAATCCTCCTTTGAGGGGTGGTGGGCGGTGACAGGTTGGTCAGAATATAACTTAAATCTACCGAAATCCTATAATTTGTATATACATCTTGAAATTTTTAAGATTGTATGCTATTAACAATCAATACTAAAAATAAATTGGGTTCGCCCCTAGTACAGGGACGTAAAACGGCGAACCCAAGCAAGAAGGTAAACCTATGCACCGCGAACGAGTTTCAGAAAACGTATTTTGGTTCCAAAGTGAAGTATACGCGCAAGTCACAGCAGGTGTCATTATCGGTCCACAATGGGCGGTCGTGATCGACACCCTTGCCCTCCCCGAGGAGACCCTCGCCATGCGCGAGTTCATCGAACATGAACTCAGCGTTCAGGTCCGTTACGTCATCAACACCCACTACCATGCCGACCACTGTTGGGGCAATTGTTTCTTCCCTGGCGCCGTCGTCATTGGGCACGCCAAGTGCCGGCAATATCTAGTGGAAGATGGCACCGAATCGCTGGAGAATGCGCAAAAGCAAAACCCCAATCTGCGACAGGTTAAGATCGTCCCGCCGCATGTCACCTTTGAAACCGGTGAAATGACTCTGCGCGTGGGCAAGAAAAATCTAATCCTTTCCACCACACCTGGTCATAGCGATGATGGCATCTCCGTTCTCGTCGAAGAAGATCGTGTGCTCTTTGCTGGCGATGCGTTCATGCCCCTGCCTTTCATCGTCGACGGCGATGCCGACGACATGCTCGCTTCCATCAAGAAAATCGGCAAGATGGGGTTGGAAAATATCATCCAAGGTCATGGCGATATCATCCTGCGCGGAGAGATCGATGCTGCCGTGCGCGAAAACGTCAACTACCTCAATAACATCAAGAAAGCGGTCAAGGCGGGCGGCAAACGTAAGAATGCCGATGAATATCTGGAAGAGATCGCCATCGAAGACTGCGGAAAAAGTCGCGTCTATCTTGGCGGGCTTGCAGAGACTCTGCACAGGCGCAACCTGCGAGCCTTACACCGCCAAATGTTCGAAGACTAAATGAATACAGATGTTGCAGATGCGAGCCGGGTCTGCAACATCTTTGTTAGTGGACTACATTCAAACTTTATCGGAGGATCAACCCCATGAAATTTTTACTGGAACGCTCACGTTATCTTGCTATGATCGGGATCGTCTCCCTTTTAGTCGCTTCTTTCGCCGCCTTTGCCTGGGGCACCATCAAGACGGTTACCACCACTCTGTTAGTGATCGAGACCCTCGGCAAAGACGCCTCCATCACCATCGAGTTGATCGAACTGATCGACATCTTTCTGATCGCCACTACCATCCTCATCTTCTCTGCTAGCTTATACGAACTCTTCATTGGCAAATTAGATATGCCCGAATGGATGTTGGCACATGACCTCTATGAACTCAAAGCCAAGCTAAGCAGCATGATCGTGTTAGTCATGGCGGTGAAATATTTACAAAAGTTGATCGAGATCAAAGATGGAACTGAACTTCTTCAACGTGGCATTGCTGTTGCCATCGTTTCGGCTGCGCTGATCGCCTTCGGATATTTCGGCAAAAAGGACTGATGCCTCCATGAGAAGGTCAAGCCGCTTAATGACGGGACTTCCGCCCTTTCAACAAGGAGGCTTGGACTCGCTCTGCGGCTTGTACAGCATTATCAATGCCGAACGCATCATCAACCACTCGACAAATGATGAATCGCAAGCATTGTTCGATGAGCTGATCCGCTATCTGTCACGGCGCGGGTTGCTTGGCAAATTCCTTATCGGCGGTATCCTCCACCCACAGATGTTGCTGATTCTGAACAAGGTCGTAGGAAAGAAGCGCATCTCAAACATCAGAGTCCCCTGGCGGGGTGTTCCAAACCCAGACCTGACCACTTTCTGGAAATCCATGCAATCCTTTTTAGATGGCACTCAAGGTCGCGCCATCATTCTTGGCATCATGGGGTATCACGAACATTGGACTGTAATCGAAAAGATCACCAACCGTTCCATTCTGCTATACGACTCGGCACTCATCAAACGCCTGCCGCGTAATTTTTGTACTACCGTTTACGCTACCGGGCAACGCAAACACGTTCTACTGCCTGCCCAAACCTATTTCCTCTCCAATGAAGTGTTTGATATTACGCAATATGATACATAAAGGATCGGGCGCAGAGACCTCGCTCCTGTTGAATTAATTTGGAGGCACGTATGACCTTAGACCTTGCTCCATTTGAAAAAGAAGAATATTGTTACCTCACCACAAAGGGACGGAAAACCGGCAAGCCGCATGAGATTGAGATCTGGTTCACCATCCACGAGAACAAGGTTTATCTTCTATCTGGCGGCATGGAAAAGTCTGACTGGGTGCGTAATCTGCTCAACGATCCAAACGTCACTCTCCGGCTTGCTGACCAGACCTTCTCTGCGATTGCAAGCTTATTGGAAGATAAAGAACTAGAGCCCATGATCCGTATGGCAATGGCGATCAAGTATGATGAATGGGAAGGGCAAGACCCCAGCGAATGGGCGCGGACGGCATTGGTAGTGAAATTCATTCCCCAAAATTTATAAAACTATTTGTGATAAATAGCATATTACGAGTAAATTACAGTACTTAAGAACACCTTACGTAAATGAAAAGTCCAGTAAAATGGGGGGAATTATCAGATTGGGGATTTAGTTGTGCCAACTTCATTTCATGTTCTTTGCCATGTGCCAGGCTCCGCACAGGCAAAGCCTTTCATAACGACGGAGTGAAAGGGATGATCATCCGGCAAACATATATCTGCTTCCACATTAAGAGATTCCCATTTCGTACAGGAGCTGCTCCATGAACATGACACGCAAATCGTTCTCTTTATTTTTTTCAATGCTATGTATCTTTGTACTCGTGGCTTGTCTTCCACAAACGCCCGTGCCACCCCCACCTCCTCCCCCTGGGGTTGCCATTACATTAACAGTACAAGCCATTCAATTGGGCTGGTATACCCAAACCGCTCAGGCATTACAATCTCAACCTATTATTATTGTCGTCACGGCAACGCCAGACCCGAATAATCTTGCACCAACCACCGACCCCAATGTAGCACCCGCTGCAACCACATCCAGTGCAGTGACGATCACCGTCAGCCAGAATACCAACTGCCGCCTTGGCCCCAGCCAGAACTTTGATGAGGTCGGCGCTTTAGGACCCGGTCAGGTCGCAGAAGTAGTCGGCAAAGATACACAAGACAATTACTGGATCATTAAACTTCCTAACAACCCGGCAATTACATGCTGGGTATGGGGGCAGTATGCGACAGTGACAGGGGATGCCGCGACGGTTGCAGATATTGCCACACCCACTGCGATTTCCAACGGCGCACCTAAGGCTCCATCTCTTTTAGATGCCCAAGTGAAATGTACCAAGCTGAGCGGTAAAGATTACCAATATAAGATCATCCTCAAATGGGCAGATAATTCCTCAGACGAAAATAAATTTGTAATCAATAGCTCCACGGGTAAAACCTTCTCAACGCCGCCCAACAAAACATCGTTCAGTTTTGAAGAAGGTCTTCCTTCAGGAACAAACCTATCCGCAACCATAACGGCAGCGAATGAAAAGGGCGAATCCCAGCCAGTAGGAACTGGCGTCTTCAAATGCCCATAAAAAGGTAACACAACCACGAGACCCGAGATAAAAGAATATTCACCACAGAGAAGCAATAAATTTTATTCTTCTTTGTGGTGAAAATCCATTAAGCAATACTCTCTTAACAAGGAGAAATAAGAATGAACGCCACCCGAAAATCTCTACTCCTGCTAGTTGTCCTCATCCTCTTTACACTGGCATGCGGACTGGAAAATATTCAAGTCGTTGAACCGCCAGACTTGGAAGCCACCATCACCGCTCAAGCCGCCTTGTTGCAACAAGGTGGGCAGCCCACTGCAGACCCTGCTCAACAAGTCATTGTGGTTGTCACTGCCACACCCGAAGGCGGAGTTGCGCCTACCGAGCAAGTACAACCCGCAGCAGTATTGCCTCCCGCCACCGGTGATGTGACCGTCACCGTTACCACCGCCACCAACTGCCGCTTGGGACCCGGTCAGAATTTCAGTATCGTCTATGGCATGCCGATTGGGCAGGTAGCAAAAGTAGTCGCCAAAAACTCCTACTCTGGATATTGGATCATCGAGATCCCCGGGAAAACCGGGCAGAACTGTTGGCTATGGGGTCAATATGCTGTGATCAATGGTGATACTTCAACGCTGAAAGAAGTAGTTACGCCTACATCTCCAGCACCAACCAAAACCAATACCCCCGTGCCAACAATCACACCCACACCTACGACTGCAGTGACTTTCCCCAACCCGCCCTCAGGGTTGACAGCGAATATCAGCTGCGCCGCCGGACCCGGAGGCACTCAAACAACGGTGAGCGGGAACATATCCTGGACAGATAACTCCACCAATGAGCAAGTCTTCGTGTCCAGTGTTAACGGCGTCTCTTCACATACCTTGGGCGCCAACTCGACCAGTGACAGCTTTAGCACCGCCATGGAGACAAGCGCTCTTCAGGCAGTTGCGCCAG
The DNA here is from genome assembly GCA_046328915.1 of Anaerolineales bacterium. Taxonomy (GTDB): domain Bacteria; phylum Chloroflexota; class Anaerolineae; order Anaerolineales; family Villigracilaceae; genus Villigracilis. The sequence goes on along the minus strand of JAXLVR010000004.1, from coordinate 136,302 downwards.
GGCAGCAATTTACGGTCTCGGTTTATGCCTGTAGCGGCAACACATCAGGGACCTGTGGAAACATTACTACCATCACCGTAACGGGTGCTGGCTGCCCATAATAGGCTCTACACATCAAAGTCCTTGTGAATATTTCGCAGGGACTTTGATTCTTTAATATCGATCCAATACGGACACAACAATGAGCAAGCATAAACAAGTCTTTTTTCTATTTTTGATCCTGTCCTTTTCATTATCGGCTTGTAATTTGCAACTTGTGGAAAACACACAAGACCCGGAAGCCGCCAACCTTGAGTTGACTGCCATCGTTCAGCAGATGTTGATCGACCAGGCAGCGCAGCAAGGCAACGTGGTGGAGATCACTGCCACACCGGGTGCCGGGAATGCTGCGCCCACTGAAGAAGTGGTCATTCCGGCTGAAGTCCTGCCGCCCTCTGTTGGGGACGTGACCGTCACCGTCAGTGTGGCAACCAACTGCCGCCAGGGACCTGGAACCGCATTCAAAAGTATTTATGGCATGCCGGTGGGACAAGTGGCAAAGGTCATCGCCAAGAATTCTTATTCAGGCTATTGGATTATCGAAATTCCCGGGCAGAACGGGCAGACCTGTTGGCTGTGGGGACAATACGCCACCATCAATGGGGATACCTCCGCTCTAAAAGAAGTGGTCACGCCCACATCCCCCGCGCCGACAATTACCAACACCCCGACCATCACAAAAACCACTACGCCTACAGTCACACCTACCAATACGGTGCAGGTAGTGACCAAACCCAATGCGCCGACCCTTACGAATTCATCGGTGGTGTGTACCAACCTAAACGACGGTACATATAAGTATGAAGTGACCTTGCAATGGACAGATAACTCGAACAATGAAACCGGCTTCGAGATCGCGCTGAACCCTGCCGCCAATAACGGGCAAACCGCCAGCTACGGTCTTGGACCTAATGTTACAGGGTTTACCCACACTGCCATCTTCCCCAGCGGCACGCAGTTTACTTCGAGTGTATTTGCCCAAAACAGCGCCGGGAATTCTTCCTCCAGTTCGGTAACAGTCGTTTGCCCATAAATTACGAAACCACTATGAAAACATTCAAAACTCCCTTCATTATTCTGGTTATGGCAGCCCTTGCCCTGCAAGCCTGTAACCTCAAACTCGTAGAGGCTGGTGACCCCGCCGCCCCCGGCTACGAGTTGACCGTGACTGCCAACGCCGCCTTGATCGAAACCGCTATGGCAAGCGGAGCGCTTCCGCCCGCAGACGCAGGTCAGCCCAACGCGGTGGAACCAGCCCCGGCGGGGATTGACGCGCCTCCTCCTACCGAAGACCCGAACAATGCAGCCGTGAACACTGCCACGCCGACCGTTTCATCCGCCAACGGAGTCACCGTGGTAGTGAGCGTTGCCACCAATTGCCGCACGGGACCCGGTCAGGCGTACCCCAGTGTATATGGCTTGCCAGTAAACGTCACCGGCAAAGTGGTCGGGAATAACCCCTCGGTTTCCAATTATTGGGTGATCGAGATTCCCAACAGCAACGGCGGGACTTGTTGGCTGTGGGGGCAATATGCCACCGTAACAGGCGATACCAGCGGATTGAAAGTTTTTGCCGTGCCTGCCACCCCCACGCCCACCGCCACCATCACCCCTACCTTCACACTCACCCCCACAAAGGTGGTTGCGCCCGCCGCGCCTTCGAATCCCGTCGCAGTTCTTCTGACCTGTGTGACCAATAATTTTGTGCAGAGTTTTACGGTCACCTTTACATGGACAGATAACTCGAACAATGAAACTGGCTTCAATATCTATGTGAATGCGAACTTTGCAGGTGGCGGTTCTGCAGATACCCTATCAGGTTCTGTAGGAGCGAATACAACCAGCTATACGGTCAACGCGACTGCCCTTAGTAAGACGCCGCCTGTCATAAAGGTCGAGGCATTTAATCCTTCTGGCAGCTCAACCAGAGTATCTGCCCCGGCGTTGAGTCTTGCCACCTGCCCCTAAGCAGACATATTAGACATCTTGCAAAAATCTTCTTTGCCACAGAGATCACAGAGAAAATAGGTTTAAAGAGCTTTTTCTCAAAGGTCTCTGTGTACTCTGTGGCTAGTTTTAATTCCGTATGCAAGAGGTCAATTAAATCAAAAAGAGGCGGTCACAGAATGACCGCCTCTTTTTATTTCGGCAACCGAAAAGACAGAACCAATCGAATCAGCATCCATAGAATCCCTCCCATCGTAATCGCCATCACCGCGCCCATCAACCCGGCATTGAAGTGGATCGGCGATTGCAAATTAGCATACGTGGCGATCTCAAAGCCTGCCAGGAGTGCAAGCAGGATCATGGCAAACATCAGCGACCCGAAATCGCTCAGGCGCCCGAGAGTATCCTCTTTCCGTTCGGGAGCCAGCCAATAGTCACGGTTGGGCATGTTGATCAGATTGGGCGGAATGACAAGGAACAAGACCTGCAACGGCAGGCTGACTAGAACTACCACGAACAGCGTCTGCACTTGCCCCCAGAAGAATTCCGGCTTGGAGACGAAGCGGTCTGGCTCGCCGAGGGCATTGAAATGCGCCGCCATCTGCAGCGGACTGATGCTCCATAAGCGCGCCATCTCGAAGAGACACAGCACCAATACAGCCACGAAAAGAATTCGCCCGATACGCATGCTTCACCTTACCTTTTGCTCATTGATTGCAAATATAGCTCTTCCACTTTTTTGCGTGCCCAAGGGGTTTGCCGTAAAAACTTGAGGCTCGATTTAACACTGGGATCATTCGTAAAGCATTTGATCGGAATACGCTTGCCCAACTCTGCCCAGCCATACTGCTGAACCAAGTGCGTCACAATCGCTTCCAAGGTAATGCCATGCAGCGGATTATTGGGTTGTGAGGATTCTGTCATAAAAGGTCATTCTTCAAATTCGATCTGAAAGTATAGCCACTGGCTTTCATTGCCCGAAGTAAAGACCACATCCATACGATTGGAACGCGGCGTACCCGTGCGTGGAACGGAAAGCCCATAGCCAGAGTATTCTACTTCGTAGCCACCGAGGTCTAACGAGATGCTTCTAAGCACATCTTCCCCATTCGCATCGAGGAAGTACAAACGCCCTGAAGAGCCAAGCAAATAAAAACGGGCGTGCTCATCTTGAAAGATACGCACGTAGTATCCGCTATCGTCTGGCAAAGCTTCATCATACAGCACCTGCCCATCTGGCGTGAGAATGCGATGCCGCGACTGACGCACGCCTGCCGTGTGTTCGCCCTCCCGCCAATATAAGATATGAAGATTGCCATCAGCATCTTCATAAGCATCCATTTGCGCATTGAGAAACGGGGTTGGGTATGCGGCTGTAGGGGGTTCCTCTTCCAGCGAGGTTAAAGCCAGGGGAGCCGTTAACAGGTTATCGGTCTGCCAGGAGGCGATGGCATTGAATGCATAATCAAAAGCGCCAGCAGGAGTCTGCACCCCAAGCGCCGTCCAACGCACATCTCGGGTGGAGACCAATGCCAACCCGCCATTGGAATTGGGGAAAACATAGGTGTAACAATAGCGATAATCCAAAGCAGTGACCTTGCTAACCCACTGCCCTGTTGCCGGCATATAACAAGACCCATAAAACTCGCCGCCCGCTTCTTCCCCGCCCTGGCTTGCCAGAATGCACAACGTGCCATCGGCAGCAATGCCCGCCGAACTATAGGGCCAGTTGCCATTGGGTAAATTAGGAATAGGTTCGGATTTAAGGGTGAGCGTATTGCCTTGTGGCGTGCCAGACCATAAAGTGCCCACGCCCGCGGGCCAGCCCACAATGTATAAAGTGCCATCAGGAGCCGCCAACAAGTTGACCGGCTCACGACCCGACTCGCCTTGTGCAAGAACTTGCCAGCCCAGGGTAGGGTCGCGCCGCACCAAACGCCATTCGCGATTCAATTCATCGCTGCCCGGCACGGTATAGGCTGTAAACACCCCTGCCTCAGTACGGACAATGCGAGTTTGATGCCCGCCCCACAAGTTACCGCCATCGCCCGTGGCAACCGCATCACTCACCAACTCGACCGGGCTTTGGCGGACCTGTACCTTCTCTACGCTGAATGTGGGTTCTGCTGTAGGGGTTGCCGTCTGAGTAGACTCTGCTTGCGGCGTAGATGGTACGGCTTGCGGCGCAGGCACACAGGCGGCAAGAAGCACGCCAATCACGCACACAAGGACGGGTTTGCATAGTTTCATGGTTTGATCATCCTGCCTATATCTCACCGGGCAAATACCACCCGCCTCTTCTGCACCTCCACCCGTGATACCTTCCAACCGGCATTGGCCCACGCCCGCAAGTTGACGTGATTGCCTTCCTTCTCATGCAGCCACCAACGTTCATCTTCATAGGCAGATGCCGGCAAGCTGAACTTCAAGATCTCTTCGATCTTTTCAAAGGATAACTTCACTTCGGCTTTCTCGTTCGGAAGTGCTAGAAAGTACCTCTCAAGCGGAGCATATTTGCCAGCCATAAAACGACCTAAATGATCTTTGACAAGAAATTGATCGCCACCGGAATGACCACTGAACTCGCCAGCCCGCCAATGCTCCCAATCGTGTAAGGCCAATCGGGCACTTTTTCGATTCGTTCGCGGTGTGTCACCAGGTCTGCGCTGGTTTCAGAATACGCATGAGATTTTTCAAAGTCCTTTTCTTTGATCGCAGAGAGGATCTCTTGGTGAAGCTTGTGCAATTCCTGATTGATCAAACGGATCTCTTTTTCTTTGTTGTTCAACATATGTTGATGCGTACTCCACATGCCGCCAAAGAAAACAAGGATGCCCAAAACCCCGATCACAATATAAGTGACCAGATTGATACTATCCATCATATCTTGCTGCAAGAACAGCATGGCGATTGTCACTGCCCCCATGATCGAAATCTCTACAACAAGACACCAGTGTGCGATTGAGCGGTATGGAGCAGGGTCGAAAATATTCGCATTTTGAACCTGAGAAATAAAATGGGTGATCACCCCAATGCTGGCAAGCAGGGAGAAAAAGATCCAGCCGAGAAGCGAATTTTCGATCAGTTGACTCAGAATATACAACCAAGTGACCGGGTCGTTCAAGGTGCCCATCACGAGCGGATTGGTCGTGACTGCGACCACCGTTAGCACACCGCCAATGCCTACTATATAATGCCAGTCGCGATTATGAGAAGTATCGATCTCTTTATAGTCATCGATCATCGGGTACACCGCCGCTAAAGCGGTGGTCAAGAACGAGCGGATCACCGCCCAGGCACCCAAGGCATAGGCTTCGATCACGACATCATAGATGGCGACACCCATCAGGTTATCGACATCAGCACGCAAGCTATATGGGATTTCGATCAGAAGCAAAAAAGTGCACAGCAGGAAAATAAACAAATTCCACGGTATTTTTCTAGCCTTGAGAAAGGTTTCAAGGCGATTAACCGGATACTTTTCTAGCATTGTCATGTCCATAATGGCTCCGTTTTTGAGGTCAATTGTATGTGATTGTAATTATATTTATATAGCCACCTTATGCCGTTGGGCGAATGGGGGTGCCGCAAAAACCGCATTCGATGGTCTTGGCATCCGTCCAGCGGACATCACTCGCACGCAGGGACGCGCCGCAACTGGGGCAATGGCTAGGCAGGCGGTTCAATTGAGCAGCCTGCGCATCGGGCAGAGTGGGTTGCGGAAAGGCATGCCCAAATTCTTTAGCGAAGGTATCTGCTGTTGGGGTCATGCCGCGTTTGGTAAATTCGTGCATCAGGTCTTTATACAATGCAGCGGCTTGCTGGTCAAGTTTGTATTGCAAAAGCAAAGACATTGCCGCCCGAGCCTGCACCAGCGCGGACTCATTCCGGCTGCGGGCAAAGGCAATCGCAGCTTGCGAATGCAAATTGGCGGCCCGCTTGGGCTGGTTCGCAGACTCAAGCACCTCTGCCAGCTTGGCAAAGATAGGCGCCGCCTGTGCGGGCTTGTTATTTTCCAAATAGAAATTGGCTTCTTCGAGCCGGCGCTGTTCCGAGGGTTGTAATGCGCTATCTCTGGCAGTAGGGTCTGTAGGGTCGTATGGCATGGAGAGATTCTCTCATGGAATTCGATCTGTGTCATCCAAGACCCTATCCCCCATTATGGGGTGACCTCCAAACAGGGGCATCTTACGCCTTGCGATAATGCAGATGCACAAAGCCATTCTCGAACGGTTGCACATTCACCAACTTGAGGTCGAGCCGCGTATCTTTCGGCAGCCAATGCCTGCCATTGCCGATCAGAACAGGGACAATGACCTGATGATACTCATCCACGATGCCGGCTTTGATGGCTTCCCCAGCCAAGAGCGGACCGCCAATATCGAAATCTTTCTCAGACTCAGCCACCTGCTTTTTGATCGCCTGGGGGTCAAAGACCCGTTCCAACCTTGCATTCGCTATCGTGACCTCATTCAGCGTTGTGGAATACACGATCTTCTGGGTCGTGTGCCAGATCTTGGCATAATCATTCATCGCCGCACTGGGACCGTCCATCGCGCCGCCTGTCCCTTCGCTGGGAATATCATCCCAAACCTTCATGATCTCGTACATATCGCGCCCCATCAGTGACGTGCCTACATTGCTCACAATGGTATTGAAAAGTGCATGCACTTCTTCGCTGGGCATTGCCCAATCAAAGTCGCCATTCTGATCGGCGACAAACCCATCCAGTGACGTTGTAATCGCATAAATTAATTTACCCATAATGATGTATTCCTTTTAAAAGTCAATTGTAGGTCAGGCTTTTAGCCTGACACTTTCCTGATATTTGGCGCTATTCCACAACCAGCGTATAGCGCACCTGCCCGGTTTGCCCGCTGACCATGGTGCCGAAGCAGGAGACAAAGACCGTGAAAGTGAAACTGCCGGTTTCTTCTGGCACGCCGCGGATGCTAAAGTGATCTTCGCCCTCGACAAAGACCAGGTCCAGCCCTGCTGGCAGTGTGCCTTCTGAAAGGATCACGCTGCTGATCGGGGTGACGTTGTCGCGGACGAGAATCTGCACCTCGTATGCCGCATCCAGCTCCCCCGTAGGTAAAGAGGCGGGTTCGATCTTCAGCGGAGTGGTCACTTCTGGGAAGATATAGTCTGGGGTGGGCGTCGACGCGCTGGGCGTCAACGCTCGGCAGGCAAAGGATGCGAGTATGAGAATGGCGAGTAGGAAGGGTGTTTTGAGTGCGCATAATAGAGCAAGAATTTTTCTTGTTATTCTCACAATGGGAGCAATGTGCATATATCCTCCTTTTACAACGTGTCAACAGCGGAGCATCATCCACCTTTAATTTCTTTTCTCCAAATCCAGCCTGCCAGGAAAAGTAAGCCTATCAAAGCAGGTAAGCCTGCAATGATGACGTATACCGTCCAGAAAAATCCCTGCATGAACACCATATACCAGACAGCCCATCCGATGAACAGCGCCGCGCCAACCCATTCCCACTTCCAGGCGATGATGAGGGCAATGGTCAACAACATGGACGGGATCAGGTGCATGAACAATCCGACAATGGTTCCCCAGAAACCAAGCTGCTCGTCAAAAATGTCCAGCGCGAAGAGGCTAATAAACAAGATAAACAGGATGCCCGTGATGCGCGGCGTCCAGAACAAAAATTTTTTTAGGGTTTTATTCATGTTGCCCTCCACAATCATGATAGCACGCCATTTCTATTTATTCAAATCGCCCCCCTAGTTGACGCTCCCGCACCACCACCAGCCGCACTTGAACTTTCGTGTCGCTTGTCCCTAGTCTCCTCTCAATTCCATGTTCTCCTCCAAATTCAACAGCACGATCGTCGTACGCGTGCCCTTTAGACGAGATGTCCACCGGACAGAGGGGGCTTATTCCACATGCAAACTATAACTCAACCACAACGCCGCCAACAAATAATGATCGGACTCGGGTTTACTCTTCTGCGCGGACAACTCCGTCGCCAGCTTGTCGAACTCGGGCGTATCTTCGCCTTGCACAAAGCCATAGCGCGCCTGCTGCCAGCCCCAACTCTCAGGGACAGGAATCTTCGCCTCGCGTGCCGCCTGCGCCAGCGACTCGATCAGCTCGTGTTGTTTCTCTGCCCATAAACAAATCACCGCCTCGGCGACGTGTTCATTGTTCCTGAACTCTTTCAGCACGTGGATCTTTGCCATCTGCGCCGGAATGCTCTGAAAGGACCGAAAGCCATTCACTTGAATGGTTTTCCTGAACACCTCGGACGCGAATTTATTGAGTTCTGGCGACGCCTTGGGGTAGTGACCCAGCGCCTCCGCCACCACCAGTTGACGATATTCATCGTCCATCATTTCGTTGACTTCGATCCACGGCAATACATTTGCTTCTGTCATTGTTTCTCCTTTGAATTTAAAAACCACCTCTCCCCGACCCTCTCCTAACCCCCATTCGGGGGCAAGCGGGGAGGGAGACACCCCCACCACAGCAGGCACCCCTCTCCGCTCGGAGAGGGGACGGGGGTGAGGTCGCTCTTCACAACTCATCCCCGCCCTTGACCTGCAACTCCCGCACCATATTGACCTTCGCCAGTTGAAAATGCCTATGAGTATATAAGCCTGATGTCATTTGAAATACTCCAATTCATCTAATCTGCGGTGTGCCTCGCCGATTTCTTCTTTAGTAAAAAGTGGATGGTATCGTGGATTATCCCAAATAACTGCTTCCATTGACTCGTGTAATAACCCAAGTCTCCATAACTCAAACAGACCTTCTTGCGGCTCAGATTTTGCCAAAAGACGCTTTGCAGTTTCTACACCACCATGCTCAGCCAACATTTGCATAAAGTAGGTTGGGATATAACCTCGTTTCCTTGCAGCATCCATTGTTCCCTCAAGTGCTTCTGTGAATTCTGTCTCAAGGCTCATGTTATCTCCTCTCACGCCTTTCCCTTAAACGCTCACCCCGCTGGTCGCAGCGCGAACAATGCACCTGATATACACAAGTTTATATTCCTGCATACGCCTCATACACATGCTGATAAACCACTTCGCACTTCTGGTCATATAAGTCTTTGGTGTAAGGCTCAGGCAGTTGTTCGAGGGCGTCAAGAATCGCCACGCGGACGGCGGCACGGGTCTTTTGCTGTTTGCGCCAGTCGAGGACGATGCGTTCGGCTTTGAGGGTGTCGAGCAGTTCTTTGGCGACCTGTTTGACTTGCTCGCGTTCTTTCTTGTTGAGTTTGATGTTAGGACGAATGAGCAAATCGAAGATGGCGAGTTCTTCTTCGGATAAATTCTCAGAGACGCCGCGCTGTTCCTCTTCGCTGAGGGAGCGGGCGAAGGAAATCACTTCCACAAAGAAGGTATCAATGTCTTTGCCGCCTGCGTTGTAGTCGGCTATGAGTTGCTCGAATTTGGCGGCGAAATCGATGCGGGATTTGTTTTGGCGCAGCATGGCTTGCAGTTGGGCGTTGATTTTTCCGCGCAGGCGGTCGAGTTCGATGTTCTTGCGGCTTTTGTCGAACATCTTTTTGAGGGCGTCGAAATCCACTTTGGACATATCGAGCACATGCGAGCCTGCGGCGTTCTTGATGACGTATTGCTCTTTGACCTTGATGGACTTATCCAGCACGCGATTAACTTCTGCCATGACCGCTGAGAGGTCAGTGAGGTCTTGTGAGTTGTTATTGCGGACGCGTTCTGCGAGCACTTGAATGGCTTTGCGTTCCATGCTGAATTGACCTGCTGAGACATCGGGCAGGATGGCTTGAAAGAGTCGTTCCACTTTGAGGGCGTGGGTGATGAAGCCCGCCTTGCTCTGGTCGTTGACCAGAATCGCGTTCACGGCGTCATCCATCAGACCAATGCGGACAAATTCATCTTTGGCGTTGATTATCTTAGAGAGGTCGGAGCCGATACCGCGCAGGAATTTCTTTGCTTCTTCGATGGCGGTGCGCAGTTCGTTGACCAATGCCTGCTTGGCTTCGACGGGCAGTTCGCCCGCTTTGACACCACCACCAGAAGCGGAGCCGTAAATCGCGAGGGCAGATTTCAGGTCTTTGAAGATGCCGATGTAATCCACAATCAAGCCGTTATTCTTATCAGTGAAGACGCGATTGGCGCGGGCGATGGTTTGCATGAGCGTATGGTTGCGCATGGGTTTATCGAGGTAAATCGTGGAGCAGCTCTTCACATCGAAGCCCGTCATCCACATGGCGCAAACAAAGACAATGCGCAGTGGATTGGATGCATCTTTGAATTTCTCGTCGAGTTGTTCGGTGACCATGCGCTTGCGATGCGGTTCAATATCAAGACCGAGTGCGCGCATGTCGGCGACTTCGTTCTGGCTTTGAGAGATGACGACCGCCATGTCGGTCTTGCGCATGAAGGCGAGTTTGGATTCGATATCAGGCTTGAGCATGGGGTCGGCGGTGTCGAGGTCGGCTTCGAGCAGGGCGCGTTGAATGTTCCAATGCTTTTGAACTTTATCGAACATCCTGACCGTGGTGGCTTTGTCAATCGAGACCACCATCGCTTTGCCAGGGAAGCCGCGTCCCATGAAATGCAAAACTATATCTTCGGCGATTTTTTCGAGGCGTTCATCACGGGTTATCAAATCATATTCGTGCGGAAATTCGCGGGCGAGTTTGGATTCTTCTTCGGAGTCCAGTTCGGCGCGTTCGAGCACGGATTCGAGTTCGGGGTTGAGGTTCTTGTTGGCGAGTTCCACTTCGGGGATGCGGTTCTCGTAATAGAGCGGAACCGTGGCGTTATCTTCGACCGATTGCTTGAAGTTGTACACGCTGACATAATCGCCAAAGACTTTTTTGGTTTGTTCTTCGCCCGCCATGAGCGGCGTGCCTGTGAAGCCGAGGAAGGCGGCATTGGGCAGGGCGTTGCGCATGTTGAGGGCGAGCGTGTCGTATTGGGAGCGGTGGGCTTCGTCAGTGATGACAATAACGTCAGAACGCTGAGACAGGACAGGGTGGGGTTCGCCGCGCTGAGTCCCAAATTTTTGAATCGTGGTGAAAACGTAGCGGTGGTCTTCATCCGCCAGCATTTGGCGCAGGTGTTCCCTATCCTGTGCGCGGGTTTTTTCTTCGGGTTCGGTGACCGCGCCCGTGCCCGCGAAGTTCTTGTAAATCTGGTCATCCAAATCAATGCGGTCGGTGACGATGAGGAACGTCCAATTGCCTGAGAGTTTGCGCTGTACCTTTTGGGCGAAGTAAATCATGGAGTAGGATTTACCGCTGCCTTGCGTGTGCCAGAAGACGCCGAGCCGCCCTTGATTCTTGCGGATGTTTTCTACAGCGGCAAAGGAATTATTGACGCCAAGATATTGATGGTTCATCGGCGCGAGTTTTTGCAAGCCGTGCATATCTTCGGTGTAGAGGATGAAGTTCTCGACGATATCGAGCAGGCGGGATTTTTCGCATACGCCGTGCAATACCGTATCGAGCGAGATGACGCCTTTTTCCCCTTCGGAGTTGATGCGTTTCCACTCGTTGAAATGTTCCCACTCCGCGCTGAGACTGCCCAGCCGCGTGGCGGAGCCGTTGGAAAGGATGATGAGGGCGTTGTACCAGAAAAGGTGGGGGATGGTCTCTTTGTAATCGCGCAGGTTGTCGCGATAGGCGTGCGCGAGTTGTTTGTGACTGGCTTTGAGTTCGATGAAGACCAGCGGCAAGCCGTTGACGAAGCCGAGCAGATCAGTGCGGCGGGTGTAGATATTGCCCGTGACCCAAAGTTGGGAGACGAGCAGGAAGTCGTTATCGTTAATGCGTTCTTGATTCCACTCCAGCACGCGGACGGTCTCTTCGCGTTGCCGACCGTCTTCGTCTTTGAACTTGACCTTGACGCCATCCTTGATGAGTTTGTATACATCCTGATTGGCGGCGATGGGCAGAAGCGTAGCACGCTCGCGGATGATTTCGGCGATGGCGAGTTCGATGGCAACCGTGGGCAGGGCAGGGTTTAGTTTTACAAGCGCAGGGCGCAAACGGCTGACCAATACCACTTCGCCGCGATGCTCGCGTCCCAATGTACCATTCGCTCCGAAGGTTTCATCGTAGCAATTGACAGTCTGCCATTCCAGCACATCCTTGAAGAGACGGATGGCAGGTTGTTCGATGAGGGCGTCTTCGGAGAAAGGGTTCGACATAATTAGAAAATGGATTTGCTTTCATGAACCAGAAAATAACCCGATGAACTGCGTTGTAAGGTTTCAGAAATTGGAAACACAGAATTGATGGCTTTGAGTGAATCCATTTCTGACATTTCAATCGGCTCGATTTGACTTATTTTCATCCATGCCTGCATATATTGAAGGAGTTTCTTTTCCCCATAATATGCAGGGATAAGTTTCTTTTCTTTAGGCTTATCTCTTGACACAGCAAATAACTTGGCTTGATAGGCTATTGATTTTCTGCGATTCCCTTTGACCAAATATAGATACGTTGGAATCCCTTGCTCGATTTGCTTGGCAAGCATATCAACTCGACTTTGCGAGAGTGTTTGACCCAATTTACCAAACCATACTGCTCCGTCTTTTTTTACAATGGCATTATGAATGGCAACCACATCGCCTACATCAAACATGGTATCTGAAAACCTGACCACCAAATGAAAGGGACTATTCATGTCGCTTATTGTAGTTCAATCTCGCCGCTTACTAAACGCGGCAGGAGCAGGTCACGCGTTTGGCGCAATTTAGCATTTTTATATTGGAGGTTCTTGATTTGCTCAAACATTGGCGATGCGGCGGCATGAAATTTCTCTCGGAGTTCTTTTGGCGGGCATTGCACGTTCACCGACATAAATTTCCCTTTACTAAGATTTGCCATCGTTGCGCCTACCGCAGCGTACCTTTGAAGTATTTCCTTTAATCCCAACAATTCAAAATATAAGAACTCTAAATCTGAAAGGTCATTAAGCACAACCGAATTAATCTGCTGATTAGTTTGTGCTCTTACTGGAGTTATTGTCACAATCCCAACAGTCCCAATACAACTCACGCATAAACTGTTAGGAGGAATGAAAGCTTTTTTTTGAGAGTTTGCACCTTCTACTGACACATAATCTGTCGTTTCAATACAATAAAATTGATTATGCATATCGGGGGTGCGAATAAAGGGAACATCACGACTATTCCAGTAATTGTCTACTGCTTTGCTTGGTGTCTTTCCTGTAATTACATCACCATAATCTTCAATCGTTGCCATTTTCCACCCCTCAGGCATGGTCTCTTTATCCACCCTCCCAAACCATTCTTGATAAACCGCCTGTGCTATCTGCTCCAAAATGCGGATACGGCGAGTATTATTTTCAATTAATTCATCGTAAGCGGAGAGGATGTCTGCGATTCGTTGCTGAGTGGGACGGGGCGGAATTGGAATAGGCATTGCTGCAATTGTTTGAGTGTTTATTACACCTTGAGCAGCACCTGTTGTCATTGAAAGCAGTACATCTTGTCCAAAAGAACTTCTTAGGTAGTATTCTATAAATCGATTCGGAAACATGGGGCGGGCAAATACAATATTTGCACAATTCAATTCCCCAATTCCATCAGGGACTATGCAGACATCGCCTCTGTTTGCCCCAACTCGAACAATTAAAACATCTCCTGATTTCAATTGAGATTTTTTCAATTTCTGGTGAAATTCTTTGGTAATCGAGATGGCATTATCTGTCATTAATCTGCCAGGTCTCACATCTTGAGAGCGAACGAAACGAATCCCATTGCCTGTATTATCAAAGAACTTCGATGTAATACCTACATGCCCCACCGAAACCCTTTCGCAAATTTCAGACAAACTTGTCCAAGCCCAATATTGGGGCAGTTTTGGTAATTGCAACGGAGCCATAGGGAATGGTGTTTGCATACGCGGCTGACTGGTTGCGCGTTTATGCTTGCATGCTTCTATGAAATCTTGACCAGTAGTCTTATCCATAAAATTTATTTACGACAACAATCTCAAAACATTCTCAGCAATCTTTTCTTCCAACTTGTGCGCTTCGGTGTTGAGCGTTTCGAGTTCTTCGTTCAATTCTTCAAGCCGCGCGGCAAAGTCCACATCGTCAGCGTTTTTCTCGGTCACGCCTACATAACGCCCAGGGTTTAGGCTCCAGCCTTGCGCTTCTACTTCCTTGATGGTTGCAACTTTGCATAAGCCAGCGATGTCGGCGTATTTGCGATTTTTGATTGACGATTTTAGATTGGTGAGTTGGTCTTCGGATAATTGCGGGAATTGGGCTTCGTCGAGTTTGAAACCATTCAAGTCATCGTCACGATACAGGCGCGCCAGAGTCGCAAGCAAGCCAATTTGCGCTTCGCTCCATTCGCGGTGGGCGCGGTCAATTTGGGTGTAGATGTTGCGTGCGTCAATAAATAAAATCTGGTCACGGCGTTTGGTCTTCTGTTTGCCTTTGTCCAAAAACCAAAGCGTGACGGGCAGGGTCACGGTGTAAAACATATTCGAGCCGACCGCCACCATCACATCCACCACGCCCGCCTCAATCATCTGTTTGCGGATTTCCATCTCCGATTGGCGCGCGTCCGAAGCCGAGTTCGCCATCACGAAGCCCGCGCGTCCATTGGAGGCAAGCGAACTCAAGAACATCTGAATCCAGATGTAATTTCCGTTGTCGTTCTTCGGCATTCCATACGGGAAGCGGTCAGTGCGCTTCGCCAAATCTTCCTTGTTAACCCCGTCCACATTGAACGGGGGATTCGCCATCACATAATTGAACTTGCCGACCGCCTCGAACGGGTCGCTGTAATAGGAATTGCCTTGCAGCACGCTTCCGCCCAAGCCGTGAACGGCGAGGTTCATCTTGCACAGTCTCACCGTCTCTTCGACTCGTTCCTGACCGTACACGCTCAACGTCCCGCCCTTGTGGCGAGTCACGAAGTCCAAACTCTGGACGAACATACCACCCGACCCGCAAGCAGGGTCATAAATTTTGCCTTCGTAGGGTTGGATGATTTCCACAATCAACTTGACGATGGAGGTCGGCGTGAAGAACTCGCCGCCTTTTTGTCCCTCACTCATGGCGAACTTGCCGAGGAAGTATTCGTAAATCTTGCCGAAGGCGTCGCCTTCGATGTCCATCGGGATGCTGTTGAAACTCTTGAGCAGTTCCGTGAGCAGAGGCTTATCAAATGCAGTGTAATTCTTGGGCAGGATGCCGCGCAGGTCTTCGTTCTCTTTTTCGATGTCGGTCATCGCTTCGTTCAACGCCTTGCCTAAGTCCGCGCCTTCGGGCAGGTGCAACAAATGATTCCAGCGCGCCTTCTCTGGCAGGTACACCACGCTCAACTCTTGATAATCATCGCGGGTGATACCGCGTCGCTTGTTGGCAAACTTGGTTTTTAGTTGCTCATCCGCGTGCGCGAACTTCACGTCCGCAAAGCGCAGGAAGATAAGTCCCAGCACAGGGATGGAATATTCAGATGATTTGAGATGGGAGTTCGCGCGAAGTTGGTCGGCGGCGTCCCAGAGTCGGTCTTCGAGGTCTTTGAGGTTGGTGGGCATGGGCTCTCTTTTATTGGCAGGGTATTCCCCGCTACTTCCAACTATTTTACCCGATAGCATAGACCTCCGAGGTCTTAACATCGTCCCCGTATGGGGAAGACCTCGGAGATCTGGGTTAAAAGCCTACCTCTCCAACCCCTCCACATACGTCCGAAACTCCTCATCCACCCGCCGGTTCTGAATATACTCCGCCACAAACTTCTTATACTCCTCCTCCGTCCCAAAATTCTCACGGATAAATTCACGGTTCACCAGCGTCCCATTCCGCAAGCCCAGCCAATCCAGATAATTCGAAAAATCCCACATCTCCGGTGAAGCAGCCAAGCCATCCTTCACCGGGTTGGCATGGATGTATGCGCACAACGTCAACAAATGCTTATACGTAGTAACCGGCTTGGCTTGGAACTGTCCCTGAAAGAGAGCCCCCGTCCGCTCGAAACGCTTGTTGATCGCTTTGGTGTAAGAAATCAAAAACTTTTGCATGGCGAGAGACATTTGCTTAGAGACTTCTCCGCGTCCAGAGACTTCCGAAGTCGCTCGTCCCCGAATGGGGATAAAGACTTCGGAAGTCTGCAGGGGCAACACCTTTACCAACAAATGATAATGCGTCGGCATCAGGCAATAAGCAATCACCTCCACCGTCCCCAGCAGATACCGCTTCATGCCCTTCAAAAAATAGACATAATTCTCCGCCTCAAAAAACACTACCTGACGGTTATTTCCGCGATTATAGAAGTGATAATACTGATCAGGCACAAAAGGAATTTCTCTGCGTGGCATAAGCCCTCCTATTTTTAAGACCTCCGAGGTCTGCTACTAAAAAGTATAGCACCCCTCCCATTTGGCTACCCGAAAGAAACAACACCCCAACCCGCCCGTACCGCCCCCCACATTCCTTCGACACTCCTTCGACTGTCTACCCTTCAACCGGACCCATGAAACCTGGCACTTGGCATCATCCTCTATCCATCCTCTATCCATCCTCTATCCACCCTATATCCCCCCTCCCATTCCCAACATCCTTCGATCATCCTTCGTCCATCCTTCGATCATCCTTCGTTAAAGCTTCGCATAACCCTCATTTTCCCCCCCCACCCCCCTCTCACTGTTCCCAGAGTGTTCCCAATGTGTGTCCACAGTGTCTCCACAGTAGCTCCACAGTAGCTCCACAAAACCCCACCTAATCCCCTAATTCCTAATTCCCCATCCCCCAATTCCCCATTCCCAATTCCCAATTCCCAATTTCCTCATTCCTCATTCATCATTCTGCATTCTAAATTCCAAACACCTGACACCTATCACTACCCCCCACGCCCCGCCTTTGCTACAATCCCTCCATGCATACAGAAACCAACGACCGCGCCTTCCTCACCCGCTTCGCCTGGGTCTCCATCGCCGCCGCCGTCCTCACCATCCTCCTCAAAACCATCGCCTACGTCCTCACTGGTTCCGTCGGCTTACTCTCAGATGCCCTCGAATCCATCGTCAACCTCGTCGGCGCCCTCATGGCACTCGCCATGCTCACCATCGCCGCCCGCCCCGCCGATGACGACCACACCTACGGTCACAGCAAGGCGGAATATTTCTCCAGCGGCGTGGAAGGGACCTTGATTCTGATCGCCGCCCTCAGCATTATCTGGACCGCCGCGCCTCGTTTATGGACCCCGCAGCCGCTCGAACAAGTGGGCTTGGGTCTCGCCGTATCCGTGGGTGCTTCAGTCATCAACTTGCTCGCAGCCTACTTCATCTTACGAGCCGGTAAGAAGTACAAATCCATCACCCTCGAAGCCAATGCCCACCACCTCATGACCGACGTCTGGACCTCCGTCGGCGTGATCGGGGGCGTCGGTCTCGTCGCCCTCACCGGCTGGCAACGGCTCGACCCCATCGTCGCCTTCATCGTCGCCGCCAACATCATCTGGTCTGGTACCCGCATCGTCCGCGCCTCGGTGCTCGGTCTCATGGATACCGCCCTGCCCGAAGAAGAACGCAACGCCATTCTCAACATCCTCGAAACCTACACCCCCAAAGGCATCCAGTTCCACGCCTTACGCACCCGCCAATCCGGCGCTCGGCGCTTCGTCTCCTTCCACGTCCTCGTCCCCGATACCTGGACCGTCCTCGAAGGGCATCAACTGCTCGAACACATCGAAGCCGACATCCGCCACGCCCTGCCAGACATCACCGTCTTCACCCACCTCGAACCCCTCAACGACCCCGCCTCCTTCGACGACACCACCCTCGACCGCCCTTCCTAACCCTTCCGCCACAGAGCACACAGAGCCCACTGAGGAAGAGCTTAAAAACCTCCCCCTCTCTGTGACCTCTGTGGCAATTAATTCACTCCTCATTCATCATTCCTCACTCCTCACTCATCATTCCTCACTCCTCACTCATCATTCCTCATTCCCCCTCCCCTTCCCCATTTCTTAGCGCCCTCGCGCCTTTGCGTTAAGTCTTCGGTCTCCTCAACACTATTCATCATTCCTCATTCCTAATTCTCTATTCCTCCCTCCCCCGAATTACCCATCCCCCGTTAACCATTCCCCATTACAATACTCTCCATTACCCTCAAGGAGCGCAAGTATGGGCGTCATGATGCAAACCTTCTATTGGGACTGCCCCAAAGAAGAAGGCAAAGAATTTCAATGGTGGAACTATATCAACCGCGAGATCCCCGGTCTCGCCAAGGCGGGCTTTACCTCCCTCTGGCTGCCGCCGGTCCACAAAGCCGCCAACCTCTTCGGTCCCTCCATGGGCTACGACCCCTACGACTACTACGACCTCGGCGAGTTCGACCAGAAGGGCTCCGTCCCTACCTGGTTTGGCACGCGCTCAGAGTTGAATCAACTGCTTGAAAGCGCACACCAGCACGGCTTAAGTGTGATCGCCGACATGGTCCTCAATCACAACTCCGGCGCCGACGCAGAAGAAGTCAACCCGATCAACGGGCAAAAGCGTTGGACCCTCTTCCACCCCAAAAGCGGACGCTTCCCCCGCAACTGGGAGTCCTTTCACCCCAGCATGTACGAGTCTTGGGATGAGATGACCTTCGGCGATATGCCCGATCTCTCGCATCGCAATCCCTACGTCTATGGTGAGCTGCTCAAGTTCGCGCGCTGGCTCATCGAAGAAGTCGGCTTCGATGGGTTCCGCTACGACTTCGTCAAAGGCTTTGCCGCCAACACCATCACCGCCATTCAAGAATATCGCTACCTGAAGAACGGCGCCTATCACAAACCCTTCGGCGTGGCAGAATATTGGGATAACACCACCAACACCCTGCACTGGGTCAGCGAAGCCAACGAAGCCAACACCAACCCGGTCGATGCCTTCGACTTCCCCCTGCGCGAACTGCTCAAAGGCTTATGTGATACCTATGGCTTCAGCCTCAAGAACCTCGTCAATGGCGAGTCGGTGCTCAAGTCGCAGCCTCAAAGCGCCGTCACCTTTGTCGAGAATCACGACCTGCGCGATGAAGGTCGCCCCATCACCAACGATAAGCTGCTCGCCTATTCCTACATCCTCACGCACGAAGGCTATCCCTGTGTCTTCTGGAAAGATTACTTCAATTACAACCTCGCCCTGCGCGAAACCCGCAACGGCATCGATGCGCTCGTCTCTGTGCACGAGAAATACGCCGGCGGCGACACCACTGTTCTGCATCTCTCCGATGATCTCTACATCATGCAACGCGGCGGCTTCGGCGATCAACCCGGCTTGATCTACGTCCTCAACAACCGCGGCGACGACTGGCGCGGCGAGTGGGTGCAGACGAAATGGCACCGCGCCGCATTCCGCCCTGTAGCGTGGTGGGGCAAAAAAGACCTCTCCCGCCCCGAAGACCAACTCACCGCCTCAGACGGCTTCGGCAAATTCTTCGCCCCCGCCCGCGGCTTCGCTGTGTATGCGCTGAAATAATAGACCTCTTGCAAAAGTCTTCTTTGCCACAGAGATCACAGAGAAAATGAGTTTAAAGAGCCTTTTCTCAAAGGTCTCTGTGTACTCTGTGGCTAGTTATCTTTAAAGGTATTCCGTCTAAAAGCCTTTCTCAAAAGTCTCAGTGCACTCTGTGGCTACTTATCTTTAGAGGTACATAATGAACTCAAATCAATGTATTCCGTCTAAAAGCCTTTCTCAAAAATCTCAGTGCGCTCTGTGGCTACTTATCTTTAGAGGTATATGATGAACTCAAATCAATGTATTCCGTCTAAAAGCCTTTCTCAAAAGTCTCAGTGCGCTCTGTGGCTACTTATATTTAGAGGTATATGATGAACACAAATCAAGGTTGTTTCGGGCGCGGATTTCTTTTCCTCACCCTCCATCTCATCTGGATCATTCTATTCGGCGTGGGTCTGTACTATAGCTTCAACAGCTATCGCCTCGTCACCACCGGCGCCGAAGTCGATGCCATCATCGTCGATATAGACGCCAGCAATTCAGACGGCGTCACCACCTACTCCCCCATCTATGAATACACCTATCAAGGCGAGACCTATCGCTACGATAGCGTCAACTCATCGAACATCGTCACCTATGATATCGGCGATCACACCACCCTGCTCATCGACCCATCCAACCCGCACAATGCCCGCCAGAAATCCTTTTGGGAGTTATGGCTTCTGCCTGCCATCATGCTGCCCATCGCCTTGGGCATGGGCTTCATCATGATCCTCGTCCAAGTGCTGGCTGCCTGGCGCAGTCGCGCGGGTATAGGGAACACGCCTACCAATCTATAAAAAAACGTCCCGCTGACAATACGTCAGCGGGACGTTTCACATTTCGGTCAACAGACCCCATCCCCATCTTCCCGAATATAACAAGCATCCCCTTGGAACAATTGCCAGTCATACATCAGGCGGGTCAACTCTTTGATATACGGCATAATCTCTTCCCCACTCACGATCCGCTCGTTGTTCGTGATCACCGGCAAAACACGTCCATCAAATAGAGCGTCTGCCTTGGCAGGCTCCACCACCACTAGGTCATAGCCCAACACCAGTTCTTTAAATTCCGCTTCGATCATATCTGCGGTGGGGCTTTGCTCTTCTCGATAAAGTTTGATCATTCTCTAGCTCCTTCTCTGTTCAGACGATTTTACTCAATAAATTCTTTCACTCTCCTTCATACACTATAATTCTAGTATCAAAGGTGACGCATGTACGAGCATCATAAACAACCCCTTGCTAGAAAATCTGTCTTTGCCAAGCGTCTCGCCCGAAACGGCGTGATCGGCTCGCTGTTACTGCTCTTCTCTTTGTTCATCGGCATGCTGGGCTATCACTTCTTTGAAGGTCTCTCCTGGCTGGATTCCATGCTCAATGCTTCCATGATCCTCGGCGGCATGGGTCCGGTCAACCCGCTGCAGACCAATGCCGGGAAAGTTTTCGCCTCGTTATACGCTCTATATTCTGGCGTTGTGCTTCTGGCTGCCGTGGGCATCCTCGTTGCGCCGATCTTTCATCGCTTCTTGCACCGCTTCCATCTCGCAGAAGAGTGACTCATGAACGAGCCTGAGTATCTCCCCATCCATTTCTATGATGAAAGCATCGAGGTCCACTTCGAGACTCCGCCCGTGCGCGAGAAAGCGCCGCACTGCCCAAATGGCTTTCTCTGGAATGGGCAAACCTATCAGGTCACCGCTGCCCTCTCCGAATGGACAGACTTCTCGCGCAAAGGCAAAATGGCAAAGAACATGCGCCCCGCTCACGCCATGACCGCCGCCACCCGCGGCTCGCTGAATGTCGGTCGCTACTACTTCCGCGTGCAAGTGCACACCGGGCAGATCTTCGACATCTACTACGACCGCGCCATGAAAAGCGTAGACGACCGCAAGGGTCAATGGCTGATTTATAGAGAATTGGAAAAATCAAATGGATCAACAACCGCAGGACAATAACTTCAACCTCACACCGCCTCTTCCCGCGCCCAAGCCTGCCTCGTGGTCCGCAGCCGATACCTGGCTCGGGCTGGCGCTTCTGCTCATCATCGTGGCAGGCTATTTATTCGCGCTCTCGCAATTGGAACCTACCCAAAGCACCAGCATTTTGTATGTTGCCACTTTCGAGTTTCTCTTATTGATTCCCGTTGCCGTCATTTTCGTATGGCGCAGGGTCTCATGGCAAGAGTTGGGCTTCAAGCGCTTCAACGCCAATCAATTGACACTGGGCTGCGGGCTCTTAGTCGGCGTATATATGATCGTCATCATCAACAATCTCGTGATGATCTCACTCGGCGTCACCACCCAAGCCGATGTCATCTCTGAGATCCTCGGTGAAATTAACGCTCCCTATCTCTTCGCATTTATTACTGCCATCGTTGCCCCCATCACCGAAGAGTTGTTCTTCCGCGGCTTTCTCTTCAAAGGTCTGCGTGAAAAGTATGGCTGGGTCAATGCGTTGATGTTCAGTTCCATGATCTTCGCCATTTTTCATGGTCAGCTTGCCACCTTGCTCCCCACCTTTTTACTAGGCGCCTTATTCTCATACATGTATCAACGCACAGAGTCGGTTTACCCCGGCATGTTCCTGCATTTCACCGTCAACGCCATGGGGGCGCTGGTCTTGCTCTTCGCAAATCAAACCGGTGCTTTATAAAAGAAACATCCTCAGAGAAAATCTCTGAGGATGTTTCTTTTATTCTCGCGTGATCAGCCGCACCTGATTATCGTAGAAGAAATAATCCCACGCCCAGTTGAACATCACAATAATACGGTTTCTGAAGCCGATGATGCGATAGATATGCAGGAAGACCCAGATCACCCAGGCGATGAATCCGCTGAAGGAGATGCCGAAGATGCGGGCGACGGCGGCGTTCCGTCCCACTGTGGCAAGCAGACCCGGGTCCTTATAGTGGAACGCCTTGGGCTCCTTCCCCTCCATCAGTAGACGAATATTCTTCGCTGCGGCTTGACCCTGCTGAATCGCAACCGTCGAGAGCATGGGCAGGGGTTGACCATTGCCATTGGCGAGAAAAGCGGCGTCACCGATCACAAAGGCGTCAGGAAACTGAGGCAGGTTCAGGGTTGGGTTGATGCGAACGCGCCCCATGCCCCCTTTCTCGGCTGGGACGGCATCCATGATCTCGGCGGCTTTCGCGCCCGCCGTCCAGATCAGCGTTTGAGTCTCGATCACAGCACCGTCGCCCAATAACACACGTTGACCGTTGAAATCCTGCATTTTGGTGTTCAGGCGCACATCCACTTTTTTATCTTTCAAAAGCCGCAACGTTGCCTGACGCAACTCATCGGGATACGGCGCGATCAAATGCGCACCCGCCTCCAGCAAGATGACTTGAGCTTCGTTCAAATTCAAACGCGGATAATCCTTACGCATCACATGTGTGATGAGCTCTGCCAATGCGCCTGCCGTTTCCACGCCGGTCGGTCCTCCCCCAACGATGACGAAGGTCAGCATAGCTTTACGCTTTTCGGGGTCGGCTTCGTGGCTGGCATTCTCAAACATCGAAAGCAGATGATTGCGCGTGTTAACGGCGGTCTCAAGGTCTTTGAGTTGCAAGCCGTGTTTTTCAAGCGTATCGAAGCCGAAGAAGTTCGTGCGCGCTCCCGCCGCAAGGACAAGATAGTCATACGCGATCACCGAGCCATTCAACTTTACGAATTTTTCGTCAAAGTTGATCTCGGTCACTTCGCCCATTTGAAAGGCTAGGTTTTTCTGTTTGCGAAAGATGGTGCGCACGGGTTGCGCGATCTGTGAAGGTAGCAAACCAGCGATCGCCACCTGATACAAGAGCGGCTGAAAAAGATGGTGGTTGTTCTTATCAATAAGGGTGATGCGAACAGGCGCTTTGGCGAGTCCGCGGGCGGTTTCAAGCCCAGCAAAGCCAGCGCCAATGATAACGACATGGGGTTTCTGTTTGGTATTCATGGTTTCCTCTGTGTTGATGCAATTCACTTTTGATTGTGAAATTTATCACCATTATTATAACCAAAACTGTCTTATTTGTAAATATTTTCACAATAGTACATTCGGGTCAGGTTGAGAGGGTTTGAAAAAGCGTGAGAGGGTCTGTCAGCATCTGAGCGCCTCCCTACCTCATAATGACTTTATCCCTACACAGGGAATCTCAACTATGGAGGATCCTATGAATGACCTGTTCACCATCATGCCTGAATTTTTACGCAACCCCGATGAATTTTTCCAAAGTATCCAACGAAACGAAAAAGTAAACTCGCGGGCAATGACCCTTGCGCTTGTCTCGTTATTCTCGTTCATGATCTATGGCTTTACAGTAGGCTTGGCGAAGGAACCCTTGCAGGCACTTTCTGCGGCAGTTAAAGTTCCTATATTGTTCCTTTCCACCATGGCATTCTGCTTGCCGGCTTTGTATTTTTTCTCCCTCACCTTGCTCGGCACTCCACTGCGATTCATGCAGGTCCTTACCGTGGTTCTCTCAGGTATCAGCGTAACAGCATTTCTTTTGCTTGGGCTTGCACCAATCACGCTCTTTTTCGTGCTGACATCGAGCAATTATGAATTCTTCCAACTGCTGGCAGTCGCTTTTGTTGGTCTGAGCGCAAGCTTGGGGGTCTATTTCCTTTGGCGTGGCATGACCCTTGTAAAGACAGCTCGCAACGATGCTTTAAATTCCATCGGCAGGCGTATTCTGTTCATCTGGATTCTTTTGTATGGCTTTGTCGGCACCCAAATGACCTGGCGCTTAAGTCCATTCATCGGAAAACCAGAAGACCCGTTCTATCTCGTTCGCCCTTCGCACAATAATTTTTATGTAGATGTGTTGGATGCCGTTCGTGGAGCCCTGAATTTACCCAGTGGATATATGGCAATTCTCGTGCTTGTTCTATTAGGCGGGGTTTTTATTCTTGGTGTAGGAGGGTTGATCGTAATCGGCATATTAACTCGCAAGCCTGATCAGAAAACCGCCCCAGCGACATAACAACAAGCCTCCCGCTTCGAACGAAGCGGGAGGCTTGAGTCTAACCATCAGGTTTTTATTACGCTTTGAGCAGTTCCAACACCACTCGTTCAATATCATCACGCACGGCGCGAAAATCATTCAAGTCATCGGTCAATGCCGGGTCGGGGAAACTGTAATGCACCTTCTTGCCTTTCCCCAACCAAACAGGACATTCCTCTGCCGCCGAATCACAAACCGTGACGACGAGATCAAAGTCTTCGCCTTTAAATTCATCCGCCAATTTGGAACGTCCCTCATGTTGAATCCCGATCTCTGCAAGCGCTTCCAACGCCTTGGGGTGGACGTAGCCCGCTGGCTTTGTCCCTGCACTAACGGCTTGCCACACCTCCCCCATCCGCGCATTGACGATGGCTTCCGCCATTTGCGAGCGGCAGGAATTTCCGGTGCAAAGGAATAAAACTTTTTTCATGGTTCTCTCTCCTTGTTAATATTTTTTCTTTTACCATGGCAAGGAGCTATGAATGTTATCGTCCAGTTAAGGATTTGCGGTTTCCAACGCAGTTGTGACCCAAGTAGTCACTTCCGCTGGTGAAGGGATGCGTCCATACGAAACGACTTTTTCATTAATGACCAGCCCCGGCGTGGACATGATGTCATATGCCATGATATCGGGATATTCGGTCACTTTAATGATCTCTGCTTGAATGCCCATTTGGTCAACGACCTGATGAGTGATGGCTTCCACTTTTTTACAGTTTGCACACCCTGAACCAAGAACTTTGATAGTTATCATTTTCTTTTCCTTTTTATACGTCATTGCGAGCCGCAGATCTTAATCTTGGCGGCGAAGCAATCCCGGACATAGTGAATTTTACAGAACCAAATTGAATAAATAACCAGTGAACGTAATGGCAATGGCAATGACCACAAAAAAGGTCACCAAGAGCGGCATCTTCAAGACACGTTTGAGAATGACCGCTTCGGGCAAACTCAACCCAATGACGGACATCATGAACGCCAGAGAAGTTCCAACTGATGCGCCTTTTTCGATCAATGTGCCTACGATGGGGACAATTCCTGCCGCATTAGAGTACAACGGAATGCCGATCAACACCGCCAGCGGAACCGACCACCATGCTTGCGCCCCAAGAATGGATGCCAAGGCATCTTCTGGTACATAGCCGTGAATGCCCGCCCCTACTGCAATTCCAACCACCACATACAACCAGACCTTCCCCACGATCTCTTTCACTGATTGCCAAGCACGTTCGATACGGTCGGACCAGGTCAGCTTTTCTTCGGTCACATTCACTTTGCGGTGAACCTTCCAGACAAAATCTGCCACGTACTTTTCCATCTTCAAGCGCCCGATGATGAAGCCCGCTACGATAGCGACCACCAAACCCGAAGCGACGTACAATCCCGCCACCTTCCAGCCGAATAAGCCAAATAGAAGAATGACAGCCACTTCGTTAATCGTTGGAGCGGCGATGAGAAAGGAGAAGGTCACGCCGAGCGGAATCCCCGCTTCGACAAAACCGATGAACAGCGGAACCGCCGAGCAGGAACAGAATGGGGTGACAATTCCCAGTATGGCGGCGAAGATGTTGCCCACGCCTTCACGTTTACCGCCTAGCAAAGCACGAGTCCGCTCGGGGCTGAAGAAGGTGCGGACAATCGAGATGAGGAAGACCATGCCTGAGAGTAGTAACAGGATCTTCGGCACATCGTACAAGAAGAAAGCCAGAGATTCGCCAAGATGTGAATCAGGTGATAATCGCAATAGGTCAAACGAGATCCAATTTGCGAGGGGTTGAATGAGGTTATAGGCAGCCAGCCAGAGAACGACGGCAAAAGCCAAAGAGATGAATATCTTTTTTTCAGGATGTGGAACAGAGGGAGAGGTAAGTGTGGTCATGGTTATAAACTCGCAACGGGAATCAAGGCAGGGACGCAATGCGGGCATTCACAAGAAGGATAGACCTGCGTGTTAATGAGCGCGGAAACAGACTCGGCGGAGAGTCCGCTTAGTGCCGCAGAAGCAGTGATCAGGTCCAGCAGAGAGGCGTTCTTTATTTTGTAGAAAACATAACGTCCTTCGCGGCGGTCCTGGAGGATGTCCGCTTTGCGGAGGGACATCAAATGCTGAGAGATGTAGGCTTGGCGAAGTCCGAGGGCAGCTTCGAGGTGACAGACGCAAGCCTCGCCTTTGCCAATGGCAAGGAGAATGGCAATGCGCTGCGGGGAAGCAATGGCAGATAAAGGTTCTGCGATCTGTTTGGATATCTGTGTAAAAGGTTGTTTTTTCATATTCGTAAACTTGAATATATTGTAGGCTTATATTCAAGATATTGAATGTGACGATTGTCATCGAATCCTCCCTCTCTTCTGACAACAAAAAAGCCTCCCAGCATTGGGAGGCTTTTGAATTCAAGTTTTCTAGCGCCAGAAATTTTGTGTGGCAGGGATCAGGCGAATCGCCACATCCAGCAAGAGTCCAAGCATGAAGAGCGAGCCAAAGGCGCGGTTGTTGCGAAAGCCAATGGGTGCGAAATAAAGAGGCCAGCCGCCCTGCCCTTCAGGGAAGCCTTCGGGGCGAGTTTCAGGCTTGGGCTTGGTAAGAGGCGGAAGGCTCTCACGTAAAGCGGGCAACGCGAAGAGCACGATCAACATGACCGGTGTGAAGAACTTGGTGGCGATCAAATAGCCAGTGAAAAGATAGGGCAGAACCATCATGGCAATAATGGTGTAGCGAGCGGCTTTTTCACCAATGACCACTGGCAAGGTGTAGATCTTCTTGGCTTGGTCCACTTTGATCTTGTCAATGTGTTTGCCAAAGATTACGGTGGTGACGCCGAGCACATACGGCAGGCTGGCGATGACGACTGACCAGTTCCAGTTGCCTGTGAGGACGTAGTATCCGCCACCAATCATGAGTGGTCCCCACACCATGAGCACTGCAACTTCGCCGAGGGCGAGTCCTTTGAGAGGCCAGGTGTAGAACAACACAAAGAATGAACCCAGACCAAGCAGGATCCAAGTGGTGGTATTGAACTCGGTCTGCCAGACGAGGTACAAGCCTGCAACCATGGCAAGGATGCCGGTCACCACAAAGTAGGTCAGGTGCTGACGTTTGGTCATCAAGCCAGAAGCAACGGGTTGCGCACCATACATGGTGCGGTAGTAATTATCCTTATCCACACCACGGACAAAGTCGGTGTAGTCGTTGAAGATATTGTTACTGGCATGTGCCATGATAAGACCGAACACCAACGCAAGCCAGGGGAGAAAACTAAATGAACCATCACGCCAGGCAAACAGACCCGCCAGAGCAGCAGAAATAAAGGTCATGATGAGAACAGCCGCACGGGTGGAAATGAGCCATTTGGAAATGATATCCAGACCGTCCCATTCTTCTTTTGAGACCTCAGGGATCACATTAAGTGCTTTCTTCCACATTGCAAAATTCATGACAATTGCTCTCCTTGTTTTTTTCAAAATTATAACGAATTCAGACCATATTTATTAGAATAAAAGTCATCCGATTTATGACCGAATGACATATCCTTCAACTCCCCTAAACGCTTTGTAGATTTAACGAGTATAGGCTTGAAGGATCTGATCCCATTGGCGCAGGGCGTCATCGTCGATACTTTGAAATTCGGGGTGTGCTTCAAACCAAGCTAACGAACGTTGAAGCCCATCCTTCCATTTCACTTCGCATGCATAGTCTGACACAAAGCGTTTGATCTTGCTGTTATCAAAGATCACGCTGTTGGATTTATCGCCGATCAACGTCCCAATGGCATCAGGATCGAAGCGGGCAATGTAATCTGAGGGGATGTGAACCACGTTCGGGTCCACGCCTAGGGCTTGAGCAATTTCAAAATAAATTTGTTCCCAGCTGAGAACTTCGTCTGACGTAATATGAAAGGCTTCACCAATCGCATTCTTGTTTCCTAATAAACCAAGAAACCCTTTGGCAAAATCTGCGTTCCATGTCAACACCCACAGAGAGGTTCCATCACCGGGCATAATCACGGGTTGACCTTGCTTCATGCGGTGGATCAAGGTCCATGGGTGGCGCCAACTGCCATAACTAAATGGAATTTGCGAAGGTCCGTACGTATGCGATGGGCGGACGATGGTAACCGGAAATCCGTTCTTGCGATATTCATCCATCAGGAGTTGTTCAGCGGCGATCTTATTGCGCGAATACTCCCAGAACGGATTCTCGAGCGGAGTCTCTTCGGTGATGGGGTATGAACGCACAGGCTTTTGATAAGCGCTGGCAGAAGAGATGAACACAAATTGATCTGTCTTATCACGGAATAACGTTAGATCACGTTGAATGTCGTAGGGGTGAAAAGCAATAAAGTCCACGACGGCGTCGAAACGCTGATTCGCCAAGAGCGCAGAAAGATGCGCTGTGTCAGCATAGACATCTGCTTGTAGAACAGTGGCTCCTTTCGGCGGCGGGTAAAGCGTGGAAACGGAGCGATTCAAAAGAAATAGTTCGTGTCCATGTTCGATGGCGAGTTCAGAACATGCCGAACTGATCAGCCCCGTGCCGCCGATAAAAAGGAGTTTCATGCTTAATCGCCCAATTCAGGGATGGCTTGAGGAGGGTTACGATGGGCGATGATGTTCTCTAGCCCGAAGATAATCAACGCCAACCAAACAATACCAAAGCCGATCAGGCGGGTATGATCGAAGGGTTCTTTGTAAACAAAAACGCCGATGAGAAATTGAATGGTCGGGGCAAAATATTGCAACACCCCCACCATATTGAGCGGAATCTCTTTTGCCGCAGAGGCGAACATCAAAAGCGGAATAGTGGTGACTATACCGCCGCCGATCAAAAGAATATCGACAAGGGCGCCGTCATGCAAGAAACCTGCGGTGCCATTTGCTTGAACAAAAATGAGATAGATCAAGGCAACAGGAAAGACGATACCTGTTTCGAGAGTCAAGCCAAAGACCGAGCCGAGCGGTGAAAGTTTCTTGACCAAGCCATACAAGCCAAAGCTGACCGCCAATGAGAGCGCGATCCAAGGCAGGCGTCCGTAGGTGATGGTGAGATAAGTCACACCGATGGCAGCGATCACAACCGGCAGCCATTGCATGGGACGTAATTTTTCTCGCAAGAAGATCACGCCGAAAAGCACGCTCAACAGTGGATTAATAAAATAGCCAAGGCTGGTTTCAACAATAAAGCCAGCGTTCACGCCCCACACGTAGATCAGCCAGTTTATAGAAAGCAAAACACCTGCTATGGCGTAGATGCCAAGAGTCTTGCGATTGAATGCAACCGCACGGAATTCGTCCCATTGTTTGGTGATGAAAATAAATGCGAATAAGAGCAGGAACGACCAGGAAATACGATGCCCAAGCAATTGCAGAGCGGGAATATCATGGAGCAACTTCCAATAGATTGGAAAGAACCCCCACATCGCGTAGGCTGCGATGCCATACCAAACACCTTTTTTCATTTTTCTCCTAGCATGAAGCGATATAGAGCCTTGACAGGCTCTTATAAAAGAAGGAACACTTTATTTTCTTGTAGATGCGCTGGTAATAAAATTTCCTACAGTTTTCTCAAGAACCATTTCCCTGAAACGACTTCATTAACATCACGGGCAAAATCGCCAGCAGTAGAGTAACGGTCCTTGGGGTCTTTTGCCATGGCTTTCGAAACCACTTCCTGCCATACAGCGGGAATATTTGATTTCACACTGCGAATATCAGGGATTGGCAGTTCGGCATGAGAATTGATCAGGCTGGTCGCCGAGTCACTTGAGAATGGCAATTGTCCAGTTAGAAGGCGATACAACGTCACACCTAATGAGTAGACATCCGAACGTCCATCCACATGCCCACCCTTGGCTTGCTCGGGGCTCATATATGCAGGCGTACCCACCAACCATTCGCCATCATCATCCTTAATAGACTTGGAGGTTGCAATGCCAAAGTCAGAGAGAAACGCTTCGCCTGAAGCATCGAACAAAATATTGGATGGTTTGATATCGCGATGGATAATCGATTTTGTATGAGCGGCATCGAGAGCATCTGCCACACGCTTAAAAATATGCGCCATTTCGGTTAGTTTGATCTCACCCTTATCGAGGTGATCTTGTAAACTTCCGCCCGCCATATAGCGCATCACAATATAGGGTTGTTGTCCATGCCAGCCAAAATCAT
The DNA here is from genome assembly GCA_046328915.1 of Anaerolineales bacterium. GTDB lineage: Bacteria > Chloroflexota > Anaerolineae > Anaerolineales > Villigracilaceae > Villigracilis. The sequence continues at coordinate 105,682 of JAXLVR010000004.1, read as the reverse complement.
AAATAGGCACAATGGAAGGGTGTTCCAACGCGGCAATGACCTCCGCTTCGTTCTGAAAAAAATCGCGGTAGACCGTATCCAACGTGCGGCTATACATCAACACTTTGACAACGACCTGTCTCTGAATGTATGGGTCCTTCGCAAGGATAATAACCCCCATACCCCCCGTGGCTAATTCAGATTCGATCTCATAACGTCCAATTGTGGATGCACTCATCTCTTCTCTCCGGGATACAATGAATTTTTAGTGTTCGGATTATTCCCAATCAATCGGTTGACGCCCCGCAAACCCCGCCTCGATCTCGTGCCAAAACTGGATATTCCCCTCTCCATATTTCCAACACAGGTACACCACCGTGCCATCTCGTAACGCTGGAAAATCGATCAACCCTGAAGCAAGGTCTTTGACTTCGATCTCCATATCCTGAAGGCGATGCAGGATCGCATCGAGACGGTCAAAATCGGGCAGCATCTTGCTCAGTTCGGGATTCCCGCCATTCCCCGCAGATTTTTCTACCATCGCCCAGATTTCAGGTCCACGCGCACGGACTCGCTCCCCGATCTGCATCAAATCACCTACCATCGGTCGGACGATTTCTAGCAAATTGTTCGCTTCTACAGGTGTGTAATACTTGGGCATGGGCGCGAGTATAACGGAAAGGGGTCAAAATGAAAACAAACAAAATCTTTAAATAAGTAGGCATGTGAAGTAGAAATGGGTTGCCCATTTATGCTCCACATGCCTTGATAAAGTACCTATATAAATTAGCCAGCGATGGCGATATAGCCGCCCCGTCACCTCAGTTTTATATCTTCACACCTCGCAACCGCAAACTGTTCGTTACCACAAAGACACTGCTGAATGCCATGGCACCAGCGGCAAGCATCGGGTTCATAAATCCAAGGATGGCAGCAGGGATGAGGATGACGTTGTAGATAAACGCCCAGAATAGATTCTGTTTGATGGTCGCGACGGTTTTGCGAGATAAACTGATGGCACGTGATACGCCCCGCAGGTCGCCGCTCATCAAGGTCACCGGCGCAGCCGCCATAGCAACATCGGTTCCAGTGCCAATCGCCAAACCGACATCAGCTTGTGCGAGAGCAGGGGCATCATTGACACCATCCCCCACCATCGCAACGATTGACGTGTTCGATTGAAGTTTCTTGACCTCAGCAGATTTTCCTTCAGGAAGAACTTCGGCAAGAACTGTATCGACACCAACTTGTTTTGCGATGGCTTCGGCGGTCTTTTGGTTATCGCCGGTGATCATCGCTACTTTCAAACCCATCTTATGTAAGTCAACGATGGCATCCTTCGAGCTATCTTTGATAGTATCTGCCACAGCGATAACTCCCGCCGCAACATTATCCACCGCAACAAGCATCGCCGTCTTGGCTTCAGATTGGAGACGCGTCACTTCAGATTCGAGACTACCCAAAGAGATTCCTCTCGCTTCGAACATTCTCTTATTCCCGACCATCACGCTTCTTCCTTCGACCTCGGCTTGAACGCCATGCCCAATCTCTGCCTTAAACCCAGCCGGTTCGACCAAGCTCAGTCCACGTATAGTAGCTTCCGCCCAAATCGCTTCCCCAAGAGGATGTTCAGAACCTTTTTCAACAGAGGCAGCGAGACGGAGAAGTTCGTCATTAGTACTTGGTAATTGGTGATTGGTGATTATGTCCGTAACCGCTGGCTGACCTTTCGTGATCGTTCCGGTTTTATCCAGCACAACCACGCTAACTTTGCCAGCACGTTCGAGCGCTTCGCTATTTCTAAACAAAATGCCTGCTTCGGCACCTTTGCCTGTTCCCACCATAATGGCGGTTGGAGTTGCAAGTCCCATCGCACACGGACAGGCAATGACTAACACTGCCACCATATGAATGAGAGCGCGGGTGAAATTATCTATATCGGTATTGACGGGTAAGGTCGGACCGAAGAAGTACCAACCGAAAAACGTCAGCGTGGCAATGGCTATCACCGCAGGGACAAACACGGCGGAGACTTGATCCGCCATTTTCTGAATGGGAGCCTTGCTGCCTTGCGCATCTTCGACGAGTTTGATGATCTGCGCCAGGGCGGTTTCTTTCCCAACTTTGGTGGCTTCGAATTTGAGCATGCCGAGTTTGTTAAGCGTCGCACCGATGACCGGGTCGCCAGGCATTTTCTGAACCGGCAGAGACTCGCCCGTCAGCATGGATTCGTCAACGGCACTGCGACCTTCGATCACAACGCCATCCACCGGAATTTTCTCACCCGACTTGACGATCACCACATCGCCCACGCGCACATCATCTACAAGCACTTCAATTTCAACATTATCTCGGATGACACGCGCCGCTTTAGCACGCAGTCCCATCATTTTCTTGATGGCTTCAGAGGTACGTCCCTTGGCACGGGCTTCAAGAAACTTTCCAAGCCTGATCAGCGTGATGATGACCGCAGCTGTTTCAAAATATACGTGTCCTGTTAGAAATCCAAATGTGATCGGCAGCGAATAAAGAAAGGCAGCGGATGACCCCATCACAATTAATACATCCATATTTGCAGATTTGTTACGCAGCGCTTTGTATGCGCCTACATAATACTGCCAACCAACATAGAATTGCACAGGTGCAGCAAACAGGAACATCACGAAATGCACCAATGAATCGTGCAGCCATAACCCTTTTATCAGACCAAAATCCCGAGCCATTGAAAACACAAAGAGCGGGACTGTAAATATCAAACCAATAATGAGCAGACGACGCTGTTCGTTGATCTCACGTTCACGCGCAAGTGCTTCGGCATCTTCGGCGTCAGCCCCAAGTTCAATCGCTTCAAACCCAGCTTTACGAACCGCAGTACGCAGTTCTACCTGAGAGATAATCGTTGGTACATACACCACACGAGCTTTTTCCAAAGTAAATGACACATGCGACTTTAAGACACCATCCAATTTCAATAACGCCTGTTCAAGCCGTCGGGCATCATTGTCATCTGCCATACGCTTGATGACAAGATCCGCTTCACCAGTGGCGACCCCGTACCCGGCGCGGTCGATGCGGGCGATGAAATCGGTCAACCCGAGTTTGGAGGCGTCAAAATCCACAGTTGCGCGTTCGGAGGAAAGATTTACTACCGCGCTTTGTACGCCGTCGAGCTTCTTCAAATTGCGCTCCACGGTGGCGACGCAGTTAGCGCAGGTCATGCCGGTAATGGGAAGTGTGAGTTGCTTTGTTTCGGTCATTCAAATCCTTCTTTGAAAAGACCTGACAGGTTTTTAAAAACCTGTCAGGTCTGCACATTACAAAGTGAGCAAACCTTCGGCAGGATAGTTGATCTCTGCCAAGAGTGCTTTGATCGTGTCTTCCGAAGCGGGGGCATCGAAAGTGATAACCACCTTCTTGGTGGCTTCTTCAGCCTTCACAGACTGAACACCCTTCAATTCACCAACTTCCATTTCGATGGTGTGGGTGCAATGTCCGCAATGGATGGCGGGAACGTTATAGGTTACGGTAGTCATGGTTTGTTTCTCCTTGAATTTGGTTGTATTTATTTGACAATTAACTCGCCGGTCATACCAGCATCGAGATGACCGGAAACAGAGCAAATAATTTTATACGTACCAGGGTCTGTGGGGGTAAAGGTAAGTGTACTGGTTTCACCCGCCGGGGTGGATGTGTGCAACGCATAGTTAGAATGATCGCCAGACATATGATGATCTCCACCGCCAGAAGTTGAAACATCTGTAACAGGAATGACCTCCACCGCAAAGTCATGCTCCACAGCGCCTTCGTTGATAAAAGTCAATTCAACAGGTTGACCAGCCGTCACAGTAATAACGTTCGGATCAAAAGCAAATTCCTTCACGGTGACTGTGATCTTCGTAGCAGCCTGTCCACTTGTGCAAGCCGCTAAAAGCAGGGTGAACAACACCGGTAAAATTTTCTTAATCATGTAAAACAACCTCCAAAAATAAAATTAAACCTTCGTAGACATTTCAAACACTTCAGTAATTTCTTTCAAGACTCGTTCGCGTTCTTTTTTGTCATTACCTTGAATGGCAGTAATGACACAAGAATTCAGATGGTCTTCAAGAATCTTCGAACTGACCTTATTCAAGGCAGCTTCTATCGCCTGTATCTGACGGATGACATCGATGCAATAAGAATCCTCCTCCACCATGCGGATCACACCGCGTAGGTGTCCTTCTACTGTCTTTAATCGTCTAAGTGTCGCTTCGTTTTCCATAGATACCTCTAGTTTCCAGATACAGTCCGTTGAGTTACTCTTACCCCCCCCAGGGGGGTAGGGATAGGCAAAATATAAGCCATCTCCTGCCCTGTCGTCAAGTCGATAAATGTCATCGGATTGGGGTGTAAAATGACTTTATGGAGATTTCGCTCAACGATCTCAGGCAAGTTGTCGTTTTTCAACACGCCACCGATGACGACTTGAATTTGATTCTCAAAAACAGCATTACCCGCTCTGTAGAAGAAGGAAGTTTCTTCTTTATGCAGGGGGATGAAGCCAACTATCTTTATATTCTCATCAGTGGGCAAATCAAATTGATGCAATCGAACCCGAACGGGCAGCAAGTGAACCTGCGGACGATCTACCCGTGGCAGATGTTTGGAGCATTGGGAGCTGTTCGCACCGATGGAGCCGCCTACCCAGCATCCGCTCAAACCTTGGAAGACAGCACGGCTCTTGCCATCCCGAGCCTGTTCCTGCGCTCCATGCTGGAGACTCGCCCCTATCTCTCCTTCGACTTAATGACCTTGATGACCTCGTATATTCAAGAAATGCAGGCACGTTACCGCGAACTCGCCACCGAGCGGGTCGAGCAGAGAGTGGCAAACGCGCTGGTCCGCTTGGCTGGGCAATCAGGCATTCGGTCCGATAAAGAGGCGGGAATCGAACTATCCTTTTCCCGGCAGGATGTAGCCGAAATGACCGGCACCACGTTATATACAGTTAGCCGCCAGCTCAGTGATTGGGAGCGGAAGGGCATTATCAAAACCGGCAGAGAAAAAATTATGATTCTCAACCCGCACGAACTGGTGCGAATCGCAGACGGACAAGTGTAAGGGCGCAGCAAGGTTGCGCCCTTTTTATTTGCGCCAGCGCAAAGAAGGGTTTGGGGGAGTGCGATATTCTGTATCCACTATGAACGATGAGCTGGAAATTTCTGAAATCAATGTCGAAAGCATCTTAAAAGCGGAGCCCAATTCTGCCCGTTTTTTCTTGAGCTGGAAGTTGGGATGCGTGGGCTGCGGTTTTGCCCGCTTCTGCACATTGACAGACGTCATCCACACCTACAAGCTCGATGAAAAGAAATTTCTAGAAGAAGCTAAACAGCTTGTCGTTCACCACACTTTAATGAGGAGCTCAGAATGAAACCCTATTTCAAGTATTTTATATTTTTCGCCCTGCTGGGCATTTTGCTTACTGCCTGTGCAGGCACAGACTTTCAACGAGTGGACAAAGAATATGTATTAACTACCGACCTGCGCAATGGCAATTTGGTTTTCCTTGGCGTAAGCGATGAGATCAACGGGCAAGAAAACCCCACTCTTAGCGCAAAATCAGGAGAGCGCATCACCATCACACTCATCAACGGCGGTGAAGGTGAACATAGCATTACTCTTCCTGAACTAAACGCCAGTTCTGAGATCGTAAAAGAAAAAGGCGAAGAGACCTCCATTACCATCACCGTACCGAATGTGCATGGTGAGATCGGCTACTATGATGGCGTTGGCAACCATGCAGATTTAGGCATGCGCGGAAAATTGGTTGTCACCGAAACCGGCGCAGCCATGCCTGCCATGAACACCACAACCAGCAACGGGGACCCAGCAGTGATTGCCGCCTTCCAAAAAGGTGCCTGTGGTTCTTGCCATACTATTTCAGGGATCCCCGGCGCCGTCGGCATGGTGGGACCCAAGCTCGATGACATTAACGCCATGTCTGAAGAGATGATCAAAGATGCCTCATACTCCGGGCATGCGACCAATGCTGAAGAATACATCCGCGAATCGATTGCAGATCCGAATCTCTTCCTTGCCCCCGAATGCCCCACCAGCGCTTGTGCTCCAAATGTGATGCCCGCGACATTAGCTCAAACCTTGAACGAAGATGAGATCAATGCCATCGTCACATACCTCACCGGTCTTCCTGAAGGCGCATACAAAGAAACCACTACAAACACTGAAGCTATCTTAGCGCCTCAAGAACCCGATAACAGCGGCGCAGATATCATCCGTGACCCAACAGAGATCCCCGCCCCCATTGGCAATCGCGAACCACAAGTAGTACGCATCGATCTCGAAGCGACCGAAGTCGTAGGTCAACTCGCAGATGGCACCACCTACACCTATTGGACATTCAATAACCAGGTCCCCGGACCCTTCTTCCGCGTGCGCGTCGGCGATACCATCGAAGTCCATATGAAGAACAGTCTTTCCAGCACCATGAATCACTCGGTCGATTTCCATGCAGTCACAGGTCCCGGCGGCGGCGCTGTGATGACCCAAACCGAACCCGGCAAAGAAACCGTCTTCACCGCAAAAGCGATCAATCCCGGTTTATTCGTCTACCACTGCGCCACCCCCATGGTTGCTCAACACATCACGAACGGAATGTATGGTCTCATCCTTGTCGAACCTGAAGGTGGGCTCGCCCCCGTAGACCGTGAGTTCTATGTGATGCAAGGCGAAATCTACACTGCTGGTGTATTCGGCGACCAAGGTCATCAAATGAGCGACACCACCAAACTGCTCGGCGAAGAACCTGAATACTTCGTCTTCAATGGTGCTGTCAACGCCCTCAAAGATAAGAAGCCGCTCAAAGCCAATGTCGGTGAAAGCATTCGCATCTTCTTCGGTGTCGGCGGACCCAACTTCACTTCTTCCTTCCACGTGATCGGCGAAATCTTCGACCGGGTGTACGACCAAGCCTCTCTCACCAGTGCGCCGCTCACCAACGTGCAAACCACCCTCGTCCCGCCCGGAGGCGCAACCATGGTCGAGTTCAATGTTGAAGTCCCCGGTAACTATGTACTCGTAGACCACGCCCTCTCCAGATTACAACGCGGTCTCGCCGGAGTGCTCGTCGTTGAAGGTGACCAAAACCCAGAAATCTATAACGGTGTTCCATCTGCAGGCAGCGGACACTAAGCCAAATCAAAGCCCCGTCGAAATCAGACGGGGCTTTTCCTTTATAATCTCGCGGATGAAAAAACAAACGCCTCTTCTCTTAACGGTGAGCCTGATTCTGCTTCTCGCAGCCGCCTGCACACCGAAAGCGACTCAAGACCCAAACCTGCTCATCCAACAAGCCGTCAACGCCACACTGGCTTCCATTCCTACAGCAACACAAGTTCCACCTCCCACACCCTACCCTTCCCCTACACCGTTCACGTTGGCAGGCTTATTCTGCGAGTATCAATTCTGCATCGGTCACCCGATCGACGTTTCCTTCTTTGATGTAAGCGCCCAACAAAACCCGGCTTCGCCCAGCACCTATGGTCAGGGCATTTTGGCTGCGCTCAATGGCAATCTATTCATCCAAATGATGTGGCAGCTCGCACCCGGCACCTCAGACCCAAAATTCCTTTTCGATACCTTGCTTAATGACAGCGTTGATACGGCTACGAACACCTCTAGCATCTTTCTCGTCCGTGATATGAACGTGTTCTACGACGACATTACCACCCTCGCTACGCCAACCCTACCCTACGGCGGTGCCGCCGCCTGGACTTGCGGCGACCGTGTCTTCGCTTGGAAAGTCTACACCCCTCAATCTGGCACCGCACGCGGCATTTTTGATGAAACCCTAGCTCGCTTCACTTGCGGACAATAATAGGAAAAATAGGTGAATGCCAACCTGACCTATAAGGTGTAATATCGTTTTGAAGGAGATAAACATGTCTGCTGAAAACGATATTATTGCATTGCGCTCACGCGTTGCTGAACTGGAAAGGAAGCTCGACTTTATATATAGAAGAATGGGAATTGAGTATATTGATGACCCCGGTATGGTCGATTCACAGATCATTTCGCTGTTGAAGGCAGGCAACAAGCTTGAAGCCATCAAGGTCTACCGCGAATTGACCAATGCCGATTTGTTAGATGCCAAACGGGCTGTTGAAAAAATAGAAGCTACGGTTTTATAAAACCAAACGCCAGAGAATGTTCTCTGGCGTTTTTGATTCATTTTCTTGGCTTGAACGCCGCAATCTCTTTTTGCATCACATCAATATCAAAATCCATGCCGTGTGCGGGGTATATTCGTTTTATTCCTAGTGGCAGAATCTTCTTCCAACTTTCTACGACCATCTCAATATGGTCGGCAAGCACAGGCAAGCCGGGCGTTAGGCGCAAATACCAATCGTTCATTGCCATATCACCTACCAAAGCATCGCCAGTTTCAAGCAAAATGCTCACATGCCCCATCGAATGCCCCGGGGTATAGATCACTTCGCCCGGAATACCAAACGCTTTCAGCGACATCCCAGCATCCGGAATCACCGTATCCACTTTGAGCGGGGGAAGATGCGGATGTAGTACCCGCTTCGAAAGCCACGACATGGCGTTTCCATAGGGTGTCGCTCCATCTGGAAATGGCGGCTCGCCCGTCTCGACCATAAACTGATCCCGTCCATGAATCGCGATCTTCGCTCCGGTCAGTTTCTGAATATCTGCAAGGCAAGTGATGTGGTCCCAATGCCCATGCGTAAGGAGAATCAGCTCGATCTCTTTGGGGTCAACATTCAACGCCTTAAGTTGACGTTGGAATGCAGGGAAACCTCCCATCGCTCCACCATCGATCAAAATCGTACGGTCACCGCGCAAGAGGAACGAATTACAGATCCCAACCGGAATACGGTAAAACGTGAATGCCATATTTTATTTTCCGTACCCATGCGGATGAGATGTATGCCATTCCCATGCGCTTGAAAGGATATCTTGCAAGTTGGTATTCTTCGGTTCCCAACCTAATTCTTTTTTGATTCTCTCCGGCGAAGCGACCAGTCGCGCAGAGTCACCGGCACGGCGGGGTTGTTCCACTGCGGGAATCGCATGCCCCGTCACCTTGCGAGCCGTTTCGATCACATCGCGAACGGAGAATCCATTGCCGCTGCCTACGTTATAAGTCATCTTGTCTCGTTTTTCTAATGCACCCAAGGCAAGAATGTGCGCAGAAACCAGATCTGCAATATGAATGTAGTCACGAATACAAGTTCCATCAGGTGTGGGGTAATCGGTGCCAAAGATCGTAGCTGACTCCGCCTGACCCAAAGCAATTTGCAATACCCGCGGAATCAAATGCGATTCAGGCTGATGCGCCTCTCCACGCCCGGGCAATGCGCCACAAGCATTGAAGTAACGCAAAACCGCATAATGCATTCCAAAAATGGAGCGATACCATTCGAGGGCTTGTTCGGTCATGAGTTTGGTATGACCATAGACATTGGTTGGTCCGATGGGCGAATCTTCGGTCAGCGGCTCTTCGCTAGATTGATACACTGCCGCTGTGGATGAAAAGACCATCTTACGCACACCGGCTTGCACAGCAGTATCCATCAGTTGCACCGAATTGCTAAAGTTATTAAGGAAGAATCTACCGGGGTCTTTCATGCTTTCGCCTGCTTCAATGAATGCAGCAAAATGCATCACCGCATCATATTTTTCGGCGTTCAAGGCTTGGGTTAATGCAGTGCGATCATCCAACGAAGCGTGGACAAAATTTGCTCCCGCAGGGACTGCTTCTCGATGCCCGGTAACCAACGAGTCATAAACGGTGACAGAATGCCCCGCTTTAATAAGTGCTTCGGCTGTGGCAGAACCGATATAGCCTGCACCGCCTGTAACGAAGATTTTCATTTATGCTCCTATTTCAAATAGACGTTTCAAAATTATACCTGCGGTGAATCTTATTCACCTTCTGGGGTTTCATTCCATGCTTCAGCATACCATTTCAAATAGTCGCGAACATGTGCGCCCCAATACGCTTCAGAATGATCGCCAAGAAAGCGTTGAAATTCATGAGGATAGCCAAAGTAGGTCAACACATCTTCAAACTCAAGAATACTCTCCCACTCCCGATCCGTATCGCCCATATCGATCCACATGCGCGGACGAGACTCATCGGGAATGTTTTGTACCAGTTTTTGCATGGCAGGTCCATCGCCTTTGAAAATTGCAGGCGAATGTAAGCCAATGGAAATGAACATGCCGGGATTCTGAAGCCCAAGCTCGGCTGCCCACCCACCGCCGCGAGAAAGTCCGCCCACGGCGCGATGGTCACGGTCTGGAATTGTGCGATAAGTTGCGTCAATATACGGGATCAGCGAACCGATTAAGCGTTCTCCAAAACGCCAGCCGGCACTGATGTTCCATAAACTGTCATCAGGGAATACAACGATAAATGGAACACTGGCACCCGAGAAGAACATTTCGTCCATGGCTTGCGGCACACCCAACCTCACCCACTGATCCATGGTATAGGTTTGTCCATGTAGGAGATAAAGGACGGGGTAACGCTGGTCAGTCAACTCAGAGTAGCAAGGTGGTAAGTAGATCATGTAGGGTTGCTCTGGGTCTGTAGTCGTTAGCACCCCTTCCTCCACTTTTCCTGGTTGCGTTAGGCAGCCCAGCGGAGTTGGTGTTGGCGTGGGCGGGATGGGTGTAGGGGTAAATGTAGCCGTCGCTGTAGGAGGTGGGAGGGTCACTGTTGCAGTGGAGGGTGTTGCTTGGGGGGTGGAGCAGGCTGAAAGTCCGAGAAGAAGCGTAAGGAAGGCGGCTATCAGAAGTGCTTGACGGGTATTCATCCTTCGCATTATACTCGGCAGGCTTAGAAGTCATCGGGGCGTGGCGCAGTCCGGCTAGCGCGCTTGCTTTGGGAGCAAGAGGTCGCAGGTTCGAATCCTGTCGCCCCGACTTTCCAAGAACTGGAGGCACGGAGAACACAGACGTTACAGTTGTGTGATACGTGTCTCTCTTAATTTAAGCTGTGCTAAAATCAGCAAAGAGGTTTTGAATGGCAAAAAAAATCGATGGTGTGATTGAAGCTGTACGTTATAAGAATGGTCAGATCGTTTCGGTACGCGGATATGAACGCCGCGGCTTTACATTTTCAGACCGAGTTTTACTTGATCGCAAAACACTGTTGGAACGCCTTCAAAAAGGGCAACAGTTTGTTGCTGGTACACGACAGGATTTAATGGCAAGTACATTTACACTTTCCAAGCCTATCCTGTTGGTTAAAGCCGATGAGCGCGAATATATTGCGACCAAAGATAATGTAACAAAGGATGAGCTGGAGAACGTTCCACTCTTTTAGGCAGAGAAAATGAAGGTATACGATAAGACTCCATTGCTAGACCCGCAAGGGAATATCAATCCCATTGCTCGTATTCAGGGGACGTTAAAATACGGCTTGAGTTGGTCGAGTGAACTAGAAGCTCAAGTGGCGGTCATTGCCCAATTAGATCGTTTATTGGATAAGGGGTTCGTATTAATTCGTAATTTCACATTACCTGATAGTGATATTGTTATTCCAATGATCTTGATCGGACCCGGTTCACTTTCAGTGATCTTTGCAACTCCGCTCAAAGGTGATTTTGAAGCAAAAGGGAATGAATGGAATAGTGTTAAAAATGGTATTGCGGTTCCGGCAAGCCGAAATTTGATCGATCTCCTAATTAAATATACGCGTGTTTTCCAGCGGTATCTTCAGCTTAATAAGATCAATATTCCAGTGCCAATAGAGCCTGTGTTGATTGCCACAAACCCGGGTGCTAACATTGAATCGGTGCGCCCCGCCGTTCGTGTGGTGCGAAGCGATGCGATTAAGCAATTCGCCAGCTCGGTCAACCAAGCCAGCCCAATACTACGTGCAGAACAAGTTATTGCATCAGCAGATTTGATCATTGAGCCACACCCTGCCAGCACAGAAAGACCCGCCGAGCCGGAAATTCCGGTTGAGCGCCCCGTGTCTCGCGCGCAGGCGATCTTCCAAGCATCAGAAAATGGGGAAGTTGAACAAAAGCCGCAACCACGTCCACGCCCGGCAATGAATGCTCAGGGGAAAACCCAAACACCTGCGAAAAAGTCGCCTGCCATCTCCCGCAGTCAAATCTTCCTTTTAGTTGGGCTGGGTATATTTGAGTGTTGTATTCTTTTTGGTGGCATATACGTATTGTTTTTCTTAAACTAACATCGCTTTGAACACACCGTTTCTTTCTATCATCATCCCGGCCCACAATGAGGCAAATCGTCTGCCGCGCACGCTTGAGCAGATTTTCAAGTACCTTAAAGCGCAAAACTATTCGAGTGAAGTCGTTGTTGTAGAGAATGGAAGTTCAGACAACACGCTTGAACTTGCCACTCAATTCATAAAAGACCATTCCAATTTAGTCGTTGTACAAGAGCATCAAAAAGGGAAAGGCAATGCTGTGCGACGCGGTATGCTTGTGGCGCGCGGAGAATATCGCTTCATTTGTGATGCGGACCTTTCCATGCCAATTGAAGATTTGGCAAAATTCCTTCCGCCCGTATCCGGCGACTTTGACATTGCCATCGGCTCACGCGAAGCCCCTGGGGCTATTCGCTATAACGAACCACCTTATCGTCACATTGGTGGGCGTGCCATTAACCTCGCCATTCGTTTCTTCATCTTGCCGGGATTACAGGATACTCAATGTGGCTTCAAATGTTTTCGCGCTGAAACCACACAAATGCTTTTTGAACAACAAACCCAAATGGGCTGGTCATTCGACATTGAATTACTTTATCTCGCACGTCGAAAAAAATTACGCATTCGTGAGATACCAATTCACTGGTACTTTGACGCGGGTAGTAAGGTCAACGCTATACGCGATGCCTTACGCATGATCAGTGATATCTTCCGCATTCACCTCAACGCCATCCGTGGCATCTATGATTCCAAAACCTGACCTGACCTACGAGCGTGAGATCTGGTCTGCATATCACCTCATAGCTGGTCTGGATGAAGCCGGACGTGGCGCACTGGCTGGACCGGTCTCAGTAGGTGCTGTCATCCTTCCCCACAACCACCCGCATCTTCTCCGCACCTTGAATGGAGTCCATGACTCCAAACAACTCACTCCCCGAAAACGCTCCGAACTCGTTCCACAGATTCAAGCAACCGCCCTCGCTCACGGAGTCGGATTCGCTTCCGCCGAAGAAATAGATCAAATGGGAATTGTGCCCGCCACACGTCTAGCCGCGAGCCGCGCGCTGGAAGCGCTATCTCTTTATCCGCAATTTCTGCTTACCGATTTTCGCCTCGAACTCCCAGAATTGGATCTTCCCCAAACCGCCATTGTTAAAGGCGACCAACGTTCATTGAGTATCGCTTGTGCATCCATTCTTGCAAAGACTACCCGCGACGAACTCATGCAAAAGTTAAATGAAGAGTATCCAGAATATCATCTAAATCATCACAAAGGGTACGGGACTCTTTTTCATCGAAAAAAGATACAGGCACTTGGTCACTCCCCCATTCATCGAAAAACGTTTCAACTAAAAAACAACCGCGAGGCATAAGCCTCGCGGTGTTTGCTTATTTTTTCAAGATGCCGCCACCAGACAATTTACTCTCTGGCTTGTTCGAGCGCCAGGCATAATACCCAAGCCCAGCACCGCCCAGTAATAGCACGATACCAAAGATCACCAATCCAGTAGATGTGCCTCCGCCATTGCTGGCACCTTCGTTGGGGTCTACTACAACTACATCTTTTGATTGAGCGCCAAAATCTACAAAGGCACGATCACCGGCATTTACTTTTAAAGAATAACTTAACGACATGGTTGGGTTATAGGCATCAGGAATAGCCATGGTGACGTTGTACGTTCCTTCAGGAATATTCGAGAAACAAATACCTTGATACACGGTTGGGTCTGAAGGAATCACTGTTTCTAATGAAGCAGAGTATTTTCCATTGACTTCCGTCACACTCACGGCACCTCCTGAAATGGCAGGTTCAGTATCCTGTTTCATGGAGTCACCATTCAAATCATTAAACAAAAGCACACAAACTTCTGTTAAACCTGAAAGTGGTGTTGGAGTAATTGTTGGGGTTCCCACAGCTACATTGGCAGGCGCTGTTGCAGTTGCCACGGCAGCGACCCCGATCAATAATTCCTGACCTTCGGTCAATGTACAATTTTCGTCTAACTTAGAGTTCAATTGACGAAGTTGCTCTACAGTAATGCCATTGATAGCAGCCACACGGAAACAATTATCCCCCGCTTGCACAACATAAATAATGCGCCCATCTGTTCCGGGGGTCGGGGTGGGGGGAGATTCTTGCTGGCTTGAGGATGCTCCAGCGGGCAACCATAACCCGAAGAACAGCAAGCTAACAAGGGTCAACAAGACGAAAAAACGCTTTGGATTCATTGAAGAAAATTATAACAGATTCGATTTGGTATAAAATAAAGCTGAAAAGAGGCGCCATGAAGACATTGATCAAGAATGGAAAGTTGATCACCGCATCCGACACATTCAACGCGGATATTTTGATCGAAGGTGAAAAAATTTCGCGCATCGGGCTTAATCTCGAAGCGGACTCTGACCATCAAATTGATGCTACCGGCAAGCTGATCATGCCCGGCGGCGTGGACCCGCACATTCACCTCGACCTGCCCATGTTCGACACCGTCTCTTCAGATGACCACTACACCGGTCACAAAGCCGCAGCCTTCGGCGGCACAACGACTGCCATGGACTTTGTCGTGCTAGAAAACGAAGGCTTTGAGCGTTCGGTTGATCTGTGGATGAAGAAAGCCGAAAAAGCTGCTATCGACTATTCCTTCCATATGAATCTCACCCGCTTCGATGAAAAGATTGCGAAAACGATTCCGTCACTCATGGACATGGGTGTTCAAACCCTGAAAGTTTTCACCGCCTATAACGGACGTCTGCGCCTCGATGATGGCGGCATCTTCAAAGCGCTGCAAATCGCTCGTGATAACGGCATGCTCGTCATGGCACACTGTGAAAACGGCGACGTGGTCGAAACGTTGACTGCCAAAGCACTCGCTGACGGTCATACCGAACCCATCTGGCATGCCCTCACCCGCCCGTCTTGGGGAGCTGTGGAGTCAAGCTTACGCATGGCTGCCATGGCAGAACAAGCCAATGCGCCTGTGTACATCGTCCACATGAATGCGGGCGGCGAAGTAGATATGCTCCAATATGCGCGCGAACGTGGGGTGAAAGTGATGGGGGAAACTTGTCCGCAATATTTATTCTTCACACAAGATCATCTTAGCCGCGACGACGGCGCCAAATGGATTTGCTCTCCACCCATGCGCACTGAGCAAGATAACGCTAAATTATGGGATGGGCTGCGTCAGGGAATTTTGCAAACCATAGGCACGGACCATTGCCCATTCTATTTTGACGGGACCCAGCCCATCGTCTACGAAGGAAGCGAGATCGCCATCCCTGGCAAAGAACTCGGGCGTGATGACTTCACCAAAATTCCAAACGGCTTGCCCGGCATCCAAGATCGCATGCCCATTTTGTGGACCTATGGCGTGAATGCAGGCTACATCACCCCGAATCAATTTGTGGCGTATATGTCTACCAACCCGGCGAAGATATTTGGCTTGTATCCGCATAAAGGCGCACTCGTCCCCGGCGCAGACGCAGACATTGTGATCTGGGATCCGGAAAAGCAAGTGAAGTATGGCGTTGCCCATTCACATCAGCGCACAGATTACAATTTGTATGAAGGCTGGGAGCTGCAAGGTTACCCTGAAAAAGTTTTCCTGCGCGGCAAACTGATCGTCGATGGTGACGAATGGAAAGGGAAACGAGGGGATGGGACGTTCTTAAAGAGAAGTGAAGGCGAAATTTTATAGGACACTCGCTTGATTCAGGGCTAAGTCCTGAACCAAGCGCCAAAAAATCTTTTAGAGGTTAAACATGCCAACCAAAAAACCGATCATTCATTGTGACGCTCTCGTTGTTCACTGCATGGACTATCGCCTGCAGAAATTCATCCAACCGTGGATCACTGTCCGCTTTGGATATGACAACTTCGACATCATCTCGCTGGCAGGCAGCGTGCATGATTATGAAATGGTGTTGAAATATGTGCAGCTTGCCGTGCAAATTCATACCATTGAAACTGTCTGTCTTATCAACCATGAAGACTGCCGTGCCTATGGGCGCGATGGCACTTACAAACGCCACAAACATGACCTCACGGATTCACAGAAAAAAATTCAAGCCCTATTTCCCCATTTGAAAGTTGAAACGTTCTATTTGCATTTGGATGGAACCTTCGAACCGATCTCTTGATGACCCAACTGTTGACCCTTTCGCCTCACACCCCAGACCCTGAACTGATTCGCCAAGCCTCGGACATTATCCTACGCCGCGGCTTGGTGGCTTTCCCCACCGAAACTGTATATGGACTTGGAGCCAATGCGCTTGATGAAGAAGCCGTTGCAAAAATCTTCCACGCCAAGGGACGTCCCTCCAATGATCCACTCATTGTGCATGTGGCTACCCTTGATGATGTAAAACTCGTTGCGAAAGAAATACCGCTCATCGTTGAAAAACTTGCCGCCGCTTTCTGGCCCGGTCCGCTGACATTGGTGCTGCCGAAACAGCCGCATGTGCCAGCATCCGTCACAGCCGGGTTGGATTCTGTGGCGGTGCGTATACCATCACATCCTGTAGCGTTGGCACTCATCCGCGCCAGTGGTGTGCCGATTGCGGCGCCCTCTGCGAATCGATTCGGGCATACCAGCCCAACCACGGCTCACCATGTAATGGATGACCTCAACGGTCGCATTGACATGATCCTCGATGGCGGCGCGACTTCGGTGGGAGTGGAGTCTACGGTGCTGGATGTGACTCGTGAACCGGCGATGATTCTGCGTCCGGGCGGGGTTGCCCATGAGGCAATTGAGAAGGTGATCGGTACCGTAGAGTTGCGAAACAACAGACCCAACTCAGCTGACGAGGCGCAAGTCTCGCCAGGGTTGTTGGGCAAGCATTACACACCGAATGCAGAGTTAATTCTATGCAAGGGTGAAAAAGATTCAGCGTTGGAAAAACTTGCAGAACTTGCAAAGCAGGCTCAAGCGGAAGGAAGAAGCGTAGGTCTTCTGCTTGCGAATGAAGATATGGCATCCTTCGAGTCTTGCGTGCCGTATCCCCTTGGCTCATCCACTGACCTTGAAGCGATTGCGCGGAATTTATATGCAGGCATGCACGCCTTGGACGACCAGGGCGTCAATTTGATCCTCACACGCGATTTTGGAAAACAAGGCTTGGGGCTGGCGATCCATGACCGTTTGTTACGAGCGGCAAGTCAGATCATCTAATTTTTGGAGGGACTATGTCTCATACATGTGAAGCCATCGTTGTTCATTGCATGGACTATCGTTTGCAGTCTTATATCAACCAATGGCTGGAAGCGAATTTTGCCGCAGGAAGTTATGACCGCGCCGTGATGGCAGGCGGTGTGTATGATGTGTATGACGTGATCCGTCAGGTAGATATTTCAGCGCGCTTGCATGGGATTTCGAAAGTCATTCTAATCAATCATGAAGATTGCGGTATGTATGGTCCTGGAGTAACGGAAGAACGCCACGAAGAAGACCTCGATAAAGCAGAAGACAAAATCCGCAGATTATTTCCACATCTTGAAGTGGACACCTATTATCTAAACTTGGATGGGACTTTCGAGCGCAAATCATAAAGAGGCTGGAACATTTTCATAAAAGCGGGCGTCTTTTTCTCAATCTTCAAAAATCGGAGTTTGTTATGAGAACAAAGAAAACCTTTCCATTAATCGCATTGCTTCTTTTTTCTTTTGCCTGCCAAGCGCTCTTTCCAGCTACCCCTCCACCGCGTGATGGCGTGGTGATAAACAGTTGCGCTGAAATGATCCAATCGATTCGCGGGATGCAATCGAATCAAACTCCACAAGAGTTGATAGATACCGGCATCAAACAGGGAAACGAATTCGATGTCAATGAGTATTTCAACGCCACACCAAACCTTTCCATGCAAGAAGGCTATGTTCTGGATTACGTGTATATTCCAGACTCACTAGGTTCCTTCCCTCTCCTCGCAGCTCGCCCTATAGACCAAGAACCTTATAAATCTTCCAGTGAAGTTCCCTCTGATTCTGATTTTGCAAACTACTGGAAGTACATGCAAGTCAACGATACGGAGCAGGGGTATTTTGAATATGCAGCATTCTTACGCACTGCAAATCAGTTCTACCTTGTTTGGCATGCCAACTATAACGACATAGAAATCGTCTGCGATCGAGAGGCAGTAGATACCATCGTTGCAGATATTAATGACGGAGGTTTCGGCATAGAGTTTGATAGAGATCAAATGAGACAGATCAACGCCTTGCAAAATATCGAGCCGCTGGTCAAGCTGACCGACACCACTGCCAGTGTCGAGTTGATCATGTTCAGCAAATGGGGTGGCTTCTATCGCATGACGTATACCATCAGCAGGTCATTTCCGCACGAGATTATGGATGTACAAGAAGAAAATATCATCCCATACGAATGTGGCATCATGTTCTAAAAAACAGACTACACGGATTCATTGCGAATACCGTGTAGTCTCTTAAATCCGTATACAAAATAAAAATACCAGTGATAAAATACCGCTCGTTATAGACCAAAAGACGCCTTGGGGGAGCATGAGCTTTTGGTGTAATACCTTTTCTGGAGAATTAAATATGCCAAGACGCTCCCTTGCCCGTCTTTACAGGGACGAGTTTGCGGGCTATTCGCTCGCTACATTTCGCAATGACCTTATTGCAGGTCTTAATGTTGCGCTGGTGGCTTTGCCGCTTGCGCTTGCCTTCGGTGCTGCCTCGGGTGCTACCGCCGCCGCCGGGTTGATCGCCTCCATTGTGGGCGGCATCGTCATTGGGTTGCTGGCAGGTGCGCCCTATCAAATGACCGGCGCAAAAGCCGTTATCAGTGTGGTACTGATCGTGCTCATCAATCAATATGGACTCGAAGGCATGTGGGTCGCGCTTGTCATGTCTGGCTTGCTCACATTCAGCATTGGTCTGTTCAAACTTGGTCGTTTCATCGCCTTCATTCCGTCCACAGTTATTGCAGGCTTCACTGCAGGCATCTCTGCCATCGTCATCATCCGCCAAGTGGATCCGCTGCTTGGCATCCACACCCCCATCACCGTCACCGCCGCACAAAAACTGATCGGCTATTTCACAACGCCGAATCTCACACCCAACCTTCACAGCTTCATCATTGGTCTATTCGTAATGGGATTTATGTTCTTCTATCCCGCCAAATGGAACGAGCGGATTCCCGGTTCATTGATCGCCCTGATCCTTGCCACCGCTTCAACCTCCTCTCTGGGCTGGTCTGTCCCTACGATCGGACTCATCCCTCGCTCCTTGCTCCTCGAACCGCGCTTCAGCTTTGCAGGCATCCCATGGGGAAATCTTTCTGAGTTTATCGCTCCAGCCCTCACTTTAACGGCTTTGGGCTCAGTCGAAACTATCCTCACCGGCGGCGCCGGAGCCGAACTGACCGGTAAACGTCTGCAAGTGAATCAACATCTTATGGGGTTGGGTATCGGCAATATCACATTGGCAATGGTCGGGGCGATTCCCGTCACATCCGGCATCCTCCGCACCAAGGTTGCCATTCAATCTGGCGGGCAGACTCGCCTCACGGGTATCATCCACGCCTTGATCTTGCTCATCATTATGTTCACCTTTGCCGATTATCTTGCGATGATTCCGCTCTCTGCATTGGCAGGTGTTTTGATGGTTACCGCCATCCGCTCGGTGGATATAAGTTCGGTCCAATATACCTTTGGCAACCGCTTCAAAACAGACATGATCGCCTTCACCGTAGCATTCTTCGCCACCGTTATCCTCAGCCTGACGAACGCCATCCTCTTCGGAACGTTCTTGATGGGAGCCGTCTTTCTCAACAAAAGCGCCAGTATTGATATCAACATTCAAGAAGTGGATGTGGAACGACTCAAGCAACGTGGTATCGAAACCGAAGGAAAATGCAAACATGTCCGCGTGGCGTTTCTGACCGGTCCGCTATTTTTTGCAGCAACTTCTCAATTCAGCGAATCCTTTGCAGACTTGGGTGATACGCACGCCTTGATCCTATCCATGCGCGGTGTGCCGCTGGTCGATTCGGCTGGGATTGAAGCGATCCACAAGTTACACCTCCGCTTGAAGAGGAATGGCGGCACCTTAATGTTCGCAGGCATTCATGACAACGCCAAACAAATGATGGAACGCGGCGGTCTTGTGCAAGCCATCGGCGAAGAAAACTTCTTCTGGTCCAGCGATCAAGCCATCGTCGAAGCCGAGAGGCGCGGTTGTCCATTTTGTTGATATATAATAAATTTATCAAAATCCTCAAGGAGATGAAAACTTGACACAAAAAACGATCGGTCGCTGGTTAAGTGTGTTGTGGTTGCTTACTTCACAAGTTGCCGGAGCCGCACTTGTATTTGCTCCCCTTGTTGTGCTATTGAGCTTTCAAGATGCTGCAACTGCCGCAGGCGAGGGCGGCATGTTTAATTTAATGCTCGGGTTGGGATATGTTCTGCCCATAGTATTTGTAGGGTTGGGTATTGCAGCGTGGGTGATGTTGGCACGCAACAAACATGCCTATGCCAACTGGTTAGGGCTTGCTACGTTGCTCCCTGGAAGCGTAATGTTGCTTGTGATCAACCTGTATTAAGGCTTGTTTTTCAAAGCCAATAATTCCTTTGTGCGCGGAAACTCCTTGTAATAACCGCGATAACGTTCCGGCAGCAATGCCGCAATGCGACAGAACAGTTCATCAATCGCTTCGCGCAGCAAGGCATCGCGCTCGACACCTTTGGCGGCTTTGATGTTGGGCGGATAATACATTTCATCCCCAGCAGTGATGGTGATCTTCAAGCGCCGAAATGACTTTAGCCGTGCCACCACATCGGCATCCTCTGTGCCGGTTAATGCCACGGGGATAATGCCCACATTGGAGGAACTGGCAATATAAATCGCGCCGGGCTCCGCTTTCAACAAGCTAACAGATTTCGAACGTGTGCCTTCCGGCGCAATGATCATGACCGCGCCTTTTTTCAAGCGCGAGATAAATTCCTTAATAGCGCTCATGTCCGCCTCGCCGCGCGTCAGCCAGGTGACATTGAAAAGCTTTCCTGCCAATCTTCCGTACCAGTATTTTTTATATTTATCTGTCAGCGGGTGGATGAGATCATCATTATCAAGAACGTAATACACCACCAATGAATCCAACCTACCCAAATGATTGGACGCCAACATATACCCACCTTCTTTGGGCAACTTACTCATATCCCCATGTACTTCAATATCCGCGATCAACGGCAAGACTTTTCTAGCACAAAAGCGAAGGAAGGAGCTCATTTGTTTTCAGCCAATAGTTCTTTCAAGCGTGGATGTTCTGCATAATAGCCGCGGTTATGCTCTGGCAACATTACAGCGATGCGGCACATGATCTCGTCTGTATATTCCTGTAATTTTTCGTCGCGATTTTCTTTCGGAAAAGGCGGTAAGACAAAGGGTTTTCCTGCGGTAAGTCGAATCTTTGATTTTTTCAATCGCTTGAGATTTCCGAGCAGAAGGCGGTCCTCTGTGCCACTAATGGCAACCGGCAGGATCGTCCAGCCCATCTTGGAAGCAAGATAAGCCACACCAGGTTTCCCTTGCGCCATTTTCTCATCACGGGCGCGGGTGCCTTCAGGTGCAATCACAAGGGTCTGACCTTGCTCCATGCGGTGAATCATCTCGCGCATGGCTTTCAGGTCCGGGTTGAAACGGTCAATGAAAATAGCATTGAGATGTTTGCCTAACCAGCGCAGAATGGCGCTTTCTTCCCACTTCTCTGCCACAGGAATAAATAAGTTCCAATTATTGAGCGCGTAATACGCCATGGGGGCATCTAAAAAGCCAAGATGATTTACGGCGATCACAAAGCCGCCTTTTTCAGGCAGGTTTTCGTAGCCGGTTGCTTCTACTTTGGCAACAAGTTTGATAATGAAGCGAATCAACCAAACGATGAAAGTTTTCATAGCCGCAATTTTACACGGTTTTATTTTTGAGCGCGCTTAAACAAAAAGCCATGTCTTAACAGACATGGCTTTTGTCTCTGCTAAAAAATCTTAGCCCCAAATATAGTCTGAATTTGTCTTATGATGCGCCTGTTTTTTCTCGCCATATGCATTGAACATCTTTACAAAGACGTCATAATCTGCCGGGGTCATATCCACAAGCTGAAACCCGACGTTGTAAATCGTAGGGTCATACGGGTCACGGTCACACCAGCGGGTTCGGGCTGAAAAGACAATATAACTTCTCGGTGAGATCTGGTTCACTTGATCGATACACAAGTCCATTTGAATATTGGACGGTAACGGCTTGCTGCTTTCAAGCTTAAAACCACCTGTGCTGATATCAATAATCTGACCGATCAATTCACCGGTATCCTTTTTCAGCACACGCATGTAGTAAGAAAAATTTCTGCGCGGTAACTTTCGTTTTTCGTCTGCCATCTCATCCTCCTTGCAAATTTGATAGGCGTTTTAATTTTAGTGCAAGTACCAAGGAGATACCTGAAAATCAGACGAAAAATTATGAAATTGCAATGATTATTCGCGTCGCAGGATGTGTGTGATGATCGTTGCGCCAGAACCGCCAATATTTTGAGCCATACCAATAGCCGCGCCATCAACTTGCGTTGGTCCGCATTCACCACGCAACTGTTGGGCGACCTCCACGATCTGATACATACCCGTCGCCCCAACAGGATGACCCCGTGCCTTCAACCCGCCGCGCGTGCAGACGGGGATCTTTCCTTTAATCCCGATCTGATTCTCCAGCCCAAGCCGCACGCCCTGTCCACGCTCTGCAAAGCCGGTGGCTTCGAGAGAAAGTGCCGCCATAATGGAGAAGGCGTCGTGAATTTCAAAGACATTAATATCTTTTGGGGTAACCCCCGCCATCTTATAGGCTTGTTGTGAAGAGAGATAAGAAGCATTCAAGAACATCGGGTCTTTACGAGAGTGGACCGCAATCGTATCTGTGGCGGCGGCTGAAGCAGCTACAACCACTTTAGGCTGCCGTATCACGCGATCTGCCGGGACGATCACCACGGCAGCAGCCCCATCCCCCACTGGCGATGCATCCAATAAATTGATGGGCGTTGCCACCATGGATGATTTCTCAAATTTTTCAACGTTCACTTTTTCATGCAAACGTGCGTATGGGTTATGCATGGCATTGGCATGGGCGTTGATCGAGAACGGCGCAAAATCTTCATGCTTCCAGCCGAACTCGTGCATATAACGACGCATGACCAAGGCATTGATGCCCACGAATGAGACGCCTTGCTCCACTTCATAATCAGCATCGGCAGCCGTAGCCAACGCCGCAGTGACATCTCTGCCTGCTTTGTCGGTCATCTTTTCCACACCAACCACCAAAGCGGATTCAACATCTCCCGAAGCGACCGCCATCAGTGCAGAGCGGAATGCCGCTGAGCCAGAACCACAAGCCGCCTCGATCTTAACCGCTTCCTGTTTCCACAACCCGATCCAATCGCTAAAAAAGGCGCCGAGTTGATTTTGTCCGCTGACCATGGGCGAAAGCATGTTTCCCACATACAGGGCATCGACCTTGTCTACGCCGGCATCTTGCATGGCAAGGAAAGCCGCTTCCCCGCCGATCTCGCGCAGGGACTTATCCCAATGTTCATCTACTTTTGTCTGACCGATCCCAAGAATGGCTACTTTTCTCATAACACCTCGACTCTGATTCTATCGTATTCGCCTCTCAGGAACTATCTGAATTTTTAGACGTCTGGTTATTTAGTAGGATAGCTCTTAAACTCATTTATGCTATCCTAGTACCTAAACAAATGGTTTGGACACTAGACCTTACCAAGGAGAAAAATTCATGCGGAAAATTAGCTTTCTATTGATAATACTTGCAGTATTTATAATGGGCTGCAAAGGGGAAGAAAAAACGTACTCATCCCCAACTCTCTCTGAAGAATGGACCATCAAGATGACCCAATCTGGCGGGATCATGGGATTGCGCCGTTCCATTCAAGTCGCTTCTGATGGAAGTTACCTGATCGTAGATGAACGCGCACAGACTTCAGTAACAGGCACTCTACCCGAGCAACAACTCAGCGAATTAAAAGATCTGACCAACAATCTAAAATTTACTTCGCCTGAGAATCGGGCTGTCTGTGCAGATTGTTTTGTGTATGACATTGAGATCGAAAGCGGCGGGAAAAAGATGATCCTTCAAGTAGAAGATATTTCCCTGCCCGATTCAGGGGTCGAAGCCTTGGTCACTTTCTTGCGCGGAATTTTAGAGTCTGCTTGATAGCGCTATGAACCATCTGGAATGGCAGGAACTTTATTTTCAGAAAGTGGCAGAGTCTTCTGAAGAGGGTGCAGAGGCGGTGCGCTATGTGCGCGAGAAAAAGATCCGGGTTGGGATGAGGCGGGCGCGGAAGAGTGTAGGCGCATTCTGGACGTGGGAACGTGCCTTTTATTTGAATAAGGTCCACTATACGATGGAGTCCGCGCTTGAAAATCCCAGAGCATTGACTCTCTTTGTGCACGAGGTGCGCCATTTGCAACAGGGAATTCCGATTGCCATGTCTGTGTATGGTGAGTTGGATGCCTGGCAATATGAATTTCGTTTGTTCAAGAAGATCACTGGCAAAACACTTAAACCCGAATTGGAAGAACTCCTTGTTATGCCACTTAACTTTGAGCGTACAAATTTAAAACATGCTCAAAAGCTCATGACCCAATTCGGCGGATTTTGGTATGGGGCGTGGATCTTGCCGTTGTACCCCATTCATAAAGAGATCAAATATTGGGTTACACGAAAACAACTCGACTAAACAACCAATTTCAGAATTACAAAGTTTTTTTAATGTAAAGGTCTTTTTTCGTTGTACTATGTGAATAGGAATAAGAAAGGAGGTTGCGATCGTTACACCACCTGAACCACAACCCGAAGGGAAGGGCGATACGCCATAAGCTGGTCAAGTGTGTTGGTTGCTTTCGTACCAGACGTTCCCCTAACGAAAAGAAGGCTGCATTTTTCGCCGCTTCCCCGATATAGTTCGTCTCGACGGATGGGTAAACTCCCATCCGTCTTTTTGTTTAAAAATATAGAGCCTGTTTATGAAAACAGGCTCTATCTATTCATCAACAGACTATTAAATCATTTCCATCGCATTCTTCATCTTATCCAAACCTTCTTTCAAAAGTTTGCGCGATGTACCAAAGTTGATGCGCACATGCCCAGTACCTTCTTTACCAAAGATCTTCCCTTCGCTCACAGCAACTTTTGCCTTCTCTTTAAAGAATTCAAAAGGTGAACCTTCAATATCGCTTTGAGTGAAATCCAGCCAGCCAAGATAGGTGGCAGCCGGAATCGTTGTACGGACTCCCGGCATGAATTTGGTGACGTAATCCACCAGATAATCTCGGTTGCCAGTGAGATGGCGGTTTAAGTCTTTCAGCCAGCCATCACATTTGCCAGAGAAGGCAACCATCGAAGCATGCAAGCCCGGGCTGGCAACATGCAAACGCAAGTGATTCAGCTCTGTGTTGTAACGGTCACGCAGTTCTTTATTTGGAATAATGGCAAACCCGCAAAACAACCCAGCAATATTAAAGGTCTTCGATGGAGCCACGAGAGTGATCACATGCTGTTCAATCTCGCGTGAAATCTTCGCCATGGGGGTGAATTTATTACCATCCAATATAAGCTCAGAATGGATTTCATCTGAAACGATCAACACATTATGTTTGATACAAATTTCTGCCATGCGAGTCAGTTCTTTGCGGGAGAAGATAATGCCCAAAGGATTGTGCGGGTTACATAGCAGGAAAATACCCGCTTTCTTCACCCGCTTTTCAAACAAGTCCCAATCGATTTCGTAGCTCAAGATATTTCCTTTTACATGCTTTATCAAAGGAATATCGATCTGCGGAATGCCAATATTATTCTTTACCTCATGGAACTCGTTATACACCGGGGTCTGAATTGCCACACCTTTCTTAGAAGCCTCGAATGCACGCACTGCTACGCTATATCCGCTCACGATGCCGGTCACCGCCAACACCGCCTCTGGCTGGACCTTCCATTTGTAGAGATCGTCCATTCGTTTGGCAACGATCGCTGGCAATTCTTTTCCCGCCCACTCGTATCCATACACACCGTGTTCCAATTGCTTGCGCAAGGCATCTAAAATCGGCTTGGGGGCGGGGAAGTCCATATCTGCCACCCACATGGGTAACACATCTTTGTCGTATAAATTCCACTTAATGTCTGTAGAGAACTTGCGGCGGTTTGGGGTGAAATTGAAATTTGTCATAACTCCTCAGGGTTTGTAAGAGCGGGAGTGAACCGCCCAAAAATTTATTTTTTATATGCCACGATCATACCGTCTCGCATGGGTGCCAGCGAAACGACCCAATCAGGGTCTTGTGTAATTTGCTTTGTAAATTCATGCACGCCCATGGTGGTAGGAGCGATGTCCTTTTCATCAAAAATACGTCCATGCCAAAGCATGTTATCAATGATCAACAACCCGCCGCTGCGCAATTTCTCTTTGATCACCGGCAGAGAAGCCGGGTATGCCTGTTTATCAATATCATTGAAGATGATATCAAATGGACCTTCTGTCTTAGTCAAGGCTTCTACAGCTTCTGAGAGATGGAACTTGACTAAGTCTGCGCTTCCTAATTTAACGAGGTGGTTGCGTGCCCTTTCAGACAGTTCATCCTCCCAGACGGTGTGATGCACGATCCCTCCCCCATTTTCCTTGACCGCCTTGGCAAACCAAGCCGTGGAATACCCATACCCAGACCCCAATTCAAATACCGATTTCGCCTTGATCATCCGCGCTAATTGATAACAATAATATCCGCAGGCGGGTCCAATAATAGGGAAGTTAAATTTTTCAGCATACGCCTCCATCTCCAGCAATTCCGCTTCACGCGGCGGGACGAGAGAGGTGAGGTAATCTTGCACAGCAGGGTAGGTCAATAAATCATCGCTCATGGGTACCTCCAAAATTTTGTACATTGTACATCCATTCAGGTAGCTGTCAGCGAAGGAAAAGGTAAATGGGGTGAGAACAGCTCACCCCAGGAAAGAAGCGCAGGAAAACGTGGGTGTATAATTTCGCTATTATGAAACAAGGCATTTTTGAAAAAGAAATCTTCATCCGCTCCGATGTCAATACTGTGATGGCAGTAGTTTCAGAATTCAGCCAGCATTACAAAGTACATCCTCTTATTATCAAAGTGGAAGAGGCAAACGCACCCAGCGGAGTTTTACGACGTTATTTCATTACAGACCAGTTACAGTGGGGTCCCTTCAAGTTCAAGATCAAATACCGTGCCGATATCCTTTCTCTGAAAGAGAACGAAGTTCACACAGAAGCGTACCAATCCCCGAATACGTTTATAGACAACCTTACCAGTGTAACAAAAGTTGATAGTGGGGTTATATTAAAAGAAAAGGTTATCCTAAAATCGCCCAATTTGCTTTTCAACTACGCCTTTCAACAAGCACAGACCGCGCACGAAGAAATGTTGAAACGTATCAAGGCATTTGTTGAAAACAATAAATAATTCTTCAAAAAGTGTTAATCGTAAAAACTTAATTACTGATAGAATATCGCATTGGGAGACAATCCCAAGCACGTATCAAACTTAAGGATCCCGCCCTTAATGAAATTGAACTTCTGGCTATTCTGGCGAACCTTCTACCGTTCATTCTTTGACTCAAAAAATACCCCAGCCCGTCTCACCAAGAAACGACTGATATTTTTGACCCTTTTCTACATCGTCTGGCCCCTCGGGCAGATTATGCATTGGTTCTTTTTCTGGCTTGATGATGTCCTCTTCCCTGCCTATAAAAATCAACCGATTGAAAAACCGCTCTTTATTTTGGGCAACTTCCGCAGCGGTTCTACGTTCTTGCATCGTTTGCTTTCACGTGATAATGAAACGTTTACCAGCCTCACAACATGGGATATCTACCTGACCCCGTCGGTGACCCAGAAAAAAATCACACAATTTGTCGCTAGAGTGGACGATAAATATTTCGGCAGCACTCTGCACCGCGCATTATTCGCCTTCGACCGCGCCACGCTTGGCAAGCTCAAGATACACCCCATCTCATTCTTCCAACCCGAAGAGGACGAGAACATCCACATGCATATTTGGGATGGCTATTTCGTCACCTTCCTCTTCCCGTTCATGGATGAATTCCCAGACTACATTCACTTCGATGAAGCCCTGAGCGCGGAACAGAAGAAACGCATCATGACGTTCTACAAATCCATGTTGCAACGCCATATGTATGCAACTGGCAAGAAACATTTTGTAGCAAAGAACCCCGCATTCAGTGCCAAGATCGAAACGCTCGTTGAATTCTTCCCGGATGCGCGCATTCTTTATCTTGCCCGCAATCCGCTCGATATGCTGCCCTCCACCGTTTCATGGATCAACTACGCACGCGGACAGTTCACTGGTCCACACCAAGGATATTTATACATCGACGAAATCCTTGAGATGACTCGGTACTGGTACCACCACCCCATTCAATACATCGACTCACACCCCTCTCCCCGCAACCTGATCGTCAACTACGACGATCTGATTCAACGCCCCGAGGCGGTCATCCGCGGGTTCTATGAGCAGTTTGGGTATCCTGATAAACCCGGTCTGCCCATTATCATTGACCAGGCTGTCAAAGAAACCTTGACCTTCAGCAGTGACCATTCGTATTCCTACGAAAAAATGGGCTTCACCCGCGAATGGATCGTAGAGCGTTATAAAGATATCTTCGAACGATTCAATTTTGAAACACGTGAAGATGAAGATCTTGTGCCGGTCAAACGGCTGGAATTAGAACGCTAAAACAAACAACGCGGACGTTACGTCCGCGTTGTTATTTAAGCACTTAATTATTTAGGCTTTTCCTAACACCATGGCAAGCAACGCCATACGCACATACAAACCATACTCCATCTGGCGGAAGTAAGCAGCACGGGGATCATCATCAAAATCAGTAGAGATCTCGCCCACACGCGGCAACGGATGCATAACCGCCATTTCTTTCTTGGCAGATTTCATGATGGTCGGGTCAATGACATAAGCACCCTTCACTTTTTCATAATCTGCCGGGTCTTCAAAGCGTTCTTTCTGAACACGAGTTACATACAACACATCGGTTTCAGGCAATATCTGCTCCAAAGAAGAATATTCTGCTTGCGGAACGCCATGAGTGCCTACTTCGTCCATTACTTCTTTCGGCATCTTCAAAATATCTGGCGAGACATAATTCAACTTGATATTGCTGAACTGTGAAAGCAATCGCGCCAGTGAGTGGACGGTACGCCCATACTTCAAGTCACCGAGCATGGTCACATTCAGGTTATCGAGGCGACCGAGTTCTTCCATAATGGTGAAGGTATCGAGCAGCGCCTGAGTGGGGTGCTCACCCACTCCGTCACCTGCGTTGATGATCGGCTTCTTGGCAGCCTTCGCCGCAATCGCCGCGGACCCAGTCTCGGGATGGCGCAGAACGATCACATCGGCATAGCATTCCAAGGTGCGGATGGTATCGGGCAGGCTTTCACCTTTTGAAACAGACGAATACTTCACTTCGTTGATCGGGATGACCGAGCCGCCCAAGCGTTCCATTGCTGCAGTAAACGAAGAAGAAGTACGTGTGGATGGTTCGTAGAACAAGTTGGCAAGGATCTTGCCTTTGAGCAAGTCAAACGTCCCAATGCGTTCGACCATTCCGCGCATTTCGTGCGCTACGCCGAAAACATATTCAAGGTCATCGCGGCTGAATTGCTTGACAGAAATAATGTCCTTGCCGTACCAATCGGCATTTTTATTCTCGCCGAAAGGCAAATGGGGGTTGGTGGAAGTTGTTGGCATTGCGTTAGTCTCCTGTTTCTGATAGTTGGTCTATTAGTTTATTAGTAGTTCGATATTAGAAACTCGATATTTGAGCCGATATTGAATATCTAATACCGTTGTTTACTTTTCCTCATGTCCATGCCGATGATGGATATCTGGCATATGGTCGTGTTCGTGTTCTTCTTGGGGATGCTCATGCCCATGTGAGTGGACACCT
This sequence comes from Anaerolineales bacterium, assembly GCA_046328915.1. Lineage (GTDB taxonomy): Bacteria > Chloroflexota > Anaerolineae > Anaerolineales > Villigracilaceae > Villigracilis. The sequence goes on along the minus strand of JAXLVR010000004.1, from coordinate 75,455 downwards.
TTGACATCATCATGTCCGTGCATGCCATCGTTGTGGCTGTGACTATGTTCATGGAAAATGGCAGTATGCACATGAGAATGCATGTGTTCTTCATTGATAAGAAGCAATGCGCCGCCGACCATCAGAATAGCCGCGATGATAAAAAAGAAAGAAGGGAATTCGCCAAACATAAAAATGGATAACACTACACCCGCAAGCGGAGCCGTGCCATACAAAGCGCTGGTGCGGGCTGCGCCGAGTCCGCGCATAGAGCGGATGAAGAGCATGGTACTCAAACCGTAGCTGAGAAATCCGAGAAGCAGGGTTCCAAGGATAGTCGTGAATGAAGGGAAGGGATTTCCAAGTGACCAAGCCAGCACAAATGAGAATGACCCTGCCACCAACCCCTTCCATGCCACGATGACGAGCGGGTCTTTGCCAGAGATGTTGCGAGTGAAGTTATTGTCCGCGCCCCAGAGCACGCAGGCGAGGATAATGCCTAATGCACCGAGAGAAAGCCCAAACCCACTAGAAATATCTGTGGAGAGAAAAATGCTCGCGAGCGTAATGACGAGAATCGCCATCCACGCGCGGCGGCTGATGGCTTCTTTGAAAAACAACAAGGCGATGAGGGTCGTCCCGACCCCTTCGAAATTGAGTAACAAGGATGCTGTAGAGGCTGGCGTGTTTTGTAAGCTGATCATCAACACAATTGGCGCAAGGATACCGCCAGAGATGATGGCACCCACCAGCCATTTCACATCTGCGCGTTGAATGCCTGCTTCTGTCCCTTTGGGTTGGGTGAGTTTGGCAAGAGCAATCCCAGTTCCACTGCCAAGATAAAGAAAGGATGCGAGGAAGATCGGCGCAATATCGCCAAGCAATAACTTCGCAATTGGCGCACTCGCCCCAAAGAATAAAGCAGCTAACAAGGCTTGCAAGATATAAACAAGATTTTTCGATTTCATGCGTTTCTCGTAAATAAATGATTCGCTAGCGGAAAGATATTGATAAGCGGTTCTTCATACGGATGTGCCCGTCGAATCGCGGACAGCGCCTCTTCCACAAGTTCGCGCCTGCAATTCACTTCGATCTTTGACTCTACGCTGTACATGACCTCCCCTACCTTCCCATCGAAGGGATTGGCTCCTGGCAGCGGACGGAACGAGCCTTGCACCTGCGAGATGGCAAAGCAATGGTCATATTTCCCGATCACGCCCACACCTACTTCCGTCAATGCATCACGGACTTGGTTCACATGCGTCTCGGGGACGAAGATCTCCAGTTTTACATCAGTAAAGTCTTGCATGGTTTTCTCCAGCAGGGCAAGTTTGCAGCCTACCATCACATATCATCTGAGAAACGTGTCAGGCTAAAAGCCTGACCTACAAATTCTTAAGAAAAAAGCCTGACAATTAATTGTCAGGCTTTTTGAGAACGATGATAGAAAACGAAGAATGCGTCCCGTTGGGACTTGTCTAACAAATGGCGGTGCGGATATCTTCGAAACATCGGCGCGATTATACTCGCATTTATAAACCTGTCGATGGTTCAGCATCCAGTCCATTGGCAGTGGCAATCTCTTCAAACATGATCTCAATTTCATCAAGAAAGTGATCGAGCCCAGCAACTTTATCAGCGAAACCTTCGCGCAACCCGAGAGAGTCACAAGCTTGTTCCCAAAACTTGAGGTGGTCACCGGTTAACACAGCGGCGGATAAGGTCCAGGTATGGAGAGCAGGCCAGAGCGCGGAAAGAGGCGTGTCACTATCCAAAAGAGCTTTGATGCCTTTCTCGTAATAGTTCAAGCGCGCAGGGTGAATCCGCGCATCCACACCGGGGGTTTCAGAAGCGAGTTTGAAAGCGTGCTTCCAATCGTTGAGCCAAGTCTTGATCTTGTCAGCATCCACCTGGGTTGCGCCGAGTAACCCATAAACAGTAGTAATCATCTCCGTCTTTTGCGCGGCTTCGGCGCGAGCAGGGAAATCGAGCAGCAGGCGGCGCTCCCAAATGGGCGGACCGCTCAACTCCACAACGGCATTGACCGCGTGAAAAAGTGACTTCATGTATTTTCGAATTTCTTTTGGACCTACATCCCCATCATGTTCAGAAATATCGAACCAATTTCCACGCCCATGCGAAAGGAGCGTGCGGCAGCGTTGCAACATCAATGGCGGTTGTTCAAACTCAAAACCTGCCCGCAGACTGGCTTGCACGAAGTCGAAGAATTTTTCGCGTTCATATAGCAGAACAGGGTCATACATCTCATAACCCAGCCACGGGTCACCGCGCAACTCGCGCGGCGATTTGAATTCATCTTTGGCGCGGCGGCTGATATCAATATGAAAATCAGGCGTGAGCTTTACGAACTCACGGGCTTTCATAGGTGAGGTTTTGTGAACGAAAACAATATCAATGTCGGCAGTTCCGCCCAACATGGGCTCGCCGCGCAAGGAGCCAGTGAGATACGCAGCGACAATATCTGGGTCGTTGTATGCCCGCTCTTGAACGGTTTCTTTTGCAATACGTAAAAGGGAATCTTTTGTAACGCGCATGGGTCCTGCCTATTTCAACAAGGCGGGCTGATAAGGTGACAGCCCCAAAGCTTCGCGGATGCGATTTTCGATCAACTTGATATGCTCCGCGTTTTGAATAATGTTCAAATCGTTCGTGTCAATTCTTAAGATGGGCGTATTGTCAAAAGGTTTCGAGAAGAACTCTTCATACGCCACATTTAATTCATTGATATACGCTCGTTCCATTTGGCGCTCATACGGTCTATCGCGAAAGGCAATGCGACTCATGAGCGTATCGGTGGTGGCTTGCAAATATACAAGCAGGTCTGGCTTCGGAATTTTTTCACCCAAGGCTTCATGCACTCTGTGATACATCTGCAGTTCATCGCCTTTTATATTGATACCCGCAAACAATGCATCTTTCGCAAATGTGTAATCAGAGATCAAATTCTTTCCCGCCGATAGAATGTTCGGCACGTTGTTATTCTGTTGATGATAGCGGCTGAGCAAAAAAAAGATCTGAGTCTGAAACGCATAGCGAGCGCGGTCACCATAGAAATCAGAAAGAAAAGGATTCTCCTCGAATACTTCCAACAATACTTCTGCTTCAAAGGCTGGCTGCAACAGGCGTGCGAGAGTGGTCTTGCCCACACCGATCACGCCTTCGATGGCAATATACATGAACAAATTCTCCCAAACAATGATTGAACATAGGATACCATAAAAGTAAGGGCGAGGTGACCTCGCCCCTACGGTTATAATTTTATATATGACTCGCATTTGCATCACGCCATTCGTTCAGGGCACAGGCGGAATGGCGTCCTTCCGTTTGAAATTCGAACAGGGATTACGCGCCCGCAACATTGACGTGACCTATGATCTGGATGACAAGTCTGACGCAGTTCTCGTCATCGCAGGCACCCGCTTCTTACTTAACCTGAACCAGGCTCGCCGACGAGGCATTCGCGTCGTCCAAAGGTTGGATGGCATCAACTGGGTGCAACGCGTGAAATGGTCGGGTGTGAAATATACCTTCCGCGCAGAGTATGGCAATGTGATGCTGGCGACCATACGCAATCGCTTCGCGGACAGGGTCATTTATCAAAGTCAGTTCATCCGCAAATGGTGGGAGGACTGGTACGGAGTTGCCAAAGCGCCAGCCTCGGTCATTATCAATGGCGTAGACCTAAATGCTTACACGCATGAAGGCGAACATGAACGCCCCACCGACAAATATCGCATGCTCCTACTAGAAGGTAGCCTCGCCCGCGGATTGAGCTCTGGGTTATTCCATGCCGTCAGTGTTGCAGAGAAAATGTCCGCGAAGTATCCGATGGAAGTTGTTGTTGCCGGAACAGTGGATGAAGCTACACAAAAAAAATTCGCTCAAGGCGGCGTCCTCGCCGCCGAGGACGGCGGCAAGAGCAATATATCAGTAAAATTTCTTGGCACCGTTCCTCGAGCCGACATTCCCAAACTCGCCCGCTCCTCTCACATGATGTACTGCGCCGAAGTCAACCCGCCCTGCCCCAACTCGGTCATCGAAGCTTTGGCTTGCGGATTGCCCGTCATTGGCTTTGATAGTGGTTCACTCAAAGAGTTGGTCCCTGATAATGCGGGCTGTGTCGTTCCGTATGGCGCGAACCCGTGGAAGTTGGAGACTCCCAATATTGAAGCACTGGCATCGTCAGCGGGAGAAGTGCTCGAGAAACAGAATCAATTCCGGGCGGCAGCGCGGAGCCGCGCAGAGTCCGCTTTTGGGTTGGATCAAATGGTCGAGTCATATCTCAAGGTTTTGTTGGAGAATTAAACATGGATCAAGAAGTTCACGACTTTCTGCTCAAGCATTTGCAAGGGATCATGACGAATGATATTGCTTCATATCATGAAACGACAGCGGAAGATTTGACGCTTTATGAATGGTGGGTCACACCACACCGGTTAGATGGACTGCCATTCCATGAATTTATGATGAACTCCAACGCCGAACGCGGGGCGGTCTTTGGCGCAGAAGAGACGGGCAAGACGAGATTCGATTTATCGAATTTATTGATTCAGCGCTATGGCGATACTGCGATCGCTAGTTACACACTGCTTATCAGCACCGCGCTGGGAACAGGTGTGCAAGTAGCAGCTCATAACGAAAGCCGTGTGATCGTGAAAATAAATGGCAATTGGAAAGTAGTGCATGTGCATAAATCTCCTGCATATTCCGCACCGCATATTGGATAATTATTAATACGTAGGGGCGAGGTGACCTCACCCCTACATAATCATATGAAAATTTCTTCTCGTTCTTACGATCTCCTCTGGCTTAGCATTGCTTTACTGCCATTGATTGGGCTGTCTTTTATGCTATCGGTTCCATCTCAAGATTACTGGTGGTACCTGCGCCTGGGCAAAGACATTCTTGAGCAAAGCGCCATTCCACTTGTGGACACGATGGGTTTCAGCCGTGCAGGCGAGCCGATCTTTTATCAGCAATGGCTTTCTGGCATTATCTTTTATCTCGTTTATCAGGCTGGAGCTGCTCCACTAACATTTTTGTTGCGAGCTGTATTAATTGGAATCACCTACGGCTCGATTTGGCAGTTGATGCGTTCTTATGTCGGCGCGCGAACTGCGACGATTCTGGTGGTAATTCTTGGTCTGGCAACCTCGAACAATTGGATGATCCGCCCGCAGTTGTTTGCGTATCCTTTATTTATTCTTTGTTTGTTTGCAATGTACGAATGGCAAAAGGGAAATAACCATCTTCTCTTCCTCTTTCCACTTTCAACTTTCTTGTGGGCAAATCTACATGGTTCGTTCGTATTGCCGTTCTTGTTAGCCGGCGCAGCTTTAGTATTTGGGAATGGCAATCGCAAGTTCATGGCATATGCGATCCTTGCCATGCTCGTTGCCAGTCTGCTCAACCCACATGGATTTGGTGTCTGGCAATATCTTGTCTTCATCCTCAATAACCCCTCCGATTATCTCTTTAGCGTGGAGTGGCGTCCGCCCACGAATGATGGTTGGCAGATGAACATCTTCTTTGCATGGATGCTTGCACTCCCCGTTATCGCATCATTCTCCAAACAAAAACTGACCTGGCTTGAATGGATTCTCTTCCTCGGCTTTGGCTGGCTGGCACTCTCTGGTGTCCGCTATGTGATCTGGTTCATGTTCCTGCTTGCCATCTTCACCGCAAAGCTCGTCAGCGAATGGACGAATACTTACATCGACAAGCCCATCGAGAAGATCAACCCAACTATCAACACAGCCATTGCTGTCATACTCTTGCTGCTCTCATTGGTCTTCATGCCCGGCGTGCGTGACTCTTGGTGGGAAGGCGCACCAGACCTGTATGAACTAAGCACAACACCGGTCGATGCAGTGGAGTTCTTGAAAACGCGCGAAGACCTGCCGGGTCCAATGTGGAACGACTACGCTTTCGGCTCCTATCTTGAATTCAACCTGCCCACCCGCCCCACTTGGATGGACACGCGCATGTATAGCTTCCCGCAACCCATGTGGGAGGAATACGTCCGCGTGACAAATGGTGAAGGCTGGCAAGAGATGTTCGACCGCGAAGGCATCAATTTGCTATTGCTCTCTCAAGCCGCGCAACCGAATTTAATTCAACCCGTTTCAACGTCGCCGCTTTGGTGCAAAGAATACAGCGACGAATACGCCGTTATCTTTTCCCGTTGTGAGGTGAAATGAAGTTCAACGGCAAATTAGGGCTGCAACAACGTGTGCTGCCGAGCTATCGCGTTCCGTTCTTTGATTTGCTCGCGAGTCAATGCGAAAGCGGCATGAGTCTCTTTGCGGGTCAGGCTCGCCCTGTGGAAATGATCGCAGGCGGCACGACCAAAATTGCCAAACATGTCGAAGCGGATAATCTGCATCTGCTCAGTGGTCCACTTTATTTTTGTTATCAACGGAATTTCATCCGCTGGCTCGAAGAGTGGAATCCCGACTCGCTCATCATGGAAGCAAATCCGCGTTACCTCGCCTCTCCCTCTGCCGTGAGCTGGATGCACAAACGCGGACGAAAAACCCTAGGCTGGGGCTTGGGCGCTCCCAAACAAAGCGGACTCTGGAAACGCTTCATCCATCAATTCGATGGGATGATCGCCTACAGTCAACGTGGCGCGGATGAATATGCCGCGCTTGGTTTTTCACGTGAGAAGATTTTCGTCGCGCATAATTCGGTGTCGGATGTACCCGAAAAACCTGGCGATAGACCGCAGACCGTAGACCGTGTAACTATCCTTTTTGTAGGACGGCTTCAAGCTCGCAAACGCGTTGATTCATTGTTACGCGCCTGTACTGAAATGGAATCCAAGCCACGCCTGCTCATCGTCGGGGATGGACCGGAACGTGAAGCATTAGAAACCTTGGCAAAAGAAATCTATCCATCCGCTGAATTTATCGGCGCGAAACATGGCACGGAGTTGAAGCCGTATTTCCAACAAGCAGATTTATTCGTCCTCCCCGGCACGGGTGGACTTGCCGTGCAAGAAGCGATGAGCTATGGATTGCCTGTTATCGTAGCAAAGGGCGATGGCACACAAGATGATCTGGTGCGAGAGAATAATGGCTGGCAGATTGAGCCGGAGAATTACGAAGCGTTGGTCAATACGATGAAAAACGCGCTATCGGATATAGCGCGTTTGCGAGAGCTGGGGAAAGAGTCGTTTCGGGTCGTTAAAGAAGAAATCAATATCGAGAAAATGGCAGAAACGTTTGTGCATGCATTGAATTCTTTGTCCACGTAGAGGCGCGGGGACCGCGCCCTTTGTTTCCCCTTTAATTGGGGCGGGGAGACCCCGCCCCTACATATTCCACCAACGTCGCAATAAACTCTTTTTGTCCTGAAGCATAATGTGTTGCCAAGGTGTTCAGACGAAAGACTAAAGTCTTGTCGTCTTTGAGTTCAATGGCAATCATTTTTTGATTCAAGAATCCGCTCGGCTTAATAGACTTAATATCTGCATAAGCTACTTCGCTCATGCCTTTATTTTCCATATTGAGCGAGACAACCCCCATGGCTGTGGCAATGATGAACATCCGTTTACGGGTAAGCGCGGCGAAGTAATATCCATCACCGACCAGGCTCAGTCCGCCAGAAAGGACAACGGCTCTCAAAGATTTGGTGTAGAGAAAGCCTGTGAGTTCGATCCCCTCTCCGGCGGAGAGATGAGGCGCGAGTTCCTTATAGATGAATTCGTCAAATTTATGCATCACAACTCCTTCATGATGTCATCTTTTTTGCGTTCATATTCCACTTGAGAGATCAAATTCTTGTCACGCATTTCTTTAAGTTCTGCCATACGGTCAAGCGCAGATTTCTTTCCTTTTTCTGGCAACCCAGCTTTGGCAAATGGAGCCGGAGCGACTTTTTCACGGAACCACCAATTGCGAGCAAAGATGAGCAACAACACAAAAAATATAGAGGATGCCATCAAACCCGTTATTGCTACAGAGGGAAACGTGATGTCCTTACCATCACAGAGAATGGTATGAGACCAATAGGTTTCACCGGGACGCGGAGAAGACTTCGTAGTCACAATCTCATATTCACCGCTGCAAAGAAATTTACCTGAAACATTATTGACAGCAGGAAAGACTGCAGTGGCAAAAGCCGTGAAGATCGCATATCCTAAAAATAAACTCACACCGAATAAAATCGCAAGAGCTACCCAATTTGGCTTTCGCATGAATGCCTCCTATTTCTCTGCCTTATCGAGGTCTTTGCCAATGTCACGCTGGAAATCCCAAGTAAGGTAATCGAGATTTGCAGGCAACGAAAGTTCTACCGTATAAAGATATTGCAATTCCACTTTCACCTTGCACGGATGGCATGCCAGCAAATGCCCACCGCTGGTTTTATCTTCGGTGAGGAAATGTAAATGCACGCCCGGTACACTAAGTGCAGAGACGAATGATGGCGTATAGAACCCGACCATCTTGCCGCTTACATTATGAAATTCAAACGTTGGCTGTTCCTTCGCCACCTCCACCAGCGGACGATAGTTCTCCTGCTTCGGCACCGAGCGCGTCTTTACATATGAAAACTCACCCGTGATGCGAAAGGCATAAAAAATATTCGGCGAGGGCATCAGTTCCATCATCCAACGTAGGAACTGTTCATAATCCATTTCCTTTTCAAGCACTTCGTCACTGGCGGGTTGGAAGAAAGTGACACAAGCGAATGGCGTGCATGTATCATCATCGGTGATAAGGTTCACCTTGCCATCAGACCCCACACGATAAATTTCACCATCGACCATCATCATTTCGCCGTCAAGGTCATTGAACGTGCCCAAGCCCATATCGCCATGTTTGCGAATCTCATGGAATGGGATGTTCTGCTCATAGATGCCTTCGACCAACGAATTGACCGGCGCACATAAATAGATCTTGCTGTCTGCTCGTCTCTTTCTGGACCTGCGAATGGTTGTTCTCTCCATTAGTTTTTTTCCTCTCACTGCAATTGGTTGCATTTTTTATCTTAAAGTGTTTTTAGCTTATCCGTATGCTGGGGTATCGCCAATAATCTCCCAATTCCGTTCTACTGCCACCTTCTTAAGCTTGGCATCTGGGTACACAGCTACAGGATGGTCCGCTTTTTCAAGCATCGGCACATCCAAGATCGTATCACCGTAAGCCACATCAACTTTATCCACGCCGAGGCGGCTTAATACCTGCTCGATCTTCTTTTCATTTGCCACCAACTCCCCCACCATTCGCAGCTTACCATTTGCAATCTCTGTCGGCGTGCCGATCACTTCCGCCCCAATTTGTTGAGCAAACGGCTCAATAAAAGGCTCCACCATGCTGCTGGCAATATACACTTTTGCCCCCGCCTGGCGGTGCGCTACAAGGCGTGCAATCACATCTTCGCGGCGTTTCTTCCATAGGTCCTTCTCTACTAACCATTCAGAAGCGGCGCGCACTTTCTCTGGCGTAGCATCTTTGATATATCCGAGGCTATCGATCATTAATTTCTGTCCCCAAACCTGCCAATCGATCAGTCCGTTTTTAGCCAAAACATACGAAGGCATAATTGCCATCATATGCCAGTTTGCCTGCGCCTTGCTTTGATTATGCTTTACCCAATCCACGATACCAAGAAAAGGGGAACCAGTTGTTAGGGTTCCCATCATATCTGAAACAACGATCATGTAAACTCCTTTAATACTTAAGAAAAATTTTCAGCAGTATATCACTACGAACTATAAAGATTACGGTTCAACAAAATAGTAAAGCCGATCAACAATCCGAACATCAAGAAATAAACTGTAAAATCTGTCCAGATAGGCAAAACAATATCTACAATCAAGAACACACTGGAAATTACCGGGATTATTAATAAAGCCAGCGCAGAATATCCTTTACTACGTAGAATAACAACACATGCAAGCATAGCCGGCATGATGAAACTCAAACCATGAACATATAAATGCGGAGAACCCAGTGTAACTATGACAAGCGAAAAACCAATCAAAGGCAGATTAGGCTCATGACGTCGCCATAAAACAGATAAACTTATCACAATAAGCAATACAACAATCCACGCAATAGAACGCGCCTGTCTTAAATCCATTTGAGGAAAAAAACGCAAGACAAGCCCTAAAAAATTATACATACTCGCCCAGTCAAAGCCATAATAAGTACCTTCAGATGAAAGCTTTAAGAGAGCTAGAAATTTAATAATTCCATTGACACCAACCAATGCAATTGTATATATCCCTAATACAATAGTTCCAAGAATAAACCACTTTCCAGCACGAAAACGAGAAAATAAAAACGGTATAGAAAGCATTCCAGCGACTGTGGGCGTTAATGTAGCAAGTGCCAACCCCAGCCCCGCTTCTTTATCACCGTTATCAAGTAAAGCAATCATCCAAACTAGCACACCAAACAGCGAAAATATAGTGTCCTGCCCGCCCAAAAAACTTAGAAAGATTGGAAAAAACAAAATAGAACCTATAGCGCCTAGCCATGCCGAAACAGGATCCCATTTATAAAAAAGTAAAAAACGTCGTATGATCTCTCCACATATCAACCAAACAACCAGGCGCACGAGGCACCAGTATATATAAGCCAAAATATAGTTATCAATGGCTATTAAACCAAGGAGTGGAGTTAAATAGGGCGGATGATTAAAAAGTAAAGGCGTGTCATAATCTTCAGAAGCCACCACTTCTTTTTGAACGCGTAGTGAAGCGTCCACATCATAGATATCTGAAAAGTTTCCTTCTCTCATTAACCTCCCTGCTCCATAAAAATGAATGAAATCCATAGTCCTTAGAACTGGGTTATTTAGAAGTTGCAACCAGATAAAAATATATATAAATACTTGAAAAGCGATTAATAACAATAGAAAAATTGTAGCTACAGAAAACCTTTTTGTTTTATGTCCAGATTTCATAATTCCTCAATATCACTATACTGCATGGCAGCAATTACCAAGAGATACTCTGTTATACGATGTTTCATCTGAGATTAAGAGCCGAATTGAGCTAACGAATAAAAAAAATCTAACCCTGCTACTAGCGATATTCACTTTTACTACCATTCAGAGACGACACACCTTCCCCCGGCGTGACATCTTTGATATACCCAAGTCTATCGATCATTAATTTCTGTCCCCAAACCTGCCAATCGATCAGTCCATTTTTAGCCAAGACATACGAAGGCATGATCGCCATCATATGCCAGTTCGCCTGCGCCTTGCTTTGATTATGCTTTACCCAATCCACGATACCAAGAAAAGGGGAACCAGTGGTTAGGGTTCCCATCATGTCTGAAACAACAATCATTTAAACTCCTTTAGGGCGATTGCCTTTAATATATGTCCCAATATACCTCAAGTTCACTTGTAGGTATTCCCACGATAGTACTCCATGCCAGTATCTTTCCTAATCCTATCAAATAGAATAGAGATAAAATAGCTATATATCCATCTGCGTTTTACATAATAAAGATCGCCTAACAAACAGGAGAAACAACGTGTTAATCAAAGGAAAAACTCTGCTAAAGCGCGATGTAGTCGATAGCCCCAAGGGCGTTAAAGTACTTAGAACAATAAATGCCAACACAGAAATTATTGCTACAGAGAATGATTATCAGTGGCTTCATCTTATAGGCGGTGGATGGGTAAATGCAGGTCCTCAACAACAGTATATAAAATGGCAAGTTACTAGTGAAACCACCGTACCACCATCTACTCCACCCGTACAACCTCCCCCACCGCCACAACCTGCCATCCCAAACCCGGTTACGGAAATCAAACGTCAAGGGCGAATTGCCACCTTACTGGTCGACTGGCAAAACCCGAAATGGGGTTATAACACTCGGAATGTAGGTCAGCTTAATGCGTATCCGCAAACGGTCACATTTAGCCATGTCTGTGACTACCGCAAAGGAACCCGTATTCCTCTCACCGAGCCGGTTCTTGAATATCTTAAGAAATTAAATGGCGACCGCATCAAAGAGCAGATTCTTATCCCAAGTGCCGGGTGGATCAATAATCCAACCGTGCCACCCACCGTTGAGAGGCTTTCATGGGCAGCAAACCATGTGGTCGTGAAAGAAACCCGCGTGCAATTCGATGTGGAATATTCCAACGTATATGCATCCAACTGCTATGCCACAGATCTACAAGGGACTTTTTTCGATAAAGACATGCGCCTGATCGTTCATAAATTCAACGCATTCACTCAGAAAAAGACCATGATCAAACTCGGAAGCGGACGTGACTGCTATACCCCTTTTATTACAGACCCAAACGTCATGAATGGCGATATGTGGATCCGCTCAGACTGGCTGGAGATGTGGCCCGAACTGCCCTTCACTCTCTCAGATGGGTCGATCATCATAGAGTATGAATTGTATGGCTTTCAAATCTTTGGGCGGCGTGCCGATGGAAGTACGGTGTTACTCCGCGATTCTAAAGGCTTCAAAACAAACTGGAAGATCAACTCGCCTGAACTGCCCATATAAAATATTACTGCGCCGTATTGCCACCATCGACCAGCAAGAGATGCCCCGTCACAAACGAGGCTTCATCAGAAGCCAGGAACACAACGGCATTGGCGATCTCTTCGGGTTTACCGAAACGCCCCATCGGCAAATACTCACTCGCTTCTTTAATAGCATCCTCCATCTTCACCGGGTCTGAACCTTCAAAATAGCCCTTCTCCATCCAACGGTCTACAAAGGTATCGCCCGGGCAAACCGCATTCACGCGAATGCCATCACGCGCATAATCCAACGCCATCGCCTTGGTCATCATGCCCACTGCGCCTTTGCTCATGATGTAAGGTAGGGCATTCTTGCCCGCCACCACGGACCAATCAGATCCGTTATTGACGATCGCACCTTTACCCTGCTTCTTCATCTGCGGCAACACCAACTGACACATCTTCCACACCGCCGTCACGTTGATGTTCAACGTATCCTGCCAGGTTTCATCGCTCGTCGTTTCGGCTGTTCCCTTCGTGACGATGCCCGCGTTATTGAACAAAATATCAATGCGATTAAATTCCTTAAGCGCGACTTCAACGACTCTTTGACAGTCTTCCACCTTTGAGTGATTCGCCTCTACGAACACGCATCGGACTCCCTTTGAGCTGCATTCTGCTTCGACGGCTTTCCCCAAGCTGATGCGTCGCCCCGTGATAACCAAGTCTGCGCCTTCTTCGGCAAAACACAACGCCGTCGCCTTGCCAATGCCGGATGTACCGCCGGTGATGATGGCGGTTTTGTTTTTGAGTCTCATGGTTTCTCCTAATCATAAGGGCGACCCATCAATGTGTAGCAAGGGATTTTGCTCTCAAAGGGCGGGTCGCCCCTACATATAATTTCAGACAAAGTATAATCTCCCATTATGGACAGCAAGACCCTCAACGTACTCGAATACCCGAAGATCCTCGATAAGCTCGCAGGCTACTGCGATTTTTCCGCTTCGATGGAATTGGCACGTCAACTGGACCCAACCGATTCCTACGATCTCGCCATCTCACGCCTCGCCGAAACGACCGAAGCCCGCAAACTACTCTCCGTGCAGGATGTGAGCATTGGCGCCTCGCACGATATCCGCCAAGCCGCGGACCTCGCCGCCCGCAGCGGAGTGCTTGACCCGCAAGCCTTGTTGGACGTAAAGTCCACCTTGATTGCATCTCGCGAGTTGAAAAAGACCTTCGAGAAGAAGGAAGATGAATTTCCACGCCTGTGTATGATCGCCGAAGGATTACCCGAAACCCACGGCATCGTGGACGCGATTTCACGCGTCCTCTCGGAGCGCGGTGAAGTGCTAGATTCGGCTTCTGTGAAACTGGCAGACATTCGCCGTAATTTGAGAATCGCCCATGACCGTTTGATGAGCCGTCTGCAAAAATATGTGACGGATTCAAAGACCTCGTCCATGTTGCAAGAATCGATCATCACGCAGCGTGATGGGCGCTATGTGATTCCGCTGCGTGCAGAATTCAAAGGCAAGATCAAAGCTGTCATTCACGATCAATCTTCCAGCGGCGCGACTCTCTTTGTTGAGCCCTTGCCTGTGGTGGAAGCTAATAACGAGATCCGCGAATTACAACTCGCCGAACGTGACGAAGAACGCCGCATCCTCGCAGAAGTTTCATCTATCGTTGGCGCGCATGCCAGCGAATTGAAATATGGTGTGGAAAATCTGGCTGTTTTAGATTTGGCTTTTGCAAAGGCGAAGTATGGGGATGAGTTGAAGGCGAGTGAGCCAGAATTATATGAGTTGAAACGTTTGAACGTTGCAAGTTCAAACGTTCAAAACCAACAACCTTCTAATCCTTCGATAAACTCAGGACATAGCCTGCAACCTGCAACCTTAAAACTACTTGAAGCCCGTCACCCTCTGCTCGACCCTGATAACGTTGTCCCCGTCGATGTTGATCCGCGCGAAGGGACGCGCGCCATCGTCATCACCGGTCCGAACACAGGCGGCAAGACCGTTTCACTCAAAACTGTCGGCTTGCTCGTGCTCATGGCACAAAGCGGACTTCACATCCCTGCCCAAAGCGGCTCGGAGTTGCCGTTCTTCAAGTCGGTGTATGCAGATATTGGCGATGAGCAATCTATTGAGCAGTCGCTTTCCACATTTAGCGGACACATCACCAACATCATCCGCATTCTCAAGCAGATCGACAATCGCTCGCTGGTGATCTTCGACGAACTCGGTTCTGGCACAGACCCACAAGAAGGCGCTGCCATCGCGCGCGCGATTCTGAGTCACTTGCTCGAAGTCGGTGTGATGACATTGGTTGCGACACATTACCCTGAATTGAAAACCTTCGCGCACTCGACAGAAGGCGTGGTCAATGCCTCGCTTGAATTTGATATCAAGACGCTTCGCCCTACCTATAAGTTGACCATTGGTCTGCCGGGCAGGTCCAACGCTTTAGCCATCGCTCAAAAGTTGGGACTCCCCCAACCCATCATCGAGTCTGCTCGGGCGGAGATTAATCCGCTTGATCTGCGGGCTGACAAATTATTGGATGACATTCGCAAAGAACGCAACCGCACTTCACGTGAACGCGAGAAGTTGGAAAAGCAACGTTCCAAACTCGAAGCACAAAACGCAGACTTGGCAAAACGCCTTGAAAAGATCGAGGATGAACGCCGCGAAACTCTTGCCCAAGCTCGGGCTGAAGGCGAACTCGAAGTGGCGCTGCTCAAACGCAACATCGACTCGTTGAAGTCTCAGCTCAAGAAAGCCAGCCAACCTTTGCAAGCCATCCGCGCGATTGAAGAGAAGATCGAGAAGCTGGAAGAAAAGGTTGAAGCGCCAGTTGAAAGAAAAACTGAAACATCATCAGCGCCTAGTAACCAAGGATTGAAACTCGGCGAGAAGGTCACCGTCAGCAGCTTGAATGCCGAGGGTGTCGTAACCGCTTTGGGTGAGTCTGATGCGGAAGTCCAAATCGGGACGATCCGCGTGCGGGCGAAGATGTCAGATTTGATTCGGAAGTCGCAGGAAAAATCAGAAACGAGTAATGAGAAAAAAGTAATGAGTAAGAGCGCCTCGTCATCTCGAGTCTCATCACCCGTTACGTCTTCGCCGGGCATGGAAGTAGATTTACGCGGGCTGATGTCTGAAGATGCGCTGGATAAGATGGAGCGTTATCTGGAGCAAGCCTATCTTTCGGGGTTGCCGTGGGTGCGCATTATTCACGGCAAAGGGACCGGCAAGCTGCGCCAGGCTGTGCGTGAGGCGTTGAAGGGGCATGCCTATGTAAAGTCGTTTGAAGAAGGCGGGCACACCGAAGGCGGTGAAGGCGTGACCGTGGCAAAGATGAACGCGGGATAGTACTTTTAGGTAATAGGCTTAACGCAATCGTAATCTGGCAGGCTTTCGAGTTCGTTTATAATTTTTCTCAAGGAGACGTTTATGTCCATTGACGATGCCATCAAAAAAATGTCCGACCTTGTAACCGCCGCCTGTGCCAGCGCTGAGATCAAAGCCACGAAGATGTCTGATGAAGAAGCCCGCCTCACGGTGCTTGCGCCCGCTGGCGATATGCAAAAGATCAAAGATGCCACCTTTCAACCCGCCATTGATATGTTAAACAGCGATGGCATGGATGTGCAGGTCTTTGTGTACGATAAAGATGCACCGCCTTTAAAAGGATGAATTCAGAATGATGAATGGAAGGACGCGGTTTCCGCGTCCTTTTTGTTTACCAATACATTGGGCGGGGAGATACCCAAAGGGCACGCTGCCCCGCCCCTATGTTTTAATTTCCCGTTGCCATGCGCCAG
The DNA here is from genome assembly GCA_046328915.1 of Anaerolineales bacterium. Lineage (GTDB taxonomy): Bacteria > Chloroflexota > Anaerolineae > Anaerolineales > Villigracilaceae > Villigracilis. The sequence goes on along the minus strand of JAXLVR010000004.1, from coordinate 59,172 downwards.
ACGATGTTCAAGGCATCCAAGCCGGTTTCACGATGAATGACCTTGGCATCATCGGTCAGATAAATATCGCCCTGCAGCGGACGGTCACTACGCGTGAACAATCCGCGATTGGGTAGGTCTGAAACCGCCGCCCAGAAATTCCACAAAGGCAGATCGTATTCAGCCGAGAGCAGCGCCATATCGCGGTTGATGCGATTATCTTTTTCGCGATTGTCGGCTTTGGTAGCGAGGATCGGAATCACACCATTGGCAAGCAACTGGTCGATGACGCGCCGCAAGTATTCGGTATTGCGTGACTCAAAGTGTGACCCAATTTGAATGATGACAAAAGATGGGCGATGAATGCGCAATTCACAAGACACAGGCGTCTCGCCGAATTGACAGCCATACTCACCGCGATGCCACTGGTCCCACAACAATGCGCCGGGCGTGGTGCCATCTTGTGAGGTGGGGCTTTCACGATTAAACGAACCGTTGAAGTGTTGTATCGTTTCTTGTAGCTCGGGCGAGAGACTTTCCACCAACGTTGTATCGGTTTCGTAGACGCCAAAAAACTCATCGGGCCTGGATTGGCAATCACCAAAGATGGAAAAAGCATTGGGATAATTCCCAAGCGCAATCCCCTTTTGATAAATTTCCTGGATGTTCATCCCCGCTTCCGGCAGGACCGGCAGACTCATCCACGCATTATCTTCCTCTGTCGCTGTGACCGTTGTCGCTTCGACTCTTGGCGTGAATATGCTCTGAGTCGCTGTTGCTTCTTTCGTAAGCGCAGGCTGACTCGGCGTTGAGACGCTTTTCCCCGGCGTAGGCACAGCACGAGTGGACGTTTCTACAGGCGGCTGTATTGGAAGCGCAGTGAGCTGAGGTGTGCAAGCAATGATAAGAACGAATAAAGCTAAACTTGTCAGGAGTTTCATTCAAAAGATTTAACCACAAAGGCGTGAAAGCACAAAGTCGCAAAGAAAAAACTTAGTGACTTTGTGTCTTGGATCCTTCGTGGTGAAGCATTTCCCACTCTTTTGCGAACTTCAAAATACGCGGACGGATATGAAACGCATCCGGGTCGGCTTGCGGACGTTTGGACTTGATCAACTCCATCGCCACGAGCGGATCCATGCCTTGCGCAATGAGGATGCAGGCTCCCATCGTCACACCGCGATGCGCGCCGTAGGCACAATGCGCAAAGACCTTGCCGCCGTTATGAATGACGTCGAGCGCAGCTTTTGCTCCACGTACGAGCGGACGGATGGGAATGGGTATCAGCGGCGTATCAAAGGTTGGGAGCCAGAGCCGCTCAATGGGAGTCGGATGCGGGTCTCGGTGGGGCATCCGCTCGAAGCGCATGTTGATGACCATGCGGATGCCGAGTCCGCGCAGTTGGTCATAATCCTTTTTATGCGGGGTGGTGCCGATGAAAAGGTCGGCGGTGATGGGAGAGAAGTTCATGCGGGAAGGATAGCATAAAATGGAAAGTGGGGAGTGGAAAGTGGGAAGATGGTTGTAAAATTGGGGAGTTGCAAGTGATGAGTGACGAGTAATGAGTGATAATGGCAGGTATGGAAGAGACTCAGTTCAAGCATTCTATAGGTCTTTTGATATGGATGGTCATTACACAAGTAGGTGCAATTGCATCCCTTATTTTTTGGCTTTTCCTAATCACAAGCTCTGATATGATTTTTGCTGGCGAATCGGGATCAACAGTTTTTCTACTCTTGTTTTTCTTGTACCCAATCTTTCCAATTTCTATGATAATCAGTGCATGGGTTTCTTATTTTTCCGATAATAAATGGCTTGCGGCGATTTTATCCGGTTTATCCATTGCGCCAAATGTGTTCTTGATTTTGGCATAAGGTTGGTAGCAAGTAATGATTAATAAGGGCAGGCATGGCAGAGACTCAGTTCAAATATAATATTTTTTCAGCCATAAAGTTTTTATATCCGGAGAGGTGATTAATGTTTGAAGGATTAAATCAAATCAACTGGAAAAATGTGGGGTACCATATTTGGGGAAACGACAGTGAATACCTTGAAGAAATTCCGCAAAAACTAAGAGACCTAATCTCACCTAACCAAGAAAAACGTGAATTTGCAATAGAGTATGTGTTAGGAGAGAAGGGGACTTTTGGCATTATTTGTGATACTACTCCGTATATCCTGCCGTTTATTATCAAGCTTATAGATAATCCTGAAACCCCTGAAAGATTTATTTTAGCTGATTATCTCTTAAGAGTAATGGATAATTTATTGGCTACTGATAACATTTCTATAACTGAAATGCGGCTTTATTTACATGTTTATGATTCAATCTCAGGAAATCTACATACTTTACTTAAGTTAATGAATGATGATGACTACAACATTCAAATTTCTGCAATAGAAACACTAGGAAAGTTGACAAGCCATGCAGAAAGTCTATTAACAGAATTGTTTAATCAGCTCAATTTAAATGAAAATGAAAATCGACAAGTCGAGATACTGAAGTCTATCAAAAGGCTACTTTCGTCACTTGATCCATGGAAGCAAGTTAAAACAAAAGAGAAATTTGCGCTAGCGCTACGGGATATTGTTAATAATGCTCAGTCACTTAAAATCAAGATAGCCGCCGCTAGCGCTTCTATAGAGACATTTATTCTTAACAGAAGAGATAAAATGATTATTTCTGAACTAGTTCCTGAATTATTATCGCAGGAATTTTCTAAAAGGCATTTCAATCATCAATTTTCAAATTTTTATTGGAAAGGACAGCTTGACTACTCTATATCTCTCATTAGAGATCTTGCTCGAATTGGAAATGAACCTTTATTATCATTGCTCCAAAATCCTGAATTGGACGCAATCCAATCACAACTTGTTGTGAGAGGTTTATTCGCAAACATATTACTTAATAGGGACGAAAACGTTTATTGGAATTCGAACATGAGTCATACAGATATAGGTCTGTTTTACCTACCAGTAAATCGTACCGGTGATTATAGAGTTTTTATAACAAACAAAGATAATACAATTTTTTTCAAACAGATTTTAGAAACAGTTATAGAGAACAGTAAGGTTTGGGAAATGCCAACAAATATGTTTTCTTTTTTCTTTGGTTTACCTGATTCCAAGGAAGGACTTCAAAAAGTTTTAAACAACATAGTATAAAGAAGCCAAAAAACTCGCCACCTGCGACGGTCCGCCGTATTATTACAAGGTGGCGTATGAAGAAGCGGAAGCGATGTTGGAGAAGTTGAAGTAACCCCCACCCAGCCTCCCCTAAATACGACAGAAGTACCGTCGTATTTGGGGGAGGTGCCTGCGATAGCGGGCGGAGGGGGCGGGGTCTAAATCCCGTCGCGCTCCACCGGGCAAGTCATACAATGCCCGCCGCCGCGACCTTTGCCGAGCTCAAAGCCTGAGATGGGAATGACCGTCACACCGGCGTTGCGCATTTTTGCGATGGTGTAGGTATTGCGTTCGTACACAATCACCACGCCCGGCTCCACGGCAACGGTGTTGTTGGCATCGTCCCATTGTTCGCGCTCGGCTTGATAGGAATCCCCGCCGGTTTCAACCACTGTTATTTTGACTTTGAGCGCATCTTCCACGGCAGGAATCAAACCCGCCTCATGCGTGACGTGGAAGTCACCTGCTTTTTTGCCGGGTCTCAAGCTGATGGCTTGAATCTGATTCACGACCTTGGGGAAGAGAGTCACTTTATCGCGGTCGAGCATCGTAAAGACGGTATCGAGATGCATGTGGGCGCGATCTTTGGTCATCACGCAGGCAATGACCCGCTCTGCGCTGCCGTGCGTGAACAGCGAATCCGCGATCTGCTCGATCATGCTCCCCTGAGTCCGCTCGGACATGCCAATGAGTACGGTGCCATTGCCGATGGGCAAAACGTCCCCGCCTTCAAGCGAGGAACGCCCGAAGTTCTGCATGTTGAATTCCCCGTCTGTTTCATTGGGATACCAAAACTTGAAACCCGCATCCTTGAACATGGGATGATATTTATAAATGGCATACATGTTCAACGACTCACGTCTGCGCGCGGGCCAGTACATCGGGTTGGCAGAGACACCGTCGAAGATCCAGCAGGAAGAGTCTCGCGTGAAGAGTGTGTTCGGCAACGGCGGCAGGAGGAAGGCGTTCATGTCGGTCAGCGCCGAGGCGTGCAGGGAAATATCTTTGAAGGCGCGCCAGTCCACGTTGGCTTCAGAAAAGGTCAAACCGCCGACCAAATGCTTTGAAAGGGCATGCGGCTCGAGGTCCAGTAGGAAGCGGCGAATTTCATCCACCAACGCCCACCCGACCGTATATTCCGTCGCCACGTTTTCCACGATGAGATGCCGCGCCTCCTCACTGGATTTGAGAGTCTCTTCCAGCAAGTCATGGACATACAACACCTCAGCGCCATGCTCGCGCAAGACCTGCGTGAACTGGTCATGCTCCCATTGAGCGCGCTCCACCCACAGCACATCGTCGAAAAGCAAGTCATCGTGGTTCGACGGGGTGAGCCGTTGCAGACTCAACTCGGGGCGATGCACGATCACCTTGCGTAACTTTCCAACTTCAGAATAAACGCCTAATCCGCTCATGAGAACTCCTTTTGGCTAACGATAATGAACGGATTATATGCACAGGGTGTTTGGCAAGCTATGAACCAAAAGTACGCCTACCCAGTAAGGTCAAAAAAGCTTAATGCGAATAATGCGAAAGGGGCGAAAAACACAAAATTTTGCGTCATTCGTTCTTTTGGCGCCTTTTGTGTTTAGTTTTTGATCTTGCACTCCATATTTCAAGCGACCTTGCTAATGACCAAAAGTACGCCCAGGCTTCTTTCTTGTAACTCTCTACTCTTTATGCTAGACTTATCACAACTTCCTCACTACTTACTGGAACCTCCCCCACTCAATGGAAACCTTATCTTCCGCTCTTGATCCCCAATCCCCCGAATTCAAAGCCAATACCGAACACAACCGAGCCCTCGCGCAGGAATTAAAGAAACGCCTTGCAGAAGTCCGCGAAGGTGGCGGCGAGAAATATCGCAAACGCCACGAAGAGCAGGGCAAGTTATTCGTGCGCGAACGCATCGAACGCCTGCTCGACCCGGGCGCGCCTTTCCTTGAACTCTCTGCTTTGGCAGCCATCAATCTCTATAACAATGAAGCACCAAGCGCGGGGATTGTCACCGGCATTGGGCGCATCTCGAATCGTGAAGTGCTGCTCATCGCCAACGACGCCACTGTCAAAGGCGGCTCGTATTTCCCAATGACGGTCAAAAAGCATTTGCGCGCCCAACAGATCGCCGAAGAAAATCATTTGCCATGCCTCTATCTTGTAGACTCTGGTGGGGCAAATCTGCCTTTTCAAGATGAAGTCTTCCCCGATGTCAATCACTTCGGGCGCATCTTCTATAATCAGGCGCGCATGTCTGCCAAGCGCATTCCGCAAATTGCCGCAGTGATGGGTTCCTGCACGGCGGGCGGCGCATACGTTCCGGCGATGAGTGATGAAGCGGTCATCGTCAAAGGCGCGGGGACAATTTTTCTTGGAGGTCCTCCCCTCGTCAAAGCCGCCACGGGGGAAGATGTCACTGCCGAAGAACTGGGCGGCGCGGATGTCCACACGCGCAAATCGGGCGTAGCCGATCATTTCGCAGAAGATGATGACCACGCGATTGAAATTCTACGTTCGATAGTGGAAACCTTACCGCGTGGGCATGTCCACTCGCATCTTTCCGCGCTGGATGTGGCTCCACCCGAGGAGCCTTTATACAACGCCGACGAATTGTACGGAGTCCTGCCGCGCACCTTCAAAGAGTCCTTCGACGTCCGCGAGATCATCGCCCGCATCGTAGACGGCTCCAAGTTTCGCGAGTTCAAAGCGCGCTACGGCACCACCCTCATTTGCGGCTTTGCCCGCATCCACGGCTATCCGGTCGGCATCATTGCCAACAACGGAGTCTTGTTCAGCGAGTCCGCGCTCAAAGGGACGCACTTCATCGAGTTGTGCGACCAGCGCGGCATTCCGCTCATCTTCCTGCAGAACATCACCGGCTTTATGGTCGGCAAAGAGTACGAAACCGGCGGCATCGCCAAGGATGGCGCAAAAATGGTCCACGCTGTCGCGACCACTCGTGTTCCAAAACTAACCATCGTCATCGGCGGGTCCTTCGGCGCCGGCAACTATGCCATGGCAGGTCGCGCCTACGGTTCCAACTTTTTGTGGATGTGGCCCAATGCGCGTATCTCCGTCATGGGCGGGGAACAAGCCGCGAATGTGATGCTCACCATCAAACAAGATCAACTCGTCAGAGAAGGCAAACCAGCCCTGAGCGCGGAAGAAGCGGAAGAGTTCAAACGTCCGCTATTAGAGAAATACGAACGTGAAGGCAGTCCTTATCATTCCTCCGCTCGCATCTGGGATGACGGTGTGATTGACCCTGCGGATACGCGTCAGGTGCTGGGGTTGGCTCTGTCTGTTGTGCTGAATGCCCCGAAGGAAGATGGCGGCTTTGGCGTATTTAGGATGTAGTATGTCTTCACAATATGCTTCTCCATCCTTTCGTTCCTTTATCAAGACCGAAGGCTTCATCATGAAGACCTTTGTCCCTGTTGAAAAACCCGGTCCCATTTTCAAATGGATCTTTAAGAGCACCATCCTCTTTTTCAAATTAGGCTTGGGCGGGCTGATGAAAGACTACTTCCTTCTCATCACCACCACCGGGCGCAAGACCGGCAAGGTCCGGCAGACTCCGCTCGAACATCGCTACGATGAAGTCAATGACCGCTATCTCATCTTATCGGGTTGGGCAGGCAGAACAGATTGGTATCGAAACGTCAAAGCCAATCCCGACATTCATGTGCAGGTTGGCAATCGTAAATTTGCCTGTCGTGCCGAAGCTGCCAGCGAAGCGGATGTGGTCAAAGTGCTTGAAGCGACTGCCCGCATCAGCCCGGATATGCTCAAAGTCTGGTCGCGTTGGGCAGGTGAAGAGTTAGACGGCTCACTCGAAAGCCTGCAACGTGCTGCAAAATATTGTCCGTCATTTTGGTTGAAACCACAGGGAATATAAACATGTCACACAGAGAATCCTCACCCCATCACCTTCTTGCTCAATTGGCAGGAAACTGGAAAGGCATCAGCAAACTCTGGCTCGAACCCGACAAACTAGCCAACGAAGCCGCCATTGTCGGCACCATTCAACTCGTCCTTGATGGACGGTATGCCCTCTTCCTATATCAGTCTTCCATTGAAGGGGAAGCCCAACACGGTATGTTCACCTTCGGGTACAACACTCAACTCGATCGTTACGAAACCAGTTGGGTGGACTCGTTCCATACCAACACGTCCATTATGTTTTGCACCGGGAAAGAGCTCGAAGACGGATTCTCCGTCCTTGGCAGTTACCCCGACCCCACCGGCGGACCCGATTGGGGCTGGCGCACCGATGTGCAATTGAAAGGTGACGAATTGATCATGACTGCCTATAATATTTTGCCAGAAGGGCTTGAAGCCAAAGCCACTGAAATCATTCTTAAGAAGGTGAATGCATGAAGATCCTCATCATTGGCGGGACCCGTTTTATAGGAAGACATCTCGTCACCTCCGCCCGTGCCCGCGGACACGAAGTCACGCTCTTTAATCGCGGCAAGAGCAACCCGGGTCTTTTTCGAAGAATCCAAAATATTCGGGGAGATAGAGAAAGAGATTTGGATCAGGTATCGGGGCAGTGGGATGCGGTCATCGATACTTGCGGATACCTGCCACGCATCGTTCGTCTCTCTGCAGAAGCGTTGAAAGACAAAGTCAGCAAGTATGTTTTTATTTCTAGCGTTTCGGTCTATAACAACTTCAGCAAAATAGGCATCAAAGAAAGTGACGCCGTTGGAACGCTTGCCGATGAAAGTGTGGAAGAGATCACCGGCGAAACCTATGGACCTTTGAAAGCGCTATGCGAGAAAACTGTGCAAGATGTATATGGCGCACGCTCGCTTATTATTCGCCCCGGGCTGATTGTGGGTCCGCATGACCCTACAGACCGTTTCACCTACTGGCCCCTGCGCATCGCCAAAGGTGGCGATGTGCTCGCCCCAGATCGCCCTGACGCTATGGCTCAATTCATCGACGCGCGCGACCTGGCAGATTTCATTATTCGGATTCTTGATCAAAATGTATCTGGCACATTCAATGCGGTTGGGCATCCGGTTACGCTCAACACGGTGTTTGAAACTTGCAAACGCATCAGCAAAAGCAATGCAAATTTCAAATGGGCACCTGTCGATTTTCTAGAGAAGAACAATGTTGCCCCATGGAGTGACATGCCCATTTGGGTTCCCGAAGTTGGCGATGATGCTGGGGTCTCTCATGTGGATGTTTCGAAAGCGGAGGCAGCCGGGCTCACGTTCTCGCCACTCACCGATACCATCAAAGCCATTTACGATTGGGAGTTTGAACGCCCCGCCGATTATGAATTAAAAGCAGGTTTGAAACCGGAGCGCGAAACAGAGTTGCTCAAATTACTCGCCCATGTTCAATAAAATTCTCATCGCCAATCGCGGCGAGATCGCCATTCGCATCATGAGAGCCTGCCGCGAGCTTGGCATCCAAACCGTCGCCGTTTATTCTGAAGCGGATAAGAATGCCCAACACGTTCAATTCGCCGATGAAGCCATTTTGCTTGGGAGCGCTGCGCCAAAAGAATCATACTTGAATGTGGATGCCTTGCTCCGAGCCGCTCGCGACTCTCAAGCCGATGCCATCCACCCGGGCTATGGCTTCCTCTCAGAGAACGCCTCTTTCGCCGCCGCAGTGGAATCAGCGAACCTAACCTTTATCGGTCCCTCAGCTGATTCGATCCGTGCAATGGGCGATAAAGCTGAATCAAAGATTCTAATGAAGAAAGCAGGCGTGCCCACTGTTCCCGGTTACGAAGGCTTGGAAACCTACGAAGAATTTCGAAAAGCCGCAAATGAGATTGGCTATCCTGTACTCGTTAAAGCTGCAGCAGGTGGAGGTGGCAAAGGCATGCGTGTGGTCAATGCCGAAAGCGAGTTGAAAGAAGCCATCGAACTCGCCCGCCGCGAAGCGCTCAATGCCTTTGGCGATGAACGTTTATTGATCGAAAAATATCTCGCCGAAGCACATCATATTGAAATTCAAGTCTTTGGGGATAAGCATGGCAACCTCGTTCATCTTTTTGAACGCGAATGTTCCGTGCAACGCCGTCATCAAAAAATTATCGAAGAGTCCCCTTCCCCATTGCTCACGCCTGAACTGCGTGCCAAGATGGGCGAAGCCGCCGTCAATGCCGCCAAAGCGGTCAATTATTACAACGCCGGAACCGTTGAATTCATCTTCGACCCGAAAGCCCAGCAATATTATTTCCTTGAAATGAATACTCGACTGCAAGTGGAGCATCCTGTCACCGAACTCGTCACAGGCTTGGATTTGGTCCACTGGCAGATTCGCATCGCCAACGGCGAGAAATTCCCCTTCACCCAAAGTGACCTGCACCAACATGGTCACGCCATTGAGTGCCGCGTCTATGCCGAAGACCCATCGACTGGCTTTTTACCCAGCACCGGCAAACTGCTGCAATTCATCCAACCGCAAGGACCCGGCATCCGCGTGGACTCTGGGTTTGCCGCTGGCGATGAAGTGACTCATTTTTATGACCCGCTGCTGGCAAAGTTGATCGTCTATGCGGGCAGTCGCGAAGACGCCATCCATCGCATGAAGAACGCGCTCAATGATTTCATTGTCCACGGCGTGGTGACGAATATGGATTACATGCGCGCCGTTTTAGAAACGGATGATTTCAAGCAAGGCAAAGTCAGCACACGCTGGGTGGAAACAAAATTCGGCGAGTGGGCTATCCCTCAACCTGAACTTCATGCCCTCATCGCCGCCGCCCTTGCAGATGTGGTCTTTGTTGGCGGCAAAGCACAACCTGCTGTTTCGAAGGAGACCGATCCGTTCAACCCATGGAAGCAGACTGGGAATTATAGGAATTAAGGCGTCACGTCATTGCGAGGGCGAAAGAACATCGCCCTCGCAATGACGGAAACGAGAACTATGAAAACAACTTTCGACACTCAAAGCATCGAACTGAATCCATCTGGCGAGAACTTCACCGCCCATGTGGATGGCAAAACCGTCAACGTGCAGATCATCCGTGCCGCGAACGGGCGCATAGACTTGCTTGTGGATGGTCAACGTGTGACAGCACATGTCTCTTCAGACATGGCGAAGCGTTGGGTCACCATCAACGGGCAGACTCTGATGCTCACGAAAACATCGGGCGCCAAACAAGGCGTCCGCCACGACCATGCTGGAGGACTCATCGCCCCAATGCCGGGTCAGATTCGAAGCGTGGCTGTCAGTGTAGGTGATGTCGTGAAGAAAGGTCAAACCTTGCTCACGATGGAGGCGATGAAGATGGAAATCCGTATTCAGGCGTTGAAGGATGGCGTGGTCAAATCGATATCGGTGACGCAAGGTCAAACCGTGGAGCGCGAACAGATTTTAGTAGAGGTGGAATAATGACCGGAAAATATTTTGACGAACTCGAAGTTGGCATGACCTTCAAGCACGGCGGGCGCACAGTGACGGAAATGGATAATGTGCTTTTCTCTGCGCTGACGATGAACACCCAACCGCTGCACGTCAACGAAGATTTTGCTTCCAAGACCGAGTTTGGTCAGCGGCTGGTAAATGGGATATTTACCTTTGGCTTGGTCGTTGGCTTGACCGTGGCTGACTTGACCGAAGGCACCATCGTGGCAAATTTGGGCTACGACAAAGTTGTACATCCCAACCCAGTTTTTCATGGCGATACAATCTACGCCGAAAGCGAGATCATCGAGAAACGCGAATCAAAATCCAGACCCAATGCAGGGCTGGTGAAAATAAAATGCATCGGTAGAAAACCCGATGGGACTATTGTGGTTGAGTTTGAACGAACAGCGATGTTTCTTAAAAAGGAAAGTTAAAACGTTAAAAAGTTTGAAGGTTTGAACGTTATAACCTTCGAACATTCAAACCTTCAAACGGAGACCTATGCACTCACGACGCGCACTACTTTACATGCCCGGTGACAATTGGAAGATGATCACCAAGTCCATTACTCTGGGCGTGGACTCTATCTGCATGGACATGGAAGATGGCACAGCCATCAACAAAAAAGCGGAAGCACGTGCCACGATTGCGAAGGCGCTGCAAGAATTAGACTTTGGCGCGAGCGAAAAACTAGCGCGCATTAACTCGGTCGGTTCCGGTTGGGAAAAAGAAGATATTGAAGCTGTCCTCCCCTATCACCCCGATGGGATCGTGATTCCGAAGGTTGAGTCTTTTGAGCAGGTGGAATGGGCGAGCCGCATTATCGAAGATGCTGAGTTGAAGCATGGCTGGAAAGTCAATTCGATTCGGATTTTGATCGGCGTGGAAACTGCGAAGGGAATCTTGAATCTCAAAGAGATCGCGGCACATCCGCGTCTGGATGCAATCATCTTCGGCGGCGAAGATTTTGCGGCGTCGATTGGCGCGGTCCGCACGAAGGATGCGATCGAGTTGCTGTATGCGCGGCAGGCAGTCATCGTAGCTTGTGCAGCGTATGACTTGCAGCCGATTGATATTGTCACCATTGATTATAAGGACTTGGAAGCGCTCAAAGTCGAAGCGGAGTTTGGAGCAAGACTCGGCTTCAGCGGGAAACAGGTCATTCACCCGAATCAGGTTCAGGCGGTGCAAGAGGCGTTCACTCCATCCGCTGAGGCAATTGCCTACGCAAGAAGAATCGTCGAGACCTTTGAAGCCAGTCAAAAAGAAGGCAAAGGCGCCTATTCGTTGGATGGCAAGATGATCGATATGCCATTATTGAAGAACGCGCAAAAGGTTTTATATCGTGCACAAGCGGCAGGGAAATAATAAAAAACTCCGAGTTTAGCCTCGGAGTTTTTTATTATCCTAATTTTTCCATAAAGACATTATCGTCATAATGGTTTTGGATAGCATTCTGATAGAACAGAACCACATCCAAAGAGATCGGGCGGAAGAAGTGACAATCGGTGCCAACGTTCAGTCCATTGCGTTTGACCATCTGCAACTGATGGACATGTCCAAATAGGAAGAACTCTCCGGCTGTTGCCTCATCCGGTTCATGGACCAGTTGAAAACGATGCCCATCCACCTCAATAACGGTATTAGGTTGGATGATTTCGCAAGTCCGTGCAAGGATGGTAACCATTTCAGGTGTTTCGTAATTTCCGGGCAAGAGAATGATCTTCCCGTTAAGTTTACTGACGTAACCGAGACATTCCAGCGCCCCGAAATCGCCGAGATGATAAACCGTATCTCCCGGCTGGATCACAGCATTCCAATTTGCGATCAATGCTGCATCCATGGATGTTACATCCGCGAAGGGACGGAGGGAAAACTCCAAGGTGCGTGGATGCCCGAAGTGCGTATCAGACGTAAAGAAGATGCTCATGCCTTGGATTTTACAGCTTTCTTTTTCGGCGCCGTCTGTGCAGATACTTCTTTAACACGGAATTGAACGATCTTTGTGATCAGGGAATATGGGATGGGCTTATTCAACGGGAATTTCACCGATCCCTTTGCGCCTTCATACGCAGATAGTTCCTTCTTAAAATGTTCAATTCCAGATGGTGTGGGGTAAAAACCAATATGCTCCTTGAATGCCGAGAAATGCACAAGATTCTTCCCATTCAATTTGAAAGTGGGAATTCCATACCCAATCGTCTCTTCTGCTTGAGGTGCAGATTTCTTGATCGTCGCGCGAATCTTTTGCAAAACAACCTGCACATCTTGAGGATATGCAGAAATAAAATCGTCAATTACGTTAGGCATAACAGCTTCCTTTCCTTGATGGGTTTCTCCATTGTAAACCACAACCTGTTTATTGCCTTGAAAGCAAAATCCCTCCTACAAATTAGGAGGGATTTATATAACAAAATCAAAACAGTATGTACTACAAAATTGTCAGAGGCTTGGCATCGGTTGGATCAATGGCAACCCCTTCACAATCCGCTACAGCTACGATCTGATACTTGATCGGCGAAAAAATGGAATTGGAGCTGGACAAACTCGGTCCGCCTGAGATTTCCAAGGTGCCGCCGAAAATATTCACAGACACTTTATCGCCTGAAACCAAAGCAATTGAAAAAGGCAGGGTGCGGGTTTCATCTGTCTTTAGGTCAAAGCCATCCAGCTTTGCAAAGGCAAGATCTTTCTTCATCTCGCGTTGTTGACCATTGAACTCGCTGGTAGATAACTCCACTACCGCCACACGAACAGACAAGACCTTCTGGTCACTCTTGGCAGTGATTGTGACCTTCCCAGAAACTTCCTGGGCTCCTTTGGTGATCTGCGTGGGCACATCCACCAACTCGACCTTTGCGGTACCGATCCCCAATCCCTTCTTGAGCTTGCTAAAAAGACCCATAATAAAAAATTCTCCTTTGCGAAAAATGTATAAAGAATGTTTTCATTCTATATTGAGCGTATGATATAAGACAAAAAATAAAATCACAAGAGATAAAGCATTTACAATCTACAAACAAAAGACTGTGCGAATTCGCACAGTCTTTTGTTTGTAGATTGTTGATTTTACTTACTGTCAATTCAGATTTCGCTGGCTTATGTATCAGTGCCCGAATCTTTTGTAGGATGGTTTGAATTTCTGGTAGGTATTTGAAGATAAATTCGTCTATAGGGTTGGTGGGAATGGAAAGCTCCTTAAAAATTTTTTACTCTTGACTTTCAAGACAGTTGCAAGTTTTGGCGCAGTTTTTGAAAGTTACTTAGCTAATTCCATAACAACACCTGTATCTGTTAAAGCCCAAACATTTCCATTTGGTGCTGATTGTATAGCAACTATATTGCCATTATGCCCATTGTAGTTTTTATTTTCCCATGTTGTTCCATCCCAATGGAATAGTTGTTTGCCGCCTGCCCAAACATTATCTGGAGAAATAGACAAAAGCGCGAATGTCCTTTGTGCCAAAGTTTCGCTATGGGCAATTGGTAATTCAAAATGTGACCAAGTTTCCCCGTTCCAATGAAATATATTTTGCATTAAAGAACCGACCCACACATTGTCATTACTTGTTGCGCTGATTGTATGTGGTTCTTGCATACTGCTTGGGGTAAATATCTCAGTCCAATTATTTCCATCCCAATGCAATACAATACTTGCAAAAGATGTATCTGTTTTTTTCCCTACGATCCAAGTATTTGTTTCTGAAATGGCGTCAACTGCGGTAAGACAAAAAATATCATACCCCAGAGAAGCGTACAGTGAAATTTTGTCCCATTTTGCGCCATTCCAATAAAGCAAAACAGAACTTGCGTCTTCATTGTGAAAGTCACAGCCAACAATCCAACCGCTATTTTCGTTGACAAAATCTATATCTAATAAAGGAGTGGTTTTAGATAAATCTGCTGATGTGTATTTCTCCCAATTTTTTCCATCCCAATGCATAATTCCATTTATTCCCGCTATTGCCCAACCATTTGTGTTGGAAATCATATCTATCCCAGTCAAATACCCAAAGTTTTCTATGCTTTTACGTCGTCCTTCCCGGTAGTAAATATCACTATATACTACTGTGCCATCATCGCTAACAGCCCAAACACTTTCGTTTTCTGCAATATCCATGTCTATAAATCTATCTAAAATAAGTGAATTTCCTTGCGTGAAAGGTTGGGGTTCATCTCTAGTGTTGCAGCCACACAGAAATACAACTAAGAATGAAAGAATAATTTTTTTCATAGATCAATTTGCAACGTGACGTCTAACTAGGTTAGACGTCACGTTGCCACATAACACTCAATATGCTTAAAACATCTCTCACTTCCCATACCTCTTCCGTATCTCCGGCAGGAAGTACTCTTCGAAGAAGCGGTCCACATCGTAATCGGGCTTCCAATTCCAATCTTTGCGGGCGCGGGTATCATCCACATCTTCGGGCCACGAATCGACAATGCCTTGGCGGCGCGGGTTTGGGGCAAAAGTGATGTTTGCCTGTGGGAACGCCTTCAAAGCACGCTGGCGGAAATCTTCAGCCGTGATCGCAAATGCCGCCACGTTATACACATTCGTCGTCAACTTCTCGCGCGGAGCATCCAACATCATCAACAACGATTTGATCGCATCGGGCATTGCCATAAACGAAATTTTTGTATCGGGTCGTACAAAACAGGCATAGTCTTTGCCCTGCGCCGCCGCATGTAACATCTCAGGGCCATAATCACTCGTGCCGCCGCTCGGCAAGGTAAAAGCGCTGATCAAGCCCGGGAAGCGGATCGCTCGAAAGTCCAGCATGACCGGTGGGTTTTCATCCAAATGTTTTTGACCATGGAATTTGCTGTAATACATCCCCAACTTTTCGCAATACAATTTATTGCAGCCATACATTGTATGCGGATAATCCCAATCTTCTTCTTTCACAACCCCTGCGCCTTGTTTAGCCTCAAGCGTTGGCATCCCGTAGGCGGCAATCGAACTTGGGAATAAGAACTTGACCGACTTTTTATATTTCTCTGAACGATATGCCGCCAACATCAACAGCTGCATCGTCCCTTCTACATTGATGCGATGAGCTTCTTCCGTTGCGATCTCTGCCTTCGATGAAAGCGACGCCGCCAAATGGAAGATCACATCAAAATCATAATCATAGAGAACTTTTACTTTATAAACGAGATCCCCTTGCACATGCTCTGCCACTAAATTTTTGATCGAATCAGGCAAAGGCGCCATATCCGATGTCACAATTCGGTAGCCGCCCTTCTTCGCCAATTCTTGCACCAGCGCCTGACCAATTTCTCCACACGCACCAGTTATCAGCACTTGCTTCACGGTCATCTTCATCTCCTGATATGCTAGAATCATGCTAATGTCACCCTGAGGGAGCGTTCTTCGCGACCGAAGGGTCTCTACTTCTGGTGTCAGAGATCCTTTGCTGTCGCTCAGGATGACATCAATATGATTTTACGACATATTGAATTAAAACTTTGTCATAAAACCCTAATGACTTTAAAACGACTTTTCTTCTCAAGTTTCCTCGCATTGCTGCTCACATCCTGCTCTGCATTGGATGAAATGCTTGCCACCAACACCCCCATGCCTGCGACGGAAACCCCGGCTCCCACCTCGACCATTGTCTGGTTCCCACCATCAGCAACGCCCACGCTGCAATTTTTATCTACCAAAGCCCCCACCCCAGAGATGCGCCCCGGTCTTAGCAATGAGCTTCTCAGCGATGATTTTTCATCACCGCTCGATTGGGACGTGGTCACATCCAACGACGCCAGCGCTGTGATGCAGGATAACCGCCTCACGTTAGCAGTACAAAGCCAGGTCTATATGACCAGCCTGCGCCACGACACGTTACTCACCGATTATTACGCCGAGCTCACAGCGCAGCCTAGTCTCTGTAAAGGGGAAGATAGTTATGGCGTGCTTATCCGTGCCAATGGTGGCTCCTACTATCGCTTCGCCCTCGCCTGTGACGGAACCATCCGCGCAGAACGAGTCAACAACAGCGTGCGGCTTGTGCTGCAAAAACCCATCCCCAGCGGAGATGTCCCCCCCGGTGCGCCGGGCAATGTTCGCATTGGAATTTGGGTTGTCGGAAATGAAATGCACCTCTTCCTGAATGGACGTTTCCAATTCAGCATTAATGATCCTAGCTTCCCGATTGGCACCATTGGGGTCTTCGTCCGCTCGGCGGGTGAAACAGCAACAGTCGTTTCGTTTTCAGATTTAGTAATACAGGAAGTGAATTACATTTTCCCTACTCCAACAGCAACACCATAGCGATTGACGATTTTTGATTTGCGATTTACGATTGGATGAATAGTGGGGAGTATTTCAAACATTGACATCTTCTCCACAACGAAAACTGGATACTGGAACACTGGGCACGGATACCATGCTTACCTCTTCAGACTTTCTACATCTTCCCTATACTCCCGATTTAACTGAAGCAGGAGTTGCATATGCATTAAGGTCGTTGGCATATTCCTACGAACGAGATGGACGTTCTCCATATGGACGTTTGCGCCGTTTGGTGGCAAATGTAGCTGTGGAATTGGCGTTCAGGCGGTATCTCACTCAAGAACAGATTCCATTTGAGGTCAAAGCCTCTACACCATTTACAGACCGTGAGCGTTTCGACGTCGTGTTGAATGGTCATCGGTGTGACCTCAAATCCTTCCTCATTTCCCATCGTGAACAAATTCAGAAAATCCGCAAAAATCCATCCATCTTGTTAAATGCACAAGCCCTCGTACCCTCTGACTCTCACGCAGGCGATGGGCATTCTTATAACGATAACTACCTCTTCGCCTTCATGAACGGACTCGTCGCCGCCTCTCAAGCAGACTTGCAAAAAGCTCTTGCGAAGAAACAACCGCACTACCTAATCTTCGTTCCATCAATGACATGGCGTAAGCCCAATCACTGGAAGCCAATTGGCACATTGACCCTCAAATCTGAATCAGCGGAAGAATTGATCGTCGAGATCAATGGGCAGGATGAGGCGCGGGAACTGAAGCGGGAGGTTGTCAACCTTGCCCCAGGGGTCAGTGTCAAGTTGCAAAATGCCTTCTATTCGGTCACATCCTTGCATGTGCGGCGCGTCCCTGAAGCGCGGATTCGAATTCAAAGTGAGATGTTAAGTGAATCGTTGGTCATCGCTCCGCATGAATGGTCCAATATTTGGGTCTACGGCATGGATATTTTCATGGTGGGATATGCCACTTACGAAGAGATGAGTCAACGTGCCACCCTGTTATTGCCCAATTCACAAACATTTCAATACGAACGTACGCATGTAAAGAACCTTTCTTTACTGGTTTCAAAGTTAAAGCCCATGCAAAAGTTATTAACGGCTGCTTCTTAATAGCCTATATTTTTTCATTTGTATCCAAGCAAAATAAGGTAATATTATTTAGCTATGGAATCTACAAACGAACCTGTCTCACAGGAGCCTGTTGTTCAGGAACCTGCCATCAAAGAACCCACCATTCGGCGTAGACAAAAGCCGCGTGAGATCAATCCATTTTTATCGACATTGGGCATTGCCGTCTTGGTCGCAACCCTTTTTACGGCATGGACCCCAAACAGTATTTTTGCCAATAACCTCAGCGATCAACTGCGCACATTGCTCACGCCTCAATCTGCTGTCCAAAATGGCGCATCTACTCCCCTGCCACAGATTCGGATCGGCATTGTGGCCGGGCATATGGGCAACGACTCTGGCGCTGTTTGTTACGATGAAACCGGCGCACCCGATCTCACAGAAGCGGATGTCAACCTCTCGATTGCAACCCTAGTCCAACGCAGCCTTACCGAACGTGGATTTCAAGTGGACTTACTCAACGAATTCGATACCCGCTTGAACGGCTATCGTGCTGCTGCCTTGGTATCCATTCACAACGACTCGTGTGACTACATCAATGATGAAGCGACCGGCTTCAAAGTAGCAGCTTCATTGGAAACGCGCGACGTAAATCGAGCTCAGCGCCTCACCGCCTGTCTCACAGACCGTTACCAAAACATGACCGGGCTTTTCTTCCATGCCAACAGCATCACTCCCGACATGACCCAATATCACGCCTTCTCCGAAATCGACCCGAACACCATTACCGCCATTATTGAAACCGGCTTCTTATATCTCGACCGCGAGATTCTCACCAAACAAACCGATGTTGTCGCCGAAGGGGTAACACAAGGCATCTTGTGCTTCGTCAACAACGAAAGCGTTTTACCGAATCCGGTCAACCTGCCAACCATCCAACCATGACATCTCGCATCACCAGCATGATCCTTGGGTTGCTCATTTTTCTTGGGGGTGCCGCTGCATGGACTGTTACAACCTCTGAAGCGCTCGCGACAGTGCCTAACATCACACCGACCTATGGGAAACCGTTTGCTGTTGCAGAATTGCTCAAACCGACATACACGCCTCTCCCCCCGCCGACGCTGGCTCCTACCCAGGAGCCGACACTTACGCCGCAAGCGCTAGCCGAAGCCGTGATCGTTGACTCGCCCGAACGAGTCAACGCCGCCGACGTGCAAGCGCCGGTCAACTATAGTGGCGGAAAAAAGATCCTTGTAGATATTTCTGAACAGCATATGTACGTCTATGATGGGGAACAATTGGTCTACAGTTTCGTCGCTTCTACAGGCATGAATAATGCCACCCGCACCGGAACCTTTAGCGTGCTCGATAAAATTCCCAACGCCTATGGCGCCACATGGAACATCTGGATGCCCAACTGGCTTGGCATTTATTGGGCAGGCAGTTTAGAGAATGGCATTCATGCCTTGCCGATCTTGCCGGGTGGAGCCACCCTCTGGGCAGGCTATTTGGGAACTCCAATTTCGTATGGCTGTGTTGTCTTAGATACGTACGACGCCCAATTACTGTATGAATGGGCTGAAGTTGGCGTGCCAGTGGAAATTCAATGGTGAAATTGGAATCTTTTTGTTTATAATCTTATATAGCTCGTTTGTTTCGTTAATTGTCTTTATTCGTTGATGCCTCAAAAGGTGACTCTATGAACAACCGTCTCACAAATACTTCCGCTCCGGCGGGTGGAAAAAGCCCAAAGAACAGCACCCCGGCGAAGGGTCCGGCAAAGAAGCGGAATTTCATCCTGCCGATTGTCCTGGTCATTACAGGATGTGTGGTTTTTGGGTTCGCAGCATGGTCGGCAGTCACATCCCCTGTGATGGCATCGATTTTGAATGGCGGATCGAATAGCGCACAATTCCAGCAAGTAACGCCCGGGCAATCATTCGCACAGGTATATATTGCCAAGCCAACTTATACGCCCATGGCAATGGAACCCGTAGCACAACAAGTTGAGATTCAACCCACTGTTACATTTACACCCACGCAAGCAGAGTTGGCAATTGCCCCCACCGATGCTCAACCTACCGAAGCCGTAGCCGCCGCAGAGGTGATCGTTCAGCCCAGTGCCACCAGTGAAGTGGTCGCTGCTGTATCCACCGGCGAAGCAGTAGCGCAAGCACAAATCATCGCAGATACCCCAACGTCTGAATATGTTGCACCTCCTACAGCAGTTGCCAATGCGCCTGCACCAGTTAGCTCGCCTGGCAATGGTGTGCGCTGGTTTGATGTAGACCTTTCTGACCAACGCATGTACGCATACGAAGGCGATACATTGATGCGAACCTTTGTGGTCTCTACAGGCACATGGCAAACCCCCACTGTGACCGGTCGCTTCAAAGTGTGGATCAAGCTCAAATCTGCGCCAATGTCTGGACCTGGTTACTATTTGCCAGATGTGCCTAACATTATGTACTTCTACGGTGACTATGGAATCCACGGTGCGTATTGGCACAACAACTTTGGCGTCCCCATGAGTCACGGGTGTATTAATCTGAGCATCCCCGATTCAGAATGGGCATACAACTTCGCTTCGGTTGGAACCGTGGTGAACGTGCACGACTAGCAATTCGTTTGGTAAGACATTGTTACTGCATTAGTAATGTGCAAAGAATAAATTCTTAATGAAGACTTTATCAAGAAGAGACTTTCTAAAATTGAGCGGGCTCGGGCTAGCCAGTTTTATGGCGCCGCCGCTCAATTTTGATTCTGATGACCCCTTTGACCTGCAGCAAGGGCGTGTTACTGTGCGCACGGTATGGCTGTACGATAAACCAACACTCGAAGCCACAAAGGTTAAACTGCTTCAACGAGATGCCGTTTTCAATATCACCAATACTGCAGTTACCGAAGACATAGACTCGCACAATCGTATTTGGTATCAAGTTGGCACAGATGGCTATGTTCCATCAGGAAACATTCAACCCGTCCGCACAACGCTGAGCCAACCCTATGTAGATAACATTCCCATAGAAGGTCTATTGGCTGAAGTTTGCGTCCCTTATACAGATGCCTTCGTAGAACCAAGCACCGAATCAAAGGTCGGGTACCGTATTTATTTTGAAACGACCCATTGGGTGAAGGCACTGGTGGCAGGCAAAACAGACGGGCAACCTTGGTATCAGATCCGCGATGATAAATGGGACGAGTTGTATTACGTCCGTGCGGAACATATCCGCATTATGACGCTAGAAGAACTTGCGCCCATCACGCCCGAAATTCCGCTCAAAGAAAAAAAGATCATTGTGCAACTAGAACTGCAATTGGTCACAGCCTACGAAATGGGTGTGCCTGTTTTCAGTGTTCCCGTCTCCACGGGGGCACGTCTGCGCAGTGGAACCTACACCACGCCCTCTGGCAACTTCGTCACCTACTATAAACGTCCGTCTCGCCATATGGCAGCCGGCGATATCGCTGCCAGCGGCTTCGACCTGCCCGGCGTGCCCTGGGTGCAATACATTACCAAAAGCGGAATTTCCTTCCACGGCACATTCTGGCACAACGATTATGGGCGTCCGCGTTCGCATGGGTGCATCAATATGAGTTGCTCTGCGGCAAAATGGCTTTACCTTTGGTCCTCCCCTTCTGTTTCCTTCAATAAAGAATTCTCCTATGGGCAGGTCGGCACCAAGGTCGAGATCGTGTAGTACCAAAGAAACCTTTTCTTATCCCCCTCTCAAACTTATTATTTACAATCTATATATGACTATTCACCAACTCTCCCGCCGGGACTTTCTTAAACTTTCCGCCTCTGGCGCACTCGCGGCTGTTCTCTCCGAAATGGGCATGGACCGTGCTCTAGCCGCCCCCCCCACCTCGAAAGGACTCGCCATCTTCAGTGGCGTGCCCATTTACGATGCTCCAGCTGCCAATGCCAACAAAGTTGAATTAATCGGCAAAGACCAAGTCATTGACCTAAAAGCTGAAGTACAAGGGGATTACTTCGGGAATCAATTCAATACCACTTGGTATGAAGTAGATGGCGGTTATGTGTATTCCGCACCGATTCTGCCAGTGGAAGAAAATTACCAAAAGCCTGTTTATTCTGTCCCTGCAGAAGGGCAATTGGCAGAGATCTCGGCACCCTATACATTAACGTACCGATCCCCCTACTTTTACGCCAAGAACTCGCACCGCTTGTATTACCAATCCACGCATTGGGTCAAGAAGGTGATTGTGAACCGTGAAGAAAAAGGGGTTTGGTATGAAATCTACAATAAGGTATTAAAAGAAACTTCTTATATCCCCTCGTATAACATGCGGCTCATCCCTAACGATGAATTGACTCAGATTTCCCCAGAAGTTCCACCCGAAGAAAAATTACTGCATGTGGATATTGCCACCCAAATGGTGACCGCCTTTGAAGGCGAAAAGGTTGTGCTTTCAGTACGTTGCGCAAGCGGACAACACGGAACCGATACACCCAAAGGAGAATGGAGTACGTATCATAAAGGGGCTTCCATTCATATGACAAACCAAGGCGATGCGGTTGCCAATATCTACAATCTACCGGGTGTGCCTTGGTGTTCTTTCTTCACCGGCTCTGGGCATGCTTTCCATGGAACGTATTGGCACAATGACTATGGGCGTCTGCGCAGCAATGGATGTGTAAATTTACCCTCCAGCGTTGCAAAATGGGTTTACCGTTGGACGAACCCCGTTGTGCCTTACAACGTAGATTATGTGAACCTGCCGGGTCAGGGCACGAAAGTGATCATTGAGTAGGTCGTTACGAACGCTAAAACGTTCGATCCATTTTTAGAGACAAAAAGGAATAGAGAGATGAACCAAATTTTTCAAGGCAACCAATATTTGCTCAAACGCCAGGTCTTTGCGCTAACCGGAAAATTCCGTGTGTTCGATACCGCCGGCAGATTGCTTCTGTTCAGTGAACAGAAGATGTTCAAACTGCGTGAAGACATCCGCGTGTATGCAGATGAAGCCAAAACACAGGAAGTGCTGGCGATCAAAGCCCGTCAGATCGTGGATTTCTCGGCTGCCTACGATGTGATCGACAGCGCCACAGGTCAAAAGGTGGGAGCCATGCGCCGCAAAGGCTTGAAATCCATTTTGCGCGACGAATGGGAAGTGCTCGATGTTAACGACAATGTGCGTGGTGTTTTGGTAGAAGACAGCATGGGTCTTGCCCTGTTACGCCGCTTCTTGACCAACCTCGTGCCGCAAAACTACGACATGCTCTTCGGTGAAACTCGCGTAGGCGATTTCAAACAAAATTTCAATCCCTTTACCTATGAACTAAATATTGACTTCAGCATGGATACCGCAGGTCAGGTTGACCGTCGCCTCGGCATCGCCGCTGGCATTCTGCTCGCCGCGGTTGAAGGTCGCCAACAGTAAAGAAAGAATGTCATTGCCTGCACACATGCCTGTTGCACGGTGCAGGCAATGACGGATAGAGTATCATGCCGCAACCTCTCTTCGCTGGTCTCGTCGTGGACGAGAATGATAGACCCGTACAAACTGCATCCATTGGCAATGAACCTGCCTATGTGATTGATGATGATGGTTTCAAACGCCACATCCCTGCCGAGCAAGTGGACCGTGCCGTGCTGAACCAAATGGCAGAGATGATGAAAGGCAGTGAAGACCTCCTTTCGGAACAAACTGCCAAAATGCTTGGTCAGGACGATCCCTTCTCGAAGGCGATGATCGAAAATCAATTAAAGAACATCGATAAACAATTCGAAGCCCTTATGCAAACCGGCTTTCCCGAAGAAATGCGGGCGTATTTAGGGATGATGGGGTTCAAGGTAGTCATCAATTACCACGGCGAAGTGCTACGAGTGGAACAGCCAGGAACTTCTGGCGGCGATGAAGGTGATCAATAAAAAAACACCGAGGTCTTGAAGACCTCGGTGTTTTTTTATTTCTTTTCTACCACCCAAAAATGAGACAGCCCCAGTATCTTGAGCGGTGTGGCTTCGGCAAATTGCAATACGGCACGGATGATCTTCCCGAAGGCGCCGGTTCTGGCAATAATGTTATCGTATGCGCCAAAGATGATCGTCCGTTCGATGAATTTAACGGGCAGACCTTCGAATAATTTTTGCATATCACGGTGGGAATAGACACGCACATGCGGGGCAAGTTTGTCGCGCCATACACGGGGCAGATAATTCACAAAAGGTTTATTCCCAAAATAATATTTACCTTTCCAAAAAATGCCGTGCGTCTCCACGGGGTAGCCGCGATTGGGGCAGAAGATGACCGCGCGCCCACCCACTTTTAAGACCCGAATCATCTCACGAGTAGCAAGCAGATCATCCTGAACGTGTTCGATTACTTCGTGACTGAGAATCAGGTCAAAGGTCGAAGAAGGAAGCGGCAGGAATTCACCAGCCGCATTGATAATACGAGGCGAATTGACATGGGCATCGCGGGCACGCTCAAAGTCATATTCAAGCCCGGTGACGTGCGCACCGAGTTCGGTCATCTTTTCCACGTACATGCCTACACCGCAGCCATTTTCCAGCACTTTGCCTTGCATGCGTTCCCCGGCAAATTTCGCGATCATGCTCAAACGGCGCTTTTGTCCGTCACGCCATACATACGAAGGTTCTCCGCGCAGGGCGGCTTTATCCATATCTCGTTCGGTCATGGCGGCGATTATACACTGCCGTACCTGTCACGTTATAAGCGTGACCTACTTCGTTTTCAAATATCCTTCTAACAGAATCCATCTTGCACGCATACCGCCTTTATGCTAAAATCTCGCTCGTAAGGGACAACCCAAATACTGAACGTCACCGAGAAGTGGGCAGCCCCCACTTCTTCGCTTTATACCCCATGGGTATGAAATATATAAGGAGTTTTGGAGCAGTACGATGGCAAAGAATGATTTTGCGTTGGCATTCAACGAAGTGCTAGAAGAAAAGCAACTCGCCAAAGATGTGGTCATCACCGCGATCGAGTCGGCGATGGTTTCCGCATATCGGCGGGCTGTAGGGGCATCCACCGCTCAATATGTGGAATCTAAGCTGGACCCCGAAACAGGGATCGTAACCGTCTATGCTGAGAAGGAAGTTGTAGAAGACAACATCATCGATGACCGTACCGAGGTTCTTCTCGAGGTAGCACGCAAAGTAAACCCCGAGTGCCAACCCGGCGATATGGTGGTGGTGGAAAGCACTCCGGCTGATTTTGGTCGTGTGGCAGCACAGACGGCTCGTCAGGTTATTCAGCAGCGCATTCGCGAGGCGGAACGCTCCAATCAGATGGAGTATTACCAGCGCCAGGAAGGCGAAATTGTCTCTGGCTTGGTGCAGGCAATCAACACACAGGGCATTACCATCGGTTTGGATATGAAAGCCGAAGGTGTGATGCCGAACAACCAGCGCATCCCCGGTGAAAAATTGAAGCTGCACGACCGCGTACGCGCGGTGGTGATGGAAGTCAAAGACGGAACCCGTGGTCCGCAGATCATTCTTTCACGTGCGCATCGCAACTTCTTGCGCCGCTTGATGGAAAACGAAGTGCCTGAAATCTATCACGGCATCGTTGAGATCCGCGCGATTGCTCGTGAACCGGGTGCCCGCGCCAAGGTGGCGGTTTCTGCCACTCAGCCCGGCATTGACCCCGTCGGCGCATGTGTGGGTCAGAAGGGTGTTCGTATTCAAGCCATCGTAAAAGAATTGCACGATGAGAAGATCGACATCATCTTGTGGGACGCCGACCCGGTTGCCTATATCTCCAAAGCCATTAGCCCCGCCAAAGTGACTGGCGTGTACCTTACTGAAGAAGAACGCACTGCCACCGTTGTCGTTGGTGAAGACCAGTTGAGTCTTGCCATTGGTCGCGATGGACAGAACGCCCGCCTCGCTGCCAAGCTCACAAGCTGGCGCATCGACATCAAGTCTTTGTCTGAAGCTGCCGGCGACTCGTTGGCGAAACTTCAGGGCGACGCTGAATTGCAGAACATGCTCAAGGCTGCGGTGGAAGTGATGCCGCAGGTGGAAGAAATTCTCGCCAAGAAGGCTGAGAACCGCCTTATCACTCCTGAAGAATTCCATACCCTCGAACAATTCGTAGACCGCGTGGAACGTCGCATGATCCTTGCCAAGGAAGAGGCTGCTCGCGAAGATGATGAACGCGTAGCCGCTGTGCGCGCCGAGATCCCTGCGGCTGCATTCAATATGCCGCTCGATCAGGCGACCAACCTCAAGGAACATGTCTTCAACATTCTTACCGAAGCTGGGTATGAAACTGTCGGTCAGTTGATGTTCGATATGAAGACCGACCAGAACAAGGTTCTCGGTCTCGCCGGTATCGGCGGTAAAGCCATTACGAACATCGAAGAAACTCTCGCGGCTCTCACCTTCCTTGAGCCTGTTGCTGAACCCAAGGTTGAAGAAACCCCTGTAGCTGTTGCTTCCGTTGAACCAATAGCTGAAACGGCTCCAGTGGCAGAAACGCCTGTGGTGGAGAAACCAGCCGAAAAGAAGAAAGAGAAGCGGGCTGCCGTCGAAGAAGAGGAAGAAGATGGCGAAGTCTCGAAGGACGGCGTCAACCTCGATGAGTTGTTCCAGATGAAGCCTGAAATGTTCCAATCTGGCGAAGGCGGCGAGGAAGAATCTGACGATAAGAAGAAGGGCAAGAAAGTTAAGAAGAAGGGTGTTGCCCTTGAATTCGATGAAAGCCTTGGCGAAGTTGTCTCGCGCAAGAAACACAAGCGTGATGACGGCGGCGGCGACGAGGCATGGTAATTAATGATTCCCTCCTCCAACAATATGGAGGAGGGGAGTAAACGGACGTGGTCAAGAAACCTGTACAACGCGTAAAACATGTTCCACAGCGCACCTGTGTCGGGTGCCGGGAAATCCTGTCGAAACGACAATTGCTGAGAATTGTCCGCACAGCAGAAGGCGTGCGTGTGGACCCCACCGGCAAGCTGGCAGGAAGGGGCGCTTACTTGCACGATAAGCGTTCTTGCTGGGTGCGCGGATTAAAAGGCGGTTTAGCACACGCCTTAAAAACGGAAATTAGCGCAGAAGACCGCGCCCGTTTGGAAGAATTTATGAATACTCTGCCAGAAGCAGAGACTGACGGTTAAGCCATGTGAACGAATAAGCCACTCGCTCACAGGCTGCCTGATATATTGAACAAAGATATGTTTTGAGATTCAAGGAGGTGGCTTATGAGTGAAAACGGAAATAAGATCGAATTACCTGCCAGCATTGTAGTACGAGACCTGGCTCAAAAGATCGAAAAAAGCCCGATTGACCTGATCAAAAAATTAATGACCAATGGCGTAATGGCGACCATTAATCAGACGGTGGATTACGATACCGCCGCGATTGTGGTTGCAGAGTATGGTTTTGAAGCCGTACCCGAAGCCGTTGAAGAAGATGCCAAAGAAGAAGCGGGCGAAGTGCCCATGTGGCGTCAGATGATTGCTGGGGAAGATAAAGCGCAACTGAAGCAACGCCCCCCCGTCGTAACCATTCTTGGTCACGTAGATCATGGCAAGACCAGTTTGTTAGATGCCATCCGCTCTACAGATGTGGCAGCCGGAGAAGCTGGCGGCATTACCCAGCACATCGGTGCGTATCAAGTTGAAATGAAGGGACGTCTCATCACCTTCCTCGATACTCCCGGTCACGCGGCGTTCACGCAGATGCGTGCGCGTGGTGCCCAGGGTGCCGATATCGTCATCCTTGTGGTGGCTGCCGACGATGGTGTGATGCCCCAAACCAAAGAAGCGATTGCGCATGCCAAGGCGGCTCGTGTTCCAATCGTGGTGGCATTGAACAAGGTCGATAAACCCAACGCCAACCCAGACCGTGTCAAACAACAACTTGCCGAACTCGAACTCGTCCCAGATGACTGGGGCGGAAATACCATGGTCGTGCCGGTTTCTGCCAAACAGAAAAAAGGCATCGACGATTTGCTCGAAGGCGTTTTGCTCGTGGCAGATAGCAACGAGATCAAAGCCAACCCGGGCGGTAAAGTGATCGGCACCGTCATCGAAGCGGAATTGGATAAATCCAAAGGCGTGCTGGCGACCTTGCTCGTTCAGAACGGAACCCTCGAATCTGGCGATGTGGTTGTAGCTGGTACCGCGCATGGAAAACTCCGTGCCATCACCGACTACAAGGGCAAGCCGGTCAAGAAGGCGGGTCCTTCCACGCCGGTCGCTGTCATGGGTCTCAGTGACGTTCCCTCCGCTGGAGATTTGTTCGAAGTCGTACCGTCTGAAAAAGAAGCGCGCGTCATTGTGGGCGAACGCCTCGAAGTGCTGAAGACTCAGGCGCAATCTCGCAAGAAACTCTCGCTCGAAGACCTGTTCAGCAAAGTTCAAGCTGGTGAAGCAAAAGAACTCAACCTCATCGTCAAAGCCGATGTGCAAGGTTCACTTGACCCCATCATTACCGAATTGAATAAGCTCGGTCAGGGTGAGATCGGTTTGAAGGTCTTGCACGCTGAAACTGGTAATATCGGCAACAATGACGTAATGCTCGCTGCAGCTTCCAAAGCCATCATGATCGGGTTCAACGTCCAAGCCGACGTGGATGCCCGCCGTATGGCTGAAAAAGAAGGCGTGGACATTCGCCTCTACGAGATCATTTACCGCATGACCGAGGACATTGAAAAAGCCCTCAATGGTATGTTGGAACCTGACCTCAAGGAAAAGGTTCTTGGCAAGGCAACCGTCTTGCAGGTCTTCACCGCATCCAAGTTTGGACGTGTGGCTGGTTGCCGTGTAACCGATGGCGAATTGAAGCGCGGCGCCAAGGTTCGCCTGTATCGCGATTCGGATATTATCTACGAAGGTGACCTCTCCTCTCTACGCCATGAGAAAGATGATGTGAAAGAAATCCGCCAAGGGTTTGAGTGCGGTGTCGGTTTCAAGAACTTCTCCGACATCCAATCTGGCGACACCCTTGTTTGCTACATCTTAGAATAAGTATTTTTACTACTTACATATCATGTAACAAAGTGATATGTAAGTAGTAACATTTGGAACGATTATGCCATCTGGAATTAGAATCAAACGAATTGAAGACCGTATTCAGCAGGAACTCTCGGAAATGCTGATTCATGAGATTAGTGATCCGCGCCTCAAGCAAATCTACGTGACCGGCATCAAAGTGGACCGTGAACTTGCCTTTGCTGAAGTGTATGTCTCTGCTGTAGAAGGAGCCTCCCGCTCCGAAGAAGTATTAGAAGGATTAAAATCCGCGTCTGGCTTCCTTCGCCGCACTCTTTCTGCTCGGGTAGAGCTGCGTGCATTTCCAAAATTGCGATTTCATTGGGACCCCACCCCTGAAAATGCCGACCATATCGAAAAACTGTTGGCAGGGTTAAGGAACAAAAAATAATCATCCTTATTGAAAATAAGGAATTGTGGAGAAATTATAGTGACAGATCAGACCTCAGGGGATATAAAAAAACGGCTCGCGGATGCTAAGAAGGTGGTGATCGCATCGCATGTACGCCCAGACGGAGACGCCATCGGCTCCCTACTCGGACTTGGACTCGCTCTTATCGAAGCCGGGAAAACCGTCGAAATGATCCTAGTAGATGGCGCCCCTTCTTCTTTCAAATTTCTTGAAGGCAGTGAACTCATCAAAAAAGAACCAAGCGGCGGGCACGACACATTCATTACTGTAGATTGCGCCGATTTCAAACGAACGGGGAAAATCTTTGAAAATTTTGGTCAACCAGATATTAATATTGACCATCACAAGACCAACGAAAAATTTGGGAAATTAAACCTGATTGAAGCAGAAGAAGTTGCCACTGCGGCAATTCTCACCAACCACCTCCCTACTTGGGGTCTCAAGATCACCAAGCCAGTCGCTGCTGCATTGCTGACCGGCATCCTCACCGATACACTTGGCTTCCGCACTTCCAACGTCACACCAGAAGCGTTGCGTCAATCAGCAACCCTGATGGAATCAGGCGTGGACCTTCCTGAAATTTACATGCAATCTCTCGTAAGAAAATCTCTCCCGGCTGCTAAGTATTGGGGCGAGGGTCTTTCAAGCTTGGAAAGCAAAGATGGCATTGTATGGGGAACGCTGACATTAGAAGATCGCAAATCTGCGGGTTATGGTGGCAACGATGATGCAGATTTGATCAATATGATCTCAGCCATCGAAGGACATAAAGTGGGAATGGTCTTTGTTCAACAGACCGATAACAAAGTAAAGATCTCTTGGCGTGCTCTTCAGGCGGGCATTGACGTTTCGCCAATTGCAAAACATTTCAATGGAGGCGGTCATGCCGCAGCCGCAGGAGCAGATATTGAGGGGAACTTGGCAGAGATACAAAAAGAAGCTCTCAATAAGACTCGTGAGTTGTTAAGTTTGTAAAGTAAGCCTAATATTGCAATTTAAATTAGTACCAAAAAGCTATATATTTTTAACTCAAAAAACACATAAACATGTCATAATAAACATGGACACCAAAGGAAAAGAAAGTAGGAGGATTGTATGAATAGTCAGGATGTAAAAAACGCCATATCAGGCGCGCTCGTTATCGATAAACCCGTGGGTATGACCTCTCACGATGTAGTACAAGCAATTCGCAATGGAACCGGTTTACGCCGCGCGGGTCACACCGGCACCTTAGATCCTAGAGCTTCTGGTGTATTGGTTATATTAGTAGGTCCCGCCGTTCGTTTAAGTGAATATGTTTCCGCATCTGATAAACGCTATCAAGCCATTATCCGCCTGGGTGGTACCACAGACACCTATGATGCAGAAGGAAAGTTCACCCCCACCAAAGACCCTTCTAATATCACCGAAGCTGAATTTGAAGATGCCCTCAAGACATTTGTTGGCGAAATTGAGCAGACCCCGCCCCCCTATTCTGCTGTTAAGGTACAGGGACGCAAAGCGTACGAAATGGCACGCAAAGGCGAAGAAGTGGAACTCGAACCGCGCACCATTACCGTGCATCACCTCGAAGTGCTCGAATGGACTCCCCCCGAAGTGGTCATTGATGTTCACTGTTCCTCCGGCACATACGTTCGTTCTTTGGCAAATGACCTTGGTAAAAAATTAGGTTGTGGCGCTTACCTCGTTGGCTTACGCCGCACCAAGAGCGGAAAGTTCACCCTGCGCGATGCCGTTCCGTTGCGCAAACTGCAAGAAGCCTTCAATGCAGGCAATTGGTATCAATACCTCATCCCTGCGGCTGAAGCGCTCGGCGATTGGCCCGCCATCGAACTCAACCCCGACGAAGTGGAAGCCGTCCGGCATGGTCACCGTGTAGTGGCAAAAGCTTCAGACATCGTCCATGAAAAGGTACGTGGCGTTAGCACTCAAGGCGAATTGGTTGCGCTCATGGTTCAGGCAGATAATGTAGAAACAGGCAACAAAGAATGGCAACCGAAGAAAGTATTCTTCACGTCTGATTAACACGGGATGATAAAATAAAGCCGCCGTCAAAGGCGGCTTTTCTTATGCATCATTATCGCTCCCTCGAAGAAGTTTCTCTCAAAAATTCATATCTTACTATTGGCGTATTCGATGGTGTACACCGCGGGCATCGTGAAATCATCCAAAAATTAGTAAACAATGCCCACGCCAACAACGCCCCTGCCGTAGTGCTGACTTTTTCTCCACACCCGGCAACAGTACTTACTGGCAGGGAAATTCATTGTCTGACCACACCCGATGAACGAGCAGACTTGCTCGGCTCGCTAGGCGTAGATGCCGTCATTACCCAGCGCTTCACACGGGACCTTTCAACTGTCCCTGCCCATGAATATATGTCTAGTCTGAAAGCGCACCTCGGACTCAGTCACCTGCTGATCGGTTACGATTTTGCATTGGGTAAGGGACGCGAAGGCAATGCGCCGCGTCTCACTGAGATCGGCTCGGAGTTAGGATATAGCGTCGAAGTAGTGCCAGCCCTGAGCGACGAAAGCGGCGTGATCTCATCCACCGAAATTCGCAAACTGGTATCCATCGGCAATATGCCCGAAGCGAGCAAGCTACTTGGATATCCATACCGCATGAGCGGTGAGGTGATTCATGGAGCGGGGCGCGGAAAGCAGATCAACTTCCCCACTGCCAATGTAGATTATGCTCCACAAAAGGCAACTCCGCCCAATGGCATTTATGCCTGCTGGGCAAAACTTGGGGATGAGCGCTTTATGGCTGCCACCAATATCGGTTTCAACCCTACCTTCACCCCTGAGCGCAAGACGCAAAGCCTTGAAGCCTACCTTCTCAATTTTGACCGTGATATTTACGGCGAGGTGCTGACGTTGGAATTCGTAACCCGGCTACGGGAAGAGATCCGTTATACAACCGTGGAAGCGCTTATTGACCAAATTCATGAAGATGTACGGCAGACACGTAACATTTTGAGCAATTTGAAATAGATCGGGCAATTGCCCGATATTTTTTTGTAGTTCAGAAGGAGAGCTATGCGTAAACGTTCAGGCATTATTCTGATCCATGCAGGCAAGCTGGCACTGATCGAACGATACAAACAAGGGCGACATTACTTTGCTTTTCCCGGTGGCGGTGTGGACGAGGGCGAAACAGATGAGGAAGCTGCCGTTCGTGAAGCAGAAGAAGAGCTGGGGATTCGCGTCAAAATTATCCAAAAAGCAGCTACTATTTTACGCACAGGCAGGCGCGACCAAGTCTATTTTGTCGTAGAGTGGGTGGACGGCGAATTTGGAACGGGCACTGGTGAAGAATATACAGAACCCTTCGCAGAAAATGGAAGCTATGAACCCATTTGGATGCCCTTGGAAGAAGTGCTCATTAAGAATGTTGTACCGCGTGGGCTTGCCGAACTGACAGTTCGGTCTCACCAGGAGGGATGGAAACAAGAAGTGGTCATACAAGAATCATGAACCAAAACGCCGCACCCGCGGCGTTTTTTTATTTTGCTCCTAAAATCCATTCTTAAGTATTGGTAACAAGCTTTTGTTTCTTATATGATAGAAGAAACCCTTTTTTATGTTGATACGCCGAATCGACATAAAAATATGAAAGGAGGAAAACCCATGACTTAGGAACTTTTTTCACCGCAAGTACGTCACTTGTACAACGCCGAAATTCAAAAATCAAATACGGAGGATGAAATGAAATCACGCATCACATTGCTGCCAGTGTTCCTTATCGTGGGAATGCTGGTCCTAAACGCCTGCGGAGGAAGCCCTGCCGCAACCGAACAATATTATTCGGAAGAAATGTCCGCCGCAGCCACAGAGGCTCCTGCCATGGAAGCACCCGATGAAATCGCTGCCCCTCAAGCTGAAACAGGCTCTGAATCCAGCTTGAAAGATGGCTCAATGTATGAGACGGGGTCCGCGGATAATGTGGCAGTCACTACGCACCTCATCATCAAAAATGCCGATATGCGCTTGTTGGTAGAAGATTCAGATCAAGCCATTGACCGCATCACACAGGTAGTTGGTGACTCAGGCGGGTACATCATCAGCTCAAGAGTATGGAATCAGACCCATGTAGATGGCAAAAATTACAAATACGCCACCATCACCATGGGCGTCCCCGTTCAGTCTTTTGAGCGAACCCTCAACCGCCTGCGTGACCTTTCACTGGAAGTTCTGGATGAAAACGCATCCGGTGAAGATGTCACCGATCAATATGTGGACTTGCAATCTCAGCTCGTCAACCTGGAAGCCACCCGCGAACGGATCAAGTCCTTTCTGGACCAAGCCAAAACTGTAGAAGAGGCGTTACTGATCAATCAACAACTCTCCGAAATCGAACGTCAGATCGAAGAGATCAAAGGGCGTATCAATTACCTGCAAGACCGGTCTTCTTTCTCAACAATCACAGTGAACATCGAACCGAAACTGCCAGATTATGTTCCGCCCACACCTACGGCAACGCCCAGCCCCACTCCCACACCGAAAGACCCATGGAAGCCCGGCGAAACCGCTGAAAAAGCCATTGGAACTGTCACCTGGGCATACCAAGGCATCATCAATATGCTGATCTGGTTCGTACTGGTACTGGTACCGATCTTTGCACCGCCTATATTGATCCTTTGGCTCATTATCAAGTGGATCAAACGAAAACCAAATAAGCCTTCCTAAAACAAAAAGCGCCGGGTTTGCACTCGGCGCTTTCTTTATAGCTCTTTATATTCTCACCCGCCACATTTCCATGGGTGTGTCATAACCGCGTAACTCAGATTGGAAGCGAGAGACCGTATTCGGGGCGGCATTCTGGGCAAGGAACTCGCTCACTTCGGGGTCGTGGCGAATCTCGCCCGAGAGAACCAACTCCCCTCCCGATGAAAAGTGTGGAAGCCGTGCCGCAATATTGACCGCCGAACCGAAATAATCGAGCCGGTCATTCAAATTCACAACAATACACGGACCATGATGGATGCCTACTTTGATGCTCAACGGCGGAATCCCCCGAGCAGTTAACTCCCGTTGCACATCCCAGATAGCGCGCACTGCAGAGACCGGTTTGCGGAACGCCGCCATCACGGCATCTCCCATGGTTTTGACAACCGCGCCTTCTTCTTTTGCCACAGCTTGTTCCAAAATTTCAAAGTGCTCACGCACCCGTCCAAAAGCCGGGGCATCCCCGATCTCGCGATACATCTTGGTCGAATTACGCAGATCCGTGAACATCAAGGTCATCGAACCGACGGAGATCTCTTCGTCCACGCGCAAGACTTCGTTTGAGAACAAGTCACGGAATACCTGCAAGGTCGTTACATCGGCAGCAGTGGCAGCCTGTTCTGACCAAACCACGCGTTCCATTTGGAAGGTTTGCGTAAAGTCTGAATCATTGAACAGACGAATATTTGGGTTCAACCCGATCTTCAAGAAATCGCTATTCCAGCCTAATTTATCGGCATGGAAATCCATCGTGGCAGGTCCATCTGTGATGGCCGTTAATATCTGCGACCCTTCCAATGCAGAAGCCGATAAACGATAACGCCCGGCTTTCAACATGGTATTGAAGGGCAACTGTTCACGCGGCGGCACGATCCATGAAAAGACAATGTGCGGCTGTCGCTGCGGGCTGCCCACACAAAACTCAATCGACGTATCTACTTGCCGAATGGATGGATTCGGGCGAAAAATCACCTCTACATTTTGGTCAAAGTTCACATTGAAATCGATCTGGCACGTATTGCAATGCGAGTGAGCATGCACATCACCCAAACGTTTATGGTCTTCGGCTACGCCTCGGCACTCTGGGCAAAGCAGATCCCAATACATGTCCAAGATCCCTTCGCGGGTAGCGTAAAGGAAGGTCTCCAACACGGTACGACGTGGCAAATTCCAGCCATCTGCCAGTGCGTAAGGTCGCATGCGCTGAATCGATAAATCATCGGCGCGTTGGAAATATTCATATAACCGGTCGAGAGTGATTGGGTCCGCCTGTTGAGCAGAGAGTCGCTCACGCAGCAAGCGATAACGGGTGTGTCCGCTTGGGCTGAGATTCTGTTTGGTGGTGGTGCCAGGCAGCGCGTTAGAGATTGAAGCGATACGGTCATAGAGTTTGAACGCATCCCCAAATCGTTTTGCACTGTAAATGCCAATTCCCAATGGAATGGCGATATCCCCCAAGATATTGCGGGCTTTCGCCCACACTTCATAGATCAAATGTGTACCCGCTTCGCGGCGCTCCAGGCGGCAATCTACCCGCATCTCTTGCAACGGACCGTTGCGATAGCGACGAAGAATCCCAAAGCGATATGGATAGGTCCACTCGAACGGTTCTTCATCCCAAATGATATTTACAACAGGTACTTTAAACTTTACTTGTTTTATACGGTTTTGTATCCCCAACAACTGCATGGGCGGCAAGCCGGTATCGCGATTGAAACGATTGGTATCCGATGCAAGCGGCCACAATGCTTCTGGCGAAGACGCCAAGTCCCATTCCCATTTGTAGTGAAATTCGTTTGGCATAATATATAGACCTATAAAGTCTAAATATTTTACCTGCCAAACCTGTCAACAGCATTACAGTCAAATAAGAAATTAGAGCGAGATCAGCCCCAGTTCAATGCCGCGCTTCACAGCCTCGGTGCGGCTTGCCGCTCCCAGTTTGGCGTACAACGCCGAAAGATGAAACTTGACCGTGTGTTCACTGATGCCGAGCACCAATGCAATTTGTTTATTGGCAAGTCCTTCAGCCATGTGTTGGAGGACTTCCTTCTCTCGTGCCGTAAGCGGCTCTGCCAGCGCCTCTTCTCCCGAACTTTCTCCGCCCTTTGGCAAACGCATCAAGCCCTCGACCAAGCCGGGAGCCCCCACCCAAAGCCCTTCTGCCACTGCGGCGATTCCCGCGGCTAATTCATCGGCGTTGGCTTCAGAGGATAAGACTCCCCACGCGCTCACCCCTGTTGACAGCAAAGGTCGTACCGTTTCGATATCATCCGTCAGAAAGAGAATGCCAAAATCTTTTTGTTGCAATCCATGCACAACAGAAGAAACCGAGGCAAGCACAGCCACCTCGGTTTCACGTTCATTAACATCTGCAAGTCGCGTCGCCTCCCCCACCACGCGGATATTCGGTCGGTTCGTGAGCATTTCACGCAACCCAACCCGCAAGGCATGGTTCGGCGAGACGATGGTTACATGGATCATCATGGACGATAGACCGATGATGATGGACAATCGTCCATCGTCATCAGTTAAAACTATCTTTCTCCTACGACCACATTCACAGTTTGCAACTTGCCGCCGCGCAGAATGTCCATGGCGGTGGGTTTACCAACCACGTCACCACTGAGACGGGCGAATAATTCGTCATGGTGTTCTACTGCAACGCCAGCAACGCCCACGAGAATATCACCGACAATCAAGCCGCCTTGCTCTGCCGGGCTATCTTTCTCAATACCCACCAGCAACAAACCGGTTTCTTGCTCGCGGCTCAACTGGGTCTGTGCATCGGCTGGGAGGTTAACGGTTTGGCTGCGGACACCAATGTATCCACGTTTGATTTTGCCGTGCTTCGCAAGGGCTTCTGCGATCTTCCACGCCAAATCTGCGGGGATCGTGATGGCTTCACCGCCCATGCCAAAACCGGAGGTGTTGATACCAAACACTTCGCCATCGCCGTTAATGAGCGGTCCGCCAGAGAAGCCGGGGTAAGAGACAACATCGGTCTTGATGTATCGCTCTAACATACCGCCACGCCCAGTGCGGACGGGTCCGCCAAGTTTGTTGATCGTGCCAAAGCTGGATTCAATTCCATTGGCAGAGGGGCGACCTAAGGCAAGCACAAACTGCCCTACCCGTGCTGCCGTCTTTGCAACTTCTGCAGGAGTGGCTACAGCGGAGTCTAATTTCAAGACAGCGAGATCCGTTCCCGGGTCCCGACCGATGAGGCGTGCAGTTGCTTCTTTGCCGTCGCTAAAAAGAATCTTGATATCTTCTTCTCGTTCCACAACATGTCCGGCGGTCAGAATCGTATCTTTATCCATTGCAATTCCGCTGGCAGGCATGCGGCGACGTGCATCTACCAACACGGTATATTTGCCAGCCTTCTCGGCAGCGTTTGCCATGGCGTCAGAAAGTTCACTAAAAATATTTTTGCTCATAGTTGTTACTCCTTGATTCTCATTCTAGCGAGCCAATGTTCGGAGTGTATCGGTGAATTGGGTGGGACGATACTAGACATTCGGCTAGTATGATCAGCCGCTACGAGCTTGTTGCTCAAGTGGCAACAAGGCAGCAAATATTTTTTCATGGGTTGGGGTAGGCACGCCAAGCGCCTTTCCCATACGAATAACTGCTCCCGTTTGTTCATTAAGCTCAGAAGGTTTACCCGCCATCATGTCTTTTTGCATAGAGGCTGTGATACTTGGGTCAATCGTAT
This sequence comes from Anaerolineales bacterium, assembly GCA_046328915.1. Taxonomy (GTDB): domain Bacteria; phylum Chloroflexota; class Anaerolineae; order Anaerolineales; family Villigracilaceae; genus Villigracilis. Next base: position 21,437 of record JAXLVR010000004.1, on the reverse strand, counting down.
CAATGCGTTTCATTGTGACATCTGCAAAATCAGGAGCGAGGTTAACACCTTTAGCATAGGCAATGGCAGATGTTTCTTGCATGGCATTCTGAAGCATGGCGCGAGTTTCAGGGTTGGAACGATACTCCCCGATCGTTTGGCGGGTATACGCACCGACACCACTTGTGCCAACAATGAAGATGAATTTCTCCCACATGGCGACATGAATATCTTCTGGAATTTCTGCGACAATACCATTGATCGAACTAAACAAGGCATGAATAGACTGAATGCGTTCGCTCTTGGAGTGACCCCATTCGCCATATGCAATATAGGGTTTGACCCCTACATGACGAATAATGCCAGGTCCACCAATGTAGGCACTAATACGACACAAGCCACCTATCACATGTGCGGTGCCAAAATGAGCAAACAACGAATCCATGTGTTCCATGCCGTTGAGCAGAGGAAGAATTACCGTATTCTCTGCAACCATCGGTTTCATTTGCTGAATGGCATCATTTAATTGCCAGGCTTTGGTAGCAAGCAAAATTAAATCAACCTTGCCAATCGAATGAGGAGATTCACTCACTTTGATGGACTGAACCGCGAAATTTCCATCCACAGATTCAACTTTTAACCCCGTAGCTTGCATTGCTGCCAAATGCGCTCCACGCGCAATAAAAGTGACATCCTGCCCATTCTGAGCCAGACGCCCGCCAAAATATCCGCCCACACCGCCAGTACCAAACACAGCAATTTTCATTAAAGCACTCCAATCTCTTACAGGGATACAATCCATTCATCCTATTGGACAATCAGCGTTACACTGACCTTACATAGTTCTATTAAAGTATATTCCATCCGAAAGGACACACCATGACAGTTCCTACTCTTTTACCCGCAAACAAATCTATTTCGGGATGGAAATGTTCCGGTTCTCCACACAGGCTTGAGGTCTAGAAAGAAGCGATGTGTGTAAATAAAAGACGCTGATGGAAGTTCCATCAGCGTCTTAGTTTCTACTTAAAACTTTCCTATTCCGCTTTCTTACGCTTAGCGGGGGCTTTCTTGGTTGTTGTCTTCTTCTCAGCAGTAGCTTTTGCCCGGGCAGGAGACTTTCGCTTTGCGACCGGTTCTTCAACTTCAGAGTCTTCAGTTTCCACAACAGCAGGAGCAGATTCTACTTTACGAGCGCGAGTGGGAGATTTCTTCTCGACCTTTTTGATGAAATATTCTTCTTCCCAACCTTCAAGAGAGGCAATTTGAATCTTGCCATAGCGGGCGAGGAATAAGATCACACCAGTAACACCCATTAGGAAAGCGACCAACATGGATGTAGTAATAAACGTATCGCCAAGGCGGGGCTGATCTGGGCGGAAGAATTCAATGAAGGTACGAATGAAACCAGCAGCGATCAACCACATGCTGAAAAGGGTACCTGGCTTGGGTTCTTCTTCATCACGGCGGGCATACCACATGATGAAAAGGAAAGCCAAAACGTTCAAAACCATTTCGTAAGCAAAGGTGGGGTGAAAACGAGTCGACTCGACAGGATACTTTGCCAAATCTGCATATTGTTGGAGGCGGTGATCCGCAGGGATCGAAATGCCCCATGGAAGTTGGGTTGGCGGACCATACAGTTCCTGATTAATGTAATTTCCAATTCTACCCACAGCTTGCCCAAGCAAAGCCACCGGCGCCACGGCATCCATGAACAACCACACATCATAGCCATTATTTCGTAAATAAATAATGAGAGCGATCGCACCAAAGAGCAAGCCGCCAAAGAAATGCAACCCAGCAATTGGCGGGCGGATAATAGACATGGGATCATCAATATAAGAACGATTGCCGCCAATCAACGCATTCATCACATACCATAAACGCGCACCAATAATACCGGCAACCACTGCCCACACCATCGCGTCGATCAGCACCTCACCATTTTCACCACGGCGGCGTACTTCACGTTCGGCGAACCAGGCAGCTACCAACACACCAGACATCACGATCAAGCCATACCATGTTAGTGTGACTTGCCACGTGAATAATTTAAAACTAAAAAGAACGGGATCTATCATGTATTACCTCTGAGTTAAATTTTGACGATTATATCCCCAAATCAAACCATAAATAACCCTCCATCCCGCCGCCCCTTTTAATGAAAAAATAGTGCTGGGAATAGCTATTAAAGCCCTACATAAGTGCTCATGTTATTTTTTGATACATAGAACAGAATCTGTCATAAATACTTCACGTGTAAACAAGAATATGAGACGTATGTCATTTAACAATGTGATTAATAACACATCAAAAGAAAGCCCTGAATCCTTACAATCTTTGTAAACGTTGACTTTGAATGTCAATGTTAACCCAAAGGATTCTGATGTTCCGCGTAAACCGCCAAACAGATTATGCAGTTCGTGTGGTACTGGCACTTGCAAAAAAGCCGCAAGGGACTCGTCTGCCAACCTCAGAGATTGGGCGCGAAATGCTAATTCCGCCTTCTTTGCTTCAACGCATCGTGGCTGAATTGGCCAACGGCGGTTATATCAAAACTCAGCCCGGGCGTGATGGTGGTATTAGTCTGGCGCACCTCCCTAGTGAGATCACCCTCCTACAGGTTGTGGAACATTTTGAAGGCAACTTAGTCATTTCCGATTGCATATTAAAGGAAGGCGATTGTCCCTTTGAGACGAAATGCCCGGTCAGCTGTCAGTGGAAGCGATTGAACGACATACTGAAAGCCGAAATGTCGCGCATTACCTTCAAGCAATTGGTAGAAGACGGAAAACAAATCGAAGCCAGCCAGGAGGCGACAAACGCCTCAAACCAACTCAAAGTTGTTTCTAATCAAAAAAGCTTTTCTCTCACTGATAGCATCTCTGCATGAACAAATACGCTCTCAACGGTCTTTACACGCTCTTTGGTGCTCTGGCAATTGCCGCTTTCGCATTTAAAGTTTTTCAGCCCATTCAAGTACTACCCCGCATGCGCCTCTCCCCTGCTTATAGCTTTATCAATCAGGATGGCGAAACGGTTACAAGTGAAGATTTCCGCGGACAGTTCGTACTCTACTCTTTCACATACACCAACTGCCCATCTTGCGACAAAATGAGCGCAACCATGAAAGAGGTGCAAGCCCGCCTCAACGAAGTGGACTTGGGAAACATTCCGGTTTCCTTTGTCACCATCTCCATTGATCCAGATCGGGATACAGCAGCTACGTTAAAAGAATACGGATCCAATCTAGGTGCAAACTTTGACCAGTGGACGTTCGTTACATCCTCAAATAAAGCTTTACTCAAAACCATCGTTGGTTCAGGTTTTGAGACGTACTATGAAGACAAAGGCAACGGTGATTTTGCACTCGACCCCGGCTACGTTCTTGTCGATGGGTGGGGCATCATTCGCGCAGAATATCGCTACACAACCGAAGTTTCAGATGCAGACCGCATTCTTCGCCATATGGGTGTGCTGGCAGATGAAGTAAAGAACAGCAAAGGCACTACGAAGTTGGCATACGAAGCAGCTCATCTTTTTCTTTGTTACGCACCATAAAGGACAATGACACGTTTATGAAGGTTAGAGTTTTTCTTATCAGTATTGCGACAATTCTTGTTTTGATAGCAGGAATATATTTTCTGCGCCCCCACACCTTTCATGGAACGGTCATTCAATCACCTGAACCTTCGTATAACTTCACTCTGAAGAGCGCTGAGGGTGACGTAACCCTAAGTGATTTCCGTGGCAAGTTGGTGTTGCTTTATTTCGGGTACACCTTCTGCCCTGATATTTGCCCCGGCACGCTTGCAAACGTCGCACAGGCATTGCGAGAAATGGGCACAAAAGCAGACGATGTGCAGCTCATTATGGTCTCGCTCGACCCAGACCGCGATACGCCCGAAAAATTAAAAGAATACATGGGTCACTTTTACCCATCGTTTATTGGTATTACAGGGGAAAAAGAAAAAATCGATGAAATTACATCACTGTACGGAGTTTTCTATCAAAAGAAAGACGGCAGCGAAGCAACAGGGTATTTGATCGATCATACAGCGACTTTAATGGTATTAGACCGGGAAGGATATTTGAAGTTGGTATTTCCATTCGGCGTCACTTCTGAAGAGATCGCCGATGATTTGAAGTACATGCTACGGCAATAAGGAGGTGGACCTGCTACAGCGTAAAGAACTGCCCATTTTCCACCACCGCAGCTTGCGGCGCCGCGTGAAGCGGTAGTCATCCTAATTTCATTTTTTCAAGAGGAGAATGTAACATGGCGAAGAAAGATAAAGAAGACGATGAGTTTCGCCCGACTGGCACCATTGCAGTCTTGACGATATTCGTGATCACACTCATCGCAATCTGGGCAACGATCTATATGATCCTTGTCGGACGTGGAGGCACACTATGAGCACAGAGAAATTGCATATTGACCCATACGAACGCAATTGGATGATTATTAGCGCCATCTTGCTCGTATTGTTTGCTACAGCCGTTAGCGTTGCCGCTTTCGGTTTGGGCATTCAGGTTCCTGCCCCCGAACAACGTGTAGATCCGAAGACCGTTGCCACCGACCCTAACAGCCCATGGTCGAATCCCGGTTTGCGTGAGATTGCTCCTGGTAAATACGATGCCTATGTATTGGCACGTGCGGTTCCCAACTGGGAATACCTGCCCAAAGAAATGAGCATTCCTGCTGGGTCCAGCGTGTCGTTCTATGTAACCTCTGCTGACCTTCAGCATGGGTTCAAAATTCAGAACACGAATGCAAATTTCATGGTCATTCCCGGACAGGTCTCCAAACTGACCATCAAGTTCGATAAACCTGGCACCTATAACTTCATCTGCACTGAATACTGCGGAAGTGGTCACGCCGTGATGTATGGTGCGATCACCGTTACACCATAAGTGCAAAGAGAGTCAACTATGAAACAATATCAAGTATCCCCTGCCGAAAAGAAACTTGTCGGCTCCCATATTTTGGTTGCCATCCTCGCACTTGCGGTTGGTAGCTTGTTCGGTCCGCTGCAAGCTTTTGAACATGCTGGTTGGGATTTCTACCCCTACCTCAAGCCGTTCATTAAGTCCTACTATCAGGGTCTTACCGTCCATGGTGTGTTGAACGCCTTGGTTTGGACGACCTTCTTCATTATGGGCTTTTTGACCTTCAATGTTGTTTTTGGTCTCAAACGCTCACTTAAGAACCCTGTATTGAACAAAGTCGGTTTCTGGGTGATGGTTGTTGGTGTTGTCACCGCTGCCATTCCGATTCTCGCCAATGAAGCCACCGTGCTCTTCACTTTCTATCCTCCCCTCAAGGCAAACTGGGCATTCTATGCCGGTTTGACCCTCGTCGTGGTTGGTAGCTGGGTGGAAGGTTGGGGGTTGCTCATTACTTACTTCGCTTGGCGCAAAGAAAATGCTGGCGAACGCACCCCGTTCATTGCCTTTGCTTCAGTTCTTACTTTCGTACTTTGGCAGATTTGTACTATCGGTGTTGCAACTGAAATCCTCACCATGCTTCTGCCTTGGTCTTTGGGTCTCATCGAAGGCGTAGACCCACAGCTTGCTCGTACCTACTTCTGGTTCACCGGTCACCCCTTGGTGTACTTCTGGCTTCTGCCAGCGTACATCTCCTGGTATGCGATGCTCCCCAAGCAGGCTTCCAACAGCAAGATGTTCAGCGACTCTCTCGCCCGCCTCTCCTTCTGGATATTCTTGGTTCTTTCCACTCCGCTCGGTTTCCACCACCAGTATGTGGATCCTGGCGTCCCTCCCGCTTGGAAGTTCATCCACTCCATGTTGACCTTCGGTGTGTTCTTCCCCTCCATGATGACTGCCTTTACCGTGGTCGCATCGCTCGAATACGGTGCTCGCAAGAATGGCGGCAAGGGCGCTCTCGCTTGGATCGGGAAACTGAACTGGAGTGACCCCTCCGTTTCCGCTCAGCTCCTCGCCGGTATCCTGTTCTTCTTCGGCGGTATCGGTGGTTTGGCGAATGCTTCCTATAACGTCAACCTTGTGTTGCACAACACCGCTTTCGTCCCTGGTCACTTCCACCTGACCGTTGCCACAGGCGTAACTCTTAGCTTCATGGGTATCTCCTACTGGTTGGTTCCGTACCTCACCGGCAAGAAACTCTGGCAGCCCAAGTGGGCAATGATCCAGTCTTGGGTGTGGTTTGTGGGTATGATCATCTTCTCCAACTCCATGCATGTGCTTGGTTTGCTCGGCGCTCCTCGCCGCGTACCACTCGGCTTGGCTCCTTACGTCCCCGCCGAATGGAACAGCCGCCTTATTCAGGTCGGTATCGGTGGTGCCATCCTCTTCGTCAGTGGCTTCCTCTATCTGTTGGTGATGTTGATGACTGCCACCAGCAAAGTGAAAGTGGAAAGCGAAGTGGAAGTTCCTGTTGCTGAACCCATGCAAGACCCCGCCACCTCCCCCGCTTGGCTCGACCGCTGGGCTCCTTGGCTCTATGCCACCATTGCTCTGATCGTCGTCGTCTACGGACCTGTCCTCTTCGACCTGATCAAGAACATTTCGCTCAACGCCCCAGGCTTCCGCGTCTGGTAGTTTCAAAAATCTTAAAAACGGGTGACGGTCTTCGGGCTGTCACCCGTCTCATTTGACCGTAGACCGTGGACGGCAGACCGTTTACAGGGTCCATCGTCCACGGTTTATCGTCCACCTTATTTCGCAACCTTTACTACTTGTTCCTATTCTTAGTTTTTGTTCAAGCGAAATTATCCGTACCCTACAGACAAAAACATGACCACTCCCCCCGTAAAACAACAATTGACCGACTCTCTTTCCGAACGCAACCCCAGCGTGGATTGGAAAGCGCGCCTCAATTCCCCCAGCCGGAAACTGCTTAACTTCTTCGAAGGCATTTCCCTACGCCTTGAAGCCCCCATCAACTGGCTCATCAACGATCCGCGTTTTAATCCGCTCTACCATACCGGCACCATCACCATCTTTTTATTGGTGGTCATTTTGCTCACCGGTATCTACCTGACAATGTTCTATCCCTTCGGCTTTACATTTTCGTATCACGCCGTATCGGATATTGAATCGAACTTTATCGGTCGCGTCATCCGTGCCATGCACCGTTATGCGTCAGACGCCGCCGTGATCTTCGCCCTCCTGCATGGATGGCGCACCTTCTTCCAAGATCGCTTCCGCGGACCACGCTGGCTGGCATGGGTCACTGGCGTAGGCATGGCTGTGGTCGTTTGGGCAATTGGCATTACCGGTTATTGGCTCATCTGGGATGAACGTGCTCAAGTTTTGAATCAAAGCTTGTTCAAAGTACTCACCAATTTCAAAGCTGGGCAAACTTTCATTGTTGATTATCTTGTGGGCGAAGCAGCAGGTACGGGCTGGGTCTTCATGCTCATTGTGATCGTGCTACACCTTGGGCTTTCTGCACTCACTGGGTATTTCCTATGGCTGCACCTCAAACGCATGAGCCGCGCCAAATGGCTGCCCCCTCGTTATTGGATGGCAATTTCAATCTTTGTGATTTTGCTGGCTGCCGCCCTCTTCCCTATTGGAATGCTGCCCCCGCTCAGCCAAACTCAGCTTCCCAGCCAAGCCCCCATTGACTTATTCTTCTTATTCTATTTGCCCACCTTCCTACGCGGACCTCAAGCCTTGTTCTGGAGCGTTCTGCTTTTCATCATAGGCATTGCGCTTGCATTGCCCTGGCTTATGCCGCGTGCGAAAGCGCTCAAACCCGTCAAAGTGGATCTTGCCCATTGCGATGGCTGTACGCTTTGCGAACGAGACTGCCCCTACCTTGCCATCAAAATGGTGCCGCGCACTGATGGTGCCCGCCCGAAATTCCAAGCCGAGATCGACCCGAACTTATGCGTCTCGTGTGGGGTGTGTATTGGCTCCTGCCCCGATAATGCCCTAACATTCGGCGATATTCCGCTCGACCCGATGTGGAAGAACACGCTTGAAAAAGTTACTGAAAAGAAAAATGTAAAAGTTGTCTTCACTTGTGAACGTCATGCCATGCACGGCGCGGGCGAGCACTTCAACGACCCGAACGTTCACATCGTCCCGCTCACTTGTATCGCGATGGCGAATCCTAATCTCGCCGCACAGGCTCTCGAAGCCGGTGCCAGTGATGTGCAATTCATCGGCTGCCCGCCTGAAGATTGCGCCAATCGTGAGGGCAACGTCTGGCTTAATGACCGTGTCAACGGGGAGCGCTTGCCGAAGCTCAAACCGAACTTCATTCCGTTGGTGCATACGGCATGGGCGGCGCCCACAAACTTTGGGAGCGCAATCAAGTCTCAGGTTAAGTCTGAAGCGAACACCTTCTCATTCATTCCGAATCCCAGTCACATCCGTTTCGTGCTGCCCTTGCTCGGTGTGATGGCTGTTGTCACAGCAGCGCAGTTGTGGCTAAGCAACCGCCCAGTGACTTTCTTTACAGATGACTTTGCAACGCTGGCGATCCAAATGACCCATCACAGCGGCTATGCCATTCATGACATCACGCCTCCTGTGGACATTGAGCCTGATCTGACCCAACCGATTCGCATCACGCTGGAAGTGGATCACCAACCCTTCTTCGACGAAACCTATACCGCCACCGATAATCACATCAACCAGGGTGCGCGTATCTTCGAACAGATTCAGCTGCCTGTCGGCAGACATCACATCACCATCAAAATGTATGACCGCGCCGATGCCAGCTATGAGCAAATTCTCTTTGATGATACTGTGAATCTTGAGCCGCGCCAATCGCTGACCATCAACTTCAGAGATGTTCACCTCCCAGACCCGAAGATGGGCGAAGCGATCTACTATGAAACGGCTTCAGGCGTGAACGCTGGTTGCCGCATTTGTCACTCACTGACCAAAGGTGAAAAGATCATTGGTCCGTCTTTCTATGGCATCGCAGACCGTGCCGGCGAGCGTGTGCCCGGCTTGACCGCCGAAGAATACCTGCACCAATCCATCGTGGAACCGAACGCCTTCGTGGTACCCGGTTACCCGAGCGGACAGATGATTCAAAACTTCGGTCAAATCCTCACCGAAGAACAGATTGAAGACTTGATCGCATTCTTGATGACCCAAAAAGAGGATAAATAAAATCCAAATTGACTGTCACTTTTTAGAGTGATGGTCATCTAAGTTGAGGAACGTATGAAACGAACCAGTGTACTACTTTTATTAATTGCTCTCACCCTCACTGCCTGCGGACGCAAGCCCCCCGCTCCCCTCGGCGCGGATGCCCCTGCAGACAATGTACCTGCCATCGTTGGCGAATTTGCCCTAAACGGTGAAGATGCCACGCACGAACAATATGGCGGCTCGTTATTTATCACAGCGGGCAGCCAGCCAGGCGAATACACCCTTCAGTGGTTGGTTTCTGGCGATATTCAAGAAGGGGTTGGAACACTTGAAGGCAATCAATTGACCTTCACTTGGAAAAGCGTGGAAGGTACAGACCAATCTCTAAGTGGTTATGGCACGTATACTGTCACCGTCAATGGAGAACTCTATGGTGAGCGTTTCGTAGATGGTGTCGCTGAACCCGGCATTGAGTCGGTTTACCCAAATCCGAAATAATCGTTTTGTATCACTCTGCTCGTAGCAAGTCTTTTATCAAACAACTTTAATAAGAACTGTCAGCCAAATATCGAGAGACGTGCATCGCTTTATCGTTCGATGACCGTCGTGAAACCCACATCACTTATTCAGATGAATGGAGTAGTTCACCTTGACTCGTTTTCAGGCATTTCAGGCTCATCAAAACCGCAGCTCATGCTGTGACTATGCGCCTGCAGCAGTTTTCGTCTACAAGACAGATGGCGAAGTATTTCGCCGTCTGTCTTGATTCTTAATTCCCGAAGGAGAGAAAGAATATGGCAAAAGTTGTAGTGATCGGAGCAGGGTTCGCTGGTCATACCGCGGCACTGTATTTGGGGCGTCGTCTCGGCAAAAAGCATGAGATCACCGTCATCAGCAACCGTGATGTGTTTGGCTACGTCCCCTCGTGGGTATGGGTTGGTGTTGGGCACATGAAGCCCGAACAGACCATCTTTAAACTCAAACCCGTGTATGACAAAATGAATGTTAAGTTCGTGCATGCCGCCGCCAAAGAGATTCATCCCGAGACAGGCGACCAGTATGTATTAGGCGAAGAAGTTGGTTCTGGCAAGGAAATGCGCTTGAACTACGATTACCTCGTCATCGCCCCCGGACCTTTGCTCAACTTTGCCGGCACGCCCGGTCTTGGACCCGAGAACGGTTTTACACACTCCATCTGTTCTCTCCCCCACGCCATGAAAGCACGTGATGCTTATCTCGCACTCTGCGAACGCATGAAAAAAGGCGAGCAGGTCAAGATCGTCATTGGCACCGGTCACCCCGGCGCGACATGCCAGGGCGCAGCGTTTGAATACATCGTAAACGTTCACAAAGACCTCGTCAAAAAGGGCTTACGTGAAAAAGCCGATATCCTCTGGCTTTCGAACGAACCTGCCGTCGGCGACTTCGGCGTGAACGGGGTACAGATCAAGCGCAATGGTCATGTGATGAAGAGCGAAGAATTCCTCACCTCGGTCTTCAACGATCATGGCATTCGTTATCAGGTTCAAACCGGTGTTACCAAGGTCGAAGATGGCAAGATCCATTGGCAAAACTACGAGGGCGAAGAAGGCACTACTGACTTCGACTTCTCAATGCTCATTCCACAATTCAAGGGGCAACCCTTCAAGTACATTGGCAAAGACGGCGAAGACATCTCATCGAAGATGGTCAACCCTGCCGGCTTTGTCTTGGTCGATGGAAAATATGGTCTTCCTTACCCTGAGCTGTCTCAAACTCCTGATGCCTGGCCTTCCCAGTATCAGAATCCCACCTATAAGAACGTCTTTGCTGCGGGCATCGCCTTCGCCCCTCCCGGTCCCATCTCCAAGCCGTTCACCAATAAGAATAACCTGCTTATTGCCCCTGCCCCACCGCGCACCGGCATGGTCAGCGGTGTGATCGGGCGTGTGGTTGCGCTCAATATCGCAGACTTGATCGAGAAGGGTCAAATGACCCACAGCGAGCCGATGACCGAAATGGTCGCCGCTTGTATCGCCAGCATGGGTGACTCACTCTGGGATGGCAATGCCGTCTCCATTGTGATGAAACCGGTCGTGCCAGATCGCAAAAAATACCCTAACGAGTTCGGTCGTGACCTGTTCACCTCCCATCTTGAAATGGGCGTCAGCGGCGCGTGGATGAAATTTATGTTGCACCACACCTTCATCTGGAAGTTCAAAGCCCGCCCCGGCTGGACCATCATCCCCGAATAGGAGCCTTGCCATGTCTTCACAAGAATTCTCAAAAGCTGAAAAGTTCTGGATGAATTTTAAACTCTACCAACTCTGGCGTTTTGTCGTCTTGAACGTCAAAATCTTGATGACGGTTTATCAGAGCAAACGCTCTTAAACATTCTCCCCTTCTTAAAAGCACCGGACCCTGGTTTGGTGCTTTTAATTTTGTCTCAAAGCCGCACCAAATAAATTACATAACAAAATAATAACATTACAATAGTCAATCCATGTTTGTGACATTGTGCACACCCATCTATACCCCTTAATGTTTACAATAATGGTAATCGTTGACCAAAGTAGTCAAGGTTTTGACCAATTTGGATAAAGTTAGCCGATTATTTTTTTGGAGAACACATCTATGGATCCAATCACTCTCTCACGGTGGCAATTCGGTCTCACAACCGTCTACCACTTCCTCTTCGTCCCCCTCACCCTCGGGCTTTCCTGGTTTGTAGCCTACTTCCAAACCCGCTACTACCAAACCAAGGATGAGACCTTCCGCAAAATGGCTAAATTCTGGGGAAAACTCTTCCTTATCAACTTCGCCATTGGCGTGGTCACCGGCATTGTGCAGGAATTTCAGTTTGGTATGAACTGGTCTGAATATTCCCGCTTCGTCGGCGATATCTTTGGCGCTCCGCTCGCCGTGGAAGCGCTCATGGCGTTCTTCCTCGAATCGACCTTCCTCGGTGTGTGGGTCTTCGGTGAAGGCAAAGTTTCAGAAAAAGCGCATCTCACCTCGATCTGGCTTGCAGCCATCGGCTCGAACCTCTCTGCCCTTTGGATTTTGCTTGCCAATGGTTGGATGCAGCACCCCGTCGGCTTCGTGATCAACGAAGTGACTGGTCGCGCTGAGCTCGTTGACTTCTTCGCTCTCATCACCAACCCCAAGGGCTGGCTCTTCTTCTGGCACACGATCTCTGCCGGTCTTACCACCGCCAGCTTCCTCATTCTCGGCGTGAGTGCGTATCACCTCATCCGCAAACAGAATGTGGATTTCTTCAAGCGCTCCTTCCAGACCGCCACCATTGTAGGTCTCGTTGCCAGCACCTTGGTCTTCTTCGGTGGTCACACGAACGGACAGTACATGTTCGAAACTCAGCCGATGAAGTTCTCCTCCATTGAAGCGCACTGGGAAACCTCACAACCTGCCGACTTCTCCATCCTCACCATCGGTGACTTGAGCGGTAAACGTGAAGTCTGGTCGTTCCGCACGAGTCAGATCGGCATCCCCGGTGTATTAAGCTTCCTGGCGTGTAACAACTTCAACTGCGAAGTACGAGGCGTGAACGACATCCAGGCTGAATATGAAGCCACCTACGGTCCCGGCGATTACATCCCTCTGATGGTCGTCACCTATTGGGCGTTCCGTTTCATGATGAGTATCGGTTTCTTAATGATGCTGCTCGCCTTCCTCTTCCTGCTCGCCTTACGCGGCAACTATGAAAATGCCAAGTGGATGAAGTGGGTTCCGTACGTGATTGTTTTGCCTTACATCGCCAACATGAGCGGATGGATCCTGACCGAAATGGGACGCCAACCTTGGATCGTTCAAGGCTTGCTCAAAGTGCAGGATGCCGTCTCCCCCAACCTCACCACTGTTGACCTACTCATCTCATTGATCGGTTATGTCGCTGTGTACGGTTCCCTCGCTGGCGCCATGGTCTACTTGATGCGCAAATATGCCATCGCCGGACCTGATGCCGCCATGCACGAATCCGTTGATGTCGCTCCCGCCCTCGTCGGCGCGGATGACTAGGAGAATCACCATGTCTTACGAATTTTTACAAATCCTCTGGTTCATTCTGATTGCCGTTCTGTGGATCGGCTTCCACTTCCTCGAAGGCTTCGACTTCGGTGTGGGTATGTTGCTGCCCTTCCTCGGCAAAAAAGATGAAGAACGCCGCGCCATCATCAACACCATCGGCTCTGTATGGGACGGTAATGAAGTCTGGCTTCTCACTGCGGGCGGTGCGACCTTCGCCGCCTTCCCCCACTGGTATGCCACCATGTTCAGCGGCTTTTACCTTGCCCTGTTCCTGCTGTTGATCGGCTTGATCTTGCGCGGTATCGCCTTTGAATATCGCTCCAAAGACTCCAGCCCCAAATGGCGCAACACCTTTGACTGGATGATCGCCATCGGCTCTTTCCTTTCGGCGTTGCTGCTCGGTGCTGCCTTTGCCAACCTGGCTCGCGGCGTGCCCATCAACGAAAATATGATGTTCACCGGCAATCTCTTCACCTTGCTCAACCCCTACGGTTTGCTTGGCGGCGTGACCACCGTAACCATCTTCTTGCTCCATGGCGCGAACTTCCTCGGGCTCAAACTTGAAGGCGAATTACGCGAACGTGTGAATGGCTTTGCCAAGAAACTTTGGGTGGCTGCCTCTGTGTTGTACGTCATCCTCGGCATCTTCACCTACATTGCCGGCTTCTGGGCTCGCGGCGTTGTGAACCCTGGCTTTGTGCCTTTTGCAGCAGTCGTTGTGTTACTCGCCACCGGCTACTTCATCAACAACAAGATGGAAGGCTGGGCGTTCGTGATGACCGCGCTCAACATCGTGCTCACGCAGGTCACCTTCTTCACCATGACCTTCCCGAACGTGATGATCTCCAGCACCAACTCTGCCTTCTCTCTCACCATCTATAACGCCTCCTCTTCACAATACACATTGACCGTCATGTCCATCGTGGCGCTCATCTTCGTCCCTATCGTGCTCGTTTACCAAGGCTGGACCTACTACCAGTTCCGCCAACGCATCAGCACAGACAAGAAGACCCTGGTGTACTAAAACAAAAGCTTTTTAACTCACCCCGAAGTTTCGGGGTGAGTTTCTTTTATCTTCTGTAAAATCTTATGTGAAATTAATCACGAAAAAGACCTTTTTAGTTATATTTCGCGTACAGTTTGTGAAAATATACACGAAAAACTTAAAGGTCTAGCATGGACGTTATCACTCTCTCCCGTATTCAATTTGGCGTCACCACCGCCCTGCATTTTCTATTTGTGCCCCTCACCCTCGGGCTGATCTGGTTCGTCGCCATCTTCCAAACCATGTATTACCGCACCGGCGAAGAACGCTGGCGGCGCATGGCAAAGTTTTGGGGCAAACTTTTTCTGGTCAACTTCGGCATGGGCGTGGTCACCGGGCTGGTGCAGGAATTTCAGTTCGGCATGAACTGGTCGGAATATTCGCGCTTCGTTGGCGATGTCTTTGGCGCACTGCTCGCGATTGAAACACTGGTTGCATTCTTCCTTGAGTCGGTCTTCATCGGCATTTGGATCTTCGGCGAAGGGCGCGTCTCGAAGCGCGTGCATCTCTTCTCGATCTGGATGGCAGCCATCGGCGGCTTCTTCTCTGCCTTGTGGATTTTGCTCGCCAGTGGTTGGATGCATCACCCCGTGGGCTATGTCATCAACCCGACAACCGGCAATGCTCAGCTTGTAGATATTTTTGCTGTGCTTACCAATGAAAAAGGCTGGCTCTTGTTTGAACATGCCATGGCGGCTGGCTTCACTACCGCGTCCATTTTTATTCTTGGCATCAGCTCGTGGTACATCCTCAACAATCGCGAAGTGGACGTGTTCAAGCCGTCCTTCAAACTTGCCTCGGTCATCGGTGTCATCGCCTCATTTCTCTTGCTAATGAGCGGACACGAACAAGGACAGGAGATGCGTAAATATCAGCCAATGAAACTCGCCTCCATTGAAGCCATCTGGGAGACGGAAAAGCCCGCTTCGTTCTCACTGCTCACCATCGGCGACCTAACCGGCAAGCAGGAGATTTGGTCGATCCGAGTCCCATACTTGATGAGCTTCCTAGCGTGTAACAACTTCGAGTGTGAGATTCGAGGCGTGAACGACATCCAGAAAGAGTATGAGACTCTCTATGGGCCGGGGGATTACATCCCGCTCATGGTAGTCACCTATTGGTCGTTCCGCATCATGGTCGGGCTCGGAGCTGTGTTGCTGTTTGCTTCAGCCTTTGCCACGCTGACGGCATATCTCAAGTTCACTCCGCGCCTGATGAAATATCTTAAGTGGATGCCGTATCTCATCCCGGCGCCGTTCATCGCAGGTGTGGCGGGTTGGGTCACCACCGAAATGGGACGCCAGCCCTGGATCGTGCAGGGACTGCTGACTACCACGCAGGGCGTCTCGCCCAACCTGACCGTTACCGATGTCGGCATCAGTCTCGTAGGGTTCGTGAGCATTTATGTTGTGTTGAGCATCATCATGTTCCGGCTGATGTATCGCTTTGCACGGCAGGGCACAGAAGCCGCGCTCAAAAAATCAGTGGATGTAGAACTCCCCAACCATACCAACGGCACACTCATCCCCGTTGGCGCACAGGACTAACTTTGGTGGAGGGTAATCATACCCTCCACCTTTCATGTATCACCTTGTGCATTAATAAATTGACGGTACACTTTCTAAATCATGCATCGTAGACTCCTCTCTCTCACTCGCGACACTCGCGTTTCACTCACACTCACAATTCTCTCTGGCTTTCTAGCGGGTCTGTTGACCATCTGGCAGTCTTGGAATCTCGCCAGCGTTGTCGATGGAGTCTTCCTCAAGAAATTATCGCTTGAACAAGTCAGCTCATGGTTGATCTTCATCCTCATCGCCATCAGCGGACGCGCCTTCCTGACCTGGGTCAACGAAGTCGCCGCCAATGCCGTTGCCGTCAGAATCAAAACCGACCTGCGTGAACGGCTCTTCGCTCACATCCTCAAACTGGGTCCCGCCTACTCTCGCGGACAGCGCACAGGCGAACTGACCACCGCCGCTGTCGAAGGTATCGAAGCGTTGGACGCGTATTTCAGTCAATACCTACCGCAACTGGTCATCACTGCCCTTGTCCCCCTCTCCATTTTATTTTTCGTCTTCCCCATTGACCTGCTCACTGGCTTCGTTTTCCTCATCACCGCACCGTTGATTCCCTTTTTCATGATCATCATCGGCAAAGGCGCGGAAGCGGTCACCAAACGCCAGTATGAAACCCTACGCCTGCTCAGCGCCCACTTCCTAGACAGTCTGCAAGGGCTGACCACGCTCAAACTCTTCGGGCAGTCGAAAGGACAGGCGAAGAACATCGCCAAAGTCTCTGAGCAATACCGCGACACAACGCTCGGCGTTCTGCGCATCACCTTCCTCTCCGCACTTGCGCTGGAAATGCTCGCCACCATCAGCACAGCCATCGTCGCCGTCGAGATCGGCTTCCGCCTGCTCTACGATCGCATGGAATTTCTGCCCGCACTCTTCCTACTCGTGCTCGCGCCTGAGTTTTACATGCCCCTGCGCGCCCTCGGTGCAAGATTCCACGCAGGCATGAATGGCACGACGGCAGCGAAGCGGATTTATGAGATTTTAGATACGAAAGTGGAAAGTGGAAAGTGGAAAGTGGGAAGCGAACAGATTGGTGACTTTAGAACAATCGAGTTAAAAGATGTTTCATTCACTTATCCAAATGAAACAGCCCCTGCACTAAGCAATGTCAATTTGAAAATCGGCAAAGGTCAACATATTGCATTAGTCGGCAAAACCGGCGCAGGCAAATCCACACTCGTTCAATTATTACTCGGCTTCATCCAACCCACCCAAGGCAACATCAATCTCCAATTACCAATTACCAATCACCAATTACCTTCCATTCATCATTCCATCGCCTGGGTTCCCCAACGCCCGCATCTCTTCCACACCACCATCGCCGAAAACATCCGCCTCGGCAAAGCGGATGCGACCCACGAAGAAGTGACGCAAGCTGCCAAAGCCGCGCGCCTGCATGACTTCATTGAATCGCTGCCCGAAAAATATGAAACCATCATCGGTGAAAGCGGCGCCCGCCTCTCCAGCGGACAAGCCCAACGCCTCGCCCTCGCCCGCGCCTTCCTCAAAGATGCGCCGATTCTGATTCTCGATGAACCCACCTCCGCGCTCGACCCTGAAACCGAATCCCTGCTCGAAGAATCCACCCGCGAACTCATGCGCGGACGTACCGTCATCACGATTGCCCACCGCCTCAACACCATCTTCCAAGCCGACAGCATCATCGTCCTCGACGAAGGCAAAATCATCGAACAAGGCACACATAAAGAACTACTTGCAAAGAACGGCATGTATGCGAGCATGGTGAAGACGTATGAAATGAAAGACGAAAGAGGAAAGAATTCGAACGTAATCCGTAATGCAGAATACGTAACGAGCGAAACCAATCACGCATCACGTATCACGCATCACGCCCTCAATCGTCAATCGCAAATCGTAAATCAAAAATCAATCCTCCCCCGCCTCCTCACCTTCCTCCGCGGAAACTGGCATCGCGTCGCGCTCTCCGTCCTGCTTAGTTCCATCACCATCCTTGCCAGCGTCGCGCTGATGGGCACCTCGGCATGGCTCATCTCCACCGCCGCCATCGCCGTCTCCGTCGCAGACCTCGGCGTCTCCACCGTCGGCACGCGCTTCTTCGGCATCACCCGCGCCATCTTCCGCTACCTCGAACGCCTCGTCTCGCACGACGTCACCTTCCGTCTGCTCGCCAAACTGCGCGTGTGGTTTTATGAAAAACTCGAACCCCTTGCCCCCGCCCGCCTGATGAACTTCCGCTCGGGTGATCTGCTTGCCCGCGTCATTGGTGATGTGGAAACCTTGGAAAATTTCTACGTCCGCGTCGTTTCGCCGCCGTTGACCGCCATCGTCGTTGGGACTGTCACCGCCATTTTCCTCGCTTCTTTCTACCCGCTGCTTGCTCCCGTCTATTTGACCTTTTATCTCAGCCTCGGCTTGTTCCTGCCCATCCTCGCGCAGACCACCAGCCGTAAATCCGCCGAGCAGACCATCTCCCTGCGCGCGGACTTGCAAACCAATCTTGTAGACGGTATTCAAGGCATGGCAGACCTCATCGCCTACGGTCGCGCCGATGAACGCCTCACACAAATTGCAACCAATGCAGACGAGTACGGCAATGCCCAACGCCGCATGGCGCGTGTGACGGGCATCCACGCCGCCATCGGAACCTTGCTCACCAACCTCGGCGTGTGGACAATTCTCTTTCTAACCATCCCACAGATCATCAACGGCGAGATTGCAGGTCCCATGCTGGCATCTCTAACCCTGCTCACATTCGCCTCGTTCGAAGCCGTCACTCCCCTGCCCCTCGCCGCCCAAATGTGGAATTCCGCCCGTGAAGCAGCACGGCGTTTGTTTGAAGTAGTGGATTCGGAGCCAGAGATCAGAGACCAGTTATCAGTGACCAGTGACCAGTCACCAATAAAAAATTACCAATTACAAATTACCAATCTCTCTTTTTCCTACCCATCCCAAACCACCCCCGCTCTGCAACATTTAACCTTCAACCTTAAACCTGCAACCTCCATCGCCATCGTCGGACCAAGTGGTGCGGGCAAGAGCACCATTGCCAACTTGTTGCTCCGCTTCTGGGATTACCAAGTAGGAGAGATCACTCTCGGCGGAGAATCACTCAAAGTGCTGAATCAGGACGAGGTCCGCGCGAGATGCGGGTACGTATCCCAGAACACGTATTTCTTTAACACATCCATTTATGAAAATCTGCGCTTCGCCCGCAAGAAAGTCACACGCGAAGAAGTGGAAGCGGCATGCAAGTCTGCCCAAATTCACGACTTCATCATAAGCCTGCCAAAAGGCTACGACACGCTCATCGGCGAGCAGGGATTGCGACTCTCCGGCGGTGAACGTCAGCGGCTGGCAATTGCGCGCGCACTCATTAAAGATGCACCAATTCTGATTCTCGATGAGCCAACGGCAAATCTTGATCCACTTACGGAACAGCAGGTTTTGGAAACGCTTTTCAAGGTGATGAAGCAAAAAACCTCGCTACTCATCACCCACCGCCTGATCGGCTTGGAAAACATGGATGAAATTCTTGTTATGAACCACGGGCTGGTCATTGCGCGCGGCACACATGCCGAGTTGTCTGGCAAAGATTCGTTCTATCGCCATTTGCTGGATTTGCAAAACCGTATACTCACAGACGAAAATTGATTTTTTGATTGCTTGCACCTGTTGTATGGAAGTGCTATAATTTGGTCGTTCCCCCTGCCGTTTGGAAAAAAA
This sequence comes from Anaerolineales bacterium, assembly GCA_046328915.1. Taxonomy (GTDB): domain Bacteria; phylum Chloroflexota; class Anaerolineae; order Anaerolineales; family Villigracilaceae; genus Villigracilis. The sequence goes on along the minus strand of JAXLVR010000004.1, from coordinate 2,003 downwards.
TAGCAGAGAAAGTATTTGATAAAATTTCTGTGTCTGCAAGTTGAATTCAATAGCTTTGAAATTCATCCCACACCCCTTTACAATCCTTTAGGAATTAACCAGCCCAAGCGGGGACTGGTCGTTTCACATCTCCCATCCCAACAGATCAACTCACATGCCAAATAAACCTACAAACACGTCAAATCGTTCGAACAACCCTACAAGAAGACCCTACCAACGTTCGCCCAAACCTACTACTAGAAATAATTCATTTGATTCAAACACCCCGTCTGCGCCGGTAGTGGAACCTACAAATATTCCAACGCCTCCCAGTACGCCCTCCAGCAATTCGACACCTGATAATACATTTATGTCGAGAGAGAGAAAAATGAAAATACTTGAACTGGAAAACCAGCCTCTTTCAAAATTGCGCATAATGGCAAAGGATTTGAATATTCAGAATGCCAACCGCCTCAAGAAAGAAACTCTCGCCATGATGATCCGCGAGGCAGAGGCTCAGAAAGAAGGCATTGAGCTTCGCGGCGGTATTCTCGAAATTATGAGTGAAGGTATCGGTTTCTTGCGAGCCACCAATTACAGAATTAGTGATCAGGATGTTTATGTTTCGCAGGCACAGTTAAGACGGTATGACCTTCGTGCGGGGGATTTGGTGATTGGGCAGGTTCGCCCACCCAGAGAAAGTGAAAGACACTTCGGTTTATTAAAAGTAGAATCCATCAATGGTATAGACCCGGAAGATGCAGTTCGTAGAACTGTTTTTGAAAATCTCACCCCAATCTTCCCAGATAAACGTTTTGACTTAGAAACAGACCCGAAAACATTAGCACCACGGTTAATTAATTTAATTGCACCGATCGGTAGAGGACAGCGCGGTTTGATCGTTTCGCCGCCCAAGACGGGGAAGACTACGATCCTCAAGCAAATTGCAAATTCGATTTCAACAAAATATCCAGATGTTCATTTGATCATTGCCCTCATCGGCGAACGCCCTGAAGAAGTAACGGATATGGACCGTTCTGTAGAAGCAGAAGTGGTCGCCTCTACCTTCGATGAGCCGGTAACCTCGCACGTCCGCACGGCAGAGCTTGCATTAGACCGCGCTAAGAGATTGGTGGAGATCGGGCGACATGTAGTAATCTTAATGGACTCGATCACCCGCCTCGCCCGCGCCTATAACCTTACCGTCAACCCATCAGGGCGCACCCTCTCTGGCGGTATGGACCCCTCCGCGTTGTATCCACCCAAGCGTTTCTTCGGTGCAGCTCGTAACGTGGAAGAAGGCGGATCGCTCACCATCATCGCAACCTGTCTCGTAGACACCGGCTCCCGCCTCGATGATGTGGTGTACGAAGAATTCAAAGGCACCGGTAATATGGAATTGCACCTCTCCCGCAAATTACAGGAGCGCCGCACCTTCCCTGCTGTGGATATGGAACGCTCGTCCACCCGCCGCGAAGACCTGTTGCTCGGACCTGATCTTCTCCAGCGTGTTTGGCTTTTACGCCGTATGTTCGTTCAGATGACCTCATCTCAACCCGCCGGCGCAGGCATGGATCCATCTGTAGCCACCGAAGCCATTTTGACACGTTTGGAAAAATCAAAGAACAATATAGAATTTTTGGAAAACCTTACAAAAGACGCATAACGAAAATAAAAGTTAAATTGGTACAAAATCGTAATACCCATTAAAAATGAAACTTTCTGAAAGAATTAAATCCATCTTCCCGGCACGCAAGCAAGCCAAAGAAGAAGCACAGCCTCAGGCTGTTTCAGCAGTGAATGAGCCATCTACCACTCCGCGTAAGGAAGTTAAGAAGGCAGATCGTTTTACAGTCATCAGTTGGTCAGTGACCTCGGTCTTGGTGGTTGCCTTGCTCAGTGGAACGCTCTATTACAAAAGCACCCTGCCCCCCACAGTAGTGACCGTCTCTGCTGCGACGGAAGAACCGGCTGCAGATGGCAGTACGCAAGTGGTGGTCAACTCAGGCACGGGCGGAGGAGGA
>JAXLVR010000030.1:0-3353 GCA_046328915.1 Anaerolineales bacterium | reverse complement strand
GAAAGGTTAGAGGGTCTGACCTTTGCCATAAAACAGGCAATGACGGCAATCGCCATTCATCAGAATAGTATGACCAAATGACAATACCAAATGCAGCAAGATACAAAGCAAAAGATATCACTCCAAAACGGTTTGGAGGCTCAACAAGGAACTGTGCCCCAAACGCAAAACTTAGAGCAAGAATAGCTCTAAAAGGGAATTCTGTTTTAGTAGGTTTATTCAATGGTTCTACGGCTGAATTTTGATCAACTAGGACAGCCTGATCAACTTCTTGTGCAAGAGACTGATTAAACTCTTCTCTACGGCGTACATCCCATAAGGAACGAATAAAATTAAAGAATGAAGTCCAATCTTTAGTAACTGATTTGTAGAGATCTAAAACAGTTGCCTCTTTTTGCTGGGAGGTGTACTCGTCTGATTCCATATGCTCTCTCAACCTGAAATGTAAAACACAGAATGGGGGTAATTCTATACTAATTTTGACTGTGTTTCCAACATCTATTCATTAAGAACCTATCACAAAATAAACAGAAAACGCCTTTTTAAGGCGTTCCTGAGCGAATTTTTGCGTTTTATAGGGAATTAATATTTACTTTTTTCTGGCAATGTAGAATGTATAGGTTCCATTTTCAATAGGCGCTGTTGACGCATATTTCCGAATATAGTTCTCGGTCAGAAAAAGGTTCCATTTGGTGGGTGAAATGATCCAATTCCCTGTCAGGGCTTTGGCGACAAGAGAAGGCAGACCAAAATAATGCCCCCATTCCAACACGCGCAAAGCATCAGGCGAAAAATAATGCCACCAACGCTCTAATTTGAAACCAGCCCGTTCAAGACGTTCTTCCCATACATCGGGATGGTCAGAATGTCGTACACGCTGAATTTTACGAAACCACATTTCATACGGTTTTCCAAAGATCTTTCGAAGCGAAAGTTCCTGAAAATGGTTGGCATTCGGTACACAAAAATAAAATGGTGCACCCGGCTTGAGCACGCGGGCTGTTTCTTTGAGAACAGCGTCGATGTGAGGAATATGCTCGAGTACAGAATTACTTAATCCACTGGCAAAATGATTGGATGGAAAAGGTGTTTGAGCTCCATCGGCTTCTACAAGCGATTTATACGCGTTGTATTTCTTTGCCTCTTTCATGGAAAATCGCCAAGGATCGAGCCCTACATCAAGTTTATGGTCAAATGTTAGTGAAGCGAAGTGTCCATCTCCGCAGCCTACATCATAGACTGGGGAAGGGAGTGGCAAGTCTTGATAGAACTCAGACTCCACTGCCCGCAACAGGGCGCGAAAATACGGCAACGAACTTACTTGCAAAAAAACAAAATCTTTGGATTTCTGCTCGGTCACTTTTTCCTCATTAATGTTTCAAACAGTTTTTCATATGCCTGTGCCACGGTATCAGGGTTATAAGCGGCTTTAATAGCTGGCAGGTCACCGCGATATTTTTCTTTATGATCCAGAACTTCGAGAATGGCATTAGCCAGACTCTCGGAATTACCGATCTCAGAGACGACACCCATATTATGCATCTTCACAGGTTGACGTACGCCCGGCAATGCAGAAGGCACACTGGGCACGCCATTCATCATCGCTTCGATCTGGACCAAGCCAAAGGCTTCAGTGGAATTGAGCGATGGCACGGTGAGGACATCCAAGTTCGGATAATATGCCGCCATTTGAACGGGGTCAAGGTTGCCAAGAAATTTCCAATTGCCGTTGACTTCATATTCATGAATACGCGGCATGAGCCGATCTGAATAGGCTTGTTCCCCCATCACATATTGATACGTCCCTGCGAACAAGACTTGAGCCTTGGGATATTTCTTTAGAATGGCTGGCATCGCATCCAGTAAAACTTCCACTCCTTTTTCAGAAGCGAAACGGGCTGCCATACCTATCACAGGATTGCGCTCGCGTATAAGATGGGTGGAAGCAAAAGCGGAAACAGCCCCAGGGAGAGGATCAGGTAACTCAACGGGAGGCAGAATCGGGGTCAGTTTTGAGGCGTAGTGAGATAGGTACGGAGAATGGTCTGCGTAGTCCTGTGTATATGTCACGATATGACTCGCCAAGATTCCAGCCATATGATTTTGAAAATCCAAAACCATATTGACCAAACGGTTGAACATGCCTTGCGGGAGTTGCACATCACAGTGATAGGTTAACACCGCAGGCTTGCCAAACAGACGTGCGCGGAAGGCAACCCCAGGGGCATCGAACTGGGGCAAGTGCATTTGAACCACATCATGTTCCCATGCCAACTTGGTGGCGATCAACCCAAATGTCGGAGCAAGGACACCTTTGCTTACTCGAGCGAGGACAGGCACACGAATCACTTTGACACCATCCATTATTTCTTCGCGCGGTAACGATGGGTCATATTGCGTGGTCATGACAGTCACTTGATGACCACGTTTAGCAAACGCTTGTGCAAGTCTTTCTGCGTAGATCGTGAGCCCGGAGGTATGAGGGCGATAATATGTGAGAACGGTCAGTATCTTCATTTTGTCTTTCGTTTTGTAACCTTGGTTGGATTTTTCATCACTTGAACCGGATAAGGCACTTCAATTCCATTCTTTTCAAAAGCGCTCTTGATGCGGATCACCGCCATATCTTTCGCGGCGTGATGGTCGGTTGTGCGATTGTTGACCCAGAACTGTACTCGCAGGTCTAAAGCCGAAGCGTTGAAGGTGTGAAAAAATACTTGAGGAGCAGGCGCTTCCAAACATCCTGGCACTGTTTTCAACTCATCCAGAATGATTGCACGCACTTTTTCTGTATCGGCTTCATAGGGAACGCTGACCGGCAGCTCAACACGAAAGCCATTGGCACGGCTAAAGTTGATGATCGGTTGAGAAAGTACATCTGCATTAGGTAAGAACACCAGCAGCCCATTTCGCAAGCGAATTTCTGTGGTGCGCAGCCCGATCTTTTGCACAAACCCTTCATTCCCCATCAAGCTAACTTCATCGTCCACTTTGAAGGGTTGTTGGATCAAGAGAATAATGCCGGAGACAAAATTCTGCATGATGTTTTGCAAAGCAAAGCCGATAGTAAAACCGATGATTCCCAGCCCCGTTAGGAAGGCGGTGACATCGAAAAAACGTTGTAGTGCAGCGATGAACCCAAGCGAGATGAATGTCCACTTTAGGATCTGAGAAAGCAAGTGCGATACACCCGGCTCTGCATTCTTTCTGGTGAGCACACGCTTTAATAAACGTCCCAGCCAAACCCCGGCATAATAACTTGCAGCAAAGATCGCAAGCGAGAGTAAAACATTTGGCAATGTTGCCATGGCAACATCGACGAAAGATAAAAGTTGGTGAGGCATAAGGGATCA
>JAXLVR010000003.1:0-415119 GCA_046328915.1 Anaerolineales bacterium | reverse complement strand
GCATCATCGGGAGTACCATCACACAAGTTGACGAAAGCATCCACACCTTCATCCATCAATTGTTTGATTTGTTTTTCAACTTCTGTTGGCTCCACGTGGTGTTGCTTCCAACGATATCCATTCATGTATGGTGAAGGATCGTACGGAATGTCGTCATCATCAGGTGTGCTTGTTAGTACGCAGATATACATGATATTTCCTTTGTCATTCCTTTTTTGCGATCATGATTTGATTTATATTCATGCCGCATGCTATCTATATATTTAAATGTTTTATATATCATCATGTGATGAAAAATATTTAAATCATCATCAATATATGATTATTGTATACAACTCTTTGTTTATGTAAAGGTTTTTACACATGGTTTTATCTTAAAATATTTGGAGACTTTATTCATCTTTTTATAATATTTATTCATAAAGTCATTAAGGTTTTTAAGGTTATTAACGTCTTTAAGAAAAAACATTCTACGCAACACTATAATTAACGCAACAAAAAAGATAAACACTAACGTTGCATATGAGTTTCAGCCTGTAATAATCATTCATATCAATCTATTCATTAGTATATAATTCAGAAAACTTATTGGCAGAGCAAGTAAATTTGAAAAATTCTTCCCCACCCATCTCTACACATAATGAAGGCATCAGCGATGTCATTCGTCGCGCCAATATTCTTCAGCGCGTAATGTCAACGATTAGTAGTGGATTGGAACTTGACCCGTTACTTGAAAGCATCCTTGAGAGTGCGGTCAAACTAATAGAAGCAACTCACGGAACCATCGGGCTTGTGAGTGACCGTAATGGCAAGCCTGTGATCCGCACAGTGACTACTTACAATATGCCAGATGAAGAACTGGGGGCAGAAATGGCTTCAGGGATAGGGTTGGCAGGAAAAGTATTGCTTGATAAACGAACCGTACGATTGGATCGTTATGGAGCATTAGAACAACCTACCCTTCAAGGGTTGTCAGACCATTCTGTCATCGGTATTCCTATTTTATGGGGCGAAGAGATGATCGGGTTCTTTGGTATCGGCGTCGAATCCCGGCAATTTACGGATCATGATGTAGAAACGCTAGAGTATTTTGCTCAATATGCTGCCGTTGCTATTCACAACGCCAATCTTTTCAAGGCAAATCAACATGCGCTTGAAGAAATGCACTTGCTTTATAAGACCAGTCAACGCATTGGGCTTTCAGATGATGTAGATGGGGTAATTGATGCGTATTTGGATCAAGTTGCAACAGGCGGTAAATACGTTTGTAATATTTGTCTTTATGAATTCAATGAAAAAAACGAGCGGACAGAAGTCATCGTCAAAGGGCGCTGGATGCCAGAGACCGGCTCGGAGCGACTGGATGAGCACCTACCTTACGTGCAAGATAACCTCGACCCTATTCTTGATGCAGGAGAAACCCTTATCTTCTCAGATGTTAGAAATGACTCGCGAGCGCCGGAATCACTAAGTGACATTCAAGCGGCATCTGGAAGGTGGGCATTAGTGATGATTCCACTGATGGTAAGAAATCAACGAATTGGGTTGGTGATTTTGAGTCACCCGGGTGTGCATGAATGGGCAGATGAAGAATTGAGCCCGTATCGAGCCGTGGCAGCGCAATTGGCGATTGCCATCGATCACCGCTCTCAGCAGACTCTCCTGCAACAACGCGGACAGCAACTGGCTGTGCTTCAGGAACGTCAGCGGCTTGCGCGCGAACTGCATGACTCAGTCACGCAATTGATCTTTAGCACGACCCTAATCGCCCAGTCGATTACACCCGCGTGGAAGCGGAACCCGGAAGAAGGCGAGAAGCGTGTAGAAAGGCTGCTGGAGTTGAGTCAGACTGCGTTAAGAGAGATGCGTTCTTTGCTCTTCGAGCTGAAATCCAGCGAGGATATCCAAGATAAAGAGCTGCCCGTCACATTGACCGGGTTGGAGCGTATCCGTCATTATGGGTTGCTGGGTGCGGTTCGTCTTTTAGCGAAGGATTTTTCAGCAGACGGCATTCAAGTTAACGTGGATGTGGATGAGGCGGGAGAAAAGCTTTTTAACCAGCAAACAGGTTCGGTGTCGGCGAAAGAACCGATGGTTGAGGAGAGCATTTACCGCATCATGCAAGAGGCGTTGAATAATGCGGTCAAGCATGCCAAGGCGCGTCAGATCTTTATTTCTATTCGATGTTTTGAAAAAAGGTTGTATATTTCAGTGATGGACGATGGAAAGGGCTTTAAAGGCAAGCCTTCTGAAAAGCAACAGCCAGAAGGCAGCGGCTTGGGAATGAAAACGATGAAAGAACGGGCTGAAGCCATGGGAGGCAGGTTGAGCGTAAAATCTGCTCCAAAACAAGGTACGACCATTGAAGTGAACATACCTCTTAAGGAGAGCTAACTATGAAAGTTATTCGTGTCTTGATCGTGGATGATCACCAGATCGTTCGCGAAGGCTTGCAGACTTTGTTGGGCGAGGAAAAAGAATTTGAAGTTGTAGGCACTGCAGGCAATAGTGATGAGGCTGTTTCTATGGTGAAACGCCATAAACCTGATGTGGTTCTTATGGATGTGATACTGCCGGGGGTCGACGGCATTGAAACGACCCGTCGCGTGGTTGCCACTAACCCATCGACCCGAGTGCTGATGCTCACCTCTTACTCTGATGACCAACGTGTGCGAGAAGCCATTCAAGCAGGCGCGATCGGTTATTTACTGAAAGATGTATTGAAATCCGAGCTATTGAACGCCATCCGTTCGGCGGCGGCGGGCAAGCCGGCGTTGCATGCAGAAGCTCAACAGTTTTTGATGCGTCAGATCACAGGCTCTGAGGCTGCGCCACATACGAGGTTAACTGCCAGAGAGTTCAACATCTTGCAATTGATCGCCGCCGGGAAAAGCAATAAAGAGATCGCCCTTGCTTTGCACCTCACCGAAGGGACGGTAAAAGGATATGTGAGTACGATCTTCGACAAGCTGGAAGTGGCAGATAGAACTCAGGCAGCACTATATGCCGTGGAGCATGGGCTCTTAAAACCCAAATAGCCTGCCCTGCATTTGTTAGATTCTGAAACTTACTTTGGTTAGCCGAAATGGCTAACCTTTTTCTTTTAATTCAATGGCTCTTGATGGTTTGTTTTGAAAAGGCTTTCTTCTATGATTATAGATATTCCGTTATCGGTATATGCCATTCATCTTAGAAGGAGAAAAGTATGCCATCGAAACATTCAAATTTTATTTTTCGAGTCGTTATTGTACTTATGCTTGTATTCATAAGTTCATGCGGCGGGGCGCCCTCTGATACAGAGACGGCACCAGAGTCTAGCAGTGGGGTGATTGCAAAGAATGCGAGCTATTCCAGCCCGATTGCCATTAGTGATGATGACTCACTGATCGTGGTCGCGAATACGCTTAACAGCACCGTATCGTTAATCAACGTGACTGGTGATGCCAACACCAAGCTGACCGAAGTTCAAGTAGGTGAAGAGCCACGATCAGTTGTGATCACACCAAGCAAAGCATTTGCATATGTGACCAATCAGGTCAGTGGTACGGTTTCGGTCATTGACCTGAACTCGCAGACCAAGGTCACAGATATTACGGTGGGTGCAGAGCCGTATGGAATTGCACTCACGCCCGATGGCACTCGTGCATATGTGGCAAACTCTGCCTCGAACACGGTTTCCATTATTGATACGGCTACGAATACGGTTGTAGGGACGATCAACATCCCCGGCGTACAGCCGCGTGGTGTAGCGATCACCAACAACAACGGTGGAACAGGGCAGCAATTCGTTTATGTGACTCAGTTCCTTTCGCAACCCACCGCCTCTGGCGGACCTGGGTTGGATCAGGGCAGTGAAGGCAAAGTCTTCGTGATCTCTACGACCGATGATGCACAAATTCAAGGCGTGATCACACTTGCAGCACACGATACAGGCTTCGCCGCAGATCGAACCGCCTTTGGTGGCACAGACAAAGAACCAACCTTTGCATACCCGAATCAAATGCAATCCATCGTCTTGAAGAACGGGCGCGGTTATTTGCCAAATGTAGCAGCATCACCTGAAGGACCGGTGAAGTTCAACGTAGATACCCAAGCCTTCCTTTCAGTGTTCGATGTGGCTGCAAAATCAGAGTTATCAGGCGGCACCATCAACTTGCATGCCGCAGTCAAAGCGCAGACCTTCACACCCAAGTTGTTCCTCGCCAACCCGTGGGCGATTGCGTTCAAACACAATGCCAATGAAGGCTATGTGGTTTCAGCCGCCAGCGATGTATTGGTAAAGATCACGCTCGACGATAACGGTGTGCCTACGGTTGTATCGGTGCCCGCAGATGGAGATACGACTCGTGTCTTGACCATCGATGTCCACAAGAATCCGCGCGGTATTGTGATCAACAATGCGGATACCCGTGCCTATGTGTACAACTTTATTTCCAAAGATGTTTCTGTCGTGGACTTAACCGCCTCACCCGAAGTTGAGCTGACGCGTGTCCAGTCGGCGGATCTTCCCGCTGCCGGCTCAGACGCCGCTAAATTCCTCGCAGGAAATGAGTTATTCCACTCATCACGCGGTGAGTTCGATGAAGGCGTGGCAGAAAGAATGTCCAATGAAGGTTGGCAGGCTTGTTCAAGTTGTCACCCTGATGGGTTGAGCGACGGCGTGGTGTGGGCGTTCAATTCCGGTCCGCGCAAGAGTGTGCCGTTGAATGGAACCTTCAGTCATGAGAACCCCACTGGTAATCAGCGTGTATTGAATTACTCAGCGGTATTCGATGAGTTGGAAGACTTTGAATTGAACATCCGCAACGTCTCTGGCGGACCCGGCTTGATTATTTTGAGCGGCACCACAGACCCTGACCCGAACGTGAAAGCCTTCGACCCACCCAGTTCCAATCGCGAGCAGTTGCATATTGGCGGCTTCCCCGCTTGGGATGCAATCGTTGCGTGGACTCAATCCCGTGTGCCTTCACCCGTCTCGCCCTATCGCGGCGTGGACCCAAGCAGTGAGCTCGGTCAACAGATCGCACAGGGACGTGACCTCTTTACGCAAGCGAACTGTCAGGCTTGCCATGGTGGACCGAAATGGTCTACGCCTCAAGTGGATTTTGCACGCGTCTCACCCTTCCCTGAAACCATCACAGCTGGCAAACCACCCGAGGCACCTATTGGTCAACTCTCACGCTTCTTGCAAATTGTTGGCACCTTCGACCCTGCCAACCCGCTTGAGAAGAACAACAACAATCAGAATGCGCTGGGTCAGTTAGGCTACAACCCACCTTCTTTGTTGAGCATCAATGCCTTCCCGCCCTACTTGCATAACGGCTCCTGCCTCACCTTGGATTGTGTTTTGGAAAATCAAACCCATCGTGAAGCGGGCGGGGTGACAGGAATTTTGGACGACCCGGCAAGCCGTGAAGCCCTGGTTGCCTTCCTCAAATCCATTGATATTACTACCCAGCCAATCAACCCGTAAATTTGCTCATCACATTTCCGCGAGAGGAATGCACATTCCTCTCGCGGAAGGAGAACCCTTATGAATACATTCTTGAAATCAAGAATATGGACGACATTTTTAGTCTTGAGTTTATTAATCGTAGCATGCGGTGGGGCTGCCACTGAAGCACCAGTCGCTACAGAAGCACCTGCCACCGAAGCCGCACCTACGGGTCCCAGCTATACCATCATTGGTGCAGTGAACCGCGATGCAACCCAGGCGGCTCAAGCTCCGTTCGTGACGGTGGATGCGCAAAAGAATCTATTGGTCGTTTGGGCTGAGAATTCCTCTGGCGGTGTGCGCCAGATATTTGCCAGCCAATTGAACGGAACAGCCTTTCAACCGTTAGGTTCCTCCATCAATATCCACACCAATGTACTTGCAGACTCTCCTACGATCACAGTAGCAGGAGAAAACAATGCGGTGCCGTGGGTAGCGTGGTCTGAACCAAGCCCGGGCTTCGGCAATGTGGCGCAGGTGTTTGCGAGTCGCTTCAGTGTAGAGACCGGTCTATGGCAGCAAGCAGGCACAGACAGAGGGGGTGGCGAAGCGAGTCTAAACATATCCACAGAGCGCGCGGGAACGCATCCATTCATTTTCTCGGGCTCCACAGAGATCGGCGCACCGCCCGTTCCATGGGTGGCGTGGGAAGAAGTTTCGGATGTAAATCCATCTTCTGTGCAGATCTTCGTTGCAAAAGGCGTGAAAGAGGAAAGCGCAATTGGCGGCTTCCGATGGGAAACGGTTGGACAGGTGAAAGAAGATGGCGAACAGACCTTGAATGTCAATCGCTTCCGCATCTCACAACGCCCAACTGGTGTGTTTGCTGAAACATCGAACTCCGTACCGTGGGTGACCTGGCAGGAACAGGGACGTGATGAACCTAGCCGCATCTTCACAGCACGCGGCGTGGCAGACCCCAATAGCCCCGGTGGTTTCAAGTGGATCAATGTGCCGGCTTGTGACCCGAAAGATGAAACCAAATGTGCTTTGAACATCAATCCGTTGAATGATGCCAAAGATGCTTCCATGGCTTCTGGCAGTGCGGTACCTGGTGAAGGCAATGTGCCGTGGATCGCATGGCCCGAAATTGGGCAAAACGGCAAATGGCAGATCTTTGTTTCACGTTTGGATACGAGCACACGCAATAGCTTTATTCAAGTTGGCGGTAGTTTGAACATTGACCCCAATCATGATGCCAAGCTGCCCACGATCGTGTTCGTTGGAAACGTGCCGTATGTGGCATGGTTGGAAGATGATGGCACCGGGAAGTTCGAAGTGCAGATGAGACATCTCGCCTCTGACCCACAAACCGGAACTTGGGCGCTGGATACCCCAGCCGAGGGCTTCAATAAAGATAAAACCCTTTCAAACTTCAACCTCTCGGTGGTTGCTTCTACAGACACAGTCTTTCTTGCATGGGGCGAAGGTGACCCTGAAACCTCCGCTTCGCAAATGGTTATCGGCGCATTCCGCCCATAACGAACTGATACGCAGAACTCCATGCACCTGAGGCTTCTCATGCACCCCGCCCACTCTGCAAGAGATAGTTATCGCATCCTGATCGTGGATGATGCTCCCACCGTGCGCGAAAGTTTGCGATGGTTGCTGGAAGATGAATCTGGGTTGACCGTCATTGGCGATGTTGGCAACGGGGATGACGCCATTCAGATGGCGGTCAGCCTCAAACCGGATCTGGTCTTGCTTGATATTGAATTACCAGATATGGATGGCTTTGCCGTTGCCAGGCGCATCAAAGCCATGCTCAACCCGCCACGTATTATTCTTCTGTCCATGCATAATGATGCAGTTTCTAAAAAACGCGGAGCAGAAGCAGGGTGTGATGCATTTGTTGGAAAAGAATTCGGCTGGGGTGTGTTATTGCCTGTGCTGAAAACTGTGCTGGAAAGTTAATACAAAAAAGAAGGTCACGTTTTGAACGTGACCTTCTTTTTATTTTGTAGAGATCTCTACTTCAGCGCTCATTCCCCACAACAAGCCATCGGGTTGTTCATCCAATTGGATCGTCACCGGGTAGACCACGTCACCGCCTACAGTTTCGGAGATGGGTGAAATGCGGACGACTTTCCCTGAAAGGGTCTGACTCAACGCTTCGATTGAGATACTAACGGTCTGACCAATCTTTACCCGCGCGATATCACGTTCGCTCAGGTCGGTCGTGGTGATCTGGAGGTCGTTCAAGTCTGCCAGGGTGATGACCACTTGATTAGACTGCACCAATTCTCCAGGAATGACGGAAACATCTACTACGACACCATCAAAAGGAGCCGTAAGGGTTGATTGCGCCAGGGTCGCCGAGGCGGTATCCCAGGCTGCTTTGGCTTGGTCTGCCTGAGCTTGAGCTTTTAAGAACACTTCGCGCGGCAGGCTATACCAGCTTCTCTTACCGGTATTCGGGTTGACGTACAAAACCTTATCGGCTTTCTGAAGCTGAGCCGCCTGAGTGCGTGCGTTGTAATTGGCTTCAGCAGAGACAACGGCAAACTCAAGGTCTGGGGTGTTCAAGACCATCAACGTGTCTCCTGCTTTAACCGCATCGCCTTCGCTCACCGATACCTCTTTGACAAGAGATGAAATGGTAAACCCAAGGTGAGACACTTGCACAGGTTCTACATCAGCAGAGGCAATGACAACATCTGGTGAAGAAGGTTCAACCACCGGTGCCACAGTTTCAACAGAGGCAGGAGCCGAGGTTGGGGTCGGGCTGGCACACGCCGTTAGCACAAGCAAACCAACGGTAAGGATCAACAATCGCTTCATGGCAACCTCACTCGCCAGCGTCGATGTTAACATCCGCGCTCATGCCCCATAAAAGACCTGCTGGCTGTTTATCGAGTTCAATGGTTACTTTGTAGACCACATCGCCGCCAACCTCAGAAGAGATGCGCGCCACGTCCACCACTTTGCCGCTGAATTCTTCATCCAACGCTTCGATGTATGCCGTCGCCGATTGACCAACTTTTACACGAGGCACATCGCGCTCGCTCAAGTCGGTGGTCTCGATCTGATATTTCGAGAGATCACCGATCACCATCACAACCTGCCCGGGGGCAACCGTCTCATACGGGGAGATATCTACCGATATAACGGTACCAGCAAACGGCGCGGTCAGATTCGACTGAGCGGCGAGGACAGCCTTGGCAGAGTCCACTAAGGCTTGCGCCTTGGCAACGTCATTCTCTGCCACTTCAATATGTTGCTGTGAAGGCGCACAATTCATCTTACAGCCCACATTGCGAACCAAATAATCAAGGCTGATCTGGGCATAGGTCAGGTTGGCTTCTGCCTCACGAACCTTCGCCTCTAAAATGGACGTGTCGAGCTGAACCAGCACATCGCCCGCTTGCACTTTATCCCCAACCTGAACGTTGACTTCCGTCACACGCCCAATGCTGGTGAAAGATAAATTCGCATTTTGCATGGGAACAACAATCGCTGAAGCAGAGATTGAACCGCCACTGGAAGATTGCTGATTAGCAGGCTGGGATGAATTGCCCGCATCGATCACAACGGTGGGAACTGCTTCTGTTGAATTTGCCTGTCCACACGCAGACAGCAAAATCGCCAATAAACTAACAACTACAAAAACAACTCGTTTCATTCTTATTTCTCCAAACTATGTAATCCTTGAAGTTCCTAAAGTATAACAGATTGCACAGTTTTTGCAAAGGTTTTGTCAAGAAAGGGTTTTAGCCCTTTGAATCCTTGACAATCACCCCATCTTCCAACGTCACCACACGGGTAGCGTAATTGATAACGCGCGGATCATGTGTAGCGAAGACAAAGGTCTCCCCTGTTTCTTGATTCAGGCGTTTCATAATCTCCATCACCTGCTTGCCATTTTCCGTATCAAGATTGGCGGTTGGCTCATCGGCAAGGATCAGTGCAGGCTTCGGGGCTAAAGCACGAGCAATCGCAATGCGTTGCTGCTGACCACCCGAAAGTTGATCGGGGCGGTTGTTGGCACGCTCTGTTAAGTCCACAGCTTTGAGCAATTCCATCACACGCTCGTGTCTTTCCTTGGGAGAATGTCCATTCAAGAGCAATGGCATTTCCACATTTTCATAGGCAGTGAGAGTGGGGATCAACGCAAAGAATTGGAAGATAAACCCAATATGACCTTTACGCATATCGGCACGCTGATTCCGATTAAGCGATGTGACTTCCTTGCCATCCACGGTGACGCGTCCGCTGGTAGGTTGGTCGAGACAGCCGATCATTTGTAAAAGGGTGGTCTTGCCCGAACCAGAAGGACCCACCAACGCTGTAAATTCTCCGTTATTGATGGAAAGGCTTACACCACGCAAAGCATGGGTTTCCACTTTCCCAATTTGATAGGTACGAGTGATATTTTCGATCTTTACGACTTCCATGATATTTCTCCTCGCGGACTCTCTCCGCGTCTATTTTTCCGCTCGCAATGCTTGAACCGGCTCCATACGAGATGCCATCACTGCCGGGTATAAGCCAGAAAGGATGGTGGCAATAAAGGTCATGACGGTTACATTGACCGTGTTATCCATCGTCAACTGAGCACGGATGGTATCTGAGACCAACATTCCGCTCAGCCCCATGTTGCCAATGTAAAATCCATTGATATTGAAGAGATAGACGGCAAACACGCCCAATGCCAATCCCATCACGATGCCGCCAATTGCCAGCATGAACGACTCCGCCAGGAACAACCCCAAGATGCGACCGCCGCGCATACCAATGGCAGAGAGGATGCCGATCTCACGCGTCCGTTCGTAGACGGACATGATGAGCGTATTGACAATGACCGAAGCCGTGATAGCAAGGATGATGAGATAGAAGAATGAGATATAGCTTTGCGCCATGGTCTCAAACTCTACAAAAAGTTTGTTCAAGTCTCGCCAGGTAAGCACTTCCAAACTGGACGAAGATTTCAGCGCCGCCACAACCTGATCGGTATCGGCAGTGTCGTTTAGCAACACAAAGATCGTGCTGGCATGACCTTCTGTTTGGGTGAGCGCCTGCGCCTTCGCTAATGGCAGAAAGACTGTGCCATTGTCAAAACCGTAGGTATCGGTTGTATAAATACCGCGGATGGTAAAGACCTGTTCCTGTACATTGCCATCGGCGGTGTTGACCGAAAGACTGACCTTATCACCCACCGACAAGTGCAGTTTCTCTGCTGCGGGTCTCCCGATCAATAAGCCTTCACGGTCATCGGCAGCCAGGAATTCTCCGCTGATGATTCCATTTCGATAGGGGTCATTCGCCACAGACTGCGGATCAATGCCGTAGATCTGCACGCCCGTCGATTCATCCCCCGTGGAGAGGAATCCGCTCGCGAACAAACGCGGGGTGGCAGCTTTCACCTGCTCCAATGCGCCGATCTGGCTGGCAATCTCATCGGGGTTTGCTACAAGGTCTTCCCACTTAAGACTCGATTTGTTCGCGTCATACGAAGCAGCTCGAATTTGAATATGCCCGCTTTGTAAGTTAATGGCAGACTCAACCGCACTGCCCATTTCACCTTGAATGACGGATGACATTAACATCAACAATGCAAGACCGATGGCAACCGCCAAAGCAGAGAAGAAATTCCTGCGGCGATTGCGGCTTAGGTCACGAAAAGCCATTTTAAGAATCTGTATCATGATGCACCTTATACAAAATGCAGAGCTTCAGCCGGTTCACGTCGTCCTGCCTCGATGGCAGGGATGACCGACGCCAGCGCAGAGATGATCGCAACCATGGATGCCCGCAGAAGCAATTTTTCAATGCCCCAGGTGGGGTAAACCTTGTCTTTGATCAACGCCATATAACTGGCAGTTTGTGTCAAAGAACCAAAATCCATGCCCACTTTCATCAAATATCCGTTGAGTGCCAAACCCAAGGCAATGCCCGTTGCAACACCAACCAGACCGATCATGGTGCCTTCAAGGATGAATAACAGCGCGATCTGATTGGCTTTGAGCCCCATCGCCCCAAGCACGCCGATTTCGCGAGTCCGTTCGTAGACAGCCATCAGCAACAGGTTAAGAATCCCCACCCCGGCAATCGCGATAATGATCACGCTAAAGACATTCATCACACCGCCTTTAGAGTCGATCGCATTCGCGAGGTCGGGATAATTTGCTTGGAATGATTCGATCTCATATCCCGGCAGGCTGGCTTGCAAACTCGTGATGACTTCATCCTCCTGCCCCAAATGCTCAAGGAAGATCGCCACTTCTGTAGGGGCGCTCAGTTCATAGAGAGCTTGTGCTTCGGTCAATGAGATGTACACCGTCTGCTTTTCAATGTCTGCCATGCCCAGGTCATAGATGCCGACAATGGTCATGGTACGCTGACGCATCTCTTTGTTTTGAGAACGCCCAACCATGGTGATGCGGTCCCCCACAGTGACATTCATGGCATCGGCGAGCCCTTTGCCAATCAGAATATTATCGGCATCGTCACTCACAAGATTACGCCCCTGAGTGACATTTTGACCGATGAGATTAACCTGAACCTCTTTTTCCGGTTCAATGCCGGTAATGACCACCGCAAAGGCACCCTCACGATTCGTAACCAAACCGCCGGTATTGATGCGTTGAGTCGCAGCAAGGACATTTGGGTTCGCTTCGGCAGCATTGACCACTGCCTGCGCATCGGTCAACGGCAGCAACGGTGTAGACCCCACCTCCGCCCGATACCCTTCTGCATGGACCTGGATATTGCCGCCCAAGACCTTGACCGCATTACCATAGATCGCATCAGTAAACCCGTTCATCAAGCCATCGTAGAACATCATCAAAGACAGGCTCAACGACATGGCAAGCACGATAATGATCGTGCGGCGCTTATGCCTCCAAATATTTCGCCATGCAAGGCGCAGATATAGATTCATACGTACTCCTTTTCTAAAAACATTCAAAACAACCAAAGGTCAAGCTTCCAGCCATTCCCGCAAAACATCCATGGTCCCCACCCAAAGAGAACCAGGTGGCGCGCCGAGAATTCGTTCCAAACTCTCATAGTAAGCGCCAACAATGGACTCAAGGTGTTCCAACGCATCAGGAGGCGGATGATCTACCAACAACAAACCAATGATCTTATCTTCCAAGCCATGCGATAACCCCACCATGGTATCTGCGAATTGGTCTGGATACTTCGTTGAGAACACCCCTTCCTCAATTCCCTGACGAATAATGACAGCCAATTTGGGCGCAAAATACTTCATGATTGCGTCCTCCTGCCTCTTACGAAGCAGTACATTCGAGTCGTCGTACCAAACCCGCATTAAATTTATAAGGAATGGCTTCTGGTCTTTCTTCCAACGAGTGCCAGCGTTGAAATATTGTCTCAGCTTTTCAAGCGCCGATAAATCTTGTGCCTCTAAAATGGGGCTCATCACACGATCTGCTTCAAATAACATCCGCTCTACCAAGCCGTCTAACAAAGCCTGCTTAGAGTCAAAATAATGATAGAACGCCCCCTTCGATATTTTGAGGTCATCCAAAATATCCTGAATCGACATTTGGTTGTAACCCTTGGTGTACACCAACTTTTGGGCAACATCCAAGATCTCATTGCACCGGGCGGCATAGTCTTCCTCTTTTATAACTCGTGGCATTGGGGGTTCCTTATTAATAAACCGGCAGTCGGTTTATAAAACATTATATGTTCGACAAATCCCTTTGTCAATACCTATGGGATGAAATTCCCGCCTCATCCCCCGCTCTTGCCGGGCAGCCCATCCAAACCTCGGTCACCGCCGGAAACAAAAACATCCACGAGCGTTCTCGCGGATGTTTCAATGTCTACTTCGCCAACTCACCTTGGACCGGTTGGCGCTTCCAGCCTACTTTCTGCAACATCAAATTCACCAACAACCCAGCCCGCCAAAAAGCGACCGCTGCCATACCATGTGCCAACACCGCAAAGAAAGGCGGCGTCTCAAAAGTGTAATACGTCCAGCATTGACGGGTGGTGCCCCACAACTCAAGAAAATATCCCAGCCCAATTCCGGCGAGAAAGGTCAATAGCGCCATACGATGATCCGTTGGAGTGAGGATAAGCATCACACACAACAGGGTGGCAAGAATGGTATAGGATTTGTCGAAGGTTGGGGAAACAAAGACCAGCATCAGGGTCAGGAAAGAGGCGAACGTGATCCAATAAAGGGTTGGGAAGATCGAGCGATGAATAGGTTGTTGAGTCCGAGTTTCCAATTTTTGAATCGTCCAATGAAAGAAACGGGTGATACGGTCAATGGACAGGCTCGCTATGGGCCAAGCAGGGATAATCCACAAAGGCGGACGTTCTGCCGTGTAGTAATGCCACAGGTTGGTTTGGGTTCCCCAAGACTCAATGGCAAGTCCGCCGCAAATGCCAACAAAGACGATTAATACATCGGTCTTGATATTGGCACGCGCCACAATGGTAATGGACATAAAAAGAAAAATGCCCAGTAACAGCCAATCCATATACAACCACCAGGCACCGTTCCAATCAACATACGAGAGGACTTCTTCTGCCAGCGGCCACCAGATGTAAACAATAAGGATAACAGTAACGAAGAACCCGCCCAATAAAATGGATGAGTCGCGGGTCCAGAACGGGTGATTTTGTTTTTCCATTCGGCAAATTATAGTTCAGGAAGATAAAACCAAAATCAATCTTATGTCCTAAAACTTTGACAATATTTTAATATTCATAAAGAAAGAAACCAGTATAATTTTTAAAGGCAGGTAAATCTCATACCTGCAATCAAATTCGGAGAAAAGGATTTTTTGCTATGGGTCTCTTCAATAATATTCTCGAAAAGCTCGGTCTCAAAAAGAAGGAAGAAGAAAAGAAGGCTGTAGGTGCCGAAGGAGCCGTTAAGGCTGCTCCCGCCGCTGCCAAGCCCGCCGCGCCTGCGGCAAAGGCAGCCCCCGCTGCTGCTCCTATGAAGGCTGCGCCTGCCCAGAAAGATGATGCTGCGGCTGCCGCGCCTGCCCCCAAAGCCATTGACGTTGTAGACGTTGTGGCTCAGCTTGAAGAAAAAGCCAAGGGCAAGGAACTCAACTGGAAGGTATCCATTGTGGATTTGCTCAAACTGCTCGAGCTCGACTCCAGCCGTGAAGCCCGCGAAGAACTCGCCAAAGAACTCAACTGCCCTGCCGATCAGATGAGCGACTCCGCTCGTATGAACGTATGGCTCCACAAGGAAGTCCTTCGCCAGATCGCTGCCAACGGCGGCAACATTCCGGCAGACTTGCTCGACTAATTCAAGTTCGAATTAAAGAAGTTTTGTAAGAAGACCTGACAGGGTTCTGAAACCCTGTCAGGTCTTCTCTTAATGATAAAATCCATTCATGCTTTCCCGCGTATACTCATGCGCCGTGGTGGGACTTGAAGGCGTGACCGTTGAAGTGGAAGTAGATTACACCAACGGTCTTCCAGCAGTCATCATCGTCGGCTTACCCGATGCGGCAGTGCAAGAAAGCCGCGAACGTGTTCAAACCGCAGTTAAAAATGCAGGTTTGAATTTTCCGCGTCATCGCATTGTCGTCAACCTTTCCCCTGCCGCCATTCGCAAAGAAGGTCCCGCTTACGATTTACCTATCGCCTTGGGAGTCGTTATCCTTGCTGGGTATCTTCCACAAGAAAGCATCGAAGGCGCCATGTTCATTGGCGAACTTTCTCTCGATGGCATCGTCCGCCATACACGCGGAGTGCTCCCCATGGCAGCCGCGGCACGCGCCAATGGATTCAAGCGCATCTTCGTCCCTGAAGTGGATGCGGGTGAAGCGGCTTTGATTCCCGACCTGGAAGTTTTCCCCGTCAAATCGCTTGCGCATCTCTACGACCATTTGTCTGGTCGGCATCTCATTCAGCCTTATCTCCCCTCCAGCGACTCGCTTGAGCCGCTCTTCACTCCCACAGACTTTGCCGAGATCAAAGGACAGGAACACGTCAAACGCGCGCTTGAAGTCGCCGCCGCAGGTGGACATAATGTCTTGATGGTCGGCTCGCCTGGCGCTGGCAAAACCTTACTCGCCCGTGCCCTGCCCGGCATCTTGCCAGATATGTCTATTGAAGAATCATTGGATGTGACTCGCATCTATTCCGTCGCAGACCAACTCCCCGCTGGGACGCCACTTATCAAGCATCGTCCGTTTAGAGCGCCACATCACACCATTTCTCATGCAGGTTTGGTAGGCGGTGGGAATATTCCCAAGCCCGGCGAAATCTCCCTTGCCCATCGTGGCGTACTGTTCCTTGATGAATTCCCTGAATTTGGCAGCCGCGTCCTCGAAGTGATGCGCCAGCCCATGGAAGATAAAGTCGTCACCATTAGCCGCGCCAAAGGCTCGCTCACCTTCTCTGCCAATTTCCAACTGATCGCTGCAATGAATCCCTGCCCATGTGGGCATTTTGGAGACGCTCAAAAAGCCTGCACCTGCGCTCCCGCTGTTGTCACCAAATACCAAAAGCGCATTTCCGGCCCATTGCTTGACCGCATCGACATTCATATTGAAGTTCCGCGTGTGGACTATGAAAAGCTGAGTGGAGATCGCCTCGGCGAATCCAGCGAGTCGATTCGTAAACGTGTCCAAACGGCAAGAGACATTCAAAACTCACGTTTTACCAATTCTTCTGAAGTCATTTGCAACGCAGACATGCGCATCGGTGAGGTAAGGCAATTTTGCCAGCTCCAGCCCGAAGGTCAAAGCCTGATGCGAGCGGCGATGAGTCAACTCAATTTGTCAGCACGAGCCTATCACCGCATCCTCAAGTTATCCCGCACCATCGCAGATCTAGCTGGCAGCGAAGAGATTCAGTCTCCGCATCTGGCAGAGGCACTGCAATATCGTCCAAAAATCATGATGGGATGAGTGACGATATACCGCAAAGCAACTTCCAAAGATATAAACAAGCTATTTTTAAATAAAAAGGCAGATCATGCATTTCCTAAGAATGCATGATCTGCCTTTCATGTCAAAACTGATGATCTATTAGTTCCGCACTTCAACATTATCTCGTCAGCTTTTTTTATTCGGTACTATTGGTTTATTTATCTTTCGTTCACATATCATTATAATTTTCGCATGTCCGCTTTCCGTGTGCGCATCTTTCTGTTTGGATCGGTACGTTTGGAAATTGAAGACTCCACGTATTCACTTCCACAACGCGAGACCCTTTTGCGTTTATTCGTGCGGTTGACCCTGGAGTCTGGAAAAGCACTCTCGCGTAAGACTCTGGCATTTTCGTTCTGGTCTGATGAAAGTGAAACAAATGCCCTTGCCAACCTGAGACGGCACTTGTATCTTTTGCGCAATGCCCTGCCAGTACAACTTCAAGAAGGCTTGGAAATCTCCGCGCAAATGGTTTCGTTTCGCCTGCCACCAAAAACCTGGGTGGATGTAACCGCTTTTGAGAAAGAAGCCCATTCCCGAGCGGATTTGGAAGCGGCTGTCAATCTCTACACAGGAGACCTGGCACAAGGAGTAGAAGCCGACGACTTCCTCTTCCCCCGCCGCGAAGAATTGCGGACTCGGTATTTGAATTTACTAAAATCATTAACACAAACATGTCTTGAAGAAGAAAATTTTGAAGCCGCCATTCGCTGGGCACATAAATTAACCGCACAAGACCCTTGGGATGAAGAAGCTGCTCGTCTTTGCATGACGGCTGAATACATGGGCGGAAACCGAGCTTCTGCACTTGCCCAGTACAAAACTCTGGAAGAAAACCTGCAGCGTGAAATCGGCGTGCAACCTATGCCGGAGACCATGGCGCTGTATCGCAATATCCTGCATCATCATCTTCCGCGCCAAACGCCGCAACGAAAACTTGTTGAATCGACACCTTTTATCAGTCGTGAAAACGAATTAACCACATTGGCAAATGCACTCCATGATATTCAAGATGGACGTGGAGGATTCGTATTCATTAATGGTCCGGCAGGGGTTGGTAAGACCACACTTATACGTGAAGCCTTGCGCCGTTCTTTTGATGCCAATAAAGTCAAGGTGTTCTTTGGCAATTGCCAATCTTCAGACCTGGAACGACCCTATTCTCTTTGGAAGCAGATATTTAATGTTGCAGCGCCTTTGCTCGCCCGCCGTGCCGGTGTTTCGCAAGAATGGCTTAATCATCTCCTGCCGTTGGTGCCGGATCTAAGTCTCTTGCGTCCCAGTCTTATTCAACCTACCCGTCCTGATTCCGTGGAGCTTCGCGCCGCTCTGCGGCAGGGGCTATATGCTCTTACAGAAACGCAGCCTTTGCTCCTCGTCATCGAAGATGCACATTGGATGGACGCTGACTCGCTTGACTTCTTAAATTCCCTGGCAGAAGCATACTCCGCGCAGCCGGTCCTTTACCTTGTTACGCATCGCATCGAAGAATCGCCGCTGGCTTTGCTGGAGATCAAACGCGCCCTGCGCCGCAAACGTTATGCCGTCGACCTTTCATTGCAGACATTTACGGATTCTGAAACTCGTCACTTTCTTGAGATCACGTTAGGAGCGGCTGACTTCTCACCTGAAACCATGCAAGACATTGTTCACTATGCCCACGGATTGCCGCTTCTATTAAAAGAAGCTGTCCAAATTCTGCAACAACAGAGCAAGACGGACAGGCTTCCATCTCTACGTGAATCATTTCGCATGCGATTGGAACAACTCACACCCACAAAACGCGAGATGCTTGAATCGGCAGCCATCCTGGGCTTTTCTTTTTCGGATAACGAACTCCGCGCCGCTTTGGAATGGACACCCGCCTCATACGCCGCCGGGGTGGATGCTTTGCAATCAGAACGACTCTTGCTCGAAGCGCTTTCTTCCACTCAAGATGAATACATGTTTCCCCATCACCTGATTCATGAGATCATCTTGAATGAAATCCCTGCTCAACGCAATTCTGCCCTACAAACTCGCATTGCTCATGCCCTCGAACGCATCCATGCAGATGAAGTTGGATTCGCAGCTGAGATAGCCAATCACTATCAACAAGCGGATATGCCTTTGCCTGCGGCTCGCTTTTGGCTGAAACATGCCCAGGAAAGCTTGGACCTGGCTGCCTTCGATTCTGCATTGGATGCAACAGCACGTGCTGAAACCCTTCTGGCTGGCTCAAGCCTTGATGTGCAGGAAGTCCGCGCACAGGTGGCATTGCAGCGAGGTGTCATCGCGCTGTATCAAGGTCAAGGGGAGTCTGCGCTCCCTTTGCTGGACCAAGCCGTTCTTAAGGCACGACCGTTTCCATCCCTATTTGCAAATGCACTCTCGATGCAAGCCTATGCCCTCTATACACAAGACAAGAACGAAGCCGCATATCGCTCTGCTATGCAAGCCTTTGACCTCTCAATGACTCTTGCAGATATTCCCAATGCTGTACGCGCACTTAACATCCAGGCGGTGAGCGCCTTGATGTTGGGAAAAACCAAAGAAGCTGTGAGTGATTTGCAACAGGCACTTTCATTACTGGAACAGCACAACATCACCGCTACAGAGCAAACCGTACAAAGCCTCAATCATCTTGGCACGGCGTTGGTCTTTGCGCAGGAATATGCACAGGCACAGGAAACCCTTGAGCGGACCGTAAAACTTGCCAATCAAGGCGGGTTGCGGAGATTGGAAGCCGCTGCGTTAACAATGCTTGGGCAAATCGCATTGAACTGCGGACGATACGAGCAATCCATTCGAATCTATGACCAAGCCATTCAAGTGGCGGGAGAATCTTATTTACCCGGCATGTGGGGAAAGTTTGCCGGTCGTGGTTGGGCGTATGTACGAGTGGGCAACCTCACAGCCGCGAAAGAAGATTTTGAACACGGATTGGAGGTTGCCCGCCGTGTTGAAAGCTCATATGGACAGTTGCTGATGCGCATCTATTTGGTGTATGTCGCACTGGCTGTTGGTCATTCATCTGATTCGCTACAGGCGCTTGAGGCAGAAGCCGCTACTATAAATTTACACCCGGTAGTTTTACTAACGACCAATATTCAGGGACAGCTTTGGCGTTTGCTCGGAAATCTGGAAAAGGCAGAAGCCGCTCATGCCCGTGCGTTGAGTGCCGCACGATCAAGCAATGTGCCGCAATTCATTCAGATGATAGAGTTGCAGGAGTTGCTAAACCATGTATCACTGAAGACATCAGTGGAAGATACGTTTGTCAAGCAAGAAAAAATACAATCCTTGTATCAATCTGCAATCCATTCTGGCGAGACTCCGCTGCAATCTGTGGCGCAGTTAGTTGAAGCATTTCGATTGTTTAGAAAAGAGTGTTTTAATGAATCCCTCTCTGTTGCCCAGCAGGCATTGACTCTGGCACGCTCCTGCCCAGACCAGCCGCTGATCGGCGAGTGCTTGTCTTTGCAGATTCAGCTTTATGAAAAACTTGGCAAGCATACAGAAGCGCAAGCCTGCCGGGAAGAGCTCCGCTCGCTGGC
Organism: Anaerolineales bacterium; assembly: GCA_046328915.1. GTDB lineage: Bacteria > Chloroflexota > Anaerolineae > Anaerolineales > Villigracilaceae > Villigracilis. Next base: position 395,212 of record JAXLVR010000003.1, on the reverse strand, counting down.
TGGTTCATCCTTTGCCCCATTGTGGATCATATTGAAAGAAACACCAGCAGAGGCAGTGACCGAAAACATCTTAAACAGCTTGAAATAAACGTCCTCGGGTTTGCCCGAGGACGTTTTTAGGACGCTCCCTTTGTATGATGTGGGACAAAAGGAGAGAGCCTTGCGAACTTACCTACTTCCCGTCCTGCTTTTAATATTGGCATCGTTAGCTTGCAATATGCCCGGTGCAGCGCCATCGGCACAAACTAACCCAACCCTTGATATTCCAACCTTCACCCCTACCTCACCGATCACAGATAAACCTACCGACCTGCCCGCACCACCAACTTTGACACCCGAACTCGCCGCGCCACAGCCACAAGTCAACGTGGTTGACCCACGCAACATTGCTGACTGTGACATTTTTGTGGATGCAGATTTTCCCAACACCATCGGCTCCATTCCCAACACAAAACTTGCTCTTCCAGAAGCAGATAAAAAAGCTTGTCAGTATGATTTTAGCAACGGTACGCTTTTTGTGTCCATTGCCACCAATGTACCGGGAATGGAAGCCTTCGAGAACGTGCGCCAGTTTGATGCTCTCACTGGCGGAACGATCACTCCCTATCCCATCGGAGATGCTGCGGTTATCAAGAATTTTGGCGAGGGTCATGTCGCACTCGAGGCTGTGTTAAACGGCTGGTATGTCGTGCTGGATGCGCGCGGGTTTGATGAAAAGAATCTCGTCTTGCTCGCAGAACTTTTACTTGCCAACCTAACACCCTATTCTTAGGAAGGAAACGCCCATGAATGAAAAACGCAAGACAGCCTCCTTCCTGATCCGAGTCTGGCAGGAACCCAGCGAATGGCAGCCACCCGGTGAATGGCGAGTCAGCGCCCGCCCGATGGAAGGCGGCGGAGAACTTCTATTCAGGTCTGCTGCAGAGTTGTGGCGGTATCTGACCGATGAAAACACTCCAAACCGAAAACTACAGTCTTCGCAAAAAATAAAAGTGCAAGGAGAAGAAGAACAATGAAAAAAAATCGTGGATTAGGCTGCTTCATTACAGGCGCGCTCGTTTTGATCGGGCTCTGCGCCGTGGCAGTTGGGTTTTCCTGGTGGCGCTTGAGCACCAGAGAACCGCGCATCCTTGTGGAGATTACAAGCCCACAGGAAACTGTGATCGCCAACATCAATGAACCTTTGCCGTTGGTGGTCTCTGCTGAAGCAGATAAACCCATTGCTCGTTTGGAAGTCTATGCGGATGGAGCCTTGATCGCCGCATCGAATGGCGATGGGCAGAATGTGCTGCTCCTCTCGCAAACGTGGACGCCTCTTACCGCGGGACGGCATGTTCTTGTTGCCCGAGCTTTTCTCACGCCGGAGAAGTTTGCCGACTCGCAAATCAAGTATGTAGACAGCCTCGACTTAAGTCTTCTTCCAATTCAAGTGAATGTCGATGATATTCCACGCGCAGAAGGCATGACTGAAGTTGCAGTGAATGATCTTGCGGCTGCATCTGGTACAACGCCCGAAGAAATCGCGCGCTTGAATCCGAGCCTTGCTCCGGGAGGGACAGTCCCTGCCGGGATGGTAGTTTCAATTCCTCGAAGCGTACCAACTCCGGGCGGAGGAGGAGGCGTGCCCATTCCCGCGCCGAACCCCGGCGGACCTGGTATCGCTCCTCCCACAGATGCCGATCCGAATTTTGAAGGCGAAACTCATTCATGCAGCCAGATCGCCATGCGTTGGAGCGACTCACCAGACGAAACAACCTATCGCATTTATCGGGTTGCGCCCGGCGAAATGACGATGAGCCTGCTCGCTACTTTGCCTGCCAATACAACGACATACAACGACACCCCGATCACACGCGTTGGAACCTATCGTTATTTTCTTGCGCCTGTGCGTGCTGGCAGTGAAGGTATCACTTCTATGCTGGCGGTGGAAATCACGCCCGATTGTTCCCCTGCTGGAAGCGCAACAACAAACCTGCGTCTTTCGCTCATCAGCCTGACGGCACAGGAACGATATGAAGGCGTGTACTGCTATGTCTCCGTCAATGGCTCACGCTACGAGCGCCTCCCGTCTGGAGATGGATTGCTGCGCGCCACATCTGGCGACCTGTATTATGACCTGCCTTTGCAACTTTCCAATCGCGGACAATATACGCTCAGCCCCACGACCGCGGGTCTTGTGATTCTCGAAGGGGAATGTTGGGGCAGACGCGGAGCGGAGAGCTTCCGTGTCGGGCGGTTCTCTGGCAGCCATGCCAGCCCGGAATGGGATGGACGCGACCTGACCAGTGAGTTGGCATTTGAATCAATTTCAGTTGCTTCATTAAGTGATATGCCTCCGATGGCGGGCGGCGCAAACTTCCTGCGCTATCGAATTGGTCCGGCAACCAATATTGCTGATATTGGCAGTTTGTATAACGGAGTTATTCAACTTCCCACCATTATTCTTGAGCCACTGCGCAGAGATCGACCCGCTGTACCGGCTCCAACGAATTTAAGGCTGGTCAATCGCAGCTTTGGCATGTGTGATCCCCTGCCTAGTGAAGACCCCAACATTGGCACGATACTTTGCGAAGATCAGATCATCCGCAATCTCGCATGGAACTGGTCGCCCACCTCTGAAATTCCTCAATCAGAAGTGACCGGCTTTGTCGTGAACACGTTCATTCAAGATACGCTCTCGACCACTCCCGTGGGGGAAGGCTTTAGCAACCCGGTCTCGCCCGGCACGGCGCGCTCTTCCCCTGTGCCTGATTATTCACTGCGCTGGCGTTGCGGCGCGACGGTGCGCTTCACAGTACGAGCAGTCACCGACCTTGGCATGTCTGAACCCAGTCAGCCATTTGAAATACGCATGCCTGCCTGCCGGCCTTCGAGTAATTTGCTCATCAGCGTGGATTCGCTCACCATTAGTCCCAGCGCCACCAGCGGGCAAGTCTTGGATCGCGGTGATATCTGCATCCTGTGCGATGACCGCCGTTTTGAAATGTTCGGCATGATCGCGCTGGCAGATAATAACAATTCCATTGGCATTGAGGGCACGCCCGGTCACGGGGCAGGCACGATCGCGTTTGGGCTTTGTCCGCATAACACGGTTTGCCACAACGAAGGCACCTTCACGACCAATTCAGGCTGGTGGATCGAGATGGATTATCCGATTACGAATCGTCCGCTATCTTTTTCGGTGTCCATCAACGATTACGACACGGAAAATGCCATTGATCTATTTTGCACCGCGTTCGCCGTTTTGCCGTCACGTTCGGCGCAGGAATGGTCACGCACAAATGAAACTGTCATTTTGCAAAGTGACTTTGGCGAGGCGAAATGCCGCTTCCAGATCACCGTGCGCGGGCAATAAAAGTAAAAGGATCAGCCATGAAACGAATCATCTTTCTATTCTTGATCGCAACACTTCTCACTGCCTGCGCTCCTGCGGGTGAAGTTTCATCCAGCGGTGTGCAGGCATGGGTGGATCAGCCTGTTACAGGCGCAGTTCTACCTGTGGGTACATTTACACTTAAAGCTCATGCCCGCCATGCCTCTGGCAGTGGTGTGAATAAAATTGAATTCCTAGTCAATGGCGTGAGTGTCGGCGCAGTGGATACAGATGCATCCGCGCCGCTCGTTTATGCCGAAACCGCATGGAACGCATCCACACCCGGGATGTATCAAGTCAGTGTCCGTGCCTTTGCAGGCGCAGAGTCTGCGGAGAGTGCCATCGTCATAGTATGTGTTTCGCAGGAAGTCAGTCAGGCTGGATTCGCTTCAGACGGAAGTTGTGGCGGCTTTGAACAAATTCCATCAGCGGCAGACAGTGCAACGGTCACGCCGGAGCCGGGGCAGGGTCAGCCAAATCAGCCTGCCACCCCGCCGACAGCGACATTCACATCCGCGCCTGCCAATCAGAATCCACCTACAGCTACATTTACAGCGGTTCCACCCACGTTCACACCGGTGCCGCCAACATTTACATCCGCGCCAGCTGATACTACGGGTCCCGACATCAAGAGCCTGTACCACAGTGCGCCCGGATATTATGGCAGTTGCGCAAGCACCTTTACCATGCAGGCATTGGGCGTGACGGACCCATCCGGCATCGCATCCGTCACATTTGGTTATCAATACGAAGGCGGCTCGATCAGTGGTTATTACACTGCATCTGGCACGTCAGTTGGCAATTCCACCTATGAGCTGACGATTGATAACAATGCAGGGAATCAGGCATACAACACCCTTCAAGGCGCGAATGGATTTATCCGCTGGTATGTTGAGGCGAGAGATAATGCAGGTAACTCGACCACGATCAGTGATCAGGTAGGCGAGATCCTTTACTGCCCGGGATAACTTTAGAATTTGATATAAAAGGCGGCACAAGATTACATCTTGTGCCGCCTTTTGCTTAGAGACAATTAGGCTGACAGTAGGGCAACAATACTGGTATTGTTCGGAGTACTGTTACTCAAAAAAGAAAATATTTAGATGGTATTGCGTACACCCCTGTCCATGCGGATTCAGCGGAGACCCTGTAAAAGCCTGCACCTGTGCCCCTGCTGTGGTCACTAAATATCAAAAACGCATCTCAGGTCCATTGCTCGACCGCATCGACATCCACATCGAAGTTCCGCGTGTGGATTATGAAAAGCTGAGTGGAGATCGCCTCGGCGAATCCAGCGAGTCGATTCGTAAACGTGTTCAAACGGCAAGAGATATTCAAAACTCACGTTTTACCAATTCTTCTGAAGTCGTTTGCAACGCAGATATGCGCATCGGGGAGGTACGGCAATTTTGCAACCTCCAGCCCGAAGGTCAAAGTTTGATGCGGGCGGCGATGAGTCAATTACAACTTTCAGCGAGAGCCTATCACCGCATCCTCAAACTATCCCGCACTATTGCAGATTTAGCGGGTAGCGAAGATATCCAATCCCCACATTTGGCAGAGGCGCTGCAATATCGTCCGAAGTTGATGATGTAATCCTCAACAAAATACCGTAAAATAATTGAAAGACTTTAGAAAAGGAATGGACCATGACCCAATCTGGCTTGTTTGATTCCCCAAAATACAAATCGCTTGACGAAGCTCTCGCAGCCATCCGCGGACTCAAAGATGACCCACTCGCGAATGCAGGCACAAACATTGTCATCAGCCGCGGAAACCCCAAGGCAAAACTTTTGCTCGTGGGTGAAGCGCCGGGTCCACAAGAAAATATTAAGGGCAAACCATTTGTGGGTCCTGCCGGGCAATTGCTCGATAAAATTCTGCAAGCAGGTGAATTCGACCCTGAGAATGATGTCTACATCACAAATTCGGTTTTCCGCATGCCGCCCGGTGAGAATGGAGCGAATTTTCGCAAACCAAATGACAAAGAAATTGAGTATTACCGTCCCTTCGTGTTTGAGATCATCCGCCTGATTGACCCGTTGATTGTGTTAATGACCGGAAATGTGGCTTGCCAGTCGATTCTTCAAAAGACAGGGATTACTACTCTACGTGGAAAATGGACCGAACTGGACGGACGCTGGCTCATGCCCATTTTCCACCCTTCGTATTTATTGCGCAATCAATCTCGTGAACCCGGCTCACCCAAATCGTTGATGTGGGAAGATATTCGCGAAGTGCGGCGAAAATACGACGAAATGCTTGGCAAATAAGCTCTTCAAGTGACAGTCTCTTCAAAATGGGCTGTCACTTTTTGAATCCAGACCGCTCTTGGTATAATTTGCGCCTATTTAGGAGTACGCATGAAATATCATATCTGGACCGAAGGCTGCCAAATGAACGTCGCTGACTCACAGCGGGTCGGCTCGTCGTTGGAGCACCTCGGCTATACCCTTACTGAAACCATCGAAGAAGCAGACGTTATCGTTTTAAATACCTGTGTTGTCCGCCAATCCGCTGAAGACAAGGCGATGGGGCGTGTCTCATCCCTTGCTCCATTGAAGAAGAAAAACCCCAACCTCGTCATCAACTTAATGGGATGCATGGTCGGTGTACGCGGTGCGGAAAAACTTAAAGCAAAACTTCCTTATGTGGACGTGTTCTCGCCCCCATCCGACCCAGGTCCGTTGATTTCGCACCTCACACAGGGTGAAATCCAATCGCTTGAAGATGCAGAAACCACCCGCCGCTTCCTTACCATGGATGAAGAACTTGTGCTTCCAGTTGCAGAACGCGGCAAACTTGTTATGGCACATGTGCCCATTGTGTATGGTTGTTCGCATGCCTGCACCTTCTGCATTATCCCCTACAAGCGCGGTATCGAACGCTCTCGCCCAGTTGGCGACATCGTCAGCGAAGTCCGCTCGTTGGCAAAGCAAGGCGTAAAAGAAATCACATTGCTCGGTCAGATCGTAGACCGCTACGGGAAAGACATTCCAGATGGTCCCAAACTTGCAGACCTGCTTCGCATCATCCATGAAGTAGAAGGCATTGAACGCATCCGCTTCTTAACCTCACACCCCAACTACTTTGATGATGACCTCATCAACGCCATTGCCGAGCTTCCACGCGTTATGCCGCATATCGAATTGCCCATTCAAGCTGGTGATGATACAGTGCTTGAAAACATGAAGCGCGGCTACACCCAACAACAATTCCGCGACCTCGTGGCAAAGATCCGCGCGCGGATTCCAGACTGCTCTATTGCTACAGATATCATCGTTGGCTTCCCCGGCGAGACCGAAGAACAGTTCATGGAAACCCACCGCGTCTTATCGGACCTCAAGCTGGATGTGGCCCATTTAGCTCGCTACTCCATCCGCGAAGGGACTGTTGCCACCCGCCGCATGGTAGACGATGTGCCTGAAGAAGAAAAGATGCGCCGTCTTCACATGTTAGACGATCTTCAAGAACAGATCGTGGGCGAGATCAACAAGAAGTATCTCGGCCAAACCGTAGATGTGCTCTTCGAAGAAAATGTTAAAGGTCGCTGGAAGGGACGCACCCCCACCAACAAACTGGTCTTTGTGCAATCCAATGAAGACCTACGCGGAAAACTCCTACCTGTCACCATCACATGGACCGGTCCGTGGTCGATGCAAGCAAATTTGATCAAGCAACCAGCGGAATTGATTTCAATATAAATCGTAGGGGCGGGGTAACCCCGCCCCTACGATATTTAAGGGGTTTATAATTTCATTCAACATGTCCTTCATCGAACTCTTTAACACCTTTGCCAACAATCTATTACCCATCATGCTGATTGCAGCGGCAGGGTACATTCTCGGTAAAACCCTCACGGTTGATTCTCGCACCATCGGGCGCATGGTCTTTTACATCTTCAGCCCCTTACTCGTTTTCAACTTAATGGTCACCAGTCAGCTAAACCTGCAACAAGCCCTCACCACGGTAGTGTACACAGTCGCCGTGATTGCGATCATGGGGTTTCTTGCATTCATATTTGGAAAAATATTTCAACTTAGCCGTCCACATTTGTTGGCAGTCATTATCACCGTCGCATTTGGAAACACAGGCAATTACGGCTTGCCATTGGTCAAATTCGCGTTCGGGGATGAAGCACTGGCGGTTGCCTCCATTTTTTACGTCACCACCACCATTCTCTTCAATACCGTTGGTGTGGTCATCGCCTCTCTCGGACATTTAGATTTGAAATCCGCTATACTGGGAGTATTCAAGCTGCCCATTCTTTACGCAGTGACCATCGCCTTGCTCATCAAAGGGTTTGGCGTTGCCATTCCACTGCCACTCTCACGCACCATTGAGATCGCCGCAAACGGAGCCATCCCTGCCATGATCATTCTGCTCGGTTTGGAACTCACCCGCATCGAATGGACTCAAAATCTGCGAGCGACTGGCGTAGGTGTTACCGTCAAATTATTGATCGGCCCGCTGGTTGGTCTTTTACTGGCAAATCTGTTCGGGCTGCATGGGCATACCCGTCAGGGTAGTGTTATCGAAGCTGCCATGCCCGCCGCAGTAGCAACGACCGTTGTCGCTACCGAATACAAACTTGAACCGTCCCTTGTGACAGCAATCGTTTTCTTTGGAACTATACTAAGTCCGCTAACCCTTACGCCGTTAATCGTCTTCCTTGCGAGGTAATGAACATGTCCGCCACACGTCAAAGGATTTTACAAGTCTTTATGGTCGCACTTCTCATGGCGATCCTGCTTCTGAAACCGAACCAAGCCCAGGCGCAAGAAGGAATCGTTGTAGAAAATCCAAATGCAATACCAGACTTCGGAAAGACGATCACTTTCACAGCGAAGATCAAAGCATCCAATCCTATTCAACAGGCATCCCTCTTATTCCGTGGCGTCAACGAAGAAACGACTCGTGTAGAAACTTTACAAGTTGCAGAAGATGGTTCTGTGCAGTTCACCTATGATGCTTCGCAAAATGTTTTCCCTCCATTTAGCTGGGTCGTCTATTGGTTTCAAGCAACATTAAGTGATGGCAAAACCTACACCAGCGAATCATATCGCGTTCAATACGTTGATAATCGCTTCCCATGGAGAGACGTTACACAAGCCAACGTCACCATTCATTGGTATGCTGGTGATGATGCCTTCGGCGCAAGTGCATTAGATAGTGCTGGCGCCGGCATGTTGGGGATGAAAGATTTTATTCCGCTTTCACTTACCGAACCCATTCATGTTTATATTTACTCCAATGTGCAAGATCTTGGCGATACGCTCCTGCTTGGCGGGCGGGATTGGACAGGCGGTCACGCTCATGCAGACCTTGGTGTGGTGCTGGTAGCTATTGCACCCGGCGCAAATCAATTCGCCGAAATGGAAACTTTAATTCCGCATGAACTTGCACACGTCATGCTATATCGTGCCCTTGGCGATAAATACAACAAACAACCCGCCTGGTTGATCGAAGGCATTGCCTCTATGGTAGAGCTTTACCCAAACCCAGATTACGCCCGTGCATTAGAGATCGCAAGTGTGAACAACACTTTGATCCCGTTCTCGGACATGTGCGTCTCTTTCCCCGCCGATTCTGGATCAGCATTTCTGGCATATGCCCAATCCCAATCGTTCGTCACCTACATCCGCGACTCGTTTGGCGTCTCGGGTCTCTCACGCCTCATCAGCACCTATGGTGACGGCTTCGATTGCGATCTTGGTATTACCAAAGCCTTGGGTGCCTCGCTCAACCAAGTTGACGCACGTTGGCGTGAAAATGTTCTGGGGCAAAATCAGGTAGGTGCAGCCTTACGCAATTTATTGCCATTCCTACTTTTGCTTCTTCTGGTTTTGATCGTACCCATCTGGGGCGCCATTGATGTCATGCGCCGAAGGAGAAAGAGATATGCATCCAAGTCCAACTGAACAAGTCCGTGCACATATTTGGGTGAAAGGACGAGTGCAAGGAGTAGGATTTCGTGCACACGTTGAATACTCTGCGCGTCAGATCGGTGGGCTGAGCGGCTGGGTTCGGAATGTGGGAGATGATACAGTGGAAGCTGTGGCTGAAGGAAAACGGGAACAGGTTGAACGTTTGATCGAGGCGATGAAACAAGGTCCGCGCATGTCGCGAGTGGATGAATCCAAAATAGAGTGGGAAATTCCAAATGGGGAGTACAATGGTTTCAAAGTAAAGAGCAGTGCTTAAATGATATTTTCAAGCCCTTACTCTCCCTACCTCTTTATCTCAGCGGGCATCTCATTTTTGATGGCGATGCTGGTATGGCGTCGTCGCACAGCACCAGGCGCAACTCCTTTATCCATTCTTCTGGGTCTCACTTCAGTTTGGGCATTGGCATCTGCTTTGTTGCTAGAGTCCTCTGGCATCCTATTGAGAGAGTTATGGTTCGACATATTAAGTGTAAGCGCGATCCTGAGTAACCCCGTGTTGCTCAGTTTTTCTTTGGAATACACTGATCATCAGAACTACTTGAGCAAAAGATCTCTCCTCGTTATATATTTCCTCCCCATTCTTACTGCCATTCTCTGCATTACAACGAACTATCATCACCTATTCTATGCAAAGGTCGATTTTTCGTCCCAATCATCAACTGACTTTCTAGCTTTGGTTCCGGGTCCATTCTATTGGATATACACGGTGTATTCCTATGCAATAGCCCTATTTATCTTTGTTCTTATTCTTATTGATTTTTTTCAAACCTCTTGGACCTATCGGAAGCAAACCGTGACTATTCTGCTTGGATTGCTATTTCCATTTATTGGAAATGTGATCTACACCGTGTTTATGGGGGTTGGTAAAGGCGCTTTCGACCCTACCCCGCTGTTATTTACGGTCATGGGAATTTTCATGGCATGCGGTTTTTTCTGGTTCCAACTATTTGAGGTTGTTCCAATTGCACGCCATACATTGGTTGAGCATATGCAAGACGGCGTGATCGTAGTTGACATCAAAGACCGCATCGTCGATGTAAACCCCTCCACATTGAAATATCTGAATTGGGGGCGCTCCACCCCGATTGGGGTTCATGTACAAGAATTGATTACTTCCTGGTATGAGCAATTCGCAAATATGCCCGTTGAGCTTTACATCCAAACTGAAGTACACAAAGAAGGCAACCCGGGTTCCTACTTTGACCTACGCGTTGAGCCGATCTATAACAAACAAAATATTCTGACTGGACGATTAATCGTATTTCGAGATATTACCCGGCAGAAGATGTCTGAAAAAGCATTGTTAGAAGCACATGACCGTTTGCGCCTTCACCTTAAAGAGATTGAGCTTTTACAAATTGAATTACACGAACAAGTCATCCGCGATCCGTTGACGGGATTGTTCAACCGCCGCTACATGGAAGAAACCTTGGAAAGAGAAATCTCACGTGCCATACGAGAAAATATTTCGATCGGGGTTTGTATGGCAGATATTGACCAGTTCAAGTCTTTCAACGATCAACATGGGCACAAAGCCGGCGACCTGATCTTGAAAAAATTAGCAGAGATCCTCACCGCATATTCACGAACGGAAGATGTTGTCTGCCGATATGGCGGCGAAGAGTTTTTGATCCTCATGCCCGGTGCGGATATGGACTCAACCGCTCGACGTGCTGAAGATTGGCGCAGGGCTTTTGAGCAAGCCAAAGTAGATTTTGATGGGAAACAACTCTCTACAACCTTATCGATGGGGCTGGCAATATTCCCTCAACAAGCACGGACAAGTGATGACTTGGTGAAACTTGCAGACGAAGCCATGTATCTTTCCAAACACAATGGGCGGAATCAAGTCAGCATTGCGCAAACCTGGGGCGAGAAGCACTAAAAGCCCAAGCCACGTTCCTTCAACGAAACCCACTTTGCCTGACCAATCACCAAATGGTCAAGTACATCAATATCGAGAAGCTTTCCCGCCTGCACAATGGCGCGCGTCACAGCCACATCATCTGGGCTGGGAGTGGGGTCACCGCTGGGATGGTTATGTGCCACAATGATGGCAGAGGCATTGGCGCGAATTGCGTCTTTGAATAATTCCCCCACTCGCACCTGTGATGAGTTGACTGAGCCTTTATACACTTCAACCACTTCCAACACTCGATTCCTTCTATCTAACAAGATCACTCGCAAATGTTCTTGCTCCAAAGCAGACATTTCATATTGAATCAATGCCACTGCATCTGCCGGACTATTGATGGAGGGTTTCTCTTGCGGAGTTTCAAGTGTTAATCGGCGTCCTAATTCGATGGCGGCTTTAATCTGAGCTGCTTTGGCTTCGCCCAACCCGTGTTGGTCCATCAATTCTTTGAAAGGCGCACGATGTAAGCCGCTTAGCCCATTGAACTTGGTCAACAAACGCTGCCCTACTTCCACTGCATTTTCGCCTTGAACACCCACACGCAACAGTATCGCCAATAGTTCGGCGTTGGTCAACGCTTGCGGACCTAATGCAGCAAGCCGTTCGCGTGGACGATCTGCCTCGTGCAAGTCTGAAATACGATAGGTTGGTTTTGAGTTGGTGGGGTCTGTCATTTTGCCTCCCTTGAGATAAGTTGACCTATTTTACAGCCAATTAAGAAAAACGTCTGCTGATATTTCTACCAGCAGACGTTGATTTACGGGCGTGGACCGGGCAAATCACCGCTTCCGGGTCCGCCACCACTAGGTCCACCTTGACCGTTTCCAGGTGAAGGACGATTGCCCAGTGAACCTTCAAAGCTGTGGAGGTTCTCACGTCCGCGGCTGATCTCACCGCGTGCAAACTGCTGACCGATCTCGTCGAACTTGCCAGAGAATTGGGTCACATCGGGTCCTAGTCCGTCCGCACCGCCAAATTGTTGGAAGCCTGCCTGAGCATTCTTGCCGAGCTGCATCAGGTTGGTCAACTCGTCGCGAGTGAGCTTATTGTCACTGAGTGCCTGGTTTGCAAAATCTACGAACGAGAAAGCCGTTTGCAGCGCAGACAATTTATCCGTAGGAATGTTATTCGGTTGGATCTGACCGATCTGGTTCAAACGCCCTTGCTGGTCGGCTTGCAAGACGGTCATCATATCCTGTGCTTGAGCCTTCAATTCCTGCGCATTGGTTTGAGCTGTTTGCGCGGCGGTTTCAAGCTGGGTGATGGTCTCTTCGGCGAGAGCAAGACCCTGTTCAAGCGTGGATGAAATCTGCTGGAGAGATTGGTCAATGGAGCTAAGCGTATCGTTCATCTGATTCAATTCGGCTTCAATGGCATTCATCTCATCGATCATTTCATAGGCGAGGTCTGAATACAGGTTGTAATACTCTGCCATTAATTGCTCGGCATAATCTACATAGTAATCGGCATAGTAGTAATAGCTATAAACATATGTGACTTCGTCCGTTGTGACTGTGTCATCTGATGTTGTCGTATACACAGCCGTGGAAGTTTGCTCAGTAGCGGCTATTGCTTCAGCAACGGCTTGGTCGATCAGGGCGGCGAGCTCTTCTTCGGTCATGGTTGTATATTCGATTGTGGGTCCCGCAGTGGGTGTAGCGGGCATGGCGGTTAGAACTGTTGAGTTGACGGTTGCCTGCGCCAACACAGAGGCTTGTTGTGTTCCAGCAACAGCGGTGTTGACAACATTTGGGTCAGCGGTGCCGGTGGGCAGTCCGCAAGCGGTGATGAGGGCAGTAAGGATAAAGGTCAGTGCGATGGTTCGAAGCAAGGATTTCATTTTATATCTCCTAAATTATTAATGATGTCATGCTGAGCGATAGCGAAGCATCTCTACGACTGTCCTAGAGATCATTCGCTGTCGTCCAGGGTGGCAATCTAAAGTCGTCTCGTCACAATCACATTCAAATCTTTTTCAGGGCGCAAAGTCACACTGGGTTTCGGGGTGGCAAGTTCTCGTTGTGCGGGTGAAATATTCCAGCGCCTTGCAACAACAGCGAGGATGGCAATTGCTTCGGTCATGGCGAAGTGCTCACCGATGCAAACTCGATTGCCGCTGCCGAAGGGGAAGAAACTGTAACGGGGAGTCGAAGTTCCTTCGAGGTCGAACCAGCGTTCGGGGCGGAAGTGAAGCGGCTCGTCATAAAATCGCGCGTCATGATGGGTCACCCACTGACTCAGGATCACCGTCGAACCTGCCGGAATAAATTGCCCGCCGATCTCGCAATCCTGCACGGCTTCACGTCCCATCGCCCAGGCAGGCGGACGCATACGCAAGGTCTCTTTGACAATGGCGCGGGTGTACGGAAGTTTTTGAATATCTTCGGGCGTGGGCAGGCGATCCCCCAAAACCGAATCGACCTCGGCTTGCAAAATGGATTGCGCCATGGGGTGATGCGCGAGCAGGTCCCAACACCAGGCGAGCAGCAGTGCCGTGGTTTCATGCCCCGCCAGCAGGAAGGTGAGCGCATGAGCGTGGACTTGCTCATCGGTAAATTGATCTTTGTGATTCTCTTTGAGGATGTGAACCAAAGCGCGCTTGGCATGTTCTGATCGCGGATTCTTAAGCAACGCCTCGGTGACTTCGCTCAAATCTGCTTTGGCTTCTTTGAAACTTGGGAACAAGCTGCGAGCTGACTCTGGCAAAGGCATTTGCGCCAGTGGAAAGAGTCGCACGAGAGTTTTCATCGCATCGCTCACTTTTTCCACGGCACCTTTGGGCGCGCCGCCAAAGAAAGACCACAACGCAATGTTGAGCGTTAGGCGCATCATGCCTTCAGACATATCCACGCGCTCGCCATCTTTCCAGTTGACGATGTGTGCCATTGTGTTTTCGGTCATCAATGGAAGATACTCCTCCATCTTGTGACGGTGAAAGGCAGGCTGCAAAGTACGGCGTTGAGCAAGATGTTCTTCGCCTTCACTGGTGAGCAACCCTTCGCCCAAGATCACACGCGCTCTCTGCAAGCTGGGACCTTTAATAAAGTTATCCGCCTGCTTCACCAACACTTGTTCAATAAAAGCTGGGTGCGTCAGAAAAAATAGCTCGCGCTTGCGGAGCTTGACCCGCGCAATATCGCCCTGCTCATGCGCAAGATCGGTCAACGCATGCAGCGGGTTGCGGAAGACCTTCCACAAAAATTCAAAGGTGGATGTTTTGTAAACAGGTTGTTCGAGAACTACATTTGTTTCCATCGGCTATCTCCTTCAATTGATAGCCAAAGGATACTTTTATGAATGGTTTAAGTCCGCCCGCAAAGGTGGGGAACCTCTCCCCCTATTTGGTGGGTGTGCAATCTTGTCACTCTGAGCGAGCGTTCTTTGCGAGTGAAGAGTCTCTCCCAACAATGTAAGAGATCCTTCGCTCCGCTCAGGATGACATTAAGTATCTACAACTCCTCCACCATCACCAACCCATAGCGGACTGCCATCAGCGCCGCCTGGGTACGATCATTCACCCCCAACTTCACGAACAGATCACTGACATAACCCTTCACCGTCATCTCGGTCAGAGACAACTCGCCCGCGATCTCTTTATTGCTTTTACCCTTCGCCAGCAGTTTCAAAATACCGCGCTCGCGTTCGGTCAACGAATCGAATGGGTCATCGGGCATGGGCGCGCGCAGCATAAGGCGTTTGGCAATATCAGGATGCAGTTGTGGCTTACCCAGCGCCGCACCACGGATCGCCGTCACCAAATCATCGCCGTTCATTTCCTTCAACAAGAATCCGCTTGCACCTGCCCGCAGCGCCGCAAAGACATGTGCATCATCGGTAAACGACGTCAGAATCAAAATCGGCAACTCCGGGTATTCCGGGCGGATCTGCTTCAACGCGTCCACACCGTTCAGTTCTGGCATTTGCAAATCCATCAGCACCACATTGGGCTTGTGCTTCTTGATCAACGCCAGCACGCCCGCGCCATTCTGCGCCTCACCCACCACACGCATATCTTTCTCCGCGTCGATGGTCAAAGTCAACCCGCGCCGCACAACTTGATGATCGTCTGCAATGATTATTTTTAGCATGCTCACCTCGGCAAAGGAATCTTGTAACTCAATACCGTTCCACGCCCCATTTCAGAATCAATTGTCAACTCGCCGCCCAATGCCAGCACACGTTCGCGCATGCCGCGCAAACCATAATGCCCCGCAGGCACGCTATGCACATCAAAGCCCGCACCATCATCAGCCACGCTTACATTCAAGAACGAGTCAACACGCACACGCACAGTCACATTGCGCCCGCCGCTATGCTTCACCACATTTTGCAACGCCTCGCGCAATACCCACGTCGCTTCATTGACAATATTTTTTTGGACAATTACAACCTGCGGCATCTCGAGCGTTACAGACAACAACGCCCCGCCTTCGGGTCCGCTTCGGTTGGAAAACGCCTCACACTCCGCCCGAACCGATTCAGCGAACTCAACCTTTTCCTCGCCGGATGCCTCGCGCAGCTGATCGAGCATCAGCCGCATTTCTTTGAGCGTATCACTTGCCAGGCTCTCCAACTCCGCCAGCTTTTCCTTGAAATCCTCCGGCGCAGACTTTTTCAATCCGCGCGCCATCAGGTGCAGACCGAACATCTGCTGGGTGACTGAGTCGTGCAGATCACGCGCAATGCGCTGACGTTCTTCATACGCCGCAATCGACTTTTGATCGGCGATAGCTTGTGCGGTTTGTTCCTTTACCCGCGTTTCGAGATTTTTATTTAGCTCATACAGGCTTTCGTACGCATTCGCATACGCCAACGCTAATGCCGCCTGCCCTGCCAACGCATTTAAACGCTTCACTTCATCTGCATCATATTGCGGACCAGCTTGGCGAGGTCCCAACCAGTAGCCGCCCAAGGCAGCACTGCCTGCTACCAAACGAGTATTCCATGCCGGTGACGTATGTGATGGCGGCACATCAGGCTCGGGGAAAAGTTTTAATGCGCCCCACTCCGCGCCGATCTGATTCGGGAAAACATCGTTTAACAGGTGAATGATCTCGTCCCGTCGATTCGCGCGGGATAATAGATACTGCATAGACTGAACAGCCACTTCAAATTTGAGGCGATCTGGGTAGAGTAATTTATCGAGCCAGGTCTGGATGAGCTTGCGGGTTGGGTCAAAGAGAATAGCGGCTACCAATAAACTGATAATCGGCGCAAGTGGTTTGGTAGTGAGTGAAGACTCAAAGAGTAAGGTAATGCCTGTAGTGAGAGCCAGGTACAACGTCAAGAGAAGAAGCGAGACCGTTCCATAGACCAGAGTCCGCCTGAGGGCGCGGTCAATGCCAAAGAGGTCGTGTCGTAATACAGCGTAGGCGATTCCCAAAGGCACAAAGAGTTGAAATGCCAGCAACAGGTTATAAGAAAATATATTCAAACCAAATGCCAAGGTCAAAGGACGTAGCCAAAGTGGTATTTCAGCAAGTAACATACTATACAAAACAACTCGAGCACGTTGAGCTTCAAGGATATTATCTGGTGAAGTATCGCGTGCCACGTTCAGAAGATTACGAAAGAAAAAAATAATCACATACGTGAACCACAAAAACAAAGCTCCTATTGTTAAAACACGCTGCCACGCCAATGAGCTATAGAAAAACGCCACGAGCAAAATTACAGAGAAAACATATGCACCTAGAATATTCTTTAATGGCGTATCTGTAATACGCGGGAAGCGCACGCTAACATGTAAAGCCATAGGCAAAAGAATAGCAGCTTGAAACATCCGTAGCGAAAAGTATGGATTTAAAAATGAAATCAACGGTTCCCCCGGATAGATAACTGGAATATCGTTCAGATCAAAGGGAATCAGCAAGAAAAAGGAGAAAAAGATCGAGAAGCAAGCCACCAGTGTATGACTTGCCTGCGGGCGAATTAATGCAGGAATTAGCCCCGTTCCTAGAATCAAAAATGAAACCAATGCTGAGAACAGCGTTACTACTTGTTGAACAGGCGTTGAATACATCCTCCCTGCAACAGCAAGAAGGATGATATTTCCAAACAAAGCACCAAAGATTGGTACATATAAGGTTGAGAATTTTTTCATGCACTTTACATTATAAATAAAAGAGACCGGGGTTTCCGGTCTCTTTTGTACTATGGAGTAGGCGTTGGGATTGGAACTTCAACGGTTTGAACGGCATCAATTTGTGCTCCACCATCTGAATCACCCATTGGAGCAATAATTACTACATAATTGTAAGTATTGGGTGGGGGTGCGCTCGTTGCAGAATCAACATCTATTAATATGCCTGTTTGCGGCAAGGGTCCATTTGTGTCTGGTGTTCCAGGACTATAATCCGGGTCATATAATTCAGTCTGAGATTGTGGAACCTCTGTATTTCCAGATACCGGTATAGTTTGATTATCAAGTTCAGTACCACTTGTTTGTGCAACATCGCCAACATTTGAATTATTATCAGGGCTACCATTTCCCCAATTAAATATTTCATAGTATTGGCTTCCATCTGCATAGTTCGAAATTCCTATAATAATCCAATCAATGTTCACAAAGCCGTTATTGTTATATTCATAATAGGCTAAATCGTAGTTACTGTCAGGAGTATTACCAACTACAACACTTAAATTAATTACTATATATGTCCCTGTATTAATTTCTCCTATATTAGCAATACTAGTTGGGTCAGTATTGTCTGGTAGTTCTCCTACGCCAATTTGTGATGGAATAGGTGTTACTGGTGTTCCATATCCGGGATCCACTGTCGAAATCACGCCATAATCACATGGCAACAAACCTCCATAATTATTAGCAAGCGAGTCTTGGCATGTTGTTGTAGAAGTGTAATCGCAAGGCAGCGCTCCGCCAAAATTATCCGCCGCATGATCCTGGCATGTAGTTGTGGATGTGTAATCGCAAGGCAATGCTCCACCAAAATTATCTGCTACTGGATCCTGACATGTGGTTGGAGGAGTACTACTTCCACCACCACCATTAGGAGGGGTTGGGGTGCTACTTCCACCGCCAGGAGGTTGCAGTGTAGCACTCCCAGTTGGTGAAGATGTAGATGTAACGGTAGTAACAGTTGGAGATACTTCTGGCGTTATCGTAACTGTTACAGGGATTGGTGTCGAACTAGGTTCAAATGTAAGAAAAGGTGGAAAATTAACAGCTGCCCCGGGGGTTAAATAACTTTCCGCCCAAGCCATTGGAGTAAGGATTTGTGGAAGGATTGGCTCAAGCAATGCAAAGGGACGTGATGATGATGCATCTGGCTCCAAGTTCGAATTCATATCTGCTTCAACTCGCCAAAAGGGGACAAGACGAACTGCCAGTTGACCAACAAAAATAATTAGAATGATTCCGATTGGAATAATAAATATGAGCATTGTCCAATCACGGCGTTCATTTTTCTCTGTTCCGATCATGCTGGGCTCTCCTTCTTCTGAGCCGGTAGAGAAACTACAAACTTACTACCTGGATACTTTTGTTCATCATGTCCAAGACTTTCCACCCAAATACGCCCACCATGCGCTTGTACAATGCCACGCGCAATCGCAAGCCCAAGCCCAGGACCTCCGCCCTTAAATTTTGTTTTACCTGAGGAATGTAAAAGGACTTCACCAGTTTGGTTAAATTTTTGAAAGATCAAATCATGCATCTCTGGGTCAACCCCAATACCGGTATCACAAACAGCTATTTCTAAGTGAGGAGGTTCTGTGCCATTCATATAACTTCCAGACACCTTTACATTTCCACCATCTGGAGTGTACTTAATAGCATTCATTACAAGGTGATAAAACACCTTTTGAAGCATATCTGGGTCTGCGGTTATAGATGGCAAAACATTCAAACCCTCCATGCTAAATTGAATTTTTCGTTCTGCAAACGCAGAAGCAAATTCCTTTTGCACCTTAACAACAACGGGTTCGACCTGCATGGAGGTTTTGCGAAGCACAAGGGAGTTACTATCAATACGTGAAACATCGAGCATACTATCTACAACTTCTGTCATGCGCTCGGCACCTTCAAGTATACCTTGAGCCAAACTTTGCATATCAGGGTTGTTTTTTAGATCTTGTTCCAACATTTGTGAATAACCCATAATAAGGGTTAATGGTGTTCGCAACTCATGAGCTGAAATTTGGATAAAATTTGTCTTGGTTCTATCCATCTTTCGTAAAGTTTCGTTCTTTTCCTCAAGCTCAAGTGTTCGCTCTTGTAAGCGAGCTGTCATTTCGTCAAAAGTACTTGCCAGAGCCCCGATTTCGTCCTTGGCACGCAAGCCTGTACGACGATTTAAGTCTCCTTTTGCAATCGCTTGTGAGGTATCAACTAGAGAATATAACGGAACAATAATCATACGGGAAACAAAATATCCGATAATAATCACGGCAAACATAAGCGCAGAAAAAACAAGTGCATATGCCGTACGATTATCCGACCCAAATTGAATAACAAAATCTGTAGGCAACGCTACAGCAAAAACACCTATACGATCATTTCCAATCTGGAGTGGAGCACGCCCAATTGAAAAATTACGATTCGCAATTTCAATATTAACACCAGTCACTAATGGTCCTTCTGATTTAATTAGTTCCTGATATTGATCTTCAGGGATATTTAATTGGGCAAGTGTTTCTTCATCTGCAGAACCAAGAGTAGTAGCAATTGCTTGTCCATTATTTCCATATAATACAACATCTGCAAGCGCGACCTGTTTTAGTGAAGGTAAGAGAGTCTTAATCGAAGTTCCAAGGATGATAACGCCATTAAATTTTCCATCGACAGCGATTGGCAGTGATGTATAGTAATATACTTCGTCATTAACAAGATTGCCGCCTAGTGCACGAAGTGGAGGTTCATCTGGGTTTTGGTTTCTCAAAAAAGGAATCACTATTGGCGAATTTGCAGCCCCTGTATCTTGTTCAACAGTGACAATTTCCCCCGTTTGATTCTTAAGTAAATGCAGTAATTCTTTTCCCTGTGGTGAAACAATAATCAAATTCTCTACTGTGCTAGATCCAAAAGCTGGTTCTACAAGATGCAGTAAGGATTCACGATTCTGATCAGTAACAGCAGCAGACAAGCCATCTGTATAGATAATTCGAAATGCTTCTGTGACATGTTGTCCCTCCAGCCGAACAAAGCTATCTGATACTACCCTGCCCGACTCCAGGAGCTGATTGGTCAGGCGTTCGGTCAAAGTGCCTGTTACAAGGCGTGTGACCACATAGACTCCAAGTACGGAGACTACAATAGTCAACAAGAGGAAAGGGAGAGCTACCTTAAGGCGAATGCTCATGTGAAAGCCCGTACAAGTATGCCGAAGGCATTATACAGGGGCTGCCTCCTCGTCACCTGAAAATGCAAGGTAATTATAATGTGAGAAACGATCTATTTTAGAGTGATTTTTAATGGATTTCAAGAATCCGTCCCTCTTCTCATAACCTAAAATTTAAGCAGTAAGTAACTAAACGTCATCTATATCTTGGCGTTTTTTTAAACAAGTTTCCCGCCCAAGCCCCAACCACATACCAAATTACGAGATCACATATCAGATACAGTCCATTGAACTCAGAACAATTCTTGCCGGGCTGGCATGGACCCCACGAAAGGAAGAACTGAAAGGGAAAACCTACAGGGAATGTATCTGAAAGTTTGGAAAACACATAAATGCGCCATAGCCAGCTTGAAAGCACAAAGAAGGCAAGGAACAGCACAATCTTCAAGAACGAAGGTTTCAAGAAATAAAACATCTTATCCCCTCTTCTTCAACCAATCCGTTAACTTCTTTGGCGCCCATGTATTGATGACATCCTTTGGTTCAAGCCAGGCGCGGCGGGCGGTGGCAATGCCATAAGGCAATACATCGAAACCATCACCTGTATGCGAATCGGTGTTGATGCTGATGAGCACACCCAAGTCTTTGGCGCGGCGGGCAAAGGCATCATCGAGGTCGAGGCGAGAGGGATGGGCGTTGATCTCCAGGGCGACGCCTGATTCGGCAGCAGCTTGGAATACAGCATCCATATCTAAATCTGCGCCTTCGCGGTCAGGAATTTCACGCCCGGTCGGGTGACCGATAATATCCACATGCGGATTGCGGATGGCATTGAGTAATCGCTGGGTGACCTTCTCTCTCGGCTGGCGTAAACTCGAATGGAGAGAGGCAACTACAAGGTCGAGTGAGGCGAGGAATTCATCCGGGTAATCCAACGACCCATCGGCTTTAATTTCCACTTCGCTGCCATGCAGAATCAAAATCTCATCCCCAAGTTGTTTTTGAATTTTCTTGATCTCAGCCACTTGCTGTTTGTGGCGCTCAATGGATAAGCCATTAGCCACACCGAGACTGACAGAATGGTCGGTGAAGGTGATGACCTTCAGCCCGCGCTTGATGGCTTCACGCGCCATATCGAGCATGGATAGTTTGCCATCACTGTACATCGAATGTATGTGCAAATCAGACTTGATATCTTTGACTTGAATCAACTTCGGAAGTTTATTCGCTTTCGCCGCTTCCACTTCGCCACGATCTTCACGCATCTCCGGCGGGACGTATTGCAAGCCAAGTGCCTTATAAACTTCTTCTTCAGTGGCGCAGAGAATTTCGCCTTTACCTTTGGTTTTGGTCAACGCATGTTCAGAAAGCGACAATCCCTTATCGAGCGCAATCTGACGCAGTTTGACATTATGGTCTTTCGAACCTGTAGCATATTGCAACGCGGTGCCAAATCGTTCCGGCGGATGCACCCAAACTTGCGCACGCACACCATCGAAAAATTCAATGCTGGCTTTGGTGTCACCTTTTCCAAGGACACGCTCCACACCTTTGAGATTGATGAAAGCTTCCATCACAGCCGCTGAATCTTTAGAAGCAACGAGGATATCAAGGTCGCCGACGGTTGAACGCATCCTTCTTAAACTGCCAGCGGGTTGCACATCTACGACACCTTTCACACTCTTGAGTACGTTGACAATCTCCTGCGCCAGCGGATACGCCTTGCCCAATGGCAGGCGACCAGAACGACGCGATAAAGATGCGATACCTTCAAGAATCGCTATCTCCGATTTTGCGCCCATACCGGGCAAGTCTTTTAATTTTCCTGCTTTTGCCGCCGCTTCAAGTTCGGGAAGTGTAGTGATATTAAGCGTCTTCCAAATGAGAGCGATTTTCTTCGGTCCCAATGAAGGGACTTGCAACCAACCTGCCAAACTCTCTGGCACTTCCTTCTTCAACTTTTCAAGGAACTCAAGTTTGCCTGTGTTAAGCAACTCATCAATTTTTTCGGCAATGGCTTTACCCACACCGGGGATGTCAGCTAATTTGCCCTCTTTCCAATATTCACTGGCTTCACGACCAAGCGTATCCAAGCTCTCTGATGCTTTGCGATAGGCAAGCGTTTTGTAAATAATTTCACCTTTAATCTCCAATAAATTAGCTATGAGGGTAAACACACCTGCAAGTTGTTTGTTGTTCATCATAAAATTATTCCTTCTCTCAAATCGAATTATACGCTCAAACAAAACTCGCTCCTAGATTGATCTAGGAGCGAGTTGATTTAGAAAGTTGATTTAGAGAATTACTTTAGTTCCCAAACGTATGTATTTTTGTATTCACAACTTCCTTCACCAGATTCTTGAGTTCCCAAGACCGCAAAAGACCCCTCCTCCATTTGTTTGCTATTATCGAAGTATTTTCCCTGCCGAACGCCATTAATGAAGACTGTAAATTCGCCACCATTTGCAATCAACACAAGTTGATTCGTAGCGCCATTCGTTAAATCAACAGCACTTGAATACTGAACCTTGGTTGGCGAATTTTTATAATATCCAAATTCGTGAAACTCTATTGCCCAAGCAGGGGCACCTGATAAACGAAGGTAAAGGAATTGATATTGTTTTCCTTCGCGCATATTTGGCTCAGATCGAAACATGAAACCACAAACGAGTATTCCAGTAGCATTCCAAGTCACATCTGATTTTAAGATAAAGTTTTTTCCAACTTCACCGTTTGCAAACTCTTGATACATTCCTTGAGGTCCAGATAATTCTACAAGCAAAGGAGTTTCTTGTTCCCATAATAGAGACCCACTTTGATAATCAATATTTTCCTCTCTTAAGAGATCTTGTAATTCAGTAAGAACGGTTTCTGCTGCTTTTGTAGATATTGCAGCCACTGTTGCTGTACGGTTTGGCGTTGACGTTGGAATCACAGTAGGAGTAGCTGAAGGAGCTACTGTAGCAGATGGTACTGGTGTATTGCTTGGAGTAGGTTCTGGAGTAGCACCACAAGCAAGTGTAAGAATCACCAATACCAAAAGAGCTATTAAAGACTTATGTTTCATGATCAAATCCTCCTTTGAAATTCCCCCGGGGCCTTCCATCAAGCAATATGATACACCCCAAGGATATAGGTAGATTTTACTCAAAATATTCGAATTTTCAAGCACCAACAGGAAAAATAGGATAATCGTCATTTACAAAATGATGATTTTTCGCTAGAGTAATCTGATATCTGCTGTATGTGATACGATTCACGCATGGATCATGCGGATCATGTCAACTTAATTCGACCTGCGAACTTGGAGCAAGGCAGCTCATGGGCGGACCTCGGAGCTGGCTCCGGCGCCTTTACCCTTGCCTTGCGCGAAGTGATTGGTGCCGCCACCACGATCCACGCCGTGGACAAGGACAAGTCTAGCCTTGCGCAGTTGAAGCAGGCGTATCAGACCCGTTTTGGGAATACGGACAATTTACAAATTCAAGTTGGAGATTTTTCGCGAGTCGTTGAGTTACCCCCGCTTGACGGCATTATTGCTGCAAACTCGCTTCACTACTTTAAAGATCGAGTGAAAATACTTGAACATATTAAGTCACTTCTCAAACCAAACGGTAAACTCATCGTCATTGAATACAATGTCGATTCGGGCAATCCATGGGTTCCATATCCATTCACGTTTCAAACATTCGGAAAATTAGCAAAGCAATCTGGTTTTACAGAACCACAGTTGCTTGCCACTTACCCCTCCAGCTTTTTGCGCGAGTTCTATTCCGCATTGACCTTCAAGGCTGATTCATAGATATGACTCAACGAAAATCCAACCTTTTCCTGATTGCGCTTGTGCTTGTGAGTACCTTCCTTGCCATGTTGCGATTTGACTCATTACAAATCGGCACCTCTTACGACGACGCCAAGTACATTATCCTCGCCGAAAGCCTCGCCAGTGGACAGGGCTATGAGCTGATCAACTTTCCCCATCCGCAGATCGAGCGGAATTTCCCGCCGGGCTGGCCGCTTATGCTTGCGCCGTTCACCCTAGTCTTTCCCAAAAACTATGATGCGCTCAAGGTCGTTTCACTTGTTCTTTGGCTCTTATCTATTCTTTTGGTCTATAGGCTTTTCTCAAAGAGGTTAAGTTCTCCATACCTCGAAATCCTAACCGCACTAGTGGCGCTGAATCCACTGTTGGTGGGCACCTCGGTCACATTGATGTCTGAAACAGCTTATTTGTTTTTTTCATTACTGGCATTTTTGGTCTTTGATAAAGCGGATGGAAAATCATGGGGCTGGCTCATCCTTGCTGCGATGCTTGCATTTTATACACAGCAAGTGCGCACAATCGGCATTTCACTTACTATCTCATTACTCGTTATCTTATTACTTTCCAAACGCCTCAAAGAAATAGGTATGGTTGCCATTCTTTTCATAGGTGGATTCGTCTTCCAGAGTTGGCTCAACCTCCGCAATGGTGGAACCATTATCTCGTCTGGTTATGAGGCGCAGGTATTGAGTGGTCCAATAATGGAGAAGGTTGGGCAGGTCGGGTCGAATGTGTCCGGCTATTTCAATCAAGTCCTGGCGGGGTCGTTGATTCCAATTTTTGGTACACGGTTAGACACACTATTCAGCTGGCTTTTTATAATTTTGAATATCATCATCTTATTATTGCTTGTGTTAGGCATGTTCGTTATCAAACCCAAACTCGAGTGGATGCATATTTACTTCGTCATTTATGTTGCCGGCATTCTGGCATTTTGGAATCCGCAGGTGGGAAGTGTGAAAGCGCGTTTCTTGCTTCCCATTGTGCCGTTTCTTTATTTCTATTTCATGAACGGTTTGAAATGGATTACCAGAGAAAACTCTCGGATCGCAATTAGCGTGTCTCTTGCAATTGCATTGGTACTGATCGCACGCAACTTGCAAGATTGGCGTTCCCCCATCCGCGAGCAGATGACAGACCTTTCACTCGGCACCAGTTGGGTGGCTGAGAACGCACCTGCGGATGCAATCGTGATGGTCAATGAACCGGTGCCTGCCTATGTGCATGTAAATCGACAGACTATTAATTTTCCCAAGAACGGACAAGAACTCGAAGCGTATCTGCAAAATCAAAGCATCGACTACATCGTCATTGCGCCATTGCTGCAATCACCGCGGAATACAGAGCTAAGTAAAGATGTAGAGGTAACATTGGCACAAATGGAAGCTTCTCCAAATATTTTTCAGTTGGTTTTTGATGACTCAGAAAATAATATAAAGGTTTATGAATATAAAGGACAATAAAGAACTCCCGATGAAAATCATCGGGAGTTTTCATACAATCTACTTACCAATCTGCCATCTGTTTGACACGAGTGCGTTCGAACATAGCAACCAAGGTCAGCGCAGGGATTGCCCAACGCTCCTGTTGGTCGGTCATTTCGCCAACCTTTTCAAGCGTGTATTTATCTACCAGCAAGTCGCGCTGTTTCTGCAATTTCAACACAGTAGGACCATACAAATTGCCGATTTTGAATTCATAAGAAGGAGCATAAGCGCGAGCTGCAAAAGGCAGGTTAAGGATTTGAATGCGGGTGGAATAAGGTAGGAAATCGAACCAGCCTGTGCCACGCGAAGGAACGATCCAACCCAACACATTCCCTTCGGCATGCTCCTTGATCTGATAAACAAGGCGCGAAGGCACATTGGAGCTGACCGCATAATTCACAACATTGTTCGCAATATTTGATGCTACATTCCCTAATACACCACCAAGGTTGGCACGTCCATCGCTCTGCATCACAGGAGCCGAAGAGTTGATATTCACGTTCACATCTTTGAATTCTTCCATACGAGCCCAATAGTCATCTACATAAGCCACCGGTTTGCCATCTGATGTCACAACATTCCACTCTGTAGACATGCTGGCAAATTGGAACATAAAGCGGAAAGAGCTATCTCCTTCAGCACGGTATACTTCTTTACCGCTACCATCCACATAAGACATAGAATCTTTGAAAGAAATGAATGGGTCAGAAGCGCGCATAATGAACTTGCCATCACCGTTCTTAACATCTACCTGACGTCCAAGGCTGATCATGGGGAATTCAAATTTGATAGGATAGGTATACATAAATAATTTCTCCTGAAGAAGATAAACAACTTGCTCAAGTATAAGGATTATCCTCTTATATGAAATAGGATATAAGTTGGATTTTGACCCGAATTGAGTATGTCTCTGGTACTATTACCAGTGTAAAATTGCGAAACTTTCACCACAAGGCACATGGACTTATGTCATCTGAGGCGCTAGCCAAACCGACCATTACAAAAAATTCATCAGAATTCAAGCAAGACGCCTACGCTTCCCTCCCGACCGGGGAGTTGGTGGTTTTTGCCGTTCAAGTTCTACAAGCGGACGCCGCTCCGGTCGCCGTTGAAGAAGTTGTCTCAACTTGTTTCCGGCTTTTTCCCCACAGTTTTGCCCTCAAAAACTACTTCTACTGGCCAGACTCAGCGCTGGTAGCCCGCCGCCTGCACGACGCCAAAGAAAAAGGTCTCCTCAAAGGCAACTCAACCGACGGCTATGAAACCAAAGGCTCTGGTAAACAAGTTGCCAAACAGGTCGCGAAGACATTAGGTGTATCTCTGCCCCTGCCGCCCAAAGTGGAAGTGGTTGTGCCGCCTGTAGTGGAGGCTCCTAAAGTCGCAGAAGTCGTTATAGAAAAGAAAGAAGAAGAGAAGAAAGAAGTTGCCTCTTTTACGGTAGCAATAAAGGAATCTAAGAAACAAGAAACGAAAAAGAAGCCAGTCAAAGCTGAGAAAAAGGTTGAAAAGAAGGCAACAGCCAAAAAACCTGTTTCTAAGAAGCCGAGGGTTCAGGTAAAACCCAAGAAAGAAGCCGCAACACCGGTAAAGAAAAAGACAGCATCTAAGCCGAAAACTGAGCCAAAGAAAACAATCAAGGCAATTAAGCCAACGCCAAAACCAAAGGCTGAAGCTAAACCTTTGGCGAAGGTTGAGAAGAAGGAAGAAAAAAGAAAGAAAAACGTACAGTCTACTGTGAAGCCAGAAGTTAAGAAGGCAACACCAAAGATCGAAAAGACTGTAGAAAAGAAGCAAGAAACAAGTAGGAAAGAAACCAAGCCAACGGTAAAGCCGGAAATTAAGAAGGTAGAGCCAAGGGTTGAGAAGGTTACAGAAAAGGTAGAAAAGCAAAAGAAAGAAGCGAAGGCTCAACCCAAGCAGTTGACCATGGAACTTGCCCCGGCTGCAGCGTGGAAAAAAGCTGAGGCTCCAGCCAGCAAGCCTAAAGTTAAGAATGAGGCTCTGCCCGTCAAAGGCGAGGTGTTGGCTCCGGTGGCGGCATCCAAAGAAGAAAAGGATAAAGCTGCGAAGGTCATCAAACAAATTGAACGGTCAGATGCGTATCAGTTGTACAAACGCAACGGAAAACGTGCGCAGATTGGTGAGTTTGATTTCAGGAATATGTTGTTCGCTACAATGGAATCTTCGCCAGAGACCTTGAAACGGAATTTGGATCTTTTCAAACGATATGCGGGCATTCACTTCCGCACAGACTTGATCGCGTTCCTTGAATTTTGTGAAGAAAGTTTTGCAGCTTTAATGATCTCGAAAGTTAAAGGTAAAAAATAGTTATGGCAGGCAGTAGTAGAAAATTACAGTACGCAGACCGCGTTGCGATCCAGCAGGCTGACCAAGCGATTCGCAAGGATGTGTTCCGCGCGCTGGTGGAAATTATCACCAATAGCAACGACAGTTATTTGCGTCTTGAACAGGCGGGCTGGTCTGTGAGTGGCGAAATTTATATTGATGTGCTTCGCAGGCATAAGAATTCGGTTATTCGCATTTGGGACAATGCCGAAGGTATGAATGACGCACGCATGGATAAAGTTGTGGGCACCTATGGCGAAGCGACCAGCGGCATTAAAGAAGATAAAAATGTGCGCGGTATGTGGGGACGTGGCTTGAAGGATTCCATCTTTGGCTTGGGGCACGGATATGTGCGTTCGTTCAAAGGCGGGAATTTCTATTCGTGTTCGTTGCTCATCAAGAATGGAATCCCAACTTTTTCATTGGATGAACCTGTGCGGGCATTAGTGCCTATGCGCCAGCAATATGGGATTCTCGAAGGCAATGGCACGATCATTGAGATTATCGTTTCGCGCGATGACGTGAAGGTTCCGCAGTTCGACAACTTTCGCAATTACTTACAACGTCACTTTGAGCTGCGCCCCATCATGAGCAACCCCAAACGCAAGATCATCTTGCGTGAGATGGACTCTGAGTGGAAGGTTAAACAGGAACATGCACTTAGCTACAAAGCGCCGAAGGGCGTGAAAGTTCTGAGTGAACGTGTGAAGGTTCCCAACTTCCCGGCTTGGGTAAAGTTGGAGCTGTATCGTTCTTCCATTCAGTTATCGATGCGCGGCGAAGAAGGTGATTATGCCGATGGTGGTCTGCTCGTGATCAGCAAAGGCATGGTCTTATCGCTGACCATGCTCAAGTATGAGAATGATCCGCTGGCAGCCTATTTCTACGGCTCGATGCAATGCGATTATCTGCATGACCTGTTGAAGAATGACGAACCGGTCCTCACTGCGACTCGCGATGGCATCAATTGGTCTCATCCATTCGCGAAGGCGCTACGCCTTGCCGTGGAAGAGAAGATTGAGCCGTTGATCGAAAAAGAACGCAAACATGCTTTGCGTGAAGAGCAAACCAAACTCGATAAACAACTACGCCAGAAGATCGATAAGGCATTGCACGAGTTGAATCACATCGCATTGAACGAGTTGAGCAATCGTAAGGAAGGTGAGTCTCGTATTCAATTGCCGGCTTCAGGCATTATGTTCTTCCCCGAACGTGCTTATGTGCAAACGGGTCGCACGCTTTCCCTCATTCTGCGGGCAGACATTACCAAGAAAGCCAAGCCGAATGCGGTCGTCGAAATCACATCGAACAGCCCTGAAATTATTATATTAACCAAGCAAGTAAAATTAAAGCCCCACAAAGCGGATCCCAGTGTAGGCGAAGCCATTGTGCGTGTGGAAGGTCGCCAAGTAGGCGGTGAAGGGCTGGTGATTGCACAGGTCAATAAGATGCACGCGCAAGCGATGGTGCAAGTCCATTCGAAGAAGGAAGTTCTCGTTGAGTCACCTGCCCGCAGCAAAAACATGCTTTTCAACGATATCCGCTTCGATGACCGTATGGACCCTCGTCAGCGTGTGTACTTCGACCGTGTCAACTCGAGCATTGTCATTGCAACCAACGCCCCTTCGGTGAAAATGTATTTGGATGACAACAAGCGGCTCGACACATCCACGCAGGGACAAGTGCTGTTGGCAGAACTCGTCACGGAAGCCGTGTGTCGCGAGATCGCCCGCGAAGGTGTGGAGAAAGGGCGTTTCCTCGTCCTCGAAGGCTCCGAGGCAGATGCGATCCAAAATCATTTCATCCGCTTGCAGAACCGGTATTCACATTTGATCCACGAGCATATTGTGACGATAGGGTAAATCAACGTTAAGCTATAGAAATAAAAAAGGACGATAGACCACTGACCATGATCTACCGTCCTTTATTTTTGTCATCTATCTTACCGTCAACCATACTCCTACCATCACCACCCCAAATCCAATGATCCTCTGTAGATCAATCGCCCGCGGAGTCATGCCGAGCAGACCGAAATGGTCGAGCAACGAGGCGACCAGAATCTGCCCCGCCAGCAAGGTGATCAATGCTCCCGCCGCGCCGATGCGTGGAATCATATACCCCATCGCCGAGATCACGATCAAACCCAACGCACCAGCAGCCAGTGCATACCACGGCACGCTTTTCCATTGTCCCAGTTTAGAGCCGACGAATATCATTGGGATCGCAGCTGCAATTGCGCCGCCAAGATGAATGATGAACACGCTTTCCAGTGAGCCTAGTTTTTGCGTAATCATGCTTGAAAGCGGACCTTGCACACCAATCGCCATTCCGCCCGCCAAACCAATCAGAATAATGATAAAGAGAGTATCCATTTTTTTCCTTATTAGACGATGAATGACAATTAATCGTCCAGTTTTATTCTTCTACATACGGCACATAGTCCGCACGGGCAATACCTTGTTTGATCGCCATCTCCGCCACTGCACGGGCAACAGCATGATGAACCTTTTTATCCAACGGGTTAGGCACCAATTCCCCAGATGGAGTCATGCTGGCAATCGTCTCTGCCGCAGCAAGCAACATTTCTTGTGTAATACGCGGCGAATTTGAATCCACCGCTCCACGGAAGATGCCCGGGAAACCCAGCACATTATTCACAGACTTACCATCTGCTGCAAATGCCGCGCCGCGTTCCATCGCCACTTCAGGGTCGATCTCGGCATTCGGGTTCGAAAGCGCGAGGATGATCTGCCCCTTACGCACCATCTCCGGCTTGATCAGGTTTGGCGCACCCGTGGTCGCCACCACAATATCGCAATTCGCCATAATGTCTTTCAAGTTAGATTTGACACCGCCCATTTTTTCAAAGCGACTCAATGCCTCTGGACTCAAATCTGCGCCATGAACAGGATTTCCCGTCAAACGCATCATCATCTGACCGATTGCCTGCCCAGCCGCTCCCAACCCAATCTGCCCGATGACCGCTTTCTTCATATCCATGCCGGCTTCGCGTGTTGCGGTCATCAAAGCCGCAGTAGAAACGACCGCCGTCCCATGTTGGTCATCGTGCAATACAGGGATATCTAACATGGCTTGCAAACGTTCTTCAATTTCAAAACAACGCGGCGCAGAAATATCTTCAAGTTGAATTGCCGCAAAGGTCGGTGCAATGGCAGCGACCGTATTAATAATTTCATTTGTATCTTTGGTGTTCAGCAAAATCGGAATACCCGAAAGCCCCACCAATGTTTCCATCAACATGGCTTTGCCTTCCATCACCGGCATCCCCGCCAGCGGACCAATATCTCCCAGCCCAAGCACAGCCGTTCCATCAGTAACGATTGCCACCATATGGCTGATGCTTGTATATAGCCGCGCTTGCGAAGGATCTTTCGCGATGCGGTTACAGACTTCTGCCACACCAGGGGTATAGACCCGGCGCAGGGTGGTTAACGACTCGATCGGGTAACGCGAACGGATGGCGATTTTGCCCTTTTGGTGCAACTCCAACACCTCATCGCGGACTTCGAGAATCTTCGTCCCTTCGTTGGCTTCCATGGCAGCTAATACAGCCGCTAGGCTCCTCTCATCCTCTGCAGTGACGGTAATATCACGAACAACATGCCGAGAAGTTTCAGTCAACAGGTTGATACTGCCTACATTTCCGCCCGCCTCAGCAACAGCTGTTAATAATTTTCCTAATATCCCTTTTTTCTGTGAATTTCGAACGCGCACCTTGCGCATGACCTTCGGTTCCCACGCCATGGTTATCTCCTTTTTGGTTATGCCCATTTTAACGCCAATACCGCGAAGTCGCTTCGCGGTATTGAAATAGACAGCCTTATAAACAAACAGGTTTACGCTAACAAACTGTAAAACTCATCATACGAGCGGATCACTTCACACTCGGCATCAGGGAAGAGTCTGCTTGGGTCGAAGAGCACAGGCAAAAGTCCAGAACGAAGCGCGCCAACCACATCTGCAAAATAATTATCGCCTATGTACATCGTTTCATTGGCAACAGTCCCTGAGAGTTCCAGCGCACGCTCAAAAATACGCGGATGCGGTTTGAACGACTGCACCTCCCCGCCCGCCAAGGCAAATCGAAAATAATCTTTGAGCCCCAATTCTTCAAGCTCCGTATGAAACGGTTCATCACGGTTTGATACGACACCCAACACATAACTTTTTTCTTGAAGGTTTTTCAAGAGTTCATGAATTCCATCGGGCAAATAAGGCTGGGGTTTGTAATTTACTCCCATATAATCAGAAACTTGTGATGCCAGTTCAGCAGATTGAGGTCCTGAAATTCCAAGCGCAATCAAACGACGCCTTGTAAAGTTCACCCAAAACTGCTTACGGTCATCTTTGAATAATTTTAAATCTTCTTGAATTTCAAGTGAACTTGCAAAATAAAAATGCTCCCAGCGTTCGGCACGGGTTTGGTCTTCTTCAGAAGGGGCAAGCCCCATATCTTGGACACACGCGGCAAACACATCACGTGATGTGGGCTGATTCATACGCAGGGTTCCATCGAGATCAAAAAGAATAGCTTTGATGTTTTTATTTATCATGATTAAAGTTACCCACCAATGTGAGACATTTCTACTTTCGGAAGTGGAATAGTGTTATCAGAACGAATTTCTGAATAGCGATCAGCACGCTTGTGCCAAACGCTTTCTATCTTTTTTGCGATCTCTTCATCACTTGCGCCGTCACGAAGCATATCGCGGAAGTCATGTCCTTTGACACCAAAGAGACAAGTGTAAAGTTGTCCTTCGGCAGAAAGGCGAGCACGGTTGCAATCTCGGCAAAAAGCTTGTGTCACCGAAGCAATCACGCCGATTTCTCCGCCGCCATCTTTATAACGCCAACGTTCCGCCACCTCTCCGCGATAGTTGGGGTCGGCAGGTTCCACGGGCATTTCTGCATCGATGATCTTGATGATCTCTTTGGCTGAGACCACATCATTCATACGCCAACCGTTGGTGTGCCCCACATCCATATATTCAATAAAACGCAGGATATACCCTTTCTCACGAAAGAAGCGAGCCATTGGCAAGATGCTATCTTCATTCACTCCGCGCTTCACGACCATGTTGACCTTGATCGGCTCCAACCCAGCGGCTTTGGCAGCATCCATACCTTCTAAGACTTTCTCCACCGGGAAGTCCACATCGTTCATGGACTTGAAGATTTCGTTATCCAATGAATCAAGACTCACCGTCACACGCTTCAACCCAGCCTTTTTGAGCTGGTCCGCGAACCGTGGCAGGAGTGACCCGTTAGTCGTCATCGTCAAATCAAGGTCTGGAATTTGCGCAAGCATTGCAACAAGGTCAGGAAAGTCTTTTCGCACCAGCGGCTCTCCGCCAGTCAGGCGGATCTTCTTCACCCCAAACGAAACAAAGAGACGTGTCAATCGTGTAATCTCTTCAAAGGTTAACACTTTGTCACGATGCAAGAATTGATAATCTGGACCAAAGATTTCTTTTGGCATGCAATATACACACCTGAAATTGCATCGGTCTGTCACTGAGATTCTCAGGTCACGTAAAGGGCGATTAAGGGTATCAAGAAGGGACATAGCAAAATATTAGTAAATACTCATGGAGATTTTTACAAAATCAAGAGGGGAACGATGAGAGATTATATCAATTTTATTAACCATTAAGCCATGGCAATTGACGGAGCCTGCCAGCCATGCTATCATGACATGGTTATTATTCTTTTTTTATTCAGGAGTTAGGATGAGTTTTGAATTTATTCTTCGTATTATTGGCATGATTGTATTGTCAATTGCAGGTGGTTTTTGGGGCTACGATCTATCGCGGTTCACCCCTGAAGATGCAATTCGCACCACTCTTGTTTTCAGCTTGGTAGGTGCTTTAACAGGTTTGATTCTTACGCCCTACTTCACCACTCGCCCCGCGCGCGCCATCCGCTCGTTGCTGGGACGGATGACCGCTGAGAGTCTTTTCGCAGGTCTGACTGGTCTGGTCGTTGGGTTGTTGATTGCTGCCTTGTTAGCTTTCCCTCTTTCGATGTTGCCGCAGCCATTCAGCCAGATCCTTCCGTTCATTGGCGTGTTGATCTTCTCTTACTTTGGTGTGTCTCTCTTCGTGATGCGTCAGGGCGATATCATGGGATTACTCAGCGCCCTTAGCGGACGTGGCGAAGGCGGTTCCTCCACTTCATGGAGCAATCTCAATCGCAATATCCTGCTCGATACCAGCGTCATCATTGACGGACGGGTCTCCGATATCGCCAAGACCGGCTTCCTGCCCGGCACCTTGCTCATTCCGCGCTTCGTGTTGAACGAGCTTCAATACATCGCAGACTCACCCGATGGCGTTCGCCGTCAGCGTGGGCGTCGCGGCATGGAAGTGCTTGCCGAGTTACAAAAACTGCCCAACGTTCTCGTCCGCATTTCAGATATCAATGTAGATGGCGTGCGCGAAGTGGACGATAAACTGGTGGTGCTTGGCAAACAGCTTAAGAGTCCCATTCTCACCAACGATTACAACCTCAACCGTGTCGCCGAACTGCAAGGTGTGACCGTGCTCAACATCAACGAGTTGGCGAACGCGGTCAAATCTGTTGTTTTACCTGGCGAACTCTTGCGCATCAACATCATGCAAGAAGGCAAGGAGCATGGACAGGGTGTCGGTTACATGGACGATGGCACAATGGTTGTCGTCGAAAATGGACGCGATTTCATCGGTGAGTATATGGAAGTGAACATCACCAAAGTCCTTCAAACGGCGGCAGGTCGTATGATCTTCGGGCGCGTGGATGAAGAGAGTGGCAGAAAAGCCAAAGGCAAGTAATAAAGCACCAGTAACAAGTAGTCAGTGAACAGGGCGCGTGAAGCGTCCTGTTTTTTTATTCCAATGCGGTAAAATACATCCGTCTTAAGTGATCCCATGCCTTTGAAATAACAGGCTTAATACTCGGTGGTAAAACAAACATGTTGAAAATTTACAATACACTCACTCGCAAAACTGAAGAATTCCAGACCCTTGAACCCAACAAAGTAAAAATGTATGTCTGTGGTGTCACGGTCTATAACGACGCGCACGTTGGTCACGCCATGTCTGCCATCGTGTTCGATATCATCCGCCGCTATCTCCAATATCGCGGATTCGACGTCAAACATGTGATGAACTATACCGACGTAGACGATAAGATTATCAACCGCGCCAATCAACTCGGCGAAGACCCGCTCAAACTTTCGGCGCGTTACATTGCTGATTATGCTGCCGATCTCAAAAGCCTCAATGTGCTACCTGCTACTTCCAACCCACAGGTCAGCACCACCATGCCGCTCATCATCCAATTCATTGAAGGGCTGATCCAAAAAGGTCATGCCTATGCCGCAGAGAATGGCGATGTTTACTTCCGCGTCACCAGCGATGATGATTACGGTCGTCTCTCAGGACGCAAGCTCGAAGACATGCAAGCCGGTGCGCGCATTGAAGTGGGTGAACAAAAAGAACACCCCATGGACTTCGCGCTCTGGAAAGCTGCCAAGCCCGGTGAAATTTTCTGGGAAAGCCCGTGGGGCAAAGGTCGCCCGGGTTGGCACATCGAATGCTCCGCTATGAACCTCGCAGAACTCGGTGAACAGATCGACATCCACGGTGGCGGCAACGACCTCATCTTCCCGCATCACGAAAACGAAATTGCCCAAAGCGAAAGCTACACCGGCAAAGAATTCTCGCGCTATTGGATCCACAACGGCATGCTGCAACTTGGCGGCGAAAAAATGTCCAAGTCGCTGGGCAACATCATCAGCATCAAAGACTTCCTCTCCAAACGTTCTTCCGATGTGATGCGCATGCTGGTCTTGAACGGAACCTATCGCGCTCCCTTAATGTTTAATGACGAAACGTTGGATGCTGCTGAACGCAACGTCGAACGCCTCAAATCTGCGCTCAAGCCTGCCTCCCCCTCCGCCAGCGGACTCACCTCTGAAACCTTGTCCGCTTCGGTCGAATCCGCAGCCACCAACTTCACCGACGCTATGGACAACGACTTCAACACTGCCGGAGCCGTTGCTGCCTTGTTTGAGCTTTCCAAATCCATCAACACCGCCCGCGATAACGGCGCGACTGCTGACCAACTTAAACCGGCTCAAGAGACCTTCAAGCAATTGGCTGGTGTGCTCGGCTTAAAACTTGAAGAGAAAAAAGGTTCCAGCGAAGACGAAGCCCAAGTGGAAGCCCTGCTTGCGGAACGCACCCAAGCCCGCAAAGACAAAAACTGGAAACGCTCCGACGAGATCCGCGACCAGCTGAAAACGATGGGTGTCACCATCGAAGACAGCAAAGACGGCACCACCTGGAAGTGGAGTTAAATCAAGCAGGTCACGCTCAGAGCGTGACCTGCTTTTTACAGCCGGTTTCAGATGTATAATTCAAGTATCATAACGATTTATCAAGGAGAAATTCCATGCGTAGAATGTTTGGCTTTTTGATTGGCATCTTCACCGGCGCTTTGGTTGGCGGTGTAATCGCCGTGCTGCTCGCCCCCGAATCCGGCGAACGCCTACGCGGACAGCTCCGCGATCGTGGACAGAATTTCCTCAACGATGTGCGCCACTCTGCAGATGCCCGTCGCATTGAATTGCGCAGTCACTTAGAATCCCTGCGCACATCAAGAGAAGATTTCTAAAGCGTAGTACGAACTACAGAATAAAATTCGTCCACTCGCTTCATATTCGCCCCATATTCTGCGCGAGCAGAAATAATTTTTTTATTCAGACCTGCGGCTTCGGTGCGCAGGTCTTCTCTTTCCAGACCCAACAAGATCGCATCTGCAATAGACTGCGGATCATTCGCATCAAACAACAGACCATTCTGCCCATGTGTGATCCACTCACGAATGGATTCGAGATCACCCGCCACAGGAAAACATCCGCAAGCCATGGCTTCGATCAAGGTGTTCGGTGTGCCATCATGAATGCTGGGCGAAACCACGATCTGCGCGCCGCGAAACACCTCCCCCATTTTTTCATGCGGGAAGGCAGGTAACAACTCCACTGAATTTTCAATTCCATATTCCTGCACCCAGCTCATTGCCTGCGGCTCGTTCTGCATGCCTGTGCATAAGAATTTCGCATCAGGGTATTTTGCCAGCACCAATGGGATGGCTTTGAAGAACATATCATTCCGCACATATGGGCGAACTCCACGCGGGTTGATGATGATTAGACCCTTCACTAACTCTCTTGGCGGATAAAACCCATCGCTTCGAATTCCGCCGTTACCGGGTGCCACCAATGTGGGCTTTTCTTCGCTCAAGCCCCACTCATGCGCCAGCTTCACATCGCGTTCCACGTCGGCATGTAAACCATCTACTGCCCGCATCACCCTCTGTGTGTAGTATTTCATCAACGGCGTAGACGGGGCGTGCAAGGTAAAGTCATTGCCCCAAATGGAGACAATAAACGCAGGGCGGGGTTTGAGTCCCTGTAAGGCTTGGGCAGTCAACATGCCTTCGTAGGGGATACGCATGGCATGGACAATATCGGGCTGAACATCTTTAATAAATGCCCGCAACTTGAACGCGGCAGCGGGAACGGTCACAGGACCCAGCCACTGCCGAATTTTGGTACGCAGGCTGAGGGTCCGGGAAGAGGCGGTGGAGGGGGCGGAGGTGCGCTTCTTGGCGGAGCTAAAAGCAACAGGGGTGAATGCCGTCCTTTCGGGGGGGAGTCCCTCCACATCCCATTCGAAGGTAGAGGCGATAAAAACTTCATCTCCCCGCTCCATAAAATGACGAATCCAATTTTTCGAAATAGGAGAACGGGCATCTGTGACAAATAGCAGGCGCATAAAGTGATTATACATTGTAAAAATATCGGGCTTTCGCACCCCACTTTGTAGTATATTTAAGTGCATGAGCGCAGGACGCATTCTTATCGTTGAAGATAATATGGATACCTACGAACTCGTTCGTTTTATTCTGGAAAAAAATGGGTTTGAAACCTTTCTTGCCATGAATGGGCGAGATGGCGTCAATGCTGCTACCAAACAGCGCCCAGACTTGATCATTATGGATCTCTCCATGCCGGAAATGGATGGCTGGACAGCCATGCAATTGATCAAAAGTGATCCTGCTGTATCTTTCATTCCTATGATTGCCCTTACCGCTCATGCCCTGCCCAGCGACCGTAAACGTGCGTTCGACGCAGGCTGTGATGAATACATCACCAAACCCATGGACCTGATGGACCTATTGGATACCGTAAAGAGTTGGATTCATAAAACATAAATCAGGTGTGGGTAAACCTAATTTCTGGCTCAAGATATTCTGTAAAACATCTCATTCTCAAAGAGCCAAATTTCAATCAAGAGGAAATAAACCATGAAACAAATTTGTGTCGTCGGCGTAGGTTATGTCGGTCTTGTTACTGCTGCCTGCTTTGCCGATTTGGGCAACCGTGTCGTTGCACTGGATGTGAACGAAGAACGCGTTGCCAATCTCAAAAAGGGCATTATGCCCATCTACGAACCCGGCTTGGATGAACTCGTCAAGCGCAATGTCAAAGCGGGGCGCATTACGTTCACGAACTCATACAACGAAGCCTTGAAAGGCGCTGAATATGCCTTCATTGCTGTGGGCACACCTTCAGGCTCTGATGGCTCCGCAGACTTGCAATATGTGGCTGCGGCTGCGACTTCCATTGCAAAGAATATGACCGCACCGTTGATCCTGATCAACAAATCCACGGTTCCGATCGGGACCGGTGACTGGGTTGCCGACATTGTAAAGGGTGCCCAGCCCAAGCCGATTGACTTTGCCGTGGTCTCTTGCCCAGAATTTTTACGTGAAGGTTCCGCCATTGGCGACTTCATGAATCCACACCGCACCGTGATCGGGTCCTTAGACCGCGATGCAGCGAATAAAGTTGCTCAATTGCACTTACCTTTGCGTGCTCCTATCGTCATCACCGACTTGCGCACGGCTGAAATGATTAAGTACGCCAGCAATGCCTTCCTTGCTACCAAAATCTCCTTCATCAATGAACTCGCAGACCTGTGCGAACGCGTGGGTGCCGATGTAAAAGAAGTTGCCGCAGGTATGGGCTACGATGCCCGCATCGGACGCCACTTCCTTGATGCTGGTTTGGGCTGGGGTGGTTCTTGTTTCCCGAAAGATGTGGAAGCTCTTGCCTTCATGGCAAAAGAAAAGGGACTTGATCCGAAGATCCTTAATAGTGTAATGGGTGTCAACTACGACCGTCGCAAAGAAGCTGTGAAGGCTGTGGAAAACATGGTCGGCGGCAGCCTCAAAGGCAAAACCATTGGTTTGCTTGGCTTGGCATTCAAGCCCAATACAGACGATATGCGCGATGCGCCTTCCATTGATATTTCTGCCGAACTAATCGAAGCTGGCGCCAAGGTCCGCGGATATGACCCGGTTGCCATGAATGTGGCACGCCCCATCCTCCCGGCGGTGGAAATGTTCGATGAACCGTACAAACTCGCGGATGGTTGCGATGCGTTGATGATCATCACCGAATGGAATGAATTCAAGCAACTCGACCTCGATAAGGTGAAAGGCTTGCTCAAATCCCCGGTCATTTATGATGGGCGTAACATCTACGAACCGGGTCGTATGAAGGAAATGGGTTTTACCTATCGCGCCATCGGCAGATAGCTTAATAGTCTCTTCGTTTGGTAGTCGAGTCGTCGGGTACAATCTGGCTGCTCGACTACCAACTTTTTAAACACAAAGAACCGGATCATGACCAATACTCCCCCTGTTTGTAATTATGAAGGCTCCGACTACCAACAATCCTTTTGGGATCAAGGTGGGCGTGCTTATGAAGACCAATCTGAAGCCATTGCGCTAAAACGTATGTTGCCTGCAAGCGGCAAATTGATGCTGGAAGTAGGAGCAGGTGCCGGACGCAACACCCCTCGCTATGCTGGTTTTGAACGCATTGTGGTGATGGATTATTCGACGACCCAACTCGCTCAAGCTCAGGAAAGGCTGGGTCGCTCAGATAAGTACATTTACGTCGCTGCTGATGTATACCGCCTCCCCTTCCGCAGCGGACTGTTCGATGGCGCAACCATGATCCGTGTCTTGCATCACATGGCAGATGCGCCCAAAGCGTTGGAACAAATTCAATCTACGCTACAGCCTGGTGCAACCTTTATTCTTGAGTTTGCAAACAAGCTCAACCTCAAGGCGATCCTGCGCTATTGGCTTGGCAAGCAAACGTGGAGTCCGTTTAACTTGGAGCCAGTGGAATTCGTCAAACTAAATTTCGACTTTCACCCGAAAGCAATTCGGCAATGGTTGGGCTCGCTTGGGTTTAACATCGAAAAAATTCTAACCGTCTCGCACTTTCGGCTTGGCTTGTTGAAACGGCTCATCCCCACCAAATTGCTCGCCGCTGTAGACGGTCTCTTTCAGCCAACGGGCTCACTTTTCCAACTCACACCAAGCGTGTTTGTCAAAGCCGTTCTACCTGGCACCTCTAATGCAGATATCCCCTTGAATGTGATCGACCTCTTCAAATGTCCAAACTGTAATAGTGGCGGCATGCAAGAAAAAGAAGACCATGTTCTTTGCCCTTCCTGCAAAGCCAAATGGACAGTCAAAGATGGAATTTATGATTTTAGGGAAAAGATAAACTAGAAAAAAACGCGCTCCAGATGGAGCGCGTTTTTGTTTTTAGTCCTTCAACAATGGCAAACGGATGAAGAAGGTGCTGCCGGGGAATTTCTCTTCATCTCTGCCTGGGCTTTCCACCCAAATCATTCCCTGCAATGCGCGGACGATGCCAGAAGCAATGGCAAGCCCCAACCCCGCGCCGCCGCCTTTGTAGTTCGTACGGCTGGACGAGTGTAATTGCACCTCACCCATTTGATACAACTTTTCAAAAATCACTTTGTGATGTTCAGAGTCGATGCCGATACCAGAGTCCTTAATAGCGATTTCTGCCATCTTGCCACGTTTGGGATCATCCACAACCCAGGCGGAGATATAGATCAAGCCGCCATCGGGCGTGAATTTAATGGCATTGACGATCACTTGATCGAGCGCCTTTTTGAGGAGTTCAGAATCCGCCAACAGCGGAGGAATCGTTTTGACCGAGTCGTCCATGGTAAAGGTCAGGTTGCGAGCCGCGAGGTCATCCACATAATCTTTATGAACGAGGCGCAAGATCAACCCCAAGCTGACCGCTTCCAAATGAGGAGTGATGACCTGATTTTCCAAACGCACCACATCCAACATGCTGTTTACGATCTGATGCAGACGGTTCGTGCCGCGCAACACGCCTTCAACTGCATCGGAAAGCATGGAGTTGGCACGGATCGTTGCGTCATTTTGCAACATACCGAGGAAGCCTTTAACCACAGTCAATGGTGTGCGCAGTTCATGAGCTGCCACCTGAATGAAGGCTGATTTATTCTTATCATGTTTCTCAAGCGTCTTGTAGGTTTCGTTCAATTCAGCCACGCGCTCAGAAACCATACGTTCCATCATTTGATTGATATCGGTCACTTCATGATACAGACGAGCATTTTCCAATGCCACCGTGGCTTGCGAGGCGAATGTCGTTGCGAGCAAACCATCATCGTGAGTAAAAGACCTGTCTGCGCGGCTGACCATCAAGAGACCGATCACATTGTCTTTCAAATACAACGGCACACCCATCCAGGAGCGGTCATGGGCAAGCCATTCAGGTTGAGACCAACTTTCGGTAGTGCTGATATCGCTCACGACCAGCGTCTCACCTTTACGCGAAACGGTCGTATAAAAATTATTGCCGTTTAGCCCCAAGCGGAAAGAGTCCATATCTGCATTGGGTGGCATGCCGCGATGTGCCTGAATTTGCGGTTCGCCATTCACATCTTCTATGAAAAGCACGCCACGATCATAAGGCAAAGCTTGACTCAATTGTTCAAGGATCTGTTCGGATAATTGCTCTACATTTTTCAGCGAAGATAGCTGACGCATCGAGCGCGCCAACGTTTCAGCTCCATGACGACGTGCCTGTTCTGCGGCATACAGTTGCTCTACTTCACGTTTGGCTTGCTCACGCTGATTAACCAACATCGTACGCAAGAGCGCACTTGAAAGCAAATTTCGTACGCGGACGTAAATATCCCAATCGTCGGGTCCCATTTCTGCCCACATGAACCCAAAGCGATTTGTCGCCAAAGAGAGTGGCATGACTACGGCATCATATCGGCGCTTTTCAGGAGTCTTTCCACGGGGCACAAGGCGCCCCGTCGCAAGCCGAGACCGGTCATCTGGCATGGTGAAACGTTTGTCGTCATACTGCATGAGCAAACGATAGCTTTGCGGCGGCGGAGAAGAAATCGACCCCGGCGCATCATCCGTCTCACCGTAATACATTACATACCAACGCTCAATACCGAGGATGGGAAAATGTTTTGCAATCGCATCGCCGATGGCATCAAACGAGACCGCCGATGCCATGGAAAAGCTAAAGTTATTAAGTAATTCTTCCTGCTTTACATATTGAAGCCGGTTATACGCCTGAGCCCGCTGCGACAACTCACCCGCCAACATACGTGCCTGCTGAAAAAGATTCTCAGCCCGTAATATAGTTGTCGAGTCTGAGATACCACCCAAGGCATATTTACGGAAAGTGGAGATAACATTCTGCCAGGTATAGAATTCATAGCCATGCCGTTGTAGAACTTCAACCATCCCTTGAACAGTTCGCAGGAAAGCATCGCTCTTATCTGTTTCGTGCAAACTGGCAAGGAAGGTATCCCATGCCAAGCCAAAATTTTCAACATAGGTTTCACGGTCA
Organism: Anaerolineales bacterium; assembly: GCA_046328915.1. Lineage (GTDB taxonomy): Bacteria > Chloroflexota > Anaerolineae > Anaerolineales > Villigracilaceae > Villigracilis. Next base: position 352,212 of record JAXLVR010000003.1, on the reverse strand, counting down.
GGGATGTTTTCAGGTACGCCAGCAGCAGCTAACAAGGCATTAATAGCTTTGACTCGTTTGTTTTCAAGTCTGCCCGTATGCGCCACTTCACGCTGCAACACAATGGCGCGGTGAATGCTATCAGGCAAACAACCACAAGACCAACGCACCACCATGCTGGATGGCAAAATATTAATGTCATCCACCTCTTCGCCACGAATGCGCTTGAGGAGAATCTCAAATGCCTTTGTACCAGCGTCATAGAACGATTGGCGGACCGTTGTGAGCGGCACACCCATAGACTGCGACTCACTAACATCATCGAAGCCCGTCACAGCAACTTTATCAGGCACCGTAATACCACGCTGTTGCAACGCCTCTAATACACCAAATGCCATCCGGTCATTCGAAGTGACAATTGCCTGCACAGCCATACCGCGTTCATCCAGCAGAGTGCGTACGGCGGCGCGTCCGCTTTCAGTGGAATAATCGCCTTCCAATTCCAAATGGCTATCAAAGCGCAGGTTATGAGATTTCAACTCATCAAGGAAGGCATGATAGCGCTGGTCTGCTTCAACCTGACCAACCGGTCCACGGACGAAGGCAATGCGTTGGTAATTATGATCTTCGATCAAGTGGCGCACAATTGCACGCATACCACTATCGTTATCGGCGATCACAGCAGGTACACCCTTGGTAGGCACGGCAAACGAAGCCATAGGCAAGGGTGAAAGAAAGTCTATAAATTTTTGAAGTTCATCTCGTGAAAGCCCATGGGCAATATCCGCTGAAATCAGAACGCCATCAATTTGCTCAGGGTTGATGAGATCATACAAACCATATGAACGTCCATCCTGAGAATGCAGGGCAGAGGGTTTTCCACCAACAAAAGAAACCACATTGAAATCTACAGCATGAGCGGCATCCAACACGCCTGCCATAAACTCGCTCCCCCACACCCGGTTTAGTTGCGCGCCGAGCACGGCGATGGTCTTTCGCTTATTAGAAGGATTTCCGCTTTGGTTCATCATGGAATTGCGAAATTATACGGCATGATATCTAAGGCAAAAATTGCAATTTTGCAAGACAATCCCTGCATAAAAAACAGCCGCTGTAAAAGCGGCTGTTTTTTGAAAACTCAGAAAACCTAACGAATCTCGATCTGATACGTCGCCAGTTCACGTGTAAAACGGGTCGTCCCTGTCACAACCAGATACGCTGTTTCGCCAGATTTCAACGAAACCGGAATCTCCGCTGTCTGGTCTGCATTGAGCGGGATCATGGTGACCTTATCATCGCCAGACTTGATAAGCGCCAATTTGAAGGTCTGTGGAAGAACGTTCTGGACACGGACGAAGCCTTCCGCCACCCAGCCACCATCGTCCGCCTCAAAATCAGACGAGTAGCCTGCTGCGTCGACCTTGACATCATCTACCATGAAGCCTTCTCCATTGACCGCCGCATCGGTGATGTATTCAAAGCGGACGAAGACCTTCTTACCGGCGTAATCAGAAAGATCAACTTTCTCTTCAATCCAATCACCAGAAACGCCTGTGTAGCCCCAACCATAAGAATTACCGCTTGGATCTGTACCTCTACCTGAAGGTGTTGTGAGAATCTGCCATGTCTCACCGTCTTCAGAGACTTCTACGTAGACATAATCCCAGTCCTCTTCGATATCAAACCAAGTGCGGAAGGATAATTCAACCGGTCCACTGGCATTGGTAAGGTCGAATTCATGGGTAAGGGTCATGTCAGATTCGTCGCCCTTGTTCGACCAAAAGGCGTAGTCCCCAGAATAGGGGTCAGCGGGCAGAAGCCCGGTCACGGTAGAGCCGGTGAAGTTGATGGTATAGTCACCGGCACATTCGATGGCAATATAGTCCACACCGTATTGGTGAACATCCCGAAGAAGCGGGTCTTGCGGGCAGCTATAGATGGTTTCGGTCGCAGAAGCGCGGTGCGCCGCTGGATAATTGTTGTACACATAACGTCCATCTGCAATGGACGGATCAAGCAAGAGATTCGTCAAGACCCAATCCATGAAGAAATCATCTGCAGTGATCGGCTGACCGGTCAATTTATCCGTCGCACCGACCTGTTGCAAAACATCATCCACACTGTCGAGTCCATTTGCAGGGTCTTTCACGAGTGCTTGCGTTGCCTCTTCACCAAAGCGATCAAGGAAGTAGGTCATAAAGAGGAAGCCCGCACCATAATGCGGTGACGTAGCATTCTGGTCATTGGGCCAGTCATTCAGTTGCAGGTCGGGGTCTGAGATATAAAGCGTATCAAAACCACCCGTTTCATATCCGTTGAGCAAGACTGCCAATTCAGAAGAACCTTCGTTCAACCAAGAGGTCTCATTCAAGTCATTATTCCAGTGAATCATATGTTGGAATTCATGAGCCAGAACCGCATAAGCATAATCGCCGCCGAGCGGAGTGTTATCTGCATTGAAAAGGAACATCTCATGTGCATTTGAATATTCCTGAATCATCGGATGTGTGGAATCAGAGGAAGAGAAATATCCAGCCACCGAGAAACCCAAACCGCGGGAGTAGAGAATATAAATGTGCTCATCCCCGTCAATGCCCGGTGACCATTCACTACCAAAGAATTCGCGATTGGTGGGATACATCTGGTTTTCAAATGTATCCACCAGTTTTTTCATTTCGCCCTCATCAATATTCAAATCATCTTGCACCCAGAAATAAACATGCGGGGTGATATAACGCAAGGTCGCTTGAACTTCGTTATTCTCGTTAGTATCGAGATCATGCACCCAGAAATTCTGTTGCTCCCCAACTGAACGCGGAGATGCCGAAGTCGCCATGACTTCAGGGACGCCGCATTTTCCATCCAAGCGACATGCTAAAACACGCGGATCATTCTCAGGGACAATGGCATTTTCCAAGGTATCCACAGTTTCTACTGAGATCGAATCGGCGGGTGGACGCACCAACTCTGTAGGTTCAGTTGGCTGGGTTGGGTTGTTATCTGGGGAAATGGGGTCACCAAAGACTTCAATCGGTCCATTGGAGCCAGATCGCATAAATGTGTAATAGGCATATCCACCAATGCCAGCGGCTAAAAGACAAAGGCAACATAACAAGACAGCAATTCCTACAACAATACCTGTCGTGCCGCCAGATGATTTATTTTCAAGGTTATCCATGAATATTCCTCTCTCCTAAAAGGTTGCCCGATGATACCGCCATCCCCTAAAAAACGGATTAGGACTTTAGGGGTAGTGGCAGACCCGTCTCTTGACAAAAGAGATTTAACTAATATAATTAGAAAAAACTAACATTATTAGAAAAATGAAGAAACCTCAACCCACCTCCCCCCGTGTTCAACGGAATCGTGAAGCCGCCACCACAACCATTTTAGATACTGCTCGCGCCATCATGCGCGAAGAAGGAGTTGCCGCCCTCTCCATGCATGAGTTGGCACGTCGCATGGGTATGCGCGCTCCGTCTCTTTACAACTACTTCAACAGCAAAATGGAAATTTATGATGCGCTCTTTCGCTTAGGGTTTAACCTGTATAACACCCAACTTCAAGAAGCGCTCAAAGAATCAAAGACACCACATGATGAGATTCGGATTGCCATCGAATGTTACATGTCCTTTGCCTTGGAAAACCCTGAACTATATCAACTATGTTTTGAGCGCCCGGTTCCTGGCTTTGTGCCATCCAAAGAAAACCTCGAACTCAGTTTCGGCATTCTCAATAATACCTATACACGGATAGAAAATTTCAAGAAACAATTCGATACAAAACTCACTGCACAACAGATCGTAGACATGGTCATTGCAGTTGCACACGGTCTTACAGCTTTACATCTTGCTAATGAACCGCAACTTCCCATCGGGCAGGGACGCTTCGGTTCTCTTATCCCTACTTTCGTACGTTTCTTTGAAACGTCCTTGCCCGCCAAAGGAGAAAACAAATGACCGCCATCCTTTCCACATCAAACAGCACCCGAGCTGAAAGTATCCCTACCATCCATGCGGATGAAGCCCATCGGCTCATGACCGAAGCCTTTGATCGGCTTTTGCGCTTGCTCGAATCTCTCCACACGGACGATTGGTCAAAACCTACAGCATGCACAGCATGGAATGTTCACGATATGGTGGCACATCAAGCAGGTGGATATTTAAGCGGCGTAAGTTTAAGCGAGATGGTGAGGCAATATTCCCAAGTTCCCAAGAAGGGACAATTGCCGGAAGATGCCATCAACGAGTTGCAAGTAGGAGAACGAAAAGATAAAACTCATTATGAATTGATTGCTGAACTAAAACAAGTTGGTACAGTTGCCATCCATAACTGGGCATACGGTTTCAATGCCATCAAATGGATCGCCACGCCGCACCCAGTTGGCGGCTTTATGTCGATTCGTCACTTGATGTGGGTCATTCATAGCCGCGATACATGGATGCATCGTCTGGATATTTGCCGTGCAACCAACCGTCCCTTTGAGCAAACCCGCGAACATGATGGGCGCATTGTAGAACTTGTTATCTTGGATACAGAGAAAAAACTAAAAAAACGTCTCAACGGTCATGCCATCAACCTACTTTTGACAGGGATGGCAGGCGGAACATGGCAGATCGGGAATGGTGCCCCTGTTGCAGAGCTTGAAATGGACGCTCTGGATTTCAACATATTCGTCTCAGGTCGGTATTCATTTGAAGAAGGCATGCAACGAGCTAAACTCTCAGGAGATACAAAAATCCTTGAAACTGCTTTCAAAAACTTCTTAATCCTGTATTAGTAAAACCACAATGAAAATGCCCCTCGAAATAAATTCGAGGGGCATTTTTTATGCTTCCACTTCTTGCTTGGATTTCTTCTTCTTTGTCGGAGCCGATGTACTGAAAACGATCTTATTCTCCTGTGCATCTACATCCACGACAACTTCGGCGCCATCTTTGAACTTGCCCGCCAGCAATTCCACCGAAAGCGGACTTTCCACATATTTCTGGATCGCTCTACGCAGAGGACGCGCACCGAATGCCGGGTCGTAGCCTTCTTTTGCCAGCCAAGAACGAGCCGCATCGGTCAGTTGAACCGTGATGTTGTGGTCATTGAGACGGTCTTGCACTTCCTTCATCTGTAAGATGACAATGTGTTCCATCTCTTCCACGGTAAGCGGTGAGAACATGATGATCTCATCAATACGGTTGAGGAACTCTGGGCGGAAGGCTGCTTTGAGTGCCTTATCGATCTTGTCATGTGATTCGCGTTCGGAGCTATCCGCTTTGCCGGATAAAAAGCCCAGAGTGCCGCCTTTTCTCACATATTCAGTACCCAGGTTCGAGGTCATGATAAGAACCGTGTTGCGGAAGTCTACGACGTTGCCTTGACCATCGGTGAGACGTCCATCATCCAAAATTTGGAGTAGGGCATTCCACACTTCGGGGTGAGCTTTTTCAATTTCATCGAAGAGCACCACGCGGTACGGTCTGCGACGCACAGCTTCAGTGAGTTGACCGCCTTCTTCATAACCGACATATCCGGGAGGTGCGCCAAAGAGACGCGAGACAGTATGCTGTTCGCGATACTCAGACATATCCACACGCACGAGCGCATCTTCATCATCGAACATGAACCAGGCAAGCGCCTTTGCCAATTCGGTCTTTCCCACACCGGAAGGTCCAATGAAGATGAATGAACCGATTGGGCGAGCCGGGTCTTTCAACCCAGAACGTGCACGGCGAATGGCATCAGAGACGGCATGAATGGCTTCTTCCTGACCGATAATGCGTTCATGCAAACGCGCTTCCATGTGCAGAAGTTTTTCTGATTCGGTTTCAAGCATCTGCGTCACAGGAATCCCCGTCCACTGATGGACGACAGCGGCGATGTCATTCACATCCACCACTTCATCGAGGTGATGTTCGGCTTCCCATTGATCGCGTTTGCCGCTATATTCCTGTTCAAGGCGTAAGCGTTCAGCCTTCTTTTGCGCGGCGCGTTCATAATCACGTTCCAAACCAGCTTGTTCTTCTTCGGCAGACAGTTTGTCAATTTCTGTTTTCAACGCCTTGAGATCAGGCGGCATGGAATACAACGCCACACGCAGTTTTGCAGCGGCTTCATCCATGAGGTCAATGGCTTTATCGGGCAGGTGACGGTCGGTCACATAGCGAACTGCCAAGTGAGCCGCAGCAGAAAGCGCTTCATCCGAGAAGCGGACTTTGTGATGAGCTTCGTATTTGTCGCGCAAGCCGTGCAGCATCTTGATCGTATCTTCCACACTCGGCTCTTCAACATAAATCGGTGCGAAACGTCGTTCCAGCGCAGCATCTTTCTCAATGTGTTTGTGATATTCATCCAACGTGGTTGCGCCAATGGTCTGCAACTCACCGCGCGCTAAAGCGGGCTTGAGCATGTTACTCGCATCCATCGCGCCTTGAGCCGCGCCTGCACCGACAACGGTATGCAACTCATCGATCATCAGGATGACATCACCCTTCGCGCGCTGGACTTCTTCCATCACAGCCTTGAGACGTTCTTCGAACTCGCCTCGGAACCTGGACCCGGCGATCATTGCGCCCAAATCAAGCGCTACCACTTTCTTGCCGGATAGAATCTCAGGCACGTCATTGCTGGCAATCTTCTGCGCCAAACCTTCTGCAATGGCTGTCTTCCCCACACCCGCTTCACCGATCAAGACCGGGTTGTTCTTCGTTCGGCGAGACAGAATCTGAATCAAACGCATGATCTCGTTATCGCGCCCAATGACCGGGTCAAGTTTGCCTTCGCGGGCAAGCTGGGTAAGGTCACGCGAATATTTTTCGAGCGTGCGGTAACGCGTCTCCGCTTGCGGGTCGGTCACACGTTGACCGCCACGCAAATCTTGAATGGCATCATACACACGGTCACGCGTCAGACCCGCAGATTCCAAAATACGAGCTGCCGGCGTATTGCGTTCGGTGAGGATCGCCAAAAAGATATGTTCAGTCGAAATGTATTCATCTTTGAGGCGGTTAGCTTCTTCGTTTGCAAGATCAATGATCCGTTTGACGCGTGGGGTGATGAAGATCTGCCCGGCTCCGCCGCCAAAAATATTGGCTTTAGGGCTGGCACGCAGGGTGGCATCCAGCCGTTCGGTCAACGCCTGAGCGCTAACGTTCAATTTTTCCAAAATCTGGGGAATCACTCCGCCCGGCTGTTCGATCAACGCCAGCAGAATGTGTTCAGTATCAATTTGATTATGCCCATAGCGTTGGATAATCTCCGCGGCACGCTGGGCAGCTTCTTGAGCTCTCTCTGTAAACCGGTCAAATCGCATCATAAGGGGTATCCTCCGAGCAGACCACAGATCACGGATCGCAGACCATGGTTTTATGGTCTAACGTCCAATGTCCATCGTCCACCCAATGTTGGCATTATAACAAACGCCGCATCTACGGGATATCAATAGGGCATAAGAGGAGTGTTAGATTTCATGTTTTCTACCCTTCCAAAACACCTCTTACTAAAGTCATACCGTGTTCCTCACTTTTTAGGGTACAACACCAACTGAGAAACAGATACTATCCTAAACAAATCTTAGGAGAACCTATGAAACGCCTTTACCCTCTTATCTTTATCTTTATGATCGTTCTGCAAGCCTGCGGCGGAAGCACCGCCACAGAAGAACCTGCCGCTGTCGAAACCCAATCTCCTGTTGCAACAGAAGTTCCCTCCACAGAAGCAGCGTCTGCTGTGAATGAGCCTATTGTTCATGTAAATATTCCTACCGAAGGCACCGTGAGTCGCGCCTCTGCACATGATAATGAAGAAAGCGCAAACTCCGGCAACAAAGATGTGATCTTTGGAGATGATTTTGCAAAGAACCGTTTTGAACGTCCTTTCACTGCCAACGATATGACCTACCTTCCCGATCTCGATATTGTGGATTTTTCCATCACCAGTGACGACACCTTTTTCTACATCCGCATCGATCTTGTCGGACTCGATCTTGCCAGCCAGTCTCTAACCGGTTTCTACGGCGTAGAATTTGACAAGAACGCTGATGGTCGTGCAGAGATTTTTCTCGTAACCCAGCCGCCTTACAAAACAGAATTCACTGCCGATAATGTTTTCCTCTTTATTGACGGTAATGGAGATGTAGGCAGCCAACAAGCCGCCAAGGCAGATACATCCAATGGTGATGGTTTTGATTCCCTGCTCTTTGACTTAAACAATGGCATTCACCCTGAAGACACCGACCTAGCATGGGTACGCTTTATTGATGATACCAAGCCCGCCATTGAGATCGCTTATAAGAAATGGCTTTTCAAAGACGGTAACGAGAATTTTATGTGGAGTGTCAATGCCAGTGATGCTCTATTCAACCCAGCAGAATACAACTTCCATGACGCGATTACTGAAGAAACCGCTGGTTCGCCTACAAAATCGAACCCAAACTATCCACTCAAAGAACTTGCTGCCATGGACAATACCTGTCGCGTACCCTTTGGCTTCCAAGCCAAAGGAAATGAGCCTTTAGGTTGTTCAGTGAATAACATCCCGCCTGAACCAGAGGAAGAAGTGGATTTCTGCACGCAATTTCCGTCCGCTTGCGAGCGTTTGCCCGAACCTCCACCCATTCAACAATTTTTCGATAAAGAAGACTTAAAAGATTTTGGGTAAAACCAGCCTTAAACAAAAAAGCGCGGACATAGTCCGCGCTTTTTGCTTTATGTTATTGACTATTTTTATACACATCCCACAAAACAATCGACCCCGCACAAGCCACATTCAATGAATTGACGGCGCCTTCTACCGGAATGCCCACCACATAGTCACACAGATTCTTAAGTGCTACACTCATGCCTTTCGCTTCATTCCCCAAAACGACCGCGACAGGTCTGGCAAGTTTATGATTCATCAAAGAGACATCGCCTGTTGAATCGGTTCCTACGACATTGAGGTTGTTTTTGCGTTTCTGTTCCTGTATCCACGCCTCAAACTCTGGCATAGACTGAACATTGACAATCTTCGAATGAAAGACACTCCCCAAACTCGAGCGGATTACTTTTGGATCGTATAAATCCACGCCATGACCGATCAATAAAATAGCATCCACCCCAAACGAATTTGCCGAGCGGACAATAGAACCGAGATTCCCCATATCACTTGGGCGATCAAAGACCAACACAAACGGTTTTTCAGGCAACTGCAAATCACCCAAGCCAAGGGAATTTATTTTCGTAGTGACAACAATCTCCGATGGCTCTTCTCGATCACACAAAGACTTATACAGATCAAAAGCCATCTCAATAAGTTTTGCCTTGGGGTTTGTACGAATGAGATCCTTTGACCACGTCGAAAGATGTTCCACATCTGCAGTAATAATGCGAGTGATCTCCAACCCAGCCCTAGCCACCTGCTTAATAGACTCAATCCCCTCCACAAAGGCTTCCTGCGCCTTGTGGCGCTTGGTGCGGTTCAACTTCAAGGCTTGAATAATCTGATATTCGGCATTCTCTACACTGATCGTCAATTTAGGCATACAAGTATTTTACTATTGGAAAACCGCACTACATGTTTTTCTCTACTAATAGTATGGTATCAACTACCAAAATCTCTAAAAAATGGACCATAGGAGATTAAGTACCATATATCAATAGTCACCATCAAAAACAAAAGAACTTGCGTCATCTTTATAAAAGGAAGATTTATTTTACCGGTCAGCTGCTTAACAGCGAAATATATACTAAAAGTCAATGGCACATATAAGGCAAATAAGAATCTGGACATACTAGAAACCGCAGAATACCAAACATACAAGAAAAAATAAGTAAATAAATAACCTAAAACAAATAGGACCAATGCCCAATTTTCTCTCAATAATTGAATACCATTTTTTATATTTAGCAAAAACGCCAAACCCAAAAATACCGACAAGAAAATTGGATAATTGAAGAAACTATACTGATATGTAATATTTTCAACCTGCCAATGCAAACCATAACGAATTCTTTCTACAATTTCAGGAAAGCTATGTTCTCTAAAATATTTACCAAGGCTGGGAATTTCATCTGCTGGCATATCAGGCCAGCCATATCCATCGCCATGGGCAATTGTCCCATTAATCGCCTCTTCATAACTGTCATACCACATATAAAAAGTAGAATTAACATTATAAAAATAGCTGCCATATATCTTCTTGCTCTCAAAAATATATGGCGAAATTACGATCAAGAAACAAAATACGATCAAAAAAAGGTTCTTCAAACCATCTTTAAAATAGTCCAGGTTCAAATTATCCTTAGCTGACTTAAAATAAGACACCATATGCTGTAAAATGAACATACCCATAAACAATAGAAAACCAGGGAGGATAGAAGCTTTAGTAAGGTGCCCTAAACCAAGTAGTATCCCCGTAACCACACTTAATTTTACTGAGTGCTTTTTAAGCAAAAGGCTCATTCCAAGGTATGCTAAAAAACTCAAGGTGTAATAAAGGATCTCAGCCATAAAATAACCAGACTTTAAGGCATACAAACCAAAAGCAACAATTAAAATTAAGCTTATAGTTTCACTTAAAGATAAAAACTTTCGTACAACAAAAAAGAGAATTATCAAAGAAATAATCGAAAGCCAAATATTTACTTGCTTCCCTTGGATAAACAACTCATCCAAAGTCATGCCGGGATTGTAAAATACGCCTTGAATGTAAGGGTAAATTGGCATTTGATTTCGCATACCAGTATAGCGAAAGTTCGTCTCTTTAGCTTCTATAGCAAAATTCATGTATGCCAATTCATCATCAAAAGGTTCATAGGTTATGTTAACTTTTTCAGCATGAGTTAGACCAATATCATAATAAAACCTACCCACATATATAAAACCAAACAAAATCAATACAAGAACTGTAAAACGAACAAAAGCATTCTTTGAAATTCGAGTTGATATACTATAAACAACGTCTGTCATAACTATCCACACAGTTATGATAAGCGGGGCGAATGTTAAGAAAATCTCTTTATACATCAAAAATCTTTTGGGGATAAAAAAGAATTCTAAGTAGATCAACAACCACGCCAAAACAACCGCCAGCGCCCAACTTCCCCATAGATAAAAGCTAAAACTCCTAAGAAAAGATTTTTGAATGTAAAATGCTGTACAAAGAACCAGAAGAATTAAAAATAGATTATCAAGTTTGTTGTTAATAACAAGAGGATGCCCCTGAATAGCTACCAACGCTCCGCCAAACAAAAGAGAGCATAAAAACATGGCTCGTTTATTATTTGGGTAGTTTAATAAAAGCAGCCACACTATTTGCAATACGAACAATACAGAGAAAACTATAATAGGACCAAAACGAGTTAGGTAAGCTAAATAAAATTTATCATCTGTAAAACCCCATAAAATTAGCACAAATACAACCACAAGAAAAAAAGCAGACAAAATAGTCAGTAAAGTTTCAAGCTTTTTTTCAGAATGTGTTAGAGAATTAAGAGTAAAAAGTATCCGTTTCTGTATCGATAAGTTCTTCAATAAAGAAAATGTCATCCCACCAAGAATCAAACCCACCAAAAACATGGCAAATATCAACATCATCCTATTAAGTGAATAGCCAAATAACCAAGCATTTTCTGTTGATTTTGGAAGACTTAATAAAACAATAAAGCTTATAAAAGCCTCTATTGTTGAAATCAAAAAGAAATTTTTTAGAACTTTCAAGTCGATTGTTTCACTATTTTTTAAATTTTTTTTCATAATGATGCTCTGAAAGATTTTTTTCGATTGTAACATGCAGAGAAATCTAGAATTCAGTACAAAACAGTCCGTGTTTAGCGATTACCCCTCAACCCGCTTATAATCTCATTATGTCTTCCATCACCGTCCCCGCCCGGGCGGACCACCACCCCAACCTACGCCCCATGAGCATCCTGCGAGACCTGCCGGCTGTGGCAGACCTCATAGAACAATGCTTCTCTTCCACTATGGATAGTGACGGCAGGCGGTATGTGCAAGATATGCGTCGAGCAGGAAATGACAACTCCTTTCTAAAATGGGCAAACCGCGTCGCAGAATCTACATCGCTTCCACTCACCGGGTATGTATGGGAAGAAGGGCATCACATTGTTGGCAACGTTAGCGTTGTCCCATTTCGGCAAAACAAAAATCGCTTATATCTCATTGCCAATGTCGCCACCCATCCAGATTATCGTCGGCGTGGCATTGCTCGCGCTCTTACCGTACGTGCCATGCAGCATGCTCGCGAAAAAAAAGTGGACGATATTTGGTTGCACGTTCGTGCCGATAACCCCGAAGCCATTCACCTCTACGAAACCCTTGGATTTGTCGAACGCGCGCGCCGCACGGTATGGCAAGCCTATACAGATGCCAATGCACAACGCATAGAAACGGACATTGCCATCGCAAACCGACATCCACGCTTTTGGGGAACCCAGCTCAAGTGGCTTTCCCGCCTCTATCCCGACGCCCTAAGCTGGCACATGAACTGGAACTTTTCCACGCTCAAACCGGGGCTGCTTAATTGGCTATATCTGATGTTCATCGACGTCAACGTCCGTCAGTGGGCAGCTATACGAAAAGATAACCTACTCGCCACCCTCTCGTGGATTCCGACCGGGCGTGGTGAAAGCCTTTTCGCTGCAACAGGCGAGAGGTCCGACCCTGAAGCGTTAACGGCTCTCCTCATTCAAGCGCGCCGCGACCTCTCTCGTTCCTATCCACACATCTCACTTGAATTTCCCACCGGTCTTTTCGATGATGCCATCCAAACGGCGGGCTTCAAAATGCTGCGGACTTTAATTTGGATGCAGGCAACTTCATAAAATATTTTGCGTATATAAAAGAAAGGAGAAAAAATGACCAAGTTTATTTTTCGCTGGCTGATCAACGCTGTTGCGTTATATGCTGCCGTGTGGCTGATCCCTGGCATTGACTATCTCGGCGATTGGAAAGGTATCCTCGCCCTCGCCCTCATTATGGGACTTTTGAACGCGCTCGTGCGCCCGTTGCTTAAGTTCCTCACCTGCCCGTTGATCATTCTTACATTGGGCTTGTTCACCCTTGTCATCAACACCTTCATGCTGATGCTGACCAGTTCTATCGGGCAATCCTTTGGGATTCCGCTCATGGTGGATGGGTTCTGGTCTGCCTTACTTGGCAGCCTAGTGATGAGCGTGGTAAGCATTGTGATGAGTGTCATCTTCCGCGATGAGCTCAAAGGTAAAAAAGACTAGAAAATCCTAGAACAAAAAGGACTCTTACATGTAAGAGTCCTTTTTTATTCTAAGTAAATTACAGTTTTACTGTACGTTAATATCTAATTGCATTTTACAAAACGCCTTTTTACCAATGTAAATTATCCAAAACGTAGAATACTGTCCTGCAGTAGCTGGTGCTTGCATGTCTGCTGTCAACTCGACTGTAACTCCAGGGGCAACATCTACCGGGAAATCATAAATAGATTGTAAATATATTCTGTCTCCATCTATATAGCGATAATCTGCATTGTCTGATTCCCATGTAGACTTCCCTATATTTGCTACAAGCCATTTTGCGACAAACTGTGTAGAGACCGGAATAGGATCGCTTGGCTCAGCTGAAAGTATCTGGCATTCATATTCTTTATCTGAGTTACCAAGTGGAATCTGAGTAGGCGGAATATCTTTTGTAGGAATAAGAAAAAGAAAAGTCGGTTGTGGTGTGGCTGTTGGAAATGGCGTATGGGTAGGGACTGTTGGCGTTACAGTGGGCGGTAAAAAAAATGCGGTTTGAGTAGCCGCAGCGTTTACAGTTAGGACAATAGCTGTTAGCGGGGCATTCGAATCAAATGTTGGAATTGGCGCTTGAGTAGGTCCTAATGTTGGCATACAAGCCAACATTAGGAGGATTGAAATGAAAAACACTATAACGTTGTTACTACGCCGATTCATGGATGTTTCCGTCTTTTTATTTCACTTTGATCGTGACATACCCATAGCACATTGGTCCATCAACCAACCAGGACATGAAGTAAGAGCCGCCCTTCTTGGGTGTCGTTGCATCTACTTCAACAACAACGCTTTCACCGGGCTTGAGCTGCTTACCAAATTCTATTCGGTTGAAATTTGCAAAATCTGCACCCGCGACGTATTTCATGTCAACACTGTCATACCAAGTGGCAGTACCAGTATTAGTTACACGCCATTTGATATCAATCGCAATTCCACCTGGGAATAATTCATTTGTCTTTGGCTTAAGAGTCACAGCAGAGCAAGAATACTTTGGCTGGGTAGGCTTAAAAGTTGGTGTGAATGAAGGCAATAAAAATGGCGTCTCTGTGGCTGTCACCTGAAAAGCGACAGCAGCATCTGCAGGGGACTCCAAAGTTGCAGTAGCGGCTGTATTTTCTTTTGCAGCAACGGTCTGTTGAACTGCTAGGTCAATCTGGCGATTGACCTGCATGGTTCCAGCAACAGCCGTGTTGATTTGTGCCTGTGCATCGACAGTGGGTTGCTGAGAAGGCATACAAGCCACCAGCAATATGGCGAAAGATAGCAAAATTAATGTCTTTTTTAGCATAACAAACTCCTTAATTTTAATAGACCTGACGGGGTGTTCTCCGTCAGGTCTAAGTATATCAGCCCCTGTAAATTGTCGTATTAATCGTTATTGGCGTCGCCAGAGCCGATTCCCAGCGGTTTCCACTTGTTTTCGTCCTTCAAGCGGTGTTGGATGCCATCGCGATTGTGAAGTTCGTCAAAGCCTTCAGGCTTGATGAACAGTTCTTCGCCGTCAAGCAAGGCGGTGAGACCACCTTGACCCGGTTCAGGGCGTTTGAGCCCCTTGAACTTGGCTGCATTGGCTGGGATGTAATCAGTGGGCTCCTCGTATGTGGTCACATACCCTTCGTAGTTGCGCAAGATAACCTTATGGTCTGACATGCTCAGCATGTAGTTCGGCATGACCGGAATCTTGCCGCCTCCGCCGGGCGCATCGACAATGTATTGTGGCACAGCATAGCCAGAGGTATGTCCGCGTAGACCTTCCATGATTTCGATCCCCTTTGCAACCGGTGTGCGGAAGTGCCCAGCGCCTTCGACGAGGTCGCACTGATAGAGGTAGTACGGACGCACACGGATGCGGACGAGGTCTTGCACCAACTGGCGTTGGATGTGGACGTTGTCATTCACGCCTGCCAACAGCACAGACTGATTTCCAACCGGAATACCCGCACGGGTGAGGCGATCTGTGGCTTCAGCAAGTTCTTTGCTGATCTCATTCGAGTGATTGACGTGAATGTTCATCCATACGGGATGATATTTGGCGAGCATATCGCATAATTCTTGAGTGACGCGCATTGGCATAAAGACCGGCACACGAGAGCCAATGCGGATGATCTCAATATGAGGAATCTCACGCAGACGGGAAAGCAACTCTTCCAACACTTTGGGCGCCAACACAAGCGGATCGCCACCAGAGAGCAAAACGTCGCGGACTTGGGGCGTACGCTTGAGATACTCAATCTGCATCTCGAACTCTTCGCGTTTGAAGGTTTGCCCTGGGTCACCTACAATGCGAGAACGGGTGCAGTAACGGCAGTATGAAGCGCATTGAGTCGTTACGAGCATGAGCACTCTGTCAGGATACCGGTGAACAAGCCCCGGCACGGGAGAGTGGCGATCTTCCGCAAGGGAATCCTCCATCATGGCGGTGAAGGCTTGCATCTCCTCTGCACGTGGAATAATCTGCAAACGAGTCGGGTCATTCGGGTCATTGGGGTCGATCAATGAGATGAAGTAGGGGGTCACATCCACACGGAATAGTCCCTGGGTTTGAAGAGCCTTCCGTTCGCTATCGGTTAGCGGAAGAACTTTTTCAATGTCTTCCACAGAGTTCAAGCGGTTGGAAAGCTGCCAGCGCCAATCGTTCCATTTTTCGTCGGGAACATCGGCGTAAATCTTAGCGCGTTTGGAAACAAACTCGGTTTTCATGGTTCCTCCATTAGTTGTAAATAGATCAGAATATCAACATTAAATAAAGCCACTCATATTGGAGGGTCGTGGTCTGGGAGGTAAAAACCTGCTATGCCCATAAAGGTGATGTTCTTCGGCATAATTGCATTTTACGGGCAAACGATAGAGGGGTCAATGAGGGTAATTTTCAAAGGTAAAATAGCCAAATCCAAGGAGAAATAGCATGACCGAAGAAGGTACCCATGGCTACTGGGGCGATCTACACCGCCCAGACCTCACCCCCGAACAAACCGATTTCAGCATTATAGGAATTCCCTTTGATGGACTCGCAAGTGCCAGGAAAGGAGCGGCTCTCGCTCCCGAACGCCTGCGCTATTGGTCCAGGCATCTCACTCCCTTTAGCGAAGACCGCACCCGCCTCAAAGAGATGACCATCTGTGATTTGGGCGATATTAAGATCCAAAACCCTGAAACTGATTTTGTCACCGTGCGCCAACGGGTTGCAACATTGCCTAACATGCCCATCATCCTTGGCGGCGACCATTCTGTGTCTATTCCGGTTTTACAAGCCCAACGGGAACGATACAAAGACCAGCGCCTCGGCATCTTATGGATTGATGCTCACCCAGACCTGTGCGATTTCTTCGATGGGTCGCGGCTTTCTCATGCGAACACCATGCGCCGTGCCTTGGATTTTGGCATTGAAGCACATGATGTTTGCATGGTGGGGTTGCGATCTTGGGAAGAGCAAGAAATAGACTTAATCGAAAATGGGGGCATTCATGTTTATACAGCAGTCGATGTTGCCGAACGTGGAATGCGCCATATCGCTGACAGTGTATACAACATTCTGAACGACTGCGATGCCATTCACATTTCACTTGACATTGACTGTCTTGATCCATCCGTTGCGCCAGGGACGGGCATTCCCGAATTTGGCGGGCTCACTTCACGCGATGTGCTGACGTTGATTAAGTCCACTCAAGATTTAAATGTTGTAGGCTTGGATGTAGTGGAAATCGCCCCGTCGCTTGACCCCTCTGAAGCGACGGTTTTTGCCGGGTTGAAAATCATTATGGAACATATTGCTGTTATGGCAAGAAAAAAGCAGAAAGGCTAATACGTGGAGTCTGAAAAATTGGAAGTCGTTCATAATCAAGCTGAAAACCGCTTTGAAATCCAGTTAGACGGTCAACTCGCCAAACTGGATTACATGGAAAATGGTGACTCTATTGTTATGACCCATGTTGGTGTACCAATCGAGTTTCGTGGGCACGGCATTGCCGCAATCATTACAAAGGCAGGCTTGGATTATGCCAAGTCAAAGTCTTTACGAGTTATTCCCATGTGCTCGTATGTGGCAGCCTATCTTCGTCGCAACCCACAATACATCGAATTAACCCGCTCAAAAGAATAATGGACGAAACGCTTCTCTTTCGCCGTGCCACTATACAAGACCTGCCTGCCATTGTCCACATGCTCGCAGATGATGATTTAGGCAGTCAGCGTGAAAGAAATGAAAACCCGCTTCCTGAAACCTATATCCGAGCCTTTAATGATATTAATACAGATAAAAACCACGAACTCATCGTCGCAGAATTAAGTGGGGTTGTTGTAGGAACACTTCACCTTACCTTTCTGCCGTCCATCAGCTATCAGGGCGGATTAAGGTCACAGGTCGAATCGGTGCGCGTGGATTCGAAACTACGCAGCAAGGGAATTGGCGCAAAGATGTTGCAATATGCAATTGTCCGCGCAAAAGCACGAGGAGCGCATCTAATGCAACTCACTTCTCACGAAACTCGCATCCATGCCCATCGCTTTTATGAAAAATTAGGGTTCAAAAAAGCACATGTAGGGATGAAATTGACCCTAAAATAAGAACTCCAGCAAATGCCGGAGTTCTTATTTTAAACATACAGCTCTTTATGAATTGGAACCTGTTGTAACAGATCCAGCACGATTCGCGCTGCAAAGGAGACCACATCTGAGATAGGCGGAGATAACTCATCACTGAAATCTTTTATCTTTGCAGTTGTAATTCCAATCACCTTAACATCATTCGGCAACTTTGCCCCTATACTTTTGCCGAACTCAATTGCCTTTTGAAGTGAAGTATCATGCGCACTATTCGTGTGAAAAGCCGTGTAATTTGGCAAATCAGCCAGACTCATAATGAGAATTGAACCTGGCTGATCTTCTGTCTCAAACGCATCGATCAAGATCGCACGGTCATATCCAATTAACTGTTCCATCAACCCAAGCCCACCCAAAGAGAGCCGCACTACATCAACCGTCCCAGCCTCATATAAAGGGAGTTGGGGGAGTTGTTCCTGAAGGTCATCAGTAATTTTCCAGCCGACTCCATCGTCACCAAGAATAGGATG
The DNA here is from genome assembly GCA_046328915.1 of Anaerolineales bacterium. Taxonomy (GTDB): domain Bacteria; phylum Chloroflexota; class Anaerolineae; order Anaerolineales; family Villigracilaceae; genus Villigracilis. The sequence goes on along the minus strand of JAXLVR010000003.1, from coordinate 333,908 downwards.
ACCCAACCCTACTATGATCGTTTTCATGTTGAAACCTCTGCCTATCCTTACAATTCTCCTCTCTATTCGAGTGGAGAAGCATCATCGTGCAACTCTTTAACAAAGCGCGCACGAGCCTCCACCTCTTCCATTTTCAATGAAGCATACTGAGATGCTTCTCTTAATAGTTTTTCAGCAAGCGTTGCAGGCAAGCTTTTAACGGTCTCCAGAGTAAAACCCTTTTCGCGCAAGTATTCTTCAATGAGGGCTTTTTCAAGTATCGCATTGCGATCTTCAACGGCTTCCGTTTGCTTGATCGGTTTGGTATTCATTCAATCCTCCGAATCTATTTGGAATGCTGAACCCTCGTACATCATCTGCCGCTCAGTGCAGATGACTTTTACTGCTCGGCACACACCATTCGCAGTGATAAATTCTTCCCTACCATTATTATTGCAACAACAATTCGTGCAATCACAGTACTAAAGATAATTACACAACACTGACAAACATCCATACAAAGGGATACAATTTTGACCATGAATATCTTTGATCGTTTTGAGCAGAACGCCATTAACCACCCTGATAAACCCGCCTTTATTTATTTTGAAAAAGCAAATTGGAAAACCCTCACCTACAAGAATATTTTAGATAAAACCCAACGCTTCCTACGCGGACTTGAAGCGGGTCCATACACCCCGGGCATGTTCGCCGCTGTAATGGCTCCCCCCTCCGCAGACTTCTTCCCTTTTGCACTTGCCCTGCTTAAATTCGGCATCGTCCCTATTTTGCTCGAACCTGCCATCGGCATCAAAAAGATCGGCGAAATCCTGCAAGAATCCAAGTCCGATATTTTTATCGGTAACACTCTGACTCATGCTTTACGGATGATCTTTGGCTGGGGTAAGGATTCGGTAAAGCACAACTTGACTATAAAAAGGGTCGAACGTCAAAAGTCAAAGGTAACGCAATTACCAATTACCAATTACCAATCAACAATTCCCCCTGCAGCAATAATTTATACAAGCGGCTCCACCGGCTTGCCCAAAGGCGTAGTCTACACCCAAGAAAACCTCGCCGCCCAACTCGAATTACTAAGGAACACTTTCAACATCTCGCCCGATGAGATCGACCTGCCCGCCTTCCCGCTTTATGCCTTAATTGACCTTCTACTAGGTGTCACCTCGGTCATCCCGGATATCAGCTTCCCCGTTCCCGGTAAAACCGACCCCGAAAAAGTCATCACCGCCATTCAAAAATTCAAAATCACCAACATGTTCGCTTCGCCCGTGGTGCTTGACATTCTTTCTTCTTTTTCAGAAAACAATAACCCTTCATCTCGCCCCATCATTCTTTCTTCTCTCAAACGCATCATTACCGCGGGCGCTCCCGCGACCATTGACTTGCAGAAGCGTTTCTGCCACCTGCTCGCGAACCATACCTCCCTCTTTGGCATCTACGGCGCGACAGAGTCTCTGCCGATCGCCAAGGTCGAGAGTCGCGAAATATTTGCCTTGGAAGAGAAGACAAAGAATGGAGCAGGCATCTGTCTCGGAAAGCCCATCGAAGGCGTGACCGTACGCATCATCCCCATCACCGACGAGTCAATCGCAGAATGGCATGATTCGCTCACAGTGAAGCCAAATGTTGTTGGCGAAATAACAGTTCAGAGCGGAGCCACGACGCGGGGTTATATCCACAGACCCGACGCGAATCGAATATCAAAGATATTCCGGGGTGTTCATCCCGACGAAGCAATCTCAGGGATTGCTTCGGGCGAAGAACAAGAACACCCTCGCACATTGTCCCTGCAAGGGAATGACGAGAAAGAACAAATCATCCACCGTATGGGAGACGTGGGCTATTTTGATGAAGAAGGCAGGCTATGGTATTGCGGGCGGAAGTCGCACCGCGTGATCACAAAAGACGATGTAATGTTCACCGAACAAATTGAAAATATTTTCAATGCACATCCGCAAGTCTTTCGTACCGCTCTGGTCGGCGTGGAGGGGGAACCTGTGCTGTGGGTTGAATTGGAAAAAGGAGTGAAAACAGACAAAGAGAAGATTATCGCTGAACTCAAAGCACTTGCCGCCGCTCACCCCCAAGCCGTGCGGATTCAGACCTTCCTCTTCTTAAAAAAATTTCCCACCGATGTCCGTCACAACTCCAAGATCATCCGCGAGAAATTAACTGAACTGGCAACTGCTTACTGATTACTGATTACTTACCCTTCACACTCGACCCTCTTGCAATCAACGACCCTTTCAAAATCACCGTCTTCGGTGAGCGACTTGGCTCTTGAATGCGTTGGAAAAGTAGTTCAGTTGCGGTACGCCCAATCTCTTCTGTTGGCTGTTCAATGACCGTGATGGGCGGGTCGACCAATGCGCCCCAGGTGGTGTCATCGAAGCCAACCACTGCCACATCTTTAGGGACATTTAACTTGCTATCACGCGCGGCTTTGTATGCACCTGCGGTAAGCATACTATTGCTGGTGAAGATCGCATCGGGGCGGTTGGGCTGGCTGAGCAAATTCATCGCCGTTTCATACCCCTGCTGAATGCGCGGAGAAATGAAATGCGCCGCGGCTGGATTCAATTGATGGTCTTTGAGTGCCTTATGAAAACCACGGCTGCGTTCCTGCCCCGTGGTGCTGGCGTCACCAAATAAGCCTGCCAGTTTCTTATAGCCGTTATTAATGAGGTGTTCAGTCAGTTCGTATGCCGCAGCGACATTATCCAGCAAGACCATGTCCACATCATTGGATTCAATGGCGCGGTCAATGACCACAAAGGGCATCTTCTGGTTATACGTCTGCGAGTGAATGTCGAATTGATGCGTGGGGGAGAAGATGACCCCCGCCACGTTTTCATCGTACAAAAGATTCAGGTACAGTTCTTCTTTATCGGGGTCTTCATCGGTATTGCACATCAGCACCGAATAACCTTGCTCGTGGGCGGCATCTTCCACGGCGCGACCGATGGCGGTAAAGAATGGGTTGCGAATGTCTGAAACGACCAAGCCGATCTTGGCGCTTTTCTGCACACGTAAACTGCGGGCGATCAAATTCGGGCGGTAGTTCAAATCTGCCACGGCTTTGAGCACGCGATCTCTGGTTTCAGGTTTGATGGGGGCGTTCTTGGCTAACACACGTGATACGGTGGCAGTGGATACCCCCGCAGCTTTGGCGACATCTTTAATGCTGGTCATAGGCGAATTATACCATTTTGGTGTAACGAAAATGAAAACGATTACTTTATTTCGGTGTTGTAATGGTCGATAGTGTATTAAAAACTTCCGAAAACGACGATAAAAAGCATAAATTTACGACTTTTCGGTCAATTTTACAGACTGACCTTGCATAAGTCTTGACATTAAAAATGTAATCGTTTACACTACCGCACGCAGTAGTTCCTTGGTACTAGTTTCTCCTTGATGTAGGGTTCCCTTCAGGCAATAGCAGGGTTTGAAGGGCGCCCTACCAAATAAATCACCCGAGGTTCCATGCTCGAACTCAGTCCCACACAAGTTGAATTGGGCGCTTCGCCGAAAACGAAGCAGGAAGCGATCCAACAAGTCGCAAACTTGTTGATTCAAAATGGAAACATCGCTCTAGGATATGTGGACAGCATGTTCGACCGCGAGAAGGTTGCCAATACCTTCCTCGCCAATGGCATCGCCATTCCGCATGGCATGCCCGAGAATCGCGAACTCGTCCTCAAGACAGGCATCGCCGTTCTGCAAGTCCCCGAAGGCGTTACATGGAATGAAGGCGAAACCGTCCACCTCGTGGTGGGCATTGGTGCCGCCTCTGGCGAGCACCTCGGCATTTTGCGCAAACTCACGCATGTCGTCTCCGACGAAGAACTCGCCGCCAAACTAGCCGTCACCACTGATAAAAACGACATCATCGAAGCCCTTACGGGTGAACGTCCCGCTCCAATCCCCACAACCAACACAACTGATTTTGCAAAATATTTCGAAGCCGTCATCATCAACCCGACAGGCTTGCATGCACGCCCAGCCACAGAGTTGGTGAATCTCGCGAAACAGTATCAAGCCCAGGTACGGGTGCGAAGCGGTGAACTCGTCGTGGATGCGAAGAGTCTCATCAATCTTCTCAAATTGGGCGCAGGTAAAGGCACCGTCGTGCGCGTCTCTGCTGAAGGCGTGGATGAAGATGAAGCGCTGGCGGCGTTGAAGGCTGGAATTGAAAGCGGGCTGGGTGAGCAGGAAGAAACCCATGCGCCTCAACTCGACCGAGTGAACTGGTCGCCAACTTCAACCGTTTCCTTCGCTGACGGTGTTCCCGCCTCAGACGGAATTGTGGTGGGAGTGGTCTTTCAACATGCACACAAAGCCATTGTGGTCGAAGACTCAGCAACAAGCCCGACCGCTGGCAAGAAGCAATTCAAGAATGCGATTGAAGCGGCGCAAAAAGAATTAAACAAACTGTACGACGAAGTGAAAACCCGCCTCGGCTCCAATCAGGCTTCCATCTTTTTGGTTCATGCCGAGTTCTTGAACGATGACGAACTTTTGAAAGAAGCCGAAGATCTGATCTCAAAGAAACATAACCCCGCCTGGGCTTGGCAGCAGACGGTGCAAGTGCGCATTGACCAGTTGAAGAATCTGGATGACCCCATCCTCGCGGGTCGCGCCGTGGATCTGAGCGATGTCTGTCAGCGTGTGCTGCGTCACATGCTTGGCATTGCGGATGAGTCTCCCACAGCATCGCGGACTCCTTCTGTATTAGTTGCCGATGATTTGACCCCATCGGATACCGCCAACCTCGACCCCGACCTGGTCTTGGGCTTTGTCACAGCCAAAGGCGGACCGACCTCACACACTGCCATCATTGCGCGGGCAATGGGAATCCCTGCCATTGTGGCGGCTGGAGAAGCGGTCTTGAGCATTGAGAATGGCACGCAATGTATTCTCGATGGCTTCAACGGCAAGTTGTACCTCAACCCGCAGCCCGAAGATATTGAAAGCGCCGAACAACTGCACGAAGAAATTAAACGTCAACTCAGCGCCGACTACGCCGAAAGACTTTTGCCCGCTCAAACGCAAGATGAGCATGTGATCGAAATTTTTGCCAACGTCAACCGCGTGGCTGATGCCGTGAAAGCAGTGGAATACGGCGCGGAAGGCGTGGGTTTGATGCGCACCGAATTCCTCTTTTTGGAAAGCGGCAAAACTCCCACCGAAGATGAACAATACGAAGTGTATGTAGAAATGGGCAAGGCGCTCGGCGGGCGTCCGCTCACCATTCGCACACTCGATATCGGCGGCGACAAGCAAGTACCGCACTTGAACCTGCCCAAAGAAGATAACTCCTTCCTCGGCATTCGCGGCATTCGTTTGTGCTTTGCGCGTCCTGACTTGTTCCTGCCGCAACTCCGTGCCATTTATCGCGCCGCCAAAGAGACCAATATCCGCATCATGTTCCCGATGATCACCACGCTCGAAGATGTGGAACAGGTCATCGAGATCACCGAAAAAGTTCGCGCTGAAGTGGGTGCGCCGAAGATCGAACTTGGCATTATGGTTGAAGTTCCCTCCGCCGCCATCCTCGCTGACCAATTCGCCAAACTGGTGGACTTCTTCTCCATCGGCACCAATGATCTGACCCAGTACACCCTCGCGATGGATCGCGTCCACCCGCAGTTGGCGAAGCAAGCCGACGCATTGAATCCCGCCGTATTGCGCATGGTGGAAATGACCGTGCGTGCCGCAACCCAAGAAGGCAAGTGGGTGGCAGTTTGTGGCGGCGCGGCGAGCGATATTAAAGGCGCTTCTATTCTGGTGGGCTTGGGCGTGAAAGAACTGAGCATCACCGTACCGACCATTCCGACCATTAAGTCACACTTGCGCAAGACCTCTTTGAGCGAGTTGCAAGCATTGGCGCAAAATGCGCTGGCATGCCGAACAGCTGCCGAGGTGCGCGCTTTATGAAAGTTGCCACCATTACCGTCAACCCTGCTGTGGATGAAACCATCTCGGTCGATAACTTCAAACTGGGAACCGTGAACCGCAGTCAGGGCTATCGCTACGATGCAGGCGGAAAAGGCGTGAACGTCGCTTCGTTCCTTGCCGATTACGGAATCCCCGTGGCGGTGACGGGTTTTCTCGGTGAAGAAAATGCCGATGTCTTTGAACGTCACTTCGAGCGTAAAGGCATTGAAGACCGCTTTGTGCGTGTGCCAGGCGAGACCCGTGTCAACATCAAGATCATGGACGAGGTCAATCAGGTCACAACCGACTTGAATATGCCAGGTCAAATTCCAGGCGAGTATGCCGTTTCCAAGTTGATGGAACAGGTCGAGGCGATGTCTGAAGCGTGTGAGTGTTTCGTGCTTTCGGGCAACATCCAATCGGGGTTGCCATCCAATTTTTACGCGGACATTATCCAGTTGTTGAAATCCAAAAAGCGCCGAGTCGTTTTGGATACCAGCGGTGACGCGTTGACAGAGTCTGTCAAGGTCAAGCCGAACATTATCAAGCCGAACATCCATGAGTTGAGCGCTTTGGTGAATAAGTCTTTGAATGGAATTGAAAGTGTGTATTCGTCGGCGGTTTCGCTGATCAATGAAGATACGACCGTCGTTGTGATCTCGATGGGCAAAGATGGCGCGTTGTTTGTGGAAAAAGATCAAGCCTTTGTTGCCAAGCCGCCCGAAGTGACCGTGAAATCCACTGTCGGCGCGGGGGATGCGATGGTGGCAGGGTTGGTGGCGGGCTTGAGCAAGAACATGTCGCTGCGCGACTGTGCCCGCCTTGCCACAGCTTTTTCGCTAAGCATAATCACCCGCCTCGGAAGAGACCTGCCAGAGATGAAGGTCATCAACGAGTTTCAAAAACAGGTTGAGATCACGCCAGTTGTTGTGGAGTAGTGCGAGGTTTATCTCGCAAGTTACAGAACCAAGGAAACGAAAGGAGATTGAATGAAGATCGTAGCAATTACCTCATGCCCTACAGGGATCGCCCATACCTACATGGCTGCCGAAGGACTTGAAAAAGGCGCCAAGAAACTGGGTCATATCATCAAAGTGGAAACCCAAGGCTCAATCGGCGTGGAGAACCGCCTGACCGAGCAAGAGATCGCTGAGGCGGAATTGGTCGTCATCGCCGCCGATGTCAAAGTGGATTTAAGTCGCTTTACTGGCAAGAAGATCTATGAGACTGCCAGCAATGCGGCTATCAAAGATGGAGCCGGTGTAATCACCGCCGCCATTAATTCATAAACTCATCAAGGAGAGAGCAATATGACAACAGCAAGTAGTAATAGCAATTCCTTAAAAGGTGCCTATAAACACCTGATGACGGGCGTGTCTTACATGATCCCGTTCGTTGTAGCGGGCGGTCTTTTGATCGCGATTGCCTTTGCATTCCGTGGTATCCGTGCCTACGATGCCACCCTCGCTGCAGATAACAGCACCATCACAGCCACGGTCTGGACCACACTGTGGGCGAATATTTTTGCTATTGGCGCCAAGGGCGGATTTGGGTTGATGGTTGCAATCCTCGCCGGTTACATTTCCTACTCCATTGCAGATCGACCTGGTCTTGCCCCCGGTATGATCGGTGGTATTTTGGCTGGTGTTACCGGTTCTGGCTTCCTCGGCGGTATTATCGCTGGTTTCGTCGCTGGGTACTTCACCCAGTGGTTGAATGGTGCCATCAAACTTCCACGTGGCTTGGCGGGTCTCAAACCTGTTCTTATCCTGCCATTGGTCAGTTCCTTGGTCGTTGGTTTAATCATGTTCTATGTAGTAGGGGTGCCCGTCTCTGCTGCGTTGAACGCTTTGACCAACTGGCTTTCTGGCATGCAGACCGGCAGCGCTGTGGTCCTCGGTCTCATTCTTGGCGCCATGATGGCATTCGATATGGGCGGACCTGTTAACAAGGCTGCTTATACCTTTGCTGTTGGCTTGTTGGCTAGCGAAGTGACTCGCCCTATGGCTGCTGTGATGGCTGCGGGCATGACCCCTCCGCTCGGCATTGCCTTGGCTGCTTTCCTCTTCAAGAACCGCTTCACTGCGGATGAGCAGGAAGCTGCTTCGTCCACCGCAGTGCTTGGTATCTCCTTCATCACTGAAGGCGCCATCCCCTACGCCGCGCGTGACCCGTTCCGCGTGATTCCTTCCATCATGGTGGGGTCTGCTGTGGCGGGTGCTCTTTCGATGGCATTTGGTTGCCAGCTCCATGTTCCTCATGGTGGCATCTTCGTACTGCCCATCCCCAACGCTGTTGACAACCTCGGCATGTACATCGTTGCTTTGCTGGTCGGCACCGTGGTCACTGCCGGTATGCTTTATGTTCTCAAGAAGCCGGTCGAACAAGAACCCGCTGCTTAATGAAATACAACAAAAAATCCCCCGCTAAAATAGCGGGGGATTTTTTGTTGTGCATATTATGGGCTCTACGGATAAAATCAGCAAATGAAAACTCTCGTCACTGGTGCAACCGGATTCTTAGGCGGAGCCTTAACCCGCCGACTTCATGAAATGGGGTGGGATGTCACTGCCGTTGGACGGAATACTGCAAAATTAACTGAACTTGAAGAGGCTGGGATCAACTCATCGCGTGTTGATATTGCGAAGAAAGACGATTTAAAAGAACTATTCGCAGGGCAAGAGATCATCTTTCATTGTGCAGCATTTCCATCGCCGTGGGGAAATTTCGAGAAGTTTTATCAGTCGAACGTAATTGGCACACGGAACATCGTACAGGCATGTCTTGAAAACAAGGTGAAGCGTCTGGTCTATGTTTCCACACCAAGCATTTACTTTGACTACAACTCACGCATCGGCGTCAAAGAGAACGACCCCTTACCTGAGCCCATAAGCCACTATGCTCATACAAAATTACTCGCCGAAGAAGAAATAGATAAAGGTGCAACTCAAGGACTTGCCGTTGTGTCCATTCGTCCGCGCGCGATCTTTGGAGAAGGCGATACGGTCATTTTTCCGCGCCTCCTGGCACGCCTCAAAAGCGGACGATTGCCTATTCTGGGTGACGGCGAGAACGTGGTCGACCTAACGTATATTCAGAACGTGGTCGATGCTTTGTTGCTGTGTGCAGAAGCGCCAGATGTTGCATTAGGTAAAAAATACAATATATCCAATGGCGACCCGATCAAGATATGGACTTTGATCAATCGGATATGTGATGAACTTGGCTTTGCGCGCCCAAGCCGTAGAATATCTCGTCAGGCTGCTCATCATGTTGGCGGAGCGTTGGAGTTTCTCTACTCGCTGATTCCATATAGCCCCGAGCCGCCATTGACCCGTATGTCCGTCAGTATGATGTCTAACAGCACAACACTTGATATTTCTGCGGCAAAAAACGACCTTGGGTATCAGCCCAAGGTTTCGGTTGAAGAAGGCGTACAACGTTTTCTTATTTGGTGGAAAGCAAATCATCTATCAGCAGGCGGCTTGCAATGACTAGAGAATCCACAATGAAAATCGACATTCTTCACGCAGGGTACTGCACATCTCCCGAACACCTCGCCATCCAGGGTGGACGTTTTCGCAGGATCCACTTCCCTGCCATGTTCGCCCTGTTACGACACCCCAAATTTGGGGCAATGCTTTTCGACACGGGCTATTCCTATCGCTTTTTCGATGAGACAAAGAAATTCCCAAAACGACTCTATCGCTGGATGACCCCTGTCCATTTGAAAGAAGAAGACCTGGTTGTGAACCAACTCGCAAGATTTGGGCTTCAGCCGCAGGATATTTCTCACGTTTTCATCTCTCACTTCCATGCTGACCACGTTGGTTCGTTGTGTGATCTGCCGAAATCACGCTATGTGTATCTCCCGCATGCTTTTTCGCATCTTCGCAATCTGCCACCCGAAGAAGACATGAAACACGCCTTCCTACGTGGACAAATCCCCTCAGACTTTGACGCTCGGTCTCAGGAAGTGGATATGAGCAAATCGATTCTACTTTCAGAAGAATATACGCCTTTCAAAACCGGCTACGATCTGCTCGGCGACGGCTCCATTATCGGCGTGGAATTGCCCGGTCATGCGCATGGACAAATGGGAATCTTCGCACGGGATGACGAGGGCAAAGTCTTCTTCTTCGTGGCAGATGCGGCTTGGTTGAAACGCTCCATCGTGGAGAATCGTCCGCCGCATAAGATTGCAGATATGATTTTTTCTGACCCCGCTGCCTACCGTGAAACCTTGGGGAAACTGCAAACCTATTATCTGACCCATCCCGATACGATCGTGGTCCCATCGCATTGTGATGAGACGATTACACAACTGAGCACAGTAGGTCATTAATGAATTTAAGACACAAGCTAGCGATATTTGGAATGACGAGTCTGTTGATATTTGCTTGTACCTTTGGGCTTCAACCTGCAACTTCCACCGTTTTGCCAGAAGCTACACAAACTGCCATTCCGCTTGATGCGTCAAAAGTGTACATTGAAGGGGAACTTTCATGGGATGGACCGTTGTCGAATGTCCCTATAGATCTATATGTTATTGAAAGCTCCGATATTTATGCTTCCACAATCACAGACACGGATGGAAATTTTTCATTCTCTGCACTTGACCCCATGAGCCCAGGATTTGCTATTAACATCGCCATATCAGTCAGCCAATGGAAGTGTTCAGACCTTGCCCCGCTTGATCAGACTTGGTTTAAATCAGGGTTGGCATTTCAGGTAGCTGAGAACCAAGTCAATATCTCCCTAATCAGTGATGCCAAAGATGAACTTCCTAGGGGGGAGATCACCGTGATAAACCTTGCCTTGCAGTGCAAATAATGCAGCCTGAGCTATTCACTCACAAGAACATTCAAGCCCTAACATTCCCATCCACAGAGGATGGGGAGTATGCGCGCCAGTATCTCGTCCCATTGATGAGCGATGACCCGCAGAAGTACATTCGCAATGTGCATAACACGCAGTTGATGGCGGTCAAAGTAGGTGAGACCATCATCCCCATCACCGTCTCAGATTTTCACCCGCAGAATACGTACACGGTTTCTCCATATAGTCATTACGTCTCATATGGCGGGTTGGAAGAGGTGAAGCACCTCAATAATAAATTGATTGAAATTGTGGTCAAGGCGTTGATGATTCCGGTCTCGGCATTCTTCAAATATACCGAGTTGGATAAAGTCGTTTTCGTGAACAACTATCTGCTGTCGACGAATTTATATCCGTCAGTAAACAGCGACCAGTTATCGGCGTTGAGTGAGGCGTTGATCCAGTGGTTTCCAGATCGCGTGATCGTCTTCCGTTCGGTGGATCAGAAGAAGAATCCGCATATTTATGAGACGTTGGCTGGGCTCTGTTATGACTTGGTTCTCAGCCGTCAGGTTTGGTACATGGACCCGGTTGCAGCGTTGAAGACTCGTCAATGCAAGGAAGATGTGCGGGTATTGAAGAAGGCGGGCTATGAAGTGGTGCAAGGAAAAGATTTATCAGACGATGAACTTCACCGCGCGGTGGAGTTGTATAACTTGTTGTATCTTGAAAAGTATTCATACTACAACCCCCAATTCACGTTTGAATTTCTAAAACTTGCCCGCGATCATGAGACCTTGCACCTGTATGGGCTTAAGAAAGATGGGCGATTAAATGGAATTATGGGATTCTTCATCCGCAACGGTGCCATGACCCAACCTTTGTTCGGCTATGACACAGCGCTTCCTGTGGATGAAGGCTTGTACCGTTTATTGACCTTGGTCACATTGCAAGAAGGTGTGAAGCGCGGATTGCTCGTGCATGCCAGCGGCGGGGTGGGCAAGTTCAAAAAAGTGCGTGGCGGCGAGTCGGTGACGGAGTGCAACGCGGTGTATACGAAGCATTTGCCGAAGAGAAGGCAATTGCCGTGGAAGTTGATCGGCAAGATATCCGATGCGATGATTCCGTATTTTAAGAAGATGGATTTTTAATGTAAATAAAAGATAAAAAACTTTGGACACGGATTACACGGAAAGAACGGTCGAACACGGATTTTTTAGAACTGTCTCAAAAATGTCATCCTGAGCGAAGCGAAGGATCTCTACGCCTAAAATAAGAGACCCTTCGGTCGCGAAGAGCGCTCCCTCAGGGTGACACGGCATTTTGAGATGTAGGATTCTTTGAGGGCTAGAGAGACTTCACCGAGACGGTTACGTCCATTTGCTCTTTGGCATTGCCTTTGAAAATGCCGCGCGTGGGGGGGACATCTGCATAATCACGCCCAACAGCCACCCGCACATATTGTTCAGTTTGTTCGCGGTCGTGCGTTGGGTCGAGAGAGACCCAGCCCCGTTCAGAGGTTAGGACATCGACCCAGGCGTGAGAAGCGGCGGTATGACCGTTGTTGTATAAGTAACCGCTCACATAGCGGGCGGGGATGCCTTGCAAACGGCAGACGGCAAGCATGATGTGTGAAAAATCCTGACAAACTCCGCGACCCAAAGATAATGCTTTATCTGCTGTAGTGTTGACGTCTGTAGCGCCCTTTTCATAGGTGAGCGTTGTAAACAGGGCGTGCATGACTTTGAGCGAATTTTCCAAGGCGGAGTCTGAAACTTTGAGCGAAGCAGCGAACAGGACCAGGTCTGGGGAATGAGGCGCGTAATGAGTGGGGGAAAGATAATTGAACTCATCCAAAGGAGAAAGGTTGGAAGAGCCCGACTGGTAGACATCTGGCGTGATGACTTCACTAATGGCAGATGCCATCAATTTTTGATGCGGTTGGATCACATCAAAATGGCGGACGTCATTGCCAAAATGATCGGTGTAGCGCAAAACGATATCTTTCGGCTCGGTAGTCAATTGGAACGAGACGCAATGTTGACCATCGCCATCGAGAGGCTTGAGACGCATTTCAGTATACGCCTCACTAATCGGATGATCGTAGGTGAATGTGGTGGTGTGTTCGATTCTTAATCGCATGAGTTGAGTTTATTGTTGCTGTTGCTGCTGTTGACGTGGGCGTTCATCGGGCAGGATGATGCTGGTATTGAAGTAGGTGCGGGAAATTTCATCCCCAACGGAGTTCAAACGCAACAGCAGGCGGGCAAGGAATGGGTCCATATTTTCACCGAGGACTTCGTGAATGTCCAGATACTCAAGGTCGGCTTTTAGCCTGCCCAACAAACGACGCGGCGAATCGTTCTTGACCGTGCTGATCGGGTCTTCGCCGATGACATCCAAAGTTTGCAAGCAACGATGAATGCAGAAGAAGACCGCACGTGGAAATTCATGATTCAGCAAAAGATATTCTGCCACATTTTCCACATCCAGTTCGCCTGTGGCGGTGCGACGATATGGCTCAAAGGCACTGCAAGAGCGCAGAAGCGCCATCAATTGCAGGGAGGATTCCATTGCACTTTGAGACGATCGATTTAGATGCAGATATTTTGCATCCAGAATACGGACGGTTTTATCGGCGCGTTCGAGGTGCAGACCCAACTGAATAAATTGATAGGGTTCGCTATGCGTCATGGTTGCCGAGATAACGCCTTGATAAGATTGGGCGCGGTCGCGGATGACTTTGAAGAACTCAATGGGGTTGCCCTCTTTGGCGCGTTCGGGGTTGCGGGTGAGATGATAGAGACGGTTGATGGCTTCCCACATTTCACTGCTGATCTGCTCGCGCACACTGCGGGCGTTCTCGCGTGCCTTGGTGATGCAACTCGTTACACTATTGCCGTTCAATGGCTCCCAGAACATAAACTGGATGACCGACTGCGCATTGACCTCTTTATACGTCTCTGCGAACAAGGCTTGATCGCCGCTGGCTTGAATGACCGATTCCCAGCCCTGACGCGCCACATCGGGGTGCGAGTCGAGCAGGGCGTTGAAGTTGACGACCAGCAGACGGGTGAGGTCTTCGGCTCGTTCGATGTAACGTGCCATCCAATACAGGGATTCAGCGACTCGTGAAAGCATCTATTCTCTCAAGACCCAGGTATCTTTGCTGCCGCCACCCTGCGACGAATTGACGACCAACGAGCCTTTGCGCAATGCCACACGGGTCAACCCGCCGGGCACGACCACAACCTTATCGCCATACAAAATGTAAGGGCGCAAGTCAATATGGCAGCCATATAACTCACCGTCTAATAAAGTTGGGTGCCGACTCAGCGCCAGGGTGGGTTGGGCAATATAATTGCGCGGGTTGGCGCGGACTCGCTCGCGGAATTGGTCGCGTTCTTCTTTGCTGGCATGTGTGCCGACCAGCATGCCATAGCCGCCACTTTCATTGACGGCTTTGACCACCAGCTTATCGAGATTGTTGAGGATGTGGTCACACTCGCTCTCGTTCCAACCCAAATAGGTGGGGACGTTGTTGAGGATGGGCTCTTCACCCAAATAAAAGCGGATCATTTCGGGCGTATAAGCGTATACGGCTTTGTCGTCTGCGACGCCGGTGCCGATGGAGTTGGCAACGGTAACATTCCCAGCGCGGTAGGCGTTCAACAACCCTGCCACACCTAGTACACTGTCTTGACGGAAGGAAAGCGGATCGAGGAAGTCATCATCAACGCGGCGATAAATGACGTCGACCAGTTTAAGTCCGCGGGTAGTGCGCATGTAGATCTTGTTTTGATGCGCCACCAGGTCGCGTCCTTCGACGATCTCAATGCCCATTTGGCGTGCTAGAAAGGTATGCTCAAAGTAAGCAGAGTTGTAAATACCGGGTGTGAGTAAGACAACGGTGGCATCCGAATAATCATGTGGGGCGACAGACCGAAGCGTGTTCAGTAATTCTTGTGGATAATGTTCAATGGGCAAAACGCCATAGCGTGAAAACAGGTCGGCGAAGGTTTGCTTCATGGCTTGACGGTTCTCAAGCATATAGCTCACGCCAGAAGGCGAACGCAGGTTATCTTCAAGCACGTAATATTCCCCGTCGCCGCCGCGCACGATATCTGTGCCGACGATGTGAACATAGCGATCTTTGGGAACATCGACCCCGATCATCTCATGGCGGAAATGGCGGGAGCTAAAGACCAATTCAGATGGAATGCGCTTCTCGCGCAGGATGCGTTGTTCGTGATAAATATCGTGGAGGAAGAGGTTGAGCGCCGTCACCCGTTGGATGAGTCCGCGCTCGATGTGATCCCACTCGTTGTGCGGAATGATGCGCGGCACCAGGTCAAAGGGGAAGATACGTTCGATGCCATCGTCCTGACCATACACGGTGAAGGTGATGCCCTGATATAAAAACGCCGCATCGGCAGCGCGGCGGCGTTCGGCAAACATGTCTGCCGTCATCCCTTGTAGATAGTTTCGCAGCACTTCATAGTGCGGGCGTGGTTGCCCGGCAGATGAGAACATCTCATCATAGAATGGAGCGGGATCATACAAGTTCGATAGAACGGATTCCGGCATTGAGTATTGGGTCTCTGTGGTCATTTTTACCATGAAATACTTGAGGCAGGCAGAAAGCCAGGGGTACCCTTAAGGGTAGTATTCTTGTGACCCTTGTGGGGAGGTTAGCCACAGAGCGCACAGAGAAAAAAAGAGTTTTCTTTGTTGCAAAAAAGTTTATGCCGATTTTTTGCGGGTATGAGATAATCTTATAAAATCAACCTGATTGGGAGCCCATTTTATGCAAGTGAACATTCCCCTTAAGATTATTGGACTTGGACGTTATTTACCGAAACGAGTTGTGCCCAGTTCGGAATTGGAAGCGATGTGTGGTGTGCCCGCTGGTTGGGTGGAGCGCCGCAATGGCGTGCGTGAGCGTCGTTGGGTTACAGATGAAACCTCGTCGTTCATGTCGGCGGAGGCGGCGAAAGAAGCGTTGAATGAAGCCAAGCTCAAGCCGCAGCAATTGGATTTGATCATCAACGCCTCAGGCACTGGGGAACAGGCGATTCCAGATACGGGAGTTTTGATTCAGCGACAGCTTGGGCTGGGCAACTCGGGCATTCCGGCGATGACGGTGCATACGACGTGTTTGAGCTTCGTGGCAGCGATGGATGTGGCGTCGAACTTCATCAGCAGTGGACGCTATAAAAATATTTTGATCTGCAGTGCCGACGTGGCTTCCTGCGGAATCAACCCGAAGGAACCCGAGTCGGCTTCGTTGGTGGGCGATGCGGCGGCGGCAGTGGTGGTGACTCGGGCAGAGGATGGCGAGGCATCGAGAATCCATCATTCGCATTTCAAGACCTTTGGCGATGGGGCGTATCTGACGACGATCATGGGCGGCGGTTCGCGCTTTCATCCGCGCTTTGCGGGGCACAAACCCGAAGATGATCTGTTCCACATGGATGGACCGGCTGTCTTGCGCATGGTGCGCGGCATTGCGCATGACTTTTTAGATGAGCTGTATCCTGGTCTTTCAAAGAGTATGGTGGATGTGGATGTGGTCGTGCCGCATCAGGCGAGCAAGGTGGGCTTGATGATGTTGGAACGTTTTGGTTGGAAGGAAGAGAAGATTGTAAAAACCATCGAGACGCTGGGCAATTGTGTGGCGGCTTCGATTCCGGTGACATTGTATCAGGGTGTGCGCGATGGACGCATTCAGCGCGGCAATAAGGTGCTGTTGGTGGGCACGGGCGCGGGCTTGTCTATTGGCGGCATGGTGTTGACGTTTTGATTTGGTTCGTAGGGGCGGGGTCTCCCCGCCCGTTCACACCCATACGAATATAAATGATGAAAAACCAAGCCGCAGACATTCACCGCAATGCCATCGTATGGGATACGCATGCCTGTTTCCCCTTGAATCCAAGCTCAGATCTGAGCGAGCTAAAACGCTATAAAGACAGCGGCGTGACCTTCGTTTCGCTCAACATCGGCATGGACATGGACTCGTTCGAGAATGTGATGCGAGTGCTGGCGCGCTTCCGGGCGCATATCGCGGCTCACCCTCATGAGCTGATCCTTTCGCAGACGGTGGAAGATATTCAGCGCGCCAAACGGGAAAAAAAATTAGCCATCGCCTTCGATCTCGAAGGCTCGAACCCACTCTGCGGTGACTTGAACCTGATCTCGTTCTATTACGACCTTGGCGTACGCCAGATGTTATTGGCATATAACAGAGACAATGCCGCTTCGGGCGGTTGCATGGAGGGGCAGATCGGGCTGACGGATTTCGGCAGGCAGGTGGTGCAAGAGATGAACCGCGTGGGCATGGTGGTGGATGTGACTCACATGGGGTACCGCGCCACGATGGATACGTTTGAGACCTCCAGTGCGCCGGTCATCTTTTCACATTCGAACCCTGCCAGCTTACGCGCCCATGCCAGAAATATTTCAGATGAACAGATCAAAGCCTGTGCCAAGACCGGCGGTGTGATTGCCATTAACGGCATTGGCGATTTTCTGGGCGGCAAGAGCAGTGAGTTATTCGTCAAGCATATTGAGTATGTCTTGAATTTGGTCGGACCCGAACATGTGGGAATTGGGTTGGATTATGTCATCGACAAACAGGAACTTATCGACTACATTCAGGGAAATCCGGACGTCTTCCCGGCAGACCGCTTTGAAGATTTTCTTTCGTTCGTAGAGCCAGAACAATTGCCAGAGATCACAGAGATTTTATACAAGCACGGGCACGATGAAGGTGTGATCCGTAAGGTGTTGGGTGGGAACTTCTTGCGAGTAGCACAAGAAACCTGGAAGTAAAAAATCCTTATTGGCAGGCTGACCTTATGTCAACCATTCTTCTCACCGGCGGGCGAGCGCCCGTCACCTTAGATCTGGCGCGTGCGTTTCAGCGAGCGGGGCATGTAGTGTATGTCGCCGAGTCGTTGCGCGGGCATCTCACGGAACCTTCGGCGGCGATTACGGCTCATTTTGAGGTGCCGGCTCCACGTCAGGAAACGGAAGCGTTTTTAGCGGCGTTGAAAAGCATCATCGAAACGTATCAGGTCGATTTGTTGATTCCGACTTGTGAGGAAGTTTTCCATATTGCAAAAGGGTTAAGTACCTTGCCGTGCCGGGTGTTCACTGAGCCGCTGGCAAGGTTGGATGGCTATCATAACAAGTGGAAGTTTGTGGTGAAGGCGGGGGAATGTGATTTGCAGGTGCCCGAATCTTTGTTGGTAACAAGACAAGATGATTTGCTCTACGCCTACGCTCACTGGCGCGGACTGGTGCTGAAGCCGGTCTATTCTCGCTTCGCCGCGCGGACTTTGATCTTGCCCTCGTTAAAAGAGGCGATGGCTACGCTGACGTTTCAAGAGCCGTGGATCGCGCAAGAGTATATTGAGGGACAGCACTTTTGTAGTTATTCGGTCTGCCAGAACGGGCGCATTACAGCGCATGCCGTATACCCCACCGCCTTCACTGCCGGGCAGGGAGCGACAATCGCATTCGAGCCGGTGCAACATGCCGCGATCTATAAATGGGTGCGGACCTTTGTGGAGTATTACAAGGTGACCGGGCAGATGGCGTTTGATTTTGTGCAAACCGCAGATAGCAATGTGGTGGCGTTGGAATGTAACCCGCGTGCCACAAGCGGAGCGCATTTGCTAACCCCCAACCCGCAATTTATTGAATCTTTTTTCAATAGCGACATGGACTGTGTCACTCCCTATGCAGAGACGTCGCGCATGTTGGGCACCGCCATGTTGACGTATGGGTTGCCCGCTTCGCTGTTTAACGGTCGGCTTGGGGCGTGGCTCAAGACTTTTGCCCACAGCGACGATGTGCTCTTAGACTTTCACGACCCGTTGCCCTTCCTCTTGCAATGGCGCAGCATTCTCTCGTATGTGCTCTTGGGTCGCAAACAAGGTATCTCAGCATTGGAGGCTTCTACCTTTGATATTGAGTGGAATGGGGAGTAGGTTGTAATTACACTAAATTGCTACTCGCATAAATTGCAACTAAAAATTAACGCAAAGGCGCAATATCGCAAGGGAAGTCTTTAAATCTTAGCGGCTTAGCGGCTTCGCGGCTTTGCGTTAAAAAATCTTTGTCACCTTTCCTAAAATATACAAGATAGTAACTTGAGTTAATTACGAGAATAGTTCATATGGGGGATAGTCCACGAATCGAGGGTGAAATTTAATATAAACAAAAGACACATCTCTCATTGTTTGGAGAAAGCATGCTCTCAGCAACCATCCGTGAATTTCTTGTATCGTTCATCTACTCGCCCATGACCAAATTCATTTTCTCTGTCGTTTTTGGTGTTCATGGAGCGTTCAATTTCTATAAGTTCGCTGCTATTGTATCGAAAGACAGAAAAGCGAAAGATTGGAAAAGTGTGCTGGGTACTGTCGTTTCGGCTTCTTTGAAAAAGGAACACCGTGCAAGGATCGCACAAAACAACCACACCGAATGGTATGACCTTTTCATCCCTAATATAAAATACACCTATGCCGTAAACGGGACAGTCCACGAAAGCAGCCGCATCGGCTATGGCGTGTACACAAGGCGCTCTGATACATTCGGCAAAAAACTCATGGAACGTTTCCCCGCTGGCGCATCCGTGCCGGTGTATTACAACCCCGCCGATCCACGATCATCGCTGCTGGAAAAAAGGTCAACGTATACCTACGGCATGTACATCTTGTCGATGCTCTATATACTTCTAAGTATGTTGTTTTTGGGCGTTTGGCTCTATCAACTCTTTGCATGATCTTAGTCTGATCGGAGACAGATACTGTATTTGTTTTCTCGCCAGTATTTTGTAGGCTGTTCTATTTCTGTCTTGACGAAATAGAACATGAGTTCTAAAATCTGACGATGAAAACAGTCCCTGCTACCAAAAGTAAATCTACTCCCCAAAACACTTCCGTTCAAGAATTTGTTGCCGCACTCGGCGATGAACAGTCCATTGCAGATAGTCATGCGCTGATCGACATGATGAAGCGCGTCAGCGGGCATGAGCCTAAGCTGTGGAATGTGGGCACAATCGGGTTTGATGCGTATCATTACAAATACGACAGCGGACGCGAAGGCGATAGTCAGACCATTGGGTTTTATCCAAGAAAAGGGAAGCTTACGGTCTACCTGATGGACGGTACCTCCCGCCATTCAGAATTGTTGACTCGTTTAGGGAAACACACCACCAGCCGAGTCTGTGTCTACATTAAACGGCTCAGCGATATCGACCTGTCTGTCCTTGAACAGATCGTGCAACAATCCTATGCATACATAAAATCTCAAGATGGGCATATGCACCGCATATTAGAGTAGACTCCATTCCTTCAATCTTTAACCAGGAGAAATCTCATGGAAACACTAGACCTCAAAATTATTGGGATTGCAATCCGAACTATAAACAGAGAAGGTCGGTCCGCTCAAGATCTTGGGAAGCTATGGGAACAATTCTATTCAGAGAACCTGCTTGAGAAAATTCTAAACAAGCTGAGTAACGATGTCTATTCGATATACACCGACTACAAAAGTGACTACACCGATGAATACACTGCCATCATCGGGGTACAAGTCAGCAGTCTGGATACCATTCCAAGTGGCTTGATCGGGAGACACTTCCCTACCGAAACATTTGAAGTATTTACGGCTCAAGGTCCAATGCCCCAAGCCGTTATGGATGCCTGGCTTAACATTTGGCAACGAGACCATGAATTGGGGCGAAAATACACCTACGACTTTGAACTCTACGGGGAGCGCTCTCAAAATGGCGCGAACTCAGAAGTGCCGATCTATCTAGCAACCCATCGCAAAAATGATACTTGAGCAAACTAGATGCTAATTCTTCGAGGAGTCACATATGTTACTAAAGGATAGAACAGCCATCGTCTATGGAGCATCTGGCGCGGTTGGGAGTGCGGTGGCGCGCGCTTTTGCACGGGAAGGCGCAAGAGTCATTTTGGCGGCACGTCGGCGTGAACCGCTTGAAAAAGTAGCCAAAGACATTACTCGTCATGGTGGCTTGGCAGAGGTTACGACCGTAGATGCAATGGATGCCCATGCCATTGAACAGCATCTGGAAGCGGTGTCCACTCGTTTCGGAGCCGTAAATCTAATGTTCAATGCCGTCTCTTGGGATGACGCCCAAGGGCAGGCGCTTACAGACATGCCCTTTGTACAATTTCTTGCTCCCGTTCAAAACGGATTAACAACTTGGTTCCACACCGGAACAGCTCTGGCAAAACACATGGCGAAACACAAAGGCGGCACCATCCTGGGAATCACTGCCAATGCGGGGCGACAGGCATTTGCCAATATAGGTGGCTTTGGCATTGCCTGTGCCGCCGTTGAGCATTATCTTAGGCAGTTAGCCGTTGAAAATGGACCGCATCAGGTGCGGGTCTGTTGGGTCCGCTCACCGGGGTCACCAGATGCACCCGGCGTACAGGAAGCGTGGGAATTATATGGAGCGCAAAAGGGCATGACCTTTGAAGAAGTCCATCGCGAGTTCGCAAGAGATGTACCCTTGAGGCAAATCACCCCATTGGCACAAGTGGCAAACGCCGCTGTACTCTTGGCAAGTGACCTGGCAGCTGGAATGACAGCCACCGTGGCAAATGCCACCGGCGGCGCACAACTCGACTAATTTTTGGATTTCCTAAAGAGCTATAAAAATGAGCGAGAATTTTCTTATAAAATTGTTGGAGCATAACAATTGGGCAAATCTTCAGATACTTCAAGTTTGCTCTACTCTATCTGATGAGCAACTAGACGCTCAACCTCGGTCTGTTACCAAAGGCAATATTCGTAGCACCTTAATACACCTTGTCGCTTCGCAACGAGGATATTTGTCTCTGCTGACCCAAGCCAGTGACGCGGCACCTCAAACCTTACTAGAGTTCGCAGAGTTGCAAGCGTCTGTGATGGCTAGTGGAGAAGGCTTGCTGGCATTGGCGCGAGATGAAACCAGCATGCCCCTAATGACCAAAATCCCTGCAAAGGACGGATTCGTCATTGTGCCGTGGCTAATGATGTTACAAGTCATTAACCATGCCACGGAACATCGGGAACAGATCAAAAGTATGTTGAGCGACCTGGGTGTGACGCCGCCAACTATTGATGGGTGGATGTATGGCGAGGTCACGAAAGCCTATACCTAAAGACAAGTTTATGGAGAGACTATGCCAAACCAAATCCTTTTGCGAGATGTGATACGTGATGACCTTCCCATCTTTTTTGAACAGCAACTCGACAAAGATGCCAATTACATGGCGGCATTTACTGCCAAAGACCCCAGCAACCGAGAAGCCTTTACTGCTCACTGGCACAGAATTTTGGCAGATACGTCCACGATCAATAAGACGATCATAGTCAACAGGCAGGTTGCAGGAAGTATTGCAAGTTACCTAGAGGATGGCAAACCAGAAGTCACCTATTGGCTGGGGAAGGAATATTGGGGCAAAGGGATTGCGACAGAAGCCTTGAAAGAACTCTTGGCACATCACAATCAGGAACGACCTATTTACGCACGCGTGGCAAAAGACAACCTTGCGTCACGCCGGGTATTGGAGAAATGTGGCTTCAATGTGATCGGCGAGGCAAAGGGCTTTGCCAATGCACGGGGTCAGGAGATCGAAGAGTTTCTTTTAGAGCGTTCAGCCGCGTAAGCCCTTCAAAACTGATATCATCGAGAAAAGCAAACCCTTTAAAACGAGGAGCCTATCTCTCATGGCAAACCCTGAACATCTCGAAGCTCTAAAGCAAGGCATGGAAACATGGAACAAATTTAGAAGTGTACATTTTGATACCCTCTTTGATTTTAGCGGCGCAGATTTGAGCGGGATGAATTTGGTCGGTGCTCATTTCAACAGAGTCAACTTAAGCGGAGCCAACCTGTCCAATGCTTATTTGCGCAACGCAGACATCTCAGATGCCGACCTCAGCGGAGCCAACCTTACCGGAGCAGACCTCAGCCAAGCCTATATGTTTGGCGTGAACCTGAGCGGCGCCAATCTGGAGGGTACTATTTTTGAAGGGGTAAATGCAGAGAGTGAAATCCTTAAACTCATCAGCCGAGCAACCGCAAATCCTGAACATCTGAAACTTATTAAGCAAGGGGCTGATAAATGGAACATCTGGCGGCAGGAAAATCCCAGAGTAACACCCATCCTGAGCAATGCCGATCTGCATGAGCTAACCGATCTAACAGGCATCAAGTTGAGCGGAGCGATCATGCATGGCGTCAACTTATCAGGATGCAACTTGGAATCAGCAGAATTCAACAATGCCAACTTAAGTGAGGCAAACCTTGCAGGAGCCTCCTTGCGAAACGCATCCTTAACCGCAGCGAACCTGAGCAAAGCAAACTTACATGGAGCCAATTTACGAGGCGTGTCCTTGATCCAAGCAGACCTCAGCGAAGCGGATTTAAGCGACACCAATCTGGATGTCATCCCTGATCGTGATGGCGATATGCAAGCGTTTCTATCGTATGCTACTTTCAGAGCGACAAACCTGAGCGGAGCCAGCATGCGCAAAGCGAGTTTGCGCTACGCAAATTTAGTGGATGCAAATTTGACCGGCGCCAACCTCACCGAAGCCGATCTCTATAACGCAGACTTGATCCGCTCGAACCTCACCCACGCGACACTCACCGGCTCAGA
The DNA here is from genome assembly GCA_046328915.1 of Anaerolineales bacterium. GTDB lineage: Bacteria > Chloroflexota > Anaerolineae > Anaerolineales > Villigracilaceae > Villigracilis. The sequence continues at coordinate 310,458 of JAXLVR010000003.1, read as the reverse complement.
CCTAACTCTGGCTGATTTGGTGGAAACGAACTTGACCAACGCTGAGATCTCCGGTTGCCGAATTTATGGGGCTTCGGCTTGGAATGTCACTTTGGAGAATACCTCTCAAAAAGACATGGTCATTTCGCGGAAAGATGAACCAATTGTCACTGTAGATGATCTGGAAGTAGGACAGTTCATTTACCTCATGCTGAACAACACCAAGATTCGAGATGTGATCAACACCATCACCTCGAAAGGCGTGCTTATTCTTGGCAGGTTCGCTGACCCGCAGCGCAAGGCTGTTTTGGATGGCTTGCGAGAAAAATTACGCGAGTTCGACCTATTGCCGATCGTCTTCGATTTTGACCGCCCCACCGATAAAGACTATACCGAGACAGTTCAGACGCTGGCAGGCATGAGCATGTTCGTCATCGCCGATGTGACCAACCCCAAATCCACGCCGCTCGAATTGGAAGCCACCGCCAAACAATTCAAGATACCCTTCATCCCCATTATTGATATCAGTGTAGACCCACGTCCGTTTGCCATGTTGGTAGATCTGCAAAAATCGTTTCATTGGGTTCTGCCAACTCTCCAATACCAAACCAAAGAAGACCTGCTGGACGATGAAAATCTAAAAACCTATATTATTGATCGAGCCATTGCAAAGCGCGAAGAGTTGCGTACTGCCAAAAGCCAGGAACCCGAAATGCTTCTCATCCGTAAAAAAGGTGCAACAACTCCCCCTGCATCATAATATTTTAGTTTATATGTAAGTTCAACATATCAAAGACAGGAGATCACGATGTCATTTCAAGCATACTTGGATAAGGTTGAAGAACTCACAGGCAAAGCGCCCAAAGAATTCGTTGCTGAGGCGAAGAAAAAGAAGCTGACCACACATAAAGAGATCCTTGATTGGCTTAAAGCAGATTACGGTTTGGGAACCGGTCATGCCAGAGCCATTGCACACGTGATCTTGCACGGAGCCGAATTTACAGTAAAACAGACCACTGGAACCCATCGTGACGAATCAGGCACCCTTAATTTAGACGGCAAAAAAGCCACCAAAAAGAAAACAAAGACAACGTAACTTATAGGCAAGCATGATATTGCCTAAAAAGCGAGACCATCGATTTATTACAGTGAAACGCGGCGGCATGCTTCAAGATTATGATCATCAGTTGTTGGCATTATGGGCGGCAGATTGTGCAGAACATGTTTTGCACTTGTTTGAAGAAGTTCAGCCTGATGATGAACGTCCGCGGCAGGCGATAGCGGCTGTTCGAGCATGGACACATGGCAACGTCAGCATGTCTCAGAGCCGTGCAGCAGGCGGGCATGCCATGGCAGCGGCACGGACATTAAACGGGGCAGCTCGATTTGCGGCGTTTGCGGCGGGTCAAGCCGGAGTGGTGGCGCATGTTGCTGCGCATGAGTTAGGAGCCGCCGCCTACGCCATCAAAGCAGTGCAAGCCGCCGCACAAAAAGGTCAGGCAGAAGAAGCGGGGCACTTGGAATGTCGCTGGCAGCGGCAACAACTCCCAAGCCAAATCCGCGCTCTGGTGTTGGACGATCAGAAACTACGCAATGAAATTTGTTGGTATGTATTTGATTGCTAAGGTTTTTTTCTTTCAAAATATATTTACTGCTTATGAAAAGTCATCCTACTATTCACCCCGAGTTACAAGGTCCGGCAAAGTTTGCACCGAAGTTGAACTACAACAAGTTTGTTGTTTGGCTTTTGAATAAGCTCATGCGTTTGGCTCCATCGCCGAAAGCGCCCGATGATTTGCAAATTGAAAACATCTTCATAACGGGTCCAGATGGCAATCAGGTTCGGGTACGCGTATACAAGCCCAAGTCTGCGAATGAGGCGTTACCCGCTCTGTTGTGGATCCACGGCGGCGGGTATCTCATTGGCAATCCCGAACAAGACGAAAATACCTGCATCCAATATGTGCGTGAATTAAAGATCAGCGTCTTTTCGGTGGAGTATCGCCTGGCGCTACAGAAATCTTTCCCTGCTGGCTTGGAAGATTGTTATGCAACGCTCCAATGGATAGCAACACATGCCATTGAGTTTGGCATTGATAAAGAACGCATCGCGATTGGCGGAGCAAGCGCAGGTGGCGGGCTGGCTGCCGCGCTGGCGCAACTTGCACATGATCGTCAGGAAGTGCAGCCGATCTTTCAACTTTTGGTCTACCCCATGTTGGATGACCGCACCGCGCTTCGAACGGATCTATATGACATCAACATTGCCTGGAATCAACCCAGCAATCGTTTTGGATGGTCTGCATATCTTGGGAAGGAATGCGGCAGTGAAGATGTGCCAAATTATTCTGTGCCTGCCAGACGTGAAAACCTTGCGGGTCTTGCCCGTGCCTGGGTTGGGGTAGGCGACTTGGACCTTTTCTACACTGAAGATTTGCTCTATGCTCAGCGTCTAAACGAAGCAGGTGCGGATTGTGAAGTCGTTGTTGTGCCGGGCGCATTTCATGGCTTTGATGCTTTTACTTCTCAAGCATCTGTAGTACAGGAATTTCGAAAGTCTCAGATCGCAGCATTGAGGAAAGCTTTCACCCGATAACGTAAAAGAACAAGTATTATTTTTCAAACAATGCTCATCACCTTTGATGTGTACACCGCGCTCTTTGATATTGAAGGCAGCCTGACGCCGCTTGTACGCGATGTGTTAAATATCGATGAGCTGAGTTTCGTCCGTGCATGGCGCAGCAAGCAATTGGAATACGCCCTTATCAGCAACTCGCTTGGCACAGCGCGGATTCCTTTTGAGGTGCTCACTCGCCGTTCTCTGGATGATACACTCGCACGATATATGCTTGCCCCAAACGAATTAACCCGAATAGAGCTTGTCCGCGCATGGCGCAAGTTGCGCCCATGGAGCGAAGCTATGCAGGTGATACGGTCCTTGCATGAGCGTGGATATACCTTAGCGTTGCTCTCAAACGGTGACAATGATTTACTGGATGATCTCAGCAAGACGCTCCCGCCCGTCTTTCGTTATGTCTTCTCTTCTGAGCAGGCGGGCTACTACAAACCGCATCCCAGCATGTATGCGTTGCCGTTCCAGCAATTAAACATCCAACCTCAAGACCTTCTCCATGTGGCTGGCTCTCCCACCGATGTGCTTGGCGCAAAATCTGCAGGCTTGTCATGCGCATGGTCAAATCGCTTCGGTCAACCTTATTTAGATATGACCTACAAAGCCGATCATGAGCTAAAAAACTTAAGTGATTTATTGGATATTTTGAGATAGGAACTCGCCATGAAAAAATCCATATCCACCGATTTTTCCTCCTCGAATCTTGCAAAGGCATTGGAGATTCTTACAGAGGCACCAAAAACGCTGAGTGTTTTGAGCAAATCTGTATCGAAGGAAAAATGGAAGCAACCTTTGAGTAAAGGTGAAAGAACGCCTACCGAAGTATTGGCTCACATACTGAATAGCGAAGCCCGTTCTTCAGAAATGATCTATCAAGCCTTGCTAGTGAATGAGCCTTACTTTGTAGATATCCACCCGGAACGCGATTTGGGGAAATTGCTACAATTTGAACTGCTCGATTTTTCAGAACTGTTAGCGTATTTCAATACCCGCCGCAAAGTGTTGTTGCAGGTGTTATCAAATTTGAAGGAAAAGGATTGGGAACGTGTTGTGCGAGAAGAGAGCAAACAGCGCAAGGAATCCATTTACTGGAAGGCACGATCCCTTGCGCTGCATGAGGCAGAACATGTAGGGGAATTGGAAGAAAAACTTAGCGGCGAAGCCGGGCGATGATGGAGTAGGTCGCCAGCCCAAGCGCAAAGAGAGTTGCACCCCAGGCAGCGTTTGCCACAAGAGGAACGCTTACTTGTTTAAGCGCAATTCCAGCGAAGGACCAAGCCAACACGAAGACGTAGCCACTGTCCCTGCGTGTGACCGTCATAAGAACACCAAGCATACTCGCGATGGCGATCATGATGACCGCCCATGCTTGCGGCGCAATGCCGAATCCATTCCAATTGACGAGATACAACCAATCTGAAACATTTGCAACGGTGGCGACAGTGATCCAGCCGAGGTACACGCTGAAGGGAATATCCACGCTCCATTTTTCGGCAGCATTGACTGGGGTGCGCCCAACATTGAGTTTGAGATAACTGACGATGAGCAGGGACAGCAGGGTGAGCATCACCAACACACTCAAGCCGAACCAGTTGTAATGCCAACAAACCAACCATGCCGCGTTGAAGAGTCCGCTGATGGCAAAGATATACCCGAGGCTTTGCAAGCGCGGGCTTTCTTTTTGCGCGGGCTGAAATTGATAAATAGCGAAGGCAATCCACCCAATGTAGATGATGCCCCAGATGGCGAAGACATACCCAGCAGGCACGAAGTAAACAAGGAAGCGATCTGAGATCTCGCCGGTGTTCTGTCCGTTAAGCGGCAGAGTGCTGGCGAGGATGTTGACCGCCAAAGCGATGACGACTGAAAGTGCGTTGGCAAGTTGACGAGCTGTATCTTTAGACATGATTCTCTCCAAGGTTGAACTTTAGCGAATGGACAAGACTATGCTACATCTTCTTACTGTCAAAGACTCTCATATAAAAGAAAAACACGCAAATTCGCGTGTTTTATGAAATTGCTTGTGCGTTTTCTAACTCGGCAATAAATTCTTTTGCCGAAGGAAAACGTTCATGCAGGTTTTTCGCCATCGCTTTTTGCACAGCACGAGCTGCTGGGCGCGGCAGGTCTTGTATCACTTCGCGCGCATCAGGCGGCGGCGAGTTCAAATGCGCCAGTAAAATAGCGCCGGTATCGGGTCTTTCAAATGGCAAACGTCCGGTCAACATTTGGTAGGTCATCACCCCGAGTGCATAAATATCTGCGCGACCATCCACATCGGCAGAAGCTTGAATTTGTTCCGGCGCCATGTAATCGAAGGTACCCAGCATGCCCGCCGTATTGGTAATACGAGTATGAGCATCGAGCATTTTTGCAATGCCGAAATCAGTCAGCACCGAGCGCGAAGGGATCGTGGACGAATCAAGCATCACATTCGACGGCTTGATATCGCGGTGGATCAATCCATTCGCATGAGCATAGTCCAACGCATCTGCAATTCCGCGCAGCAAATTTACCGTGTTGGATAAAGAGATACGCTTCTCTTGCCGGATGAGATGGTTGAGATCTGGACCCGAAAGCATTTCCATCACGATGTAGTACATACCACGCTCTTCGCCAAAATCGGTCACTCGCACAATGTTCGGATGTTCCAGTCTGTTGACGATTTCTGCCTCGCGCATGAACCGCTTTTGGAATTGTTCATCGCCAGCCAATGCGGCTCGCAGGATTTTGACCGCTACTGTTCCTCGCCCTGTTGAATCTGTGGCGCGATAGACTTCTGCCATGCCGCCATGACCGATCAACTTGAGATTACGATACGAAGACAAAGTAATGCCACTATCCACATTCGTATCAGCTTCTGCACGGGCTTCGAGCGGCGTCTTCTGATAGTCGATTTGGATATGATAAAAGAAGCGGTCTACAAAACGTTGAAGTTTTTTCCGCAGGGGTTGAAAACCTGCACCCGCTGCCACCGAAAAGATCACTGCGACAAAAAAGAACTGGTCACTGGCATGCATGCTGCGGAAAATGGCAGAGCCGAAGACAAAGACCAACCCGAAAGTAAGCCCCAGCCCGATGGTGAGAATCCCATATACCAACGAGCGGTTGATGATCATGTCAATGTCGAAGAGCCGCGCCTGCACAATGGAGATGGCAACAAAAAGAGGCAGCATTAAAAACATGAAAATACCAGCCAGGCGCGAGATCGCCTGAAAGCTGGCAGAAGCAACCTCAGAAGTCGTCAGTACAGGGAAGAGATATGATAGCGCTTGGAACAAAATGAACCATACGAACGGACCCATGGTGCCGATAAAGATCCAGCGGATCTGTTGCTTTTGTGCCAACGTGGATGAACGATAGTATCGATATATCCCGCTTCCCAAACCAACCATATACCAGGTAACAGTGACCAGAAAATAATATCCATTATCTCGCATCTTCACCCAGTAGAAAGATGTGTTTGGAAAGAGATAAATCCCAAGCATGGTGATAATCAGAAGCGGAACAAGAAACTTCATCCATTTTGGGGCGAACTTTCCATTGGGGAAGAGCATCGAGAACAGCACAATACCAATATCCCCCAATGCCAGGATCAGCCCGCCCTGAGTCTCATACCCAGGAGTTAGAGCGATATTATTGACAAGGTTGGTAATACGAGCACCGAAAACGATCAAGAAAAGGGAAGTCAGAATCGCAAACCAGTCATCAGACCGGTTGACGATCAGAATTATGGCAATTACTGAGAAGCCAAATAAAAGAAGCAGATCTACGCCATAATCGATAATGGTTTGTAAAAGAGCAGGAATACCAAGCAAAATGCGAGCCATACTCGCATCTTTAAACATCATGAACTGCGGTGAAAGGACCGTCCCCAACACCATGACCGTGTAAACCACGATCAATCCCCAAACCCCAAGCAACGTCCAACGTAGGGCTGGGCGGTTTTTCAGGGACGTTTCGTGAGTGATCGGGGTCGTGGACATAAGTTGTTGATTTTCGAAATCATAACTCCAAAATCACTTCACGCTCTTTATAGTTTTGGAAGGTGGCGAAGTGTTAGTCAACTTACGTATATAAACTCATTAAGTTTCTAAATAGGGATGAGTGCACGCGAGCGGACTTAAACAAAAACACACCTGAAAATCAAGTGTGTTTTCTAGCGGAGAGGGCGGGATTCGAACCCGCGACCGGGTTTAAAGCCGGCACTCACTTAGCAGGCGAGCCCATTCAGCCACTCTGGCACCTCCCCAAACATTGTACAACTGCTCGTCTGACGATTGCTATTGTAATCGCAATTCAAGAATCGTCAACACTTGCGCCGGGTACAGGGCTTATACCCGAATTGTAAGGCGGAGGGAGTGGGATTCGAACCCACGTTGGCTTTCACCAAACATGTTTTCAAGACATGCGCCTTCAGCCGCTCGGCCATCCCTCCATGGGAATCTGACTTTTGTCAGAGGCGGGAGCGATTTTACCATATATGGTTGTCATGCTGAGCGGCAGCGAAGCATCTCTATGATAATCTCAGAGACCCTTCGCTATCGCTCACATCGTCCCGATATCCTTCGGGAGGGTGACACAAAGTTTATAATCACCCCCAATGGACAAACACGACGTCATCATCATTGGCGGGGGAATTGCCGGGCTCACCGCCGCCATCCACCTCGCCGAGCGTGGACTGAAACCCCTCATCCTCGAAGTGGACGATCACATTGGTGGTCGCCTTGCGGGCTTGGCTGAGACGGAGGTCAAAGGTAGAAAATTTCCCGCCGAGCATGGCGTGCATGGTATTTGGTCGTCGTATCGCAATCTCAAATCCATGCTCAGGCGACATGGCATTATCCACCAACTGCAAGCCGCCAAGGACGAGCAATGGATCTATCGTGTTGGCGACCACATCCGCCGCGCGAATATTGGCAGCGCCATTCGCAACAGCATCGTCCCCGCGCCGTTTCATTACATCCAATTGTTTTTCTCGCCGCGTTTCTGGGGCATGCTCACCCTGCGCGATATGCTCTCCATCTTCGACGTCTGGTCGGTGTTGGTCATGTCCATTGGCATTGATCCGTTCATGGAAAATCAACCGATGCAGGGGCACACCTTCGGCGGTGCGCTCAAAAAATGGGGACCCGCTCTGCGCTCGCTCTTTTTCGGTCTCACCCGCAACGGTCTTTCCACTGACCCCGACCAGGTTCCGCTGGCGGGCTTTCTCGGCTTCCTGCGTTTTTACACCGTCATGCGCCGCGATGCGTGGGCGTTTGAGTATCTTCCCAACGGCGGCGGCGAGGTCTGCGAAAAACTATCGGCGAAGATTCAAAGTTTGGGCGGTGAGATTCGTTTCAAGTCACGTGTGAAGCGAGCGGAGCGAATGGAAAAGGACGAGGCGTGGACTGTGCATTGGGAGCAGGATGGAACTCCCAGCGTGGATTCGGCTCCCTTCGTCATCCTCGCTTCAGACTCACCCGGAGCGGAATCTATTATCAAAAACAGTTTTCGCGCCGACGATCTGTTCTTCCCGCATGGACTGGGTCATGCGGTGATCCGTTTGTGGTTTGGCAAGCCGCCGCGCCGTGGACCGGAGGCGGGCATGTTCAGCGGTGACTTTGTGATGCATAATTTTTTCTGGCTAGAGCGCATTTACGACTCGTATAAAAAATGGCATGCTGAAACCGGCGGCGCATGTTTGGAAGTGCATGTGTATGGTCCGCCGAGTGTGCTGGCGCAACCCGATGCAGTGCTGCTGGCGAACGTCATCACCGATGTGAACCGTGCGTTTCCTGAGTTAAAGGGAAGTTTGCTTGGGCAGTTGTTACAGCGCAATGCAGGCACGCACACGCTGCCATCTATTGGCGCGCGCGGCACGCATTTGGGAATCGAAACACCGTGGCAGAATTTATTTTGCGCAGGCGACTGGGTGCGCCACGAAACGCCCGCCTTCTTTTTGGAACGCGCCTGCGTCACCGGACTCGAAGCCGCCAATCGCGTATTGCGCGCCAAAGGCTTGGACGAATTTAGCGTGGAAAGTTACCCGCCGCCCGAACCCATGGCTGCCTGGATCGAGAGTTTGATGATGCGGGGCAGGAAGAGAAGGAAGGGAAATAGTGAATAGTGAATAGTGTGTGTTGGGCTCACTTGCGGTAATGGTCGTAGATAGCGATAGCGATGAGAAGACCAATAACTATCGGTACAATAATTAGAACCAATATCATATGTCTTACCTACAAGGTTTGTTTATAAGATTGTTCAACCAAATACATGACACTATCAATTTCAGAAATGTTGGAGAGTTTTGTCTCTGTATGACCTGTACCATGATGCCCAACTTTAGAGACATCTCTGCATAACTTGTTAGGGTCATCAATTTCACTAAAGGGGATATCCAACCAGATTTTCATGCTACTTGCAAGAAATGCGACTTCGCAAAAGTTTTTCCCATGCTTATAGCTGATATATATTTTGCTGGCTTTTTCTAAAATGTCACCATCAGCGTTCAATGCAAAAATGCGCTCTCTAAAAGTATCAAACATTGCTTTGAGTTCATTAGGTTTATCTCGCAAATGGTCATCGGTTGTATAAATTACAGTTTCTTCTGTTTCCATTTCTTCTGTTGAAGGTGCGGCAGAAGATTTGTTCTTTTTTAGGTCAGCTTGAGAAGTATTTGAAAAAATCGAATCAAGGAAAAGGTAATCATCACCGTATTTCCTATATGTCCAAAGTTGGATGTTTGCGCCAATTCGATTGACAGCATACTTGTCGTATTCTGAAAAACTTTCAGCAACAAGAATTAATCTTGGGCTAGACCAATCTATTTCAACATCTTTACCTAACGCATCTTGTGCAGCAAGTGCAAAATCCCCTTTATGGTCAACAAGCCAATCAAGGTAAAACAATCCTTGATTGATTACATTTTCTTTACTTGATTTTTTATATTCGATAATGACAGGAGAACCGTCTTCATCCAGCCCAAGAGTGTCAATACGCCCTCTTTGTCGGTCTCCAGTTGTAAACTCACTCGCAATAAATCGTGCTCCAAGTAGAGTTTCAAGGTTTTCCTCAAACAATCGCTGTAACTCTCGTTCATTTTTGAAGCTTGAAGGTTTTATTTGTTGAACAGAATTTTGTTTAAGTTGATAAAGAGGCATATATCCATCCTTGATATTCTGATTATAACCCTATACAAAAACGGCGCCCCGCCCGCGCCGTTTACCTATTCACTATTCAACTATTCACTATTTCACTACCCAACTAAATCACTCCCAACTTCTTTCCAACATTCTTGAACGCTTCAAGTCCTTTATCAAGATCTTCCTTCTGATGCGCAGCGGAGATCATCACACGGATTCTCGCCTTGCCTTGCGGCACGGTTGGGAAGCCAATGGACATGGCGAACACACCTGCTTCAAATAACTCACGGCTAAATTGTTGTGCCAGCGGCGCTTCGCCGAGCATGACCGGGGTGATGGGGGTTTCGCTCACACCGGTGTTGAAACCGAGGTTCTTCATTTCGGCTTTAAAGTATTTGGCATTGTCCCAAAGTTTATCCACCAATTGAGTCGAGTCTTCGAGCAAGTCCACGGCTGCGAGACATGCTGCTGCATCAGGGACAGTCACTGCTGAAGAGAATAGGAAGGGACGTCCGCGCTGACGCAGCCACTCGATAATGACCGCTTTGCCTGCGACGATCCCGCCCACCACGCCGAACGCCTTCGACATCGTACCTACTTCCACGTCCACTTTGCCATGCAAGCCAAAGTGATCGACGATGCCGCGTCCGCCCTTGCCGAGCACACCTTCGCCGTGCGCATCATCCACCATCAGGAGAATGTCATACTTCTTCGCCACTTCATAAATATCGGGCAGGGGCGCAATATCTCCGTCCATGCTGAAGACACCGTCCGTGATGATGAGTGCACGGCGGTAATCTTTGAGATTGGCTTTGATTTGTTCTTCAAGTGATTTCACATCATTGTGTTCATACGCGATGATCTTCGCTCCAGAGAGACGGCATCCGTCAATGATAGAGGCGTGATTAAGTCTATCCGAGAAGATCACATCTTCTTTTCCAACCAAGGCGGGGACGGTGGCTAGGTTGGCAGTGAATCCGCTTTGGAAAGTGATTGCTGCTTCCACGCCTTTGAATTGTGCCAGACGCTTCTCGAGTTCCACATGCAGAGACATTGTCCCGGCAATCGAACGGACTGCGGCAGGACCCACGCCCATCTCATCGGTCGCTTTCTTTGAAGCGGCAACCAACGCCGGGTGATTGGCGAGTCCCAGATAATTATTTGAGCAAAAATTGAGAACCTTCTTGCCATCCACCGTCAACCAGGCTCCCTGTGGTGAACCGATGGTGCGAATGTTGTTATAAAGCCCCTGCGATTTCAAACCGTCGATCTCTTGCTGAATCCAATCGATTTTAGACATTTGAATCTCCTTATAGAAAGCTTTTTTCATTATAGCGACTTAATAAAAAATGGACATCACATCTTCATTGTGACATCCATTTTATTTTGTTAGTGTACTTTGGGCTCCAAACTCTTAAAGCACATTAGTCCGTTATGGTGAAGCCAGTATTTTACAAGAACAAACAGGATATTAAATGTATAAGTGATACTCCTCAGAAAGCTAATGGATGACGCCTCAGGAAAGTAACGTGTTCCTATTGGTATCTCTTGAAAATCCATTTTATTCATCATTCCTTGGGCAATAATCTCAGTATCGAAAACAAAATCATTACTGTTATCCAAAAACCGGACGGTTTCCAAATACTTTCGGGAATAGGCACGCAACCCACAATGAATTTCTGTTAAGTAACGTCGAAAGATGATATTAGCCGCAGCGGTCAAGAGGATGTTCGCATTATATTTCCACCAAGGCATACCACCTTCCAGTGGTTTTCCTCCCAACATCCGTGAACCAAAGACCGCATCCGCCTCACCTTTTAAGATCGGTTGAATGAGTTCAGGGATGATGGTCGCATCATATTGATGATCAGGGTGCAGCATCACAACCAAATCTGCCCCGGCTGCAAGAGCTTCTGTGTAGCATGTCTTTTGGTTACCGCCATAACCAAGGTTCTTGGAATGTATAAACACAGTTAAACCTGCCTTCTGTGCCAACTCAACTGTATTATCCGTGGAACCATCATCAACGAGGATCACATTCTTTCTAAACTCAATGGGTATTTCATTCAAGGTTCGATGTAGGGTCTTTGCTGAGTTATAAGCTGGGAGAACAATAAATATATTCTGTTTATTCAAATTCATGGCTTCCGAGTTTCTGCAACGAATTGGAATCCCATCAAAGTGGGCAAAAGGAAGGTCGCTTGGGCAAATACCGCATACACGAATTTACCCAGAGCAGAATTAAAAAAAGGGGAGACCAATTCAAGCGGGATGGGTGTCACATGGATAGAAAGGATATCCAGCCCTGCTTCTTTTATCAATGAGATAAAGGTCTTATATGTAAAAAAACGCAAATGAGTACGGTCAAGAATCCCACGCTCTGTATATTCAAAGTGCCCAAATAAAAGACTTAATCGAATTAAAATATGAGCTACATTTGGAACAGAGAGGATGATCTTACTTCCCGAAGATTGAAACTCCACGATTCTCTTCAGAGCAAGATGCGGCTCAGATAGATGTTCAAGCACATCGCCAAACACAACAGCATCATATCCGCCTAGCATCTCGTCAGTAGTAGCCTCTAAAGTGCAATTCCATATTTTTTCATAATAAGGTGCCGCTATATGCGCCCATTCTGGCACAGCTTCTATCCCAAAGTAACGCAGCGCTCTATTGCTCCGTCTTGCCAACATCCCTGTCGCAGTCCCCACATCCAGCACTTTGCTATTTTCAGGCAATGAGTCAAGATACGCAAGAATGCGTGAATGGCTTGACCATGGGCTATGTTTATCTTGATAGCGCAAAGCTTAAGAGCCTGCCCTTACTCGTTCGTTTTTATTTCTGCCAAAAGACCCAACTCGGCAAGTTCTGCCAACACTTTTTGGATGGCTCCACTTTTGACAACTACTGCCGTAGGGCTTAATATTTCGCCAAAATATTTTCCTGCTTTCGACCTTCGCATCTCTTCCATAATTTCGGGTTTGCTGACTCTTAGCACAAGCAGACTCTCCACTCGGGCTTCAGATCCATTTGCGTCCCAACGCTTGAGCGCTTTAACCATGGCTGGCGGAACCGTCTCCTTTGTATATTTGACCAGCATCGCCAATAGCTGTTCAGCTTTTAGCCCTTGTTCGGTGGCACGCTTCAGAGACTCAGCGGTAACACGATAAAAATATTCGTCTCCTTTGGGTTCATCCCATTCACAAAATCGTGCCAACTGATAACGAACTGCGCGAGAGAATGTACGTGGAATAGAAATCTTGCCAGTTGAAACAACGTTCAACTTCACATCCGTTTTGAGATTTTCAGGGTGTACATCGACAAGGCGAAAAGCTGTTGGTTCTTTTCCTTCTTCTGGTGCAGCGAGATCGACTTTACCAAGCCAATGTAATATTTGGATTAAATACTTTATTAAAGCACCATCAACAAAATCCCAATAAGCAAAACCACGCATAAATTGCCCATCAGATGCGCGTTTGATAAACCACGAGTCATAATCGCCAGCTGGGCGTTGATAATCTGGGTATTTCTCTTTGATGGCTTTAACAAAGGCTGGAATACTCCACCATTTGCCAGCAGGAATATCATTGACAAGATTCATAAGAAATTCACGGGTTACTTGCGCCTGGCTTTTCCACTCCCCCTCACAAACAATACCAGGGATCAAGCGTAATTCATCAAAACTAGTAGACTCAAGCCAAGCATTATACAGAAGGTCTAATGCTTCTTTACGTGAAATTTCAAGAAATTTTTTCACAGCCTCTGGGAGAAGCCCGTCATTTTTAACAACGCCAGCAGTGGTTAATAAAAGAGGCAATTCTCGTTTGAAATTTGTTTTGCTCTCATGTCCAATTCGCAAGGCAGCAAGATAGGTAGTTGCATCATCTAAAACAAAATCGTTTGCAAGGGTTTCAAAAGTTTTTTCAACAGGGGTAGCGGGGCGCCCCAGTGCTTCTGCCGAGGGTACCAACGGTACACTTTCTACACTTACTTCATTGATGATCTCTAATAGATCTTCAGGGATGTAGGCAAATTCTTGTGAGCCTTTCTCCAAGTCAAAGAAGGCTTTTGCAACAAGAGCACGGTAAAAAAGAAACTCTGCTGTTGATGCTGGTTTGAGATAGGGACGCTCGCGGTCACGTTTACCAGCACCCATCTCGCGGATATCGCCGTACTTTCGAGCGAAGATGCTCCACTCGATCTTTCCATCTGCAGCTACCAACTCGTTCATGGCAGACCGGGCTTCAGCGGGGAGAACTTCCAAGGTTTCAGAAACAGCTTCAAGGTCCAGTAAAGAGCCGCAGAGCTCTTCCAAGGCAGAGCTGGCATCCGTTGATTCCAGTTCCAAGCCCCAGAATTCGGCAACAATGCGAAAGTGTCCTAAATCTTGTTTGTGGAGAGAGACAGAGAGGTCTGGCATTCGTTTATTCTACATGAAGGGGCAAGACTTTAGAAGGATTTGTTTTTAGGAACAAAAATGGATAAAATCTATCTTATTCTTAAAACAGCTAAATCTTAAAGGAGTCTACTATGTTAATTTTGTTTTCTATCTTAAGGTTCATACATATTATCGCGGGAATTTTTTGGGCAGGTGGTGCTATTTTGATGAACCTGATCATTGCTCCGGCAATTGGGGCAACAGGAGATGCCGGGAAGCAATTCGTTGGTCACTTGATGGGAAAAACTGCATTTTCAAAATTTATGCTTGCATCAGGTGTTGTTACAGTTGCGGCGGGCACAATTCTATATGGCATTAATTCAAGCTGGTTCAGTTCTGGCTGGATGATGAGCCCAACAGGAATCGGGTTTGGAATTGGTGCCGCGGCTGGCATCATTGCTTTAGTCTTTGGTTTCATGATCGGGAGCACAAACGGCAAATTGGCAGCTTTAGGAATGCAAATTCAAGGTAAACCTACAGATGAACAATTAGCGACCTTGGGCACGTTAAGAAAGCGTCAGGTTCTTGTAACAAATGGGAATACTATTTCCATTCTTATTTCTATTGCTTTGATGGCATCGGCTCGATTGCTCGGGTAAATATGTTTCCATTCAAAACAGACACCTTTGCTAGGTGTCTGTTTTGAATCTTATTTCTTATATACGACCAATTCTTCGTACCCCGAGTCGTTTTCGTACATTTCACGTTTATAGATCACATCGTCGAGTTCAAGTAGAACGATCTCAGCGGTGGTGTAGATCGTACAGCCGCTTACAAGATGAGCGCCTATCGTCACACCGTCTCCGTCAGAGATGGCAACGTGGATATGAGAACCATGAATCGATACGGTACCGGTCATGGAGACGATCTCAAAATGTCCTTCGTAATCGTTGTAGTAATTACGATTAGCAAGGCGCAGGGTGGCATGAGTTAGGCTGCCAACGCTGGAAAGAATACAACCAGCCTCGATATTGTTTTGTTTTACGAATTCTTCAATAGAGTCGAATAGGTCTTGTTGGGGTTTGAGACGAAAGGTGTGAGTTTTCATAGGTTTCAAAATAGAGTTAAAAAATTCGTGCGAGGATTAATCCTCGCACGAGACGGTTACCAGAACTGGAAGCCGGTTAGCCCGGCAAACCAATTGACAAGATATTGATAAACCTGCAAGCCAAGCAGGGCGATGATTACGCCTAGAACTGCTCCGGCAATAATATCCGAAAGGTAGTGAACGCCCATGGCTACACGAGCTAATGCTACCAGCGGCGCCCAAACCCAAAGGAGAGTAGCAAGCCAGGTTGGGGCAAGAGCCGAAGCAAGGACTGCGATGAGAAAGGCGCGGGCGGCGTGTCCTGATGGGAAGGAGTGCGGGTCCGTGTTGCGGTAGATTCCGCCCCACTCACCTTCGGGTCGTTTGCGCTTGACGAGGAATTTGACGGCTAGAACAACAACCGCCAAACCAGAAAGCCCAAAGAATTCAACGGTTTCCCAGCGCCGCCATGAAGAGTTGCTGAAAAACCAAGTGATGATGAGTGCCGCCGCCCAGAACCATGAGTCGCCAGAGTGGGCAAAGAAGATGGCGATGTTGCGCAAGATGCCCGGCTTTTCCGCAACGCGCATTTGATTGGAAAGTCGGGCATCGAGTTCGATAATGGACCGCAAACTCATTTTTTCGCTGCCGCCTTTGCTTTGGCTTTTTCAGAACGAATTTGACGGGCAAGATCGTCGCGCATCAGTTCCAATTGGTGGGGTTTATCCACATCCATACAGGCTTCGGCATGTTGCCAGACAATGGCTCGCCCTTTGATACCGATACGCTGAGAGGCGCGCTCTACAAGGCTATCAAGTGTGAACTGACGAGTGGCAAGTTGAAAAAGGGTATCGAAGCCGATAATGCCAGCCTGACGCATAGGGCTTTTACGATTGCCAATCAAAGCTTCCCACACATCCATATGTTCTTTGATGATGCTAATGCGGGTGATGTTAACATCCGCGCCGCATAATTCCATTTCTTTGAGTTTGGTATATGTGCGCTTGGACTCTGGATAGCGGGCTTCCATCACATCTTTAGGGCACACCCCATAATAAAGTTCATCATCGGTTTGCATGGCAGTCTTAACGAGCCAATCGACCATGCTGCCCCGCAAGGCAGGGATATCTGCTGAGCAAACTAAAAGATGATCAATAGTTGGCTTGAGTTCAAGGGATTTTTCAGAACCGGCAACGATGTTCGCCAGCATACGTCCCTGATTAGAGATGTAGTGAAGCGGCTTTTCAGAAATCAGCCCGGTCTTTTGAGAAAGACCGATCACGATGATGTGATCTACAGATTTCGCTTCGTTCAAAGCATCCACCACCCATTGAACCATGGGTTTACCTGCCACATCGATTAGGGCTTTAGAGTCGCCTTGGGAATAAGCGTATAAAGGGTCGTTAGGTTGGGGAATCCCACCTGCCAAAACAATGGCATTCATCTTCATAGTTAGTTCAACTCCTGAAGTTGCGGCTCAAAACCGAGTTTGGTAATCATTTCACCAAGCTCATCCCATGAAAGCGGACGGTTCTTGCCAGAAACTGCTACTAAGGCAGCTTCCATCATATTTGTTCCAAAGGAACGTCCTTCCAAAACAGGGGTGGTGGTAAGGAGGTATTTGATACCAACCTTGCGGAAGAACTCCACATCATCGGGTGTGGTGGTGTTGGTCACGACGACTTTACCTTGCATACCATCCAATGGCATATGGCGTTTCACATAGTGGCAATCGCCTGCAATGACGGTTGCCCAATGATAATATTTTTGGAATTTCGGCACATGCTTTTCTTGTTTTTCGCCGGTAGGATATAACATTTCAAAGGGCAAACGTCCGGCAATGGGCATGAGCAAAGCAGCGACGGTTCGCAGCGCACCCAGTGAGCGGACTGGAATTGGAATATCCAAACCAAACATCATGTCGCCAAAAACCGTTTCGTACCCAGATTCTGCAAAGGACTTGGATAAGCCCCAGCGATCTACGCCCACTGGCACAAGGACTTTGCGTCCGCCATGTTGGTTAATGTAATCGCCGATCTTGGAATCTAGAAAACTTACGGCTTTATTTTCAAGTGTATTCTTGAGTCCACCGCCATCTACAAGCGGAGTCTTTTCCACATACCGCACCATGGGGCGCACAGAATAGAACGGGTAGACTTTCCCATCCACAAGCGCTTCAAGGTCCGCGCCACCAACGCCAAAGGCGTCCACTTTTCCATCTAGTTCTTTGTATTTGAGAGCGGCGGCTTCCATGTCGCCATCGGTGCCAATACGTTCAATGCGTACCATCTCCCCCAATAAATTTACTTCCACAGCTTTATTTCTTTTGGATGACCCAATACTAATGCTGACTGCATGTTTCATGAAGAAACCTCCACGAGATGAGATGCGCCAGTTATATCACGAATCAGGATTCGGGTCTGGCAGGGAGCGTGAAGAAGAAAGTGGCACCTTGCCCCGGCTCACTCTGGACCCAGATCCTGCCTTTGTGGACTTCAATAATTCTCTTCACGAGGGCAAGACCGATCCCTGTGCCTTCTGAAGTGGCATCCAACTTATTAAACAAGCCAAAAATCCGTTCCTGGTGAACAAGTGGAATACCAATACCA
Source organism: Anaerolineales bacterium (assembly GCA_046328915.1). Classification (GTDB taxonomy): domain Bacteria; phylum Chloroflexota; class Anaerolineae; order Anaerolineales; family Villigracilaceae; genus Villigracilis. The sequence goes on along the minus strand of JAXLVR010000003.1, from coordinate 292,646 downwards.
TTATCGCGAACGAAAAAGAGCAACAGGTCTCCTTCTCTTCCACTTTGACCGACTTCGATCTTTGGGTTTTCTCCAACAAACTTTGCCGAGTTATCCAGCAGGTTTTGGATGGCTTCTACCATGCGTTGTCGATCGACATAAACCGCATCCATATTGTCTTGAACCTGTACTTGCACCTGATTCTTTTGAATACGCCCTAAGACAAGGTCAAGAGCTTCATATACGATCTCATTGAAAGAGACCTGTTTCGGCGGGTTGACCAAACGCCCAATACGAGATAATTCAAGCAACTCATTCAGGAGGGTTTGCATTTTATCGGTCGCATCGGCGATACGTTGGATATCTCCTCGCAACCGAGTGACATTTCCACTAAGCGCATCCTGTTCTAGAAAGCCCAAGAAGCCGCGAATCGTAATGACGGGAGACTTAAGGTCATGCGAAACGGTATAGGTGAAACGCTCTAATTCAGCATTTTTCACTTCAAGTTCATCGATCAAGTTTTTACGAACAGACAATTCATTTTGCAATTCGCTGAACAAGCGCGCATTGTCTAAAGCCACTGCTACCTGATTAGCATATGTAAGAGCCAGCTCGGCATGCCTTTGAGTGAACTTATTCGGCTGATAACCATCTAAAGTAATGATGCCGATGATCTGACGTTTGATCCGCAAAGGGACCGCCAACCAGGTACGAATCAAACTATAAGGCTCAACAGAGAACAAATCTGTAAATGTAGCTCTCACATCCTTAACAAGCACATAAGGAACTTTGCCATACAAAAGTGGATAAGACGGTTCTTTCTCACTGACAAAATACTGTGTGCCCACATGCATCTCTTTGGGTTCAAGATGCCTTGTGCTCACAATCTCTAAAATATTGCCTTTCAGGAGTTGAACAGAAGCCGAATCAAATGGAAGTACTTTTTCCAGCTGTTCCAAAATCAAACTGACTGCTTTAGACTCATCCAAGGTTTCGACAAGGATCGTCATGCCTTCACGAAGCGCTTCCGATTCAGAGTTCTTATCTTCAAGTTCTTGGATAAGTTTTTCGCGTTCGGTTTCCACCCATTTCCGTTGACTGATATCACGAACCATAATGATCGCCGACTCAGAGGTCACCGGTGCGACACGGGCTTCAAAGAATTGCACTTCTTCGCCAGGAGGAAGCCCATACTCAAATGCATGGACTTGCCCAGTTAACAAAGCACGCTCAAGGGCAAACATGGTCTGCTTGCCAATATGAGGCGGGAACATATCCTTGATATTTTTGCCAATAAATTCATGCGGCTCCATCACTGGAACCAATTCAGCAGATGCCATGAAATCCAGAAATTTTCCATCTCGCGATATTTCGAAGATCATATCGGGAATGGACGAAATAATGGCGCGTGTACGGCGTTCGCTTTCTTTCAGATCATGCTGTGCCTGGCGTTGAACAGACACATCATAGAACATACATAGAATGCAACGCTGTCCTTTGATGTCAATCAATTCGTAATAACCAAGCGCTAATTTGCTCTGCCCATTCTTACCAGTAAATTCCACCTCTACATTTTCCAAAGAGCCCTTTTCAAGCAGTTCTTGTACAAATTTAGCACGCTCATCTGGGTTTGACCAAAGATCAAGGTCAACGGCAGAACGCCCCAGAGATTCTAGAGGGGTACGCCCTGCCAGATCCCAAAAGGCTTGATTGGCTTCTAAGAAAATACCTTCTTCCAATGTAACAATGGCAATCGCCACACTACTATTATTAAACACTTTGCGGAAGCGCTCTTCGCTGGAGCGCAGGTCATCTTCCACAAGTTTGCGCTCACGAATCTCTTTTTGGGCGCTTTCATACAGACGCGCATTATCAATCGCCAATGAGGCAAGAGCTGCAAGCCGTTCCAGCAAAATCACTTTGTCAGAGGTGAAGTAATTCGGCTTATCAAGAGATGAAACTAACAGCGCTCCTAAAATCTTGTCACCTGATTTTAAGGGTGCACCGACTACAGAACGCAACCCCAGCCCCAACGCGATTGTGTTTTTCCCTTCCCATAGCTCATAATCTTCAACAACAATGGTTGTGCCGCTCTCCCAAACTTTACCTGTTACCCCTTGACCTTTTTCTGTGTAGGTGCCATTCCAGGTTTGATAGATTCCAATCCCCATCTCTTGGCGCAGGACAACGCCGTCTAATGAAGCGAGGTCAATTCCTACATGTGGCGTCTCTAACAAGTGCGCAGTTCGAAGCAGGATCGACTCAAGGAGGGGCTTAAGCTCAAGACGGTTAAGCAAACCAAAAGTTGTTTCGTGAAGCGCAGTAAGATAGTTTGCTTGAGTCTGTAATTTTTCTTCGGCGCGTAAACGTTCACGTAGTTCCAGTTTTGCTGCCGAAAGGGAACGGTTCAAACTCTGAATTAGCAGGTATGTCAATAAACTTGTAATAATAAATACAACAGATAGATCGCCCGCATAATTGATGGGAGGGTCAATCGAGTATGTTCGAGTCCCAATATTTTCTTGAACTGCAAACAGCCATATTACCAAAATGCTGGCTACTCCTGTAACCAAGCCTGTTTGCCACCCAAGCAATAACGCCGATAAAAGCACCAAGATAGGGAATGCCAAAACAGTAACATCACGCAAGCCATCTGAAAAATAAGCCTGCATAGATAATGCGATCCACAGCATGGAGATCGCCACCCTGGCTGCACCACGAACATACCCATAACGGGTCATCATCTGTACTAACAATAAAACGACCAAGATAATAGGAAGGAAAATTTTAGAAGATGTACTTTGCCATGACCCCGATAGTATGCGTAATAAAGTTAATAACAATACAATTACAAACGTGACCCAACTAAACACATTCAGCGTTTGGGCTGTGCGAGTCTTTTCTTCATCTTCAAAAATGGAGGGCGCAAATAAGCGTCTTAGAAAATTACGCATTTTTTTCATTATAAAACATGTATCCCCAAACATAACTTTCATTTTAAATAACTTGGGCGAGTTGCAATGCAACTCGCCCAAGTTAACTATTTAGTAAGGTCTTTCTAAAAGCCCATCCAGCACTTTTTTGGAGGCATCATCGATCACCGCGTGCTGACTTCCACCATGGGAATCCATAGTAACCACGACAGGAAAGTCTTTGACTTCGATCACCCACATGGCTTCGGGCACGCCAAATTCCATTTTAAACACGCCATGGACCTTGACCACCGTCTGCGCAAGGAAGGATGCCGCGCCACCAATGGCATGTAGATACACGCCGGGTGTTTCCTGGCAGCCTTTGAGAGTTTTGGCACCCATGCCGCCTTTACCGATCACACCTTTGACGTTGAAGTGTTTCATCACATCGGCTTGATACGGCTCTTCACGAATAGACGTAGTAGGACCTGCCGCCAAAAACTTGTATTCTTTCGTATCCAATCCACTGACGACCGGTCCACAATGGTAGATGACCGAGCCATTAAGCAATTTCTTCAATTCTTCATAGACTTGCAAATCATCGCCTTGCGGGGCACGGGTTTTCTTGATGAAGGTTTCCATCATCCATTTATGTGCGGCATCACGCCCGGTCACCATCATGCCAGAGAGGGCAACCGAATCGCCTACTTTTAGATCGCGGATGGCTTCATCGCTAATTGGTGTAGTTAATGATTTCATGGTTATTCTCCTTACGATCTATTCGTAAGTAATCTCTTCGCCCTTCACCGTCATCTTGCGGCGGCGATATGCCCAACACATATAAGACACAGAGACGAAATAAGATGCAGGCAAGCGACTCAACCCGACGATCTTGGTATCGAGCACGGTGGTCTTGCCGCCAAAGCCCATGGGTCCAATGCCCATCTCGTTGGCTTCAGAGGTCAGGCGTTCTTCAAGCTCGGCGAGTTTCGGGTCATCATTACGAGTCCCCATTTCGCTGAATAACACTTCTTTGGATTTGATGTAGGAGGAGCCGCGGTCACCACCAATGGAAACGCCCAATACACCCGGCGCACAACCTTGACCTTGAGCCTTCTGCACCGCGTCGAGCACCACCTTGCGGACGCCTGCCAAATCGCGCCCGGCACCGAGGGAGTTATCAGGCAGGGAGTATTGACGACCGACATTCTCACAGCCGCCGCCCTTGAGCATCAACTCGATGACGAGTTCATCACCTTCATTTTCTTCAAAATGGATATAAGGAAAGTCATCACCGCCGAGGTTGTTGCCGGTGTTCTTATCATAAATGGCGTCCACCGCATTCGGACGCATATAAGATTTCTTGGTCGCCTGTTCCATGGCAGCACGGATCTGCTTCTTGAGCTGGATCGTAGACCAACCTACTGGGTAATGCACCTGGAAGATGGGCGTGCCCGTATCCTGACAAATCGGCGTGGACTTGGAGCGTGAAAGCTCGATATTCTTCATAATGGTTTCGAGCGCGCCACGAGCCGCAGAACCTGGCTCTTCTTTTTCAATGGACTCTTTCAAACGTTTTTCAACATCGGGCGGCAGCGAACTGGATGTGCGCCGAATGAGTTCAAGAATTTCGTTGGTTAAATCTCGCATGGGTACCTCCAATACAGAAATGAATCTTACTCCCGAAAAGGGGAATTTGCCACATAAAAACGGAGCCCTGCATCTTTTCTAACGCTGGACTCCGCAAAAAATTATTTTCTATTAAGTCTCGCTCGCATTACGAAGCGATTCACACCGCCGAGGCGGTATTTGTAATCTTCATCGCCACGCATGAAGTCGAATTCATACCGTCCATTTTCGCAACACCATTGAATGGTATGCGCCATCAACACCCAGCCCGGTGAAAGCTCCATATTCGAACGGCTCACACCAGAGTTGTAGCCCCATAATTTACCTTTGTAGTCAAAATTCAAGGAAGCCGCGGTCTTTTCACCGGCAATCTCTAAGAAACCAAGCCAGAGATAACCGCCTGCATGCGCAGATCGCAAAAACAAAGTCATCTGTTCGCGCATGGCAGGGTGTAAAAAAGTAGCTTTGTTTGAGTCTTGCACCATTAAGTCAAAAAATGACTGGAGTTCAGGTTCGATATCGGCAGATTTATCTACGATCACAAAGCGGACGTTCAACTCAGACTCAGCAGCGCGACGCATCTTACGGCGAATTTCATGGCGCTGCTTTTTGTCGATATTGGAAAGATAATCTTCAAAGTTTCCATTGAGGGCAATGCGCGGAGTGGGGCGATACATCTCTTCAAGATGAGCCCAACCGCGCTTTTCGCCTTCTGCTTTTAGTGCGGCGAGAGTGGGAGAGTCGTCGGGGAGGTTGTACCAATCGAGTTTGGACCAGCTATCGGCGAGGGAAGAGGCGAGGAAGTCTAATAGCCCCGTGAGAAAATTGGCGTGGTCCTCTTTGCGGACGATGAGGTCCAGATAATCCGAAATTTCAATACTGCCATTGAGAAGCAAAGCAGGCTGGTTTTCATACTCAGCAATGAAAAGCGGAGCAATGCCCACCAGTTTGCCACTTTCGCGCGCAGTGACGAGGATCAGTTGAGCATTTTTCCACTCGCCGCCGCCGCGATGTTGCCACCAGGCTTGTTGGTATTCGTATCGAAGAAAGGGCGTGTCGCTAATGGACTCTGAGAGAAGGTCGTTCCATTCTTGCGCCTGAATTTGAGAGAAATCGTTGAGGAGTGTATAGTCCATAGCCGTCGAATTTTACCAGTTATAATGAAGGTGACTTAAGCGATTATCTTACATGCCACTCGACATCAATCTTTCACCTTTATATCGTGTTCAGGGGCAGGAACCCACTGAAATGCCCGGCGTACTGGCACTGCAACCGCCAAAAAACGCCGCTCGTGGGCGCGAACAAGACCGTCTGATCGTATATTTAGCGCTCACCGGCAATGCCACCATCACCACAACTGAATATCGCAAACTCGCTGAAGATGTTGCGAATGTGTTCTATCAAACTCCGCGCGCAGTGACCAGTGCCTTGCGCGCCGCTTCTGATTCGCTGAATAAAGTACTACTCGACCGCAACATGAACTCCAGTAATCGCGGTCAATACACGTTGGCATGGCTAGCGCTCGCGGCGGTGCGAGAAAATCAGAGCATCTTTTCGTTATGCGGACCCATGCATGCCTATTGGTTCAGTGTAAATGGCACACGTCATTTCTTTGAGCCTTCGATCTCAGGCAAAGGCTTGGGCTCCAGCCAAACCATCAACATTCATTATGCACAAAGTGACCTGAGCGCGAACGATATGTTACTTTTTTGCGGGCGTGTTCCCAATGCCTGGGTCACTCCGCTTGAAGATGCACAACCCTCTTCATTCGATGCCATGCGTCGGCGCCTCACTTCGCTCACCAATGAAGACCTGAATGCCGTACTTGTTCAAACCCCTACCGGGACAGGCGTCATCAATTTTCTACGCGGCAACATAGCAACGAAAATAGAAGCACCTGTAGAAACGATTACCGAAGCTCCCATTCAAGAAGAACCTCAAGTAGAAGGTACACAAATAGAAGAGCCTGTGCCGGATGAAGAACCCGCGCCTCTTTCTTCGACGCCAGACCTGCCAGCCACTTATAAACCTGAGTCCACGCCGGAAGGTGGTGCGCATCTCTTACAGCCTGCTACATATCCCGTTCCCCCACAACGTGAAGAAACATTCCCTGTATCTACGCAGAGTATAGACCCATTATCGAATCTTCCGCATAGAACAGGCACACGTGAATTTCCGGCATCCATTCCGAGAGCAAAACCGCGAACAGAAAATGAAACTCCGGCAATAGAAGAAAAACCCATCATCGAAAAGAATGAGCCGGAACCAGAACCCGTTCAAGAAATAAAAGCCAAAAGCGAATTCGTTCCTGAAATAAAAATTCCCGAAGGTCCGCGTGAACCGTCTCCGCAGGCAAAACAAGCCGCGAAAATCATTGTCAATCTCATGCAGGGATTCCGCACCGGCAGTGCATCTCTTGGTGAACGTTTCAGAAGTTTTCTGCCACGTTTGCTGCCCGCCGAAGAACAGAATACGACCTCAGTCTCAGCCACTGCCTTTATGGGTTTTATGGCTGTGCTTATCCCTCTCATTGTAGTGACACTCGCTGTAGTTGTTTATTTACGGTATGGGCGCAATGAACAATACGAAGCTTATTACAACCAAGCCTTGCAAATGAAACAACAAGCACTCGCGCTCAGCAACCCAGTGGAACAACGCATTGCATGGGAGAACGTGCTTGCCAACTTAGATCAAGCCGAAAGTCATAATGTCACCAACGATACGATGACTCTTCGTCAAGAAGCCGAAGGAAAACGCGATCAATTGCTCGGCATTTCACGCATGCAATTCAACCCGGCATTTACCGCCAACCTTGGCATTGATGTCAGTCGTATGGCGGCTACCGAAAACGACCTTTACTTGTTGAATGCCGTTAACGGCGAAGTATTAAGAGCCATCCCTGCTGGGAACGGTGGCTTTGAATTAGACAATACATTCAATTGCAAACCCGGGGTGGGTAACCCGGCTGGCGCGCTGGTAGATATTCTGGCATTGCCGATCACCAACATTTATGGGGCAACCGTCCTTGGCATTGATGCAAGCGGTAATCTTTTATATTGCAAACCAGGTGCCACTCCGCAAACCGGTCTTTTACCCACACCTGATACCAACTGGGGACGCATCACCAGTTTCATCTTGGATTCTGGGAACCTTTATGTGCTTGATGCACAATCTCGCGCGGTTTGGGTCTATCTCGGAAAAGAATCAGCGTTCGTAGATCGCCCCTACTTCTTCTTCGGTCAACAGACCCCGACGCAAGATGTGATCGATTTCCTCGTTACTGGCGATGAAATGTATCTTCTACATGCGGATGGACGCATCTCAAACTGTACCTATAGCCGCATGGATACCAACGCCTCCAAATGTCAGGACCCGGTCAACAAGATCAATCCCTTCCCCGGCTATGCAGATATGGACTTGTTCGCAACCGCACACTTTACCCAGATCCTATTCGCCGCCCCGCCAGACCCATCCCTGCTGTTACTCGATGCCGATAATCAAGTCGTTATGCGTTTTGCACCGCGCACCCTTGAGTTACAAAATCAATTCCACACCACAACGGGAAGATCAAACCCAGTTCCGCGCAATCCCGTTACCGCCGTAGCGGTCAGCCCAGATCATGTGCTGTATCTCGCAGTGGATGGTCAGGTCTATTTCGCCCCCAACATGCCCTAATAGTGTAAGGAGGTTTCCATGCCTAGCGTACTTGAAACAATAGCCAATCTCTTTCGCCCCGCGCCCTACCCAAAAGATAGTACAACCGAACCCGCGCAGATCACTCGCAGCAAAGTATTGGTCCTCGTTTATGACCCAGTCATGGATTCTGCTGGCACCAAACTTTCTAAATACATGAAGTGGAAAGACCCCACGGATCTGATCTCTGGTTTCATGCTGGATATGTTGGATGTTACCGAAGGCAAGGTCCGCTATGAGGTGGTCGAGCGAGTGGATGTGAACGAATTTCCTGCCAAAACCGATGGCTTTCGTTATACGGCTCAAACCTACCTCGATGTCTGGAATCGCACCTCCGCGCCGCATATGCCGCAGGAAGTTAATTATGCGGCTATCCTTGCCCAGTTCAACATTCTCAATCGAGTCGCTCGCAGCGAAATCGATGAGGTGTGGATATTTGGCTTCCCATATGCCGGGTTCTATGAATCCACCATGGCAGGACCCGGCGCTTTCTGGTGCAACGCCCCTCCATTGACAAACACCGCACTGAGCAAACGTCGCTTCGTGGTGATGGGCTTCTCCTATGAACGTGGTGTTGGAGAAATGTTCGAATCATACGGACATCGCGCCGAGTCGATCATGGAGAAGACTTTCAGCAAGCTGACTGGCGATGCCAATTTATGGAAGCGTTTCATCCGCTATGAAAAGGTTGCCCCCGGCAAAGCCGCCTGCGGAAATGTCCACTTTGCACCCAACAGTCAGGCTGATTATGATTGGGGGAATAAAACCCCGGTAAAAAGTGAATGCTACGACTGGCTATTAAACTTCCCAAATTTCAAGGGAGATATTCGCACAGTGGACTCATATGAATGGGGTGGCGGTGAGATCCGCGCTCACCACAAATGGTGGTTTAACCACTTTCCACGAGTGGCAGGCAGAAAGAATGGCATCCACAATAATTGGTGGCAATACATTGCAGCACCCCAAAATGTGATTGTATAAACAAAAGCACTTCGTTTTAGAACGAAGTGCTTTTTGATGTGGTAAAAAAACACACACATAAACTATCATATTCTTATTATGCACATTTCACAGTGCTAAAATTACAATAAACCTGTAAGGAAATGCGCAACTCCGATTTTTTAGTTCCGTTCGTTTACATCCTTGCCGCCGTCTTTTATGCACTCGTAGGGCTATATGCCTGGAGAAAACGACCAGCGGCAGGGGTTGTCTCATTTGCATGGGTCATGTTATCCATGTCAATCTGGTCAGGTACCTATGCACTGGAGATCTTTTTACCCACTGTAGATGCAAAACTACAAATACTAAATATCGAATATCTGGGCATACTTGGGGTTCCTATATTCCTATTTTTCTACGCATTAGACTTTACCGGTAGAAGTCACCTACTTACACAGCGGCTAAAAATGCTCCTATGGGTCATTTCAGCCATAATCCTCCTCATTATATGGACAAATCCGCTCCACCACCTTATATGGGGCAGGGCGAGCATTCTCCGTTCAGGCCCATTAAATTTACTGAATGTTGAGTTTGGCACCGCATTTTGGGTAAATATTTTTTATACATTTGTCCTTGTAATCGCAGCTTGTATCATTCTCATTATGGAGTTCCTGCAAAGACCCGGCTCATTAAGATTGCAAATCAGCTTTGTCATTTTGAGTATTTTATTCTCATTGTTCGGTCCCTCTACTTTCATCTTAGACGCCAGCCCTATTTTTGGCGTTGATCTATCTCCAATTTTCTTTCTACCTGCCGCTATCGGTCTTGCCTGGGTAACACTGCGATATCGGCTTGCAGAGATCCTATCGCTTGAACACATCACTGTTTTACAGAACATGAAAGATAGCGTCATCGTTTTAAACGATGACAGAAGAGTTCTTTACATCAACCATGTTACTGAAAAGCTTTTCAATCTAACCGAAGACCGGGTGATAGGTCAGCCCTTCAATCGCGTAGCAGGGACTCTTGCCAATTTACTTGACCCATATCTACGTCATAACGAACAACATAATGAGATCCAAATCAAGTCTGGCGAAGAAGAAAAGACCTACGAAATCTCCATATTACCTATCTCGTCTAAAAATCAAAATGCAGCAGACATTCTCGTTACCCTGCATGACATTACACTCCGCAAAGAAAAGGAACAAGAACTCAGCCGCCACGGGTTGATCATGTCTGCAATTAGCAAAGCCGCAGAACAATTCCTTAAAATTGATGACTGGGTACAGAATATTTCAAACGTATTAGAGAATTTGGGTCAGGCAGCTGATGTAAGCCGGGTAACTTTTATCACCGAACTTCATAATGTTAATAACAGTGAAGATAAAAACATACGCTACGAATGGAAAGCGCTCGGCGTAAATAACGCCTCCAACCCATTATCGCAGATCACCCTGCCCGTCGTTGTGAACGGTCTCCACTGGGCATCTATTACATTCGAAGAATACCGGCGCGAGCGTCAGTGGACCAATATGGAGTTGGAAGCATTTCAGACCGCCGCCAGCATTCTAGGCGCCGCCGAGTCTCGTGCACAGACCATCCAACAATCGAACCAACGTCAACTTGCTTTAGGGTTACTGCAAGATATAGCAACTGTTTCATTACAAGCAGAAAATTTGGTTGCCATGGCAAAAGTCTCTACAGAGCGCCTTGCCAAGTTGATTAAGGCAGATGGATGTTACTTAACGTTGTGGGATGATACTCATAAACAAGTTGTTCCAGTCGTTGCCTACGGGGCGTTACAACAAACATATTCCAACATGTATGCCAAAACAGACGAGAAAACATTCACACAATCCAGTTTGGAATTGGAAAAAACTTTGATCGTTGAAGATGTTTTCAATACCCCCTATGCCTCTGAATCTGTTGTTGAGAGATTCCCTGCCAGATCCCTCCTCGCCCTCCCATTAATAGCGTTAGACAAAAAGCTTGGAACAGTGCTAGTATCTTTCGAAACAAAACATCATTTCACAGAAGAAGAAGTACAAATCTGTGAACAGGCCGCCTCTCTAATTGCGCTGGCGCTTGAAAAATTCCAAGCCATGGACGAAGCCAAACGCCGGGCAGACACCTCTGAAAGCCTGCGCAAAGTAGGCATTGCTGTTGCCGAACAAACCGAGCTCAAGCAAGCCGTCAACTATGTGCTTGAACAACTTAAACAAATGGTGCCATACGATAGTGCCTCTGTACAACTTCGCGATGAAGATGAGCTTTATATTATCGGCGGGCAAGGCTGGGGAAATGAACAAGAAGTGATTGACCTGCGCTTCCAGATTCCGGGAGATAACCCGAATAGTATCGTAATCGAAAGAGGTTCTTCCTTTTACCTCCCAGATGCAGGCGAAGTCTACCCGCAATTCAAGCAACCGCCGCATAACCATATCCGTTCGTGGCTTGGCATTCCCTTGATTGTGCAGGAAAAGGTAATTGGCTTGCTCGCCGTGGACAGTGCTGAGCCAAACGATTTTAGTGAACAAGAGATCATGATCGCCACTGAATTTGCCAATCAAGTTGCGGTCACACTTGAAAACGCAAGAATATTGAAAGAAACACAAACTCAAGCCGTAACCGATCCGCTTACAGGGGTTAGTAACCGTCGAGGACTGATAGAGGCGGGTAAGGCTGAATTTTCGAAAACGCAAAATACAAATCGCCCATTTTCAGCGATTATGATTGACCTCGATTACTTCAAGTCCATCAATGACACGTATGGGCATGCAGTAGGAGATCTTGTTTTGCGCGAATTCGCCAAACGCTGTAAAAGTTGCATCCGCGAAATAGATTACATTGGGCGCTATGGTGGCGAAGAATTCATTATCCTTTTGCCCGATGCTCACATGAAAGCGAGCATGAACATCGCCGAACGTTTGCGAAGCGCAATCACAAAAAAACCAATCCAGATCGATGACAAAGAAATTAGTATCACAGCCAGCCTTGGCGTGGCATGTCGTGATGAGAGTTCAACAACATTAGAAACGTTAATCGCCCGGGCGGACCAAGCTTTATATATTGCAAAACACAATGGGCGGAATTGTGTAGCAGTTAGTCATTAAGCCTGCCAAATTTGATACAACCCCAATTTGCCATTTTCCCCATCGGACAGAAAAGACGCCTCCACCTTCATTTGGGCTTGTTCTGCCAACCCAAACAGTTCCCCCTCTGAAAACTGATGCGCATACCGTAGCCCTTCGCCGCCACTGCGCCAGTCGAGTAGATAATCCCCTTCATCCACATCTGAATCTGACAGCCCCACCCGCCCCCACGGCTGGACTCGCGCTTTGAGCTTTTCGCTATTCAAGAATTGCCAATTTGAAAGAATGAACTTCCCATTTGGCTTTAGTAATTTTTTCACCGTCAGCAAAATATCCAAACGGACTTCTCGCGAAGGAATGTGATGCATGGTCGCAAACATTGTGATTACATCCCACCCATCTGCCACTGAAAGCTGATCGCTGACCGCTGAAAGCTGCATCAGATCCAGAGCCTTGAACTTAACTCCCGGCGTAGCTTCCGCTTCTCGTAGCAGAGGCAGGCTAAAGTCTGCGCCGAGAAGCGCGGCTTGGTGACCACGGTCATGCAACGCACGCAGGAAAAATCCATTGCCGCAGCCCAAGTCCAGCACGGATTCATCCGCTTGAATCGAATCTAATACCTGCTTTACCCCTGGCTGCAAGCGTTGGCGGGTGGCAGAAAACGATTCGCCGAATTGGTCATAAAATTTTCGATTGAGCTCAATTAACTGTTTTGTAATGCTGGCATCCATACAGAAATTATACCGGTTCAGAACGGTATAATCTTTTCATGCTTTCTGCACAAGAGATTGAAAAACTCTCTCAAGAATTTGAGACCCAAACCCCACAAGAGATCATTCGCTGGGCGATCAAAGAATATTCGCCTAACATTGCAATGAGTTCGTCGTTTCAGACACAGTCGATGCCACTGCTGCATATGGTTTCGCAGATCGACCATACCGTGACCGTATTCTTTATTGATACAGGCTATCATTTTTGGGAAACACTGATGTTCCGTGAGCAGATCGCTCTGGAATGGAAGCTCAACGTATTTGACCTGTATCGCGACACCCGCTGGGACACGTTCGCTTTACAAAACATCCGCAAGCTGCCGGTGGACGACCCGAATCTTTGCTGTTATCTCAACAAAGTGCAACCCATGCAAAAGGCATTGCAAGGCGTGAAAGCATGGATCTCCGGCATTCGCCGCGACCAGACCGAAGTGCGAGCCCACGCGAAAATTTTGGAATTGCAAGATGATGGGTTGCTAAAAGTTAACCCATTGCTAAATTGGAAAAAGGCAGATGTAGAAAACTACATGAAAGAATATGACCTGCCATCACACCCATTGCTTGAAAAGGGATATCGCAGTGTAGGTTGCGCTCCTTGCACGATTGCCATTGGCGTGAACGACGATGAACGAGCCGGGCGCTGGGCAGGGCGCGGAAAAATCGAATGCGGGTTGCATACCGATATGTTCAAAAAGAAGAAATTGACCGAAGTGCAAAAAGAGTTTCAAATGGAGATAAAATAGGGGACATTCACTTTATAGGCTGTTGATGGAATTTACCGAGAAACGACAACACTGGAAGAAAATCAACGCGCTGACCCCAAAGAAAATGGAGTTGGCGCATTTTCTGCTTAACAAAATCCGCGAGGGCGAAGATGTGATGACGCTCATTCGGCGGCATCCGCTGGAGGGCGGCGGGTACTTGAACAAGGCGGCGTTGGTGGCTGCCTATGAGCAAATGGTTGCCAGTGGCGAAATGGAAGCCAATACGGCATTGCTCGAAAAGATCCGCATGAAGCCGATGCGCACCCTCTCTGGCGTGACCACGGTGACGGTGCTGACCAAGCCTTATCCCTGCCCAGGCAAATGTATCTTCTGCCCCACCGATGTGCGCATGCCCAAAAGCTACCTGCCCGATGAACCCGGAGCGATGCGCGCGCTTGAACATAAATTTGACCCGTATGAGCAGGTGACCAATCGCATTCGCGCCTTGAAGAATCTGGGTCACCCCACCGACAAAATTGAATTGCTCATCCTCGGCGGCACGTGGTCTTCGTATCGGCGTGATTATCAGGAATGGTTCATTGCGCGTTGCTTCGACGCCATGAACGGCACGCAGGTTGTGCCTGCCGAAGAACCGACTCCCACTGCGCCTTTTACACTTGACCTTGCTACACTACAGAAAGTCAACGAAACTGCGCCGCACCGCAACGTGGGATTGGTCATCGAAACCCGACCGGATGAAATTAATCCCGACGAGATCAAGTGGCTGCGTCACCTCGGCGTGACCAAAGTGCAGATGGGCGCGCAGAGTTTCGACGACCATATTCTGGAGATCAACAAACGCGGACATGATGTGGAATGCACCCGTCAGGCAACTGCTTTGCTGAGAGCCGCCGGGTTCAAGATCGTGCTGCATTGGATGCCCAATCTTCTAGGCGCAACTCCGCAATCCGACCGTGAAGATTTCGCCCGTTTGTGGAATGACTTCTGCCCAGATGAAATAAAAATTTACCCCAATCAATTACTCGCAAATGCTGAGTTGTACGAATATTGGCAGCGCGGAGAATTTCAAGCCTACACAACAGACGAACTGATTCACCTCATTGCCGATATCAAGCCGGGCATTCCAAGATATTGCCGTGTGAATCGTGTCATTCGCGATATTCCGGGCAACAATGTGGTGGAAGGCAATCGCCGCACAAGTTTGCGTCAGGACGTTCACGATGAGATGAAGAAGCGCGGCACGAAATGTCAGTGCATTCGTTGCCGTGAAGTGAAAGGCAAGACGGTTGAGCTTTCTTCGTTGGCGTTGAACGACCTCGTCTATCAAGCTGGGAAAGCCGAAGAGCATTTCATTTCGTTCAACACGGTAGAGGATGGCTTGGCTGGGTTTATCCGCTTGTCGTTGCCTTCCAAAGATTCACCCGAAACCGGCATGACCGATCTCAACGGCGCGGCGTTGATCCGTGAAGTCCATGTGTATGGACAGTCACTGGGCGTGGGTGTGGAAAAAACGGGCGCGGCTCAGCATGTTGGCTTGGGCACACGCCTGCTCGAAGAAGTGGAACGGGTAGCAAAAGAAAAAGGCTTTGAGAATCTTGCCGTCATTGCGGCGGTGGGTACGCGCCAGTATTATCTGGATCGCGGCTTTGAACGCGGGGAATATTATCTCGTAAAAAGCATTTAGATCATACATACCTGCAAATAAGGAGTAAAACTTATGGCTTCAATCTTAATTGCGACTGCTGTTATGTTTCTGCTTGGTTTGGGTCTGATCGGGTATGCAGTTAAGGATTTCTCCAAAAAGAACGAAAAAAAATCATGGGCACAAACAACGGGTGAGATCATACAGTCCAACGCAGATGATATTGAAGAAGTGATCAATAGAGAAAGATTCGACAAAAACAAGCATTTTGGACTCGATATCCGGTACACGTACAAGGTTAATCTAACATCATACGAGTCCTCGAAGGTGTCAGAAGCCGCTTACGAAGGCATTACAGGACTTGCTTACAGTGAAGAAAAAGTGCGTGCGTACGCAAAGCAATACCAAACCGGCACGAAAGTAACCGTCTATTACGACCTCGAAAACCCCGCAAACTCCATCCTTAAACCAAATGCGCCTGTAGGGCGCCTGGTCTTTTTTATTCTTATGGGCATTTCCATTCTTATCTGCGGGCTGTCGCTTCTGATGTTGTATTACACAGGCAGTTCTCTTTAGCAGCTATCACGCCTACTTTACCCACCCAACTCTTTCATCCTCTTCATACGCTCAGCCTCGTTCGACATCATCCATTCATCCTGGCTGAGCAATTCATACGCCTTGGCAAAATAAGGTTTGGCTTCACTTTCGCGTTTCAGCAGCAACAAACATTCCCCGATCTCTTCATCCACATAGCCGTCACTCTCGCCAATCGAATCAAATTCGGCTTTCAATGCCATTTGTTTGGATAAGGCTTCTTCGATGCGATTCATCGAACGCAGACAGCGCGCCACTGTCCATTTAGCGATTCGCAGCCGGTCTTCGCGTCTCACTTCGCCGAAATAGGATTCGGCTTTCTGAAAGATTTTCAACGCTGATTCAAAATCGCCCATATCGTGATACGACCAGCCCGTGTTGTTATACAACGAGCCGAGCCAGCCCCGGGCTTTTTCGTCAGCGGAGGATTCTGCCATTTGAATGGCACGCAGGTTCCAGTCGAGAGAAGAGGCGGGGTCTGCGACGATCGCCAGCATGTGAGCTGCATCCACGGCGTAGAAATCCTCTTTCAATTCCTGCGCCATGGTCAGTGCATGCTCAAAGAACGGACGGGCTTCATCTGGGTGCTTGGAAGAATTGAAAACGCGCCCGCGTTCCAAAAGATAGCGAACTCTGGCGCGGGATGAATCTACAAGCAACTGCCCTTCTACATCATCCAAAGTTTTATGCGCTTCATCGAACTTGCGTTGCAAGCCTTGTGCCCGTGCGATCTGAGTCAGTAGCTCTAAACGTTCATTGCCTTCAGGAAACTGCGGCAGGATTTCGCGAAACTTAACTTCGGTTTGTGTTGGGTTTGAGTAATCCCAGAACGAATCAAAATCAGGCAGGGCAGTCTTGGACATAAGGTATCTCCTCAAGAAGCCCGATAATAACGGTGAGTTGTAAAAGGAGCAACCTTCCGCCGTAGGGTTGACAGCTCGCGAAAGGACGGTGATACACTCCCGCCTTCGGTTAAACAAGCAAGAATCGGGTAGGAAAATAAAAGCCTACCCGCTACAATGCCTGTTAAACAAAGGAGTTAAATTGAAAACAAAACATTGGGCAATTTTTATCACTCTCGGCTTGATCTGGAGTTCATCCTTTTTATGGGTAGAACTTGCACTGCGTGAAGTCGGCCCTATCACCTTGGTTGCCTTCCGCGCTTTCTTTGGATTTTTATTTGGCGTGGCAGTCGTAGTGACTCAACGGATTCCCCTGCCGCGCACATGGAAAGAATGGGCTCCGCTGATCGTGCTTGGGCTGACCAATATCGCCATTCCCTTCTTCCTGATCTCGTGGGGGCAAAAATCCATCGACTCGGGCGTCGCTTCCATTCTCGACGCCACTGTGCCGCTCTTTACCATTCTCGTGGCGCACTTCATGCTGCACGACGATAAGATGACAACCCCCAAAGTACTGGGCTTATTAACTGGCTTTGCGGGTGTGGTCGTTCTAATGAGCAAAGACCTGGGCGCATCTACCAGTTCGTTGCTTGGGCAATTGGCTGTTATTTTGGCTTGCGTCTTTTATGCGGCGAGCTCCATCATTGCCCGTGTGTTCACAGAAGGCACATCCGCCACCATGCGCGGACTCGGTCCACTCGTCTCTGCATCTGCTGTGATGATCGCATCTGCTTTCATTTTTGAATCGCCGATCAAGATTCCCACCTTGCCCATCACCTGGATCGCCTTATTGTGGATGGGCATCCTCGGCTCGGGGCTGGCATTCATTATGTTGTTCTATCTCATCCACGAAATCGGACCTACCCGCACCACCATGGTCACCTATCTATTTCCGCTGGGCGGCGTTACACTTGGGGTCATCTTCCTTAATGAAGCGCTGACCTGGCAGATCGTTACCGGTGCGGTGCTCATTATCTTAAGTCTCGTCATCGCAAACTGGAGTCCCAAACAAGCATGACCCATCGTTCCGGCTTTATCGCCATTATCGGTCGCCCCAATGTGGGCAAGTCTACCCTGCTCAACGCCTTGCTTGGGCAAAAGATCGCTGCCGTGTCGCCGCGTCCGCAGACCACGCGCAAACGTCAACTCGGCATTCTCACGCTCGACAATGCCCAACTGGTCTTCGTCGATACGCCCGGCATTCATCAAGCCAAACATAAACTCGGCGAGTTCCTCAACTATGAAGCCGAAGATGCTCTCGATGGTGTGGATTTGATTCTCTGGCTCGTGGATGCATCTACCTCCCCGACCGAAGAGGACAAGAATATCTCAACTCTCCTCTATGGCATTTCGCCTCGAACTCGCCGCATGCTGGTCCTAAACAAAAGTGACTTGGTGCAACCCGACGAATTGTCTGCGCGCGAGGGTGAATATGCAAAATTGATTGACAAAGCCAGCGTGATGCATGTCTCTGCGGCGAGAAGGCTTGGGCTGGGCGAACTGACCGAAGCGCTGATTCAAGCCGTCCCTGAGAGAGAGGCGGATTATCCCGATGATCAAATCACTGACTTGTATGAAAAAGAAATCGCTGCAGATCTAATCCGCGAAGCCTGCCTCATCAAATTACGCGACGAAGTGCCGCATAGCATGGCGATCCGCATCGATGAGTTCAAGGAACGCGAGAATGGCATGTCTTATATCGCCGCCACGATCTTTGTGGAGCGCGAGTCTCAAAAGGGAATCGTCATCGGCGAAGGCGGCAAAATGTTGAAGACCATCGGAAGCGCCGCACGAAAAGAAATCGAAGACATGGGCGGGCACAAAGTATATTTGGAACTGCGCGTGAAGGTCTCGAAAGACTGGCGTAACGATGCGAATGTCCTCAAGCAATTGGGATATGGAATGAAGAAATGATAAAAAACTCCGAGGTCTTTCAGACCTCGGAGTTTTTTATTAGCGTCCTTTCAACGGCTTAAACCCTTCACCCCATGCTTCATGGGCTGTACCGATCACCAGAAAGGACTCAGGGTCGCTCTCGTGGACGATGGCTTTGAGCGTTGCCACTTCTGCGCGGCTGACGACACAATACAGAACCGGTTTTGAATTGCCGGTGTAGCCACCCTTGCCTTCGAGCCAGGTTACGCCACGCCCCATATCTTCCATAATGCGATTGGAAACATCATCAGGTTTGGAGGTAACGATCATAGCCGTGCGGACGGTCCCGCCGCCTTCGAGCACTGTCTCAGCTACCAGCCCACTGACGTAGAGGGTGATCATGGCATAGAGAGCCGCCTTCCAACCGAAGACAAACCCCGCCGAGAGAATCACAACTGCATCCACCATCAGATAACTCTGCGTCATTGAAATTCCGCGCCAGTTATTGAGAATACGCGCCAAAATATCTGAACCACCGCTGGTGCCACGTGCGCGATAAACCAACCCATACCCTGCACCGCTGATGATAGCGCCATACAAAGAGTTCAAGAAAATATCACCTTGCAAGTCATTGATCAGAATCTGAGAATACGAAACAAAAGCAGGAATCTTCATCACCAGATCGGTAAAGATCGAATAGGTAATAATGGCAACGGCTGTGCGCATGGCGAACTTAAATCCGCCAAGGAAGCGCCAGCCTAGAAGAAAAAGTGGGATATTACCAATCAACACCATCAAACCGATGGGCCAGCCTGTAAAGTGGTTGATTAACTGTGAAATACCACTCACCCCGCCCGAAGCCAGATTCGCAGGGATAAAGAACAGGCGCAAACTCACTGCCTGGATCAAACTGGATGCAATAATAAGAAGATAATCTCGTATGGTGGGAAAATATTTTTTCATTCACGTTCCTTTCAAGGCTCAAATTATACGCGAGGGCAAAAAGCGCGGTCTCGTTTACCACCTTTCATTTTGGTACAATCAACAATTATGCAAATGAAGAAATGGCAATTTTGGCTCGGGGTGCTAATCAGCATCCTATTTTTATGGCTTTCCCTACGCGGACTGCATCTGGGCGATTTTTGGGGCACGATGCTGAAAGCAAACTATATCTGGCTGGTGCCAGGTATTTTTGTGTATTTCATCGGGGTTTGGGTGCGGGCATGGCGTTGGCACTATCTGCTGGGACCCATCAAGAAGATTCCCACCAAAACCATGTTCCCCATCACAACCATCGGCTATATGGGCAATAACATCTACCCGGCTCGTGCCGGTGAAGTGCTACGCGCTGTGATCTTGAAGCGCAAAGAAGATGTCCCTGTTTCCGCTTCGTTGGCGACCATCATCGTGGAGCGCATCTTTGATGGTGTGGTGATGCTAGCGTTCGTGTTCGTGAACTTGTCTGAGTTGGCAAAACTCACAGGGGCATCCGGCTTTGTAGGGAATATCCAGCAAGTGGCGGTGATCGGAACCGGGGTCTTCCTCGGTGCCTTGCTGGTCTTTTTGCTGGCAGCCATGTTCCCACAGTTCACCAGCAAAGTCGGTTCGTGGATGATCACACGCCTGACCCCTGCTCGCATGCATGAAAAAATTACCGGCATTATGGACAAGTTCCTCGAAGGGCTTGCTTCGCTTCGTTCGCCTTTCAACGTTTTGATGGTTTTCTTCACTTCGGTGGTCATTTGGCTTTTGGAAACTGCCAAGTATTGGTTCGTGATGCACGCCTTTAATTTCACGGTCTCCTTCTTTGCACTGATGCTGATGAACGGGATCGTCAACCTCGCCACTACTATCCCTTCGGCGCCGGGCTATATTGGCACCTTTGATGCTCCGGGCATCGCCGTCCTCACTGCCTATGGTGTGGACCAAGCCACGGCGGCAGGCTATACCCTCGTTCTGCATGTTGCGTTGTGGGTTCCCATCACGGCGTTGGGCGCTTATTACCTTGCGCGCGAAGGCATCAAGTGGAGCGACACCCTGCGTGAAGAGACCAAGTAAGCAAAGCGGTATTTTCGTTGACACAAAAAGGTAGGCTGCAATGCAGGAGACAAAAAGAAAGCGAAAAGTGATCCTGGCAGATGATACAGCTGAGACACGCCGTAACACCCAACTGATGCTTTCCATGATAGACGAGATCGAAGTGGTGGCAGTCGCTCTCGATGGCAGCGAAGCGATCGGGATGGCACATCAGCACAAGCCAGATATTGTGGTTTTCGACCTGCATATGCCAAAGTTTGATGGGTTTGAAGCCTATTCGCAGATCATGAAAGAAAACCCGCATATAGAAGGAATTATTATTTCGGTTTACAAGGACCCAAGCGCTGTAAAAAAAGCTTCAGACTTGGGTATCCGGCATTATCTCGTCAAGCCCTTCACATCGGAAGAACTTGAAAAAGCAATTAAAGAAATCCTACAAAGGCTCAATTTTGAGCCAGATGTTGAAGATACCTCTTCCAATGAGGACCTTCATGTTTTGCGCCAGCTCGCCGATGAGTACCTCCAGAAAAAACGTACAGATGACGAGGCTGTAAACGTGTTCGAAAAATTGGTTTCACATCCAGATTGCGAATTACGCTGGGCACAAACCCTCGCCATGATCTATGTCATCCGTCAACGTTGGGATAAATTGCAGGCGCTGGGCGCGCTGATGCGCCAAAAAACACTAAAGCATTAAACGAACACCCTCTGCGAGTTGGTGAAAAAGTCAACCGCGCTACAATATTGTAAGGTACCTTAAGTACGATAAGTTGAGATACTTGCCTCGGTTATACTCAATGGGTTGAAACCATTGTCCCAGTAAAAGGCAGGACGATATGACTCCCCAACTTAGAAAAAAACGAGTCCTCATTGCAGATACCACTCAGGAAACCCGGCGTAACACCCGTGTGATGCTCTCCGCAGTTAAAGGCGTAGAGGTAGTTGCCATTGCCCTTGACGGCACGCAAGCCGTTGAAATGGCACGTCAACATAAACCCGATGTTGTGCTGCTCGATATTAATATGTCCAAGTTAAACGGGTTAAATGCTTACAAGCAGATATTGCAGGTAAACCCAACCACAGCCTGTATTCTTGTCTCAGCTGAAAATCACCCTGAAACAGTTCAAGCCGCAAAGGAAATGGGGATTCAAAATTTCCTTGTCAAGCCATTCACCGAGCATGAATTAGAAAGCGCCATGCAAGACGTTATTCAACGGTTGGATGGTAAACTCAACGGGCAACACGTAAAAGAACTTCGAAAACTGGCTGACGAATACGTCCGCACCAAACGAACGGATGAAGAAGCTGTAAAAGTTTTTGAAGAAGCCATCGAACTGCCAGATAGTGAACTTGTTTGGATGCAGACCCTCGCCATGATTTACGTTGTCCGCAAACGCTGGGGCAAGTTAAAGGTCCTGGCAGAACAATTGGAACTCAGAACAAACTAAATTTGGAGAACTCTCTTGAAAATTGCAATTCTTGGAGCAGGCTACGGCGGCATGGTTGCCGCCTGGGACTTACGCAAAGCAGGTCACGACGTCACCATTTTTGAAGCAGCAAATTATGCGGGCGGTCTCGCCAGTGGTTTTAAAGAACCGCATTGGGATTGGTCTGTAGAAAAGTTCTATCATCACTGGTTTCAATCTGACAGTGAAATGCTTGGGCTGATTCGCGAACTGGGCTTGGAGGATAAGGTCCGCTTCCCACGCCCGTTGACCGTGATGTACTATAAAAAGAAATGGTATCCTTTTGACTCGATTCTCAACGCGCTTCGTTTTCCCGGACTTGGATTTGGTCTGAACAAAATTAGATTTGGCTTCGTCGGACTCTTTCTGCGCATCACCAAGAACTGGCAGGCGCTAGAGAAGGTCACCGCTCACGAATGGATGTTGAAGTACGCGGGCAAACAAGTCTATGAGCAGATGTGGCAGCCATTGCTGATTGGGAAATTCGCATCCTATTACAAAGACGTCAACATGGCTTGGTTGTGGGCACGTATGCACGCCCGCACGACTCGACTCGGCACCTTTGAAGGCGGCTTTCAACACTTTGCTGATCTTTTTGCAGAGAAGCTGCTCGAAAAAGGAGTGGAGATTCGGCTTGGGGTGAGTATCAAGTCGATTAAGAGGAATCAGGCATCGACAGGTTTGAGCGTAGATGGTGAAGCCTTCGACAAGGTCCTCGTCACCACGTCACCGAGTTTGATGGCGAAGTTGGCACCTGAATTGCCCGAGTCCTATTTGAAGGGCTTGCTCGATCTGAAGTCGATGGGAGCTGTGGTAATGACGCTCTCGCTGAAACACTCGCTTTCGAAAGAAGGCTATTACTGGTTCAATGTGCCCAAGGAAGAAGGTTATCCTTTCCTTGCCTTAGTGGAACATACAAACTTTGTTTCGAAAGAACACTTTGGGGGTGACCATATTGTGTATGCAGGCGATTATCTGGAATTGGGTCATGAGTATTTCGAGATGACCGATGAACAATTGCTGGAAAAATTTATTCCGGCGTTTGAGAAATTCAACCCCGAATTCAAGCGCGATTGGGTCAAGAAAATTTGGGTTCACAAAACCAATTACGCTCAACCCGTGCCTTTGGTTGGGCATTCTAAAAATATCCCCGCGATACAAACACCCATCGAAGGTTTGTACTTTGCTTCCATGAGCCAAGTCTACCCGTGGGATCGCGGCACGAACTTCGCAGTAGAGATCGGCAGAAAAGCCGCGAGGATGATGCTGGATTAATGTCACCCTGAGCCAATAGGCGAGGGTCTCTTATTGAAGAGATGCCTCGCTGACGCTCAGCATGACAATGCTACATGAAGTATGCACCCAGACTTTGTAAAACCTCGTTATGACTCTGGCGGTTTCGCCGGAACGCCGCAGCGCATTTTAGATGCTTTCGCTTCCAAGCAATATGATGCCGTTGTGGTGTTCTTCATTGATGCCTTTGGCTGGCGCTTTTTCGAAAAATTTCAAGACCACCCTTTTTTGAAACGTATTGCCCAAAACGGCAAGATCGAAAAACTAACCTCGCAATTCCCATCCACCACTGCTGCGCATGTCACCACTATGCATACCGGCATTCCCGTCGGGCAGAGTGGAGTCCACGAGTGGTATTACTATGAACCCTCGGTAGACCGCGTCATTGCGCCGCTTTTGTTTTCTTATGCTACAGGTTCCAAAGACCGCGACACCATTGATAAAAAAGTTCAACCTTTAGATATCTTCCCCAGAGGGGTGTTCTACCCGGCACTAAAACAAATGGATGTGGAAGCCTTCAACTATGGCTTGCGTGATTTCACACCCTCTACTTATTCCAAGACTGTGATGCAAGGTTCAGATATCATCTCGTTTAAGACTCTCACGGAAGCTTTCATCAACGTCAAATTAAAACTCGAAAAACAAACTCAGCCCACGTATATCCACGTGTATTTCGACAAGATCGACGGTGTTGCCCACCAATACGGACCGAACAGTCCGCAGACCGATGCGGAGATCGAAACCTTTTTGATGATGATGCAGCATTACTTCGACCAGATCTTCAGCAGCAAAAAGCGCATTCTCTTTCTGATGACAGCCGATCATGGCATGTGCGAAGTAGATCCGAAAACAACGGTCTATCTCAATACTCACAAGGATTTCTCTGGTGTTGAGAAGTTCATTCGCACCAACAAGCGCGGACATCTCATTGTCCCCGCTGGGTCTGCACGTGATATGTTCATGTATATCAAGCCCAACATGCTGGAAGAAGCGCAAGATTTTTTTACCAAACGGTTGGAAGGCAAAGCCGATGTGGTCAGGACAGAGACCCTCATATCAGAAGGCTATTTCGGACCCGAGATCTCACAACGATTCTTGGAGCGGGTTGGGAATTTGGTCATTCTCCCCTATCGGTACGAATCCGTATGGTGGTATGAAAAGGATAAATTCGAGCAACGCTTTTACGGGCACCACGGCGGCTTGACTCCGCAAGAGATGGAAACCGTGCTGTATTCACTGGAAATTGGGTAAAAAAATGCGACCTGTATCAGGTCGCATTTTTTGTTTATTCACCTTTCGCATGCCCATACGGACCCCAATTACACAAATTGATAAAAGGTGTTTCCATTCCGCTTTCCACAATGAAGGATTTCATTATTCCGTTATCGTGGGTATAGGCACCTTCAAGTTTGTATTCTGGCGCCCAGGCATAGGCATAATATCGTCCGGCAGGCACCAATACGTCATAAACATATTGGTTCTCTGTGATAGCAAATTGAATCCGCTCTCCTGTGCTAGCATTCTCGATATAAAGTGTCATGCGCGGATTGAACTCACTTGGGTAGCACAAGTTGCCGCTCACGGTACCATGTGGCAACGAGTCACTCTGACGAACGCGAATATCTACATAGATCGGGGCGTTGGCTTTATCACCGCTGCCAAAGAGCGCGCCAGATGCATTGCGCATGATCCAATATCCGCGGTAGGAGCCGGGGGTGTTCGGTGCGGTAAACGTAACAGATACATCAATAGACTGACCAGGTGCCACATAACCCGGCAAACGCACTGAAGTAGTGGGGCCCAACTGGTCGCCGCCGTTGAAGACGAGAGTGTAATCAGGAGTCCAATTACAGGTGCCGCGGTTCTTGATGCGCCATGTTTTGACGAAGGTTTCACCGGTTGAGAAATTTGTCCCATCGGGCGCGGTGATATCGGTGACGAATGCCATCCAATCGCAGTAAGTGCTGGTGGGAGCCGTTGTCAGAGTAGGCACAGGTGTGTTCGTAGCAGGAACAGGTGTCGCCGTGGGAGGAAGCGGGGTTTGCGTCGGGGCGTTAAGAGTCAAAGCGATCACCGTTTGGGTCACCATGGCATTCATTGTGGCTTGCGGGTCTGGCTTGTTTTGGTTCGCTTCGAATAAAGGCATGGCAAACACAGTAATAGGAATCAGCACCAGCATACACAAAATTAGGCTGCCGAAAATAATAATAAGGTTGTTGGTCGTAAGTTTCATTAAATCCTCTTTTCATTTGCCCACCTATAACGCTTGTGCCTTACAGATTGTTCCCGCTATTTTCCAGTACCAAAGTACTGCAATCAAAAGTGAGATAAAATCCTTTTTATGATTTCCTCAGACAAATTAAACCCTCTTATTCTTTCAGCGTTTACAAAACAGACCACCTGGCTCGAAGCATCTCAAGAATATTCTTTAGATGAGTTTATTGATACTTTTATAAATACCCGCGCCCACACCTCAGAATTACTGGACGGATTGACCGATGCGCAAGTTGCTTTTGTTTCAAAGGTTCATCCGTTCTGGAGCATTAGCGAATCAATCACGCATTTGGTTTATTCGCAGGGCTTTTATCACAATCAATTGCTGGATATCGCCACCAGTCAGTTGCCGCATATCGTAGAAGCCGCCCGTGGATTTGGTGAAGGTGCGCAGCAAAATATTTCGGTTCAAGACCTACGGGTGAGCTTGAATGCCGCTACCGAGCGGATCCATACGGTAATTCATTCTACGCGCAACTCGCACGACCCACATAAAACAGATGCCAACCCGGCGTTTGGTTTGTGTACATATAAAACATGGATTCTGCTTTTGCTTGCACACGAAGTGGACCATGTCCGTCAGATCGCGGCAATGCGTAGCGTAGCCAAGACGAACGCATAGATATAGCCAACAAAAAAAGCCCGCGAATTCGCGGGCTTTTTTTGTTTAAGCTGAACTAAATATCCAAATTCCTTACGCTTTTGGCATGGGTTTGGATGAACTTCTTGCGTGGGTCTACAGCATCGCCCATGAGCATATCGAAGGTGCGATCTGCTTCAGCGGCATCGTCCACCGTCACCAACAACAGCGTGCGATTGGTGGGGTTCATGGTGGTGTCCCACAACTGGTCTGGGTTCATTTCACCGAGACCTTTGTAACGTTGCAGGTTGGCTTTCTCGCCGAGTTCTTTGATCGCCTTATCCTTTTCTTTATCGCTGTACACATACTTGACGTTATTCTTGTACGCAATGCGATACAGCGGCGGCTGCGCAATATACAGATGACCATCTTCGATCAACTGCGGCATGTAGCGGAAGAAAAAGGTCAGCAAAAGTGTGCGGATGTGGCTGCCGTCCACGTCTGCATCTGTCATGATGATGACGCGTCCGTAGCGCAAGCCTTCAAGGTCGAAGTTATCACCAATGCCGGTTCCCAATGCAGAAATAAGCGCCTTGACTTCGTTATTACCAAGGATCTTATCGAGGCGGGCGCGTTCGGTATTGAGGATCTTACCGCGCAACGGGAGGATCGCCTGGAAGTGGCGGTCACGTCCCTGTTTGGCAGAGCCACCTGCCGAGTCACCTTCTACGATGTAGAGTTCAGTTTTGGAAGTATCGCGTTCAGAGCAATCTGCGAGCTTGCCGGGCAAAGTCAGTGATTCAAGGGCAGACTTGCGAATAACGAGGTCGCGTGCTTTACGAGCTGCATCACGAGCACGAGCCGAGGTAAGACACTTTGCAATGATCGCCTTGGCAGCCTGCGGATTTTCTTCCAGGAAGGTCATGAAGGTTTCACCGACCACCTGCGCCACATAGGTCTGCACTTCGGGGTTCATCAACTTCACTTTGGTCTGCGATTCAAATTGCGGACCCGGGTGCTTGACCGACACAATGGCAGTAAGACCTTCGCGAGTATCATCACCAGAGAAGTTCGGGTCAGCATCTTTGAGCAAGCCGCTCTTACGGGCATAGTCATTGATGACACGCGTCAGGGATGAACGTAAACCAGTGAGGTGAGTACCACCGTCAATGGTGTTGATGGTATTGGCAAAGGAGTACACAGACTCAGTATATGCATCTGTGTATTGAATGGCGGCTTCAATGCCAATATTTTCCACTTCTTTTTCAACATGCACCACAGAGTGCAGAGTTTCACGATTGCGGTTCAAATAGCGGACAAACGAAGTGATGCCTCCTTCAAAGTGGAAGGTCATCTCACGGTCAGCGCGTTCATCCACGAACTTAAGGGTGATACCGCGAGTCACAAAGGACATTTCGCGGAAGCGCTGAACGAGGGTGTCAAAACGGAAATCGATATCTTCAGTAAAGATAACTTTATCGAACTTAAAAGTCTGGGTAGTGCCAGTATCTTCCTTATCCACTTTACCGAGCTGTTGAATCTTGCCTTGCGGCACACCACGCTTATATTCTTGTTTCCACAGTTTGCCATCGCGCTTGATCTCAGTGGTTGTCCACTCAGAAAGAGCATTGACAGCACTGATACCCACACCATGCAAACCGCCGGAAACTTTATAACCGCCGCCGCCAAACTTACCACCAGCACCGATTACGGTCATGACCACGTCCACGGTTTCCATGGGCTTGCCATTGGCATCTTTCTTGGAAGGGTGTGGACCGACTGGAATACCACGTCCGTTATCTTTGACGGAGACGCTGCTATCTTTATGAATAGTCACATCAATGCGTGTACAGAAACCAGCCAACGCTTCGTCGATGGCGTTATCCACCACTTCATAAACGAGGTGGTGCAGCGCTTTGATATCGGTACCACCCACATACATACCGGGGCGTTTACGAACATGTTCAATACCTTCCAGCGCTTGGATCGAACTTACATCATAATTGTTTTCAGCCACAAAATCCTCCAAATACCTGCGATGACAACTTCCGTCATCATGCTTGTTTAATAATATTATTTGGGCGCAGTTTATCCAAAACCGTTTGCACCCAGGCACTCATTTCATAATAATAAATAAAGCTACTTGCCAGCAAAGCCGTCGTCACGAACGAGTGACCGAAAAGCCCGAGCAGGGTCAACCACGAATTCAAAGAGGGAAGACGCCAAAGATAATTCAACCCGTACGAAAGCAGAAAAACCGTCAACACAAAGAGACTGCTGGTTGGGAGTGTGAACCGTGTCAATTTAATACTGCTAAGGATGGATGTCAACACATTCTGGCGTTTGAGAAAAACGCCATGTGCCCAAAAGAAGAGGGGCACAATCACCCACACCGAACCCAATGCGACGAACAACACCACCAAGTTTGCCAATACCGTGCTAACTTGCATAGCTACCAAAAGAATAAAGAAGATCGGCATGCTCAGGGCGAACAACAACAAATTGCCAACTATCGAGATCAAGATGGTTTGAAAAATGGCTTGCAACACATGAACCGATTCTGTTTGTTGTGGGAAGGTAACCCCTGCTACAATTCGAAAATAAATCGCACCAATGATCCAGCCAATACCCGTCAACAGAAAGAACCATAATAGCAAAGTCAACCCGTTAACTTGCAATATGGCGGGGTCCCCTAACGGCGTAGTAAATGGTCCTTTTGTTGGAGCAAACAAGACCGGAATCCCGATCGGGAACGTCCGCAGTAATTGGAACAAGTTCGCAGATTGGGTCATGGTCTCATAACTGGTAATCATAGACTGGATCTGATCGGCAGGAATTTGGCTCGCCTGCCAAATGCTCACCATGTCATTTTCAAGCGATTTGAAAAGAGCATCCATTTGCAAGCGCGGACCCAGCCACATGCCCAGGTTCAACGCCAATGGCAACAAAATGACTAAGATATGAGATGCAATAACATCAAAGCCAGCCTTGATGGAACTGATGATTCCAGGCGGAGGCGGCAGGTTTTCAATACGTGATACTTCCATAACTAGTTGATTCTACCATACCGCCCACCTCGAAAATCGCGTAAAAATCCATAGTTTTTGCTAAGAATCTCAACAGAACCCATCAAGACTTCGCCGTTCTTGGTACAATGCCCCCATGCAAGAAACCCGCTCAGAACTGCCTTCCAGCGACCGCATGGGGATGCTAATTGCTTCGGTCCTTTTGACATACGCCCTCTCTCGCTTCATTCAATCTCCAGGACTCACGCTCAGCCTGAGCCTGCCCGGTTTCTATTATTCTTTCCCACTCACACTCAGTTTCTTCCTCTCAGCCCTTGCCGCGGCTCTTACCGCCGCCGGAATGGACTGGCTCACCCGCGACCATCCCTCCGCTGGGAATCGTGCCACTCGCGAGCATTTGCTTCTACCTACCCTCACTGCTTTTGTATTAGGAACCCCGCTTGCCATTCTCTCAAATAGTTCTGCCTGGTGGTGGGCATTTTTAGTTGGGGCAGTGTTATTGGCAGCCGTGTGTATTGCAGAATACATCTCGGTAGACCCAACCGCTCCTTTGTATGGATTTGCGCGCGCAGGTCTTACTGCTGTGGCGTATGCCTTGTTCCTCATTCTAGTCACGTCATTAAGATTTTCTGGGGCACGTATGGTCTTGGTCATCCCATCGGTTCTCATCGTTGCCGGGTTGATTAGCTTGCGTATTCTGCATCTCGATGGCACCGACCGCTGGGACTTTCCGTGGGCAGTGGGCATTGGGCTGGTCTGTGCGCAGATCGGTGCAGGGCTGCATTACTGGCCCCTCTCACCGGTTCAATTCGGGTTGGCAGTCACGGGTCCGCTTTATGCATTGACGATGCTTTCAAACAGTCTTACAGAAAACATTCCCTTGCGGCGTGCGATGGTGGGTCCTATTATCGTGGCAGGCGTTGCCTGGGTCACTGCGATCTTTTTGTAAGTATGCGCACTCTTTCCCTTACGAATGAACAACTTCAACAAATGATCTCTCATGCTGATGCGCAGGCGCCATTGGAAGCCTGTGGTTTGTTGGCGGGTCGCGGCTCCAGCGTGGAGTCTGTTTTGGTGGTGACGAATCAGGCACAAAGTCCGGTGCGATTCGTGATGGATCCCAAAGAACAAGTACAAGCCTTTCAGTGGATCGAGTCGCAGAGGCTGGAGTTGCTTGGCATCTTCCATTCGCACCCAAGTGGACCTGAAACGGTTTCACCCACCGATATTGCCGAAGCCGCCTATGATGTGGTTCATGTAATCGTTTCCCATGCAGACGGCGCATGGAAAACACGTGGATTTTGGATTCAGCACGGCAAGTTCGATGAAGTGACCTTGCAGATTGGTTCATCTAGCAACCAACGCTAAGGTTTCGTGTTTTTATGTCTGCTAATTTGTGATGTCTAATTTTAAACAGCAACTCGTGGAGGAGTCTTAATGCAAATCGTCTTAGCCATTGTGGCAGTTATACTGGCTTATGTGATCGGGTCAGTTCCGGTGGGGTTACTGATCGTCAAGATCGCGACCGGAAAAGATATTCGCGAAGTGGAAAGCGGGCGCACCGGCGGGACCAACGCCATGCGTGCGGCAGGGTTTTGGGCTGGGTTCGCCACTGCCATGCTCGACATTGTGAAAGGCGCGGCAGGAGTATGGGTAGCACGCTGGCTCACGCCCGAGATGCCTGTCATTCACATGATTGCTCCACTGGCGGCGATCTTGGGACACAACCATTCGATCTTCCTGCCTGAACGAGACGAGAATGGAAAGATTATCCGCTTGCGCGGTGGTGCGGGTGGCGCTCCGTCTGTAGGCGGCGCAATGGGCTTGTACCTGCCATCCATCTTGATCGTCCTTCCATTAGGCATGTTGACTTTCTTCACCATCGGCATTGCTTCTGTCACCACCATGGCTGTGGCGTTATATTCCACTTTGGCATTTGCATATTATGCTTCGCAAGGCATCATCCCTTGGGCGTATGTGCTCTATGGAGTAGGCGCTGAGATTCTGTTGGTGCTGGCGCTACGACCAAACATCAAACGCCTTTTTGAAGGCAATGAACGAGTCGTAAAATATAGCTTAAACGGTTGGCTGAAAAAACGTAAAGAAGAAAAAGCAGCAAAGTAAGCTAAAACTCCGAAGATTTGAAATCTTCGGAGTTTTTATTTTGCCCTTGCAAATATCTCATTTTGAGATAAAATAAAAATATGCACATCATCACACGAAAAACACTCATTACATTCTGGGAAAAGCATCCAGAAAGTAGAGGCGCTTTAATGAGATGGTTCAAGATTGTGCAAAAAACTGAATTCGCCAATTTTGCAGAGCTTCGCCAGGTGTTCCCATCCGCAGACAAGTTAGATCACTGGGTGATTTTTAATATTGGCGGAAATAAATATAGGCTCATCGCCTCAATCCATTTCAATCGTGGAAAAGTTTATATTCGCCATATATTGACTCATACTGAATACGATAAAGGAGATTGGAAACATGACACTCCTCACAAATGAATTTCAAACCCAATGGAAATCGATAGCCCCATTACTTTCTATTCGTAATGACAAAGAATACAACACAGCGGTAAAGCGCCTGAACGAATTATTGGATGAGATCGGAGATAACGAGAAACATCCCCTTTATAGTTTTTTAGATACTCTAGGTTCATTAATTGCTCTCTATGAAGAAGAACATTATCCAATTCCTGAAGCGGATGGTGCAGGAGTACTACGTTTCTTGATGGATGAGCAAGAGTTGACACAATCAGACTTGCCGGAGATCGGTTCACAAGGGGTGGTTTCTGAAATTCTCAATGGGAAACGCGAATTAAATGTCCGTCAAATTCGTGCACTGGCAAAACGGTTTAAAGTCTCGCCAGCTGTATTTATGTAATCACTTTCAAAAAGGGCAGAAGTTCTGCCCTTTTTGCTCTTGACAAAATAGAGTATTTACTCTAAACTATTAGAGTAAATACTCTAGGAGACGTATGTCCACCCGTGAAAAGATTTTAGATACCGCCCTCACCCTCTTCAACAACGAAGGAACAGCCGCTGTCAGCACCAATCACATTGCTGAAGCGGCAAGCATCAGCCCAGGGAATCTCTACTACCACTTCCACAACAAAGAAGAGATTATTCGCGGCTTGTTCGAGCGTTTATTTTCTGCCAATGATGCCGTATTCAGCCTCGCTACAGATAAGCTGCCATCGCTCAACGACTTGCAAACCATGATCAAGTCCAATTACAAGATCCTCTGGCAATATCGTTTTGCACATCGCGAGCTTGCCGCACTCTTGCGGGCAGATGAAGAATTGCGCACACGTTTTCTAGACGTTCGCAAACGCGGGTTTGAGGGATTCGGTCAACTCTTTCAGGCGTTTACTCAAGCCGGTATTTTCAAAACACAGTCAACACAAGCAGAAATTCAAAACCTCGCGGAGATCTGCTGGCTCATCACCGAATTTTGGCTTAACAGCCTTGAAGTGAGCGGCAAGACCGTCAACGAAGCGCAAATGTCTCATGGCGTTGATCTTATGATGCAAGTTTTACAACCCTATATCAAACAGGAAAAAAATCATGTCGCAAAATAATTTTAGAAAATTAACAGGTCTGTTTTTTATCGTGGGTGCCGTGCTTGTCAATATCCCCTACACCCTTCTCATTATGAATTTCGACTACCCCGATGTGCTACGCCTGCCCACAGCTGAGATCCTCACAAAATTTCAAGCGGGTGGCAACGCGCTTATTTACACCTGGCTCGCATTCGCATGGGTCGGTCTGCCGATGCTCTTTGGGGCGATCATGCTCAAACGCGTTCTTGCCGATGAACAAGCTCCCTTTTTGGAAACAGCGACAACTCTGGGCGTGATCGGCTTTATCGTCCAAGTGGTGGGACTCTTA
This sequence comes from Anaerolineales bacterium, assembly GCA_046328915.1. Lineage (GTDB taxonomy): Bacteria > Chloroflexota > Anaerolineae > Anaerolineales > Villigracilaceae > Villigracilis. Next base: position 259,325 of record JAXLVR010000003.1, on the reverse strand, counting down.
CGCTGGGTCTTCGTTGTCCCAGTCCTCGCCCGCCTCTATACAGACCCAACAACGGATTCAGCCACCCAAGCCGCAGTCGCCGCTGTGTTCACCGCCGTCCATCAATATGGCGGAGTCATCCTCGGCGAGCATATGGGACAACTCCTCATCATCTTGTGGATGTGTATGATCAGCGGCATTGTTTACAAATCCAAGATATTCAGCAAATGGGTTGCCATTCTGGGTTGGGTTGCCTCTGCCATTTATCTCCTCGCGCAGACGGAACTCCTCGCCACCGCAATCCCCACCTTCCCCGTAGTGGACTGGGCTGGTTTAGTGGGCAGCTTACTTTGGTTGGTTTGGATGATCGTGATGGGAGTATATTTGGTGAAATATAAGGAATAACATGCAATTCCCTGAACCTTTCGCTTCAAATATCAAACATTCTTTTGGCGAGGCTGGCGAGACATTTCTTGCCAGCCTTCCTCGCTTAATTGAAGAGGCATCTCAACGCTGGCAGTTGACCGATGTGCAGCCTGTGAGCAACCTCTCGTATAACTTCGTCGCCTTTGCCATGCGCGGACGAGACAAAGTCATTCTCAAGATGGGAGTCTCGAATCGTGAACTGGTCAGCGAGATAGAAGCGCTGAAACTATTCAATGGCGATGGGGCATGTCAGATCATGGACTGTGATGAGGCGAAGGGCTTCTTGTTGATCGAGCAACTCCAGCCAGGCACCATGCTTGCAGACTTGGAAGATGACGATGAACGAACCCAGATAGCGATTCAAGTCATGCAGAAAATCTGGCGACCTGCCCCTGAAACAGGAAAGTTCATTCGGCTGGAAGATTGGTTCGGAGAATTAAGAAACATCCGCCCCACTTTTGACGGAATGACCGGGCCCTATCCAAAAGAATTACTAGAAAGGGTCGAAGCGTTTTTGCCAGAATTATTTGCAGAGGAACATCATCTCATTCATGGCGATTTTCATCACTTCAACATTCTCTCTTCAGAACGTGGTTGGCTCGCCATTGACCCGAAAGGCGTGATCGGACCTTGCGGCTATGAGGTTGGTCCACTCATGCGTAATATGTGGGAAAGTTCAATGAACAGTGCTCAATTTGAGGTCCGGTCTAAGAGGCGGGTGGACTTGCTCCATAATGAACTGGGTTGGGAACGCGAGAAGATTCTTCAATGGTCCACGGCTCACGCCGTTTTATCCTCGTGGTGGGATTATCCCAATGGGGATTGGGAATATTCTTTGCGTTGTGCAAAAATCTTTTCAGGGCTTAAATGACACGACCTCCCTTGCGGGAGGTCGTGATTTTGCAAATTGATTTATAAACCGAGGAAGCTCAGAACGGCATAGGCGAGCGCCAGCCAGGGGGTGATGGTGCCTAGCACCGGCACAAATGTTGCGAGACCAAAGCACAAGAAGAATAACCACATACACCAGCCAGAGATCGTTTTGGGCAAAGAAACTTTCATTTCACACTCTCCTATAAATTGTTGGCACCGGCAGAATTGCCAGTTACTTATAAAACACCTTACTAAAGTGAGGGTTGCGGCGGGCTTTTTTGACGATGTTACAATTACTTTATGACTTCCCTCAGTGTTCCAGCAGAATTTACTTTACAGAGAAAAAATAAGTACGACCAGTCCACGACATTGCGGTGGATTCTTTCTCATGTACAGCCTTATTGGTGGATCGTAGCCATGATCTTCATCGGTGCGATTGGCAATGCGGTGTTAGCTGTTGTCATCCCTGTGCTGACCGGTGATGCGTTCAATGCCATGTTGGCGCCTACACCAGATACATCAGTATTGTTGCCGCTGGCGGTGACAATCGGCATTTCGCAGATCATTCGCGGCGTGCTGCAATTAGGGCGCAACTTCGGTGCGGAGTTGATGGCGCAAAAAATGGAGCGCGATATCCGCGATGAGTTGTATCTCTCGCTGCTTGGCAAAAGTATGACCTTCCACAACTTGCAACCCGTGGGCGATACGATGGCGCGCTCTACAAACGATGTGCGTGAAGTGAACTACATGTTCAGCCCCGGCGTGAATCTGGTAGTGGGTTCGTTCATGTTCATTCTCATGCCTTTGTTCTTTGGTCCGCGTTATCACCCAGCGTTGGTGTTGACACCATTGATCTTCACTATTTTCTACTTCATTGCGTTAGTTCGTTATCTCAAAACGCTTTCTCCGATCACAGATGATGTGCGTGCGACCTTCGGACAGATGAATACACATTTATCTGAATCACTGGATGGCGTGGAAATCATGAAAGGCGCAGCACAAGAAGAAGCTGAAGTGGATCGTTTCGTGACCAATGCCCGCAAAGTGCGCGATGCCTTCGTACAGCAAGGCGACCTTGAAGCGCGTTATATTGCCATGCTATTGCTCGGGCTTGCCTTCGCGGGTGGGCTCGTCCATGCATTGTTTTTGTTGCGCCAAGGGCTCATCAATGTTGGTGCAGTCATCGGTTATTTTGGCATGCTGCAACTCTTGGGCTTCCCCACTTTCACCTCAACGTTTGCCTACTCTCAAATCTCGTTGGGATTTTCATCTGCCCGCCGTATTTTGGAACTCATTCAACGCGAGACCAAGCTTGACCAAAACGCCTCTGGCGTGACCTCGGAGATTCGCGGCGAAATTGAGTTTCGCAACGTCTCGTTCCATTACCCCACTCCCGCTGAAGGCGGCGCAGGCGGCGACAACGTCCTTGAAAATATTTCGTTCAAAGTAAAACCCGGTCAGACCGTGGCGCTCGTAGGGCAGACCGGCGCAGGTAAAACCACGCTCGCAAAACTTATTAACCGTATCTATGATGTAACCGATGGACAAGTGCTCGTCGATGGAGTGGACGTACGCGATTGGAATTTGGCATCGCTGCGTTCGCAAATCTCCATCATCGAACAGGATATCTTCCTCTTCTCACGTACCCTCAGCGATAATATCGCATTCGGCAAACCCGGCGCGACCAAAGAAGAGATCATCGCGGCTTCGTTGGCGGCTCAAGCGCACGATTTCATTTTGGATTTCGACGATACCTACTCGACCGTGGTCGGTGAACGCGGCGTGACACTCTCCGGTGGGCAACGTCAACGCATCGCGCTTGCGCGTGCCTTTCTCACCGAACCGCATGTGCTCGTCCTCGACGACTCTACCTCCGCGATCGACTCGGCGACAGAAGACAAAATTCAACGTGCCATCTCCAACGCCGCCAAAGGGCGCACCACCTTCATCATCACCCATCGCCTCTCGCAAATCCGCTGGGCAGACCTCATCATCGTGCTCCGCAAAGGCAAAGTCGTTGCGATGGGCAACCACGATGAATTGATGAAGACATCGGAAGCATATTCAAGGATATTTAGGGAATAACGATATTCGTCATTGCCAGGGCGATGACGGAGGACAATAACTTATGGGTTTCTTTGCAGGATTAAACGACGAAAAATACGACCGCCAGTACAAAGATAACGAACTTGTACGGCGCATGGTCAATTACTTCGACACACAGAAGACGCGCCTGGCGTTTGCTTCTGTGGTCATCATCGTTATCGCGATCATTGGAGCAGCATTACCGATCATCGTCAGCCGCATGGTGGATTTGATCAAAGACCAGCCCAGCGTTACTGACATTCTTTTGGTAGGTGCTGCACTGGTCGGTGTGGCGTTTGGAAACTGGGGGCTGAACTGGCTGCGGCGCGGTTTGATCGTGCGCGCCGTCGGTGATGTGGTCTTAGACATGCGCTCACGCGCCTTCCGCGCTGCCGCCGAACATGATTTATCCTTCTACGATCAGTTCTCTTCGGGACGTATCGTCTCGCGTATCACGTCCGACACAAATGACTTCGGTCAACTCGTGGTGATCGTGACCGATGTCGTTGCACAGTTCATTCAAGCCTTTCTGATCGCCATCGTACTCTTCCGCACCGAGTTGCGACTTTCACTGTTATTGATCGGCTTTCTACCGATCATCTTCGGCATTGCGGCTGGCTTCCGCGCCATGGCACGCCGTGTGACCAAACGTGGCATGAAAGCCATGGCAGATGTCAACGCCGCCATCAAAGAAACCATTAGCGGCATTTCGATCGCGAAAAATTTCCGGCAGGAAGAAAGCATCTTCAAATCTTTCGATGAGTCAAACCTTCAATCATACGATGTAAATGTTCAGCGTGGCTTCGTGCTTTCGCTGGTATTCCCAACACTCAATGCAATTGGCGGCATCTTCGTGGGTGTCTTGGTCTATGTTGGCGGTCACAGCGCGGCAGAAGGGTCCATCAGCATTGGCGCGTGGTATCTCTTCATCATGAGCCTTGACCAGTTCTTCTTCCCCGTGCTCAACCTCACTTCATTCTGGGCGCAAATTCAAGGTGGTCTTTCTGCTGCAGAACGTGTCTTCGCATTAATCGATGCAGACCCGAACGTGGTGCAACAAGAAAAACAGGATGTGCCACGCCTCAAAGGCGAGATCCATTTTGATCACATGTATTTTCGATATTCGGATAAAGAGCCGGTTCTCACGGACTTCAACCTGGTCATCCCACCCGGAGAGACTCTCGCCCTTGTCGGTCACACCGGCGCAGGGAAGTCTTCCATCGCAAAGTTGATTGCCCGCTTCTACGAATTCCAACAAGGACGGCTCCTCATCGACGGACGCGACATCCGTACCTTCGACTTAACCCAATATCGCCGTCAACTCGGAATCGTTTCGCAAGTGCCCTTCCTCTTCTCTGGCACCATCGCCGAGAACATCCGCTACGCAGCACCGGGCGCGCCAGAAGAAGAAATGCTACGCCTCGCCAAACGCATTGGTGATGGCGAATGGCTGGATGCCCTTCCGAACGGATTGCATACCGAAGTTGGCGAACGCGGCAACCGCCTCTCGATGGGGCAACGTCAGCTCGTGGCGCTGATGCGCGTGCTGGTGCAAAACCCCGCCGTCTTCATCCTCGATGAAGCGACAGCCAGTATTGATCCGTTCACAGAGTGGCAGATCCAACAGGCGTTGAATCTCATTCTCAAGAATTCAACCAGTATTCTCATCGCGCACCGTCTCTCCACGGTCAAAGCCGCAGACCGCATCGTTGTGATGAGCAAAGGAACGATCATCGAAGAAGGAAGTCATAACGGACTGCTTGAAAGAAGCGGACATTATGCCGAGCTCTACAACACCTACTTCCGTCATCAATCACTGGCGTATGTGGAACAGATGAAAGATATGATCTCGAAATAATAAAAAACCTCCCGAAAGCTTTCGGGAGGTTTTTGTTTTACAACACAGAACGGTCAGGTGGCTCAAGCAGTTGTGCAAGTTTTTTGGCACCTTCATCGTCCGTGATCGCCAGCACTTCATCGAATTCTTCGAGGGTGGCGGTGCCGCGTGGCAAGGTCACTTGCCCATCGCGGATGATCGCTGCGATAACGCACTGTTCGGGTAAGCCAAGGTCTTTAAGCTGCATGCCAATGGCTTTTGCACCCCTAGGCACCTTCTCTTCGACCAGAGAGTAACGTCCACGGCGGATCTTGAGCAAGGTCATCATATCGCCAAGAGACATTTCTTCCTGAATGAGGTGAGCCATCACATCGGCTTGATTGATGGTTTCATCCACGTGGAAGTTGGTATCAAACAGCCAGCTATTGCGCGGGTTGTTGATACGAGCCACTGTGCGGCGGACTTTGAACATGGTACGTGCCAAATAACACAAGACCAGATTAGCCGCATCATCATTGGTACAAGCCACGATCACATTGGCTTTTTCAAGCCCTGCCTGTTTCAGAACATTCGGGTCGGTTGCCTGACCTTCATAAATAACTTCGGTGGGAAGTTCATGATGCAAGCGAGCCAGCAATTCCTTGCGGTGTTCTACGAGGCGCACCTCGTAATTTTGTTGGAGAAGTTGGGCAGCCAATTGAGCGCCTGTGCGCCCGCCACCAGCAATAAGTACAAGCATGTTATGCCTCCTTGCCTTCCTGCAATTTTGCACGCAACGCCTTCACGCCTTCCAAAGTTGCGCTTACGGTGAGAATATCACCTTTCTGTAATTTCATTTCAGCACTTGGCAATTGAGCGCGACCCGCACGAGTCAACGCCGAGCAGACAATCTCACCACAACCATCCAACAAGTTGGAGATGGTCATGCCCTCCCATTTCGGGGAGATATACATCTCATACAATTCCACTTCGCCGTTGCCAGCAGAGAACACCGCACGGAAGGACGGATCGATTAAGAGTTCCTGTACGCGTTCTGCACCCCAAGCCGTAGAACTGACGAGCTGCAAACTGAAGGCTTCGAGCATATCGCGCATGGCAGGGTCATAATTTCGAACAATGACCTGTTGCACATTCGGGTAATGCACCCGAATGGTATGACCAATAACAGCATTCATCGTGTCTGAATTGGTCACTACGGCAATGCCATTCGCCTTATCGGCGCTGGCACGGGATAAGGTGTCAGCGGAGAGAGAGTCACCTTCCACGGTGCGCCCGCGAAAGTCTGGGTGGAGGCGATTGAACGCCTTGGGGTTGGCATCCACAACCACCACTTGATGTCCATTTTGGAAAAGTTTATATGCCAGTTCGGCGCCAAATCTTCCACATCCTATAACAATGAAATTCATAGTAAAAACTCCTTAGTGGGCAACATGACCGGCATGGTCACCCTCTGCCTCATGAACATGATAAGGCACATTGGTAATAACAATGCCATGTTGATTCTTTAATTGAGTACGCAGAATATCTGCCGTATTTGTGTGCAAGGTAGCTGTCCAACGATTCTCGGAAACAAACTCGGGCACCACAACTGTGATGATCTCTCCGGGTTGACGTTTCTCTGCGAGGTCTGCAATGTATTCAAGCAACGGCTCCACGAATAGACGGTAGGGTGAATCCAACATCACCAAGCGCACACCTTCGCCCCAGGTTTCCCATTTCTTGCGGGCTTTTTCAGCATCGTCGGGCTCAATCACAATGTGTACTGCGGTCACATCATCGGAAAGCATGCGTGCATAGCGCAAGGCAGCCAAAGTTCCCTGATGCACACCACTCACCGGCATAATCACACGGTGACGATGGGTTTGGGGCGGGATAACGCCAAAGTTATCTAACGAAAGATTTTTGGCAAGGTTGTTGTAATGACGATGGATCATCCAGAACACACCCACAAGGATGGGGATCAAAACCAAGACTAGATAAGCGCCATCTTTGAATTTGGTGATCGCAAAAACCATCATCACGATGGCGGTACAAACAGCGCCAAAGCCGTTGACGAACATTTTGAGCACCCAGTTCTTTTCGTAATGAATGACCGAGCCGCGTTCTGTTTTCTCTTCGCCTGGTTTAAGTCTTCCACTCTTCCACCAGCGCAATGCCATACCGCCTTGAGAAAGGGTGAACGAAAGGAACACACCAATGGCATACAACGGGATAAGACGGGTAACGCTAGCCTGGAACAAGACCATCAAGACCGAAGCGATCACTGCCAGAGTCACGATACCGCGAGAATAAACCAAACGACTGCCACGATAGGCAAGCTGGCGCGGAATGAAACCATCTTTCGCGATCAAAGCGCCCAAACGTGGGAAATCTGCAAAGGCGGTATTGGCAGCCATGATCAAAATGACCGTGGTGGCAGAGATGACCAATAAGTACATGGTGCCGCGCCCATCGTAAATGGTGCGAGCGAGCTGCGAAATGACAGTTTCTGTTTCAGAAGGAACCGCATGCACATAGTTCGTAATGAACGAAATGCCAAGGAAGAATGTGCTCAGGATGATAGACATCCACACCAACGTTACACCTGCATTCTTGCTGCGAGGTTCTTTGAAGGCGGTGATACCGTTCGAAATCGCTTCGATACCGGTCAAAGCAGCAGTACCGCTTGAGAAAGCATGTAACAACAAGAATGGCGTGATGGTGGCAATGGCATCACCATGGAACTCAATCTCAGGCGGGTTGACGACCATCCCAAGCGAGCCGGTAATGAGCCGCCATAAACCGGTCACGATGGTGATCAAGATGACAACGATAAAGAAATACGTTGGAACTGCAAACGCCGCTCCCGATTCCTTTACACCGCGCAAGTTGATCAACATAATGAAAAGAATAAAGAGCACAGCCAACGGAACACGCAGGCTATACAAATTTGGAAAAGCGGAAACCAACTGCGCCACACCAGAAGCAATGGACACTGACACCGTTAAGATGTAATCGGTCAACAACGCGGCAGCTGCGATCAACGCTGGTAATTCACCAAGGTTATCGCGTGAAACGATATATGCACCGCCGCCATCCGGGTAGGCATGGATGGTCTGTTCATAAGAAATGGACACGATTGCCAACAACACGACAATGGCGATGGAGATCGGGAACACATACCCAAATGCCATGGTACCTGCCGCCGCCAAAATGACGAGAATTTCCTGTGTGGCATAGGCGGTGGAGGAAAGTGCATCAGAAGCGAATACCGCTAAACCGACTCGTTTTCCGATGGTCTGATGCGGAGCATCCGCTGTGGAAAGCGGACGGCCGATCAGCCAAGACTGCAGATTGCTGGGTGGCTTGTATTCTGTTTTACGTTCAATAATGGGGGATTGTTTTTTTTCTGGATCTATCATAAAACCTGCATACAGACAAAAAATTATGCCCTTCCCGCGGAAGGACAAGGCTGGATTATAGTCGGATTCTGTCTTTCAGACATCACCTACACGGGTGATACAAAACTACTAGTCTATACGTCCTTTAAAAATATAAATCAGCCTGATTTTGACAACAGGAGGATATACGCGCCTTAGATACTTCTAGTTTCTTTGGGTTGCACGAGTGGGATCTGAAGATAGAAGGTGCTGCCCTTGCCCACCGTGCTTTCCACCCACACACGTCCGCGGTGGCTTTCGGCGATGGATAGAACAATGGCAAGACCCAAACCCGAGCCGGGTTGCGAGCGTGCTTCACGTTGTTTGCCGCGATAGAACTTTTCAAAAAGATGCGGGACATCTTCAGCCGGAATACCGATGCCAGAGTCATCGATTGCGAACACAAGGTGATCTGGCTGAGACACAGTGCGGATCGTCACCCGACCGGAAGCTGGGGTGTACTTAATGGCATTTTCCACCAAGTTATAGACCGCCTGATGCAAAAGTGCTTGGTCTGCTTCCACTGCATGCGGCATATCTTTGGGAAGTTCCACATTTAATTGAATGTTCTTCTGGTTCGCCTGCAATTGCAAAGCACCCGTGACGCGCTCGATAATATCCAACACAGAGACGTTTTCAACTTGCAAACCGACCCCAAATTCGATGCGACCAAGGTCCAGCAGATTGTTTACCAAGCGAGACATATTCTCTACGCCAGTGACGATCTTTTTGACATAGCCTTGTTGTTGCTCATTCAACTCACCCACGGTATCCAACATGGTGGCATATCCGCGCATCAAGGTCAGTGGCGAGCGGAGGTCATGGCTTACGGTTGCCACAAACTCTGACTTCATCGTGTCCAACTCTTTGAAGTGGGTCACGTCGCGCATGATACACACACGCCCGATCTGCCGTCCCTCCACCATAACAGGGGAAGCGGTGGCAAGATACGTGCGGCTATCTGGCAGGACGATCTCCGTTGATTGTTTTTCAGAGGTTGTACTTTGTAACAATGTAAGCAACGGACGGAGTTTAATAACCTTCTCGGTCTCCATACCGCTGCGAGTATGGTCCATATCCTGTTTGAGAGCAGAAGTGGCTGCATGGTTGGCAAGCAGCAAACGGTTACGATGATCCGTCACGATCACGGGGTCTGGTGAAGAATTGATAATGGCTTCCAACTGTCGGCGTGAGGCTTCCACGTTCAAGTAGAGGTGGGCGTTCGCCACAGCCAAAGCCGCCTGCCCAGCCAAGGTGGTTATAAAGCGTACATCAGAGTCAGAGAACTTGCGCGGCTGTTCATAACCCGCCCACACAACGCCGTAATAGCGGTTCTCGTGTTTCAATGCCACAGCCAACAACGCCAAAGGCTGCGGCTGATTGGGCTCAAGCACCAATTCACGTGAACGAGTTAGATTCGGAATGACAATCTTTTCCTGGCTTTGTGCCAAGTCTAAGATTTGATCATCGAGATGCTCATACTTATCTTCCGCAGGTCCTGAAGTAAAAGTAGAAGGAAGCTCGATAAACGTATCAGGAAGGATGCTTGGTGATAACACCACACGGACCGAGTTCGCACCCGTGGAAATGATCGCCTCCAACACCGGCTTGACCGCATCCTGCATCTCCAGGCTGGAGGCCACGCCCTGACTCACTTGCAAGAGTCGGTTGATCTCTTCCAAACGGGCGTTCAAGCCAATACGCATCTGTTCGAAAGCTCGGCGCAATTGAGCCACTTCATCTTCACCGGTTACCTGCAAGGGATGGTCGAGGTTACCTTGTGCAATACGATTAGCTTCCGCAGCCAGCCCCTTCAAGGACCCGGTCACCACACGCAGACCAAGGCGCAATGAAATCAACGCCACCACTGCAAGGATGACGATCATCAATGCCAATGGGGTAGCAATATTCAATGCCAACTGTTGCGCCCGCTGGGCAGGGATGGTCAACACAATTGCCCACGGACGCCCGATCACCGGATGGTAATACACCAACTGACGTGTGCCATCTGCAGCAGTGTTGTCGTAGAAGAAAGGTTCCGGTCCTTGTTGACCCTCGTAAACAGTCAAGGCATGTTTTTCTGCATCTGAATGATAGATGATGCGGTTCTCGTCATCGATCAACATGCCAAAACCATCCAAGTCACTCATACCGTCAAGGCTTTTGATGAGCGGTAAGGTCAACGGGTTGGCTTCAATGGTGGTGCGACCAATCAAGACCCGCTGGACCTGGCTTCCACTTTGAATTGCGGCAAGGAATGAAACCCGCGCTGAACCATCTTCTGAGATCGGTGGAATGGAATAGACCTGTGTCAGCACACCTTGGGTGGAAAGCAAAATCCCTGAATCCTCATCAGGATACAGTTTGAAATCCTGACGGGTATCTTCAGGGTAGATCGCCAAAATATCTTTTGTCGAAGCATCTAACACAATAAGCTGGTCGAAATATGGAACAGCCTTGATGCGCGAACGGATAATATCCGTTAGTTCTGAGCCATTGGCAGTGAGCATCGTTGGTTCATCGGCAAGCTGCACCGCAAGGTTTTGACCCGTCTCCAGAAAGAACGGCACAGTCTGCGCCGCCGACTCACCCGCACTGGACAGACGGTCTTCCAACATGCCACGGGCTGCCTGCCCCGCCACCACCCATCCGCCGATCAGCAAGGTCATCAACAAAACAAGAATAAAGCTTCCTACGGCAAAGATGAAACGCGACTCAAGACTCTTTTCACCGGGTGAAGGCTGCAAAGGTAGTTTGCTGCCCCAATTGGCAGGGAAGGTCATCGAAATGACTTGTGCCACCAAACCACCAATTAACATCTCACCGCCAAAGGCAAGCGTTACCACCCAAGCATTGCTAATAGCAAAGTCCAGCCGGGCTGTGGCGGGAATGGCAGTGCCCCATTGAGTGAAGAGCGCGCTCAAGGTATAGAACAAGGTATGGAACGGAATTAAAAGCAACGCCCCCACCAACGGCTGCCGCAGCAGGCGATAGGCAGGGGTGCGATATCGCTGACGTGAATTACGTGCGAACCAAACGCCTAAAATTGCAAATTCAAGGATTGGGAAAAGCGAGTACAGGTCCCATGTGCCGCGCAGCAAGCCGGCAAATGCCCCCAGCACCGCCGCCGCCAGCGGACCTAACAACCCGCCGCCCAGCAACCACGGGATGGCAGAAAAAACCATCAGCGCCGAACCTGGCGCATCGGCGGGCGAACCAGGTAAAGGTCGAATAGAGCCGGAGGTTAGTCTTAATCCGATAAATAAATTTAGAACAGGAACAAGTACGAACAGAACAAGAAAAAGCCCCCATCCTTTTGAGCCCCATGCCGTTTGTGCAGCGCGCTGGCGGTACAAGTACACCACCAACCCAGCAAGCAGAATCACCCATACCAGCCATCCTGCAAGAGTGGGCGGGGCGGGGAACGCAATGCCTGCAAGGAGCGAAAGGATAAAATCCATTTTTTAGAATTATAGCCCCAAATACCGCAGGTGGTTCACATGCCTGCTTACATTTTTGGAATTATTTCCCGCGATACTTTTCTGGCAGGAGCTCTGCCAACGCCGCCATGATGCGACTCGTGCCGATTTCCAGCGCTTCTTTCCTAGCCGACGGCTGGTCGGCAAGCCTGAAAATTTTCCCCACCCGCACAGTGACCGGTGCCCGCCTCCACTTTTTGAGGTAGCCAAAGACGCTCTTATTCTCTGTATCTATAACGGCAATGGGCAAGATGGGCGCTCCTGATTTATGTGCCAAAAACGCAGCCCCGCCTGTCCCTTCTTCCAGCGCACCTGTGAGCGAGTATCGCCCTTCTGGCGCAATCACGATAGTGCGACCTTCCGCCAGCCCATCGAGCGCGGCACGCAAGGCACGTTTGTCGGGGCGCCCTCGGTGCAGCCAAATGATCCCGTACCAGTCCATGAGCCGACCCAAAGTTGGCACATCGTACAACTCGATCTCGCCCAAGGCATCGGGCGTATAGGGCAAAGAAGACATCAATGCTGGCACATCGGCATGACCCAGATGATTGATGACGATCAGTAACGGTCCGCTGGGCGGGATATTTTCCAACCCTTCCCGCGTGACGCGCAAACAAGTCCAGACCACGAGTTTGACCAGCCCATGCGCAAACTTGCGAAAAGCAAGGCGCAGACGAGTCAACTCAGGCAGCCGCACTAATTCTGGCTTCCAAATATCAGTGACGGGTTTAGGCGGCTGCACGATATCAGACATGAACTACTTGCACATTTCCAAAATTTTAGCGAAGACTTCTTCTTCAGATAATCGATCCGTATCCAACACCAACGCATCGTCGGCTGGGCGCAGTGGCGCAACAGCCCGAGTGGAATCTAAACGGTCGCGTTCGATCATCTTCTTGAGGATCTCGTCATAGTTTGCAGGTTCGCCGCGAGACGTAATATCTTTTACACGGCGGCGGGCACGTTCTTCAGCACTGGCATCCATGTACACTTTCAAATCCGCTTCGGGTAACACGACCGTGCCAATGTCTCTACCGACCATGACGACCTTGCCGCGCAACCCAATGCGACGTTGTTGACCTGAGAGCGCCGTGCGCACTCCCGCATATGCCGCTACTAAAGAGACACTCGCCTCCACATCCCCAGAGCGGACGTCCCAGGTGATGTCTTTATCTGCCACAACAATATCGCAGGCGCGACCGTCATTTTTAGAGGGCGGGCGAATATCAATTTCGGCGGTCTCTGCCATTTGAGAGATCGCAGTTTCATCGTGCAAATCCATATCGTGATTGAGAGCGATCCACGTCACAGCGCGATACATGACGCCTGTATCAAAAAATAAATACCCAAGTGCATCCGCAAGCCGAAGCCCAACTGTAGATTTTCCAGACGCAGCGGGACCATCAAGAGCAATAATGGAAGGAGGAGTTTTTGTCATAGTGCCCCCATTTTACATCAGACAATAAAGCAGCCACAGAGGGCATTGAGCTTTGAATAAAAAAGACCGTAGGGGTTCTACGGTCTTTGGTGTTTACTGTTTACCACCGAGGAAAAGGTCGGTTCGTGCCCAAAGGAGAATGGTCTCTTGACCTTGCGGCATCTGACGCAGCGAAACCCAACGCAACCATGCAAGAGCATCAGCCCCATTCCAAAGGGGAGCCTGCCGCCAGGTAAAGTCCTGTCCGCGATAGGCTGAGACGAGTTGGGGATCCAGTTCATAGGAGGTGATGACGAAATCGGGTGCGCTGTTCGGGTCTATAGTATCAACCACCTGTACCGGGTTTTCACGGACAGCCCATTCCAGCGCCGGCGAGTTGACACCAATAATCGCAACTGTTGCAGAATAGATGCTGCCTCTGCCCAGATCTGAAACTTGATGAACCGTATCACGCACCAATTGGGCTTGGGTTGGGATATTCGGAAGCCACCACATTTCAGGGGAACTTAATCCGCGTATGCCAATGGAACCGAACAAGCCGCCCAAGCTCAAGAGACTCAGGCAGATCGCCATGCCCCAAACACCACCGAGGCGCGCAATCCGAATGGACCAGCCCGCCGCGACCAATACCAAACTGACGATCAGCAGGAAGATCGAGCCGATCAACATGCCAGCGCGTAAACGATAATCAGGAGTATCCACCAACAGCCAATTGAAGCCAGCCGTGCCAAGCCAAATGAAGGTCCAGATAAAGGTGGTCAGTAAAACCACACCGGCAACTTCACGTCGTTCTTCTGGAAAGACACTGAGATGACGGACCAATTCCAAAGCTGCCATGGCATTCAAGGGTAGAAGCACCCAAGCTAGATCATACATTTGGCGACCCGGCAACAGAACTACTAATAACAATGCCACGAAGAACCAGATGCTCAAGAAAACAATGCGACGCAGACCGCCCATCCACCCGCGGATCATCGCAATGCCAGCCAGCAACAAGGCAAAAGGCTGATACACAAATAAGGAAATGATCAGCATCCCTTGGGTGATGGGAGCCGTGGTTGCTGCCCATGTTTTGAAAAAGGCTGGGATGGATGAGAATGCGGCACCAATGCCACCGGGAACAATAAAGAAGAGCGTTCCTGCAAAGATAAAGGCAAGTGCGAATGTAAGAAGAATAGAGGGTTGAAAGAATTCTTTACCAAATGCAGGCGAAGAAACAACTCGTTGTCGGCTTTCGGCGGGTTCGCCTTCTACAACGGTTTCTTCTGTGCTACGGCGAGCAAGGAGTTTGGAAAGTCCGTAGGTGATGCCAATGCCTAACAAACCCAACCATACGGAAGGTCCACTGAGGAGGGCGAGGGCGGCGGTAATGGCAGCCCAGTTGAGTTTGTTCTTGTTGATAAAGCCAACGGTAAAGGCAAGGAAGGTAATGGCAAGAATGGGGCTGGTGACTTGGCGAGAGATGGAGACCAAGCCGGGGTCGAGGGCAAGGAAGAAGGCAAGGATCAAGCTCGGGCGGGGTTTGAGGCGGTCATCCAATAGGCGGGGCGCCAACACGAGCAGGCTGCCAACTAGGGCGGGGATGAGTCGAGCGAGGAAGTTTGTCCCGCCGCCATACATGAGGAAAATTAAAGAAGTAGAGAGGATATAAAGCGGGTGTGGGTCGAGGGCAGGATGGGCGCTTTGAGAGAGGCGCAGAGCTTGCAAGGCGGGCGCGGCTTCGGCGTCGGTGAGCGGAAGTGCACCGAGGGCGATCAACCGAACCGCCAGGGCAAGCAGAAATGCAAGGGCGTACAACCAGCCTTCGTTTTTGAAATGACGATAATTCATAGGCGCTATTGTAATCTGTTTGGGTTCGATAAAGGAGAACGCTCAAGTGGTTTTAATTTTGCCACAGTTACAGAGGTTTTTTTATGGCGAGCCATCCATATTCATATTTCGCTTATTCAACTGGTTATAATATTCCATGTGCAAACAACAACTACAAATCGATTACCGCGCAGTACCGTCTTATCCATCCTTGTGGTAGTTCTCATAGCTGTTGCAGCGAGCCTGATGCCAGATGGCTTCTTCACCTGGCTATTGGATAAGCTCAATATCTTCGCTACAGTTTTCCTTGGTATCTTTGTTGAAGCTGTGCCATATCTCTTGCTTGGAACTTTTGGCTCCGGATTGGTAGAAGTTTTCATAGATCGCGACCAAATGAGCCGTTGGGTATCCCATCGTCCAGCCGCGGCGGCGATCAGCGGCGCGTTCATGGGCATGGTTTTTCCAGTTTGTGAATGTGGCGTGGTGCCACTCACCCGCCGTCTCTTCAAAAAAGGACTTCCGCTTTCGGCTGGTGTTTCGTTCTTGCTGGCAGCACCGGTTCTAAATCCCATCGTGATTCTCAGCACCGCATCCGCATTTGGATGGGGGCAAATGCTCTTTTGGAGATTCACCATCAGCCTTGTGATTGCTGTGGTGGTGGGGTTGGTCTTCTCGGCACAGGGAGATGCAGCAGACGTGTTGCGCCCGGTCTTGGCAGGCGAAGACCATGACCACGTCCATGCTGAGGCGGGTGATTCCGTTGGTGAGAAACTCCGCAAGGCGTTGCTTATCACAGTGGATGAGTTCTTCGACATGGGTCGCTATCTGATTATCGGATCATTGCTCGCGGCTGGCTTGCAGACCTTTATTGCGCAATCATCCCTGCTTGCCATTGGAAGTGGACCGGTTCTTTCCGTCTTGATCATGCTTCTGCTTGCCGTTCTGCTTTCCATCTGTTCGACAGTGGATTCGTTCGTGGCGCTCGGTTTTATGGGCACTTTCAGCTTCGGCGCTGTGCTTTCATTTTTAGTCTTTGGCCCCATGGTGGATATCAAAAGCACCATCATGTATCTACAAGTTTTCAAACGCCGCGCGGTGACGTACATCGTCGCAATTCCATTTCTGATGAGTTTACTTGCCGGGTTGATATTTAATTATTTCGTTAAATAAGACGATAGACGATGGAAAACCATGGTCAACCGTCCATCGTCTATCGTCGCTCTTGGAGAACTTTATGCCCCAACGAATGTTCCGTTCTTATCAAGGATTACTGCTTTTCGGCTTGTGCATCTTTCTCGTGTTCAAAGCCGTCAACGGGCAGTTGACCTGGTACATCAACTCGCGTTTTGTGCCGCTCACCATCATCGGCACCCTCTTCCTCGGCATTCTCGCACAGACGGTTTTCACCGAGATCCGCCGTTCGCGCAAACATGAGCTGGAACACCCTGAACATCATCACGAACACGATCATGCGCCATCTTCCGTCACATTATGGGTGATGTTAGTGCCATTGTTGATTGGCATATTCATCCCTACCAGCCCATTAGATTCATCTGCATTCTCATCCAAGGGTTTCAATACCTCCACCCCGCTAGTCAGCTCAGATACATCCGCAAATATTTTTGAGACCGAATCGCAAGAACGTGATATCTTGCAATGGCTCAAGCTCTTCACATTTCAACTTGATGTCACCAAATTCATCGGGCAGGAAGCCTCCGTGGTTGGGTTTGTTTATTTTGATGAAAAACTAGAGTCAGATCAGTTCTTCGTCAGCCGCTTCGTCGTCTCATGTTGTGCCGCAGATGCTTTCGCTATTGCCATGCCAGTCCGCTGGGAGAAGTCTGCTGAGTTGAAACAAGATTCCTGGGTGGTGGTCAAAGGGAAGATTGAATCCATTGAGATAGAAGGCGTGCGCACCCCAATGATCGTCGCTAGTGCGGTTGAAGCGACAGACATTCCTGATCAACCATACATCTACCCATGAAACTTCGTCTTTCGATTGATACCCTTGCCATTGGCGTAATGACTACGCTTACTGTCATTATTGGCATTGTCATTTTATTAGGTGAAAGCGCTGGTGTTCAAGTCCGTGTGGATATTCCAGAGGA
This sequence comes from Anaerolineales bacterium, assembly GCA_046328915.1. GTDB lineage: Bacteria > Chloroflexota > Anaerolineae > Anaerolineales > Villigracilaceae > Villigracilis. Next base: position 241,872 of record JAXLVR010000003.1, on the reverse strand, counting down.
TGGTGTTGTTGGTCCTTTCGAGACAGTCACCTTCACATTCCCTGAAAAAATCTCTGCTGAAATTGCCTCAGACCTGATCTCGCTTGAACCGATCCATGAAGGATATTTATCTGCCGTAGATGATTACAGTGTACGCTTCATTCCACTTAAGCCCTACGAACAAGGTATAACATACACTTTCAAGGTCATCCCTGGTGAAATCAATTCCACAAAACGTGAGGTAAAAAAAGCACAAAGTTGGCAGGTTCAAGTACGTGAGCCACGTGTAGCATATGTCGTTTCAGAGGGAGGTCAAAGTAGCATTTGGTCAATGACTAAACTTGGAAGTAATGTGAAACGTCTCACCGACGAAGCGATTAAGGTCATTTCGTTCGACATCGCCCAAAGCGGAGAGTTCATCATCTTTAGTTCCGCGAATCAAAACGGTGGCATCGATTTATGGCGTGTTAGTCGCGAAGGTGGCGATGCATCCATGTTGTTGGATTGCGGATTAGACCGTTGTACCACGCCGGTCATCGCGCCGGGAGATCAGCGCATTGCCTATTCACGCGAAGCAGCGGGACCGACTCCCGATCTGCCGTTTGGCTCACCGCGCATTTGGGTTGTGGATTTGGAAAGTGGCGCAGATGGACCGGTCTATGAAGATCAAAGCATCTTAGGCTACAACCCATCCTGGTCACCAGATACGAACCGCCTCGCCTCTTTCGACGGGCTGGCAGATTTTATCCATATGATCGACTTTCAAACCGGTGACCAATTCCTCTTCCCCTCCACCACTGGCGGACCTGTAACATGGTCACCTGACTCGAATCAATTCCTTTACACCACCTTTGAGCAAACCGAAAATGGCGGGCGCACACAGATCAAACTTGCGGATTTGACTACCAACGAAACAGTCACATTGATTGGTGAAAAAGACACCTATGATTACGCTTATTATTCGGCGGCATGGTCACCGCTGGCAGAACGCGCCGTCCTTAGCCTGCGCGCTGATGAAGAAAAACCCACCCAAGTGCTATGGGTTTTCGACCCAACATCGCTCGATGGCATCACCATCGCGAATGACCCTGAATACACATACAACTCCCCGCAATGGGATCCATGGGGTAGTGCGTTGCTCTTTCAACAATTCAAGTTAAAAGGGCAATACAGGCCAGAGATCGGCTTATGGCAAGAAAGCACTACTCAATCTCAAGTCATCGCCGAGGGCATCCTGCCGCAGTGGCTACCGTGAACAATCCCGAAGGGATGACAGGATTCTAGAATCCGGCAAAACATTCGCACAATCCCGAAGGGATGGTATAGCACACAATGCTACATCACCCCTTCGGAATTTTCATTTTCTTCAAAACACATCTATAATCATTTCACTCCTTCGGAGTTTATTTTTTTATAAATGGAGTCCCGTTGAAAAAAATTATCTTTAAGATCACAACGCTGCTCGTTGTAGCATTCCTCTTTTTACCCCTCCGCACCGCCAAAGCCCACCCGGCAGATATTTACGCCCACACCATCACCATCGCACTCTCGCAAACCAAAATGCAGATCCAATGGAAGATCAAGCCGGGACCGTTGCTCGTCAACTTTATTTGGAATGAGATGGATGCGAATCAAGATGGCTCCGTTAGTGAAGACGAAGCCCAAACCTGGAGCGCCTCACGCCTCGACTTATTCCTGATCAGCCTCGATGGAAAATCTCTCCCGCTGACAGTGAACTCTATTAAGATCCCCTCATCCATGCAAGCATTTCAAGCAGGCGAAGAATTTATAGTCTATAACCTCTCCACAGACCTTAGCCAAAGCACCAACAACACGCAACGCATCGTCATCGAAAACGGGATGGAAAAGGCGAAGTCTATTAACTGGTTCTACCTCACCGCCGAAGATGGCACGGCTTTCTTATTCCCTGCCCAACGCAGCCACATCCTCACCATTGATTACATCCACAACCCAGCCAGCATCGACGATCAAAGTCGCTTGCTCACCACATGGGACAGCGGCGCACCCGCCCTGCCGTTCGGACAGAAAAAAGATGTCGTGACCGAAACCGCCGAGCAGGTTGTCCCTGAGCTTTCACAGCGCTCGCCTCAAGAAATTCTGCTTGATTTAGTTCGCAGTAAAGAACTCTCTCTTTCCTTTTATCTCTTTGCACTCGTCATCGCTCTCGCCCTCGGCGCCCTCCATGCGCTGACTCCCGGTCACGGCAAGACGGTGGTGGCGGCGTATCTGGTCGGTTCGCGCGGCACTTCGTGGCATGCCGTTGTCTTAGGAACAGTTGTCACACTCACACATACTGGTTCAGTCTTTTTGCTCGGAATTCTGACACTGGCAGCGTCTAAATATTTTTTACCAACCGCTGTCATCCCGTTTCTTGAGATCCTCTCTGGTGCATTGATCCTTGGCTTGGGTCTGTATTTGCTTTGGCAGCGATTTATTTATTGGCGCAATTCGAAAAAGCCAAAAGAATCTCAACCCAAACATGTTTCTTTAACTCCGAAGTCCACTGCGAAAAAGCCCATTGGCTCTGTCCAAGTGCAGACCATGAAACCCGGAATGCATCACCATGGCGATGGCAAAATGCACTCGCACGACGTCCCTGAAACGATTACCTGGCGTTCACTCATCGCCCTCGGCATCAGCGGCGGACTTGTCCCCTGCCCAGATGCAATCGCAATTCTTTTGGTTGCCATTGCCATCAATCGCATCCTACTTGGTTTGGCATTAATCCTATCCTTTAGTTTGGGTCTCGCTGTGGTCTTGATCGTCATCGGCTTACTCATGGTCAACAGCCGCCGTCTCTTCGACCGCATGGGTTCCTTGGATCGCTTCGCACCTATATTGCCGGTTGTTTCGGCGGTGATCGTCGTCATTCTCGGCGCAGCGCTGACGTGGGGTGCAGCGGTTCGGGCGAAGGAAAATGTCGGTTTTGTGCTGCCAGTTCAAACGTCTGTAGGTGAGGCGCAGATTCTGTATCTGCGTGAGAACGAGAGTCGCATCAAGCAATTGTTCATCACAGACTATGCCAACGATACGTCGAGTTTAATCTCAGAAGAAAACCAAAGCGTAGATGATTACATCGTCTCGCCAGATGCGGCTCAGGCAGCTTACATCACGTCGGAAGATAGCGAGTCAAGCCAGCTTTGGCTAGTGGATTTGAAAACGGGCCCGCGCAAAAAAATCACAGACTGTGTAGACGCGATCTGTTCGGGCATGGTGTGGTCGCCAGATGGTAGTCGCATCATTTACGAGAACATGAGCGTAACCGGCAACGGGCTGCCAACCTTATGGTGGGTAGACCTTGATACCGCAGAAGCAAAACCTGTGTTCCAAGACTCGAACTTGCCGGGCAGCAATCCGCGTTGGTCGCCGAATGGTGAATGGTTGAGCTATGCCACACCGGAAGGTATCCGCTTGTACAACTTACAGAACGGTGAGACGCGCATCCTCCCGAACGTGCTCGGCGCGGCGGCAATGTGGTCGCCAGATAGTAAGACCATTCTGCTACGCGACGTGGTCATCAAGCATGATCAATTCGTAACGCAGTTGTTTGTCTATGGCATGGAGTCTGAGGTCTTGGTCAACATCAGCCCGAGCGAAGGTTTTGAAAATACACTCGCGGCTTGGTCACCCGACGGTGAATCAATTGCCGTCGTGCGGCGTGACCTATCTGTGACTCGCGGCGATCAGATTTGGATCATGAATGCCGATGGCAGTGATGCCCATGCACTAACGAATGATACCGATGCCTTACACGGCAGCTTGAATTGGTCGCCAGATGGGCAGTATGTTTTGTATGAACTTTATGCATTGGAGAGTTTCCCGTTCTCTTCACAATTACAGGTTTTGAATGTAGATAGCGGTGAAGCGAATAATTTGGGAATAGACGGATACAACCCCAAGTGGGTTTGGTAGGTAAAGAATGTCATTCTGAGCGACAGCGAAGAATCTCTACGACTATCCCAGAGACCCTTCACTGTCGCTCAGGGTGACACAATAAAACACGCCTTGACTCTTCAAAATTTCCGCTATATACTTATTGAAAATTGTTTTCAGTAAGGAAACGCATGTCTACTTCTTCTAAAGCATGGTTGGAACAACTGCATGAAAACGGGTATCGCATTACAGCGGCAAGACGCGCTGTGGTGGATACGGTTTTTGGCAATACTCATGCGTTGACTCCCATCGAAGTGTATGATGCCGCACGCAAGAAGTACCGCGCCCTGGGTTTGGTCACCGTGTACCGCACGCTTGAAAAGCTTGAAGAGCTGCATCTCATTCAACGTGTGCATCAACCCATGGGCTGTCAGGCGTTCATCGCAACGGGAATTGGGCATCAGCACTTGTTGCTCTGCCAGCAATGCGGGCAGGTCGAGTTCTTCGAGGGCGACGATCTCGATGCATTGACCAAGTCCATTGCGAAAAAGACCGGATACCAAATTCAGGAACATTGGTTGCAACTTTTCGGTCTGTGCGCGAACTGTAAATAAACCTGCTTTCCGTTTGGCAGGTATAAAAATCCCTCACACGTTGAGGGAAAAATTTTAGGAGTTCTAAATGAAAAAGATTTTCAATACCATTATCGTAACATTAACCCTTTCGGCTCTTCTCCTCGCTGGTTGTGGGTCTGCCCCTCAAAGCACAGACAACACCTTAAACGTCCTCGCCTCTACCACCTTCCTGGCAGACATCGCCCAGAACGTGGCTGGTGACCGCGTGCAGGTACAGTCCCTGCTCCCCGTTGGCGCAGATCCGCACGCCTATCAGGCTGCTCCGTCAGATGTATCCAAGATCGCAAACAGTGATGTGCTCATCTTGAACGGGCTTGAATACGAACACTTTATTGAACCATTGTTGGAGAATGCTGGCGGTGAGCATTTCATCATTACCGCGACAGATGGATTAACGCCGAACCAAATTGAGAGTGAAGAGGCGTCAGGTGAAATGGTTGTAGACCCGCATATGTGGCTGGATGTAAACCGTGCCACCCATTATGTCGAAAATATTCGCGATGGATTGATCCAAGCAGACCCCGAAGGCGCAGAGACCTACAAAGCCAATGCTGCAACATATATCGCTCAACTACTGGATCTCGATCAATGGATCTGGGAACAAGTTCAAACCATCCCTGCCGAGCACCGTCTGTTGGTGACCAATCACGAAGCGATGGGATACTTCGCCGAACGCTACGGATTCACTGTCGTTGGAAGCATCCTGCCAAGTTTTAGTTCCGAGGCGGGCGTATCCGCACAGGAAATCGCTGCTGCGATTGAGTCGGTTAAATCCTCAGGCGCACCCGCCATCTTCCTTGGCGAAGTAGAGAATACCGACCTTGCAGACCAAATCGCCTCTGAAACCGGAGTGAAAGTTGTCAACTCACTTTATCTGGAAACTTTGACCGCTGGCGAGCCTGCCGCTACCTATGTTGACATGATGAAGCACAATGTGACTGAAATCGTGAATGGATTGAAGTAAGATAGAAGTGAAATAAGCGCGTCTCTCAAGTGCCAATCCAAAATCGTAAATCAAAAATCGAAAATCAAATGTCTCACACACCCCATCGTCTTGAAGTAAAAAACATTAGCATCGGCTACGGTGACAAAACTATTTTGCAGGATTTGAGTTTTCAAGTGCCGCATGGGTCACGTGTTGCCGTGGTCGGTCCGAACGGAGCGGGAAAGTCCACGCTGTTCAAAGCTCTGGTTGGTCTACTGCCCTTACAACATGGCGATATCATCATTCATGGCGAGTCGCTTGGCACGCATAAAGATTGCGTCGCCTATGTGCCGCAACGTGAAGAAGTGGACTGGCGTTTTCCCGTCACAGTAGACGATGTAGTGATGATGGGGCGTTTCTCACAAATGGGCTGGCTCAAACGTCCCAAAACACATGACAAAGAAATGGTACAAAAAAGTTTGTCGCAAATGGGCATTGCCGATCTGGCAGATCGGTCTATTGGTCAACTTTCAGGTGGGCAACAGCAACGTGCCTTTCTGGCGCGTGCCATTGCGCAAGAACCGCACATCCTCTTAATGGATGAACCCTTCACCGGTGTGGACATCACCACCCAAGAGGCTACACTACGTCTTCTCGACCATTTGCAAGAAAAAGAAGTGACCGCCATCGTTTCCACACATGACCTGAATCTCGCCGGTTCACGCTTCGACTTCGTACTTTTGCTGAACCACCGCCTCATTGCTTTTGGCACACCGAAAGAAGTCTTCACCAAAGAAAACCTTGCACAGGCTTTTGGCAATTCTTTATTGGTTATGGAAAGCGGAATGATGTTGGTGGATGAATGCTGTCCGCCAGATTAGAAATTTACGATTTACGATTGTTGATTTACGATTGAGTATTGACAAACTTGGTTTTACTCAATTATCTTACGTTGAGGCAGAGGAGAAAACATGGACGAAAAGGTTTTCAAAGAAAGAACCAAGAAATTGGCAGTTGCAATCATCAAGCAAACGGACACGCTTCCAAACTCCCGGTCAGCAGATACCATTGCCAGGCAGATCATCCGCTCAGGCTCTTCGATTGGAGCAAATTACCGTGCTGCATGCAGAGCTAAATCAACGGCAGACATGATCAATAAACTAAAAATTGTAGAAGAAGAAAGTGATGAAACCTTATATTGGCTTGAACTACTCGTTGAAACAGGTCTCGTCTCAAAAGAAAAAGTCCAAGATATCTATAAAGAAACGAATGAAATTCTTGCCATGACCGTCGCCTCACTCAAAACCCTGCGAAATCGTAAATCGTAAATCCAAAATCGTAAATAGATACCCTAATGTCTTTTCTCCTCGAACCATTAACCTACGAATTCATGCAGCGCGGACTGCTCGCCTCCGTCATTGTCGGCGTGCTTTGCGCTGTGATGGGAACTTATGTCGTGCTGCGCGGCATGGCATTCCTTGGCGATGCGATGGCACATGCCATTCTGCCCGGTGTAGCCATTGCCTACATCCTCAAAGGCGACTTGCTCATTGGCGCAGGCGTTGCAGCCGTAGCTGTAGCACTCACGATCGGATTATTCACCAAAGATGGTGCCGTCAAAGAAGATACTGCCATTGGCATTTTATTTGCCGCGGCACTCTCACTCGGTGTGGCACTTATCAGCACCATGCAAACCTACGCCGTAGACTTGTCTCACATCCTTTTCGGAAACGTGCTCGGAGTCAGTGTCTCTGACTTGTGGCTGATCGGCGGCTTGAGCTTTGTCATTTTGCTCACAGTTGCCATTCTCTACAAACCTTTCCTTGTCATCTCCTTTGACCCCGTCCTCGCAGCGACCTTGCGCCTGCCTGCCGAACTCCTACGCAACCTCATGCTGGTCTTGCTGGCTCTCACTGTCGTCGTCTCGTTGCAAACGGTAGGTGTCAGTCTCGCAGCCGCCATGCTCGTCACCCCGGCTGCAACCGCCTATTTACTCACACGCCGCCTTCTACCGATGATGTTCGTCTCTGCCGCAATTGGAGCTTTATCTTCTGTCATTGGCTTGTATCTTTCGTATTACTTCAATATTGTCTCTGGCTCAGCCATTGTGTTGACCGCCACTCTGTTTTTCCTGCTAGGTTTTATTTGGAAGCGGTTCCGAAAAGCGTAAAAATTCAGAGCAGACCTGACAGATTTTAGAAACCTGTCAGGTCTTTTTTTATTAATGTAACCTAGTACTAATGGTCATACCCCAAATCCCCCTTAAGTTCATTGTAGAAATAAGCGCCATCCATATAATAAAAATCACACACAAACATTTACCAGTACTTCCAAGGAGAAAAATCATGGCACTTATTGAAACTTCCATCAAGATCAACAAACCCGCGAGCGTTGTCTTCGCCCACCTTACCAATATTGAAAACATGAAGAATGAATATGTGGAAAAGATCGAAATTGACGGCGCTCTTCGCCTCGGTGCGAAATACAAGATGTTCACCAAAGCTGGTGGACGTTTGATCGAAGTCGTGAACGAAGTGGTCGGCTTTGAGCAGAACAAACTAGTCAGTACCAAGACCTTTGCTGCCCCTCCCGCTTCTGATATGGTCAGCACCTACATCCTCGAAGATGAAGGCGGCTCAACCAAGGTGACCTTCCAAAGCGAAGCCCAGCTCACCGTTCCCGGTATGCCCTCCATGCCCGGCATGGAAGATATGATGAAGAAACAGATGATCGCCGGGTTCGATGCGACCCTCGCCGCTTTGAAAAAGAAATTAGAAGGTTAATCTGCTCGTTCGTTCCCAAACATCCTGTTGGTTTCAACAGGATGTTTTTATTTACCCGATTATTAATAAAATTAATTGACAAGCGGTAGAATTGCCCCCATGCAAAATCATAAAAAGATTCTCCTCTCCTTCCTTGCCATTATATTTTTCCTTTCCGCATGTTCCGCAAACCAAACAACGGAAGTTCCTACCGTCACCGAACCGGTCTTCCTCACATTACCAGTTACCGAAACGCCTGCCGCACCAACTGAAACCCCGCTACCAACGAACACCCCTCTCCCAACTCTTGAACGCGCCAAGTACACTCTCAACACCAACATCGACTATGATGCGCACACCGTGACCGTGGATGAGACCATTCTGTACCCCAACCTGACCGGTAACCAACTCAACACACTTGTCATTGCTGTGATTCCGAATCTTTGGGATGGCAGTTTCTCTCTCTCCGGCATTTCCATTGACGGGCAACCCATCACCACCTATACCCTAAACGGACAGCGCCTTGATGTGTCGCTCGCCTCTTTCCTCCCCGCAAATGGAACCGCCGAGATCAAGCTTCAGTACACACTGAACCTTCCCTTCGCCGAACAAGAAGACCCAAGCGTGTCCCGTCCGCGCATTTATGGCTATACCAGTCGGCAGGTCAATCTCGTTAACTGGTATCCCTTTGTGGTGCCCTACATCAACGGCGAATGGACCTTGCACGACCCGTGGTTCTACGGCGAACATCTTGTATACGACTCCGCCGATTACGAAGTAAACCTCACCTTCACTGCCTCAGGGCTTACCCCCATCGTCGCCGCGAGCGGAGTGCCCGAAGCGCAGCCCGATGGCAGCACCCGTTACACCATTACTGCCGCACGCACCTTCGCCCTCGCCGCCAGCCGCGACTTCCAAACCGCCAGCACCCAAGTCGGCGATGTGACCCTCACTAGTTATTACTTCCCATTCAGTGAAGCCGGTGGTCAAGCTGCGCTGCAAGCCTCAGCGCAAGCATTGCAAGTGTACGGTGCACGATATGGTGCATACACCCATAAAAGTCTCGCCATCGTCATGGGCGACTTCAATGACGGCATGGAATATTCCGCCTTCTATTACCTCAGCAAAGATTTCTACAATTTATACGATGGTACCCCAGCCAACTATTTGACCTTCGTTGCCGTTCATGAAACTGCGCACCAGTGGTGGTTCGAACAAGTTGCCAACGACCAAGCCCTGCAACCTTGGCTTGACGAATCTCTCGCCACCTACTCAGAGCGCGTCTATTATGAAAACACCTATCCCGATCTCGTTTCCTGGTGGTGGTCATACCGCATCGACTTTTACAAACCCGAAGGCTTTGTAGATATCCCCATCTATGAAGGTCAGGGCTTCCGCCCTTATACCAATGCCACATACTTCCAAGGTGCACACTTCCTTGAAAAGGTCCGTGAACGCATTGGCGATGAAGCTTTCTTCGCCTTCGTGCAAGATTATCTCAATCAAGGTCGCGGCAAGATCGTCACTGCCAACGATTTCTTCCGCATCTTGCGCTCGCACGCCGCCACAGATATCTCTGACCTAATCAACCAATACTTCCGCAGCGTCTATCCATAATGAAACATTCTGCATTACGTATTACATCCTACATCCTCCTCGCCGCATTTCTGGCTGCCTGTACCGCACCAGCCTCTACGCCCACACCGCAGCCGTTCGGTCAATTCATCCTGCCAACCTTTGACCCAAGCCAAGCCACCGTCACACCGTTTCAACCTGCCGGGCAAACCAACACATCCGTACCGACGTATACAAATTCGCCGATGCCCACGTCAACATTTACCATCACACCGCCGCCACCCACTGCGACGTTTACTTCGGCTCCTGCTGCAACGGTTGCTGTTTCAACCACCCAAGCCCCGCCTCCGCCGGTAACGACATCGTCACGCCCGAATTACATCTTGTATTCCACATTAGATTTCAAGAATAGAACCATTGCCACAGACGAGACCATTCGCTACTACAACAATACCGGAACAACCCTCACAGACCTTGTCTTATCCGTTCAACCAAATATCTATACTAACGCTTTCACGCTCAATGCCATCACCCAAGATGGTGCCACTCTCACCTCCTACACCCTCAGCGGACAACGCCTCAGCGTCAATTTGAATCAACCGCTGGCATCAGGGTCAGCGACAACAATCACGTTGAGCTTCAATATCAAAATCCCACAAAAAGCCTCGGGCGAAGTCTTCGGGTATGACTTTAACCAGATCAACCTGGTCGATTGGTATCCCTTCGTTGTGCCGTATGAAGGCGGCTGGGTCTTGCACGATGCCATGCCTTGGGGCGAACATCTCGTCTATGATGCAGCGGACATTGAGCTGAACATCAAAACCGATGCCGGCGTGACCCTCGCCGTAGGCGCCTCGCCCGAAGCCAACGGCGAATGGACTCGTTACCGCATGTATGGCGCACGTCAATTGGTTGTATCTGCCAGCAATGAATTCATTGTCAATGAAACCACGTGGGGCAATGTCACCATCCGCTCGTATTATTTCAGCGGCTACGCCAAAGGCGGCGATGACATGCTCATCTACGCCAGTGAAGCCCTGCAAACCTACTCCACCGAATTTGCCCCCTACCCGCATCAATCTCTCGCCATTGTGCAATCAGACATGGACGATGGACAGGAATATGACGGCTTGGTCTTCCTCGCCACCGATTTTTACAGCCAATACACAGGCTCCGCCAAAAGCAATTTGACGACCATTGGCGTGCATGAGATCGCGCATCAATGGTGGTACAGCTTGGTGGGCAGTGACCATGCTTATGAACCCTGGCTCGATGAAGCCATGGCAACCTACAGCGAACGCATTTTTTACGAAAATAACTATCCTGCCAATATCAGCTGGTGGTGGCAGTTCAGGGTCAACTATTTCAAGCCCACCGGGTATGTCGATGCGACGATTTATGATTACGGCACTTTTCGGGCATACACCAATGCGGTTTACTTCCAAGGCGCGCTCTTCCTTGATGACTTGCGCGAATTGATGGGCTACGGCAATTTCTCGAAGTTTATCAAAGCCTATGCCACCCGCTACGCCAACGGTCACGCCACCACCGCAGACTTTTTTGCACTGGCACGCGAGATTGTCAACGTGAACTACGACAATTTGATCGCAAAATATTTTTCGAGATCATATTAGCCTGCCCTTCTGCCACTAACTTTGGCAAGCAACATTCTCTAACTTTGGAGGGTTGGATAAACCTGCCCATCAATTCTATAATCATGCCATCCACGTTGGATGGCATTTTTTGTAAGAAGCATAGGGCTCGCCCTGTCAGTGAACAATCATATGAACAGACCCTACACCTTTATCAACGTTGCCATGACGGCAGACGGCAAGATCGATACCTTCGAGCGCCAAGGCGCGGCGATATCGTCTAAACAAGATAAACAGCGCGTGGATGAGTTACGCGCTTCCGCAGATGCGATTCTCGTCGGCGGGAAGACTCTGCTAGAGGAACAACCCAAACTCACAGTTAAGAGTGAGGCGTTGCGCGAGGGGCGAGTAAGGCAAGGGCGTTCGCCCAACCCCATAAAGGTCGGTGTGGCTACCGTCGCAGACATCCCAAAAGACTCAGATTTTATTAAAGCAGGCGCGGCGCGGGTCGTAATATTTACAACCTCACAAACATCTATAGTACAGCTTGAGAATTTGCGCGCGCTGGGTGTTAGTGTATTCGTGGATGATGCCCCCCGCGTTGACCTGCACAAGATGATGATAACGCTGAAAAAATTAGGCGTGGATCATTTGATGGTAGAAGGCGGCGGGACGATGAACTTCGAACTTATGCGGCTCGGTCTTGTTGATGAAGTGCTGATCTATGTAGCGCCCATGATCTTTGGCGGCGCGAATTCTCCTACACTTGCCGATGGTCTCGGTGTTTCTCGTGACCATGCCTTGCAAATGAACCTGACAGGCATGGAACCCTGGGAAGACGGCGGTGTGATTTTGAAATACAAGTTTTTTGACCAACGGAGAGAACCATGACGACCCTAATGCACGAAAAAATTCAAGTTTTATTGGAAGAAGATTGCTGCCATGAATGTGAAGGCTACGGCGAAGATCACGTTTGTGTACATATTGAATCAATGGCAGAACTGCCCACCCGCTTTGGCGATTTTCACATTGTGGCATTTTCAAACAACCGCGATGGCAAGGAACATATCGCCATTGTCAAAGGCGATGTAATCGGCGAAGAAGATGTGCCCGTGCGTTTGCACTCTGAATGCCTGACCGGTGATGCCATTGGCTCCCTGCGCTGTGACTGTCGCGACCAGCTCGAAGCCGCACTCAAGAAGATCGGCGAAATGGAACGCGGTATGGTTTTGTATCTGCGCCAGGAAGGGCGCGGCATTGGGCTTACGAACAAAGTACGTGCCTATGCCTTACAAGATACCGGTCTCGATACGGTTGAAGCGAACCTTGCGCTCGGCTTCCGCGACGACGAACGCGATTATGCCGTGGCGGCTCATATGCTCCACTCGCTCAAGGTGAAGTCCATCAAATTGATGACCAACAACCCGAAGAAGATCGCACAGCTCGAACAGCACGGCGTGAAAATCAACGAACGCATGCCGCATATTTTGCCGATGAACGAACATAACATCTTCTATCTTAAGACCAAAGCGGCAAAGTCTGGGCATATGATCGATTTCAACGGCAAAGAACACCTGCCCGAACAAAGCGACCGCCCCATCGTTGAAGGCATGAGCGACGATCAGATCAGCGCGTTGTACGAATAATGAATAAAAATATTGTCATCACTGGCGCAACCGGCGCCTTAGGAAGCCTTACCGCCAAAACGTTTGCGGGCATGGGTCACAACCTGGTATTGCTCGATAAAGATCAAGCCAAATTGGATGCCCTCGTCCGCGATTTGAACCTGCCCTCAGAGCGTCTCTTCGCTCAAACCGTAGACTTGCTCAATGAGCAGTCGCTTCAAACCTCTACCGAAGCTGTGCTTTCCAAATTTGGCAGTGTCCACGCCTTATTCCATCTCATTGGTGGTTGGGTTGGCGGCAAGACCTTTACCGACACTTCAGCCGATGATCTGGAGTTCATGATCAACCAGCACATTCGCACCACCTTTAACTTGTTCAAAGTCTTTGAGGGTCCGCTCGCGAAAAATGGCTGGGGACGTGTGATTGCCGTATCTGCCTCCACAGTGCCAAACCCGCCTGGGAAATCTGGCGTGTATACCGCCACAAAATCGGCACAAGAGAACATGGTGCTCTCGCTCGCCGCAGAGTTGAAGGAAGCGCACGTCACGGCAAACATCATCCACGTCCGCGCGATTGACGTGGACAACAAAGGCACCGGCACCACGCCTGCCGAGATCGTCTCTGCCATGCAATACCTTTTCTCCGATGCCGCAGATAAAGTGACCGGGACAAGATTGCCGTTGTATTAGTGACTGTGATTTATCCCCGACAGAGATCCTTCGCTGTCGCTCAGGATGACATATAAAAATGACCGCCGAATGGCGGTCATTTTTTGTAATTGTAAATAAAAAGCTCTTTCCCTTTTTCTGCTTTCCCTTGTTTGTAATTATTCATACCATATTGCAACTCCCATTCGTGGATATGCGCAAAGTAAAAGTTCTTGCGTATCTCAGGCGAGTCATCATATGTGATCAACCATGAATGCCGGCAAGTTTTCATGGTTATCGCAAATGTACTGTGGTTGAAATCGGTATGCAAGATGCCATTCTTTCCATAAAGCCGTGACTTTGTCGCTTTCAAATAAGGCGGGTCTAGAAAAGTAAAAACTGATTTACTCCCTTCCACCACCACTTTTTGATAATCCAAATTTGTAATCTTTACCCCTTGTAGAATTTCACCCAATACCGCAACCCGTTCAACAGCAGACTCTGTGAAACGCCCATCAAATGCTTGTTGAGAATAACCACCTGCCTCTACCAAACCAGAAAACGTAATTCGATTCAAAACAAAAAAGCGGACCGCTCTATCAAATTCAGTCAATGTATCAATTCGAATTGAAGTAAGCTCATTGAACAAGTCATACCCATTTTTGTTTTGTTTACGTACCTTTAGAATTTCACGGGCAAGTTTTTCTGAATCCGCCTGAACATATTTCCAGAAAAAATACAGTTCGGGGTTTAAATCATTAATCCAACACTTGATTTCCGGATAGTTCTGTCGCAAAAAAACAAAAAATGAGCCGCCGCCAATAAAAGGCTCACGGTATTCATCAAAATTGGCGGGCATGAAATCTTTTATAAGAGAAATTGCTCGCGTTTTACCGCCGGGGTAACGAAGTGGACTTTGAATCATGGGAAAAGATTTGAAAGTATAACGCACCGCACCCAAACAAGTAGAATTCATTTTATATAATAAAAATATACTCCCCAACTTGGGTTCAATAAACCATTAGCAGTCCGCAACTCTCCTTCCCTAAACCTTGCATCCTCATAACATTCCCGAATTCCTCTTACAAGTAGGGATTTCACGTATTTACGGCGCAGGGAAAAAATGCAAAAATAATCCCAAGTACATCTCTTTTATGCGAAAAGGGCAGGTTCTCTGGCCTATGCTCAAACCCAAAAACTCCCCATCCCATCTTTTTAAGACTCTGAATACCCTATTCGCTTTCCCCGACCCGTTTGAAGACATCCAAAAGCAAACGCAGACCCTGCTCACTGTCTACATTTGGATGTTTATGAGCATCATGACCGCAGGATGCGTCCTGCTCATCATTATGGACCCTTCTCAATTAAGACGTCCACTTGCCATTATCATCGTTCTCAACACCTTATATTCATTGTTCTACTACATTATGAAGACTGGCAGGGTGCATCTGGCAAGTGTGCTCACCATCACGGTCACCTGGCTGATGCTCACTGGCATTGTAGTGACTGGTGGTGGTATCCATTCGCCAGCGTTTAGCAGTTACCTCATGCTGACCTTTCTTGCAGGGATTACTCTGGGAGTAAAGCCCATGATGTGGACCGCCCTTGCAAGTTTTGTGGCGGCAGGCGGGATGGAATATCTCGAATTGACAGGGCTTTTGCCAGAGCCGCATTATCAAACCTCTCATTTTAGTTTTGTGCTTTTGCAAGGCATCATGTTATTCATGTTTGTGGTCTTGCAATTCTATGCCAGCTCACTGATTAAGAACTCGTTTCAAAAAGCTCAAAATGAACTAAAAGAACGTAAATTAATGGAACAGTCTCTTGTGGAAAGCAATCAACGCTTTGCACAACTCACAAAACATATTTATGAAGTTTTTTGGATCTCTGAAGAAGTGGGCAAGTTGAATTATCTCAGCCCGGCATTTGAATATATCTTTGGTCTGCCAGCCGAAGATTTATACCAAGGCAGTAAAGACTATCTTGAATTGGTACACCCTGAAGATCGCCATATCGTTCTTGACTCCTTTGAATATGACCGCCGCGGCGAAAACTCGCTCTTTGAATATCGCATCATACGCCCCGATGGTGAGATTCGCTGGGTATCCGATCGGTCTTACCCGATCCTTGGGGAGCAGGGGAAACTCCTCCGCACCGTAGGCATCACCACCGATATTACAGAACAAAAACTTCTAGAATCCGAGCGACGCGAATTAACGTCCACGCTGGAAGATGCCGAACAACAAGTAGGGCTGGCAAGCTGGTCGCAAGACATCCCAACAAGAAAGGGCAAATGGAGCCACCACATGTTCACCTTGTTCGGATTCAATCCACAAGATGGCATTCCCAGCATGCCCGAATTTTTGGAGCGCATTCATCCTGAAGATCGAGACCAACTTGGTAACACCTTATTCAAAATGACGCAGGGAGAAGAGACCAAAGAGATTTTTACCTATCGTACAAATCCAAACTACGGCGAAATGCGGATATTAAAACCAACGTACCGCACCGAGAAAGACGCCAATGGGCGGACCGTAAAATTCTTTGGCACAGTGCTCGATATCACCGAACGGAAGCGTGCCGAAACAGAACTGGAACTGAGGCAAAAGCTGCTTGAAAAAGTCATCCTTGCCGGAAAGAACATCACCTCCATCATTGACTTTGAAGGGTGTCTGCAAGAAATCCACCGTAACATCATCGAAACCCTTGGATTCGAACGAGTAGGTCTATTTCTCTATGACAACGAGAAGAATTCTGTGCGAGGCACATATGGCACAGACCGAAATGGAAAGATTGTCCGAAACGATTGGTATTTCGAAAAAATAAATGAAAACAGTGAATGGCAGGTCGCTTTAAAAAGCCCAACAGGGATTGCCGTCATCAACGATTACGAGGCAACTCGCAATCCACCGCCAGACAATGAGATGTATGGGGTAAAACAACACATCACATTGGCAGCCTGGTCTGGCGACACGCCTATCGCTTTGATCTCTGTAGATAATTTATTGACCCAAAAAGCTATCACCCCATCTGATATTGAAGCGCTGCAATTGTTTGCCGGGTATGCGGGGCTGGCCATTGAAAATGCCCGCTTGCATACTGGGCTTGAAACCCTTATAGAAGTACGAACCGATGCTTTACGACAGAGCCAGAAAAGCCTGCAACTCTTTTTAGATACAGCCAATGACTTAATCCAAAGCCTTGATGAGGGCGGACGCTACATCTATGTAAATCAATCCTGGTGCCGAACATTAGGATATACCCTCGAAGAAGCAAACGCAATGGATATGTTACAAGTAGTAGACAAAGAATATCAAGAACACTGCTTAAGCATCTTCAGAAGCCTCATGGCAGACGGCGTCTCGCAAATGATTGAGGTCGGTTTTCGTACAAAGCAAGGTCGGCTCGTGATCGTGGAAGGCAATATCAGTGTACAGATAGGAAACGACGGGAAACGGATAACCAATGGCTTTTTCCGCGATGTGACCGAACGCAAACAAGCCGAGATCGCCATGCGCCATGCCAATGCCGAAATGGAAAGGGCATTGCGTATCAAGGATGAATTCATGGCAAATATGAGCCATGAGCTTCGCACCCCACTCAACGCAATTTTAGGGCTCTCCGAAAGTCTGCTCGAAGAGACTGTCGGCTCGGTCAACTCACGCCAACATAAATATCTCAGCACCATCAGCGAAAGCGGACGGCATTTACTCGAGTTGATCAACGATATTCTTGACCTCGCAAAGATCGAATCGGGAAAAATGCATTTATTGTTAGGCACAGTAAATGTTAGAACTCTTTGTGAGGCTTCGCTTCGGATCGTGGATCAATTAGCGAAGAAAAAAAATCAAAACTTAAGTCTTGAGATTGCGGATGGTGTCAAATCCATTCAGGCAGATGAACGCCGCCTCAAACAAATGATCGTCAACTTACTTAGCAATGCCATCAAATTTACCCCCGAAAAAGGACAGGTAGGGATACGTGTCCTTATCGATGATTCGCAAACTTTCTTAAACTTTGAAGTTTGGGATACTGGCATCGGCATCAAAGAAGATGAGCTCTCCAATATCTTCCAGCCCTTCATCCAACTAAATTCTGGCTTAGCCCGCGAAACATCTGGAACAGGGTTGGGGTTGGCGCTCGTGGCTCAAATGGCGCGCCTTCACGGCGGGAATATTACAGTCAGCAGCACAGTAGAAAGAGGAAGCTGTTTCGTTATTAGTCTGCCTTGGGTTTCTGATGTTTCTAAAAAGTAGTTCCATACACAAGACTTGGCTTTTTCCGTTATACTGACGCAAATGCCAAGCCAATTTATAGAAACAAACCATATCAAACTCCATGTTGTGACCGACGGACCAGAAAACGGGACGCCGGTCATTTTATTGCATGGCTTTCCCGAATTCCATTACGGGTGGCGCAAGCAAGTCCCAGTGCTAACAGAGGCTGGCTTCCACGTCATCACACCAGATCAACGCGGCTACAACCTATCCGAGAAGCCCAAGGGCGTCTCTGCGTATCGCTTGGAGAATTTGGCAAAAGATGTGATCGGTCTTCTAGATCATTATGGGATTCAAAGAGCGCGCCTCGTAGGGCACGACTGGGGTGCGGTGGTGGCTTGGTATGTTGCCATGCGCTACCCAGAACGGTTGGAAAAGCTCGTCATCCTCAATGTGCCTCACCCCGATGTGATGACTCATTTTTTACTTCACAACGCCGAGCAGAGAAAAAAATCCTGGTATGTCTATTTCTTTCAACTGCCGTGGATCGCAGAGTGGGTCTTGCGCCGTCAAGGCTATCGAAACCTGGTACGCATGTTGTACGGGTCAGGGCGTAAGAGCACGTTTAGCCGCAGCGATATCGAAGAATACAAAAAGGCATGGTCACAGCCAGGTGCTTTATCGGCAATGATCAATTGGTATCGCTCGGTTGTGAGGGAAAGCCTGAAAGACCTTTTGCGCAAGAAGAAACCTGCGCGCCGCATCCCCGTGCAGACTTTGATGCTGTGGGGTAAGAACGATGTGGCACTCAGCCATGAGATGGCTAAACCGTCCATTGACCTGTGCGATGATGGTAAGTTGATCTTTTTCGAAAATGCCACGCATTGGGTCCAACATGATGAAGCCAATGAAGTAAACAAAAATCTAATTGAGTTCCTGAGGTAAATACATGCCTATTCTTGCACTGGTTCTTTTGTTTCTGTCTGCGTCCATGCATGCAGTGTGGAATTTTCTGCTTAAGAGTGCAGAAGAAAAATATGTTGCTATGGGTTGGCAAACTATCTTGAGCGGAGCGCTTGCATTGGTAGTGATGGTTTTCTACTCAGGGTTACCGCCACGTGAGATGTGGCTGTTTGCTGTCATCAGCATGCTTTTGGAAGCCATTTATTTCATTCTGCTTTGCATCGCTTACAGCGACCATGATTTTTCGCTCGTCTACCCCATTGCCCGCGGAGCCGCACCCGCCCTACTGGTGTTATGGACAGCCATCTTTTTGCATGAACAACTGACCGCTGGCGGGTACATTGGGCTTGGGATGATTACGATTGGCATGATGGTGATTGGGGGGACGACTCTTCTGCAAAGCAAAGGCGAAAAGGTTCATCTAAAAGGGATTCTCACTGCATTGACTGTAGCCCTGGTCATTTCTCTCTATACATTCATCGATGGCAAAGCCGTCAAAAGCGGACCCGCTCTACCGTATGGACTGTCTATGTTCGTGATGGTGCCATTTGTAGTCGCCCCTTATGTTGCCAACCAATACGGTTGGGATTCATTCGGGCGGGTCTGGAAGAAAAACCGCAATTACTTGCTTATAGGTGGCGTATTGGGTCTCATTGCTTACATGTTGGCTTTGTTTGCCTATACGTTTGCACCGCTCAGTTATTCAGGCGCGATTCGCGAGGTCAGTGCAGTGATTGGGGCGTTCTTAGGCTGGCAGTTCTTGAAAGAAAAAATGGGAGGAATTCGTGTGGCGGGGTCTGCGATTGTATTCGCAGGAGTAATGGTGATCGCGATCTTTGGGTAAGCCAAACAGAAATAAAAAAGCCGCCGAGTTTGGCGGCTTTTGAGTCTGGAAATTAAAGTGCAACGTCCAGGGTGAGGGGGGCACCCTGGACGTTGCAAGACCTATTTTAGCAGAACTGTTAAATTGTGCAAGGGTTTGAGGCTGAGAATTTCCTGAGGGTTTGATAAGAGAGTCGCCTACAGTGTGAGAAAAATCTAGAGAGTAGAAACAGGCAAAAACACGGCAGAGGCGCAGGAGTCCTGCAATTTGTCACCTCTTTTCAGTCCACTGACAGTTACAAAAAACAGTTGCGTCTGCCTGTAAAAATAGGTAAGATAAAGGTGCCATGAATGGATTTCTGGCTATATTACGTTTCGGCATTCATTTGCCATGAGTCAGCCAGCCTGATGGGTACCCGTGTACCTGTCAGGCTTTTTTTATCTCTTCACTAAGGAGTAAGAATGCAGACACCCTGGGAGTATCGCTTCGCCCACCGTACACAGAGAATGGGAAGTTCGGTCATCCGTGAGTTATTGAAGTTCACAGAACAACCCGATATTATTTCGTTCGCTGGCGGCTTGCCCGCCCCAGAAGTATTCCCTGTACAAGAATTTCAAGAAGCCTGCAATCGTGTGTTAACCGAGCACGGCGCACAAGCATTGCAATATAGCACAACAGAAGGCTATCGCCCATTGCGTGAGATGATCTCACGCCATACTGATCGTTATAAAGTTTCTGTAACGCCTGAAAATATTTTGATTACCTCTGGCTCGCAACAAGCCTTGGATTTTCTCGGCAGGCTGTTCATCAACCGTGGTGATTACATCGTGGTAGAGTCGCCTACGTATTTGGGGGCATTGCAAGCGTGGAATGCTTATGGCGCACAATATATCTCTGTGCCGGCGGATGAGAACGGCATGATCGTGGAGGAATTGGAAAAAGCGCTTCGGGTCGGACCGAAATTCATTTACGTGCTCCCGAACTTTCAGAACCCCTCTGGCTCTACGCTCAGCCTCGAACGCCGTAAACGTTTGGTGGCATTGGCAGACCAATATGGTGTGCCGATTATCGAAGATGATCCCTATGGTCAACTGCGCTATGACGGTGAACACCTTCCGTCAGTCGTTTATCTTGATGCACAATATCGCAATGACGGCGACCATGAATATACAGGTAATGTCATTTACTTGAGTACGTTCTCCAAATTACTTGCACCCGGTTTAAGGCTCGCCTGGGTGGTAGCACCCCCTAAGGTTATCCAAAAACTGGTGATGACCAAACAAGCCGCAGACTTGCATACGTCCAGTTTTAATCAACAAGTGGCATATGAAGTAGGCAAAGGCGGATTCTTGGATGAGCACGTCAAAGTGATCCGCGCTACATACAAAGAGCGTCGCGATGTGATGCTCGAAATGATGGATGAAATGTTTCCTGCCGAAATGCGTTGGACCAAACCACAAGGCGGCATGTTCTTGTGGGGCATGATGCCCGAAGGTGTGGATGCAGCCGAAGTATTACGCATCGCGATTGACCGCAAAGTTGCCTTTGTGCCGGGCGCAGCCTTCCACCCAAACGGCGGTGGGAATAACACCATGCGCATCAACTTCTCGTATTCTTCACCAGACCTGATCCGCGAGGGGATTACGAGGTTGGGTTCCACGTTGAAGGAAGTCTTGAAGAAGAACGGACAGCACTAAGTTAAATAAAAAAGTCCCGATTGTTTATCATATCGGGACTTTTTTTATTTAGTACTCAATCACACGTTTGAGTGATTTCGCATTCTTAATCCAGGCTTTGACATTGCTCAAGCCAGGTACTTGATTCACCTTGTTCAGTTTTGCATTTGCTTTTTTCATCGCTTCAAGCAAAGACTCAGGCTGGCGTTTGGAAAGCTCTACAGCAGTATCCACACCAGCAGCCTCAAGCAAATCAGAGTACTGACCACCAATGCCCTTCACGCGGAACAAGTCAGCACGATTAACCCACTCGAGAATAACTTTTGCATTAATACCAGTAGCTTTCGAAATCTCTTGACGTCCCTTACGAGTGGCACCTAATTTCAAGAGTCCATTTAAACCTCGAACGCCCGCTTTATTAAGTTTAGCAGCATTGACAGGACCAATTCCTTCAATATCTTTTAGGGTAGGCATATATTGTTTTCTCCTTATTCAATAATATAACATCTATTTACTAAAAAACCAATTATTTAGCCATTTCTTAAAGATTTTACTGTTAGTTGTATGTTGTCCAAAAAAGTTATTTTGGAACGCTATCAGCTATCCAGATGAATTTCACTTTTAAGTTTAGTAATATCTGCGTGTAAAATGGAAGGACAAGACGCAGGAGTTCTTTATGTCCACTATTAATTTCAACGGAAAGACCTATAACAGCATTGAAGAAATGCCCGCCAATGAACGACAGGCATTTGAAAAATTATCAAGTCTGCTGGTAGATGCGAACGGGAACGGCATTCCCGATTTACTTGAAGGTGATATGGTGCAGAACGTGATGGCAATTCATGCCACCAAAAGCAGTATCAGCGTCAATGGAGTGACCTATCACTCCGTTGAAGACCTGCCGCCTGATCTGCAACAAAGTGTGAATGATGCTTTTCAATTCTTATCCAAGATGGGACTTGCAAACGATACAGCAAATTCACAGACTCCGGTTATGCGCCAGTCCAAGCCTTATGTCGCACCGCAGGCATCTGCCATTGAAGAGGAAAATGGACGCAGCACCTTTTCGATCATATTAATCAGCATCGTGCTTTGTTTTGGGATCACCGCTGCCACGATCGCTATCTTCTTCTTCTCTAACCGATGAAACTCGTCCTCATTTACACGCTCATCGCAGGGGTGGTTTCTGCTATTACCGCACCGATCCCGGGCACTTCTTTGCTTTTAACAGCATTAGAGGTGTACATGATCGTACACCTCTCCAAAACAAACGAATCTAAATTAGGGCTTAAGGAAATTGGCTATTCTGCCATGGCGCTGTATGGACTGTCCACGGTGTTGAAAGATGCTGCGCTCGAAATTCTCACCTTTGTACCGCTGATCGGCTGGGGAGCAGAAGTGATTGTGGCAATGCTCTTCGTCTTTTTCCTTGGCATGTTGGCAAATTTATATTTCAGCAAACCATCACGGAAGGGGCGGGACCTTAAGAATCACCCCGACGAGATAGCCAGCCATAGCACTGAGCGTCCCAATTAGCATCATTTCTGTGCCACTGCGCATCGGTTTGCCCACTGTCATACGCGCCTTGTAAAAACCGATTCCAAACAAAACCAGCGCCGTTACCAACACCGAAAGCCACATACTGATTGAAACCGGCAGGAATATGAATGGCAAGATAGGCACCAACGAACCGATGATCGCCGAAAGCCCAACCACCCATGCGGCTTTTGTTGCAGAGCTGCGATCCACGGGCGAGAGCTGATGCTCTTCTGCCATCATCACCGCCACCCACACATCTTTATTCGCAGTAATTGTTTCCACGATACGATCCAATAAATCCCCTTTGAATCCTTTGTTCTCGTAAATATCGCGGATCTCTTTCGTCTCAAGCATGGGCGCTTCAGCAATGTGCCGATATTCACGTTCGCGTTCGCTTTGATATAAGTCTGCATCGGCAAGTGTAGTTGTGAAAGCCACTGCACCCATTGAAATGGATTCAGCAAAGGTGGTTGCCAGCCCAGCGACCAACACGACCCGGGCATCATTCGTCGCGGCAGCGATTCCCAGCACCACGCCAAGGACGTTGACCAAGCCATCTTGCGCACCCAAGATAAAGTCTGAAAGACCCGAGCCGCGTTTATGCGGGTCCACATTGTTATGGTGAAGCAATTCTTCATGCAAAGTTCGAGGAGATAAAGTGTCCATATGTAAATCATACTCAAGAGAAAAATTATTTATAATGGACAAATGTCACGCATCCATCTTATTGTTATTCTTTGCCTTACTGCATTTGCCTGCCAAATGCCAGCCGTTCCGCTCCTCTCAACACAGACCCCAACTCAAACATTTACAGTAACTGCCACATCCACACCAGCTCAGACCTTCACACCCGAGCCAACATTTACACCTTCGATCACACCAACGCCCACGCCTCTTGCTCGCCGCGTCTTGATCCTCTCCATTGACGGTTTCCGCCCCGACGCCATTCAACTTGCACCCATGCCGTTTCTCACTACGTTGCTGATTCGTTCTGCATACTCACTCAACGCGCAAACCGTTTACCCCAGTGTTACTCTCGTAGCGCACACCTCCATGCTTAGTGGACAATGCCCCGCCAAGCATAAAGTGGATTGGAATGACTACATCCCTGAGAACGGCTATGCTCAAGTGACCGATTTGTTCGATATTGTCCATGCGGCGGGGATGCAAACGGTCATGTATGTGGGTAAAGAAAAGCTACGTCAGATCACCGAGCCGCAAAGCACTGACATCTTTACGTACATCAACGACCGCGATCTCGTCATCACCGATGACCTCATCCAGAATTTTCCTGCAGATTTCCGTTTGATGTTCGTCCACTTTCCCACCACCGATGCCATGGGGCATACCTATGGCTGGCTCTCTCCTGAACAGCTCAGCGTACTCTTTCGTGCCGATCAAGCTATTGAAAAAATCTATACAGAACTCGAAACCCGCGGTTTGATGAACGAGACCCTCTTTATCATCACAGCCGATCACGGCGGGCATGCCACCACACATGGCTCCAGCATGTACGAAGATATGACCATCCCATGGATCGCATTTGGCGCAGGCATTCTGCCAGCGAACCTTAATTCATCCATCACCACTGTAGATACTGCCGCCACCGCTGCCTTTGCCCTTGGGCTCGACATTCCCACCGAATGGGATGGTGTGCCTGTATATGAAGCATTTGGTTTACCGATTGAGAAAGCATCTGTAGGTTGCAGTAAATAACTTTTAAAAATAGAGGTTACTATATATGGAACGGATTCTTGAACCTGAATTAATGGAAGATATGGAACAGGCACTCGCCTATTCCCATGCAGACTTTGCCACTTCACACCAAATGCGTGTGACTTGGTTCCAGGAACGTTTTGGAAAAGACAAACAGCCCGCCTCCATCCTTGACCTATGCTGTGGTGGCGGCGATATGACCTTTCGCTTCGCCCGAGCCTTTTCAAACAGCCGCATCATTGCCGTGGACGGTTCGCAAGCCATGTTGGATATCGCTCAAAAAGATGTGCAATCCGAACCCGAGATCGCAGACCGCATTCAATTCGTAAGAGCCTTTTTGCCCAGCAATGACATTCCCCAAAACAAGTATGACCTTGTGATGTCGCATAGCGCGTTGCATCACTTTCACGACCCGAACGCCTTATGGAAAACCATCCGTGCCCACACCCGCCCAGGAACCTTGATTTTCGTCTCTGACCTGCAACGCACAGAAAGTGTAGACGCCGCGGAGAAACTCGTCCAAGAACGAGCCGGGAATGAGCATCCTATCCTTCAAAAAGATTTTGCTGCATCTTTATGTGCTGCATTCACTCCTGAGGAAGTGCGCGAACAGCTAAAAAACAACGGGCTGAATACCCTTGAAGTAGAAGCCGTCAACGATGTCTATATGTTGATATACGGAATATACAAATAGCATTACATTCCGGCACGAAGCCTCTCGTTTGCCAAATCAATGGCGCTGGCTAAAGAGTCTGCAATCGTTGAAGCACTCATACGGGTATAGTGCGGCTCCATGCCATGCTCAGCATTTTGGTGATAAACCAACGCCCAATATTCAACCTGATACTGCCCATCATTGCGCTGTTTGATAGTGGCACGCAACGTATTATCAGTGGAGTATAAATTTTGCAGAATTTCAGGAGCAGGCTGAAACGTAGCTTGAGCGCCCTCGAAGGACCACCCCAATACAAGAAGCACCAGACCCGGCACCGCGACTCCAACCGCCAAGCCGATGGGAATCCAATGCAGAAGCGGTAATAGAACGGCTGCCACCATGATCAACAGCCCAAGAGCTAAAAACATTCTGCTAAGGATTCGGGGCATAAGATTCTAAATAACCGCAGACCGCGCAACGATAAGTGATAACCGCCAAACGCGGACCGCTGCGACGTTTGCCTGAATATTCACGCCCTAAAAACTTATCGCTAGCATCTTCTGTCTTCTGCCAGCGATCACGCGTCAGTTCATTAATTTCAACAACATATTCATCAGAAACTTCGTTCAACTTATGATTGAATTGCAGTCCTTCTTCCATTGTGCCAGAACATTTTGGACAAATGTGTTTTTCAGCCATAGATATCTCCTTTATTGACTTGATTCTCCCGTCGGTATCAAAATCTCGCCAACCCCCAAAGGGACTAGTTTTATATAAAAGCCCCACCTTTTTGAGATGGGGCTTTTTATGGATTATAGGTCTACTACTTACAATAACTGACCGTACCTGTAACAAGAGCAGAACTGCCATTGGCATTCACTGACTGAACACCATATGTCACAGAGGGAGTTTGAGCCAATAAGACAGTGAATGTCTCCGAAAACTTTTGTGTATTGGCTGGCAGGGTTGTAAAGAAGCTTCCATCTTTGTAGATATTAAAGCCTGTTTCGTTATCAGAAGCGTCGTTCCATGTGAACTGCACGACCATCTTGAAGCTTGGGAAAAGATCCCCAGGTTGTGTAAGCGTGGTGCATTGACGGGTAATATCAGTATTGGTGGGTGCAGCAGGTGCGGGCGCGGAAGGCTGCGAATCCTCTTCGTCATCATTATTATTATTTGCATTCGAATTATTTGATTGATTCGAATTATCTGAATTGGAGGGTTGAACCGCTACTGGGGCAGGCGGCGGTGTGATTTCAGGCAACACACTGACATCACCATCCACAATGGCATATTGACCCCAAAGCCAACATGTGCCGCCGGTGGGCATATTGATGATCCAATATTGTTTAGGAGAGTATTTTCCAACCACATCAAAACTGCTACCGGGCTGAACGGTCATCAATAACTGATAGGCAACATCTGGACCGGTGCGACAGTTGGTGGCAGTGCTCACCGAAACGACTACCTTATCAGAGACTTCTTCGGTGGGAACTTCCGTCTGTGTAGCTTCTGGTGCTTCAGTGCTAATGGCATCGGTTGGTTCTTCGGTGGCTTCAGCTTTTTGCGAGGCGGTGGGCATATTACAAGCTAATGCTGCAATTGCCAGAATAATTACGGACAAAAGAATAGGCTGATTTCTCTTCATCATTACTCCATGAAATGTACTCAACACCGATTATATGGAAAGCCTAAAAGACAAACATCCCACAGAAGATGGATGACTTTTGGCTTTATCACAAATGCCCCAAAACTCCCATTGCAGCCAGTGTATTCACTCGTGACGGAACGGTCTTATTCGTGTTTCTTTACTCTAAGGAGAACCATATGCAATCATCAGATATCCCCAGTAAGAAAACCGCCAAACGAATCGGCAACCAAACCAGCTTTATTATTCTGGCATTGTTTTTTTCTTGTCTGGTCAGTTTTTTCTTTCTCTTTAATGTCGAGAAGATGCAAATGCTGCAAACCTCGATGGACCTGCAATTCAATGGCAGCCCAATAACCGGCACAGTTATCAGCACAGAAGAATTCAAAAGCAGTTCAAGTCACACCTCCATGTTTATACTAACTGTAGAATTCGAAGCAAACGGACAGACTTACACCACCAAAGGCAATGCCTATTACCCTACACTTGACCATAGCTGGCAAGGCGAGGCGTTGGCTGTCATCTATGACCCACAAGACCCGAACATCGCCATGATCAACACTTTTGAAGAACGCTGGTTCATTCCATTCGTGGGTGCATTACCCTAGTCCATCCTTTCAGGCAGACTTTAAAGATACAGGAACACAAAATGAAACAAGATGCTATTTTTCCGCTTACTCGTATGGTTGCAGGTATTGTTGTTCTATTTTTGGTGATCGCTTTTGGAATCTTGTTTTTCTTTCCAGATCAAACCAGCAGCTTATTTGCCTGGGCAATCAAACCGCATATGTCCTCCATGTTTTTTGGCTCAGCCTATTTAGGCGGCGCGTGGATCCTTGCTCAAACTGCATTCGGTCCGCGTTGGCATCGGGTACAAGCCGTCTTCCCGGCAGTGACCCTCTTCACCATTGCCATGTTGATAGCCACTCTCTTGCATTGGGAACGCTTTTCGCTCGGCACGATTCCGTTCATTGCCTGGTTGGTCTTATATATTGTTTCCCCGTTTTTGATTCCCGCACTTTGGCTATATAACAGAAAAGCCGATACTCATCAGCCAGAAGAATCGGATGTGACCGTCCCTGCCAAGGCGCGACTCATCCTCCGCCTCTTTGGAGGGCTTGTCCTGTTTCTCGTCACAGTCTGTTATCTCGTTCCAAGCCTCATCATCCCGATCTGGCCCTGGGAGTTGACTCCACTCACCGCGCGGGTCTTGTGTGGTTGGCTCTCTGTGATCGGAACCCTTTCGCTGGTGATCTCTTTCGACCCACGCTGGACAGGCTGGCGAGCCAGCTTCGAAGGCATCTTCATCGCCTACAGCTTAATCTTTGTCGCCACTTTCATGAACCCGGCAGAGTTCAAAACGGGCATTATCAACTGGTTCACCATATTCATGGCAGCCATGCTGATCTCCATTGTGATCTTTTACAGCCAGATGGAATCGCGAAGACGTAAAAGTTAGAAACATGACTTATCTCGAAATTAAGGTTTCGTGAGTAAGTCTGTTTTAAAAGAAAAATGGGACGCTGATTTGATCTTTTGATCTTATCAGCGTCCCAAATTAATTTCGGGGTTACTTACGTTTAACGTTCACTTCAAAGACCTTCTTAATTTCTCCACGACCGTGCGCAGGGACTTGATGCGCGCAAAGTATTTGTCGTTGGCTTCCACCAACGTCCAAGGGGCATCGGGGGTGCTGGTTTTGAGCAGCATTTCTTCAGCAGCGATGATGTAGTCTTCCCATTTGCCGCGGTTGCGCCAATCTTCATCGGTGATCTTCCAGGTTTTGTAATTGGTGCGTGTGCGCTCCTTGAAGCGGCGCAATTGTTCCTGTTTGCTGATATGCATCCAGAATTTAAAGACGATGGTACCCGCCTCTGTGAGTTGACGTTCGAACTGATTGATCTCACCATAGGCGCGGCGCCAATCGGCTTCGGTGCAGAAACCTTCGAGGCGTTCGACCAACACGCGCCCATACCAAGAACGGTCAAAGATGGCGATCTGCCCCTGTTCGGGCAGGCGTCGCCAAAAACGGTATAGGTAGTGACGCTCTTTCTCTTCGCCAGTAGGAGCTGCAATGGGCCAGACCACGTATCCGCGTGGGTCGATGCGTTCCGTCAGACGTTTGATGGTGCCGCCTTTGCCAGAGGCATCCATGCCTTCGTAGACAATCACAACGGGGCGTTTCTGGGCATAGACTTCAAAGGCAAGTTCATGCAGTTCAGCCTGCAATGCTTTGAGCTGTTTGTTGTATTCTTCGCGTTCCAGTGCCTGTGTAAGATCGAGTCGCTCAAGCATTGACGGCTCCTTTCATTTCTTTTTTAGTGCGCGAATGTTTGGGCTTGGTCCCGGTTGAAGCGGGCAACCCTAAACGGGCTTCGAGTGAGGCGATGATAGTCTCAAAGACTTTGATACGCATGTAATAGCGGTCCGCTGATTCAACGATGGTCCATGGGGCGTGAGGCGAGTCTGTGCGGGCGATCATATCTTCGACATAGCTTGTGAATTTTTCGTAACGCTTGTTTTGCAGTTGATCTTCTTCGCTGACCTGCCAGGCGGTTAGTTTATCTTTGCTCAATTTCTTGATGCGTTTCTTTTGATCGGCTTCGCTGATGTGCAGCCAAAACTTTAAGATGACCGTTCCATCGGCGCTGAGCATCTCTTCGAATTCGGCAATGTCTTGATAGGCGGCGCGCAGTTCATCTTTTTTGACGGTCTTGTTCAAGCGCTCGATCAGGACACGGCGATACCACGACGTATCAAATGCGACCATTTGCCCACGGGCGGGAATCTTTTGCCAGAAGCGCCACATCCATGGGTAGCGCGTTTCGGCAGTGCGCGGCGGAGTGATGGGAACCACGCGGAACCCACGCGGGTCGAGCCGCTCTGCGAGTAGACTGATCAGCCGCCCTTTGCCTGTGGCTGCCCAGCCTTCGAACACAATGATGACCGGAATCTTCGCATCAAAAACGGCATGCTCCAATTCATAGAGCCGCTGCTGCAAGGGTCGCAGTCGTTTTTTATATTCTTCCTGTGAAATTACCAGTTCAAGGTTGACATATTCCAGCATGGCGGTCTCCAGTCGATTGATTTGAGAACTTGCTGGTTATTTTACCTCGCAGCAAGAAACTATTGGCTACACAAACTATCTTTGCCTACGCACGGATGGTTTGAAGAGATCTTCAAATGGAATATTCAGCCTGTGAGCCGCCCACCTGAAGAAAATCATTCCTGAAACAAAAAAGAGTACCCCAAAGAACAAACCATTAACAAGTTGAAGCTTATATGTGACGTCATACAGTTCCTGAGTAACATCTTCCGCTTCGTTTGTTTGAGCATCAACACAATACGCTGTAATCGTTGTGGTGACCTCCCCTGGTCTGTAGCTGTATGAATTCTTCTCGATCTTTAGTTCGCGACTACCACATACAAACTTGGCACCGACCTGATTTAGCGGGAGAAATATGCTACCCAGCCCAACACTGATAACAACAATGCCACAGAACATACTTATGCCAAACACCATCAAAACAGGAATTATTTTGTCTTTCATCTCAGCACTCCTTGTTATAGACACATAACTATATTTAAATTTTCTCAGCAGAAGGAATACTTCACATTCCCCCAAAAGGTCTATCGTGCTGCATAACGGGTTTTTATCCCAGAAAGCACATTCTTGTCTCTCAATGTCAATTTGTTTTAACTAGAATGATTTTTAATTATCAGTCCCTAGTACCTTCAGGTGATGAGTTGTCATATCAAAACAAGACCTTGGTACTCTTTTCATTGATGATCAAACCCATAAAATAACTTCAAAAAAATAAACAAACAATTTCAGGAGAAGAACATGACCGAAAGTATTTTTAACGAAAAGAACCGCGTACGATTTGAGGATATCGTTTATAAAGACCTAAGCCCCGAAGACCAGAAGATCTATGACGAAATTTATGGCATTATGGGCGATAGGGACAGCAATGGAAAAAGCGACTTCATGGACGATGAATATTGCCAAAGCCTGCTCAATGGGAATCAAAATGGTGTTGTTTTAAGAGGTGTGACTTATAAAAGTTTCGAAGAGATGCCGGAAGATATCCGTGAGAAGATGCAGCAAGCCTTCAACAGTCTATTCCCCATAGGAATGCTTAGCCCGCGTGTGTGTGAACTCTTGTTGAAGAGAAAATTTATTTAAGAGCTACGTTCACAATTCATAGAACAGAAAATAAAAAGCCCGCTACCCTTAGGACGTGTATCCTGCTGGGTAGCGGGCTTGGTGAATCTGCCGAGTATTACGTCAATCAGGGTGAGGTCAGCGGACACGCCGATTAGCCTGAGAATTTCCGAATTGCCCCTTGCTTTTTAGAAATTTTTTGCTATAATATTGTTAACCCAAAGGGTTAACAATATTATAGGGATGCTTTGGACATAATTTTCAAAACAGCGAAACTCGCAAAAGAGTTTAATGAATTTAGATTGTCAAAAAAGGTTCATGGTGAACGAAGAGCAAGACTAATTCGACGCCGAATGGATGAACTTCGAGCCGCTAATAATTTAGCGGAAATTAGTCATCTACCTCCGCCAAGGATGCATCAACTAAAAGGTGAAAGACAAGGACAAATTTCTTTGGATCTTGACCACCCCTACCGACTCCTAATTACAGTTGCAAACAACCCAATTCCGAAGAAAGACAATGGAAGCATTAATTTATCAAAAGTAACCGCAGTTATGGTTTTTGGTATAGAGGATACTCATGATTAAGAATCAATATAATCCCGATTTCGTCACTCCACCTGGCGAAACTTTACTTGAAACATTAGAAGTAATAGGGATGTCTCAGGCAGAATTTGCAGAACGAACAGGCAGACCAAAGAAAACCATTAATGAAATAATTCATGGAAAAGCTATTATTACGCCTGAAACAGCGCTTCAGTTTGAAAAGGTTTTGGGAGTGCCTGCAAGCTTTTGGATAAACCGCGAACAAAACTATCAAGAATGGCTTGCCCGTGAACAAGAAAAAGAAAATTTTACACAACATTTATCTTGGATAGAAAATTTTCCATACAAGGAAATGGTAGATTTAGGATGGGTTGAAGAAAAAGATGAGCCTATCAATAAACTTAATGAATTGCTGCGCTTCTTTGGAATTGCATCTCCTCAACAATGGAGTGCTGTAACCAATGACTTAAGTCTTGCTTTTCGACGGTCAGCAGCTTATAAAGCAGAGCCTGAAATTATTTCGGCATGGTTGCGCAAAGGTGAACTTGAAGCCCAAAATATAGAGTGCGCACCATTTGACGCTGAAAAATTCAGAAATGCACTTGATGAAATTCGTTCAATCACAAACGAAGCACCAGAGTCGTTTGTACAAAAAACCATTGATCTTTGTTCGTCGGCAGGTGTTGCTGTTGTTTTTGTACACGAGCTTCGAAAACTACGAACCAGTGGAGCAACTCGCTGGTTAAACCCAAGTAAAGCATTAATCCAATTAAGCTTATTGTATAAGACTGACGACCACCTTTGGTTTACTTTTTTTCACGAAGCAGGGCATATTCTTTTACATGGAAAACGCGACATTTTCCTAGAGGGGAACATTGAAACAAATGAAAAAGAAGAACAAGCTAATCGATTTGCTGCAGAATACTTAATCCCTTCAAATGAATATAGAAATTTTCATCCTAAAGGAAATTTCTATAGCAAAACCGAAATAAGCGAATTTGCTAAAAAGATTGGAATTGCCCCAGGGATTGTTGTAGGGCGATTACAACATGATGGTAGATTACCGATGCAAAACTGCAATGACTTAAAACGCAAGCTACGTTGGATAGGAGATGATTAATAATAAACGGCGGCATTGAGCCGCCGTTTATTATTTTAATTGAATTCTTACAATCACTACAACTTCGCGAAGCGACTTACCACCTTCGCCATTCCTGCGGGACGTTCCACATTCCCGCCCTGATTAACCCCGATGACCGTGCCTTCCTTCGCATACGCCAACTGCACGTACGCTTGACCGGTAATGAAGCGCGCGCTGTCGATGGCGCAGGAGGTCACGAAGCCGATGCGTTTTCCGTCGGCACTGAGCACCGGGTCACCGTTGTGCGCCATGCGCGTGCGCTGTTCGTCGAAGGTGAAACGCACGACCACGCCCTTGCGTTCTTTCTCACGCGCCACAAAGGCATCGCGACCGATGAACCACGGCTTGTAGGTCTTCACATACGAACCAAATCCGCCTTCGGCAACGCCGAGGTCACGCATGAGGCTGCCCGAAAAGTCGCGCTGTTCCATGTACTCCCAACCAAAGCCATCGCCTTTGCCGGAACCTAATCCCATCTCATGACCATACAATGGCAACCCGGCTTCAGTTCTCAATGAGTCACGCGCACCCAAGCCAATGGGCTTCACGCCGAAGGGCTCACCTGCTTTCAACACGCCATTCCAAAATGCCACGGCGCTATCGGGGTGAACGAACAACTCGAACGCCATCTTCTCGCCGGTATAGCCCGTGCGCGAAACGATCAGGTCAAAGCCGCCGACGTTCGCATCGCACAATTCAGTACGCTTTAATTTCATAATGCGCGCACGAGTCTCATCGTCCACGCCCATGGCGAGCAATATGTCACGACTCTTCGGTCCTTGCAAAGCAATGTCCACGCGCATGGCATTGCCAGCTTTCGGGTCGCGCAAGTTGCGGATCTCCGCGTTGTAGCCGTACGTGCGCGCCCACGGACGAGCATTATCAATTTTCACTTTGCCATCGCGCACACTTTCCAACCAAGTGCGGTCTTTGTCATCGTTCGACGCGTTGACCACCACCAGGAAATTATCAAACCCGCGGCGGTAGACCAACGTATCGTCGATCACATCCGCATCGGGCGTGAGGAAGTGGGTGTACAAACTTTCACCCGGCATCAAACCTCCGCAGTCATTGCCGCAGACCGTGTCGAGGAAAGAGGCGGCATCCGCGCCGCGCACGTCATACACGCCCATGTGGCTCACGTCAAACAAACCCGCTGCCTGCCGCGTCGCCAAATGTTCCTCAAAAATAGATGTGTACACCACCGGCATTTCCCAACCTGCAAAGGGGACCATTCTGCCGCCGAGGTCTCTATGAGTTTGGTTCAACGCTGTTTTCTTTAGCTCACCTTCAGCCTCATTCCAAACGAAAAGCGGCAGCGCCTCTTCCTTAACGTTTGAGCTGACGCCTACAAACCAAGGCTTGACCTCACTCTGAAGAGGCGGATTCGTAGCGGCGAGTTTCGCCTTCACTTCACTCACCACGAACGGACCCGGCACGCGCTTGGTGCTGAAATCTTTCGAGCCATCCAAATTAAACGAAGTGTATCCATCGGATAGATCGCGCAGCCATGTTCCCACGACCGAAGCATCTTTCACTGGAACAGATAATTGATAGGTAGTGTTATCCACGTTCTTCAACAAACCTTTGACATTCCCCTTCGGAGTCGCAATCGAAGTCACCTGCGTCTTGCCCTTCTTCAACGCCGAAAGGTCAGACGAAGCGACATAATCCAACACTTGGCGAATGCGCTGACCGCTGAGTTCGTACACGCCTGTGGTAGCTTTATCGTCGATGTAATAGAAATGCGGGTAACCGGTCTTGGTCGGCTTGAAGTCAATGCCTGCGCTGGTGGCTAACTTGCGGATCTTCAACTTGGCATCGTTGAAGGCTTTGAAGTCCACTTTCGCGCGGCGCTGCTTGCCCTTGCGGACGGTATCCACTGCATGCGGCGCACACGCCAGCAACACATCCGCGATGATGTCTGCAAGTTGACGAGACTGCTTCTCGTTGAATCCACGCTGGGTGATCCACGGCGTACCGAGGCGAATGCCCGAAGGCGCCGCCGCGCTCTTGTCACCGGGGATGGTGTTGCGATTGACGACCACGCCGATAATATCGAGAATACGAGCCGCTTGGTCGCCACTCAGCTTCGTGCCATCTTCACCCACAACGGATGAACAATCCACATTCAGCATATGAGAATTCGTGCCGCCGAACGGAACACGTAATCCGCGCTTGGTGAATTGGTCTGCCATCGCCACGGCGTTCTTGATGGTTTGGTCTTGTAACTTCTTGAATTGCTTGGTCTGCGCCAGTTTGAAGGTCAACGCCAAACCCGCGAAGACGTTCACGTGAGGTCCACCCTGCTCACCGGGGAAGACGGCTTTATCGATCTTCTTGGCGATCTCGGCTTTGGTCGTCATCAACACCGCGCCGCGTGGACCGTCCAGTGATTTGTGGGTGGTAGACATCACGATATCCGCAATGCCGATCGGCGAAGGCACCACACCCGCCGCGACAAGACCACCGATATGCGAGATGTCGGTCAGCAAGTACGCGCCCACTTCATCGGCAATCTCACGGAATTTCTTCCAATCAGGAATCCATGAATAAGAGGAATAACCAGCAATCAACAGTTTCGGTTTGTTTTCTAAAGCCAACTGACGAATCGCTTCGTAATCGAGCTTCTCATTGGCATCCACACCGTAATGTACCGCCTTGAACCACTTGCCGCTGCGGTTGACGGGCGAGCCGTGCGAAAGATGACCGCCATGCAACAGATCGAGTCCCATCACGGTATCGCCAATGTTCAACAAGGCTTGATAGACCGCATTGTTGGCAGGTCCGCCCGAAAGCGCCTGCACGTTGACGTAGATCTGGTCCGCGGTGAAGCCGTTAGCAGCAAAGGCTTCGGCAGCGCGTCGGCGGGCAAGGGCTTCCACGGCGTCGGCATATTCCACGCCTTTGTAGTAGCGCGGGTCCCCGTTGCGGCGATAATCGGCGAGTCGCATTGGGTGATCAAGAATTTCGTCCTCGCTCATCCAGCGCGATTCTTCGCTGGGGTAGCCTTCGGCATAAATGTTCTGAAAAGCAGACATCAACGCTTCACGCACCGCCATCGGCGCCGTCGACTCGCTTGGGATCATAATGAGCTTGCGGTATTGTCGTTCGGCTTCGAGTTGGGTTAATTCATAAACATCTTTGTCCAGTTTTTCGAGCGAACCACGGAATAAATAATCGGTCATGCTGTGTCTCCTGTTGGGGGAAAAGTTATCAGAGTGGCAAAAAATCAAATGAGCCGCACCCGTTCAAGGTCCATGAAAGAGGCGGGCAAGTTTTCAATCAAGTGAATTGTAGGACGTTCAAGGATATGGGTCAAGTGAAAAATATCAAGAGTGTGGTACAGAAGGCTGATATTCAAAACAAGCAAGCTCAGATACCATTTGGCAATAGGAGATAGTCTATGAACAGAATTCCGTCTGTATTGAGGATTTTTGGCTGGGGTATGTTTTTTCTGGTCTTTTTTCTGGAGTTTGCACCGCCTGCAAAAAGCTATTTGGTCTCACATATAGGGCGAACCTTGGCGATCATTGTTCCATTTTGTTTTTCGCCTTTTGTTGTGGTGGGCATCTTTGGCGCAGATTTTATGAATGCCCGATTACGGGATATCGCTGCCAAACAGGGGCATGAGGTCATGGCACGAGTGGTACGTGCCACATACATTGGCAGTGAAGGGAATGAATATCACTCCTACCCTATCATTCGTTTTGAGTTGGAAGTGGAAGAGGGTGGCAAAACGAGGCGGGCAAGCACCGAATTAATTGACTATGGGAAGGTCGATTATAAAAACTATCCGCCAGGGACGGAAGTAAGGGCAAAGTACGACCCACAAACAGGCAGTATTGCCATGCTCGACTCGAAAGGGCGAGTATTGGAAAAACTTTAACAGATAGGGGCTCCTGCTTTATCGGCAGGAACCCCTATATAAAACGGGGATAGATAAAAAGCCTATCTTTCATTTATATAGAGAAGACAACTTCACAGAAACTTCTCAGTATCCACATAGAAAAATCACAGCGAATCCACAGTTTCTGCTTCTATCATGACGGCGTTGGTGAGATCACCAACAATTCTTTCGTGTTTAGAAAAGGAGACAATATGTTCAAAAATAAATGGGCACTCAGCCTTGCTTTGGTAGCTTTAATCGCAGGGTTGACCACAACCGGAGCGTTTGCAAAAGGCAACCTCCCGGCAGATCAAGAGACCGCGGCATATGGCATTTTCATGCCGCCCCCTCCCGGTGATTTCCAGTTGAGCGATGAAGCCCTCGCCGCTGCGGCTGAAGCATTAGGCATCACCACCGATGAACTTTCTGCCGCCTTGGATGCAGGCACCACGTTCGATGAATTGGCAACCACCTATGGCGTCGATGTTAAGACCGTGCTCGATGCGATCCGCGCTGTGATGCCTGCACCCGCCAATGACAACTTCGCGAACGGACAGCCGCCCATGAACGGCGGTCAACCCGGTCAGATGCAATTGAGCGATGAAGCCCTCGCCGCTGCCGCTGGTGTTCTCGGCATCACCACCGATGAGCTTTCTACCGCACTCGCGGCTGGCACCCGGCTTGATGAACTTGCCACCACATATGGTGTTGATGCGCAGGATGTCTTTGATGCTATCAATGCGGTTCAGCCCATGCCACAAGGCGCTCCGAACGGACAAGGCGGTCAACCCGGTCAGATGCAGTTGAGTGATGAAGCTCTCGCCGCTGCCGCTGGTGTTCTCGGCATCACCACCGATGAGCTTTCTACCGCACTCGCGGCTGGCACCACTTTCGATGAACTTGCCACCACCTACGGCGTAGACGTTCAAACGATCTTCGACGCGATCAATACCGTCCAGCCCATGCCACAAGGCGGTCCGAATGGACAAGACGGTCAGATGCCCGGCGGTCAGAATGGTCAGCAGCCCGGTCAAGGTCAAGGTGGACCCAATGGAACGCCTCCCAACGGTCAGGCTCCCGGCACTCGCCCATAAACCTCTATAAATAAATGTCAGCCCGCACTCTATGGTGCGGGCTGACAAACCCCACTCATCAAACATCCCATGAAAAAAAATCTTTATTCCTTTATATTTTTACTTCTCGTTGGGGCACTTCTTAGCGCTTGTTCCCTGCCTTCTGCAGCTCAAACTCAGCAAGCCCAACCCGTGAACGACCCAAACGCCACCATTCCACAAAGTGTGGCAACTGCCTCTGCGGTCAACACGTCGGCTCTGCCTACTGGCATGCCCAATGTTGAAACAGACCTCAGCAATATGTTAAGCATTTTACAAAGCGGGAACTTCTCTTATCTTGCCAGCCTCGCTTCAGAACAATATGATGCCAGTGCCTATACAGTACCTGGTTCGTTGGTCTTCAATGCCACCTTCCCCAGCAGCCAAACCATTTACTTAAATTATGGTTGGTGTGCAAAAGATCTGGCAACTTTACAAGATAATCTTCAACACATCTCTACATACTTTTCTTTTAATGGTCAGCAAATTCCCATGGACTATGTGAATACCCTCAGCACAGAGAGC
This sequence comes from Anaerolineales bacterium, assembly GCA_046328915.1. Classification (GTDB taxonomy): domain Bacteria; phylum Chloroflexota; class Anaerolineae; order Anaerolineales; family Villigracilaceae; genus Villigracilis. The sequence goes on along the minus strand of JAXLVR010000003.1, from coordinate 203,624 downwards.
AACGGATTGCCATGCTCCAACACCGGTTTACTGCTCTCCGGCTGGGCACCCGGCACGTATCAACTTCAAGTCAAAGCCAGCTTTGATTCGCAGATCAACGACGGCAGCACCGATTACCCCGCAGGAGATTACATTTCAGAATACACAGTCACCGTTCAGTAAAGAAAACTCACCCCGAAGGCAGCCTTTCGCGGGTGAGTTTTCTTTTAATTACAGTTTTATTAGCCCCATATGGTACGAATGGTTGGTTCTCAAAACATAGGAGGAATCTATAATTCAGACTGAAAGCCATCTCAAAACATCATGTCTCTTATCTCAAACCCCGGTACGCTTAAACAACTTGAAGGCAAAGAACAACTTCTCCTGAAGCTTGTGGAATTAAGTGTTACCCTCAATTCCACACTCGACCTGGAAGAACTGCTGCAACTCATCACTGCCACGGCTACAGAAGCTTTGAATTGCGAAGCCGCATCCATCCTGCTTTACGATGAAAAACATCCGCGCCTTTACTTCGCGGCTGCCACCGGCTCGAACCCAGCCAAACTGGCAGAGATCCCAGTGCCCATTGATAGCAGTCTCGCCGGCACGATCTTCCGCACCAATCAACCCATGATCTTGAACAATGTTGAACAAGACCCGCGTCACTATCCGCGGGTGGCAGATCATATTAACCTCAAGGTCAAAACCTTGTTGGGTGTGCCCATGCCCATCAAAGACCAAACCATGGGCGTGCTAGAAGCCGTCAACAAACGAGACGGAAACTTCAACGAAACCGATGCGGCTATTTTGTCCGTTGTCGCAGCACATGCTGCCATCGCCATCAACAATGCCCGCCTATTTAGAGCACGTCAACAAGCGCTCGAAACAGTCCGCGCCATGAATGAGGTGAAAAATAATTTCCTTGCCCTGGCTTCACATGAACTCCGTACCCCATTGGGCATCATCATTGGCTATGCCACCTTTTTGCAAAATGATTCAAAGGGCGAAACCACCGAACACGCCGGGCATGTATTAACCGCCGCCTCTCAAATGCGAACCCTGCTCGACCAAATGAACAACCTCACCATGCTGCAATCTGATGAGATGATTTTGCGGCGGGTACCGCTTCCCATTCAAGATATTCTGCATTTCGCGTTGGATGAAGTGAAAGTCACCGCCTCGAGCCGAGACCTTCAACTTGTGTTGGCGTTTCGAGAAGACTCCACGCTCGTGCATGTAGACCCTGAGAAAACAAAACTAGCGCTGGTCAATATTCTCAACAATGCCATTCGCTTCTCGCCCGAAAAAAGCGAGTTGACCATTGGTGCCATAGAGCAAGGCAAGCAAGTGATGGTCTGGGTGCAAGACCGAGGCGAAGGAATCCCGGTCGATAAATTACAAAAAGTGTTTGAAGGTTTCTATCAGATCGAACCACCCAATACCCGTCAACATGGCGGTTTGGGAATCGGGCTGACCATTGCCAAAGGAATTATCGAAGCCCAGGGCGGCTCCATTTGGGCAGAATCTGAAGGCAAGGGACGTGGCTCTACCTTCAAAGTTCTGTTGCCAAAAGCATAATCCCTTCATTGACATTCCCCCCTCCCTCAGGTAGAATAGCCGTCGCCTTTTGAACGACGGGCCTGTAGCGCAGTTGGGAGCGCGCCTCAATCGCACTGAGGAGGTCAGGGGTTCGAATCCCCTCAGGTCCACAGCGTTCAGAACAATCATTTTCCTGGGCCCATAGCGCAGTTGGGAGCGCGTCTCAATGGCATTGAGAAGGTCGGGGGTTCGAATCCCCCTGGGTCCACCTGCAAGAGCGATTAGGAAACTAATCGCTCTTATGCTATAATGCCAAAAGTTTAAGGGCAGGTCTCAGACCCGCTCAAAATTAAAAGTTAGAACAGTAGTAGTAGGTCATCCCGTCAGCGAGCTGGGAAAGCGAGGTGGAAGCCCAGCATCCACGTGCCCACGGGAGCACACATTCCTTCTCAGGGAAAAGTGACCGAACTCGCCTGTTATCTCGCAAGAGAGACTGCGTTGGTGAATGAAGTAATCTGCGCCGGGAGAGCCCGTTATAGCGACAAAGAGCGTTCGTTTACCGAACGAATCTGGGTGGTACCGCGGAGAGAACTCTTCGTCCCTGATTGTGGATGAAGGGTTTTTTGTTTTTTTAGATACTTCGTCATTGCATGCACCGTGCGCAGGCAACGTTCTTTCGCCTGAAGCAATCCTAGAGATTGCTTCAGCGGGAAATCACCGCTTCACAATGACGAAAACAAAAAGGAGGCACGCATGAAAAGTAGACAGATTTTTTGGAAGCAGGGTCCGCTTCTTGCGGGGCTTCTGTATGGCTTTATATAAAAAATTAAACTCACGATAATTATTAAATGAGGTAAGAATGGCTACGACGAATAAGAAAAAAGATACAAAAAAGAAAACAACAACAAAAGTGGTTAAGAAGGCTGTTAAAACAACAACTGCAAAGACGGTGAAAAAGACTGCGGTGACATCGTCAGCGAAGAAAACGGTCAAGAAGGCGAGCCAGCCACGAGCGAAGAAAGAAGCGGCGCCGAAGGCGGTCACATCCAAGAAAGTGCAGGAAGCGCCAAAGGTGAAAGACTTGTCATACAACCCCAATGTCATTGAGAAAAAATGGCAGGCGAAATGGGATGCGGATAAGTTGTATCGCTCTGTGATCGATACCAGCAAGCCCAAACATTACGCGTTGACCATGTTGCCCTACCCCAGCGGAGACTTGCACATCGGTCACTGGTATGCCATGACTCCGTCTGATGCGCGCGCGCGTTATATGCGCATGAAAGGCTATAACGTGTTGTTCCCGATGGGCTTCGATGCCTTTGGGCTGCCTGCGGAAAATGCTGCCATCAAGAGCGGTATTCACCCCATGGTGCGCACTCGCGATAACATCGTCCGCATGCGTGGACAGCTGCGCTCGATGGGTGCCATGTTCGATTGGGAGCGCGAAGCCGTTTCTTGTGAGCCTGAATATTACCGCTGGACGGAATGGTTCTTCATTCAACTGTATAAGGCAGGTTTGGCATATCGCAAGATGTCGCCAGTGGATTTCTGCCCGAACTGCAATACAACCCTGGCACGCGAACAAGTGTGGGGCGATGACCGTCACTGCGAACGCTGCGGCACGCCGGTGATCAAGAAGGATCTGGAACAGTGGTTCTTCAAGTCCACCAAGTATGCCGATGAGTTTTTGAACTTCGATGGCATTGACTGGCCTCCCACCGTGAAGACTCTGCAAACGAATTGGATCGACCGCAGTGAAGGCGCTTCGGTGATCTTCAAGACCGAGATCGGAAACCATGACGTAGAGATCTTTACCACCCGACCCGATACGTTATGGGGCGCGACCTTCATGGTCTTCTCGCCTGAGCATCCATTAGTGGATGAACTCACCACGCCAGAAAATAAAGCCGCCGTCACAGAATACAAGGCGCAAGCTGCAAGACAGTCTGACATTCAACGTGGTGCGGTTGGCAAGGAAAAGACAGGTGTCTTTACCGGAAGTTATGCCATCAATCCGGTCAACAATGCACGCATCCCGATATGGATCGCGGATTATGTTTTGATGTCGTACGGCACCGGCGCAATCATGGCTGTGCCTGCGCACGATGAACGCGACTTTGCATTTGCCAAAAAGTATGAACTGCCCATTATTCCGGTGATCCTGCCCGAAGGTCAGAGTGAAGCGGTAGTTGGTGAGGTGGCTTATATCGGACCCGGCAGCATGGTCAATTCTGGAATGTTGGACGGCACCCAAGTCAACACCGAAAAGGGACGCAAAAATCCCAGCATTGCCAAGGTCATTGATTGGCTGCAAGAAAAAGGCGTTGGCAAAGAAACGGTCAACTATCGTTACCGTGATTGGTTGATCAGCCGCCAGCGTTATTGGGGCTCACCCATCCCAATGGTGAATTGTGAAATCCACGGCTGGAATCCCGTACCTGATGACCAGCTGCCTGTGACCCTGCCCGAAGATGTGGAGTGGAAGCCAACCGGCGAAAGCCCCTTGAAACTGCACCCCACCTGGAAGCACACCACCTGCCCGGTGTGTAACGGACCCGCCATTCGCGAAACGGATACGATGGATACCTTCATGTGTTCATCGTGGTATCACCTGCGTTATCTGTCGCCGCATTACGACAAAGGTCCCTTCGACCCGGCAGAGTACGATTACTGGATGCCCGTCGATACGTACACGGGCGGCATCGAACACGCCACCATGCACTTGCTGTACACACGCTTTTTCCATAAGGCACTGCGCGACATTGGATTGACCGAAGGTCACGAGCCGATGATGCAATTGCGCAATCAGGGTATGGTGCTGGGCGAAGATAACGAGAAGATGTCGAAGAGCCGCGGCAATGTGATTGCTCCGGATATATTGGTGAACAAGTATGGCGCCGATACGGTCCGCGCGTACCTGATGTTCTTTGCCCGTTGGGAAATGGGCGCACCATGGGACTCGCAAGGCATTGAAGGTTCTGCTCGCTGGGTGCGCCGCACCTGGACGTTGTTCACGGACCCACAGGGCGCGTCCGACTCAGCCGGAACTGCTTCTGACGAAGTGAAAAAGAATCTACGCCGCAAGGTTCATCAGACCTTAAAGCGTGTGACTCGTGACTTTGAAACTTTCGAATTCAATACCATCATCTCTTCATTGATGGAGTTGATGAATGAAATGTATAAAGCCCGCGAAGCTGGGGCTGCCGGCTCGGCAGAATGGGAAGAAGCCAAGGAAATCTACCTGAAGATGCTGGCTCCCGTTGCCCCACACATTGCTGAAGAACTGTGGACCGAGCACTTAGGCAAACCCTACTCCATCCACCAGCAATTGTGGCCCGTTGTGGACGAAGCCGCCGCCAAGGATGATTTTGTCGAGATCCCCGTTCAGATCAATGGCAAGGTGCGCGACCGCGTCAAAGTCGCTGCCGAAGCCAGCGAGGAAGAGATCAAGTCTGCGGTCATGGCGAGCGAGGTCATCCAGAAATTCCTGGAAGGCAAAGAGCCGCGGAAAGTAATCGTGGTCAAAGGTAAGCTGGTGAGTTTGGTCGTGTAGTTCAAAATAAGTTCAGTCGTCAAACCCCTGAGAGCCTTGCGGCTTTCAGGGGTTTTGTGTTATCAAATCAGGTATGAAACCCACTCACTATTCCAAAACATTTATTATTTTGCATTGGTCTGCTGCAATTTTGTTAGTTACTTCCGCGTTCCTTGCAAAACAAAAAGAGATGCAAGGACTGCCTTTGAATCTGCATACGATCTTGGGTGGCTTCCTACTCATTGTCATGGTGATACGGTTAATTGCGAAAGTCAACGCCTTACGGCATGGTATCTCCAGCTATCCTGAAACTATTTTCTACCTCTTACTTTATTTGCTTGCTTTCTTCGTTTTAGGTATGGGGGTATGGATCGCCTATCAAAGAAATTTAATGGGTTACTTATTAGACCCAAATTCTGCAATTGGAAGAGGCAGCTTTAAACTCCTTTCAGACATCCACAAAGTTGGCTGGCAAATTTTACTTGGCTGGATCGTTTTGCATGTCGGTATGGTGTTCTACCGTCAGTTCATTAAGAAAGAATCTGTTTTGGAGCGCATGGTGTTTCAAAAACAATGATTATGGGGAAATTATGGGGAAACCTTCAAGAATTAGATTTTGTAATCCGGCTCTAATCATGCAGTTCTATAGTATGGGCAAGGAGAGCAAAAAATGAATACCCCAAAACGTTATCATCCCATTCTCGTGACATTGCACTGGCTTACTGTGATCTTTATGCTGGGGGCAGGTTTTCTTTCAGAAGAAGGCGGCAATTCCCCTATCAACTTTCATATGATCCTTGGCGCACTTCTTTTGGTCGTGATGGTCGCACGCTTGATCACCCGTTTTTCCACGGCGCGACCTGCTCCGTTAGATGCAGGCAATGCATTCTTCAATAAGATCGGCGAATTGACTCATCTTGGGCTTTATGCGGTTGCATTTGCCATTTTAGGCATGGGTGGAGCCATTGCAGTCAAGCGCAATCTTTTTGGTTATCTCATGGATAGCACCGCCCAGATCAGCCGAGCTGGTTTCTTGGGTGATGTACATCATCTCTTTTACCTACTCGCCATGGCATTGATCTTCTTGCACGTCGGGGCTGCGCTGTATCATCAATTCATGCTCAAGGACAATATCCTTTCACGCATGTGGTACGGAAAATAAACAAGTTCTAGAAGCCGCTTTTTTTATAAACATCCTGAAGGAAGCACTTCCTTCAGGATGTTCGTTTTTAATGTGTATTTGCCTAAACAATTTAATCGTTCAATATTGTATAATCTTTTAAATAAGAGCATAATTGCATAACAAATAGTGTGTTTTACAAAAAACTCCACCTTACTCGTAACGCTTCGGAGAAAAAGCCCTTGGGGGAAACCTTCAGGGGATTTTGTTTAATGGTAGCAAACATGAAGCCTTAAGACAATGACATGAATGCTTAACATACACAGCCGAGGTTGCAATGCCACAGAAAAAAGCAGAAGATAGGTCTTCTAAACCAGAGAAACTTAATCATAATCAAATCGACGCCCTTTGGTATTTTGAGCGAATGGATCAGGTCAACCGTGCCATGCAGGGCACAAACGATCTGGAACAGATGATGAAAGACCTTTTGGACACCTTATTGGATGTTTTTAACTGCGACCGTGCCTTTCTTGTTTATCCTTGTAATCCTGACCATCCCACCTGGCAGGTCCCTATGGAACGGACCCGTCCTGAATACCCGGGGGTCTTGCCAATTGGGGTTGACCTTCCGCTTGACCCAGTTGGCGCAGAGGTCTATCGTATTCTAAGAAATACAAATGGTCCGGTAAAGTTTGGAATCGGGGAAAAACATGCAGTGCCCATCGAGATGGAAACAGCTTTCAAAGTACGATCTTTTATTGCCATGGCGTTTTACCCCAAAGTTGGAGAGCCTTGGTCTTTTGGTTTACATCAATGTTCACATCCACGGGTTTGGTCTTCGGATGAAGAACGTTTGTTTCAGGAGATTGGAAGGCGGCTCTCTGATACTCTGAGCACACTTCTCTCGTATCGTAGTTTAAAGGAAAGTGAAGCACATATCAAACATTTGATCGATGCCTCCTCTGTTGCCATGGTCGTTTCAGCAGGAGAAGAGGAAAAAGTTATTTCGATCAACGGGAAATTTATTGAGCTATTTGGGTACACCATTGAAGATATGCCAGATATAGCCCATTGGTGGCCGCTGGCATACCCAGATGCTCAATACAGAGATGTGGTCAAAGCTCAATGGGCGGAAAAGGTTCAAAAGGCAATGCAGGCTCAAAGTCAGATCGAGCCGATGGAGACCCAAGTCACATGTAAGGATGGTTCGATCCGCTATGTTGAGTTTCAATTTTCTTCAATCGGGGAACAGCATCTTGTTACGTTTGTAGACTTAACAGCCCATAAACAAGCTGAACTTGCGTTGAAGGAACGTGAACAAGCGTATCGTCTGCTGGTTGAGAATATCCCAGATTTGATCGTTCGATATGATACAAAAATATGTAGAGTCTATGTAAACCCTGCATGGGAGAGATCAAGCGGAGTATCTGCCACAGAAGCTATTAATAAGCATCCACTTGAAACTCCTAAAATTTCCGGTTCTGCCAACAAGGACTATATTGAAAAACTTGAGCAGGTTTTAAAAACTGGAATTCCTCAATCTATTGAGTTCAAATGGGTAAATGCTTTTGGGAAAGAACTTCTCTTGGAGTACTTCATCGTACCGGAGTATGATCAACATGGAAATATAAGCGGTGTACTTTCTGTGGGGCGTGACATCACAGAACGCAAACGAATGGAAGATGCTCTTGCCGCACACGAACGCGAATTCCGCACCCTAGCTGAAAACAGCCCGGACAATATAGCTCGCTATGACATTCATGGGCAGACGCTCTATGTAAACCCGAGGTTGGAGAAAACCCTTAAGCATACTGCCTCTGAAATGCTGGACACTTTTCCGGCGACAGCCGGATTTATCAAAGAAGCAAGTGAATATCAGAAAAAAATTATCGAAGTCATTAAGACGGGAAAAGAACAAGAGATCGATCTGGTATTGCCTGATTCAGAAAAGGGGTCTCGCTATCATAATGTTCGTTTCGTGGCTGAACGTGGAGATGATGGAACGATCACCGGGGTACTTGCCATAGGTCGTGACATTACAGAGCGAAAGCTGGTAGAGGATGCACTGCGTCAGAGTCGTGAAGCGACCCTGCTTTTTTCCAAACAACTGACGACTCTGCAAGAGGTCATAAACCAGCTTTCTGAAGCGGAGACTGCGGATGATCTAAACCGTATGGCAGTGGAAATAGGGCGCAATTTACTGGAAGTTGACCGCATGGGCATCTGGTTCGTTGATGGACAAAGAAAACTCATGCACGGTTCCTTCGGGATCGATGAACAGGGCAACCTGCGTGATGAACGCAATTCCACAATCGAATTAAAAGAAGAAGGGTTGGCTTGGCTTTTGCTATCCACCAAGAAACCTATGGCACAGATCGAAAATCATGCCTTACAGGATGACAAAAATCGTAAAGTAGGCGAAGGCTACAGTGCACAAGCTGCATTATGGGATGGTAACAATGTACTCGGTATCGTCAGTGTTGATAACCTCTTATCGGGTATGCCAATTTCGGAGCAGCAGCTCGACATATTACAACTATATGCAAACTCCCTGGGCTATCTCATAAAGAGAAAGTGGGCTGAAGAGAGGCTGCATAGCAGTGAAAAGAAATACCGGGCATTAGCAGAAAATATCCCAAATGTTGTGTTTCAATGCAAAAACGATGAAAGATATACTTTTGTTTATTTAAATAAATCAGTTCTTGAACTTACAGGATATTCTAAAGAAGATTTTCTTGAAAAGGGATTAAGCTTTTTTGACCTTTATCACCCTGAAGATCGAGTAAACATTCCAAAACCCTCAACAACGAATCAGTCTCTTATAAACCATCGTCCATATCATCTTTCCTATCGTATAAAACATCGTTCAGGCGAATGGCGCTGGGTGGACGAATGGGGTACAGGCGTTATAAATGAAAAAGATGAAGTTGAATACATTCAAGGGATCATGATTGATATCACCAGCCGCAAACAATATGAACGCGAACGTGAAACGATCATCACTGTCAGTGCAGCTTTGCGTCAGGCGACCAATCGCAATGAGGTTCTGGGCACCATTCTTGACCAGATGATAGAACTACTCGATGCTGGTGGGGCGTTTATCGCCACACCAGATGGTTACGATGATAGTGTTTTGATCGAGATGGGACGGGGAGTGATCGGTAATAGTTACAGTGGCATGAAAATTCCACATGGGCGCGGCGCCAGCGGATGGGTCATTGCCAACCGGCTTCCCTATTTGAACAACCAGGCGCAATCAGATCCCATCTTTTACAGACCTGATATGTTGGGCGAATATCACTGCGTCGCTGCCGTTCCTTTGATCGCGCATGATCAGTCGATCGGCACATTATGGCTTGCGAGAAAAACAGAGATCACCGAACAAGACCTAAAATTACTCTCCGCCATTGCAGATATTGCCGCCAATGCGATTCATCGCATCACACTTCACGAACAAACCGAGAAGCAACTTAATCACCTGATTGCGCTCCATCAGATCGACCTCGCGATCACAACAAACTTCGGGCTTGAAGATACGCTCAATATTATTCTTGGTCATGTTTGCACCGAACTCAATGTGGATGCCGCCAGTATCCTTTTGATGAATGAAGCGGAGAATGCTTTGGAATACGCCGCAGGACTTGGGTTTAAAACAGAGCACATTAAACTCACTCATGTAAAGATCGGGGATGGAACCGCTGGTCGTGCTGCACTTGAAAAGCATACCGCCTCTGCAGCGGACCTCGAACTTGCCAGCCAGAATGACAGTCGATCCACACTGATAGCGCATGAAAAATTCACATCTCATGTTGCCACCCCCCTGCTCATTAAAGGACAAGTCAAAGGTATTTTAGAGATCTTCCACCAGACACCCCAAAACCCAGATAGCAAGTGGCTCGATTATTTTGAAACTCTCGCCACCCAAACAATGATCGCCATCGAGAATGCCAGCTTATTAAAAACACTACACGTTAAGAACGAAGAATTGACTCTTGCCTATGACGCCACCATCGAAGGCTGGTCACGTGCATTGGATCTACGCGACCATGAAACAGAAGGTCATACCCAACGGGTTACTGAAATGGCTCTCAAACTGGCAGACCTGCTGGGGATGAGCCAAACAGACAAAACCGATATGCGGCGCGGCGCGCTTTTACATGATATTGGCAAAATGGGTGTACCCGATGCAATTCTCCACAAGCCTGGCGGTCTTACTGAAACCGAATGGAAGGTTATGCGTGAACATCCAACCTTGGCGTACCGTATGTTATCGCCGATCTCATACCTAAATCGCGCATTAGACATTTCCTACTATCATCATGAAAGATGGGACGGAAGCGGGTACCCACATGGATTAAGGGGTGAAGAAATTCCGCTAGCCGCTCGCGTCTTTGCCATCGTAGATGTATTCGATGCACTAACTTCTGATCGCCCCTATCGCAAAGCATGGTCGTATGAAAAGGCATATCAATACATCGAATTGCAAGCTGGCAAACATTTTGATCCTGAAATCGTAAAGGTTTTTCTGACAAACAAATAGAATAGAGTGAAGTCGTATAATCGACGCATGCCCAGCGTCCAACTCTTCATTACCTGTCTCACCGATTCATTCTTCCCCGAAACGGGTGAAGCCATCGTGGACATTTTCTCCCGCCTCGGCATTCGTGTGGACTTCACCCCCGAGCAGACCTGCTGCGGGCAGCCACAATTCAACGCCGGTCTACGAGCGGATGCGCGTGCCATCGCAGAACACACGATCAATATATTCGAGAAAACCAGTGGAGATATCGTCACCCCCTCCGGTTCCTGTGCCCATCACTTCAGGCATAATCTCTTGGAACTATTTGAAGGAAATGCAGAGTGGTATCCGCGTGCAGAGAAATTTGGCAAACGCGTCTTTGAATTCACCGAATATCTCGTAGATCATCTCGGAATTACCGATCTCGGCGCGAAATGGGACGGTTTGCTCACCTATCACCCCTCCTGCCACACCCTGCGCGGACTCAACGTAGACAAACAACCACGCATGCTTTTGCAGAATGTAAAAGATGCAACACTGGTCGAACTGCCCAACGCCCAAGAATGCTGCGGCTTCGGTGGCGTGATGTCCGTCGAGCACCCAGAGTTATCGGCGGAATGGCTGAAGCGAAAGATATCCAATCTCGAAGCAACGCAATCGCCCACACTAGTCGTCATCGATGCGGGTTGTCTCATGCACATCATGGGTGGATTAAAGAGGCAAGGAAAGAGGCAGAGAGTCGTTCACATTGCAGAAGTATTAAATCAAAGATGAAAGAAGCAACGCACTACAACTTTGTAAAAGTAGGGAATGGACGGCTAGCACTTAATCACCGCCCTGGTAATAAAGATTTTGCCCACCTCCGCGAATTAGGTTGTACGCATATAGTAACTCTATTGAAGGAAAGCGAATCCGCAAAAACAGTGGGAGCCCACACCCATATTGCCGGGCTCGAATGGATTTGGCTGCCCATCCCAAATGGGAATTATCCTCAAGGTGAAGTTCATGAACGAATGCTCGCCGCCATGCCAAAACTCTCTCAACTGCTGGATGAAGGCAAGTCTTTGCTCATTCACTGCTCGGCAGGCATCCATCGCACAGGCACGGTTGCCTACGGGCTACTTCGCTGGCGCGGCATGGAACGGGATGAAGCCATGCAAGTCATTAACCAGATACGCCCGATCACAGCCGAAGGCATGCTGGAAAAACGCAGGCGGTGGGGTGATGAAAACGCTCGAAACTCAGATACAAAGGAAAACTCATGGGTTCGTTCCGTCAAAGAATTCGCCAATCAATTGAAAACCCGACTCTCCAAACTGCGCTAGATAACAACACCGAACGCAGACTCAAAGGCAAAGCCCTTGCATTTGAATCCATCCCTGATTGGCGCGAGAGACGTCAGCGGGCACATCGCATCCGCGCGGAGGTGATCGAACATCTGGATCAATATCTCGATCAATTTATCACCAATGCCCAAGCTAACGGCGTCATCGTTCACCGTGCTAAAGATGCACACGAAGCCATCAATATCGTTTTAGAAATTTCCAAATCAATTACCAAGCACCCATTACCAAATGCTCTTATCGCCAAATCCAAAAGCATGGTCAGCGAAGAGATCGAACTGAATCACGCGCTTGAAAAGCATGGCATCAATGTGGTCGAAACCGACCTAGGTGAGTACATCGTGCAACTCCGCAAAGAGCGACCGAGTCACATCATCACTCCAGCAGCGCATCTCAAGAAAGAACAGGTTGCGCAGCTCTTTCATGGAAAGCTTGGCATTCCTTACACTGAAGATATTCCCACTCTCACCGCCACCGCTCGCAAAGTCTTACGCGAAGTTTTTCTCACTGCCGATATCGGCATCAGTGGAGTCAACTTTGGTGTGGCAGAAACAGGCGGCATTTGCATCGTCACCAACGAAGGCAATGGGCGCATGGTCACGTCCATTCCGAAGACCCATATCGCGCTCATGGGCATGGAGCGTCTCGCACCCAATCTCGATGACCTCGCGCTCTTGCTTTCTCTGCTTCCCCGCTCTGCCACCGGACAAAAGCTCACGGTCTACACTCAACTGATTCACAAACCCATGCCGGGGCAAACCCGTCACATCATTCTGCTCGATAACGGACGCACCAAACTCCGCAACTCGCCGTTGAAAGAATCGCTGTATTGCATTCGCTGCGGTGCGTGCCTCAACGCCTGCCCGGTCTTCCGCGAACTCAGCGGACATGCCTACATCGGGCGAGACCTCTCCATTGCGCCGTATCCCGGTCCGATCGGAAGTGTCATCTCGCCGGGGTTGTTCGGTGAAAATTATTTTCAACTCGCGCAAGCCTCGTCGCTTTGCGGCGCATGCAAAGAAGCCTGCCCAGTGGATATTGATCTGCCGAATTTATTGACAAGAGTAAGAGCGGGGCAAGCAAATGAAGAAAGAAGCGAGAAAAAAGAGGGGGCAGCGCTGACAAGGTCTACAAAATTATTCTTGAAAACCTTCGCCCGCCTCTCTACTCGACCGAAACTGTTTGCCCTCTCTCAAAAATTCGCTTCGCTAGGAACACATCTCCTCTCCCCTCGCTCTGAGTGGATGCGTCTGCCCGCGTTCACAGGTTGGGGCTACAGCAAAGATATGCCGAGGTTTGCGGGGAAGACCTTTCGCGGCCGATGGAATGGGATTCGGGAGTTGGGAATCGGAAAAACCTTTACGCAAATTGACACGCAAAACGAGAATGTACCCGAACCGATTCCCAATATGCCAATTCCCGATTTCCTGCTTGACCAATTCACCGCCGAACTCACCGCCCTCTCTGGCAACGTCTATCAAACCAACAATCCCACCCAATCCATCATCGAATATCTACTATCGAATAACGTAACGAAAATCTATCTTCAACCGGACGTCCTCGACGAATCTCTCTTACGTAATGCAGGCATAGACTTCACTCACGAACCCGACCCGACTCTCACTGTCGGTGTGACTAAGGCTTGGGTAGGGCTGGCAGATACCGGGTCCGTTTTGGAGGCGGATGATGAACTGCTTGGGTCGCTGCTTCCAGAGATCCATCTCACTGTGTTGGAATCCAAAAACATCCTGCCATCCCTGCCCGATGCAATGGACTTGGTGAAAGGCAAAAATGCTGTTTTCATTACTGGACCTTCGCGGACAGCCGATATCGAAATGACGTTGACCATTGGTGTGCATGGACCAAAGGAAATTCACGTTTTCGTTGACGATTCAAAACGCGGATGATACAATCCCGCACGCTTTCAGCCAGAGTCAGTGAAGCGTGCGGGACAATCTCGCCCGCTTAACAGATTGCCCCCATCGTCTAGTGGCCCAGGACGAGGCCCTCTCAAGGCCTAAACCGGGATTCGAATTCCCGTGGGGGCACAACCAACAGCCATCCTTTTGATGGCTGTTCTTTTTTGGAGACCCATGCAAAAATCCACTTCTTCACGCGGCTTTATCATTGCACTCACCGCCACCATCATTTGGTCAACGACCGGTCCGCTCATCAGCTATTTGAGCAAAACCTATTCGCTGCCTTCACTCGTGCTCGCCTTCTGGCGTGACCTGTTCGTAGCCTTCGGCATGCTGGTCGGTTTGTTGATTTTCAGCCGCAAACTCTTTGCATTGGATCGTAAGCATTGGGGCTTCATGATCTTATATGGATTTTCGCTGGCGGTCTTCAATTCGATGTGGACGTTCTCGGTTCAATACAACGGGGCGGCTGTTGCTACAGTTCTGGCCTTTTCCTCGCCTGCACTGACTGCTGTGTTGAGTTACCTCGTCTTTAAAGAGCGATTCAACAGCATCAAGATCATCTCCATCGCCTTGAGCTTTATCGGCACGATTCTAGTTGCAGGCGCCGCAGACCCCGCCGCATGGAAGTTAAATCCGCTCGGCATCATCTTCGGCTTGTTAACTGGTCTGATGTTCGCCATTTACAACTTACAAGGCAAAGCCGCTGGTGACCGGCAAATCGATTCTTGGACAGCACTTTTATATAGCTTTGCGTCTGCCACATTTTTCTTATTCTTCTTCAACATTGCCAGTGACCTATTCATCACCAAACAACCCGTGTTTTCAGACCTGCTTTGGCTGGGTAATTCGATCCCCGGCTGGGGCTTGCTCTTCTTTCTGGGTGTGGCACCAACTTTGGGCGGTTTCGGTTTATACACATTGAGCATTCGTCATCTCTCACCCACGGTTTCAAACCTGGTCGCAACTCTTGAACCTGTCTTTACTGCGGTTTGGTCATACATCTTTCTAAGTGAAATAATGACCGGCATTCAATTTGGCGGAAGTTTATTGCTGTTGTTAGGGGTCATTCTGCTGAGAACGGCTGACCGAAACTAAAAAAATCGCCAGAAAAAATCTCTGGCGATTTTTTTATTCATGTGAATGATAGGTCTCGACGGTCTTCTTCCCTTGCACATCAACAAACTCAAAGGTGTAGTCATGCCCATCCACACCGTAGTTGACGTAATACTTCTGCCCATTGAGTTGATACTCCAATGAGTAATGTGTGGCGTCTATTTCTGTGAAGTTCGTAATGGTCGCGCCGCGTAAAGGCTGCAACGCTTCACGGATCGGGGTGGTGTGCGGTTGTGGCTCGATCTGATCTCCTTGTACGGTGACCACACCGCGCATCCCACCGTTGATGTAAGGATAGGTCGTTGTACCATGATAGTGATAGGTACCGTCCACACCATAGTGACCGTTGAATTCATCCAAGCTGGTCACAGCAGAGCCATCTATCTCGGTCAGCCCATAAATGGGGAAACCATCCAGAGCATAGGCAATCGGTTTATCCACGCCAACGATTTCGGATAAATGCAAGGGCGCAATGTGATAGTGATAATCGTCCGCGCGCCCAGAATGCCCGCCCCACTGATCTAACTCGCCGTAAAGATAGGCGTCATCGCCGCGGTTGTTCAGTGCATTAAAGATGGGTACGCCGTTCACCGCAATCGCAATGGCACCGCGATATAAACTGGTCTTCGCGGAGACCGGGTTCTCAGCAATGACAGGATGCAACGGAATCATCCAGGCATTGTTTCCCGTATAAGGCTGCGGCAAAGGGACTTGTTGCTGCCAACTGGTAATGCCCACCATCATGTTGTGGTTAGGCATGCCATTGGATTCCACATAAAGATATTGCTCATCTTGATGGACAGTTACTTTGTCTGCAAAGGCGTTGAAGCCGAGTTCGCTCAAGGCTTGAGAAACGACCGTGGGAGACAGAGCAGGCATCGTCGTAGGGCTGAGAGGCGCAGGCGCGTCGCCGGGGCGGTATCCGCAAGCGGCAAGGAATGCAGATCCGAATCCATAGGCTGAGAGTCGTAGAAAGTCGCGTCTTGTAATGGACATGGGTTTATCTCGTATAGGTTACGTTCAATGTGGCGCTGGCAAGCGTAATGTCTTTGATCGCATCCAACAAAACGTCGCGGCTGACCTCTGAAGCAGGCACGGACAAAGTCGGTTCGGCAGAAAGAGCATAGACAGTATAGGTGTACAGTTTTTCGCCGGGTCCTTTAGAGCAAGGCGGAGCGTATTGTGTTTCACCGTTCACGCTGTTATTGCCAAGTGTGCCAATGCCACTTGTGTTCTTTTCAAGGCTGGTCACATTTGCCGGGATGTTATACAAAACCCAATACCAATGTGAGTCACCGGGACCCGGAATGTGATGCATGACCACCGCAAAACTTTTTGTACCTTCAGGCGCACCGTTCCATGCAAGAGGCAACGTAGCGCTCGAACCATTGCAGGTGAATTCTTTGGGAAGCGCACCGCCTTCTGTTACCTCTGGGCTGGTTAGTGTGAAGATGCCATCGGAAGATAATGGAGCGGGTTCAGTATTTGCAACAACAACTGCATTTACCGGGGTTGGAGGTGGATTGCCGGGTGCAAAGCCACAACCCAACATCAAAATAGACAGTAACAACAATGCAAGAATTTTCGGTTTCATTGGGTGACCGTTAATTTGCACAGAATGGTATTGTCTGTTTCAAGATCGGGTCCCCAAATGAATTGCGCAGATGAGTCCCATGAGATCTGGTCGTATCCATCTTTGGGGCTTACTTGTGCTGCAGAATAGATCGAGGCAGGGCTCCATGACGAAGAATCGAAAGTGGGCAGCATCCAACCGACAGGTTCTTCAAGTGAAGTAAAACCACAGGGCATGGTGCCAGCCACTGGGTTGTTTTCACGCTCACAAGCTTTATCCAATGGCGCTTCATGGATGACAGTACAAACCCAGTCTGCGTTGGTGACAGCGATCAGTTCGCCGGTTTGCGCATTGGTGAATTGCGCGATCAACCCGCCGTCGCCCATTTGTTGGCGGTTCGAGCCGATGTATTCCAAGCCGGTATCATTTTCTTTGAAATCTTTGGCGATAAAGTTCAAGGTCATGGGATAGGATGCTGTGAAGGTGAATGTCTCTGCATTGAAAGAACGCTCGGTCGTGATCGGAACTGAATCTTCCTTCACTAGCTGATCTGCCAGATAAAAAGCGAACCAATTATCAGCCCACACTTCGGCGTTGACCTGCACTTCAGCCGTTGAAGCATCTGCAGATTGCGCTTGAGGTTGCTGTTCCTGTTCGATCACTGGCTCTGGTGCAGGTGCAGGCGGCTGACAGGCAGTGATTGCCATAACAAAGACGAATGACAATATCCATTTGCGATTCATAACTCTTTTCCTTTTCGATACAAAGTTTGGCTCTGGTGAGGGCTAAGCCTTCACCAGAGCGGAGAAATATATTTTGCTACGGTCTTCCGCCTGAAGGAACACATACCAACTGGCTGGAACTTTGTGGGGTTTGGCAAGAGCCATTTACGGTGTTGTTATTTCGCCCATTGAATGAACAGGCATCATTCAACTGTGAGGTGGAACAAGCATCAATGGCTGCCTGAGGCGGTTCACGGCGACCATTTCCGTTACGCCCATTGTTATCAGTATTCCCCTGTTCGGCATCCGTGGACGTAGATGCCTGCACCGTCGAGTCGATCATCACGGTGGCATCATTGAAGAAGAAAACATTCTCTTGAAGTTTCGTCACATTGGTATTGCGGCGAATGATATCGGCAAGGCTGGTGTTTTCGATCTGATCAACCAGATTATTTGGTAACGAATATTGATACCAGAAGCGATCCCCTTCTCGCAAGCGCACGAACTGATCGACGATGATGGTGGTGAAGGTTTCGCCCATGCTGGAGTTCGGCAAATGATCTTCTGCCAAACCGCCGATCCACAAGTCGATGTTATCGACACTGCCATAGGTAGAGGCGAGTTTTGCCTGCAATGCCTGATCAGATGTGATCTGGTCAAAGCTGGTGATGCGCTCCAAGCCGTACGCCGCACGGACGGTATTGTAATCTGCCAAGCCATGGTCACGTCCGCGTTGGATGTTGAGCGAGGCGAGGTCGAAGCCGCCCTGCCCCGGCTCGCCGAAGAGGAAGTTGCGGACATCGTCCACCACGATGGGGTCGATCTCTTGGGCATTGTCGGAGGCGAGATATTTGAGGACGGGGTCAATGCCTGTATCGCTGAGCACGACCGGGTTAAAGAAAGAGTCGCGCAGTTCCATCGCATCAAATATTTCTTCGCCGTCGTTATCCAAAAATTCAATATCAGTGCCCAACATGCTGTGACCGAAACGGAATGCCGCTGTAGAAAATTCATTGGCAATGCCCGGATTTACATCCGCTTGATAGCCGCGATAATCAGGCATGGCGTTCTCGCCGAGGAAAGCTGGCAGGAACTCGTCGTACGTGATCTTCTGTAGTTCTGCGATCACGACCCGACGTGCAAATTGATACAACTCTTCATCCGTCCAATCGGGGTGGCGTTGCGCGGCTTCATTGGCAATGCGGTTGTGTTCGCGAATGAACAAAATATGCAGAGACGATAATTCAGGGTTCTCATTGGCACGCACATCACCAGCGAGGAATAGCTGGGCATCGTCCACACGGTGAGAATCGTTGGCATTCTCAAAGCCTGCGGTGTTGAAAGGCATCAGATCGCCTGAACTCATCTTCATCCGCCCGCCTACGAATTCGCGCAATGCGGCGGCACGTTCCGCGTCCACGCCGTAGATCTGTGAGCCATCAACAAATGCCGTGATGGAGTTGACCTGCTGTCGCGGATTATCTGTGGACGTTCCCGTCGCCGGGTCGTATTGTGAGCGCGAGAAAAAGATGGTCATCTCACCTGTGCTATTGGGGTCGAACCATGCATCACCCGAAGGGACGATCACAGGGTAAGACTCTTTCGGGTTGGCAGAGCCGGTTAGGTCGATGTCATGATCGAGGAACTGTCCCCAGGCATAGACCATGGCGGTGAAGTCACGGTCATTGAGGATGCCATCTTGTGGGTTGACCGAGAAGGTATTGCTAATCACCCGCGGGCTGGGTCGGCTCTCACCAGCCGGGCTGCTAATACCATCCCCATAATCCGCAGGAGAAAAGCGCAGCAAGGGCTGGCTTATACTTCCCCATTGCGGGTTTGTCTGGTTATTCCCATTACCATCCAGCGGAACAATTTCAAAATTCATTCCGCCATCATTGCCTGTGTTTGAGGGCGCTGAATAATTCACATCCTCCACCGAGGCATTCACTTGCTGCGGCAATACTGCCTGGCAACCTGTAGCGATCACGCTGATCCCTACCAATAAAATTTTTGCTATTTGTTTCATGTCTATCTCCTTTCATCCTTAGTTTGAATTTCTATTAGCATTGTATGGATGTAAACGAGATGTAATCAGTGCGTAAAATCATTGATATCTCTTTTAAGGCATGCAATGAATCACAAAGCCCCATGACACGTGTCATGGGGCTTGATCTAGTTGAATATATGGTTATGGCTGCGTGGTAGGGGCTGCCTGTCCATTGGCAGGCGGCTGCTGACCATCGTTGCCATTCGGTCCGCCTTGCGGTTTGCCAAGCGCCTGCTGAAGTTCTTCCACCGTCACGCCCAGGGTTTGAGCGGCAGTTTCAAGATCAGGTCGGCAGTTCGGGTCTTTGGGTGCATCTTGTTCAGTAGTTGCACATTCGGCAGGTTTAGCAGCTTGCAGGGCTTGCTGAAGTTCTTCTTCGGTCACGCCGAGGGTTTCAGCCGCGGCAGCGAAATCAGGTCCCTTGCCACGACCCAATGCCGCATCGAGTTCTTCCACGGTCACACCTAAGGCGGTTGCAACGGCATCCATATCCGGGCGGCAATCCACACCCTGCGAAGGCTGACCATCCACACACTCAGCGGGTTTCGCATCTTGCAACGCCTGCTGAAGTTCTTCCACAGTCACACCCAAGGCTTCGGCAGCGGCGGTCAGGTCACGTTCGCCGCGTTTCCCGTTGTTGGGTCCGCCCTGCTGGGCATTGCTATTCAACGAAGCTTCCACACCGGGTGCAGAAGGTTGCTGTTGGGCAGGCTGTTGTTCTTGCACGGCTGCCTGCGGATCTGAAGCCTGTGCCTGAGTTTGGGTCACTGCACCGCCGCACGCGCTCACCAAAACAGCGAACAATGCGACACAAGTTACGAGTAAGATTTTTTTGTTTTTCATGTTAACTCCTTTTTTGAATTTTCTAGTTACGACAAATGTCGTTCAGTTGGCAAAGTACATTCTTTTTTTGTTTGACCATCTATGCTCCTTACGTTCGATCTTGAATGTATTGTATGGGCGTAGATCTTTTACAAAGAGTGCATGCGGTCATCATCTTCTCAAAATACCCATGCATCTCATCACCAACAACCATGACACGCGTCATGAAAAAACGGACTGGCAATTGCCAGTCCGTTGATGATTATGGAGGAGGTCCGCCCGCGGGCATACACGCAATCAGGGTAGAGTTAGGAGGTGTACCGCAGGTTCCGCTCACTGTGCCGTTTGGGGTGTTGATGGAACAAGCAGACCCGACCGATAAACCTGAGCAAGCCGTGATGGCTTCTTGCGGAGGTTGCTGCCCTTGTTGTCCCTGCACGCCTCCTACTTGACCCGCGGGCTGAGTCTGCCCAGCAGGCTGTTGACCTTGTCCCTGAGGCTGAGAAGTTGGCGCACTGGTGTTCGTGGAAACATTAGCACTCCCGTTGCGAACGCAACGTACATAGTTATAGATACTCTGCACATCCCCTTGCGGACCCGCCCCCACAGGCAGTGTAGATGGATCACCGCTTTTCATATCACTGCGCTGAGCACCCGCACCGTGAACGTCCATCATCTGTCTGTTCATCAAACCTTGAGCTTCACCGAAGGCGAAATAAACAGCCCGCGCAGCATTGGGGACACCGTCCAAATGAGTGGTGCTCGACCAGTAGTGCGGATAATTGCCATAGCCATTGTTGTTGATGCCATTGGGAAGGTACGTGGCTTGAAATAGCGGATTGATGGCAGCCGAGTTGGTCGTATCAGGGGAACGGGTATAGTCTACAATGCTGTGCATTTCTTTCGCGTTCGGCAGTCGCCAATCGCTGGCTCCGGCGTAGTCCAAGCCTTCACACCAAGCCAGAGCTTGTTCCCAATTCAAACTACCATCTCCATATGGACCGGCACTAAATGTACCGCTATCAGATTGCATCCAAGTTAACCCAGTGCCATTGTCTGTGATGGTACCGTTGCCATTATCTACAAAGCTATTGGTGCCATAGGCATTCCCACGCACGTAGCGAACATAACGCTTGTCACGTCCATTCGGGTCGCGCACTTCGGAGCCATAGCCTTTGATACGTCCATCCGCAAAGTTGACTCCAAAGGCAGTGGCATTGCCATTCATGGTCGTACTCACATACATGGTACTCGACCAATATTGGGCATCGATATAACGTTCACCGATAGAAGCATCGCCATAGGCAAAGTCAAAGTAGTTCGTATCGATGAATGGAACGGCATCTGAAGGAACCTGACTGCTGGATGGGTCTGCTATGCCTGTCGCACCGCGGAAGTCCATGAGCGAGTACAGTTCTTGAATGGTGGGTAAACGCCAGTTATCGTAGCCTGCCAATGTGAACGAGTCTGCGTTCTGTAAGGCATCAGCATGACTCATTTTGTCTTGAGCATTGATGACACCATCGCCATTGAAATCGGGAGTTTGCTGCCACATTAAACCGGTGTTGAGGTCGGTCACTGTGCCATCACCATTATCTTGATAAGCAGGCTCAAGACCTTGATAGTTCGCATCCTGCCCAGCAAAGGCTTCTCCCGTCTGCGGACAGGTGATGGCGCTATCGTTGTCATAACAGGTGGTCTGACCTGTGTCCACGATGGGGTAGGTCAGACCAGTTGTGAGTACAAGGGTAGTGGACTGATCAGCTGTTTGTGCGAGTTGCTGATCGGTTCCCGGCTGAGAATCGGTTATGGGAGCTGAACCCGTTTCAGGTTCGGGAAGAGGAGCGTTGCATGCGGCGAGGATCAGGCACGAGATCGTAAAAAATAAAATGGCAGTTCTTTTCATCATCTTCTCCTTGTTGCTTTTGATAAGGCTATTTTATAGAGGCGGCATAATTATGAAGAGTGTGTGAAATCACAACTTTTTTACAAGAAGCATGAGATGAATCACAACGACCCATGACGGGTGTCATGGGTCGTTGATAGGTGCAGAGTTTCTAGTGATTCATTTCCCAGATCAGGCGCAGCCCTTCGAGCGTGAGCCACGGCGCGATGATATCGATGACTTTGGTTTCGTGTGCAACGACTTCTGCCAGCCCGCCGGTGGCGACGACTTTCATATCGCTTCCCAACTCCGCCCGGAATCGGTTCACCATTCCCTCGACCATGGAGACGTAGCCGAAGAGCAGCCCGGACTGCATGGCGTGGACGGTATTGCGCCCGATGACAGAGGGCGGTACTTGCAAATCAATGCGCGGAAGTTTGGCAGCGCGGGTGTACAGTGCTTCGGCGGCGAGATTGATCCCTGCAGTGATGGCACCGCCAAGATATTCGCCATCTTTAGTAACAGCGTTGAAGGTGGTGGCTGTACCAAAATCAACCACACAAGCGGGACCACCATAGAGTTTCATCACCGCCACCGCATCGCAGACGCGATCTGCGCCCACGGCTTTCGGGTCTTCATAGCGGATCTTGATGCCGGTCTTCACACCGGCATCCACTACGAGCGGTTCTTGTTTGAGATATTCGCGACAAGCCTGCACCACCCGCCCCGTCAACGGCGGGACGACTGACGCAACTGAAATGCCCTGAATGTCTTTGAGAGTCTTGTTCGCATTTTGCAGCAACCCTAAAAACTGTAAGCCATATTCATCGGGCATGCGGTTATGGTCGGTGGCAAGGCGCCAATGTGCGCCGAGTTTATCACCTTCGTATAAGCCGAGTGTCAGGTTCGTGTTGCCAATGTCTATGGTGAGAAGCATATCAACTCTCTTTTGATAAAAGTTCTTGCGGAGATTTCAGCCAGAGGAAGAGTAAAAGAAACGCAAGTGGAAGGATGTGCAAATACAAACGATCTAAAGAAGTATTCAGGTGCCAATCCAAGTCACGAGGGGTAAGAACAAAAATCCCGAAGTAGGCTGTCAATTGAATAAGGATGATAACAGCAAGTGTCCACACGCCTTTTAAACGATTTTTCGATCTACCAACCAGAAGCGTTGTCAAAATTATAAGTCCAACAATGCTGACGGGGGTATTTCCCAGATTCCATAACATTGGAATTGCTACACTAAAAATGGTCTTATAACGTCCAATATCAAAAATCTTATCCAACAAACTTCCCTGTGCAGACATCAAGTCATTGGATGGAGCAAGGAAAATTTTGAAGAGCGCAATCACTAGAACAGGAAATATCAAACCTAATCCATAATTTATGAGTACGGGTCGTTCCTCTTTTTTCAACCCGAGCAAGGCCCAAACAATCGTCAAACCGACAATTGCCATCAAGCCTTCGTTTTTTGCCCAACCTGCCAACCCGATCATAAGACCCACAAGAGCGGCTATGCGCTTCTCTTTTGTTTGCAGGTACAGCAAGGTCAACCCGCCTGCACCTAAAATGAGATAAGCAACAAGAAAATCTGAGTATTGGCGCATGCCCTGATTGACTACAAACGGAAGCGAAGTGAATAAAACTGCTGATAATGTCGCTTGCTTGAAATCGCGGAAGTGATTTACTAATGAGAATAGCAAGCCAGTTGCGAATAAAGATAATACGAAGTGCAAAGCAATGGGTCCCCAGGTGGATACATTGCCTAAAAACACCCAAGTGATGGCGTTCGTCATCGGAACCAAAAGAGGATAATCTGGATGGTCCCACTGACGCAGGAATGTCGCTTGCCAGTTTGAACCACCGAGGTAAATGAAACGCGCAACCACGTTCCAGTTAATCCATGCATCAGGGCGGCCGTGTGGGTATTGAAGTCCGAAAAGCATCAGGTTGAGAATAAAGAAAAGAGCGCCTACCGCAAGGATCGAAAGCCAAAGAAATTCTTGCTTCACAGAAATTTGAGGCATGCCCAATTGGTGGCGGTTTTGAAAGAGCAGCCAAATCATCAAGAGAACCGCGACAATGCTTTCAACCCAGGCATAGATGGTTAATGGAAGCCCAGCCCAAATCAACAAAAAGCCCAAGAGAGATGAAACGCCAAATCCCACTCCGGCAGAGAGAAAAATCTTTATCAAAAGGCTTTTCCCATCCACTGCACTCCAAATGGAATGGACAATAAAGAAGCCCAAAAAGATCCTTGGCAACAAAGCGATGAATGACAGAAGGAGTGTCATTTAGTTTTCCACATCATGAATGAGATATACACCAAAGCCAAAGCCTTGAAGTTCGTATGCCCCTATTTGTTCCGTCAGCCAGGTTTCAAGGTTCGCATCATCATTGAAATTGCCGATAATCCATTCGTGATTCATACCTGAGTCCATTGCGGCTGGCGCAACTGAATACTGCATCAGTTGGAATTCATTCGCATCGAACAATGTGGGATCATTTTTGAGAGCGGAATCATCAATATAACCAACTTGAGTCACACCAACAGGCAACGCCTCATGCAGGGGCTGAATCCGCTCTTCCCATTTGGAAACCATCTCCTCTGACGAATTTCTCCACTCACCTGCTATAAAAGTTGTAGCAAATTGATAGATTGCCATTCCAAGCGACAAGGCGATCAAGACAAATGGAATTGATTTTCGGAGGGAGGTCATGCAGGTATTTTAACCGGTCTATGGAACAGACGTGTAAAAAGGCGCAAGCGATTGAAAAATCGAGAAGACGAAGCTGAAGTTATTGACCATTAATATCAATAGAATGATAGCCAGCCCCCACTGAAGCCAAGTCTTCTCTGCCAAGCTGGAGTATGCCAGAGCTACGAACAGCACAAAAGCATAGACCCAGTACGAGGTGTAAAGGAATAGCTCGGTGCCGTAAAACAGGTGCATGAAGAAGTTAAAACCTAAAGCACCCAGTAACCCCAACATCAACGAGGTGTGGTTGGAGGTCCGCCAGGTTTTGACGAACATGAAGAATGCTCCAGCTAATACAATCAACCAGAGAGCAAGTGGCAGGTTGGCAAGTCTGCGGTAAGGGGCGAGGGTTTGGGTGCGGACGTCGAAGGTTTTCAGGTCAATGGTCGGGAACGGTGGTTTTTCAGAAATGGATTCGATCACATCCGGCGCAACAACTCCGTAAAGCAGAATAGAACGAGAGACGACGTTCAATTTGCGGACGATTGATGATGGCTCTGATAAACGGATCGGGTCTGAAAGAACGCCTGCATTTTCAGGGCTGACGAAGTTGAATTCAAAGGCAATATCTTCGGGCACGAAGAAATAGGTTATGTGCTTGGGGTAGACGATGTTGGTGGTGATGGTCAGCAAAATGCCAAGACTGAGAACGAGGAGTGAATATTGAATCAGCCGTTTGAAGCCGAATTTATTAGCGAAAAGGGCGATGACTCCCTGCGCGATGTTGGTAATGGTGATGCCGAAGAGAAATAAACCAGCAGGGACGAGAAATGAGAAACGAGTTTCGTTGGATTGAATCAGGAGGAAGAAAAATATCAGAGCAGCGGCGCCGAAGATGTAGTTTTCTGCAAGCGAGCCGAAGAGCAGATGAGTAGCGGTTGAGCCGAGGAAGATGGAAAAAATAAAAGCGTACGTGCTGGAGTTAGTAGCGCGTTTGACGAAGAGCCAGGTCATAAAGACACAGGCAGCAGCGACCAACGAAACGACGATCATGCCGCCGAGGGCATAGTGTTCGCCCATGAAGCCGGAGACCAACCTCACCAGCGGGCGGATGAGAATGAGACTCAGCGGATGCACGGCGCGGTTGATCGGGGCGCTCTCCGGGCTGGCGAGGATGGTCATCCACGGACCGGCGTCTGCTTCGAAGAGGACGGTGTTTTTCTCAAGTGCGGGGTGGTTGAGAGAGCGGACGATGATGAGTTCGATGAGGAAAAAGAATGTGGAGGCGTAGAGACCGGGGAGATTTTTGGAATGATGAATGATGAATGATGAATTAGGGATAAGGGATGAGGTTTTAGGAATTAGGAAAAGAGCAAGGAAAGCAGAGGTGAGGGCGGTGAGGAGGAAGAGGGGCATCCATTCTTGCGGAACACGGATGTAATCCATGCTGAACATGGAGGGGTATTGCGCGGCGTTGACGATGAGAACGACCCAAAAGATGGGCAGGGATAAAGCGAGGATGAGGTTGAGCGGTCTGCTGAGAAAGCCGGTGCGGAAGGATTGGGCGGTGCGTTGGACGAGGAAGTAGCCGAGGGTTGTGCCAACGGTTAGGACAATGATGGCGAAGAGGAACATGCCAAAGGGCGTGCGGAGAACTTCACGCAGAAAGCCGATAGCACCGTAGGTTAGGTTAAGAGTAATGAGAAATGAGAGCAGGAAGTGCAGGGAGGAGATTTGAGATTGGAGATTACGCGTCCAGGTGGAGATGGCAGGGAAAGTTTGGTGGTAGAGAATACCAAAGGCGAGTGCCGGGACGAGGACGAGAAAGAGGCGGTCTATCAGCGAGGTGAAGGTCGAGTAGTGGAAGAAAGTCAGGGCGAGAATCAGGCTGGTGAGCAGACCTGTCAACGCGCTAAAAAAGATGCGGGAGAATTTCATGGGTGGAATTATAAATGCCACCGCCGCCGAGGACGGCGGCGGGAGCGATATTTATTCTTTGACTGCCACAATGATCTCGGAGGCTTGGTCGTAGCGATGGAATTGGGGCATCATGTAGATGCCGCTTGCCCAGCCTTTGATGCTTTGGATGAGTTCGACGGCGAGTTCCACACCGACTTTTGCGCCGCCGTCGCCAGCGGATTCGATGCGGGCGCGGGCCTCGTCGGGGATGGAGATGCCGGGAACTTCGTTGTGCAGGAAGTTGGCATGCTTGGCGCTGACGAGCGGCAGGATACCGGCGAGGATGGGTTTGTCGAATTTGCCGTGTTTGGCTTCGTAGGCTTCGATGAGCTTGGGACCGTCGTCGGGGCGGTAGATGGGTTGGGTGAGGAAGAAGTCAGTACCGGCTTTGATCTTACGGTGCAGATTCTTCACTTCGGTGTCCATGTCTTGCGGGCAGAGGTTGAGCGCGGAACCGACGAAGAAATTGGTAGGCTGACCGATGCTGGTGCCAGAGTGATCGACGCCCATGTTGAAACCTTGCTTGATGAGTTTGACCAAGCCAGAAGGGACGAGGTCGTAGTTGTCGGTCGCTTCGGGGTAATCACCGATGGAGGTTGGGTCACCCATGACGACGAAGACGTTGCGAATGCCGAGGGCATGCGCGGCGAGCAAGTCTCCTTGCACACGCAGGAGGTTGCGTCCACGGGTCGGGAAGTGCAGAGTGGTTTCCACGCCGATCTGACGTTGCACGACTTCGCACACTGCCCAGGCAGACATGCGCATGCGCGCCAGTGGGCTGTCGGCAACGTTGATAATGTCCGCGCCGGAGTCTTGTAACAAAGATGCACCTGCAAGGAGTTTGTGAGTCGAGAGTCCGCGCGGGGGATCCATTTCGACACAGATGGAAAATTGTTTATTGGCGAGTCGCTGTGCCAAGTGGGTTGGTTTTTCAGCAGGCTCAGCGGTAATCTCATCATCATCCACAATCGAAATTTCTGCCACGGGTGTTGCCGGTGTGGATTCGAGCGCTTTCTTCATCACAGCAATGTGCTGCGGAGTCGTACCGCAGCAACCGCCCACAATATTCGCGCCCGCCTGACGAAACTGCACGGCATACTCGCCGAAGTAATCAGCATCGGCAGGGTACATGATGCGTCCGCTGACTTGTTCAGGCCAGCCTGCATTCGGCTTGACCCAGAACTTCGCGTTCGGCTCGGCTTGACGCATCTGTTTGAGAATGCGCAACAGTTGCGAAGGTCCGCCCGAGCAGTTGACACCGATCACATCCGCGCCAGCATCGGCGAGGCGGTGCGCCACCTTGGCGGGGTCATCGCCAAGAAGTGTACGGTCGTCGCGAGTGAAAGTCACGGATGCGATGATGGGCAAAGATGAATTTTCTTTTGCTGCACGAATCGCTTCCTGAATTTCGTACAGGTCAGACATGGTCTCGATGATGATGACATCCGCACCTGCTTCAGTCAACGCTTTGATCTGCTCCGCAAACGCCTCACGTGCCTCCTCGAGCTTGACCCGTCCATACGGGGCGATTCGCACGCCGAGCGGTCCCACATCTCCGGCGATCAAAATATTTTTGAACGAAGCAGCAACCACACGCTTTGCAAGTTCCACACCAGCGCGGTTGATCTCTGCAACATCATCCTGCAAACCATGTTTGGTCAGTTTGTAGCGGTTCGCACCAAAGGTATTGGTTATGATTAATTCAGCACCTGCTTCGATATACTCACGGTGTACATCCGCAACGGCAGCAGGGTTGGTGAGGTTGAGTTCATCAAAGCATTTGTCGAAGCCAACGCCGCGCGCGTGCAACATGGTTCCCATCGCGCCATCGGCGAGCAGGGTCTTTTGAGTCAGAGTTTCAAGTAGGTTCATTATTTCTCTTTCAAGGTTTTCGGATAACAGCCAATACCACGTCATCACGGATAATCTTGTAAACGACTTCCGCATCCGGGTATGCTGTTTCATTTGAAATAAATCGATATGATGCCACTACATATTCGTAATGGTCAACAGGGTTTTCTGAACTCCAGGAGTTGATCTTGAGATCTTCACGAGCATAAGGCGAAAAGACATGTCCGGGTCCATCCACCCAAATTCCGGCTTCGGGTGAAGCATGTTCGTTGATGTATTCGGACGCCTCACGGTAAGAGGTTAGCCAGTATTCCGTTTCGAAACGTCCTTGCGTACCCTTAAGTCCACCAACAAATTGGTTGTAATAAGCATACTCATACGGGTGAAGGGAGATAATACCAAAAATACCCGGCAAAATGCATGCGGCAATCAAAATCACACGCCAACTTGTTTTTGGCACTTTTTCAAAGACAGCACCTGACAGAAGAAAAATGGAGGGCAGAATGAAAAGAACATGTCGAAAATTATCGAAAAGAGTAGCATTCCCAAGGAATAAACCGAGAAATGGAATGAGAAACCAAAGTGTAAAAAGAACAATCAGGTCTATCTTTCTCTGCAAGAAAGAAAAGATCACACCAAACAAGGCTAGTATCCAAACAGGCTCGGTCATTTGAATCAGTAAAAGTGTGGGTAAATAAACAAAAGGAATGTTTGGAGCCTTATATAGATTCCCATTAAATAAAACATCGCCCGCCCAGGGAAACGCTGACATTTTCTGTATACTTGCAAAAAAATTAACAGCCGGGTTTGACCATAAAAAAGGCCACGTGATATACGCTACTGCAATGGCAACCACAACATACATTACACATGCAACAAAGGATATCCGCGATCTATTGCGTAGAAAAAAACAAGCAATAATCACACCAGCAAATGGACCCAACACACGCGTTGAAGTTGTAAAACCCAAAATAACAGCAGGAAAGAATATCACTCCAAGCATCTTTAATAAAATTACTTGAGACCGATACCAAACATAAAGCATGGCAACAAAGGTTACAGCAATATAAATGGCACGAACTTGCAGAAATAAAACAAAGTACCGCTCTATATATATTTTGGCAGACACTTGATTTAATTTTGAAGCAACGAGAGTGATAATATTTGTCTCTCCTGCTTTTGCAGAAATAACAAGACTGCTAATCAAATTATGAATAGGCGAAGTAAACAGAAACAATAACAATACAGAAGCCAGCCAAACTAAAGACATAGTCCATATACGTGGTTTGATGGAATTCAAGCTCGAATCAGAAAATACACGAGTTGCATCAACCATCTTAAGCCCTGTCGCAATACTAAGCACCATTAACGACATAAAAGGTGTATCTTTGGGGTTTATAAAGGCATGTCCCCACAACACTGGCTGAAAAGCATAGAGTAAAGTCGCACCTATGGACGAAAGCGGGTCAAACCAACGACGAGCGATTGAATAGAAAGCAATGATGCTCGAAAAATAAAAAACAAAATAAACCAGATGACGCAAATCTGCAATGTTAGTTTGCAAAAAACGATCCATAAATCTGGAGGCGATCTGAACCGTCATCATGAAAAAAGGACCGTAATATTGCAGCGTCTCATGCTCTAGTTTAATTTCGCCATTATTGCGCCATTCCGAATAATTATTCAGCGACTGGTCAGCATAAACCTGCATAATGTTTTCATCCCAGCTAGCCCCATAATCATTAAAAACAAACAAACCCACAGCCAAGCAGATGAGAAGTATGGATATTACGAATAGGTCATATTTAATAAACTTTTCTTTATTTTCCATACGCCCTCAAGGCTTCTTAATAACAGTCAAAACAGTGTCATCGCGTTCGATCATGTGAACAATCTCGGCGTCCGGATAAATCAAATCTTCAAAGCCATAACGGGCAATGGTTACAACATATTCATACGACTCAGCCCGTTCGGCTTCGCCTGTTGAATAGATCTTCAAGTCTTCACGTGCGAATAAAGAAAACAACTGCGCCGGTCCTTCGACCCAAATATTTGCATTGGGCGCAGCCACACTGTTCACATAGTCCGCGGCTTCGCGGTATGAGGTCGCCCAGTAATCCATTTCGTAGCGATCTTTCGCGCCGCGTACGCCGCCAACGAATTGATTGTAGTAAACATATTCATATGGATGCAATGTCACAATACCGATCACACCCGGCAGCAAACTCACCACGATCAACGCGGCTTGCCATTTTACATTCTTAATCGCTTCAAAAGCAACACCTGCCATCAAAAAGATCGGCGGCAGGATAAACAAAATTTGCCGGAAGTTATCGTACAAAGCGACGCGCATAAAGATGAACGCTAACAGTGGGATGACAAACCACATCAAGGCGACTTCGACGAGTGTGCGCTTCTTTTCCTTGTTTTGAATTGATACTACCCATCCAGCCAGAGACAACAACCAAACCGGTTCTGTCAACTGAAGGACAAGTAATACCGGTAAATAAGTAACTGGCAAATTGGTGGATTGATACTGTGAGCCATTGAAGACCACTCCGCCTAGCCAGGGGTATAAGGACATTTCTCTGAGGCTCTCAAAAAAGCGCGGGATGGGATTCATCCACAAGTAGGGCCAAGAGATGTAAGTGGCGATGAGAGCAAGGGCGGCGTAAATAGCAATGGCAGGGATGGCTTGCTTACCTTTGGTGCGCAATGCGTAATATGCGATGATGACACCGGCGAATGGTCCGAGGATGCGAGTGGATGTGGAGAGTCCTAGCAGGAGGGCGGCGGGGAGAATTTGGAGAATAGTAATTAGTAATTGGTCATTGAGGCGGTAATAGGTAATGAGAAGAACAAAGGTAATGAGTAAAGAGTAATAAGTACGAAGTTGCAAGAAGAGGACGAAGTAGCGTTGGGTATATATTTCGGCGGGAACAGCGGTAATGTCTTTGGCGATAAGCGAGAAGAGATTGGTGTTCCCAGCCTGCGCGGAATGGACAAGCACTTCGATATAGGTGTGAATGGCTTGGGTGAAAATGAAAAGCCCGAAAACAGAAACCAGCCAAAGCACGGTCAGAAGCGTGAGAGTCCGCTTTGAGCGGGGGGGAAGATTGATGGGGGAATCAAGTTTGAGTGAGTCAAAGGCTTGCATCCCAAAAGATAAAGAAAGAAGAAAGAGAGAAAGAAATGGCGTGTCTTTGGGGTTCATGAAGGCATGACCCCAGAAGACAGGTTGCAAGGCGAAGAGCAGTGTTGCGCCGAGTGCAGGAAGATTGCTGAGCCAGCGTTTGGCGATGGAGTAAAAGGCGAGCACGCCTGCGAAGTAGGTGAGATAGTAAATGAGGTGACGTAGGTCTGGGAGCAGAAAGGGCAGGAAGGTGCTCAGCGATTTCGAGAGGACGTCGGTGAGCATGACGAAGAAGGAACCGTAAAAGCCGAGGTCTTCGCGCGCGATGTTGACCACGCCTTCTTGCGGGAAGGTGGTGTAGGCGGCGATGGATTTCTCGGCGTATTTTTGGAGCGAACGGTCATCCCAACTTTCGCCGTATTGGTCGAAAGTGAGCAAGCCTGCGATGAAAACACAGGCGAGGATGATTGTAGAGAGATGTTTTTTCATGGACTAACTTGCAAATTTCGCAAGCCACTGATTCGCGGAAGTAATGAAGGGAGAAGGCTCGTCGTTTTTGCGAGTGGCGTACATCAGCCAGAGAACAACCATCGGCGCGACAAGGCGACCATAGGACCAAGGGAAAAAGTCAAACGAAGGCAACATGAACTCGAAGAAGTAGGCGGCGAGGAAGATCATCCAATGCGATGGCGATTGAATACGTTTGAGCATGAGCAGGAACGCCAGCGTGGTGAACAAGCCGTGATGATCCCAAACGATGGGCGAGCCGAGGGTCATGAAGACGAACAAGGCAGGCGCAGCGTTGAGCAAGCGGTTCTCTTTGGAGAAGGACTGTGCGAAAATATTCTGCGCCATGGTGTAAAGCATGGCAAGGAGCAAAAGCACTTTTGCACCAAGAGCCATCAGACGGGTGGTCTCGATGGAAATTCCAAAGAAGGGATTGAGGAAACGCAGGAACGAGTCGAAGGAGGTATCGTGGAAGTTGGTGTCGGGAATTTGAGCGAGACCGATCGTGTTGTTTACGAACTGCAGGTAAATATCCACTCCATGCATGGCGACAGGGAAAAGACCAATGCCAATAAAACTTATAGCGAACCAGAATATCCAGCGCCAATTAAATTCAAGTAAAAATGCCAGAACAATAACCGCCGGTGACGTTTTAATATGAACAGCAAGAGCAAGCGCCAGCGCGGAGAGAAAATTGTTTTTAGGGTAAACCAGAATGCTGAACAGTACCAAGTCAATCGTCATCAAGTTGACTTGGATAAAACCGAGTGTACGCATCAGTGGCGTGTTGATGAGCAGGAAGAGAACAGTAATAAAGATGGAAAGGTATTGAGAGAAGTTATAACGTTGAAGGACAGAAACAAGTAATAAGTAAAAAGAGCCGAGGGCAATAACGTTGACCGTCCACAGCACAATCATCACGCCCTGATCTCCAAGCGGGACGAGGAAGCGCAACAACGTACCCCACAGCGGCAGATAAAGATAGGTGTCGGGGAGAGGCTGTCCGTTGGCGAGGGCAGTGGCGGCTTCGAGGTAGTAGTGATAGTCGCCATAGCGGAAGCGTTCGCGCAAAATTTGCAGGTACACGAACATGACGAGGAAAAATCCCACCGTGAGCCAGAGGTTGGATTTGTTTATTTTTTCATTGGCAAGCATGTAAAGCAGCGCACCTGCCAATATCCACGTGAGGGAGGTCGAGGCAAGAGTCACCGCTAAATTGGAAAGCGGCCACTCTTGAATGAAGAGATTAAGTCCCACCATGCCGTTGCGAAGATAAATGGCAACAAGACTGGCAAGAACTAGAAAGGTAATAACAACCCAAATGCGAAATGTATTTTGAAAGGCTGATTTCATTGCGTATCCTGAAACGCCTTATTATCCCTTAAAACCGTCAATTGCAGAACAAGCCCAAGCAGGATGAGGGCGAATGGCATAAAGGACCAACTGTAACGCGGGAAATATGCAGTAGGCACCAAAACGATATAAACCGGCACCATGCTAAGAAGCAGAATACCAAGACGCAAATCCACCTTTTTGAATATGCCCTGACGGTAAGTAAGGGAAAGAGTTGCAATAAAAAAGCCTAAAATTAAAGGGGCGCTTATTAATATTAATTCCAAGGGGTTATTTTGAAATTGTTCTTTCACAAAGTAAATATCCCCACCCATGGCTATTGTGATCAGGCTATTCATAATAGATCCCGCAGAAGACTGACGATTTATACTATGGACCAATACATAGTTTGATTTCAACACAAGATACATAGCAGCAACCACTACAGCTGGCAAGGGGATGGCGATTAAGTACACAAGAATTCGTTTCCAATTAGACTTGGCCCAATCAATTAATAAGGACCAAGCTTCATAAAAACCTCCCTGCATGCCGGGAGCGAGAAGGGCAATAGAAGTAAAAATAACACCGACAAAATTCAGTCTTAGCATTCCCACGATCAAGCCAAGAGCAACCATCAGCCCGAATTCACCTTGAATGGCAAAGACTAATGTCAATAACAGAGCCATAATGGAAATCGGCTCAATTAATCCAAAGCGAAAATAAAGAACAAAACTGAGAGAAAAGATTAGCTGCAGAAAAAAGAAATTTCCAACAAGAAATGCAATTCGATCAGATGTCCCAAAATAAATACTTATTCTTGTTATAAGAGCGACGGTCAGAATCGCACTCCAGGCATTAAGGAAGAGCTGGGAAGCCAATGATTGCCCGAAAAGGATGTGCAACATACCGATAATGTAAGGGTACAGAAACTTAAATGCCCAGGGCGGCGTTTTGAGCAAAAAGAAGTCACCAACTACATAGATGTTGCGCGCCAACACCTGATAATCTGAAACATCCTGATGTTGCGGCAAGAGAACCACGCTTTGCAGATTTGGCAAATCCAAAGTTAAGAACATCAGCAAAATCGGCAGTCCCAAGGCAAGCAGGTATGCCTTTGTGAAATAGCTACTTGAACGTAAGATAAAGTCGAACAATTTAACAATGACAAGTATAAAAGCAACTGGCAAAAGCAAAAAGTTAAAAGGAAGCTTTTCCGCAACACCCGCAGTGTAATATAAACTCAAGCTAGTTAGAGCAAGGTAGATATCCAGTATGTCGAT
This sequence comes from Anaerolineales bacterium, assembly GCA_046328915.1. Lineage (GTDB taxonomy): Bacteria > Chloroflexota > Anaerolineae > Anaerolineales > Villigracilaceae > Villigracilis. Next base: position 168,747 of record JAXLVR010000003.1, on the reverse strand, counting down.
AACGCCGGAGCGATACGACGTAGATAGCCCTTCCCACAAACTCCATAGAATGCAACTCACAAACAGAACAAGTATCAAATTTTGAAGAAGCTGAAAAATACCAGTTGGAAAATCAAGCGCGGGCTTGGAAAGCCATATCTGCGAATATGCCGAGCGGATGGAACCATCTGAACTTAGGATAACGGGTTCAAAACGCCCATTGCCGTAGTTCTTGAAAAGGAGAGAACCCTTCAATTCAGCATTTCCAACATATGGCAGGTCGCTGAACATTTCAGCATCCAAATCATCGACGGATTTTGCAGTAGCGACTTCAACACTTTCACCCGTAATGAGTTCAATGAGTTCGAGTTGACGCTGGTCCGCTCCTTGCAGGATGATGACCAAACGTTCATCTTCGTCCAGTGAAATGAAACCATCAACTTTCATCGTCATCCAAAACAGGTTTTTATCAAAGCCGTGAGTATTGATAGATTCAACCGGGAATTCAAGGAAAGAGCGATATGGAAGTTGAGCAACTTCGCTATAAGATGAATTCAATGCATAGGTCCACGCCCATGTGTTGGAGGCGAGCTCTGCTTCGCTAAAGTAAACATGGACGCCTAAACCGGATTGAGGGAGAAAAAAGCTCAGCGTCAGTTTGGCAACAAGCAAGAGTGCGAAAAGAAGCGTCACTGCTTTTTTGGAGAGAAAACTTCGACCGAAGAAAAAGGCGAATGGCAGGATCAAAGTCGCGGTGATGAATTCCAATGGAGTATTCCAAGGGAAGCCATCTAACAACGCGGGAACGCGGGATGGAATGAGCAGAATGCTATAGCCGAGCAAGATAGAAAGGATGGATAAATAGTTGGCTGTGTTCTGCTCTTGTGTTGCTTCACGTGGCGTTTGAAAGAAAAACAGGACTTCGATTCCAATCAGCCAAATGCAGACAAGGATGGGTCCGATGATCTTCAGAGCATCAATGTTAGGCGTACGGAGAAATAAAAAGGCTACGAGGACTACAGGGACAGCGACTGCGGCAAGTTGACCCAACCTGCCGTTCAATACTGAAACGAGCTTTGCAATATAACTCTTCAAAAAAAATGGTGCGGCTAGTGTAACAAGCCCAGCCACCATTACAACAACAGCAAGAAGAGTTGTCGTGTGCAGGCTTTGAGAAAGCGCAATGAAAAGAGTCCATCCTCCTGCAAAGAGGAGTTCCAACCCAGTGAGGCGGAAGAAGTTGATTTCAGTATTGGGCGAACGGGTCATATTATTTTGTCAATTGCTCCACACGGCTCTCACCTACCGCATAATACTTCGCATCTTTGTGATGGACGATGATGGCGGCGGTGGATTGTTCTGGGATGAGTTGACCAGAAATGGAGAGGCTCATGCCCAACTCTGATTCTACAGCAGGAAGCAATTTAAAAACTTTGAAATGATCTTCGAGTTCGGGAATCGCGGGGTAACCCCACGAGTAGCGCTTGCCCTGGCTTTCACCAATGCCCAATTCGCGACGGACATGTTCATGCAGGTAGTTGGCGGTCGCTTCGGCAGCTTGGACGGCGAGACCATGCACGAAGTAGGCTTCGGTGTAGTCGTTGGCGGCTTGGAGCTTGTCGAATTTATCGCTGGCGGCTTGACCGACGGTCACGACCTGAAGCGCGACCACATCCATTTGACCAGATTCGACGGAGGCGTAGTAATCGGATAGGGCGAGGTGATCATCATAGGGTTGGCGCGGGAAGCTGAAGCGTGAGATCTCTTTCTTGCTTTCACCATCTTTGTAGATGATGAGGTCGTTGCCATCGGCTTGACAAGCGAAGTAGCCGTACACAGCTTGAGGTTTGAGCCAGCCTTCCTTGAGCGCGTCCTTGGTCATTTTGGCGAGGCGGGCGTCAAACTCGGCTTTGAGCTTATCCCATGCGGCGCCGTGGGTGTTCTTCGCCCCCCAAGAGAGACGATACAACTCGTTCATATTGAGGTGTTTCAAGACCATTTCGAGCGGCATGTCTTTGACGATACGCTGTCCGAGTTTGGCGGGGAGAGGAATCGGCGCGGGTGTAATGGAGGATCGTTGGGCAGAATCAGCCGTCGGCGCGGATTGTGAGGCGCGGTTTAGTTCCATATCCGATTCTTTGCGAATCTTCTCAAGCAGTTCGGGGCGCTTGTTTTTATCAATGAGCGTGTCCATTGTTTCCAAGCCTTCGAAAGCGTCCTTGCAGTAGAAGACGCCCGCTTCGTAGTTTGCGCCATCTTCGGTTTGTAAGATGCGGCGACCGAAGCGGCGATTAATTGCCGCGCCTCCGATCAGGACGGGGAAGTTGAGCTTGCGACGTTGGAGTTCGTTCACGATGAGAGGCATTTGCTTGGACGTGGACACGAGCAACGCGGAGAGACCAATGGCTGTCGCGTTGACTTCCACTGCTTTGGTGATGATCGTCTCGGCAGGGACTTGCTTGCCGAGGTCAATCACGTCATAACCATTGTTGGCGAGAATGGTCTTGACCAAATTTTTGCCAATGTCATGCACATCGCCATAGACGGTGGCAAGCACAACCAAGCCCTTGCTGACGCCTTCGACCTTTTCGAGATAATTCTCAAGATGCGAGACGGTCTTCTTCATTACTTCGGCAGATTGCAACACGAAGGGCAGAATCAACTCACCTGCGCCGAACTTGTCACCCACTTCTTTCATAGCAGGGAGAAGGACGTTATTGAGAACATGCACAGCCACTTCATGGCGGGCGGAGCGTTCGCCGGTCGGTTCGCGGTTGATGATCTCATCAATATCAGCTTCGACGCCGTCCTTGAAACGATGCATGATCTTCCAGTGCAATTTCTGTTCGGAGGTCATGCCTTCGGTGGGGTCGGCGACGTTCGAGCCGGTGGAGACTTCGACCTTCTCAAAATATTGAATGAAGCGTTGCAGCGCGTCTTCGCGGCGGTTGAAGATGAGGTCTTCGCAGAGTTCTTTTTCTTCGGCGCTGATCTCAGCGTAGGGCATCACATGCGCAGCGTTAACGATCGCCATGTCCAAACCGGCTTGCACGCAGTGATAGAGCATGACCGAGTTCAATGCGGGGCGGGCTTGCGGCGCGAAACCGAACGAGAGATTGCTCACGCCGAGTGAGGTCATCACGCCAGGCAAAGCGGACTCAATGAGACGAATCCCTTCGATGGTTTCCTTGGCAGAATCAATAAATTCCGGGTCGCCGGTGGCGAGGGTGAAGGTTAGGTCGTCGAAGACCAGGTCTTCGGCTTTCAATCCATGGTCGTTGACAGCGATGTCATAAATGCGTTGCGCTACTTCCAACTTGCGTTGGGCGGTCTTTGCCATGCCTTGTTCATCGATGGTCAAGACAATGACAGCGGCGTTGTATTTCTTTGCCAACGCAAAAACCTTATCGGCTTTTTCACGTCCCGCTTCGAGATGCGTGGAATTAATCAAACAACGTCCCGGCGCGGTTTGCAGGGCAACTTCGAGCACATCCAATTCGGTGGTATCGATCACGAGCGGAACGTCCACACCCATTTGCAATTTCTTGACGACCTTGCGCATCTGCTCGGCTTCGTCCGCGCGTTCGGTGACAGCGACGGAAATATCCAATGCATGCGCGCCGCCTGCAACCTGTTCACGGGCAACATCCAAAATGCCGTCATAATCTTCTTCGAGCAGGAGGCGTTTGAACTTGCGTGAACCTTGCGCGTTACAGCGTTCACCAAGCAGGGTTGGGGCGGGGTCCTGTCGCATGGCAATGGCTGACATGGCAGAAGCAAGCTGAGGCGTAGATTGACGCGGTGCGTCGGTAACTGGTAATTGGTAATTGTTTAGTTTATCCACCAATAGTTTTAAGTGAGCGGGAGTGGTGCCACAACATCCACCCACAACGCGGACGTTATGCTTGGTGACAAACTCGTACATACCATTCGCATATGGCTCGGGCTCAAGCGGATAGACCGCCTGACCATCAACATTCAACGGCAAGCCCGCATTCGGAATGCACGAAACAGGCAACACAGAATTTTCACCAAGGAAGCGGATCGGCTCGCGCATGTGTTCGGGTCCGGTGGAGCAGTTGAGACCGATGACGTCGATGCCCATGCCTTCAAGGATGGTGAGGGAGGCGTTGATATCGGTGCCGAGCAACATGCGACCGGTCGTATCGAGCGTGACCTGAGCCTGAATCGGCAAGTAGATATTCGTTTCGCTGAAAGCTCTGTGAATGCCTGTGATAGCGGCTTTGACTTCGAGAATATCCTGCGAAGTTTCAATGAGCAGAAGATCGACGCCGCCTTGAATGAGTCCCACCGCTTGTTCGCGGAAGGTATCAATCAGCTCATCGTATTTGACGTTCGAGAGTTCGGGGTCATTGGTAGACGGCAATTTGCCAGACGGACCAATTGAGCCAGCGACGAAACGCGGCTGACCTGTCTTCTCGCCGTATTCATCGGCAAGTTTGCGCGCAAGACTCGCAGCAGCGACGTTGATCTCTATGATGCGGTCTTGCAGTTTGTATTCCGCCATCGTCAAACGATTCGAGCGGAAGGTGTCCGTCTCGAGCACATCCACGCCCGCTTCCATAAAGGAGCGATGGACTTTCTCCACAGCTTCGGGATACGAGATGACGAGATAGTCGTTACATCCGTTGTATTGTTCGCCGCCGAAATGTTCGGCGGTGAGGTTTTGAAGTTGCAGGCTCGTTCCCATCGCGCCATCGAAGACGAGAACTTTCTTTTCCATGGCGTCGAGGTAACGGCGGTTTGTATATTTTCGTTGGGTCATTAATTTAATTACTCCTTGAAAAATCAAAAAGCTAGCTGCTCTGAATTTGAATAACATTAACTAGAAATATATTCTCTAGGAATGTTTTTACACTCTGTACTGAGTACTTATTTGTTAATATGTATGCAATTATCTGAAAATTCATATCTTCAGGTATTGCTACGCTCCAAGTTGATAAAATTTTCATATCTTCTGTCTTTGTAACATTAAATTTTATATCCAAGTTATTAGAGATCGCATACTCCCATGTACTATGTTCATCAAAAACAAACATTGGCAAACTATATTCTGCCTGTAACTTGGCACAAACAGCGTTCAATGAAATATTAGAGTTGCACACAAACATAGATGTTTTCACAATAAAAACGCCTCTCGTGTGAGAGGCGACATGAAACCATATCATCTCTCATCTCCCAGACAGTTGTCTGCCGAAGTTGGCACCGCTTGAACGGTTGCCGAGGCTTCAAAGGGTCGGTCCCTCAGCCTCTCTGGATGAGCATATCCGTAACTTGTTACATTTTTATAACATGTAGAGAAGGTGATGTCAAATAAAAAAATTGCTTATATCAAGCAAGTTTTTTTCGCAACACCAGATCATACTCTTCATAGCCAAGTTTTTTATACAACGCCAGCGCGTACAGATTATCATCACCCGTCTGCACAAGGATACTCCGCGCGCCTTTTTGAACTGCGACTTGTTCTGCAAAGGCGATCAGGTCGCTGGCAATGCCGCGCTGACGAAATTCTTCCATCACATACAACTCGGGCAACTCGGCGTGAGGAGTGGAATATAAAACACTAGGCACCACACGCACAAGCGCAAAGCCAACGGCTTTATCAGCAACTTTGGCAAGGATGACCGTCTCCACGCAATTGGGGTCACTCATGCGGACGGCGATGGCTTCGGGAGTTTCATCCACTTCGTTGAAGAGTCGATTCAAGGTTGCGATGGCGGGTGCATCGTGGATGGATGCAAGGGAAATTGTGATTTCATGTTCCATATTCAACATAACACTCGATAGCAAGAATACAGCCTCTCTTCCCGAGAGGCTGAAACGTCTTGGATGTTTTATATCAAACGCAAGTGGAATTGTCAATTTGAAAATACAGGTTCTTCGGCTTGCATGCGCTGCACATTGGCGTAGACGTTGAAACGCTGTCCGCGTAGGAAGCCGATCAAGGTAATGCCAAAGCGCTCAGCGAACTCCACTGCCAGGCTGCTCGGCGCAGAGACGGCACAGAAGACCGAGATACCAGCCGAATAACTTTTTTGCAAAAGCTCATAACTGGCACGTCCGCTGACCATTAAGACTTTATCATGGAATGGAAGTTGATCGTTGAGCAAGCCCCAGCCGATCAATTTATCCAGCGCGTTATGCCGTCCCACATCTTCGCGCACGGCGAGGAGATTGCCTGAGAGGTCGAATAAGGCGGCGGCGTGGAGTCCGCCAGTGGATTCAAATAAGTCCTGCGCACTGCGAAGTTTTTCCGGCAGAGACGTGATCAATTCAGGGGAGACAATAGGTCCAGTGGGAAGGGGCAGCAAATTCCGTTCGCCAATATCATCAAGCATGGTCGTGCCGCAGATGCCGCAGGCGCTGTTGGTGAAGAAATGCCTTTCGAGTTGCTTAAGCTCAGGCATGGAATCAGCTGTCAGTTGAATCCGAAGCGAGTTGTATTCCTGCTGGTTACCGTCTACGCAATAAGTCATGCCGGTGATCTCATCTTTGCGAAGCAAGATCCCTTCGTTGTAGAGAAAACCTGCCGCAAGTTCATAGTCATTGCCGGGGGTGCGCATGGTGATGGCAACCGTTTGTTGTTTTTCACCGGCGCGCAAAAGGATCTCCATCGGCTCTTCGGTGGCGAGGATATCTTTGCGGCGTTGCGGCTTGCCGTTTTCATACGTCCAAATATTTTGTTTTTTCTTATTAAAGCGAGTCATGCGCACCTTCTTCTGAGTAAAACGAACGGAGACCGGGAATTTCGCCGGTCTCCGTTTTGACTTTTTGGGCGTTGTATTTCTTACAGCGGTTCCACTCGAACCACGGTCACTTTCATTTCAGCCGTATGAGTGGTGGGGTCGTACCCAGACCCCGTGAGGATGTTGACCGGCGTTTCTGCATAACTGAAACTGGCGAAGACGGTTCCACGCGGGGAGCGTGGCGTGGATTTGACCTTGATCTTGATCTCACCGCGTCGGCTCGTGACCTTTGCCCAGCCGCCATCCGTCAGCCCCCACTTCTGGACATTGTCTGGATGCACTTCCAGATATTCTTCTGGCGCAAGGTAATCAATACCCGAAGAGCGACCAGTTTGAGTGCGGGTGTGATAGTTCTGCAAACGGCGACCTGTAGTGAGCCAAACAGGGAACTCATCATCCACAACTTCGGCGGGGTCACGATAACCAATGGCACGCAACACGGCGCGACCGTTGGTAAAGCCATCTTCATGCAAGCGCGGTGTACCGGGGTGACCCTTATACGGAATGGGCCACTGATATTGACCACCATCGATCAAGTCCCAGTCCACACCGGCATAGATCGGTGCAAGGCTGCAGATCTCGTTGAAAACTTCAGCCGGTGAATCGTATTCAAAACCTTGAATGCCCATCGTGTTGGAAAGCGCGCTCAGAATCCACCAATCGGGTTTGGCTTCTCCGGGCGGAGTGACCGCTGCGCGCACACGTTGAATGCGGCGTTCGGTGCTGGCAAAGGTTCCGTCTGTTTCGCCCCAGGCGGTGGCAGGCAAAACCACGTCTGCCATTTCAGCCGTCTCGGTTAAGAAGATGTCGATCACGCAAAGGAAGTCCAACTTTCCAAGAGCGCGTTCGCTATGAGCACGATCAGGGTCAGAGACGACGGTATTCTCGCCATCGATCAACATCGCGTGGATACCTTCACCGCACATCTCCAACGCGGTCACTTTGGTAATGCCTTTCTCGGCATCCATTTCGCGACCATACGCCTTCGAGAATTTTTCACGCATCTCAGGCTTAAGCACGGATTGATATCCGGGGTAATCACTTGGAGCGGTTCCCGCATCACCCGCACCCTGAATGTTATTCTGCCCACGCAGCGGATTGATGCCGCAGCCTTCTCTTCCCAAATGCCCCGTCATCAGCGCGAGATTGCTCAAACTTTGAACATTGTCCACGCCGCAGATGTGTTCCGTGATTCCCAGCGTGTAATAGATGGAGGCTTTGTCTGCGCTCGCATACAGGATGGCGGCTTTTTCAATATCCTTGGCGGGCACGCCCGTGATCTCAGAAGCCCATTCGGGTGTGAATTGCTTGACGTGGGCAATGTACTCTTCGATGCCGGTGGTGCGTTCTTCGATGAATTTATGGTCGAGCAAATTCTCGCGCACGATGACATGCGCCATGCCGAGCAATAACGCCACATCGGTACCGACGCGCAGAGGCAGATAGAGATCAGACATCTCTGCCAGTTTGATGTAACGCGGGTCTGCCACGATGAGTTTAGATCCGCGAGCCAATGCTTTCTTCATACGGGTTGCCGCCACAGGGTGGCATTCCGTCATGTTTGTGCCAATGCAAAAATAGACATCTGCCTTTTCCAGGTCAGATAAAGGATTCGACATGGCACCACGACCGATAGTTGCCGCCAGACCGGCGACAGTGGGCGCGTGTCAGGCACGGCTACAGTTGTCGATGTTATGGGTGCCGAACCCGGCGCGGATGAATTTCTGCATCAGGTAATCGGCTTCGGTGGGAGTGCGTCCGCTGGAGACGCCGTAAATGGCGTGGCGTCCATACTTCTGCTCCACGTTGCGGAAGCCGTCGGCTGCCACTTGCAGAGCTTCTTCCCAGGTGGTCTCATGCAGTTTGCCATCTTCGCGGCGGACGAGCGGTTTCTTCAACCGATCCGGGTGATGGACGTAGTCATATGCGAACTGTCCCTTCACGCAGAGCGCGCCTAAATTGGCGGGACCGTCCATGGCAGGCTGAACGCCAATGATGCGATCATCTTTGCTGAGGATATCCACCGAGCAACCCACACCGCAGTATCCGCAGACGGTGCGAGTCTTTTTCACGCCCGAGTTGATGAGAGGCAGTTCACGTAATTCTTGTAGTAGCGCCATATCTTTACTCCTTCTTGCTTTGAAACAATAAACACCGTTCTGTCAGGGGCTAAGCCCCTGATAGAGCTTATAAACTAAGCATGTCGTAAGGCTTTTTTATCTGCCAACGCGCCGGTCGGACAAGTCTGCACGCATTGACCGCAGAAGGTACAAGCGGAAGCACGCAGTTCCAAATTGAATTCAGTAGTGATCTGGGTATGGAAGCCGCGGTTCATCACACTGATGGCGTAATCACCTTCTTGCTCGGCACACACACGCACACAGCGATAGCAGGAAATGCACAGATCATAATCGCGCAAGATGAACGGATTCTTGTCATCGAGCCTGCTGTGACCGGATTGCGCGCCCTTGAAGCGACCTGTCTTCGCACCGTATTTTTCAACCAAAACGGAAAGTTCCTGCGAAGCAACGCCGCGCAACGGAGAGACTTCCAACTCGCGGTTTTCCGAAACGACCATTTCCAGCAAAGTCTTGCGGTGCTTTTCCAAAACATCAGTGACGGTATTCACTTCCATGCCAGCCGTTGCCGCCGTCGTACAAGAGGCGACCGGGTTCTTCATCCCTTTGATTTCCACGGCACACATGCGGCAGGAACCGAACGGTTTGAGGCGTGGGTCAAAGCACAAGGTTGGGATGAAAACATCATTACGTTGGGCGATTTCAAAAACAGTCTCGCCTGGTGTAAATGAGACATCCTTGCCGTCTAACTTCATGGTGAGTTCAGTATCAGCCATGGCTCACCTCTTTTCCACGAATTCCTGCACACGGGCAGGGAATTGCTTGATCAGGCTTTCGATCACCAAGGGTGCCGCCATGCCCAAGCCGCAAGCGCTGAAAGATTTCATCGCCGCGTTCATATCGTTAACTTCTTCCAGCCAGACCTGCAACTGCATAGGACCTTCGCCCGATAAGCGTTCGGTCAGGCGTTGCGTTCCAAGACGGCAGGGGAAACATTTGCCGCAGGATTCATGCGCAAAGAATTCCATGGCGTTATGAGTCACTGCGATCATATCGCGACTGTCGTCAAGCACGATCATGCCTGCCGCGCCGAGCATCGAGCCTTTGCTACGGATGCTGGGTTCGTCAATTGTCGCAGTTTCAAGGTCATCACCTGCAAGAAAACCACCAGAGAGTCCAGCCATGGTCACGGCTTGGAATGTGCGCCCGGGCTTGGGTCCGCCTGCCCAATCGTACAACAGAGTCTTCAACGGCAAGCCGAATGGCACTTCGTAGTTTCCGGGGCGTTGAACATCTCCTGAAAGAGAAACAACTTTGGTACCGGCGTGACCGTTCAATCCCAACTTGGTGTACCACTCTGGCTCATGTCGCATGATCTGAGCCGCCGCCGCCAGCGTTTCCACATTGTTCACCGCCGTCGGCAGATTCTCAAATCCGTGCGTCACAGGGAAAGGCGGACGATTGCGCGGGAAGGGATGCTTACCCTCAAGGCTGTTGAGCAGCGAGCCTTCTTCACCGCAGATGTACGCGCCGCCACCGCGCCGCACATACAATTCAAAACTGAACGATGTGCCTAAAATATTTTTGCCGAGCAAGTTCGCAGCATATGCATCGGCAATGGCTTTTTCCAGTTTGAGATTCGTTTCGGGGTATTCGTAACGCAAATAAAGTATGCCGCGCGCCGCACCCGTGGCATACCCGGCAAGGGTCATGCCTTCGATCACGGCGAACGGGTCATAATCCAAAATGGCGCGGTCTTTGAAACAACCCGGCTCACCTTCATCCGCATTACAAACAATGGACTTGGGGTTGCCCGGCGCATCTGCCACGGCTTGCCACTTCACACCAGTTGGGAACGCCGCCCCGCCACGTCCCGCCAACTTGCTGGCTTTGATGTGTTCGATCACATCCTTGGGCGTCATCTCTTTGACGGCGCGCATCAGACCTTCATAACCACCTGTTCGGCGGTACCCGGGCAGGCTGCCACGCTCGGGCTCTCTGATCTGCGCAAAGACGCATTCTTCGATCTTGCCGGGGTTCACCGGCGGCACAGGCGTGGACTTGCGAGTCAGGTTACCCTGCGCATCGCCCACCCATTGCTCATTGCCGATCAAGACCGGAACCGGTTCATCACAACGCCCCGCACAAGGCATAGACGTGGCACCTTGTTCTGCCAACGCAGAAAGACATTCATGCCCGCCATTTAAACGACAAACGGGTCCCGTACAAACCCGCGGTTTGTTGAACCCGTCCTCTTGCTGGCTGAAGTGATGATAGAAAGTGACTGTGCCGAATAGGTCGGCAAGGGGAACCCCCATGCTCTTGGAAACGGCACGCAAAGCACTCTCTGAGATGTACCCATCTCGTTCATGGAAGGCGTGTAAGATTTTCAGGAGGGGGGCTGGACTGTCTTGCAATTGCTCAACGAGCAAAAGATCGATTGCTTCTTGATCGATGACTTGTTCCATGAAAGGATTCTACATTAGATTCAACCCTTTTACAAGAAAGGCGCTATAGACAAGTTGCCGGGCATTTTTATGTGCGAAAAATGTCTTGCAGAATCTCTTAAAGCCATATATACTCACTGAGTGAGTATATATGGCTAAAAAAGAACATCACTCCGGTAACCTCTCCCCCGAATTCGCGCTCATGGGCTTTCTCATTGAAAAGCCCTGCCACGGCTACGACCTGCACCAACGTCTCAATTCCGAGCTTGGGCAGGTTTGGCATTTAAGCCAAAGCCAAGCCTATGCCATTTTGAAACGGCTTGAAACCCGTGGTGATATTTCTGCCCGCATAGTGGAACAGGAAAAACTGCCCGCCCGTCAGATTCTGCACATCACCGCCAGCGGACGCAAACGTTTTTTTGCATGGCTCGAAACCGAAATCAGCACCACCGCCCGCTCCGTCCGCTTGGAATTTCTCACCCGCCTGTATTTTGCAAATCTATATCGCCCAGAGATCCTGCCGCAAATTTATCACTCGCAATTAAGCGAAATTAATTCCAAGGTTGAGCAACTCGAAACCTTGATCGAACACCTTCCGCCCGAACAGATCTATAACCGTTTAAGCCTTGACCTTCGCCTCCAACAAATGAAACTGATCGAAACTTGGATGTCGGAGATAAGAACACAGTTCCATATATCAAAGGAGATCCAATGAAGCGCTTTTTAAATATTGCACTACTGCTAGCACTACTTTTAGCAGGGTGCGCACCCGCTATAACCCCTACGCAAACAGAAGCCCCTGCTACTGAGGCACCAACCTCTACACCGGTTCCTCCCACAGTGACAGTGGAGCCACGTACTCTCAACGTCTTCGCCGCCGCTTCTCTCACAGATGCGTTCACTGAAATCGGTGAGAATTTCCAAACCGCGAATCCCGGTGTGACCGTCACTTTCAACTTCGCCGGGTCGCAAGCCTTGCGCACCCAAATTGAAGAAGGCGCCCCAGCCGATATCTTCGCCTCTGCCAGCGGCAAAGAAATGGATGCCGCCATTGAAGGAAAATTCATTGCAGATGGTGTGAAGCAAGTTTTCCTCACAAACAAACTGATCGTCATCCTCCCGGCAGATAACCCCGCTGGCTTGGAGAAACTGGAAGACCTCACGAAATCCGGTGTAAAGATCGTACTAGCCGCCGAAGAAGTGCCGGTTGGAAATTATGCCCGCCAGGCACTTGACCTGATGAACGGTTCCTTCGGCGCTGATTTCAAAGACAAAGTCCTTGCCAATGTGGTCTCGAATGAAGATAATGTCAAACAGGTGGTATCCAAAGTTCAATTAGGTGAAGCCGATGCAGGCATCGTATATACCTCAGATGCCGTCGCTGCCCCCGAATTGAAGTCCATTGAAATCCCCGCTGAGTTGAACGTCATCGCCAAGTATCCCATTGCTCCGTTGGTGAAATCTGAAAACGCAGACCTCGCCCAAGCCTTCATTGATTATGTCCTCTCAGATGAAGGTCAAGCCATTCTGGCAAAATGGGGCTTTGGTCCGAAACCATAAACAGGGTAATATCGGTCGCGGGAGGAATTCCTCCCGCGATTTTTTAATCCATGAAACTATCTTCTTCGCATTCAAAATGGTTGTTTATTCTTCCCAGCATTTTCATGCTGGCTTTATTTCTATTACCGCTTTCTGCCATCTTGATCCGCTCGATTGGGGATGATTTCTTTACCAACGCATTTTCTGAGCAAGCCTTCAAAGCGCTGCGCCTCAGTCTCTTTACCAGCACCATCACCACGCTTTTTGCCATTCTCCTCGGCACCCCATTGGCATACATGCTTGCCCGTTGGAAGTTCCGCTTCAAACCCGCGCTTGAATTGCTAATCGACCTGCCCATCGTCCTACCGCCTTCTGTCGCAGGGCTGGCGTTGTTGATCGCCTTTGGTCGGCGCGGACTCTTCGGGTCCGCGTTGGAAGCGGTTGGGATTAGCCTGCCATTCACCACAACAGCCGTCGTCCTTGCGCAGTTATTCGTCGCCGCTCCACTCTACATCCGCTCGGCACGGATTGGTTTCGCCGAAGTGGACGAACAACTCGAAGAAGCTGCCAATGTGGAGGGCGCGAATCAATGGCAGATGTTCACCGCCGTTATGCTGCCGCTGGTTGGGCGCGCCCTGATCAGCGGAGCCATCCTCACGTGGACGCGCGCACTTGGTGAATTTGGGGCAACCATTTTGTTTGCAGGGAATTTGGAGGGCATCACCCAAACCATGCCCATGGCGATCTATCTTGGGTTTGAGCGCAATATCGGTGTGGCGCTATCTCTCTCGGTGGTGCTTATTTTTGTTTCCACCCTTTTGCTCTTACTCACCAGAAAACTCGAAAAAGAAACACACTAACCCTTTTAACGGCTTACGCCGCGCGTTGCGCGGCGTAGCCTTAAGACCAACTCAGAGGGAGGAGAGAGAGTTTGGATGAACAGCGTTATTCGCTGCTCTATTCAACAGGGTCAAGGTCAGGGTTTGTCCCGCTCATTGAGCAAGAGGGGTGTTCTATGCAATTGCATTCGATTGCTTTCGAACAGCGCCTTGCCATAACGCGGGGAGCTTGCTCGGGCAGTTGTTCCGCCGGGTATACAACCTCGACTTCGATGGCGATTGCTTGCTGCAAGTGCTCGCAATATTTGGTTTTTTCAACTTGCCAAACCTTTTTTGCCATAACTGCCTCCTGACTGATGTTGTTAGTTTAAAGGTAAAACGCCTGTCAGACCAGTGACAGGCGTCATAAACTCGGATGACAAAGCACCTATTATGGATGTGATAAGTCTTTATTTCTTTGCAAGGATGTAAACACTACCGTTATCGCTGGTGAAATACAACTCACCCGCCTCGTCTTGCCCAAAGGAGGTGATCGTTGCCACCGCCTCAAACAGGACCCGAGACTGCCACTGCCCATCGACCAAAATCAACCCTGAAACCGAGCCAGAACAATAATCGCCGTAAAAGTAGACACCATTCCACTCAGGCATTGACCCGCGATAGACATAGCCGCCAGTTACAGAACAGCCAATCTCATGACTATATTCCACCACCGGCAGCAATAGACCCGGCTGAGCTTCCCCATCGTAGCCGTGCAGCCCTTCCATCACGCTCCAACCGAAGTTGGCACCGCCCGGCGAACCCGCTGGCAGATAGTCGATCTCTTCATATTGATTCTGCCCCACATCCCCGATCCATAAATCGCCGGTGACACGGTCAAATGAAACGCGCCACGGGTTGCGAAGCCCATACGCCCAAACCTCATTGCCGAATGGATTATCGGCTGGGATGGCATATGGGTCACCGTTGTTCACGTCAATGCGCAAGAGTTTGCCCAAGAGGGTTCCAGTATTCTGACCATTCTTGAATGGGTCACCCGCCGCACCGCCATCGCCCAGACCGAGGTAGAGATAACCGTCGGGTCCAAAGACCACTGCCCCACCGTTGTGATTCGGAAAGGGCTGATCAATGACCATCAACACCTGTTCGCTGTTCGGGTCGGCAACATCGCCATTCGCCGTAAAGCGTGAGATGCGTGTGTTCCCGCCGTCGCCAGTGTAGTTGACATAAAAATAGCCATTCTGCTCAAAGTTCGGGTGGAAAGCCAAGCCGAGCAAACCCATCTCGTTGCTATCGTCGTTGACACGGTCATTGATGTTGAGAAACGGTTCAGGAGAAAGCTGCCCATCTTTGATGATGCGGATCGCGCCGTATTTTTCGATGACGAATAAACGCCCCGAACCATCCTGTGCAGACTGTAAATCTACCGGGCGGTCTAAACCTTCCACGAGAGGTCTCCACTCGTAGGCAGTTGGGTCAGGGAATTGTTGGGCGCTTTCGATCACTGCCTCGGTGGGAGGCAAAGTGGCAGGGTCAGTTTGGGGTTGAGATTCGGTTTGTGGTCCTGAAACAGTTGCCGTCGGAGAAAGAGGCGTGGGAGTGGGTCCGAGGATGCCATTCCCTCCGCAGGCGAGAGTCATTAACAATAAAGGGATAAGAAGACGTCGCATTTATTCTTTTACTTCGGTAGTCTCACCATCTACAACGTCTTCATTATTTACGTCTTTCGGATTCATATTTCCGGCAAGCGCCTTCATATGTTCTTCCACAACTTCTGGCGGGCAAAGTTCAGTAAAGATATAGGTGCCAAGCCAGAGAATGGCAGCGTCATCCACCATGCCGATCACGGGCAGGACGACATTTGGCGCCAGATCTGCAGGCATGATCAAGTAGGCAAAGGCGCCCATGGGAACCAATTTGGCGAGGAAGCTAACACGCTTATCGCCCATCAGGCGAAAGATCAGCTTCAGTTGGTTCACAAGGTTTCGCACCACGCCACCTTGTTGGTTGACGATGATATTGGAGTTTTTTTTCTCAGTCATTTTTTCTCCTTTGAGTTGTATGTTCATTATATTCTGAATTGCCAAACATCATCTTTTCATTGTACATAGCAATCTGAACACTGTGTATATACGGAACAATAAGCAATGAGGTGCAGAACGGCAGGTGTAGAAAATGACAAAGCACATAAAAAATCATGGAAATTGGGTGTAACTTATTCTTGGGCAGAACATCCAATATATATAACAATAAATTTGGAGGATTTTCTCATGGACATGATCATTGACTTCCCCGGCGGGCAAAAAGTAGATGCCCACTTCCGCGGTCACACCATTAAGACAGACCAACCTAACGACGATACTGCCCCGATGCCGTTCGAACTTTTCCTTGCATCGATTGGCACCTGTGCTGGGATTTATGTGCTCGGTTTCTGCAAGCAGCGCAACCTACCTACAGATGGCATTCGCATCGTTCAGCACAATTATTCCAACCCGGCAAATGGCATGGTCGACAAGATCGATCTTGAAATTCAAGTGCCACCCACCTTCCCGGAACAATATCACGCCGCGCTCGTGCGCACCGCAGAATTGTGCAAGGTGAAGAAGACCCTTGAACATCCGCCCGTGTTTGATGTGATGACCAAAGTCGTCGAAGCCGCATAATCCAAATAACAGTCACCTACAAGGTGACTGTTATTTTTAGTACAATGCCTTCATGCCTTATATCATCGACGGACATAACTTAATTCCCAAATTAGGATTGCGGTTGGATGAACCTGATGACGAAATGGAACTCGTGCGCCTCTTACAGGATTTTGCGCGGATTCGGCGACAACAGGTGGATGTCTACTTTGACGGCGCTCCTGCCGGGCAGGCTGGGATGCGAAAATTTGGCAGCATCAAAGCTCATTTTGTGAGGCAAGGTCAAACCGCAGACTCGGCGATCCGCAGACGGCTGGAAGAGATGGGAAAAGCCGCCAAGAATTGGATCGTTGTTTCTTCAGACCATGAAGTGCTAAGCGCGGCAAGAGTGCATCAGGCACAATCGCTCCGTTCGGAAGAATTTGTCAAACAAATTCGCACTGCCTTAACTACAACCACACAAAGTGGCACTTCTGAATCAAAGCTTTCGGAAAAAGAAGTAGAAGAATGGATAAATCTATTCACCACTAAGGGAAAATAGTACTGATGTCTTATGCGTTTTTAATGAAATCTGGATAAAAAAGGTGTATATTGTCTGTACGACACCTGCCCTCCCTTTTACTGGTATTCTGGTGTCAACCGCCGCTCTGGTCAACATGCCCCCCCCATGCTGACCGGCGGCGGTACCTTTTTAACAATGCCAAAATACACTTGATGAAGGCTTGAGGGGTCAATATAATATTTGCTATCTAATCAAATCAGTGTGGAGGCGGGCTTGATGGTTTCAAACGGTGTAGGTATACGGCACTACCTTTTTTTTGCACGATGGTGTATGGCTGTTGTGATGACAACGGGGATTTTCGCTTGCAGTTATATTCCTTCTTTACAGCCCTCTACCTCCTTTACAGAATGCCCCCCTCAATCGTATACCGCAAATATTTATCGCCCAACGGCTCTACCCACTTTCCCTGTTGCGGTATCCTCTACATCAATTCCCAATATTGTTTCAACGGCACCCTTCGCCCCGGTTGATATCCATCTACATTTTCAAAAGTTAATCCAAGAAGTACTGCGTTGGACAGCAATCACACCCTTTCCGATTGGGGATTCAAGTGAAGTATGGGTGGCGATCACATTTCTAAGCCCTGAACTTTTACGAACCGTCTCAACCACCGACATTTTGAGTGAAAACCCAGCTGGTATAAATTTAGATTCTCAAGTTGATAATATGCTGACAGACATTGCCAAGCGCGAGAAACTATTGTTCTTCCTAACAGCATTCAAAGCAAACACAGGCGGTACAGCCTCTAATTCACATACGTTTCAAATTGACGTGGAAAATCTAAACCTTATCAATGCGAAGAATCTTTCCATTAAACCTGCTTATTATGACCATAACCTTGGGCAAAAAATGGATTTTCCAAAACCAGGAGATTCTTCGCAACTCGCGCAATCGTTGATATCCAACTATGGGTATCTGTACTATCCATTGGGCGTAGAAACTGAGAGTGGCTGTGTCGAAGTCCTTGAATCGACCTTCAACACCAAAATCATCCTTGAGGCTCAGTCCATCATCATCGACGGAAAGTCAACAGGACCTTATACATGGACGATCGACTACACCTACTTATTAAATACAAATACCAACCCCATCCCCAATGCCACCATGGCAATCAACTCCACAATCGAGTCTACAGATATACTTCCCACCGCCGCTGAGATCTCTGATAGATTTTGGGAAGAATACTCAAAATTCATCTGGGGAAAGCTGACACCAAAGCATTAGGGCTTGAGATCGTTAATAAATTCAGTAACTGGGGGCTATAATCAAATGATGTCTACCGTATTTACCTTTGTCCCTTCGCGGGAACATGAGTATCCAAATCACCCCGAACGTCCGGGCAGGTTGGATATTTTGGAGCCACTGTTGCCTTCCTTTGGAGCAGCTGAAATAAAAGCCTCTCGCGCCAAAGAAGAGGATGTGACACTCGTCCACCCGGCGAGGATGATTCAATCCTTGCAAGAAGCCTGCATGGAAGGTCCGGGCGTGATCGATTACGCGCCTACCTATGTCACGCAGACTTCGTACGAAGATGCCTTATTAGCTGTTGGCGGCGTATTGACTTGCGCTCGCACAGTGATGAACGGAGATGCAGATAACGCGTTTGCCATCGTCCGCCCGCCGGGGCACCATGCCGAGCCAGACCGAGCGATGGGGTTTTGTCTCTTCAGCAATATCGCTATTGCTGCACAGGATTTGCTGGCAAAAGGTATGAAGCGCGTGATGGTGATCGATTACGATGCGCATCACGGCAATGGGACGCAGGCAGCTTTTTTGCATGAAGAACGTTTAGGGTTTATCTCCACCCATCAATGGGGAATCTACCCCGGCACCGGCTGGATCGACGATGCACCACACGCCAAACAGCGCATTGTCAATGTGCCGCTACCCGCTCATGCAGGCGATAAGACCTTTGTACGCATCGCGAATGAAGTATTTGAGCCTATGGTACGAGCCTTCAAGCCAGAGATGATTCTGGTCTCGGCAGGGTTTGATTCACACTGGAACGACCCGATCACTTCATTAGGTCTATCGACACGCGGGTTTTATGATGTATCAAAAAAATTGGTGGATATCGCAGGGGAATATTGCCATGGGAAGATCGTCTTTGTCTTGGAAGGCGGCTATGACCCGCACAACGTGGCAAACGGCGTAGGAGCCGTTTTCGATGCACTGACCAGCCGTCCGTTAGGGAATGAAGCGGGCGATGCGTCTCCATATAAAGAACCGGATTTCGAGTCACGCTTGAACGAGATTTGTAAAAAGCACGACCTTATCTAACATTCAAAAGGAAATCAAAATGAAGAAGTTATTTTTGTTCGTATCATTATTGGTTATTACGTCTTTGAGTTGCAAAGCGTTATCGCCACAACAAGCAGCACAGACGCCCCCACCCGTTAGTGCGGCAACGGATAGCCCATCGAGTGAAAGTGCCACCGCTGCCAAACTTCAGGAATTAGGTGGCACTACATGTGAAGATGCACCCGACCTGACTTGCGTGACCATTCAAGTTCCACTCAATCATTATGATTCAGCCAACACCGAAACTCTGGATGTGGTCTTTGGTGTAGCACCTGCCACAGGCGAACGGTATGGCATGTTCGTGCAAGCCTTCCCCGGCGGACCCGGCGGTGAAGGAATCAGTTCATCGTATATGGGGTATTTTGACCCGGCTATTCTTGAACATTACGATATGGTCTATTATGACCAACGCGGGCTTGGGCTTTCAAGTCCGCTTTCGTGCCCGCAGACGTATGCTGCGGATTTCGTTGAATATCTCACCACCCCTGATACTGCCGGTGTGGAAGGTTTGGACACCCCTGAAGAACAGAAAGCCGCCATTGATGACTCGCGTGCCTACGCTCAAAAATGTGTTGCAGAAATGGGTATTGACCCCGCCAAGTTGGCTTTCTATGGAACGGATCAAGTAGCAGAAGATATCGATTCATTCCGTGCAGTAATGGGTGATGAAAAGATCTGGATTTATGGCGTGAGCTACGGCACCGCTGTGGCGCAAACGTATGCCACCGAACATCCAGACCGTCTGGCTGGCATGATCCTGGATGGCACGATCAACATGACCTTGGATGGCGTACAGGGTTCTCTCGCGCAGGAAAAAGCCTTCGACAAAGTTTTGGTCGCGGTCTTGAATGCCTGCGATGAAGATGAACTTTGTCATGCCGATATGGGTGGCGAAAATGCCTTGGCTGTGTACGATAAGTTCGCGTCGAAAGTCTCCAAAGACCCGATCGAATATGAATATCCATTGGCAAATGGCGAAAAGGCAAAAGGTCTTTTCACTTTCAACGCCCTTGAATTCACCACAGCCTATCAGATGTATTCACTTTCAACTCGTATGATCTTCTTGAAGGCACTGGCAGCCGCAAACCAAGGCGACATCCTCCCCATGTTGCGCTTGATGTATGAAAACGCCACCATCGACCCGGCGACGTTCGAATATCTCGGCGACCCGACCTTCTCAGATACGATGTTCCTCAGCGTTCTATGCACTGACGATACCTTCTTCACGGGTACACAAGAGGAACGCATTCAACAATCCATTGAAGCGGGGCAGGCATCGAATGGAACCGTTCCGCGTTTGGATGGCTCTGTTTACACCGGCATCGACTGTGCCTTCTGGCCCAGTTCCCCCAAGGAAGAGGTCAAGCGTGAGCCGCTGAAGTTGGAAGGCGTGCCGGTCTTGGTATTAAACGCCACACTCGACCCCGCCACTCCGTTCGAAGAGGGTAAATTTGTTGCAGAAAATTTAGCAGACGGGTATCACATCTATGTAGAAGGCGGTGTTCACTCCATCTTCGGGTATGGATATTCCTGCCCCGATCAATATGTGACCGACCTTCTTGTAGACGGGAAAGTTCCAGACCAGCGCGAGATCCAATGCACCGATTGGGAAAGCCCGATCTACAAAAGCTATTCACCCAACCTGCCTGCAAGTGTCAACGACTTTGCAGATGCCCTGGAAATGATGATCGCGATTGACGAAAACTTCTACTATCTGCCCGAGGTATACCTCAACGATTGGTCTGAAGAAAAATCCATTGGATGTACCTATGGCGGCACCTACACCTTTGCCCCCAGCGAAAAAGGTGAAGATCACACCTACGATAACTGCCAAATGATGCCGGGGGTAGCGGTGAGTGGCACAGGAACTTTTGATTACAACGCTGGCATTTTCAGCATGGCAGTGACTATCAGTGGAGATAAAACCGGCGAGCTCAATTACTCGTATGACTACAATACAGGCACAACTTCTGTAACCGGCACGTTCGAAGGAGAACCGGTCGACCTATCGCAATAGAACGTTTAATTGCGAGAACAAAACACCTTCGATGCCCTCGAAGGTGTTTTTAATGATGCTATTCAACCTACGAACAGATTGTTGTACACTTGGCATATTGTACGTATTAATAAGGAGTAGACCATGCAAAGAAGAAGTAAAGGCGTTGTGCAGTTGGAATGGGTATGCCCAAACTGCGACACACGCAACCCGGGTCCAGTCAAGAATTGTCAGAACTGCGGTGCAGCGCAACCTGAAAATGTCCAATTCCAGCGAGCCGCTGATGAAAAGCTGATCACCGATCAAAAGGTGGTACAAGCCGCTAAAGCTGGTGCAGACATCCATTGTGGATTCTGTGGCACTCGCAACCCTGCCACTGCAGAGACGTGTTCGCAATGCGGCGCGGATTTGAAAGAAGGCAAAGCACGCCAAGCTGGGCAAGTGATGCAGGCGGCTCCTTCCACGCCGAAAGTTGTCACCTGCTCGAATTGCGGCAGCGAAAACCCAGGCAGTGCAAAAACCTGTACGAACTGCGGCGCACCCATCAAATTACCTCAACAAGCACAAGCACCGGCACCCATATCTGCAACTTCTCAGGCAGGCAAGGGTGTAGTGACCCCAAATAAAAGTCCCGTTAACTGGTTGGTGGCTGGCGGCATTGGCGCTGTTTTGGTGATGTGCTGTATCGCGGCGTTGATGTTATTCGTGTTCCCCTCGCGCTCCGTCACTGGGACTGTAGAAAGCGTCTCTTGGCAAACTTCTGTTCCCGTACAAGAAGTGCAACCCGTCAATTACTCGAATGAACGCGGCAATCCGCCTTCCGATGCGTACAACGTTTCCTGCCACACCGATAGCCAGGAAGTCTGCGAAGATAAGACCATCGACAAAGGCAATGGCTACGCCGAAGTGGTGACGGAATGTCACACCGTGGAAGATCAATATTGCAGCTACACCGTCGATGAGTGGACGACCATTCGAACCTTTGACCTCAATGGCACCGATCTAAATCCTGAATATTCCAACCCCAGCATTTCCAGTAACCAGCGCCTCGGGAATAGCTCCACCCAGTTGCAGGTCTATTTCAGCACCAGTGATGGCGAGCTGACATACTCTCCCAGCTCGGTCACTGAATTTCAACAATATCAAGTCGGCAGTCAATGGAATCTAAAATTGAATGCGGTCGGCAGTGTCCTGAGTGTAGATCGATAACAACCATGATCCTAAACAGAACGACACGAAATATTTTGATCACGCTCTCTGCTGGGGTTGCAACTGGCATCTTCCTCAGTATGTTGTCCATGTCGGTCACTTCGGTCAGCGTGGGGGTTGTCGTCGCCATGGGCGTGACCTTTGCCCTATTAAATTCACGGAAAGACGTATAACCCTAACTTATAAAGAGAAACTCCCGAAAGGGAGTTTCTCTTTATAATGAACCCATGAAGAAAACCGTAGTGATCATCGGCGGAGGACCGGCTGGCTTAATGGCGGCAGAGGTCTTAGCGCAATACGATGAGATTCAAGTAGATGTATACGATGCCATGCCTTCTCTGGGGCGAAAGTTCTTAATGGCAGGCAAAAGCGGACTCAACCTAACCCACTCTGAACCGTTTGAAAAATTTATTTCACGCTACAACCGCAAAGAAGTAGCGACATGGCTAAACGCCTTCACACCCGATGATCTGCGCACATGGGCAAAAGCCCTCGGTGTAGATACCTTCGTTGGGACGTCAGGGCGCGTGTTCCCGATTGGGATGAAAGCCAGCCCTTTACTGCGCGCATGGATTCAAAGACTTAGCGCCTCTGGCGTGACCTTTCACCTGCGTCACAAATTGACCGGAGTGCAAGCTGCGAGTCGGTCTCTTCACTTCAGCACTCCCAATGGCGATGTAACCGTGAAAGCGGATGCTGTGCTCTTCGCTTTGGGCGGCGGCAGTTGGCGCAAACTCGGCTCGGACGGGGTATGGGTCGAATGGCTGAGTCAAGCCGGGGTTAAGGTAGAGGCGTTACGTCCATCCAATTGCGGGTTCGATGTAGAGTGGAGTTCCATCCTCAAAGAAAAGTTTGACGGGCATCCGGTCAAATCGGTGGTTTTATCGTTTGGCGAGTTTCAGCAGCAAGGGGAATTCATCATCACAAAAGAAGGGCTGGAAGGCAGCTTGGTCTATGCGGCTTCAGCGCCATTGCGTGATGAGATCGAAGCAAAGGGCAGAGCGGTTCTGTCACTTGACCTTGCCCCAGATCGGACAGAAGCTCAACTAGTGGAACGCTTATCAAAGCCACGCGGGTCGCGTTCGATGGCAAGTCACTTAGAAAAAGCGGTGGGCATGAAAGGCGTAAAAGCTGGCTTGTTGCGTGAGTTTGTGCCCAAGGAAGAATTTTCAAATGAAGCGCGACTGGCATTCTATATTAAGAACCTGCCGGTGCCGTTGATCGCAACCCGCCCATTAGACGAGGCAATTAGCTCGGCTGGTGGCGTTGCATTTGAGGCACTGAATGAAGACTTGATGTTGAAACAACTTCCCGGCTTTTTTTGCGCCGGAGAAATGCTTGATTGGGAAGCACCCACCGGCGGCTATTTACTAACCGCCTGTTTCGCAAGCGGACGCTGGGCAGGAGCAAGTATACAAACGTGGTTATCAGGAGCTATTAAATGAATAAGAATTTAAAACTATTGATCGCACTCATTATTCAAGGACTAATCGTAACGGCATTGGTGATAGGGTCTCAAAAGTGGACGGAAATGCAGAATGCCAACATTCCCTCCAAGACCTATGTATACAAAAATATCTATTTTGATTATCCTGGGAATTGGGAAATCAAATTAAGCGAGAGCGACCAGGGCGGCGAGTTGACCGTAACGCCTGCGGTGGGTTCGATGGAAGAAAAGATGTTTGGGTCGTTCTACATTATGTTCCTGCCAAATATTGCTTTCGATGCCAATTGGAAGCAGACTCTGGCAGATGAAGCCAGTTGTTCGGGAAAAGAAAATACGCAATGGCACCAGATGATAGAAGGAGAGTATTTCTCAGGGTTTGAATGTGTGTGGAAAGAAGCCGAAAAGAAATATCCCACCTGGGAATTCTTCCTTTACAACGAAGGCGAGCAAACTGCCGTTAGCATTCTGGTATTCCCCATCAACGATGCAGCTGTAGAAGCCTTGCACAGCCCTGAGGCGGTCCAACAGACTTTCCCGAACCTGTTGGCACTTACAAAAAGTTTGCGCATGGCTGAAAAATAATCACGATGTACGTATTAGGGGTTTCCCCCATTGTTGATTATGCAAGATTTGGTAAAATCTAATTGCCTCAAATAGGGTGCCCCCCTCACCCTGTTTGAGGTACTTTTTTTAACCAGCTTACTCTAATGAATCGAACCAAAGCAAAAAGAGACAGTCCCCTTTAGTGGGGACTGTCTCTTTTTTAAACATAGTAGCCTGTGCAAGTGCTTTCATAAAAGATAAAAGGTCAACATACACTATAATTTGATTACGGATTAATAATGGCAAGATAAACTCAAAGTGCTATACTTTTTTTGTTCTCTGTGAACAGGGCACGATCTCCTGTTCTGTATTAAGTACGTGGAGTTCCCCATGAAGGCAAAGAGAGTTTCAAGCCCATTGCGCACAGCAATTATTTATTCGGTATTCGGTGTGCTTTGGATTCTGACCAGTGATACGCTTCTCGGTTATTTTATTCCTCACACATCCGAGTATTATCCGCTTGCACAAACGATTAAGGGTTGGCTATTTGTATTGGTAGGTGCTGCCCTGCTTTACATGATCCTCAATGCGGATGCCAAAAAGCTAAAAAAAGAAGAAGGGGAAAATAAGCAAAATCAGGCACGTTTCCGCAACCTGGTGGAACGCATGCCCGCCATTACCTATATTTCATTGGTAGATGAGCTTAGCACCACCTTATACATTAGCCCACAAATCGAAGATGTGCTTGGTTTCTCTCCAAAAGAATTTGAGAGTAACCCCAATGTATGGAGTGAGCAACTTCACCCGGAAGACCGGGAACGTGTATTACAAGCCGTACAGTATAGCCAAAAACATCTTAAAGCCTTTACTCAGGAATATCGCATGGTCAGCAAAGGCGGCAGAGTCGTTTGGTTTCGAGACCAATCGAATCTGGTCACAGGCGAACATAATCTGCCGCTCTTCTTCGAAGGGTTCATGCTCGATATTACCGAACAGAAACAAGTGGAGGAAGCATTACAAGAAAGCGAGTTTCGTTTCCGCGCCTTATTCGATGATGCTCCAGTCGCGATCTGGGAAGAGGATTTTTCAGAAGCCAAACGGCAGATCGACCATCTAAAAGCCCAAGGCATTACAGATTTCCGCGCCTATTTTTCCGAACACCCTGAAATTGCCATGGAATATGCTCAAAAAATGAAGGTGCTGGATGTTAACCGCACTGCGCTTAAGTTATTTAAAGCAAACAGCAAAGAAGAATTGATCCAAAGCACCTCTTCTGAGTCCAGCCAGGGAGAGTCCGAACACAATCACGAAGACCTGATTGCCATTGCAGAAGGCAGGCTCAGTAATCATTGGGATGGTGCCGATGAAACATTAACGGGCGAACCGGTTCAGATCAGCCTGAGTTGGTCTGTAGTGCCCGGTTATGAAGAAAGCTATGCCAGGGTACTGGTCACCACGGTCGATATTAGTGAGCGCAAACAAGCGGAAGAAGCCCTGCGGGTGAGTGAAGAGAATTATCGCAATCTGGTAGAGACTTCAGATAATGCGATTGCCGTCTTAGACCGCGATGGCAACATTCTATATGCCAATCAAGCCAGCCTACACTTATGGGGCGAATCGAAATTGGTTGGTAAGACCTTCCACGATCTTTTCCCGAAAGAGTTTGCCAATCATCACTTAACCTCCATGCGACGCGTGATCGATGAACAAACCATAGACGTGAACGAACTAGAAGCCGTGGTACATGGTAGGAAAATGTGGTTCCATGTTTCCATGAGCCCGCTCAAAAATTTAGATGGCTCGGTCAGTACCCTTTTGCTCAATGCCCTAAACCTCACCGAGCGCAAAAAAGCTGAAGAAGCTCAACGGCGTTCTGAGATTTTATTCTTCAAGATCTTCCGCGCCAGTTCGATCGGCATTCACCTCTTCCGCCTATCCGATGGACGCTCTTACAACGTCAACGATGCTTTTCTTGAGATCATTGGCTATACCCGCGAAGAATTGATCGGACGAACCGCCAATGAATTAAATCTTTTTGTAAACCATGAAGCTCAACAAGCATGGATGAAAGCTTTACAAGAAGGCAGGAGCGTCCGCAATCAGGACACAAAGATCCGCCGTAAATCTGGCGAGATCCGAGATTGTCTGGCATCGCTTGACTTGATAGACATTAATGGCGAAGTGATGGTATTGGTCATTGCCACCGATATCACCGAACGCAAAGTAGCAGAAGACCAATTAAAGCAAAGTGAAGAACGCTATCGCAACACGCTGGACACTATGATCGAAGGAATTCAGATCATTGACTTCGATTGGCGTTATACCTATGTCAACAAAGCCGTTGCAAAACAAGGTCAGAGCACGCCTGAAAAACTACTGGGGTGCACCATGATGGAGGCATATCCCGGAATCGAGCATACAGAGCTTTTCTCCATTTTAAAAGAGTGCATGACCCAGCGCACGGTCAAACGTTTCGAAAACGAGTTCGTCTTCCCAGATGGGTCCAGCGGTTGGTTTGAGCTTAATATCCAGCCGGCGCCGGAAGGTATATTTATTCTTTCAGTGGATATCACAGAACGCAAAAAAGCAGAAGAACAACTGCGCAGTTCTGAAGAACGATTCCGTTTGATGGCAGAAAATATCGAAGAAGGGTTCTGGATTACAGACCCAAATAGTAATGAGGAAATTTACCTTAGCCCAGCCATAGAACGTATTTTTGGGCGTAGTACGACAGAACTCTTAGCCAAAAGCTTTGCATTTATAGACAGTGTTATTCCAGAAGATGTTCCCCTTGTTCTCACGAATATGGAAAGACAGAAATTTGGCACAGCAACAGACATGGAATACCGCATCAGACGTCCAGATGGGAGTCTACGTTGGATATGGGATCGCGCCTTTCCAATTCCAAACCCTGAAGGAAACATTAAACTTGTAACCGGTATTGCCACCGATATTACCGAGCGTAAAGCGTCCGATGCCAAAATTCAAACTCAGGTCAAACGCTTGAGCGCGCTAAACTCCATTGACCGCGCCATCAGCTCCAGCATCAGCATGAACGTTGTTCTGGATGTCCTTCTCATTGAAGTAGTGGCTCAACTGGGCGTCGATGCTGCGTCCATTTTGTTATTAAATGAAACCACTCAATCTTTAGATTTTGCAGCCGGCAAAGGCTTCCACACATCCATTACACATTCCAGCGTGCCGCTCGGGTATGAGCTGGCGGGTAAAGTTGGCTCTGAGCGAAAAGCGATTCATGTGCCCAATCTCTTTCAAGTGGAAGATGGAATCAAAAGAAAAGACCTTGTGAGAGAAGAACATTTTCTTGAATACTATGGCACTCCCTTAATAACAAAAGGGCAACTCAAAGGTGTGCTTGAGATCTTCAACCGTGAGTCATTGAACCCAGACCCAGATTGGCTAAATTACCTTGAAACCCTGGGCGGGCAGGCAGCCATTGCCATTGAAAATGCCCAACTCCTAGAAGGTCTTCAGAAATCGAATCAAGAGCTTTTTATGGCATATGACGCCACCATCACAGGTTGGTCTCATGCCATGGATCTGCGTGACAAGGAAACAGAAGGGCACACCCGGCGTGTGACAGAACTCACCGTCAAACTGGCAGAACGCATGGGAATCAGTCAGCAGCAACTAGTCCACATAAGACGCGGAGCACTCCTCCATGATATTGGCAAGCTTGGGGTTCCAGATCACATTCTGCTCAAGCCAGATAAGTTGACAGATGAAGAATGGAACATCATGCGAATGCACCCCACCTATGCGCGTGATATGCTCACTCCCATCAATTATTTACGTTCTGCTCTTGACATTCCATATTGCCACCATGAAAAATGGGATGGCACTGGCTACCCACGCGGACTAAAAGGCGAGGAGATTCCACTGGCAGCCAGGTTGTTCGCCGTTATTGACGTGTGGGATGCGCTTCGCTCGGATCGTCCCTACCGCGCGGGCTGGTCTGCCGAAAAAACCCGAGACTACATCCAAGCAGAGTCTGGCAAACATTTCGACCCTAAAGTGGTAGAAGACTTCCTTTTGTTATTAGATGAACCTACAAATAGCTGACAAATCAACAAAAAGACAACCTTTGTATTGAAACAAAGGTTGTCTTTTTGTTTGTCCATATTCATTCTCTGCATTTGTACAGATAGAGCAATCATATTGTAATTTCATCTCGAATACTCCGTATGCTATACTGATTTTAAGCTCCTCATCGATATGGAGTATAGGAATCATTAAGGATGACCGGCATCTCTAAAATAATGCCCAAACGCAACCAGAGAAAAAACCAGTCGGGAAAGACAAAGAAGTCTGGCGTAAGAATGAACACAGGAAAATCTTTAAAAACTACTCATGCTGCCAAAATGAACGGAGCAAAAACAAACCTTCATAACAAGACCAGACCTTCCCATCAAGAGTTGAAAACAGAAAATACACGTTCGCCATTAACTCTTGCATCCCCAAACAAGGAAGAAGCCTCGTTGAGGCAAGCTCAAGAATTAGATCTATTAGAAAGAGTCCGCGGTGCCATCGCTACAAAGTTGGAACTCCCCGAGTTATTAGGCAGCGTGGTGGAAGCAATTGTAGATATATGCGGATACGCCTATGTCAGTATTTATCTATTAGAGGGTGAGACCTTAATTCTTCAGCATCAGCTGGGGTATAAAAAAGTGATCGAAAAGATCGATATCCGTACAGGCATTAGCGGACAAGTTGCCCGAACCGGTCAACCGATCTTGATAGAAAACGTAAAAGAGGTTCCAGATTTCCTGCGCGCCGCTAAAAATATACGTTCAGAAATTACCGTCCCATTACTGGACAACGGTCAAGTGACCGGCACATTAAGTGTGGAAAGCACCACCCAGCTCACCGAAACAGATTTACGGATCATGATGGCGTTAAGTGCGGAGATCAATGTAGCCATTGAACGTTCGCGCCTCTATGAAGATCTTCAAAAACGCAATCGAACCTTATCTGCCCTGCAAGAAGCCACCCTCACGATCATAGGCAAATTAGGGCTGCCTGATGCGGTTCAAACCATATTGGCACAAGCCGCTCAACTGTTGAATACCCCACATGGTTATATTTACCTCGTCACACCCGATGGGGCACTCAAAATGGAAACCGGCATTGGAGTGTACCCAAAATTTATTGGCTTGACTCTAGAACTAGGCGAAGGGCTGGCGGGTAAAGTATGGAAATCAGCTACACCATTGACAATCAACGATTATCCCCATTGGAAAGGACGTTCTCCCAAATTTGAGGATCAACCTTTCTATGCAGTGATAGGTGTCCCTCTGTTGCATAATTTCAAGGTGATCGGGGTTTTAGGTCTGGCGCATTTGACCATTGGGCAAACCTTCTCAAAAAGCGATGAAGATCTATTGCTTCACCTCGCGCAATTGGCATCCATCGCAATTGACAATGCAGCGTTGTACACCAAGGTCAACGAAGAGTTGCTGGAACGTAAACAAGCGGATGAACGCCTGCGCAAGAGCGACCAACGACTGCAAGTATTCTTCAACCAATCCCTCGATGGCTTCTTCTTCTGTGACTTTGAAGAACCGATCCCATGGAAATACGCCTCAAACAAAGACGAAACCCTTGAGTACATCATTTCGACAAAGCCATTTACCGATGTCAACGATGCCATGCTGCAACAATACGGCATTGATCGAGAGACCTTCCTTCTTCTAACTACCAAAGATGTCTTTGCGCACGACCTTGAACAAGGTCGCCGTCTACGCAAGCAACTCTTCGATACAGGTCATCTACACATAGAGACCCACGAACGGACAGTGGAAGGAAACCCTGTGTGGTTCGAAGGAGATTATGTATGCCTGTATGATCCACAGGGACGCATTACAGGTTTTTTCGGCATTCAGAGAGATATCACCGAGCGTAAACAAGCTGAAAGTGAATTGAAGCGTCACGTTCAGAACACGCTCACCATGTATGAGCTAAGTCAGAACATCCACACCAGCTTAGACCTCGATTTGGTCTATCAAGAAACCCATCAAGCAATTCTCAAGCTCATGCCTTGTGATGCATTTCTGATCACCTTATTAGACAAAAAGAATCAGCTTATTGAAGATGTATATCTTTGGGACCAAGGCAAACTCTGGGAACGAGAGCAACGTCCACTCGGAGAAGGGCTTGCGAGTTATATCATCACGACTAAAAAGCCGCTCTTCATAAACGATTGGACCGATGAACACACCCAATTAATTCACACCCTGCAATTTGGTAGCCCAGAAATAGACACATACTCCATCTTAGCCGTTCCCCTATTTGGAATGGATGGGGATTGTCTGGGCATGATGACCGCTCAAGCATATCCGCCCCACGCCTACACTGTAGAGCACGAACAACTTCTAATCACACTTGCCAATCAGGTTTCAAAAGCAATCGAAAATGCGAACCTGTTCCATGCAGCTCAACAAGAACTAACCGAGCGCAAACGGACAGAACAGGCGTTACGAGAAAGTGAAGAACGGTATCGAACTCTATTCGATGGCATGTTGGATGGCGTTTATCAAAGCACGCATGATGGGAAGTTCATTGACGTTAACCCTGCCATGGTGTCTATGTTCGGCTATTCTTCACGTGAAGAAATGCTCTCCATCAATATCAAAAAAGATCTTTACTTTACCCCCGAAGAACGCGACAGTCTCTTCCTAGATACCGGGCAGGAAAAAGTAGACGAATTCCGAATGAAGCGCAAAGACGGTTCTGAGATCTGGGTGGAAGATCACGGGCGATATGTTCACGATGAAAACGGAAATGTCATCTATCACGAGGGCATCCTGCGTGATATCACAGAACGTATCTATGCTGCGGAAGCCGCACGCAAAGCCGAAGAAAAATATCGCAGCATTTTTGAAAATGCCGTAGAAGGTATTTATCAAAGTTCACAAGATGGTCAATTCCATACAGCAAACCCTGCGTTTGCCTCCATGCTTGGTTATGACTCGCCGCAAGAAATGATGTTATCCATCAAAGACATCGCCAGACAGGTATATAACGATGCCAGTCGCAGACAAGACTTTGTAAAGCAGATCGAAGAATACGGCGAAGTGACTGGCTTCGAATATCAAATGCGCCGCAAAGATGGCAGGTTAATCTGGGTATCAGAAAATGCTCGTCTCGTAAAAGATGCACATGGCAATATCTTGTATTACGAAGGCATTCTGGAAGACGTCACAGCCCGCAAACAAAATGAACAGCGCATTGATACTCAACTGATGCAATTAAATGCATTGCATGCCATTGATAATGCCATCAACTCAAACTTCGACCTTCGCACCACACTCGATGTCATTTTGCGAGAGGTCATCGCGCAGCTTCGGGCAGACGCCACATCTGTTTTGTTATTCAACAAAGAAACACACACTCTGGATTACACCGCCGGGCGCGGATTTGTCTCCAAAGCCACGCAACATACCAAGCTAAGCATCGGGGAAGGATATGCCGGGCGGGTCATTCTGGACCGCAAGATGATCCACATCTCAGACCTGACCAAAACTGAAAACTATCGCCTCGCCGAAGCCTTGAATCTCGCCGGAGAGAACATCACGGCATATGTAGGTTCCCCCCTCATCGCCAAGGGACAAGTGGTGGGCGTGTTGGAAATCTTCCAACGCTCGCCTCTCAACCCTGACACAGATTGGTTCGACTTCCTAACCATGATCTCAGACCAAGCCGCGATCGCCATCGATAATGCGCAACTCTTTGAAAATCTACAACGCTCAAACTTTGACCTCACCCTCGCATATGACGCCACCATCGAAGGCTGGTCTCGCGCCTTAGACCTACGTGACCGTGAAACGGAAGGTCATACACAACGCGTCACCAATCTCACCGTAAAGTTGGCAAAGCAAATGGGCATTCCCGATGCCGAGATTCTTCATATCCGCCGCGGAGCCTTACTGCATGACATTGGCAAAATGGGTATTCCCGATAACATCTTGCACAAGCCAGATCAACTGACCAAGGAAGAATGGGCGGTCATGCGTCAGCACACCAACTATGCATATCAAATGTTGACGCCGATCAAGTATCTAAAACCCGCTTTGGATATTCCACGCTATCATCACGAAAAATGGGACGGCACTGGCTACCCCAATGGTTTGAAAGGGGAACAAATTCCGATTGCAGCACGAATCTTCGCTGTAGTCGATGTTTGGGATGCGCTGACCAGTGACAGGTCCTATCGTGATGCGTGGCAAAAAGATAAAGTACTCGAATACATTCGAGCAGAATCCGGCAAACACTTCGATCCCAAAGTAACAGAGACCTTCCTAACCTTCATTTTGAATGAGATGTCTTAAATAAAAGACGGCGGATGAAAATCATCCGCCGTCTTCTTTTTTGCTTTCTTAGCGTGCCAAGACCTTTACCATGTGGTAATACTCCATGTTGACCTTACGCTTGTTGCTGATAACATCTGCCAGAGGAATAAAGTCGATCCCTTTGCCTTTAAGACCGGTCATCACACCGTGGGTACCTTCGATCAAAGCTTCCACCGCTTTCACACCCATGCGAGATGCCAACAAACGGTCATATGCTGTGGGCGAACCACCGCGCTGAATATGACCTAAAATGGTCATACGAGTTTTGAAGCCCAGGTCCATTCCATCGATCATTTGCGCTAGGTCAGTCGTGCGAATGCCTGAGCCTTCTGCGTTGATGATGATGGCATGGGTTTTTCCACGCTTATAAGCATCTTCAACTGCATTTGCCACTTCCTGCTGTTCTACAGGGTGTTCAGGGATTAATACCATTTCAGCACCACAAATAATACCCGCCATCACAGCCAGGTAACCACTATCGCGCCCCATGGTTTCGATCAAAAACGCACGCTGATGGGACGAAGCCGTATCGCGCAATTTATCCACGGCATCCATGATGGTATTCATGGCAGTATCGGTACCAATGGCAATGTTCGTACCCCAAATATCGTTATCAATACTGCCGGGGATACCGATCACCTTCACGCCCTGTTGTGACAGCGCATTGGCGCCATTCATCGAGCCTTCACCGCCGATGACGATCAACGCATCCATGCCGGCTTCATTCATCTTGCGAATCGCTTCACGTTGGCCCAAAGGCTCCTGAAAGCGTTTGCTGCGGCTGGTGAGAAGTACGGTTCCGCCGCGCTGAAGAATACCACCAACATCACGTGGACCCATCGGCTTGAATTCGCCATTAACAAGCCCTTCATAGCCATGCATCACACCGATCACGTTCATGTTGTTTGCCAACGCTGTACGTACCACTGCGCGAATCGCCGCGTTCATTCCAGGGGCATCGCCTCCGGACGTTAAAACACCAATTGTAAGTTTGTCAGCCATATTAGTTATCTTTCTTTATAACAAAAGTATCAAAATCACGAGCAACTACTGTATTTGGGAAAATAGTTTGTGCTTCTGCAAGCACATCCCTTCCACGATAGCGCCGTGAAATATGCGTAAGAATTAGTTTTTTAACCCCTGCCTTTTGTGCGAGTTCCGCACCCATTTTTGCAGTGAGGTGCGAAAACTGGCTTGCCATATCAGCCTCTTCATCCAGATAAGTGGATTCGATTACAACCACATCTGCATCGCGGCAGGCTTCGATCAAATTATCGGTTTTGCCTGTATCCCCTACAATCACAAGCTTACTGCCCTTTTCCCAGTCACCCAGCACTTCTTCTGGCATGATGCGTTTGCCATTCGCAAGCGTAACAGCTTCCCCGTTGACCAAGTCTTTTCGTTCAGGACCAAACGGCACCCCTAGGGCATCCGCTTTTTCAGCAAGGAAAGGACGGCGTGCTTTTTCTTCGAAAATATATCCAAGGCTGTCTGCCTTGCCATGCGAAACAGAAAATGCGGTCACTGTGAAATCTTCGGCATCGAAGATCACACCCGGTTGGATCTCTACCAAACGCAAAGGCATAGGCGTTTTCTTACCACGCAACACCACATCGAAAAGCAGGGTCTTTACACGTTCTAAAGCCCCTTTGCTGCCATAGACTTCGAATTCTTCAATCGCTTCCCAACGCAAAAACGTTGAAAGCAACCCGCCCAGACCCAGAATATGATCAAGATGCCCATGCGTGATGAGAGCACGCGTTAAACGCTTGAAGCCCTTGCCAGACTGTAATATCTGGCGCTGGGTGCCTTCACCGCAATCAACCAGAAAACGATATTCGTTATGGGAGACGATGTGAGAAGAAAGCCCGCGGTGTGCCGATGGCGCAGATGCGGAAGTACCAAGAAATAGAATTTCGAACAAAATTGTGTCCTATCAAACTGCGGAGAAAATGTAGCCCCGCGAATCATTCGCTTAAACCCTGCAATTTTACCTTAACTCAAATCAACTATCGAACAAAAACTCACTTATTAAAGAATACGCTTGAAACAAAATTTAACAGCAGGGGATGCAAGAAGGTAAACAGACCATTTGTGCTATAATGACTCAAAGAACGATTTTTTATCGTAGAGCACGAACCTATCTGTTCAACCTCAAATCGAATGCCTCTCCTAAAACCTTCCGCGCCTCAATCAAATAGCAAAAAGCCTGTGGGCAAAACCCTCCCTGCCAAAAAAGGCGGCGCAGATTCACCTTCCAAAGTTCCGGCAAAAGGTAGAGGGCTTCCTCCACAAGCTCCACCGTCACCACCTCCATCATACACGCCACAACCTCTGCGCGAACAAACCTGGTGGGAAAAACTTTCCCCCGAACGTAAACTCGATGTCGTTGGCATTATCCTCGCATTTTTCGGTCTCATCATTTTATTAGGTTTGCTTTCTGCCAATCGGTCTGCCATTGTTGGCGGCGCGATCTTTTTCCTGGCGCAATTATTTGGCTGGGGCGTGTATGTATTGCCAATTGGTTTACTAGTCTTTGGGCTATGGCTGGTCTTCCGCAAGATTGAGCGCATCCCGCCGCTTTCCACCGAGCGCGCCGCGGGTAGTATCATCCTTTTCTTCTGGCTGCTTACCACACTCCACTCATTCATTGCTACTGCAGAAAATGCAGAAGCCGTTGCACTCACCGGGCAAGGTGGTGGATACTTCGGTGGGCTTGGTCAACGCATACTTTGGGGCGCATTCGGTGCAGGTGGTGCCTTCATTGCCATGCTTGCCTGGCTCATCATTGGCGTTGCCGTTTTATTGGATAAACCCGTCATTGAGCTTTTCTTCTGGCTCAAACCCCTGATACAAAAACTGCGTGACCTGATTATCAAACCCACGCCTCAAACTCAGCCGGTCACTGTTCAGCCCCAATCAAGTGACGGACTCACGCCGATAGATTCCTCTGCCATGCCCGCCATGGACATGACGAATACCGTCTCTGTACAACCCGTCCAAACCCGCAGCGGAACGACCATCATCGAATGGAAATTGCCCGACCTGACAGATATTCTTGATGAAGGCAGCGAAGCGACGGTCAACGAAGATTTCATCAAGCAACGTGCTCATCTCATTGAAGAGACTCTTGCTTCGTTTGGCGCGCCAGCGCAAGTAGTGGCAATCAGCCACGGACCTTCAATCACGCAATTTGGGGTGGAGCCGCTTTTTCTTGAGTCCCGAGGCGGGGTGCGCACCAGAGTCCGCGTTTCGAAAATTGCATCCCTTGCCGATGACCTTGCCCTCGCATTAGCCGCGCCGCGCATCCGTATTCAAGCGCCGGTGCCAGGTCATAGTTATGTCGGTATCGAAGTGCCAAATGAAGAAATGGCACGTGTAGCGTTACGTGATATTTTGGAAGGCGAGATATTCAAAGGCTATAAGAAGCCTTTGGCGTTTGCGCTTGGGCGCGATGTGGCAGGGTTACCTGCCATTTCTAGCATTGAGAACATGCCGCACTTATTGATCGCAGGTACAACAGGTTCTGGTAAGTCTGTTTGTGTGAACTCGATTCTGACCTGTATGCTTTTGTATAACACCCCCGATGATTTGCGCCTTGTGCTCGTAGACCCCAAGCGCGTAGAGTTGACCGGGTATAACGGTGTGCCGCATTTACTTGGTCCTGTGGTCGTTGAAATGGACCGTGTGATTGGAGCTTTGCAATGGATCACCCGCGAAATGGACAAACGCTATCACATGTTCGCGCAAGTGGGCTCGCGTAACATCACCGATTACAACGCGAAGATGAAGTTAAAGGGCGAAAAGAAATTACCCTATCTCGTCATCGTCATCGACGAATTAGCAGACTTGATGATGATCGCGCCGGATGAAACGGAAAAGACCATCACGCGTTTGGCACAGTTGGCACGTGCCACCGGCATTCATATGATCCTCGCAACCCAGCGTCCATCTGTAGATGTGGTGACGGGTCTCATCAAAGCCAACTTCCCGGCTCGTATCGCTTTCGCTGTGGCGTCCAACACAGACAGCCGCGTCATTCTCGACCAGCCCGGCGCAGAAAAATTGCTCGGGCGCGGCGACATGCTTTATCAAGCACCCGATGCTCCCGCTGCGGCTCGTTTGCAAGGTGTGTTCGTCTCAGATAATGAAATTCACCGCTTGGTGGAATATTGGCAAGACCAAGCTGGTACGGGCAAGCCTCAGCCATCCGATCCGGACGTGCCTGCCAACACCATTCCTGAAAATGTGCCGCTAAAACAAGTTCCATTATGGGAAGAGAATCCTAAAGTCAGCGGTGACCCGTTGTTCGATGAAGCCGTGGCAATCGTCCGCAAAGAAGGTAAAGGCTCTGTATCCATGCTTCAGCGTAGGCTGCGCATCGGCTATACCCGCGCCTCTCGCATCATGGACACAATGGAAGATAAGAAGATTGTGGGTCCGCCAGAGGGTGCCACCCAAATGCGCCAAGTGCTGGATTATGGGGATGTTCCGCCGCCACAGAATGAATTACCTAAAGAGGAAGAATAAAAGGATTGCCAAATGGCAATCCTTTTTTGTTTAAGCCGAATCATTGTCTGACAAAAGATGATTTTTTTCAACATCCTTCCTTACATTTTTATTGAATCTCCCGTTTGTGATGCATAGTATAATCTCGTTAACGATCCTTATCGGAGGATACATGACCGAAAAGAAAATTAGAGTGTTAGTTGCCAAACCTGGTCTCGATGGACATGACCGCGGTGCAAAAGTGATTGCACGCGCGCTTCGCGATGCCGGAATGGAAGTTATCTACACAGGGCTGCGCCAAACGCCCGAAATGATCGCTGAAGCAGCGCTTCAGGAAGATGTGGATGTGGTGGGCTTATCTGTGCTTTCAGGAGCGCACATGGCATTGACTCCGCGCGTGATGGAGTTGTTGCGCACCAACGGTCAATCGCATGTCAAAGTGTTCCTCGGGGGCATTATCCCTGATGAAGACCTGCACCGTTTGAAAGAAATGGGCGTCACCGGAGTATATGGTCCCGGTGCAAACACCGAAGATATTATCCGCGATATAAAAACAGCTATAGCAGGATAAAAGCATCTCAACACAGAGCCCTCTGCTCTGTGTTTTGTTCTTAATCCCCAGTAGGGGCAACCCTTTCCATAACGAATAACAGGAAATTAATGACTTCTTCCCAAGCCATTCTCAACGGTGACCGACTTGCCCTTGCACGCATGTTGACCCAAGTGGAAAACAACTCGCCTGAGGGTCAAACCGTTTTAATGGAACTTTTCCCCCACACGGGCAAGGCACATCTCATTGGTGTGACAGGTGCACCGGGCACGGGCAAATCATCGTTGGTGAATCAACTGGCGCTGCACTATCGCAAGAAAGAAGATAAGCGCGTTGCAATTGTCGCTGTGGATCCTTCCAGTCCGTTCACGGGCGGGGCTGTGCTTGGCGATAGAGTGCGCATGCGCGATCTTTCTGGCGACCCAAACGTGTTCATCCGTTCGATGGCTTCGCGTGGCTCGCTCGGCGGGTTGGCGCAAGCGACCGCCAATGTAGTGCAAGTCTTTGACGCGGCTGGGTTTGATGTGGTCATCGTGGAAACAGTGGGCGCGGGTCAGAGTGAAGTGGACATTGCCCGCCTCGCTCACACGACGTTAGTTGTTGAAGCTCCCGGGCTTGGGGACGACATCCAAGCCATTAAAGCCGGCATCCTTGAGATCGCTGATATTCTGGTGGTCAACAAAGGGGATCGCCCCGGTGTAGAGAATACCGAAAAAGCATTGAAGACCATGCTTGAATTGGCACACCCTACAGAGCGTGTCTTTAAACATCATGGCACATATATGAACGTCTCTGCGCCAAAAGCAAATGCGAATTCCAAGATGTGGATTCCACCCATTCAACGGACTGTCTCTACGGAAGGGCTGGGCATTGTTGAATTGACGGATGCCATTGCGCGGCATGTGGAGCACCTCCGCTTGAGTGGCGATTGGGCTATTCGTGAGCGAACCCGGCTCGAGGTCGAGTTGGAGGCGTTGATCCGCGAAGGCTTGATGACCAAGTTCCGAGAGCAGTTGACGGCTGAGGTGTATGAAAAAGTTCTTGAGGCAGTCGTCGAAAGAAAGGTTTCGCCGTGGGAAGCGGCAAGCCAGTTGTTGAAAGGAAATTCGAAATGAGCATTGTATACGGGAAGCGAATTCGTCTGCGCGCGGTGGAACGTGAAGATGTGCAAAAGTTCCATGAATGGATCAATGACCCGGAAGTGACTCTCAACCTGGCAATGTACCTACCCATGTCGATGCAGGATGAACAGAATTGGTTCGAGGGCTTGTCGAAGCGCGACCCACATGAGAAGCCGCTTGCGATTGAAATTCGCAAAGGCAAAGCATGGAAGTTGATCGGAAACTGCGGCGTGTTTGGGATCGAGCCTACGAATCACAGCGCAGAGCTGGGTATTATGATCGGCGATAAATCCGAATGGAACAAAGGTTACGGTGCAGAAGCCATGACTCTGTTGCAGCGCCATTGTTTTGAAACTTTGAACTTACACCGTGTCTTTTTACGGGTGTATGAAGAAAACGTACGTGCCGTACGCGCGTATGAAAAGGCTGGCTTTGTTTTAGAAGGCAGACAGCGCGAAGCTGTTTATAAAAAAGGAAAATACGAGGATGTTCTCTTCATGAGCGTTTTGCGCTCGGAATGGGACACGCGAATGAAGGAGAAGTAGTCCACATGCATCATGTTCATCACGACTTAAAAGTGTACGGGGGGATTAAGTTATTCGGCGGGACGGGTTCGCCCGAGTTATCGCAAAAGATCGCAGAATACCTTGACCTTCCGTTAAGTGGACGCGAGGTTATTGAGTTTCCCAACGAGAACTTGTTCGTCAAATTAAATGGCAGTGTCCGCGGGCAGGATGTGTACGTGATCCAAACCACATCTTCCCCTGTTCATCGCAACTTGATGGAATTGCTCATCATGATCCAAACCCTCAAGTTAGATTCGGCAGCGCGCATTACGGCAGTAGTGCCTTATCTTTGCTATGGACGTTCAGATAAGAAAGATCAGCCGCGTGTTCCAATCACGGCGCGTTTGGTGGCAGATATGCTCGAAGCCGCTGGGGCAGATCGTTATATGACCCTCGACCCGCATGCCGGGCAGATCCAGGGTTTCTTCTCGGTTCCAGGCGATGTGTTAACCGCTTCGCACTTGTTGATTCACCACATCAACCAAACTCTACGTGCGGATATGAAAGACCCGGTAGTTGTTTCTGTGGATCTGGGCTTTGCCAAGAAGGGGCGTAACTACGCTGCCGATATGGATATGCCCATTGCGTTCATTGAGAAGCGCCGCCATGGAAATGATGCCAAAGCTGAAGCGTTGACTTTGATCGGTGATGTGAAAGACCGCGATGTCATCATTGTGGATGATGAAGTGGATACTGGCGGTTCCATTGCACAGGCTGTGAATGTGGTACTACAGAACGGTGCACGAGATGTATATCTGGCATTCATTCACCCCATCCTTTCGGCGAATGGTGCGGCTCGGTTGGCATCTCTGCCGATCAAGCAGATCATCACTACCAACTCGGTTCCGCTTTCGCCTGAGAAGCTGAAGATTCTCGAAGGCAAGATCACGGTCCTCTCCATTGCCCCGCTGTTGGGAGAAGTCATCCGCCGCGCTCACGAAGGGCGCTCGGTGGGAGAGATGTTTAACGAATAGAAGATCAGCTTTCAGGAGTCAATTTTTAGCTAATTTCTGAAAGCTGATACCTGAAAGCAGACTTTATGCCTGAACTCCCTGAAGTAGAAACCGTAGCCAGAAGTGTAGAACCTGATATCGTCGGGCGGACGATTGTCTCTGCCGATGTGC
Organism: Anaerolineales bacterium; assembly: GCA_046328915.1. GTDB lineage: Bacteria > Chloroflexota > Anaerolineae > Anaerolineales > Villigracilaceae > Villigracilis. The sequence continues at coordinate 128,162 of JAXLVR010000003.1, read as the reverse complement.
GTTGGGCTCGAACGATTGCCACACCTTCGCCGAAGAAATTCAAGGAACAGGTGGCAGGTCAACGCATTTTAGGGGTGTCTCGACGAGCAAAATACATTGTTATCCAGCTTGAAAATTACAATCTCCTAATACATTTGCGTATGAGCGGCGACCTGACGGTAAGAAAAGGTAAAATCCATGTCGAAAAGCATGACCGCCTCATTCTCGCCCTGAACGGAAAACGCGGAGAGGAAAGCTACCTCGCCTTCAACGATACGCGCAAGTTTGGGCGGGTGTGGCTCACAAACCAGCCCGAAACTGTGCTTGGGAAGCTTGGTCCGGAGCCTTTGAGCAAAGAGTTTACGCCGCAATGGTTGTACGAGAATCTGCAAAAGAAAAATCGTCAGCTCAAACCGCTCTTGCTTGACCAAACCTTTCTCGCCGGGGTTGGCAACATTTATGCAGATGAGTCCTTGCATATGGCGAAGTTGCACCCTTTGAGATTGTCAAAGTCTGTAACGCTGAAACAGGCAACGGCGTTGTGCGAAGCGATCAAGTCTGTATTGAAAGAAGGCATCCGCCGCAACGGAGCCAGCATCGATTGGGTCTATCGCGGTGGTGAGTATCAAAATCATTTTCGAGTATACGACCGCGAAGGCACACCTTGCCTTGTCTGCGGTACAGAAATTCAAAAGCTAACCGTTGGTCAACGTGGCACCCATGTATGCCCGAAATGCCAACCGCTTGAAAGGAAGTAACCATGGAACTCAATTTTGCCACCATCACTCTACCCACCATCGTTGTATGGATTGTGGGGCTTTTTATCTTTTTACTTGGCAGCTTGCTTGGTTATTTCAATATGAGTATTGACGCCCGTAAGAAGCAGGAATTAGCAGAACAAAAAGTTGAGCACGCACGTAATGATGCAGATCGTAGAATTGCTGAAATGCAAAAACGATTAGATGAGGCTAATATCCCCGCTACGGCAGTACAGCAAACAGCTATTGAGCCATCTTTATTAAGATTAAAAAGTGTTAGCAATTTACAAACTCAAATAGAAATGGATGGGCAAATATTGAGTGCCCCTCTATCACCTGAACGCAAAAAACGTCTTTTAGAACTTATTAACCACTTTCGCCCACTGCTTGAGGGAGCGACTACCTCCCAACCTGTTTCCAAGCCTCTCACAACGCCCCTTTCCGGACCTCAACCCGACATCAAAAAATCTGAGCCAGTGCCTTACGTTCCACCTACTGTAAAGCCTGTTCCAGTTGGTATTAATCTGAATGCTCCAAAAACCAAAACCGATCCTGAGACCGAATTTAAGTTATTAAGTATGGTCAAACAGATCGATGTTGTATTACAAAAAAGGCTGATAGGGACACCGCTTGAAAATTTAGGTATTCACCTCAATGACTCGCTGCAAGGTGGGCTGGAGGTTCAAATTGGCTCGCAAAAATTTGAAGCGCTTGATGATGTACCTGATGCTAGTATCCAAGCAGCCATCCGCGCCGCAATTGCAGAATGGGAACAAAAATATATTCCTGGATAAGGTTTACATAAAAGCCCTGCTCTTACGAGCAGGGCTTTTATGTTTTTTATTATTTTTTATTTTCCGTACCACATACGGGATAATAAATTATCCTTACGGATAAATTGATGATACAACGCCGCTCCTACATGCAATACAACCAAGGCTGCCAAGATGTATGAAAACAAACTATGCCTTGCCCATTCGGCATATGCCATTACACTCTCTGGCATGGACCCGTTGCCAGCCAGAATGCCTTCTAAACCATAGGCTTCATCGAGTGCATCACCTGAGAAGAGCATGGCAAAGATGCCAGCATACAACAAGAAGTGGACAATAATGCCCACCCAGTTCAACAGTGGATGCCCGGCATCTGCTGCAGCAGGGCGTTTGAACACAAAACGGGTGATTATGCGTGCAATAATAACCAGACCGAGAAAAATACCAATCCATTTATGCATGCCGAGGAATTGTGCTTCCTGTGCATCTGGTGTGCGGGCAAGGACCAAAAAGCCTGAAAGCAAAGGCATAAACACCAATAGTGCGGTCAACCAATGCAAGGTGACATGGACAGGATGGTAGCGCTTAGGCTGTGAATCAGTAGACATAATTTCTCCTTGGTTTTGATTTGCAAATAAAACCCTAAATCGTATTCAGAGTTTCAACTTAAAGACAACACCGGAGAAGATTTTCTCCGGTGTTGAAAATTACAGTTCGCTCGCACGACGGGCTATGCGATCTTTCGCCCGGGTAATAAACTCGCTTAGGGCAAATCCATTCTGCTGGCTGCCATCACGCACGCGCAGCGAGATCTGGTTGGCTTCCATTTCGTTCTTGCCGACCACGATCATGTACGGCACTTTCATCAATTGAGCCTGACGGATCTTGGCATTCATACGCTGAGACGACATATCTGCACTGGCACGGATACCACTTTCACGCAATTCTTTCGCGATCTTTTCAGCGTAGTCGTTCTGCTCATCCGTAATGGAAATGACGCGCACCTGTTCTGGCGATAGCCAAACCGGGAAGTTACCCGCGTAATGTTCAAGCAGGAAGCCCACCATACGCTCATGCGTGGACAGCGGCGCACGATGGATACAGAGCGGCACTTCATCATGACCTTCGCTGTTCGTGAATTTCAGGTCAAAGCGGGAAGGAACGGCAAAGTCCACTTGATTCGTGGCAAGTGAAAACTCACGCCCAATAGCGGACCAGATCTGCACATCGATCTTGGGACCATAAAACGCGGCTTCGTCTTCGGCTTCCACGTAAGGGACGCCACCATTGTCCATGGCGCGGCGCACCATATCTTCGGTCTTGATCCACAGTTCAGGGTTGTCCACGTATTTTTTGCCGAGTCCAGCCTTCGAGTGAAGAGAGAGGCGCATCACATACTTCTCAATACCGAACAACTCGAAGTACTTCTTATACAGTTCAACCACACCCATGAATTCCTGTTCGAATTGACTCTCTGAACAATAGATATGAGCATCGTTCATTTGCATCGAGCGGACGCGCATTAGACCAAAGAGTTCGCCCGATTTCTCATAGCGATAACACGTACCGTATTCCGCGAGGCGCACGGGCAAGTCACGATAGGAACGTCCCTTCGAGCCGAATATCTTGTGGTGCATGGGGCAGTTCATCGGCTTGACGTAATACTTCACACCTTCCAATTCCATAGGCGGGAACATGCTTTCAGCATAATATGGCAAGTGACCAGAACGCAGGAATAAATCTTCCTTCGTCACACTCGGCGTTTTGACTCGGTCATAACCAGCCTTTTCTTCCATCTCCTTGGCAAGCTTTTCGAGTTCTTCAATCATAATGCCGCCATTGGGCAACCACAACGGCAGACCCGGACCCACCTCTTCATCAAAGATGAAAATTTCCAAATCTTTGCCCAATTTGCGATGGTCGCGCTTCTTGGCTTCTTCCAACTGATGCAAATACTCTTCCAGTTGTTTTTTGTTTTCCCAAGCCGTACCATACAGACGCTGCAACTGCTTATTATTCTCGTCACCGCGCCAATACGCGCCCGCCACAGACATCAACTTGAAAGCATCAGGCTTGATCTCTTTCGTGTTCGCCACATGCGGACCACGACACAAATCTGTGAAGGTATCTTGCTGGTAGATGGAAATCTCTGGCTTTTCTTTCAGCGGGTTGCCATATTCATCCAAACCGCCTTTTTCCAAACCTTCGATTAATTCCAACTTGTATGGCTGGTTGGCAAAAATCTTCTTTGCCTCTTCTGCAGAGATAACCGTCTTTTTGAAATCATGTTTGCCCTGCACGATCTGACGCATGCGCTTTTCGATGGCTTCCAAATCTTCCGGCGTCAGGTTGCGCGGCAGATCGAAGTCGTAATAAAAACCATTTTCCACGGGTGGACCGATGGTCGGCTTTCCATCTGGGAAGATCTCCATCACGGCTTGCGCCATCACATGCGCAGCCGAGTGACGGATCTTATAAAGATAAGACTCTTCGTATTTTTCTTGAACTTGTTGTGCCATTTTCGTTTCCTTTCTTAATTCGGTTTGATTCTGCTTCGTGGACTTTATCGCGTCTCAGAGAAAAGCAGATCCAAACCTCTGAGGCGCTTACGAGTACCGGTCTTCATAACTGCCTCCTGCCCAAACATGGGGATTAAAACAAAAAACTCGCCCGAACACGGGGCGAGAATTTAATTCACGCGGTTCCACCCGATTTACCCTGAATTTCAGAGTATCTCTTAAGCCTCTAACGGAGCCATCCGTTTCCCATACTTTCTTTCGAGTTCTGGGTTACGCTCGCGAGTGGTTTTCTGTGTTTTCCCTGGAAGAAACTCTCAATCATTGGTTCCTTCTCCCTGTTAGGGAACTGACCACATACTCGTCTCGGTCAATGCGCTTAATGGCTGTTATTATATGCCGAAAGAAGTGCTTGTCAAGGAAAAGGATAATTTATGGATATTCGTCGGGCAACCCCTGAAGATTCACAATTACTCTCCTCACTATGCGTAGACGTTCAAAACCTGCACGCCGCCAATCTCCCCGATATTTTCATCGTACCGCAAAGCGAAACCTTCGCCGCCTCATTTTTTGATGACCTGTTAGCAGACCCTCAATTCACCATCTTCATTGCCCAAGAAAGTCAACTCGCCCTTGGGTACATTGCCTGTCAGGTGCTTGAACGTCCGCAGAACCCATTTGCTTTCAAAGTAAAAGCTTTACTGGTAGACCAAATCTCGGTCCGCCCAGAAGCAAGAACAAAGGGAGTCGGAGCCGCACTGATCCAGCAGGCAGAACACCTTGCCAAAGAATTAGGCATCCAGCGAATCCAGTTAGATTCCTGGGCGTTCAATACAGGCGCGCATGAGTTTTTCGAAAAACAGGGCTTTGAAAAATACAATTTCCGATTTTGGAAATTTATATAAAAAAACAAGTCCCTAAAAAGGGACTTTTGTGGGCGAGATAGGGCTCGAACCTACGACCTCATCGATGTCAACGATGTGCTCTAACCAACTGAGCTACCCGCCCGAAAGCGACCCACATTATACCGCAGTCCCATAAATTGGCAATCCCTTGCGGTATAATCCCTGCGCTATGGCTCGCAAGAAAGCACCCGAAGAATTATCGGTTGAAGAACTTCGCCGCCTGCTCGTTGAAAAACGACGCGGTGCGCGCAAAGACCGGTTGGAACATTACCGCCGCACCGGACGGGTCGTTTCGCTGGCGCCAGACATGGACTTTGACTCGCCTCCTTCGGCACCGGTCATTGATACAGCAGAAACAAGCTCATCCACGCCTGATCCGTTGCCCGTCAACCCGCGCCGCAAGCTATTAGATCGCATCCTGCTCGGTGTAGAAGTCCTCGCGATTATCGGTTTGGTAGTAGTTATTCTCAACGGTGTTGGATTATTGCGAACACTGAACACCGAAGTGGTCGCCGCGCTCAACCCAGAGACGGCAGTTCCGACCCCGTTGGTGATGGCTGTGGTGCTACCCTCCGGTCACACTCCACCCGATGCACAGGGCAACACCCGCCCCAACGAATCGGAAATTCCGGCTCACTTACAACCCATGGTGCAATCGCTCTCGAACATCCCTGTTCCCACTGCCGCACCAGACCAAGCGATCCGCGTCCAAATTCCATCCATCAATGTGGATGCCCCCGTCGTACAAGGGGACGGTTGGGAACAATTGAAAAAAGGCGTTGGACAATACATCGGTTCATCTGCCCCCGGGCGCGACGGGAATCTCGTCCTCTCAGGGCACAATGATGTGTACGGCGAGATATTCCGCTACTTAGACCGGCTAGTTCCCGGTGATCAGGTGATCGTCTACACCCAACAGCGCCAGTTCACCTACATCGTAGACCGAACCGTACTCGTTGAGCCTACCGCCGTAGAAGTGATGGCACCCACCAGCTCGCCCACAGTAACACTTATTTCGTGTTACCCTTATCTCGTCAACGATCAGCGCATTGTGGTCTTTGCGCGATTACAAAATTGACGTAGTCATCGTGAGGGCAATGCCCTTCTGCCCGAACGATCTCTACCAGTTCTTGCATACTACATACTTGAAGGAGAAATAACATGGCAAAGAAAAATAAACGCCCCACCCCGGCTGTCTCGATCTCGAACCAGGCTCAACAAAAGTTCGAGTTCAACCCCGATTACAGCCACGTAAAAAAAGACCTTGTCCGCATTGGTGTGCTGGCAGGCTTCTTTTTTACGGCTCTGATTGTGCTTTCGTTCTTTTTGAAATAATAGCCTGAAATGCAGATAAAAGAGGAAAGACTATTAATAGTCTTTCCTCTTTTTTGTTGACGTATAATCCAAGTATGCCCTCCTCTCAACACGAAGTCATCCTCGAAAAACTCACCTACGGCGGCGAAGCAATGGGACGTCTCTCAGACGGTCGCGCCGTATTCGTCCCCTTCGGCTTGCCCAGCGAGACAGTCCGCATTCAACTCACGCAGGAAAAGCAAAACTTCGCGCGTGGTGAAATTCTCGAAATCCTCAAACCCTCCCCAGACCGCATCACGCCGAAATGCAAACACTTCACCCAATGCGGCGGATGCCACTACCAAAACCTGCCCTACGAAAAACAACTGCTCGCCAAAGCGGACATTCTGCGTGATCAACTTCAACGCATCGGCAAAATAGAGAACCCGCCCGTTCAGCCTACTGCCCCTTCACCGAATCAGTGGAATTATCGCAACCACGTCCAATTCCATCTCACGGACGATGGCAAGATTGGCTTCATCAACGCTAATGTGAACAGAGCTTTAGCAATCGAAGAATGCCATCTCCCTGAAACAACCATCGACGCTTTCCGCAATGACCTACAATTCGAAACGCGCATGAACCTTGAGCGCGTTTCCCTCCGCTCCGGCACAGACGATGACCTCATGCTCATCCTCGAATCTGAAACCGAAGAGACTCCCGAACTCGAGATCGAAGCCGACATCTCCATCGTCCACATCTACGAAGACCACCCCATCGTCATCGCTGGAAGCAACACGCTCACCATCCAAGTCCTCGGAGTAGACTTCCACGTCTCCGCGCCATCCTTCTTCCAAGTTAACACCAAAATGGCAGAAAAAATGGTTGAGCATTTACAAACCCAATTACCAATTACCAATCAACCAATTACTCTTATAGATCTTTACTGCGGCGTCGGCTTATTCAGCAAATTCTTCGCCGATAAATATGCCAAAGTCATCGGCATCGAATCCGCGCTCTCCTCCTGTGAAGACTTCGCCATCAATCTCGACGAATTCGATAACGTCGAACTCTACGAAGGCACTGCCGAAGAAATTCTGCCCGCTCTCGCACCACAATTGCCTCAACCCACTCACATGATCGTTGACCCGCCCCGCGCTGGCATCGATAAATTCGCCCTCGACGCAATTCTGCAAATCAACCCGCAAGTCATCGCCTACGTCTCTTGCGACCCATCCACCCTCGCACGTGACGCGGCGCGACTCATCAAAGGCGGCTACACTCTGCAACACGCCACACCCTTCGACCTCTTCCCGCAGACCTATCACATCGAGTCCATCTCCATCTTCACGCGCTGACATGCTCAAGCCGCTCGGCGACTCCGCAATCCTCATTCAACTCGGCGACGCCATCAACCCCGCACTCAATGCACGCGTCCACACCCTGAGCGGGCTTCTGCAAACCAGCCCCGCCGTCATCGAAACCGTCCCCGCCTACTGCACCGTCCTCGTCCATTACGACCCGCTCACCACAACCTACAATCAGATCAAAAACATCATCGAGGAAAAAATCTCCCTTCTGGACGATTCGACTAACAGACCTTCTCGCCGTTTAGAGATTCCCATCCTCTACGGCAACGCCTCCGGTCTGGACTTTGAGTCTGTTGCCGCAACCCTAGCCTTGTCTCCCTCTGAGTTGATTCGACTGCACAGCGAGTGTGAGTACACCGTTTACATGATGGGATTCACGCCTGGCTTTCCCTATCTTGGCATCCTCAATGAAAAACTGACCTTGCCCCGCATGTCCACGCCGCGGACTCATGTGCCTGCTGGTTCCGTCGCGATTGCCGGTTCCCAAACTGGAATCTACCCCGTCGACTCGCCCGGCGGCTGGCACATCATTGGTCACACTCCGCTCAAACTCTTCGACCCAACCAGCGAAACGCCCTTCCTCTTCGCCCCAGGTGACACCGTAAAATTCATACCTACCAACTAACCACTGGTTACTGGTCACTGATTACTTTCTCCTCCAATGCTAGAACTCCTTGAAATCACCGGTATCGCCACCCTCCAAGACTCCGGCAGGCGCGGATTTAACAAATTCGGCATACCCACCTCCGGCGCCATGGACTGGTACGCTTACCAAGTCGCCAATTCCCTGCTCAATAACCCAGCCAACTCCGCCGTCATCGAACTCGGACTCGGCGAAATCACGTTTCACTCTTTACGTAACACTGTTCTTGCTGTCACCGGCGCAGGCTACGAGGTGGAAAACTATATCTGGACTTTCCCACTCTGGACGAGCTTTTACGTCCGTGCCGGGTGGACGGTACGCGTGAAGAAAACCAGCGGCGGCAACTGGGCATATATCGCCATCGCTGGCGGATTCGATTCACCTATCATCATGAATTCCCGTTCCACATACTTGCGCGGCAACATCGGCTCCGCGCTCAAAGTTGGTGACGTTCTCCAATCCTTCCCGCCCACCACCGACCTGCTCAAACTCGCCGCCCGCGACCATACGCCGCTCATACCCTACAGCCAAACCCCAACCATCGAAGTTATCCCCGCCCCCCAAGCAGATTGGTTCACGCCGGAGGGCATCCGCACGTTTTACGAAAGCGAATACACCCTCAGCCCCTCTTTTGACCGCATGGGCTATCGTTTGCAAATGCTCCCTTCGCCGTCCTCGGCGAAAGGAATTGAAAAAGCCATCACCCATGAACTCATCTCCGAAGGCATGACAATGGGCAGCATCCAAGTCCCAGCCGATGGTCAGCCCATTGTGATGATGGCGGATGCTCCCACTACGGGCGGATACCCCAAAATAGCGAATGTAGCTCGCACAAGTCTGCCCCTGCTGGCACAGTGTGAAGCGGGTATTAGCAAAATCCGTTTTCGGGAAGTAAATATGAATAGTTTGTGCCAAAAGCTCAAGTTACTCTTTGATAATATCTGGAGGAATGAAAATGCGTAGAAAATTAAGGCGTGAACAAGAAATTGAAAAAAATAAACGGGATGATAAGATTCTTGTACCTATGATGATTGGCTTAGCAGTAATGGCAATTGGTGCTTTTATTCCAAAAGCTCTTGATCTTAATAACTACGTAGGGAAAATAATTGTAGGGTTAGGTATATTAATTATGGCATCAAGCGGCTACTGGCAAATTAAGTATAAATATATACACGGATCTTCTCCAATAACAGGTGTTTGGGCAATTATATTTTCCATAATTTGGATAGCAATATTAGTTATAAGCGCATTTGCTTTTATATTTCTGGAATAAATTAAGCTGAGTAAAAATAAAAATGTTTATTGACCTCAACTGTGACCTCGGCGAAGGGACGGGTAATGACGAAGCCATCATGCCTTACATCACCTCTGCCAATATCGCCTGCGGATTTCATGCTGGGGATGAACACACCATGCGCAAGACTCTTCGGCTAGCAAAACGCTTTGGCGTGAATGCGGGCGCGCACCCAAGCTGGAATGACCGTGAGAATTTTGGTCGCAAAGAAATGGACGTTTCCTCTGCGGAAGCAGAGAAGTTAGTCTTTGAGCAAATTCAAATTCTGGCGGCGATTGCGAAAGAAGAAGGCGTAACGCTGACCCACGTCAAACCGCATGGGGCGTTGTATAACCAGTCTGCTAAAGATATGAAATTAGCAAATGCCATTGCACGGGCGGTAAAAACTGTCAGCGTGGATTTAATTCTGGTTGGGCTGGCAGGCTCAAGGTCGCTTGAGGCGGGGCGGGCGATGGGAATCAGAGTCGCGGCGGAGGGATTCCCTGATAGAGGCTATAACGCAGACGGGTCGTTGATGTCCCGCCTTCTTCCGGGGGCAATAATTGAATCACCGGAGGAAGTGGCGAGACATGCGATCGAGTTGGTGAAAACTGGAAAGATGGATACGCTGTGTTTGCATGGAGATCACCCGAATGCGGCGCAGAACGCAAAGATGTTACGTGAGGTTTTGGAAAAGAGTGGGATTGAGGTTGTGGTGTTTAAAAAGTGACAGTCACCTTAAAGGTGACTGTCACTTGAAATTAATCATTCAAAAGATCTGCAAGAAAATCAAACAAGCCGCCATGCTCTTCATCTTTATCAGACAGGTCACTGGCGACCTCGCCGCTTTGACCGTTGATAAGCACGATGTGTTCACGCCCATCGAAGGGAAGTTCGGTCATCCACACGGGCAGGAGAACCAGCTTGAATGACTCGACCAACATACTTGCAGAAGAAGCGCGGGTGAGATTAATATTGCCCAACAAATGCGGAAGTTGTTTTTTGAGTTTCTTGAATGCCAGGCTGCGCGCATCGAGGGAAGCGTCTGCCATGGGCACATCATATAGTTCAGCAAGCCAACTGGCGAGATAACGCGGATCATATTCGCGAAGCGTGGAAAGATTGAAGGTTGGGAGCAGCTTCATAAAAACTTGAGAGAGTTTTTTAGAAGCCGGAAGCGCGAGGTCGTTTACCATCACGGGGTATTTATCATCCACACGTGTCACTTTGCGTTCGCGTTCGCCAGTAAAAAGATTCTGTTCGTATTCAACGATCTCACCCGAATAATCGATCTCGCCGCCAAGGTCAAACGTCCACATAGGCAGATACACACCGCGAGGCAAGTCCACTTTCTTTTCCGGCTTGATATGATTGTGCTCGACCCAATCAATCAAAAAATGTGTAGCACGCTTTTGGTCGATGGCAAAAGGCAGAATGGAATTCGGCGCGATCACGTCGCTGGTCTTTTCGTAATCCACTACATGCGGCGAATCACAGTAGGCACAATTCGAAGAGATCTGATTAGGTGGCAAAATAAATTCTGCACCACAGCCATTGCAGTGAAAGACCTGTTCCTGCAACGGCTTGCCATGTCCTTTCATGGTTGCCATCGCAACGATAAAGTCTTTTTCGTTCTCAGCTCCGCTATTGGCGCCCAAAGAATTTTGGCGTGTGCAGTAATCACAAACCAAACCAGAACCATCTGGAGAGAATGCCATGCGTCCGCCGCATTTGGGGCACATGAAACGGTCTGCTTTTGATTCGCGCAACCCATCAGGCGCAGCGGGAAGCTGATCGGGGTTGATCACATCACCTGCTTTGAGCTTGCCATCTAAAATGGCAAGTGAACGACGAGCACGGGTATGATGCAGGTCATGTGAAAGACAATTTTCCAACGCCTTGCGTTTCTCAGTGGGCTCATCCACCACTTCACTCATCCAATACCAGGCTTCTGCCAATACATCATGCGAGCCTGCCATGTAAATGGCGCGGTCTAAATATCGGCGGGCTGAGTCTTTGCTGCCGGTCTTGGCATCGGTGATGCCCGAACGCAGAAGTTCCTTGGCGTAGTCGCTACTCATTCACGGCTCCATGATTCATACGCACGATCGCATCGGTCATCTTTGCCACGCGCGTCATTTCTTTTACATCATGCACGCGGATGATATCAGCACCGCGGGTGATGCCCACCGCTACAGTCGCAGCCGTCCCTTCCACGCGTTGTTCAGGGGGCAAGTCTAGTGTGAAGCCAATGAAAGATTTTCTGGATGTCCCCAACAGGATGGGATACCCCAACGAGCAGATCTCTCCAAGTCGGTTGATCAGCTCGAGGTTGTGTTCACGCTTCTTTCCAAAGCCGATGCCTGGATCAAGCAAAATAAGCTTTTCTTCCACCCCAGCCTTAATTGCAATATCCACGCTGGCGAGTAATTCTCGTTTTACATCGTCGAGCAAGTCATCATATTCTGCACCAAGATAGGTTCCACCCAGCTTCTCACGCACTTCCACACTAGCGGGGTTGCTGCGATTATGCATCAAGATCACCGGTGCTTTATGCTTCGCCGCCACCGATGCGAGTTCAGCATCTGCGCGAAAGCCCCACACATCGTTGATGATGTTCGCACCTGCAAGAATTGCCGCCTCGGCAACTTTGGCTTTGTAAGTGTCAATAGAGATCAATACTTGGGGAAAGTTCTTGCGCAATTCCTCAATGACGGGAATGACACGTTCCAGCTCTTCATCCGCATTCACAGGCGCAGAGCCTGGGCGCGTCGACTCGCCGCCTACATCGAGAATGTCTGCACCGTATAAGACGAATTCGCGCGCCTGCTCCACCGCCGATTTGATCACATCCCCTTTGGCGATGATGCCATCCCCAGAAAACGAATCGGGAGTCACATTCAAGATTCCCATCACATAGGTGCGGGAACCCCAGTCAAATGTAAAACTCCCAACTTGAAGTGTTGATAATGTCATATTTAAGCAAAATGCTCTGTTCGGGGCTAAGCCCTGAACAGAGCATACATGAAAGTTACGCGATCTGGTCCAACGGGCGAGCCAGCCAAGCTTCTGCTTCGTTGATATCGGTGAAAATTTTCATCGCCGCCGCAGATTCAGTTTCAGCCAATGCTGCCACTTTGCGAATCCCATCTGCCACAGCTTCACTTGCCACCACCACCGCCACACGAATGTTGCGGGCAGACGGGTCACTGTTTGCATCTACTGCCATGCGAATGGCTTTCTCAGGGATCTCAGGCACGGAGCGCAAATCGTAGAGGTTACGTGTGCGGCGGTCTGCTCCGAGAAGATGGTCAAGGGCAAATTGATGCCAGTGTTGCATGGTCACATCCGAAAGGTCGGTGAAGGTAAGGGTCATACCGCCATCACCGCGCCGGATGACTGAATAGCCGATTCCGGGGGTATCTGTCCAGTTAAGAGGTTTGGGGTCGCTCATGAGGGTCTCCTATTTTATTAATCCATTATACCCAGCGTTGAGGAAAAATCGTTTGCGTCAATTTTCAAATCACGTGCTATAATGCCCGTCGCCGGGTGCTTAGCTCAGTTGGTTAGAGCACTTCGTTTACACCGAAGGTGTCGGGGGTTCGAGTCCCTCAGCGCCCACAAGAAAAGCTCTGTGAACACAGGGCTTTTTCTTTTCCCTTGTCGGGGGGTTCCCCTTACAGGGACAGGCGAGTCCCTCAGCGCCCACAAAAAAACGCCTCACGTTTGTGAGGCGTTTTGCTTTTTATCTCCAAACAGGGGTTTGGATAGCAGGAGAGGTTACTTCCATCATCGTCCTTAGTAGCCCTGCATTATTCACAAGCAAGAGCAAAACAAACGCCAAAAGAACAACTTGGAACCAGCGCTTTCCTGCTAAATCTCGCCAGGCGAGCGCGAGGAAGAGGGTAATGGCATAGGTCCAGTTTGTGGCGTAGAGAAAAACATCTTTCCCATAACGCATATGGAGTAGAAAATAAAAAAGCAAGGTAACAAGAATAGCAACTGAATATCCATCATACTTTTTGAAGATGTTCTTGAAGAAAAGTACGGCTCCCAGAGCCAAGAGACCCGCCCACACAATAACCAAACCATCGCCGAGTGGCGTCTCATAGTTAGCCAAACGCATGGGGTCTTTCTTGATGGAAGCACGGAACATCCACACTTTGGTGAAAGCGAATTCATCGTCAATGGTCAATGGTGTAGGGGCAACAAAACTATGCAGTGCCATGACACGCGCAAGGTAATTTGTCCGCTGGAAGGTGACGGGGAATTGATTATGTCCCTCTCCATCAAGCAAGGACAAGTCCCAAAAATAGGGCTGGGATTCTGGGTAGATAAAATTATTCAACAAGCTAAGGGGAGCGACAAACAGCCCGATGAGTACACCATAAATGATGATCTGTTTGATATTAAGCTTCACAAAGAAATGCGCAACAAAGGTCTGCGCAACATTGGAGATCGTAATGCCGAATGCCGCCAGCCCGGCAATGACCTGCACATACAGCGGTCTGTCCTTTAGCAATAGAACAAAGAAGATAAGAGCAACAGCCGAAAGGTAGATATAGCTTTCGATAATGGAACCAAACACAAGTTGAGTCGCTGAAGCGCCGAAGAGGGCAGCAATCAAAAGCGAATAGAGGCGATGTCCGATAGAGTGTTTAACAAAGTACCAAACCAAGAAAACACACAAGGCGGCGGTCAGAGCATTAAGGGTGAACGCGGCAAAAAGTGTATCCCCTTTGAAAAGGAAGGCGAGAATCCCAACGAATGGGCGGACAATGATAAGAATGAACGGATGGGCAGGGCGCCAATAATAATCGCGATAATTTTCTGTTGCAAAGCGCCAACGATACAAACGGCTATCTGCGTCGAAGAAAATATCGTCTTCATTGAAGGACGGACGGTTAAAAATCGATGCAAAGATGAGATAAGCAGAAAAGAAGATGGCAGCAATCAACAAGCCTTCTAAATTTTCGTCTACAAGCTGGAAGAAGCGTGTTTCATTCCACTTCCTTTGTTTGCCAACGTGTAGAACGACCATCGCAATAAAAAACGCGGGGATCAAAGCGTTGAAAAAAGAAATGCGCACACTGGCATCTAAATTAAAGGCAGTTATATCGAATAAATTCGGGAACAACTTCGCTATGTTATACGAAGCAGGCACAAAAATTACCAACCCTGTAAATAAAATAACCACCAAAGTGGCACCAATACGATTTAGCAGAAACTCTTTTATTGCTCTTCCGAACAAGTAATACAAAACCAAGTTGACCAAGCTATGAACAATGATAGTCAGCAGGGCAATTTGAAAACCAGTCGTATAGAAATTCTCAAAAAAAGAGACGATGAAGTACGAAAGCGGAATACCCAACAACCATGCCAAAGGAAGACGTTTATCAAATGACTGCATGCAGGGTCCTTAATTAGCGAAAGTGGAGATATGCAGAAAGCAGCATAAAGAGGATCAAACGTGAGTTATTGATCATCTGAAAGATAACGAAAGTAAAAAGAGGGATTTGGAACCAACGCTTACTGGCAAGTTCGCGCCAAGCCAACGCGAGGAACAAGGTAATGGCATAGGTCCAGTTCGTGGAGTAGAGGAACACATCCCTGCCATAGCGCATATGAAGCACAAAAGAGAACAGGACAATAAAAATAAATGCAAAAGAAAAGCGATTATCTTGTTTGAAAAGATTTTTGAGAAACAGGATGCCGCCCAAAGCAACAAACAAAAGCCAAACTGTAACAAGCACCTTACTAAGAGGCGTCTCATAGCGTGCGATTTCCAAAAGGTTTTGTTTTTGCGCAGCACGAAACAGCCAAACTTTGAGAAATGGAATGTCTTCTTTGATAAGCAATGGATCAGGGGCAACAAAACTGTGCATCACCATTACACGACTTAGATAATTGGCACGCAAAATGGTAGGCTGGAAAACATTCTTCTCTTCAAACTGCAAGGTGGATACTTCCCACAGATATGGATGCGCATTTGGGTAGATAAAATTATTAAGAAGGTTGAGCGGAATGATGAACGCGCCAACTATCAGACCATATTTGATCAATTGTGGAATATTGCGTTTGACAAAAAAATGCGCAATGACCGTCTGTGCGATATTCGAGATGGTGATACCAAACGAGGTCAAGCCGGCGATCACAAGCAGATACATGGGTTGGTCTTTCAACAGCAAGACCATAAAAATCAAAGCTGCTGCTCCGAGAAATATATAATTCTCGATCAACGAGCCAAATGCGAGTTGAGAAGTAGAAGCACCAAACAATGCCGCAATCAATGAAGCATAGAGTGAGTTCGATGTATATTCCCGCACAAAGTACCAAACCAAGAACACGCACAGTGCGCCAGTCAATGCTGTGACAATAAATGCGCCATAGAGCATATTCCCCTTGAGGAAAAGAGACATCATCCACACCCACGGGCGGACAATGATCAACACATAAGGGTGGACGGTACGGTCATAGTAATCTTTATAAAATTCTGTGCCAAAACGATAGCGATAAAGAGCACTATCTGTATCAAAATAAATGTCATCGAAATCGAAAGCTGGCTGATTGAAAATTGTCGCAAACAGGAAGTAAATGGAGAAAAATAATAAGGCAAGGACAATTCCGCCCAGGTTTGCATCTACAAATTTGTAAAAGGTTGTTTCCTCAAAGTTGTATTTATGAGCAGCGTACAATAAGCCAGATGAGGCTGGCAGGGCTGTGAAAACTCCAATTAGAAAAAACAACAATTTTGCTGAAGGCAGAACATAGGTCAGAATGTCAAATTCATTCGGGAAACGGCTTGCCATCTTGAGTAAGCCAATAAAGAAAACCACTACGGCAAGAGCGATTGCAACAGAAAAGATCGTGTCCACCCGGTTCTGCTGAAACTTCTGGATTAACCTACCGAGCAACAAATATATAAACAGCGTTATTAAGGACTGAGAGACGAACGAAACAAAGAGTATCGCCACCCCTGTTTTGTAATAAGAATCCAGAAACCCGGTTACGACATAAATAGGCAAAATGCCTACTACCCAGGCAAACACAAGTCGTTTATTCAAAGTCTGCATTATTTCGTTCCATTTAAAATCAAGCGTTTGGAGTTTACCACAGGCGGGAAAATGAAAAAGGCTGGCTCATTTGATCATTACAAGGCTTTCTTTCTAAATTCAATTAGGAATGGTATATTTTTGCTTACATGGACACTTTCAAATCGTTCTTTACACGATGGCAAACACCAATTCTATTTACCATCATCTTAGTGATAGGAATCTTTGCACGTACCTGGGAGTATGCAGACCTTCCACCCGGATTGAATGTGGACGAGGCATCCATTGGAGTGGAAGCCTACTATCTCTACAAATACGGCATGGATCGGTATGGTATGACCTATCCTGTCCACCTCATTTCATGGGGCAGCGGACAAAACGCATTCTATGCCTATCTATTGATTCCATTTGTAGCTCTCAAGGGCATCAATGCCTTTTCAATCCGTTTACCCATGATGCTTGCAGGCATCCTGTCCATGCCGCTGATATTCATCGCTGGAAAAAAACTGCTAAGTGAAAAATTCGCGCTACTCGTTATGTTCTTATTGGCAATCTCGCCATGGCACATCGTTAATTCACGCTGGGCGGTTGAGTCAAACATCATGCCATTCCTTTTTCTGGCTGGGTTTACTGCGCTGACACTTGCCAATACTCGAAACTGGTGGCTCGTCGTTTCATCCATTTTATTCGCGCTATGCCTCTACGCATATGGAACAGCTTATCTTGGGGTTCCAGTTTTTCTTTTCCTCACAATCCCTCTTCTAATTAAACTAAAACGTATTACAGCCCAACAAACTATCGTCAGCGCCATTACATTCAGTTTACTAGCCGTCCCAATTGTGCTATTTTTAATTGTCAATACATTCAAATTAGACACCATGCATCTTGGCACGATCACCATTCCACGTTTGCCGGTTGAAGCGCGCTACGAAACCATGGCAGCCGTTTTCGGAACAAGTCCGTTCGCTGCGATTGCCCAAAATGCAGGAATCATGTTTAATGTTCTATGGAAACAATCGGATGCTTTCCCATGGAATTTTGTAGAGCCATTTGGGTATTTTTATAAGTTCACTTTCCCTCTCGTGTTGATTGGTTTTATCCTCACTTTGCCATTCAAATTTATAAAAGAAAATCGTGTTGAGCGCTGGCTAATCGCAGCATGGATGCTCGCCGCCTTTACGATTGGATTTATTCACCCTGTCAACTTAACGCGTTTCAACCTTATATTTACACCCATTCTGCTTTGCATCGCGCTTCTTTTTTGGGACCTCGAAACATATCTCCCCAGAAGCATTTCTGTCGCTGTGAGTATTCTTTTTGTATCTTTTATATTTTTCAATCGTGCATATCATGGACAAGAATACCGTAAAATTACAAGCGCTGTTT
This sequence comes from Anaerolineales bacterium, assembly GCA_046328915.1. GTDB lineage: Bacteria > Chloroflexota > Anaerolineae > Anaerolineales > Villigracilaceae > Villigracilis. Next base: position 110,214 of record JAXLVR010000003.1, on the reverse strand, counting down.
TCAACGAAGGCATCATCCCAGCGATTGAATACGCAGTTGATAAAAGTGAAGCAGATGCCCCCATCTGCCTTACCAAAGAACATTACTCTCTTTATATTTATGTGCTCTTAACTCAAAAATTTCACCCCTCGGAATATGTCAATGATTTGGAATGGATCAACCCAGAAGACCCTGCTGACCCCGCACGCACTCTCATCTCACTCAAACAATTCAGATTCGATCCATCTGCATGTCTAAACGACCCTAAGGCAACTTATATTCTCACCCTCAAAGAATCTCCGTCCAACTCCAACATTGAATACAAAGAAAAAAAATTCTCTAAATTTGTAGTACAGCTACCAAAATAAAAAAACAGACCGTCAGCTAAAAGCTGACGGTCTGTTTTTATTCTAAACTTGATCTGCAAGCACTTCCAAGATGGTTTGCAGCAAGATACCATTATTCCAGATCAATAGAGAAAGGAAAACAAGCAAAACTATTTGAAACCATCTTTGCGCATGGAACTTTCGCCAAGTCAGTCCTAGAAACAGGATAAGAGCATATGTCCAATTTGGAGTATACAAAAATAATTCTTTGCCATATCGTGAGTGCAGTCCCATATTAAGCGCCATACACCCCATTAGAGCAATGGATACTTTCAAATGTGGATTCTTCTTAAGTTCTAACAAGAACAAAAAACCTGCCAATCCCAACAAACCCAGCCAAACCCAAACAGCAATGTTTTGGCTAAACAGATCGTATCGGCTGATTTCATTAATCTCTGGTTTGAAAAATCGAAATTGAATAAAAGGAATATCTTTTTTATAAAAAACCGGTGTTGGTGCAATCACATTATGAAAGAAGAAAGCCCGCGTCAACGCCTGAATACGCAATGAATTAAATGGGAATAGATTTTGCTGTTCTGCCCTTAATGTGGAAGGAATAAAAAATAGAGGGTTTGAGTCTGGAAAAAGAATATTATTCAGTAAAGTCAACAAAACAAAGACCGTCACCACAGAAACCACAAAGCGAACCGTCTGTTTGATATTGGACCGCACTGCAAACAGCGCGATTACATTCTGGGCAAAGTTCGTGTATGTGATACCAATGGACACCAAACTGGTGACGATGAGAGACGGTAAAGGCTTATCGTTTAGAAGCAATACATAAAATAGCAATAAACTTGCGGCGAGGAAAATATACGATTCGAGCAACGAGCCAAAGATCAAATGGGAGGCAGTGAATCCCAGCAATGCAGCGATAAGCGAAGCGTAGACTGAATCCCCTGTTGCGGACTTAATGAAAAGCCATACAAGATAGACACATGCCGCACCGCCCAATGCGATGAAGACATAGGCTCCCCAAAGCTTGTCACCTTTGAGGAAAAATGCAATCAAATCCACGGGCGGTTTGAAGAGCAGGATCATGAACGGGTGTACTGAACGCCAGTAGAAATCGTGCCAGTTATCGGTGGTAAGACGGATGCGATAATTCAATCCATCAGCATCAAAGAAGATGTCATCCACGTCAAAGCGCGGATTGTTGATAACTGAAGCAAAAACCAAATACAGGGTAAAAAAGCCAAACGCCAGAGAAAAGCCCGCAAGATTGGTGCTGATGTAGTTATAAATTTTCGTTTGTTTGACACGGTTATAAAAACCACTGAACTTTAATTTGAGATGCAACCATGCCTGCCACGGTAGCGCAAGCAGACTGACAAATAAGAATATGCTGCTGGTCTGATCGTTCAGAACAAAATAGCTGACTGGGAAAAGCGAAACAATGCGACTGGTTTGGAATAACCAGATGATGAAACCGATCAGCATCACAAACAGAGTTCCATGTACAAGTACATCAAACCAACGTTCATTTGCCACACGCCGAACTCTACCCATCAAGAAATATCCACCCACACCAAAAACTATTTGAGAAAGAACGGTCAAAAAAATAATTTCGACCGGACTGGAGTAGAAATTATCTAAAAAACCGATGAGCAATGAACTGGCGAAGAAAGCGAACAACCATGCGCCAAACACGCGGCGGCGACCATTCGCTTCAATCAAGTTTTGTATAGATAATGCTGCGGGGATTGTCAAAAGGAGGAAAACGATAAAAAGAAAAATTACAAACACGAACGATGAGTGAATAACTAGTAAAGTAAGAGAAGAAGAAAGAATTGCCCAAATAATTATAAAAACTCGCGCTGGGAAATATGTCTTTGCAAGTGTATATTCAAGGAACGGCAGCAGGAACAAAAGGCAGATAAATACCGCAAGTGCAGGAACTAGCACTAAAAATACTTGATCAACAAATGGACGTGTATCCAAATCAAAGAACGTCTGCGCAAGTGCAAATGAGATGATCATTCCAGCAACAGCACTCACAAGAATTCGAAGAATGTGTTTATGTAATTGGGTCATAAAAAATTAAAAGGTGGCAGCCTTTTGTCTGACTGCCACCTCACTCATTACTTCCCTAATGCGTTCAGTAGATGCTTGAACTCAGACCAATCTTCATTGTCCATCCAAATATCCACATTGTCGAAAGAGACAGCATACATGCCATCTTCGTTCGGTTTAGCTGCCAAAAGTTCAGGCACAGAGGCAAGCAGTTCATCCCATTCTTCCATGAAAAAGTTGACCGTGGCGCGACCTAATTGTAAGTAGTAGGTTGTTTCGCCATCGGGTTCATCGGCACGCCACGCCATGAAGTTTTCGGTTTCGGCAATGGTTTCAGTATTCGGGTCTTGAGAGTTGCTCATAAGGTCTCCTAGGTTTGTTCGTTGGAAAAGGATTCAGACGAAAAAAAATTATTTTTTAGCAACCAACTTCCGGCTGCGAAAGAAGCGGCGGATCATTACCATAAGACGTGAGCCAGGGGGGGGCGGCGGCTGGGTCACTTCCCTTTCTGGGAAGGGATCCAGATCTAATAGTTTACGCATAATGTAATTCCAAAGTAAAGCAGCCGTAGCCAAGATAGGCGCTGCAACAACCACGCCAAGGATGCCAAATAAATTGGCGGCTATGATCGCCGCAACTAACACCGCTGCCGGATGTACTTTCAGCGCGCTCGACATAATGCGCGGGTTGATAATGTTATCAAAGATCTGGTCGATCACCAGCGCAATCACGAGAACGATTATGGTATAGGTAAGGTCTGGTAAGTGAAAAAGGGAATATTCCTGAAAATATGCCACGATAACAAGCAACGCCCAGTTTACTGCTGGACCAACATATGGAACAAACCGTGCGAGCCCGGCAAGGAAGGCAAGTCCAATTGCATAGCTAACGCCAAGTGTTGTAAGCACGATCGAATAGACGATAACCGCTAAAAAGAAGATGATGATCTGTCCGCGTAAAAAGGCGTTCCAGATACGCCCCAGTTCTCGGCTAAGGCGCGAAAAGTCGTGGCTATATCCAGGAACATCGACGATGATGATCTGGTCTCGGAAACCACGGCTTTCGATAAGGGTAAAGTAGGATACCAACAAAACGAACAAGGTCCAGCCGAGAAAGTTTGCAGCACTACCAGCTACCGTTCCAAGCAATGTCCCTGTGCGGCTCAGTAGAGGCTGTACCATTCCCAACACTTGTTGGCTTACATCGTTTAGATCGAGGTGGCTGAAGTCAAGTGTAAATGGACCGAACTTATAGACTTGCCCAGAAATATCTTCAATCAATTGAGGTAGGGTTCGTAGTGCATCTTGTACGATCACAACCAGACTTTGTATTTGTTGTACTAACCCGACTCCGCCCAAGGTTAAGAGCCCCAATAACAAGATAACAACAATTAAGAAAATGATACTGACCGAAGCATTCCACGAAAGGTGAATCTTACGTTGTAAAAGATCTGCGATGGGATGGAATAAATATGAAAGCAGAAACGCCATCACTAAAGGTGTGATGATAAATTGAAACTTGACCAGAAGTGCACCAACAATAACTACAATGGTCAACGCGACCACAAGCTTTGTGTTCGTGCCCCAACTTGGGGAGGAAGGTTTGGGTGTCTGTTCCATATCAGGGATTCCTGTTCGATTTGCTGGTTTGATTCTATCAAAGATAGTTAATTTTACAACACAAGCTATTTGTTAAATAAAATCCCCGCAGCTTTCACTGCGGGGATTGATGTATGTTTGGAAACTAACAGCCTGAGATGAACGGGAAAAGAACACACCAACGGTAAGTGGCATCTACCCACCAGAAGAACCCAACACACATACAGATAAAAACGAGCACTCCAACGCCGATAAAGACAGGCATCATATTGCTCTTCTTTGCCGGAGGCGGAGGGTTTCCATAAGAGGCAGCGGCAGGAGGAGGTGCAACAGGTGCAGAAGAATATACAGGAGGCGGAGGAGCGGCTTGTTGGACGGCGCGACGCGGAACAGCCATAGTTGCCCCAGCATCTGCGGCAATCGCATCGTACATGAGGACGATTTGTTCACCCAAAGAGATCACATCTCCTGGCTTGAGCACAACTGGGCCGGCAAGGCGTTGTCCGTTCACAAATGTACCATTGGTGGAACCTAGGTCTTCCAAAACATACTTACCACCTTGAAACATCATACGAGCATGTTTACGAGAAACTTCTGCATCATTGATTGCAACACCGTTAGTGGAGTCACGACCAATGGTGAGTTGGTCTCCTTCAAGTGGAAAGGTAACACCTGGCGTAGGTCCTGACCTCATAACAAACTGAAACTGAGACATCTTCTTCCTCCAAATAATTTCTATGTAACTGGAACAAGTTTACAATCTACAAGCCAAAAAGTCAAACTATTAGCCCTTAGCCCGTTTGGGGGATACTTTATTTAAGTGGGGCGGTCTTAGTCGTACGTGGAAGATAAATCATAAAAACGGTTCCAATGCCCATTTTGCTCTTAACTTCGATACGCCCGCCATGTCCTTGCACGATCTGTTTACAGATTGAAAGCCCCAACCCGGTGCCGGATGCACGAGTTTCATGTTCACGTACACGATAGAATTTTTGGAAAAGATGCGGAAGCGCCTCATCTGGGATACCGATGCCTGTATCCTGAAGAACGACCATCACCTCGTTATCAAGCACTTCTGCACGAAGTAGAACGCTGCCATTGGGACGGTTATATTTGATAGCATTACTCAATAAATTCAAGAAGACTTGCTTGATTTTATCGCGGTCAGCATCAATAATAGGCAAGCCTTCCGGAGACTCAACTCTTAAGTGAATATTATCCTCTATGGCTTTTGTGGACATGATGTCTTTACATTCATACATCAGATCAGCCAGGCTAAAGACCGTCTTACGGTATTGCACACGTCCAGATTCGAGACGAGCCAGATCCAAGAAAGAGGAAGCCAATGCATTCAAACGCATGGTTTCGTTATGAATATTTTGAATGATCTGGTCACGTTGTTCTTGAGACATCTCAGGGCGAAGCAAAAGGTAGGTGGCTGTGCTTAGAGAAGAGAGTGGAGTACGGAGCTCATGCACAAATTCAGAGATCAGGTCAGATTGTTGAAAGAGGCGGGTGTTCTCAATCGCGACAGCAGCTTGTGCGCCCAAAACCAATAAAAGAGATTCGTCAATTTCAGAAAACTTCCCTTTGTGCTTATTTAGTGCCTCTAAAACGCCAACAATCTTGTTCTTTGTAATAAGTGGAATTCCAAGCAATGATTGAGTAGAAAGCCCAGTCACGGCTTCTACATTCGAATAGAAGCGTTCGTCATCATGGACATTGGTAATACGGACAGGTTTACGGTTTGTTACGATCCAGCCCGCAATGCTGCCATCAAGTGGGACGGTAATTCCACGGCGGGTAGACTCGTCCATATTGGTTGAAACCTGAAAATACAACTGACGCGAAGCATCATCATATAAAAGAATCGATGCCGCTTCTGAACCGCTGATCTCAGCTGCCGCATGGACGATGCGTGAGAGCAAAATATCCAGATCTAGAGTTGAGGCGAGGTCTCGTGAAATGTCGATGAGACGTCGGTAACTGTCTAATCGTTCTGTTTTAATTTCAGCCATTGAAAACTCTCTCTTTGATCGCCGGCAGAATAGTCGCTACATCTTCGAGAATGGAAACATCTGCACGAACGTTTAAATAAGTAGGGTTGTTATTAATAATAATCAAATGCGCTCCACGATCCAGCGCTTGCATAGGGAGCCCAGCCACAGGCAATACTTCAAGTGACGAACCTGCCACCAACATCAAATCACATGTACGGGACTCTTTCTGAGCCGTAAACCATGCCGTTTGCGGAAGTTGTTCACCAAAAAGGATCACATCAGGTTTCAACATCTGCCCACACTTCGGACACTGTGGAATCTTGCCTGTTTCTACAAAAACTTCAATATATGTTTCTGCCTGCTCTTTATGATAACACTGAGTACAGGTTAAAGTTTGCAATGTGCCATGCATTTCAATTACATTTTTTGACCCAGCTTTTTGGTGGAGGACATCTATATTTTGAGTAATGATCGACCTTACATACCCTTTTTTTTCCAATTCAGCCAAGGCAATATGAGCAGAATTTGGTCTGGCATCAAACATCTGACGAGCCAATGGGCGGAACCAGTCAAAAAATAGACTTGGCTTGGTTCGGAATGTACTAAGTGACGCTACTTCCAATGGCTCATCTTTGGACCATAGTCCCGTCCCTGATGAGCGAAAATCAGGAATCCCCGAGGGGGTGGAAACCCCTGCCCCAGTCAGAATAACCGTATGCTTGGATTGACGAATCAGATCCGCTGCAAATTCGATATTTGTCTGCGTCTGGGGTGATAAAGTCGTCATCGAGCCTTTTCACGCTCTATGATGGCATCTGCAAGTTTAAGGAGTTGCTGAGAAACCATATGCTCCGGTTGGGCGACAAGCGCAGGGGTGTTCAATTTTGAAGCCTGCATGAATAGCTCTGAAGCAGGAGTCAGCGAAGTAGTAATGGGATGTCCCAATCGTTCTTGGACTTGCGCCCACGGAATTTGAGCTTCAGACCGTTGGCGATTGTTAAGAACCACTGAAATGGTCTTCATATCAATTCCCAAATCGCTCATTTCATTCAAAAGAATCTTTGTTTGATGAATTGAACTAGCTGTCCCTTCAAGAACAACAATGCGGTCAGAACAAAGCGAAAGGCTTTTCTGAATTGATTTTGGAAGTCCAGAGCCAAGATCCAAAACAATAAAACGAGCAAGCCCGCCCAAACGTAATATAAGAGCTTCAAAATTATCGACCTGAGACATCAAATCTATATCGCGTGGACTATCTGATGCACCTAAGATTCTTACACCCATGTTATGTGGAATTAAGGAAGACTGTACCTTTTCGCGGGTGATCTCAATCGATTTTCCTTTAAGAACTTCTGAAAGCCCGTGTTGAGAAGGCAACCCAAGTTCAAAAGCAAGAGAGCCTTGCCCTGGCGTAAGTTCTGCGAGGACAACATCCGACTTGCTGCGCGTATAGAGTCCCGCTGCCAAATTCGAAGCGACTGTAGACACACCCAACCCACCCCGTACAGAAATAACGCCAACAACATATCCATTCTTCTCTCTGTAAACAGTCTCCATTTCTTCGGGAAGCTTTGGAGTAGAACGGGCCAATAGCGCTTTAACATGAGATTGAAGTTCAGTGGGGTGCGTCGGCTTGGTTAAATAATCATCAGCACCAACTTCGAATCCTGCAACTTTATCGTCGAGTTGAGTTTTGGCCGTGAACATCAAGATCGGAATAGAAGCAGTGGCAGGATTTTTACGCAAACGGCGAGTGACTTCATAGCCGTCCATATCTGGCATCATGACATCTAATAGAATCAAATCGGGACGTTCTTCGAAGGCTTTAGTCAATCCTTGTGAACCATTTGATGCTGCAATAATCTGATACCCCTGTCGCTGGAGCATTAACCCTACCAACCGCAATGTATCTGCATCATCATCAACAATTAATATTCTCTCTGCCATAATAACCTCATTGAATGTGCACCCCTGTACAGGTGCTGTACACCTTAATTATAACGGACAAGTAGCCAACTTTCGCAATGGGGTCATGCTATAATGAAGATAGCAACGGAACGCCTGTGTAGTCGTTCAAACGGGGATGACAGGCTTCGACGGGAGAGGCTGGTTCCGGAATGCGAGCCGAGCGCGCACCGAACTCGTAAAATCAGTGCAAACTTTAAGTGCCAACAACCGCACTTACGCTGCTATGCCCCTCGCCGCCTAAGGTGAGAACATAACAGTCTGATACCTTCGGGTGTCACGTCCGCCGGCCCCGTCCTCCACCCGGTGACGGATCGGGCGAAACAATGATGGAGTGCCGCGTGTGATGCTGCTAAACACGCCTAAGCCAAGCAGATGGTCACAGGCTTACCAGCCCGCCGGGGTGTCTGTGGTGACGATAAACGGCAGGCTACGCTCGTAGATTTCCGAGGGTCGAATCTTTCGGACCCGGGTTCAATTCCCGGCATCTCCACCTATTTCATTGCCCAGTTCACCCTGGGCAATGATTGTTTACAAAGGCATTCCCCCAATTAACAACATCCTCTGCTTGTGATATAAAATGTAGCATGAAAAAGTTGACCTTTATTGGACTTCTCCTCCTGCTTTCTGCTTGTAATTTACCAACAACAGAATCTTCCACCACACAAACGCCTCTCACCACACCGGAAACTGTTGACACAGCCCCAGCAATTCTACCTACAGAAACCATTCTCCCAACTTCAACCCCTGAGCCATTCCCCCAATTCTTTACAGAGCAATTCGATTCCGAATCTCCATACTGGGAATTTTTGCAAACAGGCGGCGCCTCTCTTGTTGCTCCCACATTTTCAAATGGATTACTTCGCATTGACCTCTCAACTACAGACACGTGGATGATTGGTATTCACGATGCCAATACGTATGAAAATGTTTTTGTACGTGCCACAACCTCAGTTTCACCTACAGGTTCTGCCGGCTTGATTTGCCGCTATTCTGAAGACGGGTGGTATGAGTTTAATATCGCCACAGATGGAGCCTATAGTCTGCTCCTTGGTCAATGGCTTTCAGATGGGGTTGTTAAGTACATCCCAATCGTCAATGATGTTAGCAATAAACTGGCAGAACTAACAAACACCCAAATAGGTATGTTTTGCCAGGATAACTTTGTACAAATGTATGCAAATGAAACTATGATTAGCCGCGTGGAAGTGACCAACTACGGTCTCACCGAAGGGAAAGTTGGGATTTCAGCCGCATCGTTCACAGAAGCTCCAGCTTCTGTACTTTTCGACCAAGTACAAGTTAGCGACCAATAAGTTTATCTAAAACCTATACATCGTTAACAGAATTCTTGCACTTATCGCTTAACATGAGGACATTGATAAAGAGTAACAAGGAGATTTCTCATGGGCAAAATCATAGGAATTGACCTCGGCACGACCAACAGTGTCGTCTCCGTGATGGAAGGCGGCTCTCCTACAGTCATTACCACGGCAGAAGGTGGACGTTTATGTCCATCTGTTGTGGCGTTCAACAAGAACGGTGAGCGTATGGTCGGGCAGACTGCAAAACGTCAGGCTGTTGTGAATGCAGACAATACCATCTATTCCATTAAACGTTTCATTGGTCGTCACTTTGACGAAACCTCTTCTGAACGTGCAATGGTTCCATACCAAGTGGCGCAGGGACCCACTGGTGATGTGCGCGTCAAAATTCCCGTTAATGGCAAGGAATATTCACCGCAAGAAATAAGCGCAATGGTGTTGGGCAAGCTCAAGGCGGATGCTGAGGCGTACCTCGGCGAGCCCGTCACTCAGGCAGTTATCACCGTTCCTGCGTATTTCAACGATAGCCAACGTCAAGCTACTAAAGACGCTGGCAAGATTGCAGGCTTGGAAGTGTTGCGCATCATCAACGAGCCGACGGCTTCTGCATTGGCGTATGGTCTTGATAAGAAAAAGAATGAAACCATCCTCGTCTTCGACCTCGGCGGCGGTACATTTGATGTATCCGTTCTCGAAGTGGGCGAAGGTGTGATCGAAGTAAAAGCCACCAATGGTGACACCCACCTCGGCGGCGATGACTGGGATCAGAGCATCACCAATTGGGCAGCCGATGAATTCAAGAAAGATCAGGGCATTGACCTGCGCCAGGATCGCCAAGCCTTACAACGTTTGCGCGAAGCCGCAGAAAAAGCCAAGATCGAACTCTCGACCGTGATGGAAACAGAGATCAATCTTCCTTACATCACTGCCGATGCATCGGGTCCGAAACACTTACAGTTAAAACTCAGCCGCTCCAAATTCGAGCAGATGACCGAAGACCTGTTACAGCGTTGCCGCAAGCCATTCGAAGCCGCGCTCAAAGATGCCGGCATGGATGCTAGCAAACTCGATGAAGTTGTCTTGGTCGGTGGTTCTTCTCGTATGCCGATGGTGCAAGATCTGGTTCGCAAGTTGACCAATGGCAAAGACCCGAACAAAGGCGTGAACCCTGATGAAGTCGTTGCAATCGGCGCAGCCATTCAAGGCGGCGTGCTCGGCGGCGATGTTAAAGACATTTTGTTGCTCGATGTGACCCCGCTCTCCCTTGGTGTTGAAACCATGGGCAATGTGATGACTGTCATGATCGAACGCAACACTACCATCCCTGTTCGCAAGACCGAGGTGTACTCCACCGCTGCGGACAACCAGACTGCCGTAGACATCCACGTGCTGCAAGGCGAACGCCCGATGGCTGGCGACAACATGAGCCTTGGACGATTCCGCCTCGATGGTATTCCACCGGCACCGCGCGGTGTTCCGCAGGTTGAAGTGACCTTCGACATTGACGCCAACGGCATCTTACACGTGACGGCGAAAGATAAAGCCTCAGGCAAGGAACAGAAAGTGACCATCACTGCTTCAACAAACTTGAACAAGAGCGACATTGAGCGCATGGTGCAAGAGTCCAAGCAGAACGAAGCCGCCGATAAGAAGCGCCGCGAAGTAATCCAAATCAAGAATGACGCGGACAATCTCACGTATCAGATTGAGAAAGCTTTGCGCGACCTCGGCGACAAAGTTCCGTCTGCTGAGAAGGCTTCCATCGAAACCAAGGTCAACGAATTGAAGCAAGCCGCACAAGGCGATGATGTCGATAAGATCAAGAAGCTGACTGAAGAATTGCAGAACACCTTCCACGCGCTCAGCCAGCAGTTGTATGCACAGGGTCAGGGCGGGCAGCCCCAGCCCGAGGGCGGTCCCGCACCGGACAGCAATGTCGTTGATGGTGAAGTGAAAGAGTAAAAGTAATCAGACCTCCGATGTTTCAAAAACTTCGGAGGTCTTTTTATATGTATAATCTTTACATGAAAAAAAGTTTTAACCGTCTTTGGTTCATTCCCATTTTCATCATACTCAGCATCGGCATCTACTACCTTCCGCCTGTTCACAGCCGCCTTGCGTGGCGTGTTGAACTTGTGCGCACTCAAATCAAATATTGGCTCAACCCGCCCGATCAAGCTGTCTTTCAACCCAGTGGACAAACCAATCCATTGACCGTGGAAACGGCTGTCGCCACGACTCGCGCCGAATTTTTATTGACGCTTACACCCGCCTCCACCCCGACCTCCGAACTGGCTCCCACCATTGAGCCGACGGTTACCTCCACACCTTTACCTGCCACTGTCATGCTCGACGGCGTGAAGTATGAACACCAACACGGGCGTACAAATTATTGCGGACCCGCAAACTTTTCGATGGCGCTCACCTATTGGGGCTGGGACGGAAACCGCGACGTGATCGGCAAAGTCGTAATGCCGGTGAATGAAAAAGACAAGAACGTGATGCCCTACGAGTTGCAAGATTTCATCACAAACAACGTCCCCGGCATGACCTCCCTCATCCGCAACGGCGGCGACTTTGAAACCCTAAAGCGACTCATCTCAGCTGGATACCCGGTCATTACCGAAAAAGGCATCTACGAAACCGACCTCAATGGCAAATTCAGTTGGATGGGACATTACGCATTTGTCACGGGGTACGACGATACCAATCAAACCATCATTTATCAAGATAGCTACCAACCTGAACCAGAGACCAATCCCGGTCCGAATCGCAGAATGGGGTACGAAGCCTTCGTGGAAGGCTGGCGCGCTTTCAATTACGTCTTTGTTGTGGTCTTCCCAGTAGAAAAACAAGATGAAGTCTTGGCGCTGCTCGGTCCACTCGCAGACGAGACTCAAGCCAACCGTCATGCACTTGAAGTGGCTCAAGCCGAATCCCAAACCCTTTACGGCATTGACCAATATTTTGCCTGGTTCAACATCGGCACCAGCCACGTGGACTTGCTCGAATATGCCGATGCCGCCAGCGCCTATGACCAAGCTTTCAGCCTCTACGCCCAACTCAACGTGGATGATACCGCCCGTCCTTATCGCATGATGTGGTATCAGACCGGTCCGTATAAAGCCTATTTTTATTCCAATCGCTTCACAGATGTGATCAATCTGGCAGATACAACCCTGAATGACACCATTGCCGAACCCGTACTGGAAGAATCCCTCTACTGGCGCGGGCGTGCTTATGTAATGACAGGAGATACCAATCGTGCCGTAAAAGATTTTATGGCTGCAATCAAAGTCCACCCGAAATGGGAGCCCGCGGTTCAGGCATTACAAGACTTGGGCTTACAACCGTAAGCCGCATTCTGCAAACTTGAAGGGATGCAAAGCTGTTGCATCCCTTCTTTCTTTTATAATATCGTTTATGAAGAAGATCAGGAGAGAATCATGTTGAAGAAAAAAATTGCTTTTATCGGTCCCGGTGTAATGGCAGAAGCCATGATCGCAGGGTTGCTCAATAAAAAACTGGCAGACGCCAAAAATATCATTGCCTCTGGCCCGCGGGATGTGCGAGGCGAAGAACTGCATAAAAAATATGGAATCAAATTCACCATCGATAACTCTGCCGCCATTCACGAAGCAGACGTGGTGGTGCTCTCCGTCAAACCGCAGCGCCTGACCGAAGTGATGAAGGGACTCAAAGGCGTCCGGCCAGATGCGTTGGTCTTGTCCATTATTGCGGGTGCGACCATCAAAAAGATCGGCACAGGCTTGAAACACAAAGCTATTGTGCGCTCGATGCCGAATACGCCGGGTCAAATCGGCGAAGGGATCACAGTGTGGGCGGCATCCAAAGAAGTGACGGATGAACAGCAAGAAATGACTCGTGCCATTCTCGGTGCCTTAGGTGAAGAAGTTTTTGTGGAAGATGAAAGTTATCTTGATATGGCTACGGCTTTATCTGGTTCGGGCCCGGCTTACGTTTTTCTCTTTACCGAAGCGCTGATTGACGCAGGGGTTCATATGGGTTTTCCGCGCCGCATTGCAGAGCAGCTTGTCTTGCAAACCATCAAAGGCTCGGCTTCGTACTATCAAGGCGCGGCGAGGCACCCCGCTACCTTGCGCAACCAAGTCACCTCGCCGGGTGGAACCTCTGCTGAGGCGTTGTACTATTTAGAGAAGGCTGGTTTCCGCACGGCAATTTCACGCGCGGTATGGGCGGCGTATCAACGGTCATTGGAGTTGGGCAAGGAAAAGCCGGGGCATGTTGAGGTGGATGAAGAGAAATAGAAAAGGAAATATTGGATAGAAATAGGGACGTATGCAATACATAACAAAAAGCGGATAGACCTTAATCTATCCGCTTTTTGTTTACATTAGAAACAATTACTGAGGCGGTTGAACGATTCCTGATGAATATCCATCTTGTGTAACAAAATCAACAACAAAGGTATGGAAGGTGCCGTCGCCACAGTCTACTTTCCATTCTTCTTGCCAGGAGCCTTCTGCGTTGGGCTGGGTAACCACCGTAATTTCAGTGGTGTCCGCTTTAGGCGAGGGGCAATTCGCTTCCTGATAATAGATGGGAATTTGCGTCCACACAAATTGACGCGCTCGTTCATCTCCCAAGCCGCCTTTTGGTGCTTCGCTAAAAGGCGTAAATGGAATTGGAACATTGGGGCTATTGGGGTCATCTGGGTTGACCGGTACTTCATAGATCTCCTTGGCTTGGTCTACCACCTCTTTCGCTGCCACATAGGCTTGGTAGCCATAGTAACCGCCCACGGCTGTCACAAGGCAGCAACATCCAAAAAGAAGTACTGCTACGATGGTAATAATCAACTTTCGGCTTGAGCTTTTGTCTTCACTAATTGCAGAATTTTGAGACTCGGTATACATTTATAAATATCTCCTGAAACAGTAAATAAGTTGTATTATCTGCAAAAAGACCCGAAAACTTAATCCCCCTTTGGTTTTAGGTGTTCCGCCACTTCCCATTTCAGACATTTTCAACACACAAAACGCAGATGGAGTAAAATCCACCCGCGTTTTTAACATTCTCTATTCATTAGCAATCATGGCACTCATTACAACTTCCAACCTCAGCAAATCCTACGGCGCAACCGATATTTTCACCGGGCTGACCATTTCCATTGAGAAAGGGTCACGGTTTGGCATTGTCGGTCCGAACGGCGTGGGCAAGACCAGCCTACTCCGAATCATTGCCAGCGAAGATGAAGCCTCAGCGGGAACCGTCACCCGCACAAGGGGAGTAAGAACCGGATATTTGTCGCAAGAGGCAGATTTCAAAATGGAAGGCACGCTGTGGGACGCGTGTTATTCCGTCTTCGAAGATTTGATCCGCTTGCAAAATGAACTGCACCGCCTCGAAGAATTGATGGCAACCGACCCCGAAGCCATTGAGCAATACGGCAAACTGCAAGAGGATTTTGAACGACGCGGCGGCTACACCTATGAGACGCGCATGAAGCAGGTGCTCACTGGTTTGGGATTCGACGCCTCAGACTACACCTTGTCTTTGGATCACCTCTCAGGCGGACAGCGCACTCGAGCCTTTCTCGCCCGCCTCTTGCTCTCCAACCCCGATATTCTCCTGCTCGACGAACCCACCAACCATCTCGACATCCGCGCGGTGGAATGGCTCGAAGGTTATTTGAATCAATGGGACGGCGCGGCGATCATCGTTTCGCATGACCGTTATTTTTTGGATAAGGTCAGCACCGAAATTTTGGAAATGTTGCCCGGTGCCTACGAGCTGTACAAGGGCAATTACAAGGCGTATCTGAAACAACGTGAAGAACGCATTGCCCGCAGGCAGGAAGTGTTCGAAAGCGAAAAAGAAAAATTAAATAAAGAGATGGAATACATTCGCAAGAATGTGGCGGGGCAAAATGTATTGCAGGCGAAGGGCAAACTAAAACGCCTGTCGCGTTTGATTCAAGCCATTGAGCAGGTGGGCTTTGAAGCCGCACTCAACCAAAAGTGGAGCGAGACCGCCAGCGAAATTTCAGTGACAACCTCCATTCTCAGTGTGGAAGAAGCGGGGCGGCGTATTAATGCGTTACGCTCGCCTGTACGCACATTACCCAATTTACATTTGCGCCTCGGCTCGGAAAAACGATCTGGCGATCTGGTGATTCGTACCAAAGATTTGAGCGTGGGCTTTCCTGATAAATTTCTGTTCAAGTCTCCAGATATTGAACTGCGACGACAAGACTGTGCCGCATTAATAGGTCCGAACGGCGCGGGCAAATCTACATTCTTAAAGACCATTCTCGGACAGTTCGCGCCGTTGGCAGGTGAAGTGGTGCTAGGTTCCAGCTTGCACATAGGCTACTTTGCACAAGCACATGAAGGGCTCGACCCGGAGAAGACTTTATTGCAGGAAATCGACTCGGTTATGCCGCATTGGTTGCCGGGACAGATCCGCGATTATCTTGGCAAATATCTCTTCAGTGGTGACGATGTACATAAAAAAGTGAGTATGCTCTCTGGCGGCGAGCGCGGACGTTTGGCGTTGGCAAAACTCGCTTTGCAAGACACAAACTTGCTTTTGCTCGACGAACCGACCAACCACCTCGACATTCCTTCACAGGAAGTGTTGGAGTCTGTGTTGGAAGATTACACCGGCACCATTTTGCTCATCTCACATGACCGTTATCTTGTCGATGCGCTGGCAACTCAAATTTGGGAAGTGAACCCCGACGCGGGGGAATTGCTGGCGTTCAAGGGCACCTATTCTGAACTCCGAGCTGAGCGCGAGCAGAAGGAATACGAAGCGTTTATGGCGGGGCAGAAGAAAACCGATATTCGAGATTCGAAAGACGATAATCGAAGTTCGACGAACGATAATCGAAAATCGAAGAATGCGAATACAAAAGAAGAAAGAAGAAAGATCGCACAAGTGCAAGAGTTGGAGAACAAGATCGCGGAGCTGGAGTCTACGCTGGCAAATTTGACGGCGCAGTTGGAGAGTCCGCTGGTGAAGCCAGATGAAGTGATCAAGATCGGCAACGAGTACAACCGCGTCCAAGCCGAGATGGATGAGAAACTGGCGGAGTGGGAACGGATGCAAGTGTAAATAAATGCTCTATTGAGGGCTTAGCCCCATGCGAGCGATGGAGAGCCCAATGACTTATATTGACCTTAGCCACACCATCCATGATGGACTTGTAACCTATAAAGGATTGCCCGCCATGATTATTTGCGATTATTTAACCCGTGAAGAATCGCGGACTCGCTATGCGCCGGGCACAGAATTTCATATCGGCAAGATCGAAATGATCACCAACACGGGCACCTACGTGGACAGTCCCTTTCACCGTTATGCCGATGGAAAAGACCTCTCCGAAATGGAGTTGGAGCATTTTGTAGACCTTGAAGGCATTGTCATCCGCGCGGACTGGCATAAGGGATTGGCAGTTACGGCTGAGGCTTTCCAAGGTAAAGAGATTCGCGGACGGGCGGTGTTGGTCCACACGGGTTGGGCGGAACATTGGGGCACGGATGCCTATTTTGAGAATCACCCCTTCCTCACGGAAGATGCCGCCATCTATCTGCGCGACAACGGCGCAAAACTCGTTGGCATCGACTCGCATAATATTGATGACACGCGTGGCAATTCGAGACCGGTCCATTCGGTGTTACTGCGCAATGAGATTATCGTTGCCGAGCATCTTTGCAATCTGGAGAACGTCCCCGATACTGGATTCTCTTTTACGGCTGCCCCGCCAAAGGTCCAGGGAGCCGGGACATTTCCGGTCCGCGCCTATGCGAAAACCCGTATATAAAACCCAAAGCATGATGTAAAATTAAATTTGAAATTAAATTTAAGAGGAAAGGAGGTAAGTTGCCATGTTATTCTCACCTAAAGAGAAAGGTCAAGGCTTGGTTGAGTATGCGTTGATTCTTGTTTTGGTTGCCATCGTTGTTATTGCTGCACTCATGATCCTTGGTCCGATTATCGGTAATGTGTTTAGCAAACTAAACTCAAGCCTCGTTAGTATCTAAAACTATTTATTTTATATTTAAAAATAAGGTTGTCCTCAAAATTGAGAATAACCTTATTTTTTTAAATTTCAAAACCTTTCAAATCTCTTAAGAGCAACAACTAAAATGGGATTGAAACCTTTCTGATTTTCCTGCAAAATGATTTCAGATTCCGCATAAAAGCGGAAAATCCAAAAGAAAGGAGAAAAGTCATTATGTTATTCTTACCTAAAGAAAAAGGTCAAGGTCTGGTTGAGTATGCATTAATTCTTGTTTTGGTTGCTATTGTTGTTATTGCGGCTCTTATGATCCTTGGACCAATTATTGGAAATGTTTTCAGCAAGCTCAACTCTAGTCTTGTAAGTATTTAAGAATTTTATCAAAAGTCTTTACTTCACTAATGGTGAAGACTTTTGATTATTATTCTGCTAAATTCATCTAATCATCCTTGCAAGGTTAACATAATTGTTAAGGGATAGTAGATAAGCACTATTGCAAAAAAAACTAGTCCATGTAAAATATAAACATCTTAGGAGACCTCCTAAGAAATATTACGAAGAAAGGAGAAATTTGCCATGTTGTTCTCACCCAAGGAAAAAGGTCAGGGTTTGGTCGAATATGCGTTAATTCTTGTTTTGGTAGCTATCGTTGTTATTGCGGCTCTTATGATCCTCGGCCCGATCATCGGTAATGTCTTCAGCAAAATTAACTCCAGCCTCAACTCCGTGTAATTTTCGGTCCCTAGACTAGTAATAAAAAAATCCCATTGTAAGATGGGATTTTTTGTCTTAATAAGCTTTTCTTGAAAAGAAAACGATTTGTGTTGATTTAAGACTTTAGACCTGTTGCATTCTTCGTAGCGCAGAGAAACTTATAACATTAAAAAAGATAGCGCTTAAAGCAACAAAAAGAAAGCCAAATTGTTGGTAAATGATCGCAGCAAGAAATGCGCCAAGCGCACGCCCCAAGGCATGACCAGTTACATTCAACGACAGCAAGGTCGCCCGAGCTGCAGGGACCAACTCCGTCACCATGGGGATATGGCTGACCATGATGTATTCAAAGGTAATGTAGAAAAGAAATAAACCAACTAATGCTCCAACTTGGGTGCGTCCAATAAAGGGAAGCAGCCCGGCTGCCAGCGAGTTCGCAATCAGCCCAATGGCGAGGGCACGTGGCTTACCTAATTTATCGGTGGTGAATGCAACCAAGCCTTCACCACTTAGCTCTGAAATGCCGATCACCGCCGATGCACCTGCTAATGCAGCTATCTTTAAGCCAAAAGAGTCTTCCAGCCAGACGCCAAAGATAACATTGACCAGTTCGTTCGCGGCACTTGCCCATAGTGCAATGGAAATACCCGCCAAGGCAGGCATGGACTTGAAAACAGCTGCATATCCTTCACGAGTGCTATTAACGGGTTCATGGTGCGGATCTTCATTAGGGATAATTCGCCAGAGAATAAAAAACGCAATTAGCCCTAAAATACTAAATAGTGGGAATAGCGCTGACCATCCAAAACGGTCGATCAGAAAACCAGCAACGGGAACTCCAATAATGAACGCCATTGACCAGGACACTTCTGTGATGGCAAGAACGGTTCCACGTTGGTGATAGGGAATGCGATCACCAAAATAGGCTTGCATGGCAGGATCAAAAATATATTTGCCAATGAGTGCCAGACCCAAGGCAATGACTAAACCCCAAAAGGTAGGGAAAAACGTCACAATACCAATACCGAGGATAAAAAGCCCCAAGCCTGACAGCATGCCAAACTTTCGCCCGCGCCAATCTGAAATGGGACCTAAAAATGGGCTGGTGGCACCGAGAAGGGAACGCCCGGTCATGAGCAGTGACATGGTTGAAAGATCCACACCGAGACCTCGAGCAAAGATGGGAAGGAATGGGTAAACCATTCTATGAACGGAGTTTAGAACCGTGCGGACAAAAAGGAAGAAAGCCAGTTGAAAACGAAGTTTCACAAGATGCTCAGTTCTTCGGTTTGAGGTCAAGTAAGAAACGGGTGAGGAAATATGCAGCCAACCAGGCCAGTACATTCAGAGACACAAAAAAGCCGATGATGATGTAATTGCCGGATTTAAGGATCGGAGATGGAGGCGGGTGCATAATATTTTGCGCTTGAGCAAAAATAACACGCAAGGCAATAATATAAAAGATATTTGCCAACGATGTCAGCCAAGGAATATTGAACATCCATAAGCCCAATTGGAGCAAAATGCCGGTGACGGCAAAGATCATGGCAAGACGAAACCGCGGCTCGGCGAGGAAGAGACCATTCCAATTGGTTTGCATGGCAAGCAAGGATAAGGGCAAGTAGGTCACCCAGAAAATGATGCCAGTGCGACCCAGAGCCGCGCTCCAGGCGTGGAAAAGGTCACGTCGCAAGATCAGACCGAAAAGTCCGGCAAGAGCCGCAGCAATGAATGCGATTTCGGCTGTGAGCACCCAAGCTCCATGTATATAAACGAGGCGGACGTTCGATCCCAGTGATTTTTCTTCAGGACCGAAGAATGCTAGCAGAGCAATGAAGCCCAAGGTGATAAAAAAATAGGTAAGCGGAGATTTGATGTTTTTCATAAACGGATTTTAACATCGCTGCTTTTGTTTGTTACATACAATGTCAAAATAAAGAGGAAAATCGTTGAGTATTGAGATAGAATCCATATTTGTGAGTGTATGGAGTGAAAGGCTCCTTGTGCTATGGAATATTGGCCCGTTGTTGTGATTGTTTTGCAGTTGATCTTTTTGGAAGGGATTCTTTCCATTGATAATGCGGCGGTGATCGGGGCATTGGTTTCGCCGTTGCCGAATGACGAAGAAGTTCCTTGGCCTGGCAAGTTGAGTGGACTTGGAAAGGCATTGCACCCATTGCTGGGTTTTCAGCGCATGGCTGCTTTGCGGGTAGGGTTGTTGGGTGCCTATGTGGGGCGTGGAGCGATGCTTTTCTTTACCAGTTTTCTAATCCATAATTCGTGGATCAAATTGGTTGGGGCAGCGTATCTGATTCATCTGGCATTTGATAACCTAGACGATATGGCTATGGGCGGTGATGAGAGCGGAGAAGTTTCACCTATTCAAGCCCGCTCGTTCTGGTCTACGGTGTTGACCGTGGAAATTATGGATTTGGTTTTTAGTATTGATAATGTGGTCGCCGCAGTTTCTCTCTCAGATAAATTGTGGGTGGTGATGTTGGGAGTTGGGATCGGGATTTTGACCATGCGCTATGCAGCCGGTATTTTCAGCTATGCTGTGGAGAAAGAGCCGATCTTGAAACAAGCAGCATATATTCTAGTCTTGAACATCGGTGTGGAATTAATCCTTTCACAGGTATGGGGAATTGAGATTCCGGATTTGCTGCGGTTTGGCATTTCTGTTGCGACGATTGTGCTGGCTTTGATGTATGCTCACATCTCATTCTTGCAACGCTTTCGCTTTGTTCTGCTTTGGATTGCGCAAGGGATTGGGATCATTAACAAGTTCGTAGATTGGCTCTTTATGCCGATCAAAGGCTTGTTTAGCCTGATCGCAAGGCTTTTTTCTCGCCCGGCAAACTCACAACCCGCTGAATAATGGTGTAAAAAAGGATGAGCGCTAGCGCTCATCCTTTTTGATTCATAGTGCTTTTTCCACCCAAACCAGATGGGTTGTTCCTATATGTGGCACAGGCAAGCCGGCAATGTGATACCCGTGTTTTTCAAAAAAAGAAGTGGCTGTGACCCGCGCCATTGCGCCCAGTATTTTAAACCCTCGTTCGCGGGCACGTGCTTCCACAGCTTCTACAAGGAATTTTCCGACCCCTTTGCTTTGATGTTCGGTTGCAACTGCCAAATGAGAAACCTGCCCCACCCCAGCTTCTTTTTCGAATAACTTGATCACACCCAGGATTTCCCCAGTTTTTTCATCCACTGCCATGAAATGTTCGCTAAGAGCCTCAAAGTCATCCTTTTCGGTGCCCTTGGGGTGACCCCACGGTTCGCGCAATACTTTATAGCGCAAAGCATAATATGCTTTGAATTCATCTCGTGATTTTGGTGTTTTGATAACAAACATGTTCCCTCCACAAATGAACCATTGTTCTGTTTGATTATACATCTCTTGCTGTTCAAGGACGTCCATACAAAACCGTCGAGCCGTTTCCTTGACAGTGACTTTTACCATAGAGTACACTCCTTCTCGGTTGGGGAGTAGCCGCCTGTTCCCCACAGGATGGATCGTCGTCAAACCATTGGTCTATGACCATCGGCAATCCATGCGCAAATTGCGTTGGCAAGACCACCACGATGATTCCATTCGTGGTGGTCTTTTTTTATAATCAGCATCAGGAGACGTTGAATGACCATTGAGAAAAAGGAAAGTACAGCCCAAGATGCCGCATGGCATGCTTTAGACGCAGAACAAGTTCTACGCAACTTAGAAGTACACGACGAAGGATTGTCCAGTGCGGAAGCTGAAAAACGCCTTGCGCAATATGGTCAGAACCAGTTGCGTGAAGCCGCGCGCCCGGGCTTCCTTGCCATGTTGTGGGACCAACTCAATAACTTTGTTGTCATTCTTTTGATCGTGGCTTCGGTCATTTCTGCTTTGCTTGGTGATTATGTAGAAGCCATTGCCATCATGGCAATCGTGGTGCTAAACGCCATTCTTGGCATCATTCAAGAACAACGTGCTGAACAAGCTCTTGCCGCCCTCAAGAAGCTTGCCGCACCTGAAGCTCAGGTAATGCGCGATGGTTCGCGTAAACCAGTGCCAGCATATAATCTCGTGCCGGGCGATATTGTCTTTCTTGAAGCCGGCAACTTCATCCCTGCTGATCTGCGCTTGCTTGAAGCTGTGAACTTGCGTGTCGAAGAAGCATCTCTCACAGGCGAGTCTCTTCCTGTCCAAAAGAATGCTGCCACATTACTGGATAAGAACGTTCCACTTGGCGATCGTAAAAACACAGCTTTTATGGGAACAGTCGTTTCTTATGGACGCGGGCGCGGTGTAGTGACCAGCACGGGCATGAATACGCAACTTGGTCTCATTGCCACCATGCTGCAAAGTGTCGAGTCTGAAGAGACCCCATTACAACGCCGCCTCGACCAGTTAGGCAAGTCTCTGAGTATTGGCTCTCTTATATTGGTATTTGTCGTTTTTATTGTTGCCCTTTTCAATTACACCGATGTCAGTGGTCTATTCTCTGACCCGGTCAATTATTTCAAAACGTTTGCCGAACAAATTACCGAAGTTTTCATTATCGCCATCAGCCTTGCAATAGCAGCCGTACCCGAAGGGTTGCCTGCCGTAGTGACTATTTCACTGGCACTTGGCATGCGTGAGATGATCCAACGCCATGCACTCATCCGCAAACTTTCTTCTGTAGAAACGCTAGGCTCCGCCACTACGATCTGTTCGGATAAAACCGGGACTCTCACCCAAAATGAGATGACGGTTACCCGCCTCTGGGCAGACGGGCAATTTGTCAGCGTTTCAGGAACCGGATACACGCCCAAAGGGGATTTCCTGGTAGACGGCAAGGTTGTGGATGTAAAACAATACCCCGCCATCCTTTCCACACTATGGCTTGGTGTCTTGAACAATGATGCCGAAATTGAAATCACAGGTGAAACAGACTCACAAAAGACCTACCGCATTGTAGGCGACCCAACCGAAGGTTCTTTGCTTGTGGCTGCCGCAAAAGCTGGCGCTATTCACATCGAAATTGACGAAGCTTATCCGCGTGAGAATGAAGTCCCCTTTGATTCAGAACGTAAACGCATGATTACCATTCATGATGTGTCCAGACCAAATCCAAATGACCCGTCACCGTTTACAAATGAAAAGCATAAAGATTGGGATGTCATTGCCGTCAAAGGGGCTCCTGATATCGTGATGACTCTATGCGCGAAATATCAAGGCATGGACGATCAACCACGCGATTTGACCGATGAAATGCGTAACAAGATCCTTGCCGCCAATGATGCCATGACCAAAGATGCTCTACGTGTGCTCGGCTTTGCCTACCGTCTGGAAAAGAATGTCCCCGACAATCTTGAAGAAGTGAAAACTGAAGACCTTGAAAGGGATTTAGTCTTTGTTGGGTTAATGGGCATGATCGACCCACCACGCACCGAGGTAAAACCCGCACTTGAAAAGGCTCGCCATGCGGGCATTCGCACCGTAATGATCACTGGCGATTTTCCGAATACAGCCAAGGCGATTGCTGAATCGATCGGGTTGTTGCGACCCGGCAAAGGCGTGATGACTGGAGCGGAGTTAGACAAGATCGATGACACTCAACTCAAGAACATCATCGAAGATACCGACGTCTTTGCTCGAGTCTCTCCTGAACACAAGATGCGCATCGTAGATGCCTTGCAAGCTAATGATGAAGTCGTTGCCATGACTGGTGATGGTGTAAATGATGCGCCCGCGATCAAACGTGCAGATATCGGTGTGGCGATGGGCATCACTGGCACTGATGTTGCCAAGGGTACAGCCGATATGGTTCTGACCGATGATAACTATGCCAGCATCGTTTCTGCGGTGGAACAGGGACGCATCATCTACTCGAACATTCGCAAGTTTGTGTTCTTCCTGCTTTCTTCGAATGTCGCTGAGATCATGATTATCTTCCTTGCCACTCTCGCAGGCCTGCCTGCGCCGCTAACCGCCATCCAACTATTGTGGCTCAACCTCATCACCGACGGTGCTCCTGCGTTGGCGCTCGCCATGGAAAAAGGCGATCCCGATATCATGGATCAAAAGCCGCGCGCCAAATCTGAACCAATCGTCAATCGCTCGATGAGCATTGGTATCGTTGTGCAAACCATTATGCAGACATCGGCTGTTTTGATCGCATTCGTAATGGGGCTGGCATGGCATCTTGAGTCAAGCGCAATGGCTACTTCGGGCATGAGCTTTTTATCTCACATCCTTGCGCATGATTGGCGTGGTGTGGATGTTCAAACAGCCGAAACCATGGCTTTTGTCACACTCTCCATGGCAGAGTTATTCCGCGCCTATACCGTCCGTTCGGAGCGTGCTTCGGTCTTCAAGATCGGTATCTTCTCGAACAAATATATGCAATACGCTGTAGGAATTTCCTTATTTCTGCTGCTCGTGGTTTGTGCTGTACCTTTCCTCCAACCAATTTTCAACACACATTTCTTGAGTTTGCGAGAATGGGGGCTGGTGGTAGGGCTGGCACTCATGCCCGCTATCGCAGAAGAGATCACAAAATTCTTTTTGCGAAGAGCTAATCAATAAAAAATAGTTGCCCCTTTTATAAAAGGGGCAACTATTTTTAACGGTTCAGTGTATGATTGGCAAAATTGATGAAACGTCTGGAATATATTTATATAATGTTTTTTCTGCTTATAGTGGGGAGTGTGTTTATTATGTATCAACCCATTGCCCGCTCACAAACAGATTTTTATAACAATCTTTGGGCGCCTACTCATTTGCTTATCCAGGGAGAAAGCCCATACAACACAGCGTCTCTTCACCCAGGTTTGCCAGCACTCTGGATGCCAACTGCGGTTGGCTTTTTTTCCTTTCTGGGCTTTTTTAGTTTCGATGCAGCTCAGCAAATTTGGCTCCTTCTGAACATTATGGGCTTGGCTATATTGTTATATCTTTCTATTCCCACGGCTCAAACGTTTCCTGTATTACTGGCTGGCATGCTTCTAGCTTATTTTTTTCCTCCCACCATTAATCATTTTGCACTAGGGCAAGTCTCTATCCTTTCAGCCTTATGCCTTTTTGGGGCGACGAAATTAATAAAGAAAATGCCTTGGGGCTCTGCTCTCCTGTTGACACTTGGAATGACTAAGCCACAAATTGGTATTTTCATTTTATTCGGGATCATTATCTATCAACTTCAACATGATGGTATAAAAGTATTGTTTTCTTACTTATCCAAAGTGTTTATTACAGCACTAGCATTAATCCTCCCACTCTTTATCGTTACTCCGAACTGGATTCCTGATTTTATTACCAGCTTACAATCCAACACATCCAAATGGACACATCCATCCATCCTGTCACAATTAAGAATATGGACTGGCAATTGGTCCTATTTTTTATGGGGTCTATTGCTTCTTTCATTACTTTGGCTTATTGCTAAAATGTGGGGAACTTATCAACTCCATATGGCTCTTTTATGGACTCTTGCAATTACAGTTCTTATCACACCATATGTTTGGAGTTGGGATTTTGTCTTTTTATTACCTCTTTTTGTGTATATTTTTTCTGTCGCAAACTGGAAAGGTAAGATTATCTTGCTTATTGGCTACTGCATTATTTGGGGTAGCATTGCTATTATTCAAACCTCAGAAAACTTTCACAATTCACGATTTTGGTGGGTTCCATTAGCATTAATTACAATTTCTGCAATACCATATTTCTCACCTAACATGAAAAACAAAGAAGCCATTGGATATTAAGTAAACCCTCATACACCCCTACTATGAATAAAGATAAACGCACTCTAACTCTAAATGAATGGATTTGGCTAATTCTTGGGTCTGCTACTATTCTTGGCAGTATTGTCCGTTTTTTGCCGGGTTTATTGGCTGGTTTTCCGCTTAACGATGGCGGCATGTTCCTAAGCATGGTGAAAGATCTACATACAAGTCACTATACCCTTCCAAAATTTACAACTTACAATAATTTAAATCTACCCTTTGCTTATCCCCCATTTGGGTTTTACTTTGCCCGCCTAGTCTCAGATCTTTTTTCTGTACCAGAAATAACTCTATTCCGTTGGGTACCAGCGCTGATTAATTCTCTTTCTATTTTAATTTTTTACAGGTTAGCCGCTGAAATAACAAAATCAAAAACTGCAGGGGCAATTGCATCTGCATTCTATGCACTGACACCAGGAGCATTTGGATGGTTTGTCATGGGTGGAGGTTTGACACGTAGCTTTGGCTCCTTGTTTTTACTCTTAACCGCCTACACCATATTGAAATTGTTTCAAAACCACGAGAAAAAATATATTGTTTTGTCGATTGTATTTGGTGGTTTAACCATTACAAGCCACCCAGAGGCGGGTGTTCATGCTGCATTGACTTGTATCCTCATATGGGGTTTCTTCGGGCGAACGGGCAAGTCTTTTTTATACGCTGCTGCAATAGGGATAGGAGTTCTTCTTTTTGCATCCCCATGGTTTGGAAATGTTATAGCATCTCATGGAGTTACGCCATTTTTATCCGCCCTGCATACAGGGTCAAGCGGGATCAAGTTTTCCGGAATACTGTACGATTTGCTGTTTGACGAAGGGGTTATCCCTGTTCTGTTCCTTTTTCGCATTATAGGATTAATATGGGGCGCCTCAAAAAAATATTATTTCCTTCTGGCTTGGTCTCTTTTACCCTACTTAATTGAGCCACGAAGTGCTCCAAGCGTATCTTTCTATCCAATGACAATCCTGACAGCTTTGGGATTTATAGAGGCAGCACCTTGGCTGATAAACCGAATAAAAAAACAAACCATTCAAGACAGCCTGATGTATCAAAAGAATTTATTCAACATTGCATTACTAGCAATCATTACTATTTTATTTATTGATTCGTGCCTGTACGGATTCCGCCTTATAGGAAATAGCCTTAAGCCAAATGACCGAGATGCCATGTATTGGGTCAAGGAAAATACGCCAGAGGATGCTGTATTTCTTGTCTTAACAGGTATCCCAAGCCCGGAAATTGACCCATTCGTAGAATGGTTCCCTGCATTGGCAGAACATCAAAATCTATCTACATTACAAGGATATGAGTGGTTGTTGGGAGAAGGGTTTTATCGTTTTTATGCCGAGCTTTCAAATCTTCAACAATGTCAAACCGTTACTTGTGTAGAAGAATGGGCAGCATCCAATAAAAAAAACTACAACTACATAGCTATATTTAGAAAAGAAGAAAACAAAGTGGATGAGTTACTCTTAAGTGACCGAAACTACCGCACAGTTTATTCAAACAACGATGTGGTAATTTTCATGTATAAGTAACTGGTTTTTTATTTCTTTCCTAAAAAAGCATGCATGCCCTTTAGAAATTGTTTCCATTCTGTCTCTGCCGTGACCTTCCTCTGGATATCCCCCGCTCTTTTTTGCATGAGTTCCATGACTCTTTCATCTTCTCCAGCATCCAGCCAGAAGCCGTGGCTGTTTTCAGTGCACGTGTCCAGCCTTAAATCATATAGCCGATATTGAAACTCGTTTAGCTTCACGCCGCAATGTGGGCAGGGGTATTCCGTCCGCGTTTGAAAATGGATTAAGGAGCCTTTGTGTTCATCTTCATCAAAAACTACATCTTCCAGCTTATCGAGTTCATTGAAGTCCAGCCACATGCCACGGCAATTCGGGCAAGAATCCACCTCGAACATTCCCTTGTAGTATTTCTTGGTTAATTCAGAATTACACTTTGGACAGTTCATCGTTTGTATCCATTTCGCTGGCAGGGAAAACACCATTTACAAGGTCTTCCACCGAAGCATCATTTGACTGCATGCTCATCCAGACTAAAAACTCAGCATTGCCTTTCGGACCTAACAAGGAAGACTTCACCAATCCATGCAAGCCAAAGCCTTCAGCCTTGGCGTATTTCAATACATCCAATAACACTTGCTGATGAATTTCCGGGTCGCGGATAACGCCGTCGCCACGAGAAACTTCTTTTTTACCAGCTTCGAATTGCGGTTTGATAAGCGCCAGGATCCCTTTTTCCACATTCCATTTCTTAATAACCGGCAACAGTACTTTCAAAGAAATAAAAGAAGCATCTACGGATACAAAATCAATCTTCTCAGGTAAAGCCTCTACGAAACGTGCATTGGTTTCTTCCATCACTACAACACGTGGATCATTACGCAGTTTCCAATGCAAGATTCCCTTACCTACGTCAATCGCATAGACTTTTACGGCACCGTGCTGCAAAAGACAATCTGTGAACCCACCTGTTGAGGAACCTACATCAGCGCAAACGAATCCTGTTACGTCGATTTTGAACGTATCCAGCGCACCTTCGATTTTTTCACCACCACGCGATACGAACTTCGGACCCATGTCCACTGTCAGCATGGCATCAGGTTGAACAGTAGTGGCAGGCTTGAGCGCGACCTGACCCGCGACGCGCACTTGTCCCGCCATAATGAGGGCTTGAGCTTTGGCGCGCGAGTCCGCCAATCCTTTTTCAACAAGTAGAACATCTAAACGAACTTTGGGCATGGCTCTATTTTACTGCCAGTGATGATATAAACGAGGAAAAGAGGACATATGAAAAAACTTCTTATCTTAAGTTTTGCTCTTATAGTTATTTTAGGTTGTATGTCTGCGCCTCTGGCTACAGCGACGCCTGAACCAACGCTTCAGCTTCCTTCTCCAACTCCCGAACCGACTCGAGGTCTTCTGGCACGACCTTATCCTCAGCATGTCACATATGCACCGAATAGCATTCTGCCGAGTCATCGCACGCAGGATCAATTAGACGATGACGTGCGCGCTTATTATGATTACTGGAAGGCGAATTATGTTGCAGAAGCAGGGACCCATGCGAACGGCGTCACAATGTATCGCGTGGTGCTTGGCAAGGATGAACCGACTCGCACAACAACTGTTTCAGAAGGACAAGGATACGGCATGATGATCGTACCGATTATGGCAGGATATGATGCAGATGCGCAAATTATCTTTGACGGCATGTGGGCATTTGTAGATGAGCATCGCAGTCAGATTGATCCGCGTCTGATGGACTGGAACATTCCACTCAATGAAGGCACCAGTGCTTTTGACGGCGACGCGGACGTTGCCTTCGGCTTGCTGCTTGCCGACGCGCAATGGGGCAGCGACGGTTCTGTGAATTACAAGGCAGAAGCGCAAAACATGATCGCGGGAATCCTTGAATCTGAGGTTGGACCGGAAAGCCATTTGCCTATGCTGGGAGATTGGGTCAACGTCGCTGAGCCACAGTACACCCAATACACACCGCGTTCATCAGACTTTATGCTGGTCAATTTCCGCGCGTTTGGCAAAGCCACAAACAACCCAGTTTGGGATGATGTTGTTTTTCAAAGCCAGGTCCTCATGAAAGATATACAAGAACAATATAGCCCTGAAACCGGTCTGATGCCAGATTTCATCGTGAATGGAAAACCTGCTCCTGCAAACTTTTTGGAAAACCCAACAGACGGAGCGTATAACTATAATGCTGGGCGCATGCCTTGGCGTGTGGGGGCAGATGCATTGATGCATGATGATTCTCTTTCGCGATTGCTTGTTCAAAATATTTCTCATTGGATCGAAACTGCAGCCGATGGCGACCCAATGAAGATCCGTTCGGGATATCAATTGAGCGGAGCGCCGTTGCCAAATAGTGATTACTTTACAACCTTTTTCGTCGCGCCCATGGGCGTTGCCGCCATGAACGACCCTGCACAGCAGGAATGGCTCAATAAAATTTATGATGCGGTTTACGATACGCATATTGATTATTATGAAGACTCGGTCGATTTGCTTTCCTTAATGATCATGAGCGGAAATTTCTGGTCGCCGTAAAAGATCATATCTTTTGTAAACGGATTTGACGGAGGCACGGAAAAAATGTGGTTTCTCTAACAGTTTTTCGGTGAAAATCCATGTTATCCGTGCAGTCCGTGTACAAAAAACCGAGTTAAGAAACTCTCTCTAATTTACAGGTAAAATAACGCCATGTTAACTGCCTTATTCAAAACCATGCGTCCACGCCAATGGACGAAGAACGTCTTTATCTTTGCAGCCTTGGTCTTTGATAAACAACTGTTTATCGTTGATTCTTTCCTGCGTACATTGGCAGGCTTTGCATTGTTCTGTCTTATTTCTTCTTGCGTTTACATCTTCAACGATCTCGCTGATGTCGAAGCAGACCGCCAGCACCCTGAAAAGAAAAACCGCCCCATAGCCTCTGGCAAACTTCCCGTCAGCGTCGCATGGACAGCGGGTATTATTTTTGTTATTCTCACCTTAGGGCTCGCATATTTACTATCGCCTACCTTTGCGGCTGTCGTTGCCGGGTATTTCGTCCTAAACCTTGCATACTCAAATTATCTAAAGCACATTCCGATTTTGGATGTACTTATCATCTCACTCGGTTTTGTTCTTCGTGTGGGAGCCGGTGTGACTCTCATTTCTGTAGAACGGTTTTCACCCTGGCTTTACATCGTGATGTTCCTGCTTTCGCTTTTTCTTGGCTTTGGTAAACGTCGCGCCGAACTAGCCCTGCTCGCTCACGGCGCAGGTTCTCATCGCAAAGTGCTCGATGGCTATACTCTTCCATTGCTTGATCAATACATCATGATCGTTTCAGGCACCACCATTGTGGCATATTCCCTCTACACCTTCTCTGCACCCAATGTACCCGAAAATCATTCCATGATGCTCACGATCCCATTCTTGGTATATGCCATCTTCCGTTATCTATATCTCATCGAAGTAGAACATGCCGGTGGCACTCCAGAAGAAGTGCTACTTTCAGATCGCCCCTTCCAAATCTCCATGCTGCTTTGGGCAGCGACCGTCATCATCATCTTTTATTTTTCATGAAATCTTCCGCCCCCGGTAAGATCATCCTCTTCGGCGAACATGCCGTAGTCTACAACCGCCCCGCGTTGGCTGTGCCTGTCAATCAAGTGCAAGTGGATGTGGATATTGTTGACGCAGACCAGCCTGGCATTTGGATCAACGCCCCCATGGTGAACTTGCAAGGCGAGCTTTCCACGCTTCCTGCTGACCATCCAATTGGTTCGGTTATTCTGAAAGTTTTTCAACACATAGGCATTTCTGCCCCCCCCAACATTCAACTCACCATTACATCTACCATCCCTGTTGCGGCTGGACTTGGTTCTGGCGCAGCGGTTTCGGTTGCATTAATTAGAGCGCTATCTTCTTTCCTCGAACATCCACTTTCCAACGAACAAATCAACGAACTTGTTTTTGAAATTGAAAAACTTCATCATGGCACACCTTCTGGCATCGACAATACCGTCATCACCTACAACATGCCGGTCTATTACATGAAGGGCAAGCCGATAGAAACTTTTAAGTGCGGTAAACCCTTCACGATTGTGATTGGTGATACCGGCGTGCCCGCACCCACAAAAGAATCTGTAGGAGATGTACGCCGTTTGTGGCAAAGAGATACAAACCATTTCGAGAATATCTTCAACGAAGTAGCTCAGATATCTACTATGGCGAGGCACTTCATCGAAAGTGGACGCCCCGAACACCTCGGCGAGTTGATGGACCATAACCACGAATTCCTACAGCAAATGACCGTTTCTTCGCCAGAGCTTGATGTGCTTGTGGATGCAGCACGCAAAGCAGGGGCACTCGGCGCTAAACTCAGCGGCGGCGGACGAGGCGGCAATATGATCGCATTGGTGGACCAAGCCTCGGCGGAGTCGGTGGCGAAGGCGTTAATGTCCGCTGGCGCAAAACGGACCGTCATCACCGAAGTTAAGTAATCCTCACATGAAATCAAAATGGCTCGTCCCAATCTTGCCCTATATGGCTGTTTGGGCGGGGTTGTTTATGTTCAAAAACGCTTGGGCAGCTTTGCTTGGTTTTCATGCAGCGATATTGCTTGTTATCTTTTTGCGAAGACCTCAACACTCATTCAGTATATTTTTTCAGAATGCCAATAAAAAACTGTTTTTCTTTACTGTATTGCTCTGCTCCTTAAGTGGACTTAGCCTGTACGTACTTCGAAACTTTCTAGGAATTGCGTCAGACCTCCGCGCACAACTAGCGGACCTTGGTTTGCATGACAATATTTGGATCTGGTTCATTTCATATTTTTCGATCATCAACCCGTTGCTGGAAGAGTACTTTTGGCGGGCGATGTTAGGTAGCGATACAAGATCGTTTTATCTAGGCGATTTGATTTACGCGGGCTATCACATCATGGTCGTGTGGAATAAAACATCACCCATGTCGATTGCGTTAGTGATTCTTGCGTTGACCTTTATTGGCTGGTTTTGGCGTCAGTTGTATCGCAAAGATGGAAGTCTATTGACTCCAGTCATTAGTCATGCAGTTGCAGATCTTTCGATCTTGCTGGCTGCATTTTTTATGGTGAATCCGCGATGAATGTTCTTGTTCTAAAATTAATTCTTGCCCCGCTCATTATTGGCTCTGCTAGTTTGGCGGGTCGCCGTTGGGGGCCCGCCGTGAGCGGGTGGATCGTAGGGATGCCACTCACATCGGGTCCGGTTGTATTTTTTGTGGCGTTAAGCCATGGCGTGACCTTTGCAGAAAGTTCGGTCTTAGGCGTTCTCAGTGGTGGCATTTCACTCGTGTTATATGCACTAACCTATGCCTGGGTGGCTACCCGCTTTCCTTGGTACGCTGCTCTTGCAGGAAGTTTTTTTATTTTTTCGTTGAGCACCTTGTTCTTACAAGGTGTAACTATTCCGCTTTGGTTCATTGTCCCTGTAGTTGCGTTGGCAATCGTTATGGGATTAACGTTCATACCCAAAGGTGAAGTAGAACCGGGTGAAAGTAAATTAAGCCAATGGGATATCCCCGTGCGGATTCTAATCGGCACGAGTTTTATTTTGTTGATCACTGGCATCGCCCCATTGATCGGCTCTCGCCTGACCGGGTTATTGACCACCATTCCGCTGTATGTCACCATCTTGAGTATTTTTGCCCACCGCGATTATGGTCCCGCCGCTGCTGCTCACGTCCTACGCGGATTACTTTATGGCATGTTTGCATTTACAGGTTTCTTTCTGGTTTTAAATCTGCTGATTGAAAAGACAAGCCTAGGTGTTTCATTTGGCTTGGCTGCCCTAACCGCGCTGACGATTCAAGGTGTATCGCTATTGATCTTGCGAAGGTCTCATAAATAAAAGCGGGCTTGGCAGTTTGCCAAGCCCGCTTTTATTTCACATAGATTTCGCTCGTTCCGCCATTTGAGCGCGGAGGTCATTCGCGTCTTTATCGATGGTGAAGATCGCACCGAGATAGAACAGGAAGCACAAGCCCCATGCCACCGTACAGATCAAAAGGATCGCTGTCTTGAGATCGTACATATCTGCGATCACACCCGTAATGATGGGAGCAAAAGCCGCACCAGCATTCTCAATAAAGTATTCCACTGCCTGAGCTGTAGAACGCACTTCGGGGACAGTCACATCGTATACGGTCGCCGTCACATTCGTGGAAGAAAGCGGCATAAAGATGGCAGTAAGGCACATAAAGATAAAGAACTGATTCTTTGCCTCAAGCGGAGTAGTGATGGCAAAGTACATAAAAAATGCACCCAACAACACACCAATGGATGAAACAATAATACGACCTTTATTGGAGCGCTTAAAAGCGTAGTCACCTAATGCGCCGCCGACAAAATATCCAGCCGCAAGGATCAAGATAACAGGCGCCATGGTAAAGAGAATGCTGTTTGCATCGTATCCGCGTTCTTTTTCGAGATAGGCAAAGAAGAAGAACGTGATCACATTCCACGGGAACACGCCCGCAAAGCCCTGTAAAAAGACAAACCACATGGTTTTCTTCTTGAAGATTTCCCGGGCTTCTGCCCACGAGAATTTGAAGGTCTGCATCTCTGTCATATTTTCAAATTCAGGCTCGGCTTTACCACGCGGCATTTCACGCACGCCAAAGAAGATCAATAACGCGATCACCAACCCTAAAGAACCGGTAATATAGAAAACAGAGCGCCATCCGCCAATGGCAGGAGCAACCATCAGTGCAAGGATCATCCCTAATAAATAACCAATAGGTTGAGCCAATTGCAAAATGCCGAAGATCTTTCCACGCTGGGTAGGACCAAAATAATCGGCGATCAAAGTGTACAAGCCCGGGTACGAAGAGTCATCGATACCGGTTGAGGCGCGTGTAACAAGAAAGCCGCCAAAGCTTTTCATGATGGCATTCAACCATGTCGTAGAACCCCAAACAAAAGAAGCCAGTGAAAGCAATTTTGTGCGAGAGAAGCGATCGTATACATACCCCCAGATCGGGTACAAGATCGTTGCAACGATCAACGCTCCTGAATTGACCAAACCCCACTGTTTATTGTTGATATTGAAATCATTGCTGATCTGCACCTGCAACGAACCGATCATTAACTTATCGGTCTGGTGCAACAGCATGAAAAAGAAGAACACAACCACCACAAACCAGCGATACCGTGAATGTTCCTTGGACATAAAAACCTCATGACATTGGGATGCCCAAGTATCAGGGTTCAGAGGATAGGTGTCAAGTGTCTTGTGAGTCCTCTGAGATGATTTCTTGTGCCAAACGTTTCAATTCATCGGCATTCGAAACTTTCGCCGAATCAAAATATTGGTCGAGCAAATCAAGCGGACTGAGACTGCTCACCACCTGCCCTTCGTCAATGCGCACACGCGACTCAATTTGAGGTCGCTTTACGAAGTGGAACTCGAAAGCATCCGCTGCATATTTTCGCAACGCTGATTCGTCAATCAATGAATCCCATTCTCTTGGATACTCAACGATCAAGCGGATGATCGCTTCAGACATTTCTTTGGGTTTGGGCAGTTTGCCCTTTAAGAACTCGGTCACGCCATCACTCGACTCGACAGTTGCTCGGCGGTCGATAAACTTTCTCACCCCTGTGAGTTGAATCCACTCTACTTCGGTGGCGCGTCCTTTTTCCACATCCGCAATGACGAAGAAACGTTCTTCCTTCGCCTCTCCAAAGTCGACCCGTTCAATGGAACCAGGATAAATGACCGGCGGTTGATGTCCTTCATTCACATCTTGCGGCTTGTGGATATGACCCATGGCTACATAATTCAATTTTGGGTTTTTCACCAAGCCGCCCGTCAAGACTAGATCATTACCGAGCATCACCAAACGCTCGCCCCCGAACTTCGCCCCTTCAATAGAGGCGTGCGCGGTCAAAACAATTGGCATAGATGTATCGCATTCCTCGATCCAGCCCGTGACCAAGTCGCCGATATTTTCTTCAATGCGAGCAAATGCCTGTGTAGCATCTGTCTCACCAGTAGATGCCATCAACCCAGAACGCGCCACCCATGGCATGGCAATAACCTGCAATGGCAAGCCCCATAAATCTTCTGGCTTCAACAACTCAGGCGCATCCAACACTTTGACATAAGGCACCTGCAGGGTTTTGAATTCTTGCAAGGCATGTGCCCGCCCAATGGACGGAGAAATGTCGTGATTGCCGATCAGTAGGAGAGTCGGAATCTTCGCCTGAGATAAACGCATGATACGTTTACCCCACTCCCGCTGAAAGGTCGGAGCCGGAGAACGATCCTTATAGGCATCGCCCGCAAAAATGACCATATCCACTTTGCGCTCAATGGCAGTATCCACGATGGTATCCAGCGATTTGAGAAAATCCAACACACGCAGCGGCAACCCTGTGGACGGATCATGCCGCCCATAGTTCGCCATATCGATGTGTGCATCTGCAAAGTGTAATAGTTTCATTATGGCTGTAATCCTAACTCCTGCAACGCCTGCACCGCAGGATACCAATCAGCATGGACTTCCAACGCGGCGCGATAATCTTTGATGGCGGCATCAGTATTGCCCACCATGTAATATGCCCGTCCGCGCCAGAGCAGGGATTCTTCAAGTGTAGGCTTGGAGATGGTCTTGGTCAATGTGGTGTTGGCAAGGTCGATCACATCTTGATAGCGAGCGGAATAATAGTATGCAAAGTACGGACCGGTCTGATACCACATCATACGAAATGGACGATTCCCTTTGGCAGTATCCCACTTGGAATACTGGTTAAACGCCTGATCATAAGCAACAGCGGCATCAGCATATTGATTGAGCACAACATGACTGGTGCCTTTATTGAAGTAAGCAAAGAAAAGATTGTTTCCGGTTAATTGGGAAACTTCTTTATTGGCGATTTCAAGCGCATGTGTGGCTGCCCATGTTTCATCTGCCCACGGACCGAGAATGCTCAGCACTTCGTTCTCACGCCCGGCAGGGTACACCACCATGAACAGATAATTGAACGAACGCCAGCCGTCTTGATATTCTTCATATTTACTGAGCAAGTCTTTACCAGGTTTGAGATAAGCATCTTGCACGATAAAACCACCACGTTCATCATCATAACCAGTGGTAAAGAGATAATGTCCAAGCCAATCAACCTTGCCCGTGTAATCGCGTTCGTAATATCCCTTCTCCACAATGACAGGGAACCCCGCCGCAAGCAGGCGTTTGATCAGATCCAT
Source organism: Anaerolineales bacterium (assembly GCA_046328915.1). Taxonomy (GTDB): domain Bacteria; phylum Chloroflexota; class Anaerolineae; order Anaerolineales; family Villigracilaceae; genus Villigracilis. The sequence continues at coordinate 73,697 of JAXLVR010000003.1, read as the reverse complement.
GTCACCGCCATAGCGAGAGAGGGCGCGGTATTCGGTGGTTTGCAAGTTGACAAAGTCCACCAACTCATATGGCATCACGTTCTTATCAGGCAAGCCGCGTTCGATGAAATCTAAATTCTGATTGGGCGAACCCGGCTTGACCACTTTTGCCACATCGTCACGGTCTCCGCTCCAGCCCCAGAATTTCAGTGCCATCGTCAAATTGGCAGGACCACAATAATTCCAGCGTCCATGTTGGTCTACATACACCACGCCCGGCAAAATGGCTTTCTCTGGCAACGGTGTGGAAGTGATTGTCAGTTTCGCGGTCGGACCTGTTTTCGTTGCTTTCGGAGTAGCTGTCACTTTGGGGGTCAACGTCAATAACATTTCTGCGCGAACGGTTCCAACTGCGGTTTCAACGGTCAGTGGTTCTTCTTCACCGCTGGGTTGAAAAACAGCTTCACTAGGCGGGTTGAAAAAGTAAACGATACGGGTACGTAGAAGTTCATATTGAAGTGAAAGTCGATTTCGCACAGGTGGCAGGAGTGCAATACCAATAACCAGCACAACCGCTACAAGAATCAACCAGCGTTTATCAATATTTTTAAGTCTATTCATAAAAAAGATTATAAAGCAAAACAAAGACCATTTTTTGCATCCATATCAGCGTGCTGACAATTTCTACAAAGTTCTTTAATCCCAAACTCATTTAACGGCATAACCTTTTCACTGCTAAAACGACTGGACTCTACATAACAGGTTGAAACCCAACCTGTAAGGAGTAAATTATGAGAAAAAGTACCTTGTTCATTTCTGCCATGTTGACCGTTTTCCTCATGGCAACCATGTTTGGCGTAGTTTCTGCGTATCAACAAATCGTTAAGAACAATGAATTAACGTCTGCGCAATCTTCACAAAAAACAATATCGCAGCCAGTCAGTGTTGTGCTTGCCGTTCCAACAGCAACAGAAGTGACACCGCGTGTGGTGACTGCTGAAGAAGCTACAACCATTGCCGTCAATTTCTTAAATGACCCCATGGTATTCAGCGTCGAAGTCGTTGATTATCAAGGCGCCCCTACATACTTGGTGACCTTTAGTTCCGGCGCGCTGGTGTATGTCAGTTCCGATGGTGTTGTCGTAGCCAATACACAAATGCAACCCGTTGTAGTCACAGCATCTAACACGACCAATAGAGGTAGTGGACAATCCAACAATAACAACAGCGGCTCTTCAAATAACAGTTCTCATGAAAGCAGCGAGCATGAGGAACATGAAGAGCACGAAAGCGACGATTAACAGGAAACCTTATGGCACCCAAACCAAATTCAAACAAATGGTCTGATATTCAATTAGCGATTGCTGCGATCTCGATGACATCCGTCATCGCATTTTGGAATCTATTTGCAGGTCCAGATAAAGTTCTAGCCGATAAAAAAGCGGCTGAACAACAGGCAGTAATCATCCCTCCCACCGTTATGCCCGTTGTCGCAGAACCTACTACTGCGCCATCTGTAACCATGCCTCCCGTTGGATACACCATCTTATTCGGCGGCAAAGCTCCTCAACCCCAGGTGGTTGTCGTGCAAAAGCCAAAAGGTGGCGGAGGCGGTGGTGGGAACGCTGATTCAGGCAACGGCGGAGGTGGTGGCGGAAGCGCTCCCGTCAGCCAGCCTTCTACAACCACATCATCATCCTAATGTTTTACAGCCATCCCTTTCGCGCGATGGGCAGTGACATGCTCGTCATTCTTCAATCGGATTCAAAGTCTGCGCAGAATGTTTTGCAGGATGTGCCGAACTGGTTTGAAGAATGGGAGCAATCGCTTTCCCGCTTCCGGCTGGACAGCGAGCTGTCTCGCCTTAACCGAACCTTTGACCAACCTGTGAGCGTGAGCACGGCGTTCTGGGAGGTCTTCCAAACCGCTGTGTGGGCTGATGCGTTCAGTAATGGACTCGTGACTCCAACCGTATTGGATGCGCTCTTAGACGCAGGGTACGACCTTCCGTTCGATGAGCTAGCACGCGAACAATTTGGAATGTTGCCTCAACCAGAACATCATCCGCTTTCGCTGATCGTGGCTGACACCGAGGACCAAACCATCACGCTGCCGAAAGGAGTCCGGCTGGACTTTGGCGGCGTGGCAAAAGGTTGGGCGGCACAGCAAGCCATGGAACGCTTGCGAGGGTTCGGTCCATGCCTAGTGAATGCAGGCGGTGACATTGCGGTGAGCGGTCCGCATGCAGATGGAAGCCCATGGCAGATCGGCGTCTCTGACCCATTCCATGCGGGAAGCGATTTCGATACTCTGTTGGTCAAACAAGGCGGAGTCGCATCCTCAGGCAAGGATCGCCGCAAATGGAAACGCAATGGGCTGCTTCAACATCACATTATCAATCCGAATACTGGGTTGCCCGTTCAGACCGATGTCTTGCGTGTGACTGTGGTGGCTCCCAATGTGATCGAAGCAGAAGCCGCCGCCAAAACAGCCTTCATTCTTGGCAAAGAACGCGGGCTGGCATGGTTGGAAGCACAACCTTCTTTTGCCGGGTTAATGGTCATGGACTCGGGCGAAGTATTCATTACGTCCTCCATGACCGAATATTTGCAAGGAGTTATGCATGCAATCTCAAAATGAATTCAACGAGTCGTCGGTCAACATCCAATCGTTTTTGCTTTTCATGTTCGCTTCGGTAATAGGGCTTTTAGTTGCCACACTGATCTTGCCATTTGTGTTGCCAAACATGGCATTCTCACTGAGCGGCACTTCACCAAAAGCGTATTGGTATCTTTCACGCGGCACAGCGTTTGTATCCCTTTCGCTGTTGTGGCTTTCCATGGCGCTTGGGTTGGGCATCACCAACAAGATGGCGAGACTATGGCCCGGCATGCCCGCGACATTCGCCATTCATGAGTATGTCAGTTTGTTAGGGCTGGCATTTGCTGCCTTCCATGCTGTGATTCTGCTGGGCGATGAATACATCAATTTCACGCTCTTGCAGGTATTCATCCCCTTTAGCACCGTAGACTATCGTCCGTTCTGGGTAGGAGTTGGGCAGCTTGGATTTTATATTTGGCTAATCGTGGCGTTGAGTTTTTACGTCCGCCCGATGATCGGGCAAAAGTTCTGGCGAGTGCTGCACTATCTCAGCTTTGCCATGTATTTTGTGGGCATCTTCCACGCCATCTTCAGCGGAACCGACTCAAGCATGGGCTGGGCGCAAAACTATTATTGGTTCTCAGCGGGTAGTTTGCTCTTTTTGTTCTTTGTACGCATTGTCAGCATTGTGATCGATACTTTGTTCCCCGTGAAGAAAGCTGTCCCTGTTCAGCGGTAGAGGACATTGAATACGTAAAATAAAATCAGGTCACACTTGAAGTGTGACCTGATTTTGCATTTATAAAGAAAACTGCACTTTATCCAAATATGGAAAATCATTCGGTGAGACCAGCATCTTCGCCAGCGGTTTGACTGGTCTGGTGCTGCCCCATTCTTCCACTTCACCATTGAACTTATCCAGCATGGGGAAGGGACGCTTATCGGGGAAGTCTTCAGTGCGGCAGATGTAGATCATGCCGTTGGTGAAAGGCTGGTTCGCCCTGTTCTGCTTGGGTAGTTCAAAGTGATAGTACTTGACTCGTTTGTTCCCAACGCCCACACGCACACAGCCATTGCTCGTCAGGTTAAATTTGCCTTTATCTAAAATGGCAAACCACATTGCCCAAGCGGCATCGGGCGAGCAGAAGATCTGTTGACGATTGCCGAACTCGTTATCATCACCACTTTTGCGGATGGGCTCCAGGGTTTCAAGGTCGTGCATTGGTGAGCCATGCACCACAAACCCACGCCAGTCACAAATATAAAAAAGAAACTCTGCTTTCGGGTAAGGTAGGTTGTACGAGATTGGAGAGTTGGGTCCGCTTTGAAGGGCAGAGTCAAGCAGGGCGTCGAAAGCGAGGCGTTTTTCGTCTGCTGGCATTTTCACTTTGCGAGTCGTCGCCGGGATGGGAGATCCGCGTTGGCGACGCATGATTTCGTACACAATATGAAAGATGGGCTTGGCGAGAAAATCGGGGAGTGCCATTATCTGCCGATGTATTGCAAAGCGACGCGCAACCGTTCTTCAACATCTTTGGGCGCGTCTTTAGGAAGCGCTTGCAGCGCGGCTTGCGCTTCGACCACAGAGTAACCCAACGCAGTGAGTGCAGCGAGGACCTCGCTATCGTAGTCGGCGAGTGACGCCATTTTGGAAAGTGCATCGGTGGGTTTGAGTTTGTCTTTGAGGTGGATCGCCATTTTTTGCGCGGTCTTCTTGCCCACACCCGGCACTTTGCTGAGCAGTTCTTCTTCGTCTGAAAAGATAGCGCGTTGGATGGTCTCCAGCGTGAGCGTGGATAACACCGAGAGCGCTACTTTGGGACCAACCCCATCAACGCCGAGCAGGATGTTGAACAGGTCGCGGTCTGATTGGGATTCGAAGCCGTAGAGAGTCAACGCATCTTCCCTAACGACGAGATGGGTGAACAAAAAGATTATTTCTCCCGCTGATGCCTTTGTGCGCATCGGCGCCGGGACGAAGACTCGCATGCCCACACCGCCCACTTCGACGATGATGGCGTTGTCTTCAACGTGTGATACTTCTCCGCGTAAGGTTGCAATCATATTTTTATTTTACCGTAATAAATTGTAGGGGCGGGGTAACCCCGCCCCTACGTGTTAATCGTATCGAGCCGTATTCAAATGTGTGATGGCAATTGCCAGTGCGTCGGCGGCATCATCGGGTTTGGGGATTTTTTCCAACTGCAACAATGCCCGCACCATTTCTTGCACTTGTCGCTTTTCTGCAGAGCCATACCCCGCCACAGCTTGTTTGACTTCGTTCGGTGTGTATTCATACGTGGACACACCAGCTTTCTCAAGCGCCAGCAAAATCACGCCACGGGCTTGCCCCACCGCAATGCCGGTGGTGACGTTCTTGGAGAAAAATAACTTTTCCACTGCCGCAGTATCAGGTTTATGTTTCTTGAGGAGCTTGTTGAGATCGTCGAAGAGCATCACCAGGCGAGCGGACGCTGTCGCTTCTTTTGGGGTGAGGATCACGCCAAAGTCAACAGCGACCAGCTCCCCGTCTGGCATGAGGCGCACGAATCCGTAGCCGGTGGTGGCGGTGCCGGGGTCAATTCCGAGGGCGAGGGTCATGTTTAATTAAATAATGTAGGGGCGGGTAATACCACTTCGTGGCACAAGCCCCGCCCCTACATAAATATAAATTATGCGTTTTCGAGGGCTGCGAGTGCTTCGTCTGACACTTTGACGTTGTGATAGACATCCTGCACATCGTCAAGTTCTTCGAGATTTTCGACGACCTTCATGACCGACATAATCTCCTCTACGCCAAGGTCAATCTCTTGTTTGGCGATCAGGCGCAGACCCGCTTCAGAAGGCTGCACTTTGGCTTTACCAAGCGTATCCATGATGGTTTTGAAAGCTTCAACCGGACCGTAAATTTCAATCTCTTCGCCGCTGTCCACAACATCGTCGGCGCCAGCTTCCACGCCGAGTTCGAAGGCTTTATCAAATGCCATCGCGCTGGAGGGGAAGGAGAAGTAGGACTTGCGATCAAACTGCCAACCGACGGCTCCGGCTTCTGCCATGTTGCCGCCGAACTTGCTGAAGATGTGGCGCACATCCGAGACGGTGCGCACGCGATTATCGGTCACACAGGAGACCATCACGGCTGAGCCATGTGGACCATAGCCTTCCAATGTGAGTTCTTCGAACACGGCGGCATCTTTGTCTTCGCCGGTACCTTTCTTGATGGCGCGTTCGATATTGTCTTTAGGCATGTTCTCGCCACGGGCTTTTTCTACTGCAAGGCGCAAGCGGAAGTTGGTATCGGGGTCGCCGCCTTCACGAGCAGCAATGGTGATTTCGCGCGCCAGGCGGGTGAAGATGGCGCCGCGTTTGGCGTCGGCTACGCCTTTTTTGCGTTTGATGGTGGACCATTTCGAATGTCCGGACATGTCGTTCTCCTTCAGATAATAACCAATTTGGGTTGGGGAATGATGAATTAAGCGGCGAAATTATACCATTCTGGTTTCGCGGCATGGTAGGTTAAAACCCTTCTGAGTATGGCTGTAGCAAAGTCATAAATCATTAATGTGAAAAACGCGAAAAAAGAGGAGACCTTGCGCTCTTCGCGGTTAATGAGTCTTGAGTTTTTCCACATCGCGCTTTATGAGGTTTCGTCCACCGGTCCATGCCCCTACAGCGGTCGAAAGGACAGAGAACAGAAAGCTGAATAGAATCGCCGCTTCAAAACGCCCGGCAAAGATGACGTTCAAAATCAGCACATCCAATTTCAAAACGCTCTGGCGGAAAGATTCCGGCAGGAAGATGCCAAAGATCAGCCCAAGAAAGGCTCCAAACGCCATGCCCGTATAGGCACCCGTGCTGACCCCACCCGTTGTCCCTGCGGTGCGGACGACCAGTGCTGCAGTGAGTGCACCGTTAATTGCACCGGTCACAAGCCCCATGATGGCAGCCGTTGTGATGCCATTCCAAGTGCCGCTAATCGCACCTGAGCCTGCCCCCAGAATAACTCCCAAGATGGCACCCAGCCAGGTGCCGAAGAAAATACTTTTTGGATAAAGTTCATTAGTCATCAATATATTTTACCTTTTCCTTACATCGTAAGGGCGGATTGCGATCCACCCCTACGAAGAACAAATCAGATACAATCGTAAAATCTGACCCAATTGGAGATGCGATGATAGACCCTGAAACCAACGAAGATTTTGACGAGTCCACTTCCTTCACCGAAGATATAGATACGCCCGCCATTGAGGAATCCATTCGTAAGATGCTAACTGCCTTTGGCGAAAACCCAGACCGTGAAGGCTTACAAAATACGCCCAAGCGTGTCGCTCGCATGTATCCCGAATTGCTCAGTGGCTATCGCACCGATGTGGACAAACTCGTCAACGGCGCAATCTTCAACGTGACCTATGATGACATGGTGATCGTGCGCGACATTGAATACTTCAGCTTGTGCGAACATCATATGCTGCCCTTCATGGGGCGTGCCCATGTTGCCTATATCCCAAATAGACAAGTAATCGGTCTCTCGAAAATTCCCCGCATCGTGGATATGTTCGCCCGCCGTTTGCAAGTGCAAGAACGCATGACCCGTCAGATCGCGGACTTCATCCATCAATTACTCAAGCCGCAGGGTGTAGCCGTTGTAGTGGAAGGGTTACATCTTTGCGCCATGATGCGCGGTGTAAAAAAGCATGACGCTCGCATGACCACCTCTGCTATGCTTGGTTCGTTCCGCAAGAGCATCAATACTCGTCAGGAATTTTTGGACCATCTCAACCGCGGCGCAGAACCGCTGCGGATCTAGTGCCCGAAGGGTATTTAACAACGTCCTCCCGCTTTCGCATCCACACCTGACCTTGTAACTGCTTCGCCAATTCTGAGAGTTTTTCCCCGCTGTGAGTTTTGAACTCAGGCACAAGCTCTGCCAATGGCACAGCCACAAACGCCTGATTCCAAGTTTGGACGTTGTGCGGCGTTTCATCGAACAAAACAATATCAATATCGATCGGGCGGGGAGCATATTTATCCTCGCCACGGACACGTCCCATCTGCGCCTCGATAGGACGATTGATTTCATGCTTGACTCGTTCTGCATCAAGCGAGGTTCGCAACAGAACGCAGACATTTAAGAAATTGGGTCCCGCATAGCCCACGGACTCTGTCTCCCACACCGAAGAGACGGCTGTAATCTCCCCCACGCCTTGCAACAATTCAATAGCTAGTGGAACATTTTTCTCTGGCTCAAGGTTTGAGCCGAGATTGAGATAAACATGATGCAGGTTACTCATCCCGTTTGCGCTCAACCTCCACGCCTACCGATTTGGCAAAGCGCACTGCTCCCGGCTTTTCCACACGGACGACCACCTTACGCACCAACGGCGTTTCAAGGCAGATCTTCGCCAGATCATTCGCCAAGGCTTCCACGGTCAGCCGCTTGGCAGTTTCAGCATGTTGTTGGATTCTCTTTGCTAATGCGCTGTAATCCACACAGTCTTCAATATCGTCAGACTCGGCGGCGGGGATCGTGTTGGTATAAACCGTCACGTTGATGAGAATATCCTGCTCTTTCTCACGCTCCCACTCGCGGATACCGATAATGCCACGCACAAGCAGGTCTTTGATAAATACTTTGTCCATTAGGGCTCCTAATCTATTGACGATAGACCATGGACGATTGACGATGGAAGTTCATCCATCGTCCGTGGTCCAATTTACACCAAATGCCTGCCACCATCTACATGCAGAATCTCGCCAGTGATGTAGGCGGGACCCGATAACAGGAACAGCAAGGCATCTTCCGCTTCACCTGCTTCGCTCCAGCGTTTGGCAGGGACGGGTTCGATGATCTTTGGGTTGGGGGTGGTTTGATCTGCGGGCGGAAGGATGGCACCCAGCGCCAATCCATTCACGGTGATGTTCGGCGCGAGGGCGATGGCTAATGATTTGGTCATCGCTGCCAGTGCAGATTTGGTGACAGTGTAGGGGAAATGGTCCGCGCCGGGGCGCAGGGCACGCCAATCGAGGATGTTGACGATGCGCCCATTAACGCTCAAGGCGGCGTCCTCGCCGCCGGGGACGGCGGCTTGAGCGTTAATATATTTCGCAAAGGCTTGGCTCAACAAAAACGGTGCGGTGAGGTTGACGTTGAGATGGTTGTTCCAATCATCGAGCGATGTTTCGTGCATGGATAACGGCTCAAAGATGGATGCGCTATTAACCAATCCATACAGCGGACTCAACTCATTAGCGCGTTCGATTAATTGCGATGTGCTTTCAGGGTGAGAAAAGTCCGCAGGGAGAACCCAGGCGCGGCGTCCGAGAGCGGCGAGTTCATTTCGAAGGGATTCGGCTTCGGCGGGCGAATGTCCATGATGCAGAATGAGGTCCGCACCGGCATGTCCACAGGCGAGGGCGAACAAACGCCCCAAACGACGGGCGGCTCCGGTGATGAGGATGGTCTTGCCGGTGAGATCATGCACGAATGGATTCTAACACTGCTAAATATGATAATTCTTCTCCGCTTCTTGACTCGGGTTTTTGAAGGTGATACTATTTTTTCGATAAGTTCTGTATCCCCCAAGTCCTACTCAGAAAGGTGTAAAGGTGAACATGAACCAAAACGTACCAAGTTATACCGGAGATATTGCAGCACAACAGATCGACCCTACAAAAGAATATTCAACAGAAAATCAGGAGATTTCGTTTTCCGCCGAACAGCATGCCATTTGGGCAGACCTGTTTGCAGGCATCCACCAGCCGTATTTGATGGAGCATATTTGCGCAGAGTGGCAGAAAGGCATGGAACTGCTGGCACTAAGCCCGAAGGGAATTCCAACGGTGCTGCATTTGGTGGATCATATTACACCGCGCACAGGTTGGAGAATTGAACGAACTGTTGTGAGATACACGTTAGCCGATGATTGGTACAAAAAATTCGCGCAACGTGTATTTTTAATTACCGACTATCTGCGCACCCGCGACCAGATGGAATTTACGCCGGAGCCCGATATGTTCCACGACATCTTCGGGCATTTACCATTTTTGACTCAGGAGTTTTACGCGAAGATCGAAGACAAGTTTGCACCGGCTTACATGAAAGCCACCACCGAAGAACGCGAGGTCATCAAACGTTTGGCGTGGTACAGCACTGAGTTCGGTTTGGTAGTGCAGGATAATCGCTTTACGGTCTTTGGCGCGGGCATCATTTCAGGGCGCAAAGAATTGACTCGCACTATCATGGAGTTCTACCGCCTCGGGCGTGACAACGTGATCGACTACAGCAAGGATGTGTATCAGCAGCTGAATCAGCATTTCCTCGCCAACAAGAGCAATCTGTTCAAGATCATCGACGGAGTAAATGCGCTTCACCAAAAGGGACAGATGTCTTCTGCGGATGAAGGTTGGAACGTCGTTTTGGGCTTGTACAAGAGCCTCGGCATCAAGCCCGAGGGCATCTTTGGCGGTGATGTGATCCTTGTGCCGTTCAATATCGAGACGATTTCGCGCATCCCGAAGACGGTCTATGCGTTCAACCCGATGCTGTTCGTGTGCAAATCGCTTGATGAGATGGATGAGATATTGGATTCATTTTTGAAACCCATCGCCCAGCGCGCGTAGATTTTTAAGTAAACGGATCGAACGGATTTCACGGAAAATAAAGTTTTTTCTCCATACTTTCCGTGAAATCCGTGTACAAATAAAAAGCTCTTGTTTTCAAAAAACATGAGTTTTTTGTTTAATCTCCATGTTGAAAAATCGAATAAATTGGCTAAAATGGAGTGAGTATTTACATATGGCACGAGGAGAGACACATGGCAGCAACTTATAACTTTCAGTGGCAAAACCCCATCTTACTTAAAAGCATTTACCCCATGCGCCTGCAAAAACTGCGGGACTTTCTGGTCTTTTACAAAGAAGCCGACCTGTGGGCAGAATATAAGAACAAGGATATTTCCACCCTTGCCGCAGATGTGAAACAATACGAAGACGGCATGGATCTGGCTCGCGCCACAGAACTCAAGCGTTATTTGAGCCTGAAAAACTATTTCATGGTCAAAGACGTGAAAGGTTTCTTTATCAAATACAAGCCTATCGAAGAAGAAGCGCTGGCTCTCATCCAGAAAAACCATGACCTGTTCATCTCCTCCTGGCCCAAGGATATTCGCGGCGAGCGCAGCTTCATCCAAATGCGCATGGAATCGTTCAAGACCCAACTTGGGTTCCTGCGTGACCGCATCCGCTATTTACAGCGCCAACTCGAAGGGATGCTGCCCGAACACCCCAACCGCCCCAAAGTGGAAGCGGAATTCAAGCTCAAAAACGAATCGGCTTTGCCCATGGTGCTGGAAGAAATGGACAAGCTCCGTCAATTCGACGACACCTACAACAAGCTGGAAGGTCCCAAACTGGAGTGGTACAAACTCTCCAAAGCAGACCCGAACTACAAAGTCACCGAAGAAGAATTCCTCGTCAATTACGACCCGAAGGTGCCTGTAACGGTCAAAGATATTGTGCGCCTCAAGGTGGAACAATACACCAAGACCCTGGAAAACAAAGACCAGTACGCCCTGCTCACAGACATCCGCACCCGCTTTGAGAAGGAACCCAAACGCTTCCCAACCTGGCTGCAATATATGATCATCCATTTTTCGGGCATGCGCTATAAGTCGGCGCATGGATCATGGGCAAACCCCAAAGACCTGCTCGTACGCTTGCGTGTGGAAGAAGTGAAGAAAGCTCAAGCCTCTCTCAGCGATGCAGATGTGACTGCCAAATGCGCCGAAAAGATCGCTCAATACGAAGGGACAGATGCCAACAAGCCTGCCCTCGCGAAAACCACCGACAAGGCATGGAAAGATAAGATCGCCTTGCACATGCAAGGCGTCAAAGCCAACGGACCCAAGACCAAGCGCGCCGGTCTGGCTTCTTTGGTGGAAGAAGAAGCCAAGTACGAGTTCCTGACCATGACGACCGACCAAGCCCTGGCGAAGTTGGAGGCGATGAAAGATCAGATCCCGGCTTGGGCATGGAAGATGATCGTGATGCTCACATCCTTGCGCGTCAACTACGCCACCGATGCCGGATGGGAAACTTTCACTCCCGAAGAAGATAAAGCCCGCTTTGCCGATATGACCCTCTACCCCATCCTCAGTAAATGGGCAACCGATAACACCGGCATGTGGCGCGACGAACACGGACGCACCCAAGAGATCATCGTGACACGCGCAGTCTGCAATGAGACCGCCGAACACTCCCAACACATTCGCGGACATCTCCCCCCGGGTGGGCTCACAGACAACGCCGCACGCTATGTAAAACTGGCGGCAGAAAAAACGCCGGGCTGTTATTTCATCAAGCCGACCGGCGCCGAACATTACACCCAAGGCGCAAGCATCTTCTGGCTGCGCTATGTCAACAGTGAACCGAGCGTTTGGCAAATTCCGAAAGCCACCCAAGACTCGAATGGCGTCGGCTTGGTACCTGCCGAATTCATGGGCAAACGCCCCGCACCCAAAGGCGGTAAAAATGCCGCTCCGGTTGCCGCACCTTGGGAATACAAAGGCGGCGGTTTCACCCGTACTCGCACCACGGTCGATGCCGAGAAAAAGAAATCGACCCAATCGCAATGGCTGCGCTGGATCCATGAAGCGACTACCATCGAAGTGGTAGACACCGCCGACGGCACCTACGTCTACACCTTCGAAACCTCCCTGCCAGATGACTTCGCCGGAACCTCCTGCCTGGGCGTCTTCCGCAACTCCCTACGCTGGAACCTCGACGACGGCACCGAAGATAACTACAACCGTTCCTTCGTTGGCTACGCCCCCGAAGGGAAAGTGCCCGTTGAAAACCTCAAACCACTGATGGACTGGAACAGGATCATTCTAAAATAACAACGTAGGTCACGCTTGCAGCGTGACCTACTGCTTTATAAACAGCATATGCGTAAACTAAACTTTATTGAAACAGCTCTTCTTATTGGTTTAATCCTTGGCTTTTTAGGCTTATGCCTGCTCATTGGCTATTCTCTGATCGTGGTTGCAGACGAACCTATTTGGACACCCACACCCGCGCTGAATCTGCCCCTCCTTGCCTCTGCCACCCCCGAAAGCGGACCCAGCCCTACCGACTCTGCCGCGCCTCTTTCTCCGCTCGAGCCGACAGCCACCATTGAGCTGATTCCCACACCGAATCCTTCCTTCAACGACACCCCGCCTCCCACCGGCAAGATCGCCTTCGCCTGTTACATCAAGCAAATTGACCAGATCTGCCTGCTCAACGCCGACGGCAGCGGACGGATTCAGCTCACGAATTTCAGCGCCACGGCTTTCTATCCTTCCGTCTCACCCGATGGGCAGACCGTTTTCTTCTCTTCCAGCAAAAGCGGAAATTTCGAGATCTACTCCATCGGCGTAGATGGGAACAACCTGCAAAAGCTCACCAACGGAATCGGCTCGCTCTACGCTCCCGAACTTTCCCCCAACGGCGAGTGGATCATCTTCACTAACAATGGCAATGGACTCTGGCTCATGAAGCCCGACGGCTCCAATGCTCATGCCCTCACCAACAAAGACGATATTGACCCATCTTGGTCACCCGATGGCTCGATGATCTCCTTTGCTTCCTCACGAGCAGGCGCACGTCAATTATTTGTCATGAATTCTGATGGTACCAACATCCGCCAAGTCACCGACCTCAACAACATGGGCGGACGCAACACTTGGTCGCCGGATGGCACCAAACTCGCCTTCTATCGCGGACCCCAAGGTGACCACAATATCTACGTCATCAACGTGGACGGCACCGGCTTGGTCAAACTCACTGACGGCGGCGACAACCTCGGTCCCTCCTGGTCTCCCGACGGCAACTGGATCGTCTTCACCTCCTTTAGAGACGGCAACAACGAACTCTACATCATCCACCCCGATGGGACGGGATTGACGCGTCTAACGAATAGCACCATCTCTGATTGGCAGCCGAGGTGGGGGAGGTAGGAAAATGGACAACCTAATAAACGCACTTCAAGAAACCATCCAGTTTCTGCGAGACTCTCAAGACCCAATTTACTCTCATCTAACTGTCGCAGAAATCATCCAACAACTGGAAGAGGAATTAGCAAAAATCAAGAACTCCCAATCAATCAATAAGAACCGTCTATCTTTCTTGTTTGGACCTACTGGGAGCATTCAAGAAACCTCCATTGACAATGGCTGGGGACAAGAATTTTTGGAAATCTCAAGTGTTGTAGATAATTTCCTATCGTAGGGGCGGGGTGACCCCGCCCCTACGATTCCTATACACCTCCTGCAACTTTTTCCCCTCCCCACCTGTATTACACTCTAGCCATGAATGCGCCCACCGACCGCGACCTGATCCTGCGAGCCCGTCGCGGTGACCCCGAAGCCTATGGCGACCTCGTCACCCGCCACCAGACCGGCGTGTTCAACGTCTGCTACCGCATTCTGCACAACCGCGCCGATGCCGAAGACCTCGCCCAAGAGACCTTCATCCGCGCACTCGACCGTCTGCACACCTTCGACCTCGAACGCGAATTCAGCCCGTGGATTCGCCGCGTGGCAGCCAACCTGTGCCTGAACCACATCGAGGCGCAGAAGCCATCGGCTCCGCTCGACGAGGAACGGGACGAAGATAAAACTCAAGGTCCCGGCGAGCAGGTTGAGGTCAAAGAAAGAAGCGAGCAGATTCGCAGCGCGCTCGCGTCCCTGCCGCCGCATTATCGTCTCGTCGTCGAACTGCGGCATTATCAAGAACTGTCCTACGACGAAATTGCCAGCGAACTCAACATCCCCCTCAGCGACGTGAAGAGCCATCTCTTTCGCGCCCGCAAACTTCTCGCGGAGAAACTCCATGCACCTGACTGACGAGCAACTCAACGAATACCTCGACAACGAAACCGCAAACCGCGCGGAGATCAAAACGCACCTCGACTCATGCGGCGAATGCGCGGCGCGACTCTCCACCCTCCAAGCCTTGTTCACGGATTTGGACTCTCTGCCCGAAGTGGCATTATCTCGCGACCTCGCCGCCCGCTTCAAACCCCGCCCCAGCCTGACTCCACAACTCCCACGCTGGCTCACGCTGACAGCGACTCTGCAAGCCGCTGGCGCGTTGGTTGCGCTCATCGTTGCCATCCCATTCTTCTCCATCATGATCCCACAAATCGAAACGCCATCCTTCACCACTTGGTTCTTTGAGCTTCAATCTCTTTGGACTTCATGGTTAGACACACTTTCCACCTTTAACTTGCCAACCTTCCAACCTGCAAACATTCCAACTTTAGAAATGTCCACCCTCTTCATCGCCCTCGCCATCGTTTCCATCTTTTGGATCTTTGGAAATGGATTGTTGTTGAGAAATAATCGCTCGTAGGGGCGGGGTCCCCCCGCCCAATAAATAACATCTGCTAATAATAAAGGGCGAGGAGACCTCGCCCCTACAAAAATCAGGAGCCTTCCATGACCGATATCCTTCGCCTCACCCTCATCATCCTCTTGCTGACCATCACCCTCAGCGCCTACTTCCTCGTCATCGGCGCATTGTTCACCAATCGCGTTGCCAAGACCCAAACCAGCCTCAACCTCACCCCAAGGCGTTCCTTCGGCTTGGGCATGGTCAACTTTTTCTTCTTTGGCTTGATCGCCTTCGTCATGCTCTCCCTCGCCGAGAACGCAGGCTCCTTCGTCAAAGGGATACTCACCATCCCCGCCTTGCTCATCCTCGCCTTTCTCTCCGTTCTTTTGAGCGTGGGACTCACTGCCACCGTCCACCACCTCGCCGAACGCCTCTTCCCCGACATGTCCGCATGGAAGCGCAACCTCTGGAGTTCCGTCATCCTCTGCATCGCCTGCGCCTTGCCCTTCGTCGGCTGGTTCTTGTTATTGCCTTATGTCGCTTTCACCGGAATTGGTGCAACGATCCTGGGATTTTTCCAAAAAAGTTAAAGCCAGCTCTTTCTTTCTTCCTCTTTCATCCAAGACGCGCTCACCCCGCGTCTTTTTCTTTTCCTATTACGTCATTGCCTGCACCGTGCGCATGCACGCGTGCGAGGAGGGCGATAGCCCGACGAAGCAATCTCGCGCATCATGTCATGAGATTGCTTCGGGCAAAGAACAAAAGCGCCCTCGCAATGACATAAGTTCTCTGCAACTTTCCCCACCCCATCCCTGTATCCCTTACATCAACCAAAAACGAAAGGACTTCACCCATGGCTGACATTTCTGCCTTCTTTTTCATCCTGCTCATTATCGGAGTTGCCTTCCCTGCCATGCTCACCGCATGGTGGCTATTGTTCCCGTCTCTCATTGCGCGTGCTCATTCACGCGTGGAAAAAACTCCCTGGGGCACCTTCTGGCTGGGACTCACCCTCGTCATTGCCATGACCATTCCCATCGTCATCCTGCTTGCACTTCCATTCGGACCCGCCAAATTCATCGGCTGGATTTTGCTTGGTGCCGCGCTCGCCGTCTCCACCATCGGCTCGGCTGGCATCGCCTCCCATCTCGGCGCAAGACTCTCCAAACACAGCAACATGACTCCGCTCAACGGATTCATTCGTGGCGCCGTCATCCTCGAACTCGCCGCCTTCTTCCCCGTCATCGGCTGGCTCTTCGTGTGGATTCCCATCATCTTAATTTCTTTTGGTGCAACCGGCTTTGCCCTGCTCAACTGGTCTCCGCGGGAAAAGAACGTAAACACGGAAATAAGTACACAAGTAAACCCACAACCCGTAACTCGTAACTTGTAACTCGTAACTTTCCACCAATCTCCAATTACCAATCACCACTTACCATGTCCCTCACCCGCCGCGACTTCCTCAAACTCGCCACCCTCCTCTCTGCATCTGCCGCACTCAACGCCTGCGCCCCCGCCCTGCGACGACTGACAGACGACCTGCCCGCCGTCCCGTGGAGTCCGCTCAGTGTTGCAGACTTCACCGCGCTGAATCGCATCACCTTCGGCGCAAGAGTGGAAGAACGCGCCCGCCTCGCAGAGATCGGCTTGGCAAATTACATCGAAGAACAACTCGATTACGAATCCATCAACGACCTGACCTTAGACCTGCAACTTTCACCCTTCAAAACCTTGGGTATGGCAGCCAACGAGATCGAAGCTGTCACTAATCAACTCTTCGATGGCTATGATCGTGAACGTCCCATCAATGAATTGCGTCAAGCGACCTTCCTGCGTCAACTCTACAGCAAGCGTCAACTCTACGAAGTGATGGTGGATTTCTGGAGCGACCACTTCAACATCTTCATCGAAAAAGAACCATGCTTCTATCTCAAGACCGTTGACGACCGCGACGTGATTCGTAAACACGCCCTTGGCAACTTCCGTGATCTGGTGTGGGCGTCCGCGCATTCGCCTGCCATGCTCACTTACCTCGACAATCAAGCCAACGTCAAAGGCACGCCCAACGAGAATTACGCCCGCGAGTTGATGGAACTCCACACCCTCGGCGTGGACGGCGGCTATTCTCAAAACGACGTGATGCAACTCGCGCGTTGTCTCACGGGTTGGTCGGTCAAAGAACATTTTTGGCTTGGCGATTTCGTCTTCAAGCAAGACCAGCACGAACCCGGTGAGAAAAATGTCCTGGGTCTCGCGATTCAAGAATCGGGTCAGCATGAGGCGGAGCAAGTCATCGAGCACCTCGCGTTGCATCCATCCACAGCAAAATTTATTTCGACCAAACTCGCACGTCGCTTCATCGCCGATGAGCCGCCGCAAGAAATTATCGAGAAAGCCGCGCAAACTTTTCTAAATACCAAAGGTGATATCAAATCTGTTTTGCGAGTCATCCTGCTCGATGGTCTTGCCTTCGCGCAGCCCAAATACAAACGTCCGCTTAATTTTGTGCTTTCCGCGTTGCGTATGCTCAACGTTGAAACCGATGGCGTTGCATTGCAAGAACATCTTTCGCAAATGGGGCAGCTCGCCTTCAACTTACCCACGCCCGATGGCTACCCCGACCGCAGCGACGCATGGCAAGGCAACCTCATGCCACGCTGGCAATTTGCCTTTGAATTGATTCGCAATGAGCTTCCAAAAACAAAACACAACCTCAATGCTTTATTGGATGTCGCCTCTACGGACAGTTTACACACCGATGTGGATTCTCTCGCCTCATTGCTTTTCGGCACGCCGTTAGATCACCTCACCCGCGACGGGATGATTGATACCGTCCATTCGGCTGGTGCCACGCCTGAAGAGACTCTGCAAATCATCGCCGCGAGTCTCATTGCGTCCCCTGCATTTCAATGGAGATAACAATGTTACAAACCTTACCCATACTTCAACAGATTCCAACCAAAACCTGGATGCCGCGCCTATCTTTCGCGCCAAAGAACACCGCCCCACGCGGAGATACACTCGTCGTCGTTTTCCTGCGCGGCGCTGCGGATGTGCTCAACATGGTCGTGCCGCATGGCGAAGAAGCTTATTATCAATTGCGCCCGACCTTGGGAATTGCAAGACCTGATGATTCGAAAAAGAAAAAAGAAGAACGAGTTGTAGATTTGGATGGCTTCTTTGGTTTGCACCCAAATATGAGTCCACTGCTCGATGCCTGGCAAAGCCAACAACTCGCCATCATCCACGCGTGTGGCGCACCCGATGAATCGCGCAGTCACTTCAAAGCGATGGAACTGATGGAACGCGGCGTGGACGATGAACGTGGACCCGCCTCAGGTTGGATCGGACGTCACCTCGCCACGTTGAACACCGGCAACTCATCCCCTTTGCGAGCCGTGGGCATGGGCACTCGCCCACAGCGCAGCCTGAGCGGAAGTGTCCCCGTCTCCGCTCTGCGCTCCATCGCAGACTTCCACCTCGGCGGCGATCAACGTGCCCTGCAACAAATGCGCGCCGCATTAAACTTTGTCTATCAAGATGATGTATTAGGACAAGATACTTTGTCCATTATGGATACGCTCCAAAAACTCGACCCTCTCAAATACAACTCACCAATAACATATCCCGATACCGAATTCGGTCTCGCCCTCAAACAAACTGCCATGCTCATCAAAGCGGAAGTGGGCTTGGAAGTCTCTGCCATCGACCTCGGCGGCTGGGACACACACTTCACCCAAGGCTCCACAACTGGTCTCATGCCAAATCTGATGAAAGACCTCGCCGAAGGTCTCGCCGCCTTCCATGCCGATATGGCAGACCACATGAGCAAACTGACTACGGTCACCATGTCTGAGTTTGGGCGGCGCGCCTACGAAAACGGCAGCCTCGGCACCGATCACGGACACGGCAGCATGATGATGGTTCTTGGCGGCAACGTGGATGGCGGCAAAGTCCATGGGCAGTGGCCCGGGCTGGAGGAAGGTCAACTCATCGGTCCCGGTGACTTGGCGGTGACCACTGATTACCGCGATGTACTCTCTGAAGTGTTGTCGAAGCGCTTGAACAATCCCGCCACCGGCGACGTCTTCCCCGAATATCAACCTGTGATGAGGAATATTCTCCTACCCTAATTGCCTGCCACGACAAAGTGCGATAACATCCAAAGGCAATCCGTTCGACACAGGAGAATAGTATGAAACGTTTTGCCTACTCCCTTGCGCTGCTTATGGCGTTTACATTGGCATGTGCCGCGCTTACCCCATCAACCCCAGAAACAGTCCCAACAACATCCAACGTCCAGTCAACACAAGTGCAGGCTCAAAACGCTGCACTTGTAGACGTTTATGACCCGGCTCGTGATCCCTCTGCCGATCTGCAACAAGCAATGGATCTAGCGCAGCGCGAAAACAAACGGATCATGCTTGAGGTAGGTGGTGCATGGTGTATTTGGTGCAAGTATATTGACGATTTCTTCGCGGCCCATCCCGATATTCTAAAATATCGTGATGAACATTATGTATTCATGAAAGTCAATTACAGCGAAGAAAACTTGAACGAAGATTTTCTATCTCAATTCCCTGAGCCAGCTGGCTTCCCTCATATTTACATCCTGGATAGTCAAGGGGAATTGATCCATTCGCAAAACACAGCCGAACTTGAAGATGGTGAGGTATCGTACGTTCCAGAAGTGTTTATGGCATTTCTTCAGAAATGGGCAGAACATTAAAGCCTCTGCTCTTAAAATAACCAGCCAAGGAAACGTCATGAAAAAATATATTTTGCTTTTAGCTCTTCTTATCTCTGCTTGCAATATGCCAGGCGCTGCTCCAGCAACAGAGCCAACGACTGATGAGGCGGTTGGTGATGCCCCTCAAACCGAAGCGGTGACTCAGACGGAGAATAATCCGCCTGTGGATGCACAACCCGCCGCTCCGCTTCCCGCCGGACCTGTTCACATCGTTGCCCTCGGCGATAGCCTCACCCAAGGTGACGGCGACGACTCAGGGCGTGGGTATACCGGTCGCTTGTTAGACATGCTCAACAGCACCCGCCCAGATTCAACGCTTACGAATTTGGGTCAATCTGGCTGGAGTTCAGATGCGCTTATCAATGGCGATCAAGGACTGGAGAGTCAACTTACGCGGGCAGTGAGCGAATTGCAAGCTGCGACTTCGCAAGGTCAAGCTGCGTTGGCATTGGTCTGGATCGGCAGCAATGACCTTTGGTACTTGTATGAATACGGCGGCGACATTGACGATGCCGGGGATGCTTCAGATGCACAACGCTTCGAAGCGAACATCGATACCATTCTGAGCCAACTGCGTGGAACAGGCGCTCAAGTGGTGATCGCTCTATTAGACGATCAATCGAAACGCCCGGTTGCATTAAAAGGCGAAGCGTTTACCGCCATAACCTCAGATGAATTGAATCACATGTCCGCTCAGGCAGGCGTGTACAACCAGATCATTCTCGATAAAGCCGCCCAATACGGCGCCCTCACCGTAGACTTTTACTCAACCGATATTTTTACCAAACCTGCCACGTTATATGACGATGGCAATCATCCCAACCAAGCCGGGTATGACATCATCGCTCAAAAATGGTTCGATGCCATATCACCTCTGTTGAAGTAAATAAAAAGTCTCAGGCAAATGCCTGAGACTTTTTATTTAAGGACTTCCAAAATCCACAGTGATGTACCCGCCATATGAGCTATTTGCATAATATGCATACCCCACGCCTAAAGCGGTGGTGTCTTTGTTCATCACAACATCCCAATGCGGTCCGTCTGCCTTCCACTGATTGATTGCATCTTGTGGCGTGCCAATGGCAATGATCTCGCTAAACCCGTTCCCAAGCGCATAGCCCGCACGCGCTAAACGATCGTTGATGTAAGAACCATCTGACCCAGTATGGTCAAGGAAGTTATTACAAGCCATGTCTGCAGAATGAGCTTGTGCTGCGGCAGCCAACTGCGCATTGACGGTCAGTGCTGATAGACCGGCGTTGGTCCGTTCTTGGTTGATCAATGCGGCGATTTGATTCACATAGCTGGCATTTTCACTGTAATTGCAGTTTGCGCCTACACTGCCAGAAGGCGACTGTGAACCACTGGAAACAGTCGCTTGCGGAACGGAGCCTCCGCTACCGACTGTGATCTTCACCCAGAATGTCTTTTCAATGCCGATCGGCACATCTTTCCCTTTAGGGTTGTTCAATGTGAAGTAGCCGGTGAAGGAACCATTGGTGGTTGGGGCGGTCAGATCCACTGAAACTTGGACAGATTTCTTTAGAAGCGTATCAGGTATCGGCGCGGAAAGAGGCGCGTTCATTTGGTCACCAGCGGCAAATTTGAGGGTGTATCCATACCACGGGCAATCGCCATTGTTGATGAATTCCCAAGTCTTGGTGAATTTCTCGCCCGGCTTCATCTGTGTTCCGTCTGGGATGGTCACATCGCGGACGAGCACGGCGCTATCCAAACAGTTCGGGTCAATGGTGACGACGAAAGTGGGCGTTTGTGTGATTGCTGGCGGCAACGTCATGGTTGGTGGAACATAACCCGCTTTTGTGGGCGCAAGCGTTGCTGTTACAAAGTTAGAAGGCACGGGGGTGTCTGCATCTTTTACTTCCACAGAGATGCATGAAGAGAGAAGCATAGCAATGACAAGAATCAGAATTATTTTTTTCATTTGGTTTCTATCAATAGATTCAAGCTAAAACATCATCATCTGACCTTCGGCTTTTTCAACCGGGTCACTGGCGATCTGTTCTTCGAACGTTTCGCGCGTCAGAATGGGAAGATCTAACACGCTGCGAAGCAGACGATATTTTGCTAATTTATATTTCTTCAATTTTTCTTTGAGCGAGGGGTCGCGATCTTGTTTATATGCCGCAAGAGCCGCCCGCCCACCGGGAATGACAAGGACCGTCTGTTCATCGATCTGTTCCAACGCGCGGTGGATCAATGCCGAAGCCAGCACATGGAATTTGCGCACGGGTTTGCCGTTCTCGAACCATGTGACGGTTTTTTCTTCCAGCTTGGTTTTGTACTCCAAGCGTTTGCCGATTTCTTCTAACAAGGCAAAGTTACCCTTCATCTCATCACGACGAGCCGAGGCATAATCTTCGTTTCTTAAAGTCCAAATGCCGCCGTCTTTTTCTGCATAGGAATTTAAGATGGCATAGATCAAGCCTTTGGATGGAGTTAGCAACCCCATGAATTGTTTGTTTAGTTCTTCTTCCACTTCCAAAAAGATGACTTGCGGATTCTTTTGCAGATAATTCACGATCGCCACTTCGATCTTGTCCGAAAGCGATTCGGAATGTCCCTTCTCCAGGCTCCACACGCCCGTATCCACACCTTCGCCTGTGGAATAGTGAATGAACTCACGGCTGTCTTTCAAGGCTTGTTCCATCACGCTTTGAGTCTTGCGCATGGCAAAGTCAAATTCATCTTGCGGCTGCTTCAATGCATTGATCTCTGCCAACGCCACCAAGCCAGCGGTGTGCAAATGCAAATATCCTGCGGGCTCGCCTCTTGCCAACAAATATTCGCGCATCGCCTTCCGCGCCGTTTCCACTTCCATTTCGGCGGCAACAGGTTTCTTGCCGCTCTTCCATAGAACTTGCACAGGGTCATGCTCGGTGCGCAAAGCCACACTTTCCAATTTGAATCCGGTGATCGATGCAGCCGTCAACGCCGAAGTCATGAACGGCGCTTCGGGTTCGGGCATCAAACCAAAAAACGGAATTCCATCGGCAAGCAACTCATCCAAATGGCTGAACATGGCAAACAATGCCGTGGCACTCCATGCCCAGTCGTATCGTCTGCGGCGCAACGCCACCTTGTATGGCTCCACTGCTTCGCTGCCCCACAACCAACCCGCCCACAACGCCGAAAGAGTCCAAAACGCCTGATTGGGTCTGGGGATCGATGTGACCACTGCCGCAATTGGAATTTCTCGTTTGACTTCATGCGCAAGGTCTTTCAAACGACCTTCATAGATGCAGATGCCGCCCGTCTCTGGAATTTTCTTGGGCCACGCTTCAATAACGACGGGTGAACCTGATTCAGCAAACAAGCTGATTCCACGCTCGAGCATGGTCCACAGATTATTCTCGCGAAATTGACTTGGCGTATTTAGCAGCTTCGGGCGCGGACGTTCCGCTGGATGCCCCCACAGGGTATTGCCAGCATCAAAGGCTAATAACAGCAGCGCGGTCAATGCACGGCGGCGAGACTCGCTGAGGTCTAAGCTATCCAGTCGATTCAGAATCGTGCCGAGCACATACAATGGGCGCGGCAAATAATGCTCAATCGCTTCCTCTGCATAAACACGGTCTTCGTCTTTCAGCGAAACCACCCGTTCAAAGAGACGCGTTCGGTGCAGTGTATCTGTCCCTGCGATTTGCAACGCGATTTCTTTATCCGAGTCTGTGGCAATCCGCTCGCCAGAGTCTTTGCAATGCGGGCATTCATAAATTTTGGCAAAGGGCACATCGTCCCCTTTGCGCCAAAGAAAAGCTTGAGCATAGATCTGCTTTTCACATTTTTCGCATTGAGTTAAGTAGAGAGATTGTAGATGTTGCTCGAGGCGTTCGTCCCCTTTTTTTACGGCACCTAATCCTGCAAGCGCCGCAACAAAGTCCGCTTGGGGGGGCGGGTTGGCAAAAATTTCCAGCAAGAAACGTGTAATCGGGTTATTCGCTGTGACCAACACACGGTATCCGCTGCGGGCGGCTTCGAGCACAAGTTTCGGGGAGAATCCGAATGGGTCGAGCAACCAGGTACCGGCTAGAGTCTGACGCGAGAGCCAGCCTGAGATGGTGCCATCTTCCAGCGCAGGTAAAAAGCGCGAGAGTGGACCCACGTCTACGGGTTTGAATCCGGGAATGTATGCTTGAGATTCCATATTACACCAGCGCTTTGCTGATGGCTTTTCGGGGCGTGGCGTTGAGGTCGATCTCGATGGCAGAAAGCAAAATTTGAATGGCGAGGATCACAGAAAGAGTCGGCAAGATGACCGTGCCGGTTGGCGCGGCAATGCCCAACTCGGCATATTGAATCCATTTGGTGATGCCGAAGATCAAACCAAAAAGTAAAAGAGGAATGCCTGTTAGTAAATAGATCGACATCATCGAAAAATCGAAGATGAAGTATTTGAGGATAATGCGTTTGATGAGAGTGCGCGTGAGCTTGTATGGAAATTCAAAAAGCACACGCTTGATCGAAAGGCTTGAAACCTCATTACGATAACGCGCAGGGATGGTCACATCTTGTACGAAGGCATCGCGCAAATAAAGGCGCGAAAGCATGGAGGTTTCAAAATAATAGCTTTTATCAATATGGTCGAGCGGAAGTTGCGCCAGCATCTCAGCTCGAATTGCAAAATAACCATTGGTGGGGTCAAAGATGTTCCAATACCCAGTCGCCGCTTTGGTTAGAAAACTCAAGCCGAGGTTGCCAATACGCCGCACGATCGGCATTTGGCGTAACGCGTCAAAATCACGAAAACGGTTGCCTTTGGCGTAGTCTGCTTCGCCGGTGATAAGAGGCGTGATGAGTGCCGGAATATAGTGCGGGTCCATTTGCCCGTCACCATCGAGTTTTATTACAATTTCCGCGCCAAGTTCCAGAGCTTTCTTAAAACCTGTTACCATCGCGCCACCCACCCCTTGATTTTTGGTGTGACGGATGAGGACGAGACGTCGATTCTTTTTGGCGGCGGCAGCTACCAGGTCCGCGCTGGAATCGGGCGAAGCGTCATCCACCACAATGATGTGGCGAATGAAAGTAGGAATTCCATGTAGAACGGCAAGGATTTCCTTCTCCGTTCGATACGCAGGAATTACAACAGCAAGCTTGAATTTCGAAAAATTCATCTTCAAGATTGTAATCGAAAAGGTGATAGAATCTTTCGAAGGAGATTTATACGTGGCTACCGGGGAACGCATCCTCATTGTTGAATCAGACCCAGATATTGCCGATTTGATCGGGCGGCAGGCGCTTAAACCACTCGGATATCAAGTGACCGTGGTGGGCGATGCAGGCTCTGCGATCAAATTCGCGGCTCAGACTCCGCCAGACCTGATCCTCGCCAATATCAATTTACCCGGCTTGAGCGGAAAAGACCTACTCGCTGCGTTAAACTCCCAAAATGTAAAATCCCCTGTCATTGTCATTGCTGAAAAAGGACAAGAACCAGATGCCATTCAGGCATTTCGGCTTGGCGCCATGGACGTGATGTTCTGGCCCCTGCGTGATGCTGAAGCCGTGTCTGTTGTAGAACGTGCCCTACGCCAAACTCAGGAAACTCGCGAACGCCAAAAGCTCGACCGGCAACTGAAAGCGACCAACGATGAGTTACAGCGTCGCCTGCGCGATATGACGACCATCCTGACCATCGCCAAAGCCGTAACCTCGGTCAACGATCAGCGTTATCTTTTTGACCGCATCCTCGAAAGTGCCCTGCAACTCGGCGAAGCTGATATGTGCTGGTTGATGTTGCGTGAAGATAAAGGAAATCTCTTCCTGCTTCGTGCCCAACGCGGTCTCCCTGAAGCCTGGGCAAAGAAAATGAATCAGCCAGTAGATGATGGCATCAGTTCATTGGTAGCTCTTTCTGGCGAAAGCCTGTTTATGGACGGCTCCCCGCTGCAAAAATTCAAGATCGCCTCTTTAGGGAAGGCCGCCGGGGTCGTGCCCATCAAGATCAAGAATGAAGTCATCGGTCTGATGATTGTCGTTCGTAAGAATGACAAAGAATTTGTTAAAGATTCTCAAACCATGCTCGAAGCCATGGCAGACTATGCTTCGATCTCTCTGGTAAATGCACGTCTATTCCGCGCACTCGAACAAACAGCCGAAAATGCACGCACCGGTGAAAAAGCACGCTATGCTTCTTTGGAAAACTTACGCAAGTCCATTCGCACAGAAGTAGAATCGGCGGTCTATCCGCTCAACTTGGTGTTGACAGAAATGCCCGGCGCACTGAATCCTGAACAAAAGAAAGCATTGGAAACGGTAAAAGCCGCTCTTCAAAAACTTTCTCGTGCGTCTGAGAATACGGTCACATCCAAGTAAGTATAAAAAAGGGAAGTAATGTCAAAACAAGACCTGATTTTGCTGACATTGGATGCATCGCCCACGCTCGATCTGATGGTGCGGGCATTCCACTCTGCAAGTTATGAAGTAGCAGTAGTGCACGACCAGCCAGGTTTAGAAAAGTCAATCCAGCAAGCCATTCCAGCATTAATGATCGTTGGGGAAATGTTCAGCGGTCAAGACGGTTTCTCCATTGCAACCAATACACTGGAACGTTTTCCAACCATGCCAATCATTTTGTATGCAGAAAAGGATACGCCTGGGCTGGCTCAACGTGTCATCAAAACAGGAATTAGTGGATATTTACACCCGCCTCTCAAACTGGACGATCTTGTTGAAGAAGTAAATCGCACTCTAGTTCGCGCCCGAAAGCTGGGAGACTGGCTCCGTCGCGAAGTGAAGCGTACAACCGCATCGTTGGAGCAAAAGGCTCAGATCTCAGAAGCGGAAAGAAACAAGTTAGATGGCATCATTTCCAATATTCAAGACGGCGTGTTGGTATTGGATGAAAGCCATCATATCCTTTTGGCAAACAAAACCATTTACGAAATTTTCAATCTAGACAACAACCCCATCCTTGGCAAATACGTCAAAGATGTGATCAACAGTGCAGACTTAAGCGCTCTTATTGACCGCGCTCGTAATGGGGCATTGAAATATCATGAGATCAATTTTGATGATGGGCGTGTATATAACGCACAATATACCCCTTTGCCACGCATTGGCAGCGCCGTAACCATGCAGGATATTTCTTACCTAAAAGAAATTGATCGCTTAAAGAACGATTTTGTTCACACAGTTTCTCATGATTTACGTTCTCCTTTGACCTCTGTGTTAGGTTATATGGAATTGATCGAACGTGTAGGTCCTTTGAATGAGTCTCAACATGAATTTCTAGATCGCTTGCGTGCCGGGGTTCACCATATGACAAGCCTGGTCAATGAATTGCTGGACCTCGGACGGCTCGAATCCGGTTTCGATACCCGCCGCGAAACCGTGAATCTCAGAAATGTCCTTGAGTATTCATTAAACGTATTTGATAACCAGATCAAAAAGAAAAATCTCCAGATTACTTGTGAGTTCGCGGACAATCTAAAATCTCTGCGTGCGAATCCGATTCGTATTCGTCAGATGATCGATAATTTAGTAGGCAATGCCATCAAGTACACACCGTCAAACGGTGCAGTCAAATTGAGCCTTGCCATGCAAGAGACACAAGTCGTCTTTCGCGTTACCGATAGCGGACCAGGCATTCCGCCAGATGAACAAAACCGTGTATTCGAAAAGTTCTTCCGCGCCTCGAATCGCCCCAGCGAAACGGAAGGCTCTGGGCTGGGGTTGGCAATTGTCAAATCAATTGTTGAGAGCCACCAAGGGCGTGTGTGGGTGGAATCAAAAGTGGGTGTTGGCTCCACATTCATCGTTCTTCTTCCGGCACAAGAGTAAAAATAATAAAAACAAAATAGAAGGTGTACATGGACCTTCTATTTTGTTTTAAGAACGTATTTTTTACAGTTTGGTCACTACTTCTGAATTATCCTGATACTTCAA
Organism: Anaerolineales bacterium; assembly: GCA_046328915.1. GTDB lineage: Bacteria > Chloroflexota > Anaerolineae > Anaerolineales > Villigracilaceae > Villigracilis. The sequence goes on along the minus strand of JAXLVR010000003.1, from coordinate 46,081 downwards.
TAAACGCAATCCTTCAAGCCGCAACGCTTCTGGGAACAATGCTTTATAAATATTGCAGTTCGGCGATTTAACGTCGTATTGTCCAGTGGCTCGGTGCGTTTCCAGCGGACAGCCACCCGTACACCAATGTTTCCATTCGCAGGTTTTGCAGCCTTCCTTTTCCATGACTGGCAAATTTTGAATGCCACTTTGATCAACACGAATAAGCGCTAATGGATCCTCAGCATGGATATCTGTGACTGGTTTTCGAATGTGCATCTGACACTTGGCAACCTGCCCATTCTGGTCGAAGACAAGATAGTTCTGCCCTACGCCGCAGGTATGAATATGTGGGACAGCGAGATTTGCCCTGTCAATCAATGCGGCGAGTAAACTTCTTTGAGGCAATTGCTCTTCAATGACTTTGTAAGCAGCAAGAACTCCATGGATGATCTTTTCATCCTTCAAGTGCATATCTGTGTGAGATGTGGATAATTCATTCTCACGATAAAAATTCAAGCTAAAAGGCAGATCACGAGACAGTATCCATGCGATGACTTCTGCCAATCCGTCTGCAGTGCGGGTGCTGACTGTTATAGAGATGTCTGGTGTGATTCCATGTGCTAGGGCTAAATCCACGGCTTCTGATACATCTGCAAATGTCCCTCGCCCGCCTGCGTAGGGGCGGTGACTGTCATGATATTGACCCAACCCGTCTAGAGAGATCATGAGACGCAATCCAGATGTTTTTAGAATCTCTACCATTTCTATTGTTAACAACGTTCCATTGCTCAAGACAACCCTGTCCAAAATAAGTTCTTGCTTATCTGCGAGTTGTTGAGCATAAGCATGTAATGCAACGAGTGTTTCAAAACATATTAACGGCTCTCCACCCGCATATTTGATCTTGATCTGTTTAAATCCATTTCCCAATGCGGAACGGAAGATGGCATCTATGGCGGCATACCCTGTTTCAAGCGACATATCTTCACGCACGTGTGGAAGATAACAATAAGAACAACGTAAATTGCAGCGATCTGTTAGGTGCAGCCAGGATGTCAGAATATGATTTTGTTCTTTGAGGGTTGTTTTGCCACTTCCGGGTAATAACAGTCCGGCAGCGACCAAAGATTGTCCAAAACCTCCAAAGGCTGTGCCTGTTAGCGAGCCTGTTATCGGTTGCTGATTCGCTAGATGGGAAAATAGATTCCAGCCTTGGTCATTTAAAAGAACCGGGCGTGAAGAGTCAGCCGTGCAAACAAGATGCATCCCCCTGCCCAATTCCAGCGAAGCTGTTATATGAGCGGGATGATATTCACTTACTGGAGGCATATTACTCTCTTCAGCCGAGATCGGTAACGTAGGAGGGCACGCGTCGCACTGGCCCGTGGCATATGCCACGGGCCGATGGTCAAAGATAACACTGGGTGTTTCTTGAGATGTAAATTTATTGATCATATTATTTAACTGTGCCTCCCCATTGCGCAAAGAAACCGAGCGCTTCTGGATGATGTTCTATTAGATTATTTTTCTGCCAAACGGAATAGAGAGACTGCCCGATTTCTGATTTTACTTTTGCAGGTGCTTTTAATTCATTGAGGTACGAATCAAGGATTTCCAGTTGTTTTTGTACAGAGTACTCTTTGTAGGTCTCGTACCGTGCCAGCAACAAGAATGCTTTTTGATAGTAAGCAATTGCTTTGGATAAGTTGTTTTTTGGAGCACCCAACATAAGATCGCCTAAATGTCGCAGGATCATCCCCTCCACACGCGAGTAGGTCATATCTGGCCAGTTTGTTTTGTATTCCTGATATAGTTTTTCAAATTTCGCCGCGCTTGAAAAGTCCTTCTCGTGTACAGCGAGTTTGGCAAGATCGCCCAGATTGTTTAGTTCATGATATGCATCAGATATTTGACGGCTGGCTTCATAGCTTTGTTCAAAAAGGTTTTTGGCTTTTTTTATCTTCCCGCCTTCCAATTGAAGATGTGCCATGCGATGCAGGATCATTGCCCTATCTTTTTGAATACGATACTCTAAAGCGAGCTTCAATTCGAGCTCTGCATTTTTACGATCTCCCATCATTCTATACACAAACCCCAGCCCGGCGTGAATTCTGCTTTGCCATTCGACATCACGAGATTTGAACTCATCTAGGGCGAGCTGAAAGTATTCCATGGCTTCATCGTAACGTCCCATTTTGATGTAGATATGACCATATACTTCATATAATGCGCCCATGCCGCGTCCAAAACCGATTTTCTTCCAAATATCCTTCGCCTGTTCACAAAGGGCTAAAGCCGGGCTGAACCGTCCTTGTTGACTGTATACATATGCCAAATTGTTCAATATCCATGCACGCCGCAATTCATCACCGGTACTAAAGCTTAATTCCAATGCATTTTGATAGTCAATAATCGCTTTATCTATATTTCCAACTTGACGATACCCCCATCCTCTCGCGTTCAAAGCAGGGACAAGGTTACGAATATCATTGCCTGCCTTACAGATACGAACGGCTTTTTCAAATTTTTCTTTTCCCTCTGATAATTTCCCTAATCGGATCTTTATGTTTCCATGCTGGATAAGCATATCTACACGTTGTTGAGGAGCAAGAGATTTATCTTTAAGCACCTGTGTTGTAAGTCTATCCGCTTCAATATAATCTCCAGTATCTAGTGATGCTTTAACTTTACGACTATTAACTTCATACTTAAGTGCTACTGGAAGGCGCGGTATATACGGCTCAACTTTTCTTAGTAAGACCTCGCGATAGGGGAAGTGATAAGCACGTGTTGCCCGATCAAAGATATCTGCAAATGTTTGAATACCTTCTTCTGGGTTGATATATAAAGAATGTGCAAGAAGTTGTTCGCGAACATCCCATAAATATTGTTTTAGGGATTCCATTTTTGACATCACTTCAAGTGAAATGCCGGCGCTTTGAGTTTTCTCTGTAGACGCCTGAACTTCAAGCTTTTTAAGGTCTTTTTGGATTTCGACTTCTTCGTGCCGTAAATAATCTATTGCAATGCGACTGTCGCGTTTCTGTCTGTCACCATCCGGATCAATATATGGCCAAACATAATTCTCGACCATGGTTCTGATCTCATCGTGAAGCGATATTCTTCCATCTGGCAATATTTTTATCGTTGTCTTTAGTTTGGCGTCCTCAAAAAGGTTTTTGGCATCTTTTTCCGTGATGTTCAGGAATTCTGTGATCATTTTCTGCGACAATGGATAGACCCGCGACATGACTAAAACCAGCCTATCCATGGAATCACGCACATCCATGATCTGTCGTACTAATTGAATTTCAAAATCTTGCCGCAGTTTTCCACTCTTACGGTTGGAAAGGGCTTTTATCTCTGCATATGTTTTATGAATTAATATCTCTGGCATCAAATTGCGAGAAATCGCTTCGACGGTCAAATCAATGAGGATGGGTCTTCCGCCAACCAAGAGTACGAGTTTTTTGCATATGCTTGGCGGCAAGGCTACATGCAAGGAACGTTGTTTCTGATCGAGATATAACTCGCCAAATTTTTCATCTTCCAATGGCTCCCAATGGATAATCTCAGCACTTTTCGTGATCTTACTATTCAGGGTGTCAAGGAGGTGGTCATTCTTTCTACTTACCAGCAAAATGAATGTATTTTCAGCATGCTGGAGTAGGTCGCAGATATGTTGCCAAACTTTATCTTCCACTTTTTCAACCGTGTCGAATAATAAAATTCGGCGTTTCTTTTTTGAAGATTGATTGAAGGTTTCTATTAACCATTGTGTAACATGGTCGCTTTGGCGAAGAAGCGTCTCTTCACTGACGCCTGCCTCTTCCATTTTTTGTCTATCCAGAGTTTCGCGTAAATATTGTTTTAGAGGTTTTTCGCCCAACCATTGGACCAGCATGCGGTCAAGGTTTTCTGGGATATGAAGTGAACGGTCATCGAAATCGATGATCGGGCTGAATTCATATCCATTCTTTTTTAAGTACCCATAGCGTAATAGAACTTCTTCCAGCAGACGTGTCTTACCGCTACCCCCAGGTCCCTGGATCCATAAAATATGTTTTCCTTTCGATTTTACAATGTACTTTTCAATAAGATCAAGCTCTTTTTTGCGATCAACGAAAGGAATTTTATTCGCCATGACACACCTCCTACTTCAACTGCTTCTTAATCTCAACCTTCAATTTTTGGAATGGTTCATCGGTGTAATGCCCATCACGTAAGAAATAGTTAACCGAGAAGCGAAATTCCCATTGTGGTCCTTTATCCATTTCAGATAACAAGGCGTCAACTTCTTCTCGCCAATCTGATAACGATGATTTTGTTTTTTTACGGACCTGCATTATCGAAACGACTTCTTTATTAAACTGTTTGGATATCTTTGATCGAAAAGCGGGCTGCTCAATTCCGTTCCCTGCATGTTGCAATAGATATTGATGTAGCATCTCGACGACCCATTTTTCAGGGAGCTGAACAGTAGGAGCGGTCAATTGCTCCTTGCAGACTTGATACGCATCTTTGCAGTACCCCTCATATAGTTTTGGCATTGTCTGGCGCAGGTAGATTAAGACCAGTTGCCGTATGATGCCATCTTGCAAAAAACGTCCGTCGTTTGTATATAAATAACTACCAGTGAGCATGTCACGCAGGTCAATTTCATCGCGCATTCCCTTTACAGGGCAGTTTTCTATTACATGACATAAGACGTGATTGTTTACGTACCGATATACACTTAAGCGATGGATTGCCTCTTGTAGTTTTTTATCTCGGTAATTTAACCCAGTCCAAACCTTTTCGGTTACATCGCGAACAATTTGATCCCATATTATTTGCTGAGTATCAGTCACAAATCGCTCAATGGGAATATCTCCCGATTTATAAAGATTCAGGGCAGAACTCATACACCCTGGATGACCACCCGTTAGGAATAAGAGATGAGCTACAAGTTGTTCTAATTTCTTCTTTTCTATCTCAGGTAAATGGTTTTTTGCAGACTTGTACACCACATCATATGTGAATGGGGAAAGAATCTTGTTAATAAATGGAAGTTGGTCGCGGTATATTTTTATACTTTTCTCGGTTGTAATATTCCTGCCAGAAAGAATGACCCGAAACAAACTGGGGGTTGCGGAGCGCGAAAAAGCATCCAGGTCAGATAAAATTTCCCAAACTTGAGGGATGAATTTTCCCAAGATATCCCGTGCTAATAAAAATGAAGGGTCTTCATCTAAATCAATCAGTAATACCAGTCCAGATGGCATGGTATCTCTGGGATAGCGTTTTTTAATCGCGCCACTTAAACGAAATCCCCAATCAGAACCTTGACCTGAGCCTAATTCCAATCCTAATTTTTTAGCCAATTCTTTGGTTAATGTTTCAAGGTTGCAATCTTTCTTAACAGATACCATTGCATGCAGCCAATTCTTCTTGGCAGCAAAGTATTCATCTAATTTATGTAGGAACCATGTTTTACCATAGCCTGCTGGAGCATCAACAAGAAAATATTGCCCGCCTGATGCAGCTGTTGCTGTAACAGCTTCAATTTCATCGACTCGATTTACGAACATTACAGAGGAAAAACTACCAGGAAGACTTTTTCTTTCCTTGCTCGTTACCTGTTTTGAAATTTCAATCTTTCCATCCAAACTGAACAATGGATCTTTTGAAATATGGTCAGGAAATATCCGTTTTAATTCAACTGCGCGTACACTCAATGCATTTATTAGTTTTTCATACCCCTTAGCCGTAAATAGCTCAACAGCCTGTTTCTCTTTCATCATTACCGGCACTGAACATTTTTCAAGTTTTACGGGTATTAAGTAAATAGTTCCTTCTGGCTTTTCCTTATCCGAATCCAATGCAAGCTTAATTTCCTCGTGTATAAACCCTTCTTTAACGATTATTTTCTTCAACAAACAAATTATTACAATGTCTGAGTTTTTTATTTTTTTTCGGATTTCCACTTTCCAATTCTGCCCCCCAATAGGCATTTCTTCGTCTAAGATACAATCAATCCCGTCGGCGCACAGTCGGCGATGTAGTAAACGTACATGCTCCTGAACTTCCTTCCCAGAGCAGAGAAAGACTCGCAACTGCTTTTTTGTCATAATCCCTCACCATGACAAACACCCTTTTCCACAGCAGAAAAGGTTATGTATGCTTAATCATTATAGGCAATGTAATATTCAAAGTCAATCACATTAAAGGTGACATTGCTCCTTGTTATAAAGAAATCACACTCGGTTTCAGCCCTAACTCATCTATCAAGCCGTTCAATTCCTCATCCGTTAGTCTGCGTCCTTTTCCGGCGTAGGCGGTGAGCATGGCTTCGGTGGTATTTGTCCCAAAAGAGCGACCATCGTAGCGCGGCGTGGTGGTGATGACGGTCTTTACGCCTCTTTCTTTGAGAAGGGCGATATTCTCCTCCGTCGTTGTGTTCGTCACGACGGTTTTTCCTGCCAAACTCTTCGGCATATACTTGCGCATGAAGAGGAAATCTCCGGCAATCAGGTCTGACTCTTCAAAATACTTGCCGTACTTTGGCTCTTGCTCAGCACCGTCGCTGCCGTAAAAGATCATGGACATGGGGAAATAGCTGACCATCGGTAACATGACCCTTGCCACTCTTTTGAAAGCAGGGATTCCATACAGTGGGATGGGAACGCCTAAAGCCACCATCAAATCACCTGAGACAATTTGGTCTGATACTTCAGCTACTGCTTCTGCCAGCCCCATGCGGTCTACAGCCACGGGGATGAAAGCTTGCTTGAAGCGGATATTGCCAAGCTCTCCTTTTGCCAACTCGAAGACACGTCGCTCGAGGGTGTGTTTGAGTCCGCGCCCGTCGCAGAGTGGAGTCTGCTTGACACCAGAGACAAGCTTGAGCGCGGCATGAAGCGGATATTCTCTTTCATCCAAGCGTAGATATAAGTCCACGCCACCCACTCCGAAGGCATCCACTTTGCCATCGAGGTCAAGGTACAGTTGACGGGCTTTTTCGATATCACCATCGGTGCCGATGCGTTCTACTTGGATTTCCACCCCGTTGAGGTTGACAACAACTTTCTTATCACGCTTTGAACTTCCGAGGCTGATACCGACTGCTCGTTTCATGTGTTTCTCCTATTCACTCACAAACGGATTGTTCTTTTTCTCGTGCCCAACCGTGGTCTGTGGACCATGCCCTGAAAGCAAAACGGTTTCATCTGGCATGGTGTAGATTTGCTCACGAATACTTTTTTCAAGTGCAGCAAAGTTACTGCCCGGCAGATCCGTGCGACCGACACTGCCATTGAAGATCAGATCACCGCAGAAGCAGATATTTTCTTTTGCCACATACAGCACACAATGACCGCGGGTATGCCCCGGTGTGAAGCGGACTTCGAAGTCGTTCGAGCCAAGTTTCATTGTCATGCCGTGGACCAGGTCAATGGTCGGTTCGGGACCCGGGTCTATATCCAGCCCGAATTTTTTGCCGCCACCACCTTCGCGCCAGAGCACATGGTCATCTGGGTGTAACGCCACATGTGGCAACGGATTGAGCGCATCTGCGATGGCTGCTGCGCCGCCAATGTGATCGAAGTGGGCATGCGTATACCAAAGATGCCCAATGCGCCATCCGCGCTTTTCGGCTTCAGCCAAAATCAAATGACCATCCCAAGAGGGATCAATGACCACAGCTTCTTTTGTTTCAGGGTCAGCAACAAGGTAGGCATTGGTAGAAGCAGGTCCAAGAGTGAATTGAACAATTTCAAGCATGGGAATCCTTTCGAGGTAGAAAGATGGAACTCAAAATCAGAGACACAACAATCAACCCAATGGAAATGGGATAAACAATGAACGGGTCGATCTCAAATAAAAAACCGGCAATGGGCGGAGTAATGATGGTAATGACAGCGCTGACTGTTTCCATCACGCCATAGGTCATACCCATTTGTGATTCGTGTACAAGATCTCGGGCTTGTGCCATTGCCATGGGACGCCCTGCGCGAAACCCGCCCAACAAAAAGTATCCCAATGCCAAGATCGGGAGGGATGTTCCGTTCCAGATCAAAAATGCAAATAAGACGACCAAGCCTTGGGCTGCCAAAAAACCATACCGTGGATTCAAACGGCTGAACGAGATCGCCATTATCGAATTACCAAGCGCACCTATTGTAAAGATAAGCCCCGTCTGGCTTAGGGAAAGTCCGCGTATGCTTTCTAGAAAATTGGGTGTAAGCGGCTGTGCAAGATACATTGAGAAAATAGCGAACGCCAACACGAACATCAAGGTGATGAACTTTTTATTGCTGCCTAAACCGGGTGGTGGGGAGTCGGGGTCGTGATGATCGATCGGTTGATTTTCAATAAAATAAACAAAGATATTGGAGAACACGAACACAATAGCCGCTACATAAAAACTCATGCGCATGCCATAATGATCGCCAACCCAGCCGCTGGTTACAGGTCCAAGAACCATGCCCATCCCGAATGTAGCTGTCGTAAGAGAAAGCACTGTGCCAATGGGCAATGTGCCTCGTGCGGCTGTGACATAACTGCTTAACGGCGAGGAGACAAAAGCAGTGAGTCCGTATGTAAATAGACCGACTAGAAAAAATGGCAGAGTCTTTGCACTGCCCATCGTGAGGGTAGAAAGCAGCCCCAACAACCAGGCAATAATCAATAAAGGCTTTCGCCCAAGCCGATCTGCTAATCTTCCGGCAGGGATGTGCGTGATCGCCATGAAGAAGCCAAAGCCGCCAAGGATGAGACCGATTTCATACTTACTCAACAAGAATTGAACATCCAAATAGATCGGCACAAAATTAAAAAACATGCCTTCGCCAAATCCCCACAAGAGCAAAGCAGCAGCGATGAAAAAAAGATTGCGGTTCAACGATTCCTCTTTTATAAAGACCTGACAGGCTTCAACACCTGTCAGGTCTGATTTTTACGCATAACGCCGAATAAAATCCCGCGCCATTTCAAATACTTGATGACGAGCCGCATCACGCGTCACGACGTGACCCGCTTCTACAACATAAGCCTTTGTCTTATCTGATGCATTCACCAACCCGTCATAGAGCCGCTCTACATTTTCAGGCAACACATACTTATCATTCTGCGAATGGATCAACAGCACAGGCTTGGTCACTTTGGGCAGTGCCGCCCGCATTTGAAGAATGAGGCGCTTCATCTCCGCAATCGAGCGGATCGGATTCTGCGGATACGAAATATGGCTTTTGAAGGCTTCTTTATCAAACCAACTCGCCCCAGGCACTTCAGTAGATTTCGGCATGAACTTTACAAAGCGGCTATAAAACTCAATAAATTCGGGGGAATAATCTTTTTCATCTCGCGGCAATTGATATGGCGTAGACATTGCCACCACCCCAGCCACATCTAAACGGGTGGACATGAGCAAAGATAAAACGCCACCCATTGAAAGCCCGGCAAAAAAGATCTTATCGGTCATACCGCGCAATAAGTTATACCCATCTTCCACCGAAGCCGTCCAATCCGTCCAACGCGAGCGGATCATATCTTCGGGCGTGGTGCCATGCCCAGCGAGACGCACCCCAAGACAGGTATAGCCTTGCTCGTTCAAATAATCCCCCATCCAGCGCATTTCTTTGGGCGCACCAGTGAAGCCGTGTATAAGCAAAATGCCCGTACGATTACCGGGCAATAAAAAAGGTTCAGTTGTTGGAATGGTTTGAGTGTTCACCCTTTAATTATATCAACGAGCCCGCGCAAACCCAATTCATACGAACGCCAGCCAAAGCCGGTCACTTTGCCTTTGCAAACCGCCGAAACGAACGACACATGCCGAAACTCTTCACGCGCATACACGTTTGACAAATGCACTTCGATGACCGGAATCACGATCGCCGAAATTGCATCACGCAGCGCCACCGACGTATGCGTGTACCCGCCGGGGTTGAAGACCACACCCGCCGCCCACGTCCGCGCGTCGTGCAAGGCATCGATCAACGCGCCTTCGTGGTTCGACTGTTTGCAAATCACTTCCGTGCCGAGTTCTTTGCCCAATGAAATCATCTTCTCATTGATGTCATCCAACGTCATCGAGCCGTACACTTCAGGTTCACGTGTTCCCAACAAATTCAAATTCGGTCCGTGCAAAATTAGTATTTTCATCGCTACTCCAAAACAGATTCCAAATCATCCACATTCACCAACTCAACTTTACCAATTTCAACCGGCAACGCAAAGCGTATCGACTTAGCATTCTTCTTCTTATCCACCCGCATGGCTTGGATGATCTTCTCGCGCGGCATATCTACAGGGATCTGGATGGGCAATCCCAACGCCTCAAGCGTGGACTCAATCGCCTCGACCGTGCTTTGGCTTGCCAGCCCAACCCGAGCCGCGTACCTCGCCTCAGCCGCAGTGCCGATGGCAATCGCCTCGCCATGTCGCAGTTCAAACTTGCTGACCAGTTCCACCGCATGCCCAACCGTGTGCCCCAAATTCAACGCCGCACGGAATCCTTTTTCATACGGGTCTTCTTCGATGACTTTGATCTTCACCGCCATCGCATGCTTGACCACGTCTTCGAGATTTGCCTTCACCCAATCCATGCCACGCTGGCACATGGCGAACAGATCAGGTGCCGAGATGATTCCATGTTTCACCACTTCCGCCATGCCGGAGCGCAGTTCACGCTCTGGCAGCGTAAGCAAAAGGCTTGGGTCTGCTATGACCAGTTTCGGCGGATGAAAAGAGCCGATGAGGTTTTTTCCTTCGGGTAAATCGAATCCAGTCTTACCGCCCAGTGAAGCATCCACCATCGAAAGTAAGGTTGTGGGAATGCCGATCCAATCAATACCGCGCATATACGTGGACGCAGCGAAGCCTGTCATGTCCCCAATCACGCCGCCGCCGAGAGCAATGACTGTACTCTTGCGGTCGAGTCCGTTTTCGAGAAAGGCTTTCCACAAACGCGAAACGGTTTCGAGATTTTTATGTTCTTCACCTGCAGGCACAATCACGGATTTGGCGTTGAAGAGGTTTTGATTTTTTTCGAGATGATGTTGCGCCACGTTTTCATCTGTGACTATGATGGGGTTTTGCAGGTTAGGCACATTGAAGACAGAATCCACAACGACATCATATTCACCCATTGCAGAGAGATGATGCCTGCCAAGTTTGACCTGCGCTTCGTGTGCATTTTGTTCGGCGGGTTTGTTGTCGACGTGATGTTGAAGTGAGAAGGAAGCGTAATGCTCCTTGCGTTTTTCAAGCAACGACTTGAGTTTGTTTTTCAAATCTCCAGCCAACAGCGGACGTTTCCCCGGCTCGTGTTGAATGCGGTCGAGCAAGGTGGGGAGTTCTGCCATTAGCAAGAGGACTTTGCCGTTTGATTCTGCAAAGGTGCGGTTTTCATCACGCAAAAGTGCGCCGCCGCCAAGGGCAACAATGCTTTCTTTTTCGGCTGCCAGTGATTTCAACGCACTCGTTTCCATATCGCGGAACGTGGTCTCGCCATGCTGTTCCATGATCTGTGGAATAGACATGCCTGCATTGGTTTCGATGATGCGGTCAAGGTCAATGAAGGGCAGCTTGAGATTGTGGGCAATTTTTTTACCGACCGTTGATTTGCCCGTGCCGGGAGGTCCGTAGAGGAAGAGGTGGGTCATGAGGTTGAATAGGTGAATAGAGATTGGTAATTGGTAACTGGTAATTGAAGCTCTAATTACTAATTACCAGTTACTATGTTTTTTTATTCCCAAAAAATATGTGGAATATTATCCATTGGTAAATCTTCGAGGGTGGCTTTGCGCAGGGTTTCGAAGCGTGGTTTCATTTCGTTGATGGAGTCGCCGCCGAGTTTTTCGAGCAGGGCATCAGCGAGGACGAAGGCAACCATGGATTCTAAAATTGGAACGGCGCGTGGGACGGGACAAAAATCGGAGCGTTCGTATTTGGTGGGAGCATTCTCGCCTTTGGCGAGGTCCACGGTTTGCTGCGGGACGAGAGTGGTGGCAATCGGCTTCATCGCCGCGCGGATGACGATGGGCTGCCCGTTACTCACTCCGCCTTCGGTGCCGCCTGCGCGATTGGTGCTGCGCTGTAATTGGTGATTGGTGATTGGAGGTTGGTAATTGGTAATTGGTAATTGGATGGGATCGTGCGCGGCTGTTCCGATGCGTTTTGCGTTTTCAAATGCATCACCGACTTCGACGCCTTTGATGGCTTGGACGGACATGATGGCATGAGCGAGTTTAGCTTCGAGGCGTTTATCCCATTGCACGAAACTACCCAAACCAACGGGCAGGTTGAGCGCGATGATTTCGAGCACACCGCCAAGCGTATTTTTGCCGTGGATGGTCTTTTCAATTTCGGCGCGCATAGCTTCAGCGGAGGATTCGATTGGGCAGCGCACATCCGACTCTTCGGCGCGGAGGAAGCGTTCTTCGTAGGGCATGTCACCAAAGTCTGCGGTCACTTCGCCGATGGAGGCAACATATCCGCCGACGATAATCCCAAACTGCGCGAGGAAATGTTTGCAGATGGCACCTGCTGCCACACGCATGGTGGTCTCACGAGCGGAGGCTCGTTCGAGGGCGGGGCGCAAATCTTTATAGCCGTATTTGACCGCGCCTGTTAAATCCGCATGACCTGGGCGGGGAGCGGTCATCGGTTCGATGGCTTTGCCCTTCCATTTGACATGGTCATCGTTCTGCACAAGCAGGGCAATCGGCGCGCCTGTGGTTTCGCCGCCCATGACACCACCAAGGATTTGGACGGTGTCTTTCTCGATCTTCATGCGTCCGCCTGAGCCGTAGCCTTGCTGACGGCGGGCAAGTTCTTTGTTGATAATGTCTGGCGAGAGGGAAAGCCCCGCGGGGAGTCCATCCAGAATGGTAGTGAGTGAGGGTCCGTGGGATTCACCTGCGGTGAGAAAACGTAAAGGCATAAGAAACTCCAATATCAAATAGCTTGTGCAGAAATTTCCATCTTACTGGAAACAAAAGCCATTTCCAAGGCAAAGAAACATTGAATTAAAACCATAAGCGGAATCTGAAGCGGTAGCGGCAACGAGTACACTACCAAGGTGCCAGGAATCCATGTCAGCCAACAATTGACCAGCATCGGAATGGTGACCTTGATGATCCAGTCATCGCGCAGGGCGCGCCTCAGTGCAGCAAAATCATAGTTTAAGTCACGCAGGCGAAAGCCAATGCCCACGTGGTGAATACTGAGGAAAGCTGTGAACACGAATTGGTCAAGCAGCATCTTGGCGATCACAATGCCAAATGTGGCAGAGGGTCCCCAGAACCAATCTTGAAAGCGGTAGAAATAATCCACCCAAATCATATTGGTTGCCCACACAAAGCAGGTAAATAAAATGTCAAGGTATCCGCGAGTGTCGCGGCGGCTTTTTCCAACCACCATAAGATACAAGCCAGGGATCAACCCTGCACCAATGGCACTTGTCAGCATGGAGAACATCAGTCCCCATGACTTGCTGATGGCTTGTAACCCTTCCAATGCTTCACGCACTGGAGCGTATAAATAGTACGATGTCACAAGCAAAGCTGCACAGAAAATGATCACCAACCCTTGAATCAAATTTTCTTTGGCGCCCAACCAGCCTTGATGTGCTGATTCAAGAACACGCTTCATTACGACACCGCCTGTTGCATGACGACACGATCCGCACTGACGCCTGTCCATTTTTCAAAAGCAAGAGCGGCTTGTTCGATCAGCATGCCTAATCCTGTAGAAGCGTTCAGTCCCTGTGCGCGCGCATCGCGGACAAACTTGGTCTCACGCGGATTGTAGACTAGGTCATAGATAAATGTATGTTTCGATAGAACCGTATTTTCAGGCAAAGGAGATGTCTCCGTGTTGGGTGTCATGCCGAGAGGGGTGGTGTTGACGATTAATGAGGAATGCGGAATGAAGAATGCGGAATTATCTGTAATTGGTAACTGGTAATTAGTAAATGATGCTGCGAGTTGTTGGGCTTGTTCGATGCGGCGGGCAGCGAGGGTGACGTTCCAGCCATCATTGAGCAATGCGTAAACAACAGCTCTTGCTGAACCTCCAGCACCCAGGACCAATGCAGACTGCGGAGTGCTGAATGATGAATTTGAAACCCGTTTGAGGTCTGAGAGAAACCCTGGCGCATCAGTGTTATCGCCGATGAGTTTATCTGCACGCATATAAATCGTGTTGACCGCGCCGATGGCTTTGGCAGTGGGCGTCAGTTCATCCATAAATTCGATGATGTTTTGTTTGTGCGGAATGGTGACGTTGAGTCCGTGAATCTCGCCAGCACGGACTTGGGCAAGTAAGTCTTTCAATCCTTGTTTGTCATCAGGGTGAATGGGGAATAGGGAATAGTTGCCTTCAAGTCCACTGGCGGCGAGGGCGGCGGTGTGGATTTTGGGAGAGAGGGAATGACCGAGAGGGTAGCCAATCAAGCCCAATTGGTAATTGGTAATTGGAGATTGGAGATTCATGCGGGTTGACTTCTTAATTGATCGAGGACATCAAAAAAATTGGGAAAGGTTTTTGAAACACAAGAAGGATTTTCAATCGTGACGCCGTCGAAGCGCAAGCCGATAAGGGAGAATGCCATTGCCATGCGGTGATCATTATACGTTTGAACGTTGGCAGGTTTGAACGTTTTGCACGGGTGGATGGTCATACCGTCTTCGTGTTCTTCGACTTGGACACCAAGGCGGGCGAGTTCGGTGCAGGTGGCGGATACTCGATCCGTTTCTTTGACTCGCGCCGAGGCAATTCCACGAATGGTGGTGGGAGAATTAGCGAAAGGAGCAATGGCGGCGAGGGTTTGGGCGGTGTCGGGAATGTCACGCATATCAACATCTACGCCGTGAAGTTCAGAGTGTCCAGTAACCAGTATGCAGTTATCAGTTTCTTGAACGGCACATCCCATTTGTTTCAATACATCGAGAAATGCAACATCACCTTGCATAGAGTTGCGTGAAATATTTTCGACTTTCACCGTTCCGCCACAAATGGCAGGAGCAGCAAAAAAATATGAGGCGGCAGAGGCGTCAGATTCAATTGGATAATTAGAGATTAGAGAATAGAGATTAGGCGAAACTGTAAATGAGCGGTATCCATCACGTTCAATCTCAACCCCAAAATCTTTCATAACACAGAGAGTCATATCCACATACGGTTTGGAGTTAAGTTCGGTGGTGAGTTCGATTTCGATGGAGGATTGAGCGTAGGGGGCGACCATTAACAGCGCGGATAAAAATTGGGAGGAGATATCACCTGCGATTTTTGTTTTTCCGCCTTGCAGTCCATTTGCAATAACTCTTATGGGCGGACACACTGGATACTGGTCACTGATTACTGGTTTCACTTGTGCGTCCAACTGACTCAGCGCATCTACCAAATCCCCTATCGGACGTTCGCGCATGCGCGGCTCACCATCCAAAATATATTCACCATGTCCGAGTGTGAGGAATGCGGAGAGGAATCTTGCAGCAGTGCCTGCATTGCCTATGAAAAGTTCCGCTTTCGTGGCGGGGATTTTCCCACCCATGCCCGTGACCGTCATGGAGAAATTCGCTTCATCGAGTTGCACGTCAAAGCCGAGGGCTTGCAGGGCTTTGGCAAAGTAGCGCGAGTCATCAGAGAAGAGCGTGTTGGTGAGGTGGGTTGTGCCGTTTGCAAGGGACGCAATCAGCAAGGCGCGATTGGTCAGGGACTTGGAGCCAGGCACGCGGACAGTTGCATTCAGTGCGTGGTTGATCGGGTTGATGTAGAGAGAAGAAGGTAAGGGCATGATTGAAAGTGACCAGTATTCAGTAAACAGTGACCAGTTGGTCAGTTACCAGTGAAGGATTGGTGTTTGGCTTGTGCTTCGTTTAGCAGGGATTCGACTTTTACAAAATCGCCAGCAGTTAGTGCGGCTTCGAGTTGAGCAAATTCATTTTGCATTCGATGCAGCGCCTCCAACACATTCTCGCGGTTTGACTGTAAAACGCCCAACATCATGGAAGAGGATGTGCCTGCGAGTCTGCTCGTGGACTTGAAGCCAGGTCCGACAAAGGGAGCAACTTCTTCAGGGGTTGCCAATGCTAGTGCAGATGAGATCAAGAAAGGCAGATGACTCGTCGCTGCAAGGATGCGGTCATGTTCTGAGGCGTCAAGGATTTTACCTTTGGCTCCCAGCGCTTCGATGATTTGATTGGCAGCAGAGATGGCACGTTGTGATGTCCGTTCGAGCGGTGTGAGTAAAAATGGCGCAGCGTAGTAAAGCGTTCTCTCGGCATTTGCGAGCGAGAGTTTTTCCTTGCCGCAAATCGGATGCCCGCCAATGGGGTCGAAGCGTTCGGGCAGGTTCTGCATTGCATCGACAATTTGTTTTTTTGCAGAACCCAAGTCCATCACAATGCAAGGATTAGATGTGAACGAAGGCAACTTCTCCAGCAGAGTCAAAATCGCAGGGACGGGTGCAGATAGGATAACCAAATCCACTTCGGGGAGAAGTTTGGCAGGGTCGCTGTCAGCGTAGTCCACGATATGTTGAGACAGAGCAAGTTCGAGCGTGGGAAGATGCGGGTCAACTCCATACAGCGCGGCACATTTTCCACGCAATCCCAACGCCAGCGAACCGCCCATCAAGCCTAATCCGATGATGGCAATTTTAGATTCTGCGAGATTAAAGTCAGGCTGCGACATGGGAGTTGACGAGTTTGCGATCCACCGCTTCAGCCACCGCCTTGACCTGTTTCACCATCTTGGCAAAGGCTTCAGGGGTGAGCGACTGCTTGCCATCGGAAATGGCGTGAGGTGGATCTTGATGAACTTCGACGATGAGACCGTCGGCACCGGCGGCAACACCCGCTTTGGCAACAGAAGAAACAAAAGCCGAGTCGCCTGTGGAATGAGATGGGTCAATGACAACGGGAAGGTGAGTAAGTTTCTTGAGCACGGGCACGGCGTTGATGTCGGTGGTGTTGCGAGTGGCGGTTTCGAATGTGCGGATGCCGCGTTCGCACAAGATGACTTTGTGATTGCCGCCGTTGAGAATATATTCGCTCGCCATCAACATCTCTTCGATAGTGGCAGACATACCGCGTTTGAAAAGCACAGGCGTGCGGGTTTCACCGAGCGCGCGCAGCAAATTGAAGTTCTGCATGTTACGCGCGCCGAGCTGGAAGATATCGACATATTTTTCCATCATCTCGATCTGTGAAACCGCCATCACTTCAACAACAAGCGGCAAGCCAGCTTTCTCACGCGCTTCTGCCATATACTCGAGACCTTCTTCACCGAGACCTTGAAAGGCATACGGCGATGTACGCGGTTTAAAGACGCCGCCGCGCAAAGCGTTTGCGCCCGCTTCTTTCACAGCTTGTGCAATTTCAAGAATCTGTTCGCGCCCTTCCACCGAACACGGACCTGCGATGATGGGCACTTCGGTTCCGCCAATGGTGAAGCCATTGAATTCAAAAACAGAATCCTGTTCGTGGAATTGACGGGATGCCAATTTGTACGGTTTGGAAATACGCTGCACTTCAAGCACGCCGGGGAAGGCTTCGAAGGTTTCTTTGAGGACGTAATGCCCGTCACCGACGGCGCCGATGATGGTTTGCTCTACGCCAAAGATGGGATGAGCAGTGAGTTTGTGGCTTTCGACGGCTTTGATAACAGCGTCAATTTGTTCGCGGGGTGCGCCAGGGCGCATAATGATCATCATGGTGATATGGTTTCCTTTTGGGTGAATGTGATTGGTAATTTGTAACTGGTAATTAGAGATTGGAGATTGGCACTTACTATTTACCAATCTCCAATTACCGCTCTTACGCCCAACCGTTCTTGCTATATTCGCCTTGTACGGTCGCGAGTTTACGTCCCATAATTTGGGCGATCTGACCCACCTGCTTGACCATGGCGGCGAAGGCTTCGGGCTTGAGAGATTGTCTGCCATCTGAGACGGCTTTCGCCGGGTCAGGGTGGACTTCCACAATGAGTCCATCAGCACCAGCGGCAACGCCTGCGCGAGCAATGGCAGCGACGAATTCGGAATAGCCTGTGGAATGACTGGGGTCAAGAATGACGGGCAAATGGGTGAGGCTCTTCAAAACAGGAATGGCATTGATATCCGTTGTGTTGCGTGTGGATGTCTCAAACGTACGAATGCCACGTTCGCATAGCATCACACGATTATTTCCGCCCGCTAAAATGTATTCGGCTGACATGAGCAATTCTTCCACCGAAGCGGAAAGTCCGCGCTTGAGCAGCACCGCGGTGCGAGTCTCGCCGATGGCACGCAACAGGTTAAAGTTTTGCATATTGCGCGCGCCCACCTGCAGCACGTCTACATACTTCACCATCACATCCACCTGCACCTGCGACATGATCTCCGCCACAATGGGCAGACCGGTTTTCTCGCGTGCTTCTGCCAGCAGTTCAAGACCTTCTTCGCCAAGCCCCTGGAAGGAATACGGCGATGTGCGCGGCTTGAAGACTCCACCACGCAAAGCGGATGCGCCCGCCTCTTTCACAGCCAAAGCAGTTTCAATGATCTGCGAGCGACTCTCCACTGAACACGGTCCCGCAATGACGGCAATGTGCTCGCCACCCACATGGAAACCGTCGAGAGGCACAAGCGAATCTTCCGGGTGAAACTGGCGCGACGCTAACTTGTACGGCTTGGTGATACGCTGCACAACATCCACCCCGTCCATGCCTTCAAAGCGTTCGAGCGGAATGCTATGGGTCTCGCCGATGGCGCCGATAATGGTCGCTTCCACGCCTTGCGAGAGGTGAACGCTCAACCCCATTGTTTTAACTTGCGCGATCACCGCTTCGGTCTGTTGCGGGGTCGCATTGGATTTCATGATAATCATCATAGGTGATTTCTCCTAACTATTTTTTGAGTTTGAATTTTTATTGCGCGGCAACCAAATCAGGTCGTAGTTTCACCGCATCTCGCAGATACACATGTTTGACCTCAGCTTGTGGCGTATCGGTATTCCAGTGCACCAGCACACGGATGGCTTTGGGCAAACTGCCCGGCACAGGAATTTCACGGGCGCACATCATCGGCACCATACTCCAACCCATTTGGCGTGCCGCTTGCGCCGGAAAGGTGGCGGTTAGATCTTCCGTCACAGTAAAGATGGCACTGCCTACATCTTCTGGTTTAAACCCCGGGTTTTCTTTCATAATCGCTTCAAGCAATTCACGTGTCGCCTGAAGGATGATTTCCGTTTCATTTTCCGCAACAGTGGTGGCACCGCGGATTCCTCGAACTGACATGTTTTCTTCTCCTGTTTTGCAGGGGCGACCCTTCAAGTTCTACCAGTACTGGGCGGGTTGCCCTTACGAGATGAGGTAGTAATAAAAAAGAGCGAGACCGTGTGGTCTCGCTCTTTTTGCATCCAGATTTATGTTTTCTGTCTACTTAAGCGCCACCAACGGCAACCGGGCTCCGGAAACCGTAATAAAAATAAAAGCTAAACCAACGGGTGGACTTAAGCATGTTGGGCGCTATTCTATGCACGTCAGGCAATTGAGTCAAGGGTCAAAATTCCCCACATTGCCTTAACAGAAACAACAAGTATTACGGCAAAGTTTTATTAATGTTGGAAGTATAATCTCTCATCATGTCCATCCTTTCGGGTAAGCACATCCTACTTGGGATCACAGGGTCGATTGCGGCGTACAAAGCAGCGGACCTGGCATCCAAGTTAACACAGGCAGGGGCAAAAGTGGATGTGATCCTGACGGGCGCGGGCGAAAAATTCGTCACACCGCTTACCTATCAATCTGTCACCGGGCACAAAGCCTATACCGATAAAGACCTCTGGGGCGATGAAGCCCATGTGTTACACGTCAGCCTCGGCAAAACAGCCGATCTGCTTGTCATTGCACCCTGCACCGCCGATACCATGGCAAAACTCACGCATGGCATCGCTGATAATCTCCTCACCGTAACAGCCCTCGCGGCGACTTGCCCGATTCTGATCGCACCTGCCATGGACGGTGGCATGTTCGACCACCCCGCAACGCAAGCGAATCTCAAAACGCTTCAGACTCGCGGTGTGCTGGTTGCCGGACCCGCCGCCGGGCACCTCGCTTCAGGCATGAGCGGCGTGGGGCGAATGCTCGAACCAATGGATATTCTCGGGCATATTCGAATCGCGCTCGGCAAAAATGGAAAACTCGCTGGCAAGAAAATCATCGTCACCGCCGGTGGGACGCAGGAAGCCATCGACCCGGTGCGTGTCATTACCAATCATTCTTCGGGAAAACAAGGCTATGCTCTCGCACAAGCCGCATTGGATGCTGGTGCTGAAGTCACGCTGATCACTACACCAACGGCATTAACTCCGCCTGTGGGCGCGAATGTTGTCAACGTTAAGAGCGTGCAAGATATGCTTGATACCCTACTCAACGAAAACGCTGATGCGCTCATCATGGCAGCCGCAGGCGCAGACTTCCGCCCGGTGAGTGTGGCGAAAGACAAACTCAAAAAGCGTGACGGCATTCCGCAGATCCAGCTTGAGGCAGCACCAGATATCCTGAAAACGCTGGCAAGCCAGAGCGGAGTCCAGAGGCGTTTCAAGGTCACAGTAGGATTTGCGGCGGAGAGTCGCGACTTACTGGCAAATGCATCCGAAAAGCTGGCATCCAAAAATTTGGACTTTATTGCCGCCAATGATATTTCTGCCAGTGATGCCGGGTTTGCCGTAGAAACCAATCGAATTACTTTATTGTTTGCAAATGGAACTCAGGAAATATTGCCACTCATGAGCAAAAGTGAAGTGGCTGAAAAAATCATCGAACACATTGCGAGGCTGTTGGAATAATATGCGTATTTTGGTCATGTCGGATATTCATGCAAATTATACGGCGTTGGAAGCTGTATTAAAAGATGCGGGGTCAGTAGATGAAACGTGGTGCCTTGGTGATCTTGTTGGATATGGACCGGACCCGAATGCTGTGGTGGAGGAAGTACAGGAAATCAAGAACCTGACCTGTTTGATGGGTAATCATGATGTGGCGGTGGTTGGGCGCATGTCATTGGAGACGTTCAATGGCGATGCCAAACGTTCGTTGATGTATCATGAGAAAGTGCTTACTGCCAGCAATATTGATTTCATTAAATCCCTGCCGAGCAAGACCAAGGTTCGTGGAGAAGCTTCCATGGCACACGGCAGTCCGCGTGATCCGCTGTGGGAATACATCCTCAACTCGATGACCGCGAGTTTGAACTTTGAACACTTTGATACCCCCTGGTGCTTTGTGGGGCACTCTCACATCCAAAGTATGTTTGCCCAAAAAGAAGCCAATGGGCGAGTGCTGGTTGAGCAAACCAGACCAGACATAACGATCCAGCTTGAGCCGAAGCTGATCCTGAACCCCGGAAGTGTGGGTCAACCCCGAGACCGTGACCCGCGAGCTGCCTATGCCATCTACGACACCGAAGCCCGCACGTGGACGCCCAAACGGGTCATGTATAACATCGCCGAGGTGCAAGAACGCATCCGCGCCGCAGGGCTGCCAGAGAAACATGCTGTGAGAATCAGCGAAGGTTGGTAACGCCTCCCACAAAAGTCCTCCCATACGCTCGGGAGGACTTTTTCTTTATAGGAAGTTGTACAATACGAGGGGAACAATTTATTTTGGATCGTCGTCTTTTGGGAAGAGAAATTACCAAAAGAAAGAAGGAGAAAGAAATGAAACGCCTCATGCCCTATAGCCTTATTTTGATCGCCACGATTATTCTTGGAGCTTGCGCCAGCAATTCTGCCCGTTCAACCGAATTATACGGAGGCGCATCTGCGCCGGTAGAAGAGCCGTATTACGACCAGTCTGTTGCACCAGCACCGACCATGATGGTTGCCAATGACGCCATTGCTCAAGAGTCTGCCCCGGCGAGTGGAGAAGGCGGCGGGAACGCAAATGCTGCCCAAGTTGAACGCATCGTCATTCAGAACGCCGACATTTCAGTCGTGGTTTCAGATGTGGAACTCCGTTTGGATGAGATCCAAAAAATGGCGGTAGACCTTGGTGGGTTCGTAGTTTCTTCTAATTTGTATCAGGGCTATACCAGTGATTACACCCCGGTCCCTGAAGCCAGCCTGACCATTCGTGTGCCTGCTGAAAGCCTCGATGAAGCGTTGGAAAAGATCAAGAAAGATGCGGTGGAAGTTCAGAACGAAACCCGCTCCGGGCAGGATGTCACTGCTGAATATGTGGACTTAAAGTCTCGCCTTAAGACCTATCAAGCCGCCGAAGAAGAATTGACCAAACTGATGGAAACCGCTCAGAACTCTGATGAGGTTGTCAATGTCTTCAATCAATTGATGTACTACCGTGAACAGATCGAGATCATTCAAGGGCAGATCAAATACTACGAAGAAGCCTCTGCTCTGTCTGCCATCACCATTCGCCTTGTCGCCGAAGAGACCATCAAACCAGTGACCATTGGCAAATGGGAGCCGAAGGGCGTTGCGCTCGAAGCTGTGCAAGACCTGCTCGACTTCTGGAAAGGCTTTGTTGATTTCATGATCCGCTTCGTGATCTTCACCCTGCCGATGTTGGTCACGATTGGTATTCCGTTCTACCTGGCATTCATCGCGGTGCGCTGGGTCTTCCGCAAGATGCGTGGCAACAAGAAAAAAGTTGAACCACAAGTGAAGGAAGAAGAAAAGAAGTAATGATTAAGAAAGAGGACGGTGGAAAGCCGTCCTCTTTCTTGTAAAGCAATCTTGTGAACTTCGTGTGCGAAAAACCTGTTTTATAATCATTTTCTATGGACTCTCTGATTCAAGACGCAAAAACCCTTTTCAATGTCCACCTCACGGCTCGACAGGTGGTGGCGCTCGTCAATTACGAAAAAGAATTGATGGAGTGGAACCAGAAATTCAACCTCACCGCCATTCGAGATGTAGAGTCCATTCGCACCAAGCATTTTCTGGATTCATATTCCTGTGTGCTGGCATGGAAAGCCAATCCGCCGCAACGCCTCATTGACGTGGGTACAGGGGCGGGTTTCCCCGGAATCGCGCTTAAAATTCTTTACCCTACCATGCATGTGACTTTGGTTGAGTCGGTGGGCAAGAAAGCCATGTTCTGTCAGCATATGATTCAAACATTGGGGCTGGAAGGCATCGAAGTCTTGCATTCACGTGCCGAAGATGTGGGGCAGAACCCGGCGCATCGCGAAACCTATGACTGGGCTGTGGCACGTGCTGTTGCAAACCTCAATATCTTGAGCGAGTATCTTCTTCCGCTTGTTAAACGCGGCGGAACCATGCTTGCTCAAAAAGGGGAGACGGGTCCTGTCGAAGCACAGTCTGCCGAGAAGGCGATGAAAATTTTAGGTGGAAAATTAAAGCAATTGATCCCCGTCAATTTACCCGGTGTTGTCGATGACCGGTATTTGGTGCTGGTCGATAAGGTTGCTGCCACGCCGCCGAAGTACCCGCGCAAGGCAGGTATCCCCATGAAAACGCCGTTGTAGTTTTTTCTACTGACTCAAAACCCAAACTTGGGCTTTTTCTACATCATCAAACTGACGAAATTCATATCCCCGGTTACGAAAAACGGTTTCCATAAACAAAGTTTCTTCTGTCAGTTTCTTGAACACCATGGCAACCCGCCATTGTCTTGACATACCCAATTGTTGATTTACCTTTGGACGATCATAATAATCAAGAGTCTTGAAATCAAAAACAGTTTCACGATGATCCACAACTTGAAAGATGCACTGATGTTTTTCCATCGCACGTGCGATCTCAGAGACCATCAAATTTGCCGCTTCATTCGTAACGGTGCCCTTGGTCTTGATGTATAAAAGTTTGAGGTCAACAAGATATTCTATTTGCCATTCCATAAAATGCACCTATAAAGAAACAAGGTATGACAAGTTTTGTCACACCTTGTTTAATAGCGGCAAATTCTAC
Organism: Anaerolineales bacterium; assembly: GCA_046328915.1. GTDB lineage: Bacteria > Chloroflexota > Anaerolineae > Anaerolineales > Villigracilaceae > Villigracilis. The sequence continues at coordinate 22,178 of JAXLVR010000003.1, read as the reverse complement.
CAGATAAAAGAAAAGCGTATTTATAGAATTATTTTGGTTTATCTGCCCAGAGACAGGCTAAAAGAAAAACTTCAGCCGCCTTGGCATAATAACCGATAGCACTGGTTGTGCCAGCCACGAATTGCTTATTCCCCATGATCGCCCACAACACAATGGTGAGAATGGTATAACCAACCAGCCCCCACCAAACCAGCTTATGTTTCTGTTGGAAGAAGGCGATTGGCAGGAAATAAGCTCCAAGCAGCCCCAAGTAGCCTAATCCGTTCAAGGTGAAGCCAATATCTGGATAGAGAATGAGGTGGAAGTACGCTGCTAACAACGCCCCTATAATGATCCCGTAGTGCTTAAGACTTAGTTTCATGCTTTAACTCCTTTGGCAATTGGAATTACGACGATACTTAACGCATGGACAGCCTGCTACAGGCTGTTCTTACATGCAATTATTTTCATGATAAAACCAATTTTGGTTAACAAATAAAGCAAGTAAGAGTACAATACAAATGTTTCAATTGTTTCCCGCCGAGATTCGGCGGGCACCTTTAACCCAAGAGGAGAATCCCCATGTATCACACCATTATTATTGTAGGTAACGTCGGTAAAGACCCCGAGATGCGTTACACCCCATCCGGTCAGGCAGTGACTTCTTTCTCAGTCGCTACCAACCGACAGTACACCGCTGGCAACGGCGAACAGGTGAAAGAAACCATTTGGTTCCGTGTTTCCACCTGGGGCAAGACCGCCGAGATCTGCAATCAATACGTCAAGAAAGGCTCCAAGGTTCTGATCGAAGGACGCCTTACACCAGACAAAGCAACAGGTGGACCACGCATTTGGAGTAAGCAAGATGGTACGGCCGGTGCTTCCTTTGAGGTCACTGCGCAGACCGTGCGCTTCCTCTCCTCTCGCGACGATGGCGCCAGTGGACCCATTGCAGGCGGCGGCATGGACATGGCAGAAATTCCGCCCGAAGACGACATCCCATTCTAGTAAACCCAAACCTATTACCACAGAGCCCACAAAGTATGCAGAGAACGCAAGAAGTTTCTCGGTGACCCCGTGATCTCTGTGGTAAAAAATTTAATCTCATGACCAATCCCCAAACTCCCCCAAAACAACCAACCGGTCCCATCCTTGAACTCCCTGCGGGTGTGGAACCTGAATATGTGAATCTTGCGCGCATTGCCCATTCTCCATCTGATATCGTCATCGACTTTGCGCATTTACTGCCTGGCGAACTGCGCGCCAAGATCCGCTCGCGCGTGGTGATGACGCCGCTTAGCGCCAAACTTTTATTGAAGGCACTGACAGAAAACATTGCGCGGTATGAAGCAGCCTATGGCGAGATTCATGTTCCCGTCAATTCTTCTCTGGCTGATAATCTTTTCCGTCCCTTCCAGCAGCCGCCAGAGCCACCTAAAGAATAGCCATGCATAAACTTGAATCTATTGCTGATCAAATTCGAAAGAATTTTGATGCGCGCACCGCTGCACGAGATCAGGCGTTGGCACAGGCGCGTCAGTTAACACGCGCTTGTTCGCTTGCCATCCGCGCTGTGCATCGTGACGATCATGAAACTATGCAGGCACAGCTACTCGAAGCTCATCGGCTTGCTGATACGCTTCGAAATTCCCTCGTCGCTTACCCAGACCTTTTTCATGCAGGATATACACAGGACGCGCTCAAAGAATTTGTGGAAGCTAATGTAACCTGTGCGTTGATAAAAAGCCAGCCGCTTCCGACTCCGGAGGATCTGAATGTTGAACCTGCAACCTTTCTCAACGGGTTGGCAGAAGTTGTCGGTGAATTACGCCGCCGCACCATGGATATTCTCCGTCACGGTTATTCTGCAGAAGCAGAACGCTTGATGGGTGTGATGGATGAGATCTACTCTGTGCTCGTCACCATGGACTACCCTGACGCCATCACGAACGGACTTCGCCGTCAGACCGACTTGGCACGTGGCATTATCGAAAAGACTCGTGGTGATATCACCTTCAGTTTGCGCGGCGGACATTTAGAGAAAGCCATTGGGCGTTTGCTACAGCAAATGAACGGCGATCAGGTTCAAGGTTCCGAAGGAGACGAGACATTTCCAACCATGGATGAGGATGATTGATCATGGTAACCAAAAAAGGCGGACGCCGCTATCCTCTTGTCATTTTTACGCATATGATGAGCCGCTGGTGGACGGCGGTTTTTACGCTTGGGTTGGCAATGCTTGGGCTGGCTTGGGCACTTCGTAGCTGGGGTTTTGAACAGTGGCGCTGGATGACCTTTTCTGTGTTGGGAGGGTTTACTTCCATTGCCGGAATTGTGATGTGGCTGATTCGTAAGAGTGCCTATGTGCAGCCATTTTCAGATCACCTCAAACTGGTTACTCCTTTTTTGCGTTTGAATATTTCATATAAAAGATTTCGCCGCACCAGCACCGCCACCATGGGTGGAATTTTTCCACCCAAAAGCCTGCCGCGTTCACTGCAAGAGATCGTTGAGCCGATTGCAAAGATGAGCGCAATTGTGATTGAGGTGAGTGCGTTGCCCATGTCACAAGCGGCATTAAGGCTTTTCCTCTCGCCGCTTTTCTTCAAAGACAAGTCTCCACATATCATCATCCTTGTTTCAGATTGGATGCGTTTCAGCGCCGAGATGGATAGCATGCGCCATGGCGGTAACGATGTGCCCAATGTGTCACATCGGCGTGATATCTCTATTCTCTCAAAACTTCCGAAAAAATAATGAATATCTATTTTGCTTGCTCCATTACTGGTGGACGTGAACTCGAATCTTTTTATCGCCAATTCGTTGCCGCTCTTGAAGCAGATGGGCATGTAATCCCTACGTCGCATTTAGCTCAATCCGAAGCGATGGAAGGCGAGCGTATGCTTACCCCTAAAGATGTCTATGAACGCGATGTGAAATGGGTTCGAGAATGTGACGTTCTGATCGCGGAAGTGGGTGTGCCTTCGCACGGGGTTGGGTATGAGATCGGTTATGCACTACATATAGGGAAACCTGTGTTGTGCTTGGCGCAAGAAGGCAGGCGTGTTTCCAAAATGATCACAGGAAACGACGCACTTGAAATGAAGACATATTCCACCTTTGAAGATGCCATTGGGCAGGCTCGCTCTTTTTTGAAAAAGTTTTGATGTTCATGTGCTTCATCATGCACAATGGGTGACATATTACGATGCCCAAAAAATGAAACCTGCATTAATATCTTTCATGGAGACGGTCGTAGACACCTCTCAACGCAGAATTCCAGTCTCCTCCTTTGGCGAAAGCTGACGTCAGGCAAACAGCCTGACGTCAGCATTTTAATACAGTGAATTTGCCCAACTATCTAAAAATCAATTTATTTGGCACCTAAATTTTCGGTCCGCCCTCACCAACAGATTTTGCTCGGATCATCGTCAACAGCATCTTGAATTTCTGAATGGCTTTCAAGGCGTGCGGTTCGTTGGCGGGCATGATGATGGCATCGCCCGCAGATAAACGATAGGGTGTACCAGAGATGGTTACGTCCGCTTCACCTTCGAGAATGTGAACAAGAGCATCGAAAGGAGCTTTATGTTCGCTCAGTCCTTGGTCTTTATCGAAGGCAAATAAGGTCACATTCCCGGCGTCCTCTTTTGTGATTTGGCGGCTGACGACCGAGCCTTCCTGGTAGTTGACCATTTCAGCAATATGCAGGATTTCTGATTTAGGGGCAGTAGACATGAGTTCCTCCAAAACTGGTTAAATACACACGAATAAAGTTGAATAGAATTTTTAGCACGTTGGTCATGCTTCTTCCGGCGGTTTGACGGCGCTAAACTCACGCCACAATAATAAGTCATAGACGATCTTCAAACCGCCGCACAAAAAGAACGGTACGCTGAGCAGGTTGGGCATGCTGAAAAAGATTCCCGTTAGCGCGGGGGAAATGGAGGCGCCTACAGATCGCGCGATAGCGGTCACACCAGCAGCGGCGGACCGTTCGTCTGGAGCCACAACAGCCATCGTGTAGGATTGACGCGTGGGTACGTCCATTTGAGAGATGCTAAAGCGCAGAAGTAAGACTCCGATAGCGAGAGGCAAAGAAGGCATCAGCGGGACGAGGATCAAAAGAATATTCGATGGAATGTGCGTAAAGACCATGGTGTTGATAAGCCCGAATTTATCAGCGATCTTAACTGCCAGCAAAGAAGAAATACCCGCCAGAATGTTTGCGCCAAAAAAGATGCTGCCAAGGATGCCTGACTCCACACCGAATTTAACATGGAACCAATAGGCGATCATGCTTTGCACAATGAGCCCGCCTGCAAACGCATCCAGTGCAAAGAAGGCGCTGAGTTTGAAAACCACTTTCCGTGATTTATGCAGACCTAAAACTTTCTTGTCTTGATTTGTTTCATCACGCACTTCGATCGCAGGGGAAATTTGCAGAAACAGAATCGCAATAAGTAAACCGCCCACTGCATACCCTGTGAGAATGTAACGATACGCATCTAATGCAGACCAGCCCGAAGCTTGCAAAAGTTGAGCCAGCCAACCGCCGGTCAATGCGCCAATGGCTGTGGAGAAAGAACCTGCAAGGTTATACCAAGCAAAAATTTTGGTGCGCAATTTATCAGGCAAGAGTTGACTCAAGCCCGCCTGTTCTACTGAAAGAAATGGACCGATCTCATTTCCACTGGGGCTGATAACGCCAATGATGGCAGCAATCATCAAGACGATGATGTTGTTCGTCATCAAGAAAACGACACCTGCTCCCAACATGAGCAAAGCGCCGATAATCAGTGTGCGTTTCCGACCGAATCCATCCGCATGGGTGGTGAGATAGAGCGAAATGGCGGCATCCCCTGCCAGCGTGAAGGTGAAGAGTAACCCCGCTTGTTGTTCTGTCAGCCCAGTTTCAGAAAGATACAGCACCAAAATGACGGATAAGAATCCGTAGCAGAACATGCGGATGATACGAGTGGCAAACAGTAGAGGAACGTCGAGTGTAGGCTTCATGTTATTTTCCAAACAATGCTAATACTCCATTGGGGTTGGCAATATCGCTTAATTGAGAAACAGAAATAGTCACCGTCTGTGGTCCAGCAGCATAAGGTGCCACTTGATATTCATCAAAGGTAATCACGAGAAAGCCTTCATTCGAAAGATTCCAGCGAGCATAATTTTCGGGCAGCGGGTCTGCACCAGTCGAGAAACTTTCAAAGCCAATATCACGTGTAGAAAGATCAGCCTTGGAAATATCCGCAAGAACGTTCAGGTAATCAGAGCCCGGGATAAAGAGTTCATCCAGCGTCACTTCACGTCCATTCGCCAGATCGTAGTTGACCGAAATGCTGTAATGCCCGGGGTGCGCCGCGCCATCTGCATAGAAATACACAAGGAATTGAATGCTCCAAATATCATTGCGCTGCCCCAGCACGATGTATTGAATTTCCAATGAGCTTCCATTCACAATGGGCGGTGTGCTGGCAAAGGCAAGTGTATTGGTTTTGAACCCTTCAATTTCATTTCGGACGATCTGTTTGAGATAGGTGTTGAAGTTTTGGACGCGCACATCATCAGAGCCTTGCAAATATGGGACTTGTGCCTTGATGGTATAGGGCAGTTCTACCCCCGCCTCTTCCACCGGCGACGATTGAATCGTGAGTCCAGAGCTTAATGCCGCTGACACTGCAGGCGCTTCGGACGTAAAGGTTGGCGCAATACTTTCCAGAGGGGCAGAAGTTTCTGGTGTGGGTGTGTTCAACAATGAACAAGCCAGTGAGGCAAACAAAAGGAATACCGGTAAAAAGATAATTTTATTTTTCATGGAAACTCCTTGGAACAATTTGATTCTATCGCTTAAGTGGATTTGCGTTGTACTATATCGTTATCAAGTAAAATACCCTTCGATATGAAAGAATTCATCTATTCACGCAATGCTGTTCATGAAGCTCTGCTTGCAAAGCGCAGAGACATCTTTTCAATAGAAATCGCCGAAGGGGCGCAGGAAAAAGGCACGTTAGCCGAGATTGTCAAACTTGCGCAACAACGGAAGATCAAGGTCTTTCGTGCCCCGCGCACCAAGCTGGATAAGGTCAACCAACATCATCAAGGCGTGGTGGCGGAAGTCAGCGGCTACCCGTATGCAGATGTGGTTGATATCTTGGATAGTTCCAAAGATGAGCCGCCTTTCATCCTCATCCTCGACTCGTTACAAGACCCGCAGAACTTCGGCACGCTCATCCGCACGGCAGAGGCTGTCGGGGTGCATGGCATCATCATTCCGCTAGCACGCTCGGTAGAGGTGACACCGTCTGCGGTGAATGCGTCTTCGGGGGCGAGTGAGCATATGCTGATCGCCAAGTCGAATCTTTCGCAGGCAATGGATGCGCTTCGAGATGCAGACATCTGGTTGGTAGGGTTGGACCAAGACGGGGCGGAGGTGGAGGCGAATTCCCGTCATCTCAAAGGTGCATTGGGGCTGGTCGTTGGCTCCGAGGGTGAAGGCATCCACGAGTTGACACGTAAGAAGTGCGATATTGTCTTGAAGTTGCCGATGAAAGGCAAAATTGAATCGTTGAATGCCGCTGTGGCGGGGTCGGTGGCGTTGTATTTGGCTTATTTGAATCGCAAGTAAGGGCGGGGTGACCCCGACCCTACACAAACGGAGAAACATCATGCCTCAAGGTACTTATCATTTTCCAAAAGGATTTTTATGGGGGACGGCAACGGCTTCACACCAGGTGGAAGGTAACAACACGAATAACAATTGGTGGAAGTGGGAGCAGGAAGGTCATACCAATGGTTCGGCGGCGGTGGCTGCCGATTGGTGGGGCGGACGCTGGCGTGAAGATTTTGACCGCGCCGCTGAAACAGGACAAAATGCGCATCGTCTATCCATTGAGTGGAGCCGTGTGCAACCGACTCCCGATCGATGGGATGAAGACGCCATCGAAAAATATCGCAACATGCTGCGCGGATTGCGTGATCGCAACATGACGGCGTTGGTGACGCTGCATCATTTCACCGATCCGCTTTGGGTAACAGAGCGTGGCGCATGGGAGACCGAAGAGATCGTGCCGTTGTTCGAGAAATACGTCCGCAAGATGGTGGATTCGTTGAAAGAATATACCAACCTGTGGGTGACGATCAATGAGCCGAACGTCTATGCCTTGAGCGGGTATGTGACTGGGGACTTCCCGCCTGGCAAAAAAGATTTGAAACAAGCCATGCCTGTGATCGCCAACATGGTGCGCGGACATGCCGCTGCGTATCGTGCCATTCATGAGTTGCAGCCAGAAGCTCGCGTGGGGTATGCATTGCACTTCCGCCCGATGGTGCCGCGCTTGAGCTGGTCGCCTTTGGATCGTTTGATGCGCAATATTCGCTATGAGGGTGTTAACATGGGTTTCCCAACAGCGATCTCAACCGGTGTGATGAAAACGCCGATTGGCAATTTCAATATCCCTGAAGCCAAAGGCACGCAAGATTATCTCGGTTTGAACTATTACTCGGTGGATACGGTCTGGTTCGACCTCGCCAAAGCGAGCCAAATGTTCTCGAATAGTGGATACCCCAAAAACGCCGATATGAGCGATACGAATTTCCTCGCGAATATTCCGCATGGCATTTATGACTCGATCAAATGGATCGTGCGAACCTACCCAAACCTGCCCATTATCATCACCGAGAACGGCGTGGAAGATTTTGATGACCACATGCGTCCGCGTTATTTGGTGCAGCACTTGCATGAAGTGTGGCGCACGGTCAACTTCAACTGGCCCGTGAAGGGCTACTTCCATTGGTCACTGGTGGATAATTTCGAATGGGAACGCGGTTGGACGCAACGCTTCGGTCTTTGGGGCTTGGATCTGGATACCCAAAAACGAATCCGCCGCCCGTCTGTGGATTTGTATGCCGAGATCTGCAAAGAGAATGGAATTTCAAGCGAGATGGTGCAGAAGTATTGCCCCGAAGTGTTTGAGAAATTGTTTCCCTCGTGATTTGATGTCACTCTGAGCGATAGCGAAGAGTCTCTGGCAACATATGCAGAGATCCTTCGCTATCGCTCAGGATGACACTAACAATTGTTTACAGAAAATAGGGCGGACTGGTCAGCAGGTAGTTCTCAAATTTTCCAAATGGTTTTTCAGACATGATCGAGCCAAGAAAGCCTTCAAGGCGGTATCCGCGGTTGAGGAGATGGCTGATGGCAGACGAGTTGATGGTGGGCACTTCAAAGCCGATAACAGTTGCGCCCATAGCATGCGCTTCATTCTCGGCATGTGCCAACACAGCGGGAAAGTCTTCTTTTTCAAGTAATGCGAAAGGACCGTATAGATCACGTTGAATATAGCCATAGCCAACCACTTGTCCGTTACGTTTATAGAGGTATAGCTTGCGGTCACTAGTCAGGAATTGGTGGTCAACGTCTCGGCGGAAGCCAAGGATCGAGAGGTCGATTCTGCCCAAGTCGTCGAAGGAGGCGGGCGAAGCATCCACTAACTCTATGACCAAGTCTGTATCGAAGGTCTGCGGTTCGGGTGCACGTTCAAAATAAAACTCGGTCATGAAAGGATAGACACCAGATTTTAGATAACGGGTTTGAGCGCGGATATCAGGTGTAGCAATGATGGTGCGATGCGGCACATCATCTGGAAAAGCGCGCAGAAGCAATTCTTTCCCAACGCCTACAGATTGATTGCCCGGCATGACGAAGAACTCGGTGAGTTCACGGTGATTGCCACGCAAGATGCTGCGAGCATACCCAATGGCTTCGCCATCTTTTTCCGCGATCCAATAATTGTCGCTGGTGTTGGCAAGATGATCCCAAAACGATTTGCGAATGTCCCAAAGTTTTTCGCGGGTTTCAGGGTCATTGGCACCCGTAATGGCTTGCACCCCTGTGCGTTTGCTGAAATCTTCCAGCGCTGCACGGCAGATGTTGAACGTGGTGAAATTATCTTCAAGAGTGGCGCGGCGATAGGTAATATCCATATTTATTTCCAAATATTTCCATAGCCATATTCGCCTTCAAGCAAATTGCCATCAGCGAAACGGCTAAATCGAAACGGAGTGATATCGACAGTTTTTGGTGCGCCGTCCAAGATCAACTCCACCATGCTGGCGCCTGCGGCAGGCGAGGTTTTGAAACCAGTGCCGCTCAAACCACACGCAAGATAAAAGCCGCTCAGGTCGGTGCCGCTATAAATGGCGCGCTGGTCAGGTGTAATACCATCACGCCCTACATGCACAGAGTGCAATCCGCTTTCTTCGATCTTTGGGATGCGCTGCACCATTTGGTCAATGAGCTTATCAAGGAAGGTGGGCGTGGGTGTTTGGTCTTCGGCATCGGGCGCTTCACCGCGCAACGATTCATCTTCTCCCGCGGCAAGGATCAGCGCACTGCCTTCGGGGCGGAAATAGCAATTGATCACATCATCGATCACAGCAGGGATTTTCCCGAGCGTGGGCGGGCGATGTAAGAAAGCGACATCGTGAGTCCATGTCACCAAGGGCACCTCGATTCCAGCCAGTGCCGCGACATGCTTCGCCCAAGGTCCCGCCGCATTGACGACGATTGGGCTTGAGAAATCACCTTTGGTCGTGCTTACGCCGGTCACTTTTCCGCCACTCGTGTGAATAGCGGTCACTTCGCAGTTTTGAATCAGTGTGGCGCCATTTCGTTTTGCAGAATCAAGAAAGGAGTTGGTTGTGAGCGTTGCGTCAGCATAACCAGAGTCTGGCTCATAGGCGGCATAGTCGAAGTATTCTGTTACAAGGTCTGGGAAAAGTTTGCGGACTTCATCCACTGAAATGACCGAGGTATTGATGCCAATCTTTCGCTGATTTTCAACGTTGCCGCGCAATTTATCTTCATGTTCACGCTTGGCAATTTGCAAAAAACCGGTCTGTTGAAAACCACATTCGCCACCTACCCGGTCTTTCCACACGTTGAAATATTTGTTGTAACTGGCAAAGGTCAGGTGTGATTCGGCGGCGAGATCATAGTGCATACGCACCAGCCCGCTGGAGTGACCGGTCGCACCGGAGGCAGTTACCTTGCGCTCGAGAATGGCAACTTTCAGTCCGCGCTCGGCAAAGTGGAAGGCAAGGCTGGCGCCCATCACACCGGCACCGATCACAATGGCATCGTAGGTTTGAGTCATAAGGAGATTCCTTTTTGGGGCTTGTACGTTATGTGAAATTTTAGCAGAGTGAAGTGATTATCGCCGTTCCAATATCACTAGTGGAATGCGCCGAGATGTCCATGAGCGATATTGTTCGTAGTCAGGAGTCTTTTCTGCCAATGCTTTAAAGAGTTTTTCGCGTTCGGCATCATCGGCTTCACGGGCATGAATAGTGAAATGCGAGTCTTTGATCTGTACCATAGCTGTTGGGTTTGCCTGCAAATTAAGCCACCAGGCAGGGTGATGATCTTTGCCAAGATTGGAGGCAATGACCACAAAAGCATCTCCATAAGGCAAGTACATTAAGGCTTTTGTACGAAGCTGACCTGTCTGCTTGCCTTTTGTGGTTAGAAGAAGAACGGGTAATCCGCGAAGTGTATGTCCAATGCGCCCTGAACTCCATAGATAGAGTTTGAGGTGCATTGCCCAAAATAATTTGATAAGAGGGTTATGTTTTGCTGGCATATTATGGCGTTAAACCCGGGCACCCGCCCTGGTGAAGCGGATCGACGGGGAGACCGAAGGCTTCATAAACAGGAGTACCGTCCCATTCGGCTTGCAGGGGTAAACCAAGAGCAAAAGCTACGGTAGCAGCAGTGTCAAAAATATAGACGGGTGTCTTCAATTGACCCGGAACGATCTGGGGTCCACTAATGATCCAGGGAATGGTCATGGCTTCAGGGATGTTGGTGCCATGCGGCGGGTCAGTGAGTGCACCGCCGTGATCAGACGTGATGATAAAAAGCGTACCGTCATAATAGCCATTTTTTTTCATGGCACTGATAAAGCGACCAAAGGATTGGTCGTTTTTCTTGTAAGCACTTAACTGTTGTTTGGAAAGCCAGCCATACTCATGCCCAGCAACATCCCCATCAGGGAAGTGCACCATCATTAAGCCAAATCCTTGCTCGATCTGTTCAAGCGCCATGTTATCTAAGGTGGTCTTGTCTTTTTCCTCATCGGTGTTATCCACCCAGCCGAAGAAGTCTGTGCTTTCGGTGATCTGGCGCAGTTTTTCCTTCCCAGCGACAAGAACAGTGCGTAAGCCCACAGAACGGGTCAGGTCGAAGATGTCTGTACCGATAGCATAACCGTTTTGAGGAACATACTCATTCCAACGGACCGTATTTTTGGCAGGACAGGTACCGGTCACCAAGGCGGCATGGGCAGGTAACGTGGTGCTGGGCATGATGGTCTGTGCGGTGAGAGTATATGCTCCACTTTGCATCATGGATTGGACATTTGTCATGCCAGCCGCATCAATGGCATCAGGGCGCAGTCCATCAAAGGTGACGATAAAGACGCGGGAGATCGGTTGCGGCGGAGGGAGTGTTGACGTGGGTTGCAACGTTTCGGGCGGAGGCGGAAGCGGGCTTGGTGTTAGAGTCGCGGTGGGGATTTGTGGAGTCAGAGTCTCGGTCGGAGGGATAGAGGCGGAAGCAGAGACGCAGGCGTGTAAAAAGATCGAGAGCAGAGTCAGGATGCGGAGTTTTCGAATCATATAAAGGGATGTCTTCTAGGTCTTACATGGATATTTTTCGTGAATTTTTATTTGAGGGTCGCCAAATATTTTATACACAGGAATCCCTGCCCAGGCATCTTGAATTGGAAGACCAAGTGCATAGGCTACAGTGGCGGCGGTATCAAATGTATACATTAACTGATCCAGCTCTTGCGGAATAACCCCCGGTCCGTGGGCGATCCATGTAATTCGAAAATCTTCGATCAGGGTGCCAATATGATTCTTCTCATGACCACCATGATCGGACGTGACGAGAATAAAGGTTGAGTCGTACATGCCCTTATCTTTTAATTCCTGAATAATACTGCCTAAGACCTCATCCCCATCTCGAAGAACTTTGAGATACTCGCCAGACATCCAGCCATATTTGTGTCCGCGGTTATCAGGCGTGGCAACATGGATGAACATTAAGCCAAAGTCCTGGTCGATCTGCGGGAGGACACCGCGTAATATGGCTGGCTCGCCATAATCTACTTCAAACACATCGGTGGTTTCGGGTTCTGCCAACTGGCGCAACTTATCTTTGCTAACGATCATCACGGTGCGTAAACCGGCATCATGCGCTAGTTGAAAGATATCGGGTCCCTTGGCATAGCCCATATACATAAAGAACTTGTTGTAGATCACCCCATGATCTTCCATGCACATACCAGTTAGCATAGAGGCGTGGCTGGGTGAGGTAGCTGGATAATCAATCGTATAAGCCGTTAGCGGATTATTCGCAGACTCAGCGCGGAGGGCAGCCAAGTTTGGCATGGGTGCTTCATCAATGGCATCGGGACGCAAGCCATCGAAACTAATAATGATCGCACGTTTGATATCTGCACGAGATGGCAACGGTGTAGGGGTTGGCGTGAATGTTGGGCTGGGTGTAAAGGTAGCTGTGCTCGTTGGGGTAACAGTTGGGGTGAGTGACGCAGCAGATGTCGGTGTAATGGTGGGTGTATTTGTAGGGAGACCCGTGGGCGTAGGAACAGGCGGCAAGGAGCTACCCCAAATATTGGGGATAGTCCCGCAACTCGCGATAAGAAAAGCAAGGAGAAGAAGGGTAAGGCGTTTCAGAAGATTTCTCCAATAATAAAAGGCGACCCGCTTAATAACGAATCGCCCCTATGACTCCGTACAAATTATTTCAACATTGGCATCTTGATGCCGTGACGTTTTGCAGCTTCCACTGCGATCTCATAGCCGGCATCGGCGTGTCGCACTACACCCATACCAGGGTCGGTGGTCAAGACACGTTCCAAACGTTTGGCAGCTTCGGGCGTGCCATCGGCAACGATGACCTGACCCGCATGTTGGCTATACCCCATACCCACCCCGCCGCCATGGTGAAAGGATACCCAAGTGGCTCCGCCTACTGCATTAATCATGGCATTGAGAATCGCCCAGTCTGAAATCGCATCAGAGCCGTCTTTCATGGCTTCGGTTTCACGGTTTGGTGAAGCGACCGAACCTGAGTCGAGATGATCACGCCCGATGACGATAGGAGCTTTCACTTTTCCGCTCGCCACCAACTCATTAAACATCAAACCCGCTTTCACACGTTCGCCGTAACCGAGCCAGCAAATGCGCGAGGGCAAGCCCTGAAACGGGACTTTCTCACGTGCCATCTTCAACCAACGGTGCAGGTGTGCATCTTCAGGGAAGAGTTCCATGATCGCCTGATCGGTGGTGTAAATATCTTCTTTATCGCCAGAGAGCGCCACCCACCGAAACGGACCTTTGCCTTCGCAAAACAACGGGCGGATATAAGCAGGCACGAAGCCGGGGAATTCAAAGGCATCGCTCACGCCATGGTTATAGGCTTGCTGACGTAAATTGTTGCCGTAGTCAAATACTTCTGCGCCCGCGCGTTGGAAAGCAAGCATGGCTTTCACATGCTTCGCCATTGAGTCCATCGACATGGCTTTATATTTTTCAGGATCAGACTCACGCAACTGATTCGCAGCCGTAATACTCAACCCCGATGGGACATAAAACAGCGCCTCATGCGCTGACGTTTGATCTGTCACCACATCCGGAATGATTCCACGCTGTGAGAGTTCGGTATATACATCGGCGGCATTGCCAATCAACCCAATGGATTTTGGCGTACCGCTCTTAACGTTCTCTTCGACCAAGGTCATGGCTTCTTCGAGGTTATCCACCACCATATCTACATAGCCAATGGCGCGACGACGCTCTGCACGTTCTGGGTCCACTTCGACAATAAGCCCCACACCCTCGTTCATGGTAATAGACAGCGGCTGAGCGCCGCCCATACCGCCCAAACCAGCCGTGAGCACGAACTTCCCTTTCAGCGAGCCCCAGCCTTTGAGCTTGGCAAGTGCGCCGAAGGTTTCGTATGTTCCCTGCAAAATGCCCTGTGTGCCGATGTAGATCCATGAACCGGCGGTCATCTGTCCGTACATGATGAGACCCTTTTTGGCGAGCTCATCGAAGTATTCCCATGTTGCCCAATGCGGCACAATATTGGAGTTGGCGATCAGCACTTTCGGTGCATCTTTGTGAGACTTAAAGATCACCACCGGCTTACCAGACTGTACCAACAAGGTCTCATCTTCTTCGAGGTTTTTCAGCGATTCTAAAATCGCGTCAAACGACGCCCAATCGCGAGCGGCTTTTCCACGCCCACCGTAAACGACGAGGTCTTCGGGCTTCTCTGCTACTTCAGGGTCGAGGTTGTTTTGAATCATGCGATAAGCGGCTTCGCTCATCCAGTTCTTGCAGGTCAGTTGAGTGCCACGCGGGGCGCGGATAACACGGGGTGTGGACATGTTTGTTCAGTCTCCGTTATTCCAATAAGAGGAAGGATTCAACGAATTCATCAAAAGACGGTTCCACCGTGCTTTGCCATTTTTCAGTGGTGGAGAGCGTTGCGGTCAAGGTTCCGGTGGGCAGGTCGAAGAAGACCAATTTTTGATACACATTCAGCCGGGCACCTTCCTGAGTCATGAGCGGGGTAGTAGCAGTGATCACGCCATAAGACAAACCACCCGCTGTGGTTTTGATCTCAACATTGGTCACTTTGGCATCTTTTAGCGACGTGGGTAAGGTAGCAGCCAAGCCTTTCAGGTCTGAGTCGGTAGCGACCGAAATTTCCATTTGAGAGTCCCAAACCAAGTTGACGTTGGAGACAAATCCGCTATCGATATGTTCTTCATTGATATCTAGCATGAAAAGGCGGAAGACGTTCGGGTCTTGTTTTTGAATGACAGAGAGTTGATTTTGAATTGCGGGGTTTGAGGCTTCAGGGAGCAACACAGCCTCATCATATTCTGGCGAATTGATGCGCAACGGAAGCCAGGCGACAGGCACGGTGAATTGATATTTGGCAGCCATATCAATAAAAGAACTGGTGCCATCGGTGTTTTCATCCAACACGCTTTCTTCGGCTTTGGTAGGCTCCACTGGCAGCGGAGTGCTGGTGGGCGTAGAGGTGGGAGTAGGCGTTGATGTAATAGTGGCGGTGGGAACTTGTTGCGTTAACGTCAGGGCGGCGGCAACGGTCTCAGCGACCATAACGTCAAGTCGTGTATCAGGTGTCGGCGGAATCGCAGAGGCGGGTTGTAGTCCCGGCACAACACATGCCAAAGCAGTCAATAAAAGCAGGACTGCCATCAAATATCCACGGTTCTGTTTCATCAGTTTATCCTTGCAAATGGAATTACCCAAAGGGTATATAAAAAAAGCCTCCCGGCTATTATAGCCGAGAGGCTTTGATTTCTTTGACCTTACGCTGCGGTTTGACCGCTGGCGATCATATCTGCAAAATTGGTGCCTTTCAGGCGCCCCACCAACTGCTCTTGGGCTTCGCACCACACCGGGCGCAGCGGACAGTTATCGTCGAACGAGCAGGTGCCCGTATCGCCTACACACTCGTTGAGCTGAATGGGACCGTCGATGGCTTCGATGACTTCAAGCAGGGTAATGTCTTTCGGCTCACGTGCAAGCGTTACGCCGCCGCGTGCTCCGCGGGAGGTGTGCAACAACCCGGCAATCGAAAGTTGAGAAATGATCTTCGCAAGGAAGGAGGGTGGAATTTTTTGTTCTTCGGCGATCAGGCTGGTGGCAGTGCGGGTTTCGCCATTGCGTGCAAGGTGGAGCACGGCGCGTACAGCATAATCGGCTTGTCGGGTGATTTGCATAAGAGACCTCACTTAATATAGGTAAAACTTACCCACAATCACGATTTTATTGTGAACGCCGTTACAAGGCAAGTGATAGAGGTCACTGATGAATTATGACCTTTCGCGCTGAATTATCTGCCAATAAAAACCCGGCAGGTCTTCAAAACCTGCCGGGTCTCATAACTTTATCTCGCGAGCGTAAGATTGCCTGCACCCATTTCGATGACAAAGGTGATCGTAGGACCTTCGCCCTTCTGGACGTAATCGCTCCCGCTTCTTTCCCAGCCGGGACCTGCATTCACATTCGACAGCCCACCCTGCACTGTGACCACTGCGTCTACCCCTTCGGGCACGATGATGATGAAATTGCTCAACCCAGTCTCAACCTTGACCGTGGCATCGCGCTGCAATTCACCAGAGAAATCGAGAGTGTAATCGCCTGCACCGGAGGAAAAATCAAAGAAGCTAAAGTTGGCGTTTGCCAGCCCGGTGATCTTCACATCCGATGCGCCCGTGTTGTAGGTGAAGGTGCTCATCTCCACGGGGTTTGGTTCAGAGAAAGCGAGTTCCACATTGGAAGCTCCATCTTTGACATCCAACCGCGTGAGTGAGAGTCCACCCAACTCGAAGGTGCCATCATAAGCGCCCGACTCAATGGACAGGTTCATGGGCTGATCGCCAAGTTTCAGATCCCATTCGTTCTTGAGGTTATTGAGATTCGGGAAGATGTTGAGATTCCCATCTCCCACGCGGACTTCCACATCGCCGCCATCGGTGGTGACTTCGGGTTTGAGTTCGTCGTAGTTATACGTGGCGGTGCCATCGACCAAAATATCTGCACCAGGGTTAAGGGTAAAGTCACCTGCGCCAAAACGTAGTTTTAAATTGATCTCTTCCGCGTCTGGATATTCCGCTTTAATGTCTTCGGTCATTTCGGGTTGCGGGGTGGGCGGTTTGGGCACGCTAATTCCACACGCCAAGGTTGCCAGCGCGAGGACTGCGATAAAGGGTATAAGTTTGCGGTACATAAAGAAAAAACCTCCTTAGGGTATTGCCTAAGGAGGTATACGGGAGAAAGGGGGATGGGGTTGCAGGGGTGTCACCCTGAACGATAGCGAAGGGTCTCTGAGATTATCGTAGAGATGCTTCGCTGTTGCTCAGCATGACATTAATTTTATGTTTACTGCTGGACTATTTCTTGCTGTTTTGATTTGAGATTTGCCAATATCTTCCGCGTAGACTCCGCCACTTCTTCTATTGCCTTGTTGAATGCTTCTTCATTGGCTTTCGACGGCTTACGATACCCACTCACTTTGCGGACGTATTGCAAAGCTGCTTCGTAAATCTCCTGCTCAGTGACGGGGTGATCCATATTTCTAAGGGGTTTGATACTTCGGCACATAAAAAATCTCCTATTGGACTATTCTGGAATCCATTGGTCTAAAAGGCTATTCAGCTTTTTTGCTTTTTGAAGCAGTTCTTCCCCTTCAATATTACTCACTGAAATGATCTGTGGCAGTTCTTTGTAAAGTTCAGGAAGCCCCAACCATTCTTCCACCTGCATGCGTATCCACTTGTTATATGCCAGCGGATAAACTTTTCTTGATATGAACAACGCCTGCAAAAATTCCTGAAAGGCTTTATACAGCCGATCAAATGATTGGAAATATAGCCCGCGCTTGTGATAGAGAGGCACATGTTCAAGATCGTGGGTACAGGCTAGGCGTACCATGTCCAGCCGTTGATGTTGCAAGTCTGCGTTGTAATAAGGCAGCCATTCGGTTTGTAAGTGCTTGAAATAGGCACCTGGCTCACTGAATAAAGCACTATAGGCTACATGATTTCCTATTTCCAACTCAAAACCATCAGGTCCACCGCCATCATCCCAAATAGATGGTGTGTATATCCCACTGATCAAATCTAAGTGGATTTGCATAAAGCGACGGGAATCTCGAAACTTTGCAATGACTGGATGAGTATGCAACACTTTCTGCCATTTTGTTTCCAAGTCTTGGGTTTCTTCTACAGGAACCGAAGGCTTGAGAAGGATAGCCATATCGAGGTCACTTTCGAGTGTGGCTAGTCCGCGCGCGCAAGAATTAGTGATGAGGATGGTATCAACAATGGGAGAGGTCAGAAAAAATTCGCAAGCTACTTCAGCAGACCGACGATGTAAATCTGTAGGAAAAGCAAGGGGAAATTGCATACATGGTCACACAAAGGTCTGCTGTGGCTCGCCGGGTTTATAGCGGCGCATCGCAAAAGCGGACCAATCTTCATTGAACGAGACGAGGGTCACCCAGCGCAAACCTTTATCCTGCAAGAAAGACCAACCCGTATCACGGGTAAAGTCCGTTTTTATTTTGGATGTTTTCTTGGGGTAAGCGATCCATAACAATGTTTCAGGCTGAAAAAGTTTAAGCGCCTTGGGCAGCACTTTCTCCAACTCTGCCTGATTCTTGACGAAGATCAGAATCCAATCGGCGGGGATTTTGCCATTCTCAGAGATAACCACTCCAAAAGGCAGCGGTTCCAATTCTTGCAAGGCGCCCTCTGGCGCGTTCAACACCGCCGCCAGTTGACCGTCTTGCAATTTCATCTTTCGCGCTAATGTCGCCATATCAACACCTGTACATTCTATTTATCTTTTTTCAACGCCTTATCCAACGCCTGGTCCACCGAGCGGACTTCGATGATCTCGATACCCTGCGGATATTCTTCGCCCTTGCGAATCGCTTTCGGGACGATGGCAGTCTTGAAGCCCAGTTTCTGCGCTTCCTTCAAACGCGCCACCATTTGACCCGGCATACGCAACTCACCCGCCAAGCCGATTTCACCGATCAAGACCACATTGGCTTGAATGGGCACGTCCCGCCATGAAGAGGCGATGGCAGCGGCAACGGCTAAGTCCGCGGCGGGTTCGTCGATTTGAATACCGCCCACCACGTTGACGAAGACATCCTGCTCGGCAAGTTTCAAGCCAACGCGACGTGTGAGAACCGCTGAAATCAACAACAGACGATTGAAGTCCACGCCATTGGGCGTGCGACGCGCATTGCCGAATTGAGTCGGTGAGGTCAATCCCTGCACTTCTACGAGGATGGGACGCGTGCCTTCCATCGTCACTGCAATCGCAGACCCGGCGGCATTGACCAAGCGCTCCGCCAAAAATGCTTCAGACGGGTTGGTTACTTCGATCATGCCGCCTTCTCGCATTTCGAACACGCCCACTTCGGATGTCGCACCGAAGCGGTTCTTCACCGAGCGCAACAAACGATAGGCTTGGAAGCGATCCCCTTCAAGATACAAAACCGTATCCACGATATGTTCCAACACACGCGGACCAGCAATCGCGCCTTCTTTTGTCACATGCCCGATCATGAACACAGTCACGCCGCTGGACTTCGCCAACTCGCGCAACTGTGACGAACACTCACGCACCTGCGAAACCGAGCCCGCCGAAGAATCCAATTCAGAGAGGTAGGTGGTCTGGATGGAGTCAACAATCAACAGGTCCGGCCTTGATTCGCGGACGTGGTTCAAAATAATTTCAAGATTGGTCTCCGTCACCAACAGCAAGTCCTTGGGCATGTCCTTCCCGCCGTTGAACAAACGCGAAGCGCGCATCTTGATCTGCCGTTCCGACTCTTCGCCCGACACATACAGCACGCGCTGCACCTTGCCCATCTCAATTGCCATTTGCAACATCAGCGTGGATTTGCCGATACCCGGGTCACCGCCCACAAGCACGATGGAACCGGGGACGATGCCGCCGCCGAGCACGCGCGCGAATTCACCGATGGGCAGGTGAACGCGATCTTCCGCCTCACCACTGACCTCGGAAATGGGTCGCGGCTCCGAGCGACCCGTCAGCCCGCGGACGTTGACCGCGCCTTTCTTCGCCACGGGTTCATCGTGGATGATCTCTTCGGTCATGCTATCGAAGGCACCACACTGCGGGCATTTGCCCATATAAGATGCGGCTACACGTCCGCATTGCTGACATACATATCGGGTATGAGTTTTGTTTTTTGCCATAATTTCCTCGCGTAGGGGCGGGGTGATACCACGTTGTGGCACAAGCCCCGCCCCTACAAAACGTTGAGGTCAGTATAACAGAATTTTTGTTCTGTTTTTAGCAGACCACCAAGACTCTAAGACACAAAGCCTCAAAGATTCTTGGTGACTTTGTGCCCTCGTGCCTTGGTGATCAACTTCCTGCTATACTCTTTCCTACAAAGGAGAAACCTATGAAACTTGTATCAGACATTCTTATCGTGATTGTTGCCCTTTTGCACTTTTTCTTTCTCTACCTCGAAATGTTCCTATGGGACAAGCCGCGCGGGATGAAATCATTCAACCTCACCGCAGAGTTCGCCAAGCAGTCGAAACGTCTCGCCATGAATCAAGGACTGTACAATGGCTTCCTCGCCGCTGGTCTGCTGTGGGGACTGATGGCAGGCGACCCAGTGAAGATATTTTTCCTGAGTTGTGTCATCATCGCGGGAATCTTCGGTGCGTTCACGGTCAGCAAACGCATCTTTTACATTCAAGCCGTCCCCGCTATTTTGGCGTTGGTGCTCTTGCTGGTTTTATAGAACCTTACTCAGCACAAATAACCCTGTTACGTCCCTGGCTTTTTGCAGTGTATAAAGCTTTATCCGCTTTTTGAAGCAATAGTTCCAACGTATCAGAATTGTTCATGAAGGTGGAAACACCAAAACTGGCAGTGATCTTGAATTGCTGTTCGTCAATATTCAAAATGGTGCTTTCCACGATCTTCCGAATCCGCTCGGCGGTTTCTTTTGCCTGATCGAGCCCTGCTTCGGGCAGCAGGATGACAAATTCTTCACCGCCAAATCTGGCAAACACATCCACTTTACGGAGGTTCTGCATGCAAACCTTCGTAAAGTGGATTAATACTTCATCGCCGGCTTTATGCCCGTATTTATCATTCACACTCTTGAAATAATCAATGTCCACTAAAATGACAGAGAAGGGTAACTGAGAACGTAAAGACCGGTGAACTTCCACTTCTGCCAGCGTATAAAAATGACGCCGATTGTAGACATGGGTCAACGAGTCTTGCGTGGCAAGCTTTTCAAGGTCTGCTTGAATTTGCTTCAAGCGTGAAATATCCCGCCACACAACCAAACGCCCAATGAAATTCTTTCGTTTATCGAACAATGGGGAAATTTGCAAATCAAGGTAAGTATTTGAGTCACTGCTGGTTGGAACTTCCACCCGGGTTTGATTTACATCCACAAATGTTTTTACAAGCCCTGCCCACGGAGAAAAAACTTCCTCCACCGGTCTACCAATCGTCCCGGCGGAGGAAGCGGATAGAAGTTTCTCCGCTTCAGGATTCATATCCACGATACGGTTGTTCGTATCCAAGACGAGTACACCGTCGCTCATCCCCTCAATTAACGTATCACGCGCAACCGGCACAAGGTCTAACATGCGATAACGGAGCAAAGCAAATGCAAAAGCAAAGGCGGCGATTGTGAATGAAAAGGGCGTGTTATCGGCATTCGGAAATGGACTTAAGCCGGTGACAAAAATAAAACTATTGAGCCAGGTCACCCCTGCCCCGGCAATCACAACCCCAAGCTGACGGCGATAAATGCCTGAGGTGGTCATAAACCTACGTACCAGCAGAATGAATGTGATCAACAATAACAGATATGAATATACGACATTCCCCCAAAAGACCGGGCCCGCATTCAAGATCATGCCGGTGTTGAGCAAGCGTTTCCCGGCAAAGAACAGGTTATGCCAAGGGTCGGTCCACATCAGTATCAGAACCAACAACGGTTCTACATATAACCCAATCAACAATGGCGTTTTCAGCCATTCCTGCCGACCTGAAATTTGCATGGCAAAAATAAAAAACGTCGCCGGAACAATCACCACCCCGATATAACTAATATCCAGCCAAAAATAAGGGGAAGGCTTCATAACACCGCCCCAAAAGATGCCATATGAAATATCCCACCAGCACATGGCAAGCAGAAAGACCATCAATGGAATCGAGCCGGGCGTGAATGGACGCCTCTGTAACACCAATAGCCCGACAATAAAACAACAAATTCCAGCCGTTAAGAGTGCCGTGCTATAAAAAATGTTAGGAGGGGTCATAAAAGCCTTTGTGCTTACAATTGTAAACACAAAGGCTTCACTTTACTAATTAAATAATGATATTCGAATAAACCAAAAATGCAATTAGCGCACAATATTCACAAAATCTGCAAACAGTCCGTAGGCGGTTTCCACAGGTCCGCCGGTCATGCCGGGTTTCTCTGAGAGAACGATGGAGTAATCAATGATTACATCGGTGCGGAAGGTGATGCC
>JAXLVR010000029.1:0-4156 GCA_046328915.1 Anaerolineales bacterium | reverse complement strand
CCTAAAACTATTTTAGTAATTTGTCGTGCGGTCAATTAACCCGCGCTCACGAGCAATCCCATCACACCAGCGGAAAACGTAGACACTGATCACACCGAAGAAGATACTCAGCGCGACCATCACGCCAAGGATTTGTAAATTACTGAAGTTCGCCAAGGTCGGAAAGGCTTGTGCCACATTCCCTACGAGAGAACGACGAAGTAATTCCAGCCAATAAGTAGTTGGCATGAAATACCCGATAGGACGTAACCAAGCAGGCAATACATCCAATGGGAAGATGGCGCCGCTGAAAATATACAAGGCGCCAGCCGTCGCTTCGCCGATAAAGCCTTCGTGGCGAGCCAGTGTGAGGGTCAGACCTGCTAAAAGCAAGCCCAGAAGCGCAAGCATCACCACGCCGACGATGAGAGTGGTAAAGAACAACAGCCAGTCCACTTCCATCAGGTTGATCTTTACGTTCAAGAACAACACCCCAGCCAAGATCGTAATGAACACAGCAATGGACCCCGTCACAAAACGAGCCACACCGCGCCCAAGCAAATACAGCGGAATATGGATCGGCGCAATGTACATATATTTGAGGGTCTTGTAATGCTCACGGTCATCGACCACCGCCCAAGAGACCCCAGTCATCACCGCACCGACGTAAATATAGAAGGCGTTGCCTAGATAAATGTACGGAAACAAAGCGCTATCGAAATTCCCTTGCGAAATGATGCCATACATAATGACCAAAATCGCCGCCCCCGAGATTGGCTTGACGATGGAATACACCGCGAACAGGAAAGGGTCAGTCCAATTAGACTCGATCACCCATCCCAGCCACGCCGCCATACGAAACGAACGCCAAGAAGTTGAAGTTTGCATCGTTATCTCCGGCTCTCCGTAATTCGTCCTTCACGCACCGCAAGTTTTTCTACGCGGGCGAGCAGGAACTTTGCAGACACAAGGAACACGACAGAAAGCGCCGCCAAGATAGCGATCTCTGTACCGACCGTCAGAAAACCGAACTTAAACCCGGTCGGAAAGATCAACTGTCGCATCGCATCCATGCCTAATGTAAGCGGAATGATCGACGCGCCCGCCGCCACCCAAAACGGAAGCGACTTGATCGGGAAGTAGAAGCCCGAAGCAAGGAAGATCGGTTCCTGCGCCAAATTCGCCATGTGCCAGGCTTCGCGCCCGAACATAAGGAACGCCGAAGCCATCATCATGCCCATTCCATACAAAGCGATCATCGCCAACATGAATACGGTGAACAATTGCAAATAGCTCGACACAGAGAAGGCTACATCAAAAAGCCAAATGCCAAGCAACGTCACAGCAATGGCACGCATGGCAGTCGCCAACATGCCGCCTAACGCCATGCCTAGCAAAATCGCCATCATCGAATTCGGCGCCATAATATACAGCGCCAAATTGCCTTGTTCTTTCTCCCAATACAACTGGCTTGACATGCTCCATAAAATATTCATCCAGAACGCCGTCATGGCGCCGCCCATCACTACGAACCCAATATATTCTTCAGGTGCATTCAAAGCGCGATACACAAATACATAAGCGATCACTGCCAACATCGGCATGACCACTTCGAAGACCAGCCAGGAAACTTCGCGTTGCTGCCCAATAATGCGCGGATATGCCCGCGCAAAGATCGTGCTCAAGAACAAACGCCAGCCTGTGTTCTTATGCGAGTATTTTTTACTCACCGCTTCCATTGGTCTCCTCCTCCGCCATGCTGCGACCCACCAAGTCCACAAACACATCTTCAAGGGTCGGCTCATGCTTGCTCAGGTTCATCACCTTTACATCTTTTTGGGTGAATAGATTAATGACTCGTGCCAGAGCGGATTCTTCGACCAGACTTAAACTCAACTTCGCGCCGGTCTCTGTCTCAGTCACCGCCGCTTTCGTGACCTCGGGCTGGTCCACCAACATTTGCTGGGTCAACCCGTTGAGCGGACTCACCTCGATCTCGAACAATGCATCCTTCTGCAAGCGCTGCTTCAACACAGACGGTTTATCACACGCCAAGACACGTCCCTTATTGATGATGGCAACGCGGTCACATAACTCATCGGCTTCCATCATGTAGTGGGTTGTTAAAAGAAGCGTGCGCTCCTTATCGGCTTTCAACCACTCCAAAATGAAGCGACGTACATCTCGCATGGCCCCCACGTCCAAGCCGAGCGTCGGCTCGTCGAGGAAGAGCACTTCCGGCTCGGTCAAAAATCCGCGCACGATGTTCATTTTCTGACGCAACCCAGTAGAAAGGTCTGATGACTTGGTATGCATACGGTCTTTCATGCCGACCATTTCAAGCAGGGCTTCAATACGCTCATTGGCTTCTTTGGATGGCACCCCGTAGAACTGGGAGAACATCCAAAGATTCTCACGCACCGTCAGCAGACCATAGCCCGAAGACTCGCCGCCTGAAACCATATTGATGCGCGGACGCACGGACTCGGGTGCAGCGTGGACGTCGGCTCCTGCAACGCGTGCCCAGCCCGAGGTCGGGGAAAGAAGCGTGGTGAGTATCTTGATGAGAGTCGTCTTACCAGCGCCGTTCGGTCCCAGGAGTCCGAACAGTTCACCGCGTTCCACCGTTAAGTTAACGCCTTGTAAAGCAACCAATTCTTTGCGCGTTTCTTTCTTGCTGCCGCGTAGTTTGTAAATGCGACCGAGGTCTTTAGTTTCGATGGCGAGTGTTGAAGACATGATTCTCCTTAAAATTTTGTAATCTGGTTCGTTGTGTTTGCGTCGGTTTGGCGTAGGGTTTGCGTCAAGCGTTCTATGAGCATGCGTGATAAATTTACATGCGTAACAAAATTCTCTTCTCCTCCTTTGTAAGAGAGCCAGGGTAAGGCGACCCTGGCTCTCGCAATTTAAGCGACCGAAATTGCGAAAGAAGAAAAGTAGAATATAAGTTCTATTTTACTACGACTCCAATTTGTGATGTAAAATCTCTGAAATTTTTATACAGGAGAAAACCTTATGAGTAACGAGTATCTTCCCAAAGTTGCCATGAGCATTCAGGCGCACCCCGATGACCAGGAATTTGGGATTGGCGGTACGATCGCAAAATGGACAAAAGCAGGCTGTGAATTTATCACGGTTGTCATCACCAGCGGCGACTCTGGTTCAAATGACCCCAGCAAAGGGGCTGAGTACAAACCCGTGTTGGCTGACCTGCGCGAAAAAGAGCAACTTGCCGCCAATGATGTTTTAGGGGTGAAAGAAACGGTCTTTATGCGCTACCCAGATGGCGAATTGGAGCCAACCATTGCGCTTCGTAAGGAACTCACACGCCTCATCCGCAAATATAAACCCGATGTGGTTTTGGCGGGTAATCCTGAAGCATGGTTTTATGGAAATGAATATTTGAACCATGCCGACCATCGCGCCGCCGCCCGCGCCGCCTGTGAAGCGGTTTTCCCGTCGGCTGGGTCACGCCTGGTCTTTGCGGACCTGCTCTCAGAGGGTTTCGAGCCGCACGAAGTGAAACGGCTGTACGTCCACGGTACTGAGAAGCCCGATACCTGGGTGGATATTTCCGAGACGATTGATATCAAGGTCAAGGCGCTGCAACAGCATGCCAGTCAAGTGCCGGTAGATGAAGTGGAAAAGTGGATGAAAGATTGGGCGAAGGAAGACGCGAAAGATAAAGAGTTCGAATATGCCGAGTCTTATCGGGTGATGATCTTGAAGAAAGAAGAAGAGCAAGAGAAATAGTCCCCTAAAACGAAAGAGGCAGTCACAGTTGAAGTGACTGCCTCTTTTTATTCTAGAAGAACCAATGCCCTAACAATGCGGATGCAAGTGTCATGCTGATATTATCGATATCCTTATAATGTAGTGACTCTACCGCCGCGCCGACAAAAGCAATAGCAGCCATGGGTAGGAGATAATTTGTGAACGGACCTGCGAACACCCCCGTATTCACATAAATAAATAGCATCACAGCCGAAAAGATAAATCCGCCCACGAACACACTGACCATCCCCGCCACCGACTTTTCCTTGCTCCACGGCAACTTCGGCGAAGGGATGCGCCGACCGAAGATATCGGCAATGCCATCGCCACCGCACATCATCATCAATGCAATAATTCCAATGGGAGATTCGCGCCAGTAGACTAACGTCAGCACCACGAACAT
>JAXLVR010000028.1:0-5139 GCA_046328915.1 Anaerolineales bacterium | reverse complement strand
TGTGCTGGAGTTCATCATGCCGTATAACGATGAAGATGAATCCACCAATTGCGGCGAAACGCTGGCAACGATCTTACCCTCCACTTTTTCGGCAGAGCAAACTAGTTTATAACGCTTGCCATCTTTCTTGGCTTTGGCAATCATCTCCGCTGTAATGCCGCGAATGCCGGTAGGGTTCACTTGTTGCGGTGTCATGGGGGTATCCCACAATACCGTCACGAGCGAAGCCACTTTGATGGCGGCATCCCAACCGTCCACGTCGTTGGTGGGGTCGGTTTCAGCGAGACCGATCTTCTGGGCATAAGCGAGGGCTTGCTCATAGGTCTCACCGCTTTCCATGCGAGACAAGATGACGTTGGTGGTAGCGTTGAAGATGCCCTTGAAGGATTCCAACTCTGCCAACGGGAACGCCTCACGCATGACCGAGAAAACGGGTGCGCCTCCCAAAACAGCCGATTCATGCCGAAACGTTTTGCCCTTCGATTCCGCTAACGCGGTCAACTCGCGATACCCATGCACCACTGGACCTTTATTCGCCGTGATGGCATGCATTCCCAGATTCAACGCCGTGCGGATGTGGTCCACGGCGGGCTGACCGGTCTGCGTGTTGACGGGAGAGTTCTCGAACATCACATTCGCCGCAGAGTTGTTGATGACACTTAGCGAGTCATTTACCGGGAAGACCGAGAGCTCAGTAATGTCTTTTCCGCTTTCGACCAAGTCCAATGCTTTTTGAATGTCCAACCCGCTTTGGTTCACGGCATATCCATGACGACCCGTGGAAATACCGGTGAATGAAAAGGTGACATCATACTTAGACTTCAACACATCCTGTTTGCGCACGAGCAGACGAGCTAACGAACGAGCAACGTTTCCAAAACCGATGAGGGCAAGGTTGTAGTGCATGGGTTAAGTTCTCCTGTGTCAAGTATCACGTGTCAGGTGTCAGGTGAATACCAAACATGGCACTTGGCACCTGATACCTGACACTAAATTGGTGGATATGGATATGCCCTTCGTCCTTGCAATGGGCGGGGGAATACTTTTGCTTCGAGCAATTCTTCGGCGCGGAAGAGAAGAGCGTCGATCTCTATGGGGCTGAGATATGGCTCAAATAGGGCAGACCAGGCTTCGGTCAAAGAGAGAGGCGCGAGTAATTCGTCTGGAATGGCTTGACCGGCGAAGTCCCATAATACGGTGCGAAGTTTGGGCTCGTCATGAAAACAGATGCCGTGATCAATGGCGTAGAGGCGATGAGTATCATCTTCAAAGAAGACATGACTGCCTTTGCGATCAGCATTGTTGGCGAGGATGTCGAAGAGCACCACAGGGCGAAGTTTTTGTTTATCTTCCACGGTGAAGTTGAAGTAGTGATATTCGATATCATATTCAACATATTGCTGCAACGAGCCGGGGCCATGCGGACCGTCTTCACGGTACACGGTGACGGGCACAATGTGCAAGCCAAGGGCTTCGCTTAATTCATAAGCGGCAACTTCGCGCAAAGCAAGCGTGTTATCAGGAAAGTCCCATAACGGTTGCTCGCCTTTGCTGGGCTTGTAGACGGCTTTGATGGTTTCGCCTTCATGATGGACCTCTACCAAAAAGGTGTAATTGGAACCCAGCATGAACTGACCACGAAGTTCGTAGTCGCCATGGGTGAGGATGGTTTTGATGTTGGTCATGGGAAACGTTTAAGCGTTCGAACGTTTTCACGTTTAAACGTTATTAGTGGAGGTGTCCGTTCTTCTTTGGGCAAAAGTGACCGCCCGGCTCCATGGGTTGACCACACTGCGGGCAGACGGGGCGTCCGCGTTGGGAGACTTCCTGTCCCCAACGGGCGAGCTGACGCAATTGAGTACGAGTTGCCCAGAAGCGGATCTGTGAAGCTTCTTCGGGGTCTTGTTCTTCGGTGATGAGTTCTTTGGCAAAGACCACCACACGGTCGCGGTCTTTGTCGTAGCCCAAGCCAATCTCTCCAGCGCGGAAGAGCGGGTCTACGGGTGGATTGATGCGCATCACTTCTTCCACGTAATCACCAGAGGCTTCTTCAAGGTCTGGGTATTGCTGGCTAAGTTGACCAAGGAATTGTTCTACGCCAATGGCGAGTGAAAGCAATTGCGCTTTTTCAATGATGATGGTGTAGGTGCGATGCTCTGAATAAGCATGCAGATAAAAAACGCGTTGACCAGGTTTGCCAATCGCGTCAGCGGTGATGTGATCACAGGGGTCGACGTCAATATCAGTGCGAGACATAAGTTACCTTTTTTGAGAGTATACCACCCCCACTCATCCTACCCCAAACGCAACGGTATTTCTGTCACATTTGGGGTAGGTGTCCCGTCATTGGCGGGGCGGAGGGGGCGGTATAATCCCATCAACTCACCAAAGGAGCTGCCATGTACGATAAAAAAAAGATCGATAAACTACAGCAATCGCTTTCAAAGTGGGAAGAGACCTCTCTTAAGAAAGCCTTAAACCAATTACCAGAACGTGCCGATGAATTTATTACTACATCTTCTGAGCCGATCAACAGACTTTATACACCGCTCGACATTGCAGATTTAGATTACAACGAGTCGCTTGGGCTTCCGGGCGAATATCCATATACACGCGGGGTTCACCCGACGTTGCATCGCTCCAAACTGTGGACGATGCGCATGTTCGCTGGCTTCGGTACCGCAGAAGAGACGAACGGACGCTTCAAATACTTACTTGAGCAGGGTCAGACCGGCTTGAGCATCGCCTTCGACCTAGCCACGTTGATGGGCTACGATACCGACCAACCCGAAGCGCTTGGCGAATTCGGCAAATGCGGCGTGGCGGTTTCCTCACTAAAAGACATGGAAATTTTGCTCGATGGCATTCCGCTCGATAAAGTCTCTTCGAGTATGACCATCAACTCGCCCGCTGCGATCATTTGGGCAATGTACCTTGTGGCTGCTGAAAAGCAAGGCATTCGTTTAGATCAACTACGCGGGACGCTTCAGAACGACATCCTCAAAGAATTTATTGCGCAGAAGGAATTTATCTTCCCGCCGGAACCTTCGATGCGCCTCGTGGTGGATACGATGGAGTTCGGCTCGAAACACGTGCCGCAGTGGAATACCATTTCCATTTCAGGCTATCACATCCGTGAAGCTGGTTCGACGGCGGCGCAAGAGCTGGCGTTCACCCTTGCAGATGGTCTGGAATACGTCCGCTGGGGTATTGCGCGCGGCATGGATGTGGACGAATTCGCGCCGCGTCTATCCTTCTTCTTCAATGCTCACAACGATTTCTTTGAAGAGATCGCCAAGTATCGTGCGGCTCGTCGCATTTGGGCGCGTGAGATGCGTGAGACCTTCAAGGCGAAGAATCCACGCTCGTGGCTGATGCGCTTCCATACTCAAACGGCGGGAGTTTCACTCACGGCTCAACAGCCGGAGAACAACATCGTCCGCGTGGCGATTCAAGCGCTGGCGGCTGTGTTAGGCGGCACGCAAAGCCTGCACACGAATTCCATGGATGAAGCGTTGGCGCTTCCCTCTGAGCATGCGGTCAAAGTCGCTTTGCGGACTCAGCAGGTCATTGCCGAAGAGTCTGGTGTGACGAATACGGTGGATCCGCTTGGGGGTAGTTTCTTCGTCGAAGCGCAAACAGACCGAATGGAGAAAGAGGCGTACGCGTACTTCCAGCGCATCCAAGATCTGGGTGGAGTCATCCCCGCACTTGAAAAAGGTTTTATGCAAAGCGAGATCTCTGATGCCGCCTATCGCTATCAACGCGAGATCGATGAAGGGCGCAGAAAAATCGTCGGTGTGAATGCCTATATGGATGAAAAACCTGCGGCGATTCCCATTCTGCGCATGGACCCGAATGGATACTCACGCCAGATGGCGCGCTTGAACGAAGTCCGTAAGACTCGCGATAGTGGACGGGTGGGGCAAACTCTTGATGCTCTTCGCATTGCCTGCGAAGGGACGGAGAACACCATGCCTTATATTATTGATTGTGTGCGTGCGTATTGTACACTGGGAGAAATCATTGGGGTGATGACAAAGGTCTTTGGAAAATATGAAGAGCCAACCATGATATAACGTTGCAGCGCTTGTAAAGTCTAAGCCCTGACAAGTGCTAACAAAAAGGCGGAAACGGTTATGCCGTTTCCGCCTTTTTGTTTCGGCGAATCGCCACGAGTTTTTGAATCTTCTGATATTTCTCGCGCGTCAGCGGATACGACCATGCCAGAACAATCGTCCCCGCCAATATCGCGGCTCCAATAAACGAGACCATTAAACGAATCATGAACAAAGCTGCTTCAGGCTGTTGATACAAGGTTACATCATCAGGTGGCGCCTGATAACCAGACCAGCCCAAAATTTGCAGCGTCACAAAGATGATCAATGCACCTGTTAACTTGCGGATGAGGGTACGAATGCCGTAGTAAATACCCTCTTGTCTGCGCCCTGTGCGAAGTTCGTCCCATTCGATCACATCCGGCAAAATGGAGTCTGGCAGGATATAAGCGGCTGAAACACCAATGCCCGCCAACCCGGCAAGGAACAACATATAACTGGTTTCACCCGGTTGAATGGTAAAGATCAGCATCTGCACAATCACCCACGCCGCCATGCCAAGGATATAAGCTCGAATTTTGTTTTGGCGCTTTGAAAGCCATAGCCAGAATGGCACGAACAGAACGCAGACCAGCATCAAGACACCAAAGAATGCAGACTCAAGAGCAAGGTCTACGCCTAAAATATTGATCTTCGCCAGTAAATCTCCCTCTGCCACCCAATACAACAGAAAGAATGGAAAGGTGATCGAGACCATATCCACAGCAGACCAATTGAACATATAAATCCCAACCGCATAGCGAAAGGGAACATTCTGCCAAGCTAGTTTGAGGGTCTCGCGGAAAGAAAGTTCTTCTTGTTCCTGGCTATCATCAGCAAAACGTTCGCGCACAAAAAGACCGATCAAAAACAACGGTAATGAACCGATCGCACCAAACACAGCACCCGCAGTGAGAAAGCCCTGTTGTTGCGAGCCGCCACCTTGAATAACAGCATCCACGATCATGGGTGCCGAAACCACTACTACCATTGCTGAGAGCAATTGAAAAACCGAGCGAAAACTTGAAAGTGATGTACGCTC
>JAXLVR010000027.1:0-5207 GCA_046328915.1 Anaerolineales bacterium | reverse complement strand
GATGGCAACGGCTGGCTAGACCCCATCTTGGCTGTCGGCATTGTGGATAAAGCCCTGCGCAAGAGTTTCGCCACCTATGAACCGCACGACCCGCAACCCACTCCGCTCTCACGCGACGACAAAGGCAAAATTGACTTCGGTCTCGTCTCCACCGCTGACTCGGTCAACCTACGCCGACGTGCCGCCCTCGCCATTCGCAGTGGGGCGATCCGCCATTTGCATGATGTCATTCTCACCCTCGGCATGGGCGCGGATGCAGTCGCGCCGTATCTGCTTTTTGAGGCGGCATTCAAAGAGAAAGCCGAAACCGCAGACGAACTTAAATCCAAATTGAAGAACACGCTCAAAGCCTTGCGTTCGGGCATCGAGAAAAGCACCAGCACCATGGGCATTCACGAAGCGCGCGGCTACGGACGTTTATTCGCCAGCATCGGTCTCGGTTCAGAAGTCGCATCGGCGTTGGGCACGCCCAATCATGGCGGCTCGGCAAATGGTGGCTTGCAATGGGCAGACGTGGATGCCGAGATCGAGAAACGCGCGCAGTCGTATCACAGCGCCGGGCGTGGCGACCTTGCGCGCGTGAATCACTTTTACCCGAAAGTGTGGAAGGCGGCAGGAAAGCTCGGGAAGGGCGAGGCAGGCTCGGGCGAGTATGAGGCGCATGTCGAAAGCACGGCAAAAGCCAACCCGGTGTCACTCCGCCATGTGTTGAGTTTCCGCCCGGTCGAGTCGAAAATCCAAAAAGAAAATGTGGATATTCGTATCACGTCACATAGTCTGCCATTCCTCATCGCTTCGATGTCTTTCGGCTCGCAAGGTGAGATCGCTTATCGCGCTTATGCCGAAGCAGCGTTTCGGTTGAACATGCTTTCGGTCAACGGCGAAGGCGGCGAGATCCGTGATTTGCTTGGCAAGTATCCCTTTCATCGCGGGATTCAAATTGCGTCGGGGCGTTTCGGCATTACGGCAGAGACCATCAACTCGTCGAACCTGATCGAGATCAAGGTTGGGCAAGGTGCGAAGCCCGGCGAAGGTGGGCACCTGCCCGCGCGCAAAGTGACCGACAAAGTGGCGGCGGCTCGGCATGCCCGCAAAGGCGTGGACTTGATATCGCCGTCGAACAATCACGATATTTATTCCATCGAAGACCTCGCGCAATTCATCGAAGAGCTGAAGACCATTAACCCGAAAGCGCGTGTGGCGGTGAAAGTCCCAGTGGTGCCGGGCATCGGCATCATCGCGGTTGGCATCGCAAAAGCCGGAGCCGATATTATTTACCTGACCGGCTTTGATGGTGGGACCGGTGCGGCGCGACAACATTCGCTAAAACATGTCGGCTTGCCCGCTGAAATTGGAATCGTTGAAGCGCATCGCACTTTGACCGAAGCTGGGTTGCGCAACGACGTCGAAATCTGGGCTGACGGCGGAGTCCGCACGGCGGCAGACACGGTGAAATTGATGTGCCTTGGCGCAAATCGCATCGGCTTTGCGACGCTCGCAATGGTTGCAATTGGTTGTACGATCTGCCGTGACTGTCAGAGCGGAACGTGTCACACGGGTATCACCACCCAAATTGAATCCAAAGAGCAAGCCACGGGCTTAGGCATCAAACACTTCGTACCGCGTGACCTTGAACAAGCCACTCAAGCCTTGGTGAATGTCTTCAATGAGTTGGGCGAAGGCGTGCGCGAGATCGTGGCTGGACTTGGTTTTGAATCTGCACAAGACATCGTTGGGCGCTCTGACCTGCTCGTGCAAGCCTCGCATCACAAACAAATTGACCTCAGCGAGATGCTCATCCCCGCTGAAGAATATCTCGCCAAACCGATCCCCGTTTCCATCCCCCAGCAAGAAGCGCTGACCATTGACCGTGGTCCGTTGCACCGCCCGCGCAACCATCTCACCACCGTCATCTCGAATTTGGTGATGGAAAGTTTTACGACCCACAAGCAAGATGCCATTCTCTTCGAAGATGACAAGGTCACACCCGTAGACCGTGCTCTTGGTACACATCTCACCGGCGCGATGACTCGCTTCCGCAACAACTGGAGTTGGTCACCGGGGCACGGCGGCATGGGCGGCAACCGCGAGACCTGGCGCTTGCCGATGCAAGATGTCGAGTCGGACGCCGTTCCGCGCACCAATTTGCACTTCACCAGCAGCTCCGTGCCCGGTAACGGACTCGGTGCCTACAATGCCGACCCGGTTCACATCCTCGTCGAAGGCGGCGCGCAGGATGGTGTAGCAAAAGGCATCTCTGGCGGACGTGTGGTCATCATGAAAGGCTACAACCATAACGGCATCCTGATCGATGGCTCGGTTGGGAAGAGCCTCGCTTATGGCGGCACAGGCGGCTTGGTCGTTGTGCAAGGTAACGCGGACTCACGCGCCTGTGTGCGTCTCTCCGGTGCGGATGTCATCATCGGCGGTGAGATCAACAAACCGCTCAACGACAGTCTCGGCTTTATCGGAGCGCGTGCCAACGTCAAAGGTTTCTTGTGTGAATACATGACCGCCGGGCGCGTGCTCGTGCTCGGCGACCCCGGTCCGTGGATGTGTGCAGGTATGACGGGTGGCGTGTTGTATCTGCGCTTGCAACCGCATTTACATTTTGACTATCCCGCCATTCAACGTCGTCTCGCCAAAGGTGCCAAGGTCACTGTGCAAGCTGTAGATGATGCCGACTTCCAGAATTTACAACACCTGCTCACTGCTTATGCAGATGAACTGCGCCAGAATCATCAAGCCGATGAAGCCGATAATGCATTAGGATTGTTAATCGATTGGAAGAATACGTTCATCCGCGTGGTACCGGAGGGTTTGCAGGAAGATCAGAGATTTGCAACTGAATAACGAATGACCCAAATGGGTGAAATTAGAACCACTGCGCTGTGTAAAGAACTTTCACAGCGCAGTGGTCATTTAATCGTGCTCCATTTGGGTCATCTTTTCAATGCAACTCACATTCCCCTGACCCAACATGAAATGAATACCCATTAGGGTAATAGCCATATGGATTCAATTCCATACAATAAGGCGCATTATATAAAACGTTTATACATCTTTTGAGGAGAGCTGCCGCTTTGATCTTCACCATCATTATTTTTTTGTTGGCATATATCGCAATTGCAAGTGAGAAGTTTCCACGTCACTGGGTTGCCCTTTTGGGCGGGTCACTTCTGATCTTGTTTGGCATTCTCACTCCCTCAGAAGCGCTCACATATATTAGCTGGGAGACCTTAGGGCTGGTGGCAGGGATGTTCACCCTGGTCTCCATCCTTGTCAATGCAGGCTTTTTTACCTGGCTGGCTATGACGGCTCTTCGCAAAGTCAATTATCACCCCGTACCCTTATTTATTATTTTGATCCTTTTGGCAGCCTTTCTGGCAGCCTTCATGGACAGCATCACGGTCATGTTGTTCCTCACGGCATTAACACTCCAACTCTGCACCTTGTTGAGAATTGACCCCGTCCCGCTCGTGATCGCAGAAGTCTGTGCTGCCAATACTGGCGGTGCTGCTACCTTGGTCGGCGACCCACCCAACGTGATTTTAGGGACCACATTGGGCTTCAGCTTTTCTGATTTTGCAACGAACACGGGTCCGATCGCAATTATCGGCGCGCTGATCCTTATGTCATATGCATTTATAAAAAACCGCAAATCGTTGAAAGAAGCTCATATTGCGCTCACCCCTGAAATGATCGAGCAGATCGACGAATTGCATAACGAACCGCTGCACGCGCATCTGACCCGTGTTGGGCTGACCGGTTTCATGATGGCGGTCTTCCTTTTGATCTTCCACATCCCATTGAGTACTCTAACCGGGTTGCCCATCAATGCTGCGGTTTCAGCCATGATCCCTGCAGGGATTGCATTAATTGCCCTACGAGATGATCAACGCAAAAAGGTACTTATCAGCGTGGACGGCGAAAGCATTCTCTTTTTTGCCGGGCTTTTTATGCTAATCGGCGGTCTCGAGAAGGTTCACTTATTCGAAACTCTTGCAGAGTCATTGGCATTAGCAACCGCATCGAATCCAAATTTCTTGATCATGGCACTTCACTGGGGACCTGGTCTTGCCAGCGGCATCTTGGATAACGTACCTCTTGCACTAGCAATGACCTTTGTGCTCAAAGATTTGGCAGCCATTCCCGGCACTCCTGCTCTTTCCATGATGACCTGGTCACTAGCTATGGGTGTGGATGTCGGCGGGAACCTAACCCCAATCGGAGCCTCTGCCAATGTTGTCGCTTACTCTTACATGGAACACAATCATGGTCCCATCGGTTGGAAGCGCTGGTTGGTCATTGCTGTTCCACCCACGTTGATCGTCATGATCATCACATCCATCATATTGCTCTACAAGTATCAGATCGGTTGGTACTAATCTTTTCAAGGAGAGAAAACATTATGCAAATCCTTTCCATCGCTGGTTACATCATGATCGCCCTGTTACTCATGAACATGATGGCAAAAGCCCGCCCACAGATCAAAGAACCTGTGCCGGGAAAAGCGTTAAAAAGCCTGCCCATGGGGTTGGCATCCCGTTTCCGCTTACAGCGCTCGAACATCATGGCGCTGCTGACCGGTCTCGTCTTTGGCTTAGTTGCTGGTTGGCTCTCGCTGAACACCGCCGGAATCGTCACTGCCATTGCCCTAACGACCATCTTCCTGCCAATGCAATATACCTTCACCACAAAAGGAATCGCGCTGGGTCAGGGCATGTTCTACCCATGGAGCGATTTTTCTGGCTTCAGCACACAAGGCTCTACCCTAAAGTTTGACCGTTCCTCCGTATTTGGAGATCTTAAGGTGTCCGTTGCCACCGCCGAAATGGATGCTGTCTTGAAGTACGCCGAACGATATGTTGCTCGCTAAAACTCAAAAGAGGAGAATCAAAATGAAAGCAGTAAATACTCGAAAACTAAAGATCGCTTTGCCCTTGTTAGTCATGTTATTGGCTTTTGTTCTTGTAACACCTGCCTTTGCGCAGGATGGCAACCCACCCACCGCTGAACAGGTGGATGACATTAGCCTTGGTCTCAATATGCTTTGGATGTTGTTAGGCGGCTTCCTGGTCTTCTTCATGCAGGCTGGGTTTGCTCTGGTGGAAACTGGCTTCACCCGTAACAAGAACGTTGTCCACACCATGATGATGAACATGATGGTCTTCTGTATCGGCGCTGTCGGCTACTGGCTGACCGGT
>JAXLVR010000026.1:0-9102 GCA_046328915.1 Anaerolineales bacterium | reverse complement strand
ACAAGGGATATCCCGTAGATGCAACTGGTATTGTGAAATAATAATCGGTGCTTAAAACAAAACAGACCCTAAGTCGGGTCTGTTTTGTTTTAAGTCAGGCTATGGTGCCTGATAAATGACCGTACTTCCCTGTTGGAAAACAGGGACGAGATGAGTTGCGAACTTTTCTTCACTCACCCGCATGGACGTGCGCTCTAGATTCCCGATAAAAATATATCGAATATTATATTTTTCGATGATGGCTTGCGCTTCCTCCCAGCGGACGGTGGAATACAGCAAATTAATATCGTCCTGTCGTGTGCCTTGTAATTCTGAACCGCCACGCCACTGAGACTCATGTCCGGGCCAGCCGAGTACGGTGGGGTATCCAGTATGGGTTGCCACTCGCCCATAGTAGCTGTAACTTCCGCCGATGGCTTCGGCGATCACGCCTTCAGGTTGGGTAAGTAGAAATTCGATACCCGCCGCATCGTCTGCGTTTTCACGCTGAACACGGGCAAAGTCATTGAGGTTGAAGCCAAAGACCGGCTTGAGATTGTTGGTCTTGGTCAGCACGCCGAAGGTTGGGTAGAGCAACCCGCAAAAGATGACCAGCCCCACAAGAATGCGCACGGCAATATCAGTGGCACCACGCAACGTGCGCAGTAAATATCCTACACCAAAGGCTGCGACCAGACTCCAAAGAATCCATGCCTGGTAATAGAACTTGAAGATGGTGTTGATGCGATACCCGAATTGGTCACGCAAATAGACAAACTCTGGTGCGAGGATGAGAAGGGCACCAAGGGTGAGAAGGAGGAAAAGAAATTGAAGGGAAGAAGTGTTTGCCGTAGCAACAGGGCTTTTCGTTTCTTGTTCTTCAGTCCTTGCAAAGACAAACGCCACAGCAGGGATAAGCACTGCCAACAATGTGAGCAAACTGCCAATATGGGTCAACCTGCGCATGGAGGTGGCAGCGAAGAACTGCCCGGTTGTCATATTGAAAGAAGCGAGCATGGCATTCGTAAAATCTTTTTCAACGACAAGTGCCAAGAGTCCAAGGATGACTGCAAGCAGGAAAAGCAAAAGGGGAGTACCCAGCCCAATGGAGAGACCCAATTTCCAGTTCGGGCGAGCCGGGTTCTTCATCAAAACAGCGATCAGAAAAAGATAGATCGGAATCAACAGCGTGCCCCACATCACCCAAAGATGGGCGCCGCGTGCAATGTACATGAGGTTGGGAAGCAGACCACCAGCTTGGGAGGAGAAACCGATATAGAACGGGAAGTATAAAAGGAGAGAAAGAATTCCGAGCGGCAGCCCCAGCAAAAGCATATCTTCAAGACGTGCCCAGCCCCAGCCTTCTTCGTTGGCACGCCAAAGGACAAAGGCAAATACGATCAATGCTGCGGCAACCAGAATATCCCATGTGTTGAGGAAGGCAAGCCCGCCAAGTACTAGGGCAGCGAAGAGAAACCCTGTTGGCAGGATATTAATTTGCGCACCCAGGAAACTGACCTTGCCGTTCTTCCACCCGCCCAGGAAGATATTCAATGCCACAGAAACCGCCAGCAACCCAAACGGAATTGCCAACACATGCGGATGCAAATCGCCAAGCAGAAAAGAGAAGAAAGGAAATTCGTCGATGGCTTCACGGAAGCCGCCAACAATGTCGTAATCTTGAATGACGCGTGAAGCACGCCACCACCAAAGATAACGATCTGGCACCCATCCCAACGGTTCAACTGGCGGCTGAGACAGTTCTTTCATATCCAGCCATG
Organism: Anaerolineales bacterium; assembly: GCA_046328915.1. Lineage (GTDB taxonomy): Bacteria > Chloroflexota > Anaerolineae > Anaerolineales > Villigracilaceae > Villigracilis. The sequence goes on along the minus strand of JAXLVR010000026.1, from coordinate 7,342 downwards.
TCCAGAACGGTCCGCTCCAGGTTTGGGTGGCAGCATCTTTAGTCCAACCAATGCCTGCGCGATGCAGAACTTCGAGTAAGGCTTCAAAGTTTGAAACCAGCAAAAGAAAAAGCGGAGCCAGCAACGAAGAGGAGATAAAAGATGATGAAGTAACCTCTTCTTCATCTTTTTGCGAGCCGCGAAACGTATTGAGAAGGTTGTAAACAATGCCGAATGAACCGATCGCGCCCAGCGCAAAGACCAAAGAGGTCATCAGGTTATGCGCCGTACTGCCATTGATCTGGGAAAGCTGCGCCAACATGGCGGTGAGCACATACCCAAAGTAGTAATACGAAATGGCATAACCCGAAAGCCAGGCATCTTGTGGCGGAAAAGTTTCAGAACGCAAAATGGAATTGATGAACATCAACTCCATGGGTTTTTCGGTGCTGGCAAGCTCAGAATCTGCGGCGCGCATAAAGGCAAGAAATGCGAACGCAAGCAGAAAGAGAATTTCGGTAGTGACGATCAAGGTCCACTTGGAACGGATAAAGGCAAGGATTGCTGTGTAATTGGCGACCAATGCCCAGAGACTCAACGCCACCAAGATCGCCAGCGCAAAGACGATCCCACCGACATCATTGCGTGCAAACCCGAAAGAGATAAAAAGCCAAAAAACATAGCCCCAGATCAACAGACCCGCCGTGCGTGCAAGAGTAAAGCCGCGATCTGTGAGCGTTGGGAAAAGATGATAGACCAGCGGAAAGGTCAACCAACCAAGCAGAGTAAGAATGAAATACCAAGGGAGAAAAGCAGTCATCTATTCAGTACCCGGTGGGCTAGCTCAACTTCGGGAGAGAAAAAGTTCCGGCAGCAGAATCAGGCTGAAATTCCAGAACAGAGGCGACAGCGTCCAAATTCAGCGGACCATATAAATGCGGGAACAAATCTGCTTGCGAAATATTTTCAGCAGGCGGGCCCGCTGGCGCTTCCCACTTAAGCTCGGGCTTGAGTTTGCTTTCGTCAACCACTAGCAACACCAAATCGGTTCGCCCGCGATAAAAGGCATTGGCTACGTTCACAGCCTGTTTGTCTGTAGAAAAATGGATGAAGCCTTCGGTTGCGAGGCTTGGGGCAGTGTACGCACCGCTTGCCTGTGCAGCAGACCAATCTTGTTTGGATGTAATGTGGAGAATCATGTGGGCTCCTTGCTAATTGTTGTTATGCATCACGTATTTAAAAATACGTGATGCATAACTTGTTCTTAAGGCTTAACTTGATAAATGGTCGTGTTTGCATCTGTATATACGGCGTCCCAGTATTCGCCTTCATACTGAGCGAATTTTTCCAGTCCATCTGGCGTATCTGGCAGGATGGGGTAGATATTACGCTCCAGCTGCCCCACGACAATGTAATGTACATCATATTTTTTCAGGAAGGCGAGAGCTACTTGAACATCGGTAGTGGTATAGAAGTTACCGATCTGGTCAACACGTTCTTGCACTTGTGGAGCAAAGATGCCGCGCTGTTGGCGCTGATGCCAGTTCCAACCCACCACGCCGGGCAAACCTGTGTAAATGGTGAAGCGTGTGCACCAGCGATATTCTGTGCAGTTTCCTTCCACAATCACTGGTGAGCCTTCGACATTATCTTGCATCCAACGAATGGCATTGTAATCTTCACGCAATTCCATGATCTGCCCATCCCATAGTTGGGAATGAGCCATGAATTCCATTGCGTCTAAGGAGTGCGGCGCATCTGGATTCATGCGGTCACTCATTTTGTCTGTAGAGGCTGTGAGGGTAAACATAAAGGCACAACCAAGAAGAATGTATACCCCGGTCTGATAGATCGTGCGCCACTTGAAACGCCATTGGGTGAAAGCAGGCAATAACCAACCAAATGCCGCTGCCGCGCTAACAGCGAACATCATCCAAGCCTGAAGATAGAGCTTGAAGATGGTGTTCATGCGTCCAATGTCGCCTACAAGAGCGAGGAACTCCACTGCAATGGTAATGGTCAATGCAGTGCCGGTCACAAACAGAATGAACCGTTTTGCATCGGGCAGGTCTGAACGCAGAATAAGTAACGCACTCCAGAATGCCAATGTGAGCGCCAGGAACCCGATATATGCCTTCTCGACAAGGAAGAAGACAAAAAGCGCGATCAAGGCGGCAAGCACAATTTCCACTACGACCACATAACGTTGCAATTTCTTGAGATCAGAAACTGGTGTGGCAGCCATCCATTCGCGAGTTTCCCAGGTCAACCAGGCTGTGACGATGAAGAGGAACAAACCCCATTGTGTAAAGTAAGATGATAAGGATGTACGGCTTGCGGTCCAGAAAGAGAAGGAGTTATAGCTCTGACCAAACCAGTGCGAAAACGGCAAATAGAAAAGAGCACCAAGCACATACAGAAGTACCGCCGCACCTACCGCCAACCCGGCTTTGCCCACCCATGCAGGCAAATTGAAGTAACCTTTCCAGTCAAAGTAACGGAAGATTGTGTATCCCACCGCGATGGCTGCCAACAAATAATAGGTATACAAATCCCATGTATTGGTTGGTTTGAGCGCGCCGATCATCAATGCGCCGATGCCAATGGATGCAATCCATTCGCCGCGAGTCAACTGCGCACGTGAGCGGACAAATGCCAGCGCCCACGCAATAATGAACAGGGTCAGCGGCATAACCAACATATGCGCATGCAGGTCGCTATACAAGAATGTGAACAGCGGGAATTCTGTGATCTCGTTGCCGGGTCCGGTAGGGATAACGCGACTCGGAAACCAATACCAGTCTCCGCGCCCGATCGGTATCGCTACTTTTTCTGCAAACATCTTCCAAATGCCTTGAGATGCCCATATCCAATGTTGGATAAAGCCCGTGTCCGCTGGGATCGTTCCACCCGGAGCAGCAATACGTTGAAAAGCATTGAAGATCAATTGAATCGTCCCTAAATTTCCGAGGAAGACCGTAAGCAATGACCCAGCAAGCCCAGCTAGAAGCTGTAAATTGAAGGTTGAAGGTCTATCTGATTCATTATCGGGATGTGTGCTTTCAACGGCACCGTATCCCACTGTGAAAGCGCCCAACGCCACCATCGCAAACCAAGTGGGCAAAATAAAATTATAGGCAATTGATGGCACAATCCCAAGTAACTTCACCGGAGTGCCTGCCAGCACAAAACCATAATAGTAGTAATTGATGTACCCGCCCGCATACCAAGGGTCATAAGGCGGGAAGCTCGTGCTTTTCAACACCGCATTGAAATACGAGAAATCCATCGGGCGCTCGCCGCCTTTGGATGGATGCCACATATCTGGGTTGCCAATGCGAATGAGCAAATCAATTAGGAAGAATGTAAGGAAGACGATCTCCACCAACACGAAGAACTGACGATGGCGATCCCAATCTGCTTTGAACTCTTCCTTGCGCTTCCTCCATAAGCTGATGCCTGTCACTACGATCAAAGCGAATGCCACGCTGATGCTGAGTCTGGTGTAAGGCACGCCTATTGAGCCGCCCATCCATGCCAGCCACGCCATAAGTGCCAAGCCAACGATCCTACCCAAAGCATAAGAATATTGTTTCAACCCCGGCAATGCCAGGCGGGCAATCGGGTACGCGAAAAGTCCCAGCACTAGAATGAACAGATACCAGAACAACAACCCCACAATGGGGATTTTATTTTGCAACCAGTCGTAACTGAACAAGTCAGACCACGTCCCCCCCGCGCGTTGGCTAGCCAAACGATCTTCTGGCAACATCAAGCTTTTGAAGGACGCAAAATCTTTGGGCGTGAGTTGAACGGCTTTGCTTAAGTCCACTGTACTTAAAATAGCACGTACATTCTCCGCGTTGAAAGAGTCTGTCTTCTTGAAAATCAATACTTTTGGATGGTCATAAAAAGTAAAAGCTTCTTCTGCAGACTGATCATTAATAACAAGGGGACCCAATGTAGGGTATGTAGTAAATACCTCTTCAAGCTCAAAACCAAGTTTCCCTTCATACATACCCGGCTCGGCAGTACGGTAACACTTGATAATATCTTCCTCTTCAGGGCACCCTAGAAGTTCGCGGTAATAGAAGGTTGTTAATGGATAACGTTCTGGTACACGAGTAATCTGCGCATACTGGTGATTGGTTGGAATTGCAATGTAATCTGCTTTGGACAAGATATTTACAAAGCGATCGATCTTGCTTGCATCGTCTGCCCAATAAACTTGTAATGTTAGATCATCATTACTATACATCCCGCCATATGGATCATACCCATCCACTCGAAATGGCAAGGGGAAGTCATAATCTGTTTCATTGACGATAGCAGAACCAGAAATAGATAATCCACTGCCCGTGGTTTCGATCTTAAGTACATATTGCTGATCTTTAATTAACGGGACTGGGCGGTCAAGCTGAAGTGTGACAGAGGGTCCGCGAGGGTCTGAAGTGGAATTGAAAACTGCCGAAGCCTGAGCCAACTTAGTGTCCGGTTGTGAGGCGGAGTAAACGCCCACACTTACATCAGAAGGCGACTTAACCACATCAAGGGTGTATCCGAACTTGAGACCATTAAAGGCGCCTTCTTTTAATGGCGTAAACACCATTTGGTAAGGGGTTCCCGGAGCGATGAATAGGCCCGGGGGGATGGGAACGGTCTGTGTAAATTCGCCTTCACTAGTTTGCAGCAGGATATTAAAAGAGTCCGAAACATAAACCCCATTGCCGCTTGTTTCAAGCTGCAAAACATATTTTTGGTTGGGAGCCAGCACAAAAGCTTGTTCGGGAATCAAATTCAAGGGGAAGGTGTTCCCTGCGATCACTGAGGCTGGGTCAATGACTGTAGCTGCATGGGTCAGACTTAGCGTTGGCTGGTCATACACATAAATATTTAAATCAACTGTTGTCAATGTATTCGAAACATTAGCAACATGACCCAGCATTACTTCGCTGAAAACACCTTCTTGGCGTGGAGAGAATGCTACTGAATACGGATTCTCTGGTGTGATCAATGTGCCCGGCGGAATAGACACAGGCTGATTGTAAGTATCATCTTTGGTTTGGATCAAAACATTGATACCCGAAGGCGCGTTCTCAAACATCCAAAGAGATGCCGCAATACGAGGTTCTGCTCGCAGGTAAATACTTTGAAAAGCAAATGCCCAAACGGCAGTAAGCGTAAGAACCAGCAATCCAAGCGCTGTTGCAGAAACCTTACGCAGAGTCGAACGTTTTTCTACCGAGATATTGGTCTCAGCCAATTCAAAGAGGACCCATGCTGCCATCATGGCTAACAGCGGATAAATTGGCAATTGATAACGCATGGTGGGGTTGAATTGCATGGATTGCCAGGCAAAATAAAAGGCGGTCCAGCCCCATAATAAAAGGTGTTTGTGTTCACCCTTTAGAATACGCCATCCCATCCATAGGAAGCCCGCCCAAGCAAGAATACCCAAGGGCAGCCCCAGCCCCCAAATGGTTAAGTTCTCAAATGAATATAAATGAGTCCGCCGAATCCATTGCAAATTCCAGGGTAAATCTGCTGTACCAGATGCCTGAGCACGTTGTTCAGAAATATTTTTTACCCATTGTGCATTTAGCCCAATCCCATCAAAGGCGTAAGGCTGAAACACCCGGAATGACAAGATAGTGGCTATTCCACCAACGATCAAAAAGACTAAGACCTGAGACCAATATTCGGTGCCGAGTTTTTTCTTTCGGTCATACATGAGCCAGCGTACAAAAAATGCAAATGGCAACAACAATGCCATTGCAGCCGCATTGATCTTGGATGCCATGCCCATTCCTAGAGAAATACCGAACCCAACTGCAAGATAAAAAAGTGGGTTTCTTAGAATCTGAACAGGGAGAGGAGCGTTTACAGCAATCGACTCGGCTTTTTCATTAGATGTTTCTGTTGCATCTTCAGCAGACAATTCTTCTGGTAAATCATCTGCATCTTTATATTCCTTCCACTCTACAATGCCTACTGCGAAAAGCAGTGTAAGGAACATGAATAGATTGACAAAAAGATCTGATGTGAAAAAATGCGACTGTTGGATTTGCATGACTGCCAAAGTAGAAAACAATGAGGCAAGCAAACCAATCTTCTGTCCATACAGGCGTGAAACAATGAGATATAGCAGGAAGATGGTCAACAGATCTGCAAGGGCAGACATTTGTCTTGCAAAAAATTTAGAAGATCCGATATCTTCTTTTCCGACCGCTTCCATTAAAACCCGTGTTATCGTCATTGGCAAATTACCATAGACGAAAAAGCCATATCCGCGGTTGTAGGGGTTTAGAGTTGATGTTGTACTATTGAAATATTCCCCCAAGGTCAGCCAGCGTTGATTCTCTTCTGGGCAGGCATCTACAGGAACCGCAGGGTCATTGCATGTATGCGCCCGCAGGTTTTCCAATACACCGGTCAGAAAAAGCTCATCAGGATGCTGGTGCTGCCCTTCTCCCCAGTTATAGCCGGCAATGCGTAAATATCCCGCTAATAAAAGGACAAGGATGAAGAGAATATCATATAACCAGGAATGTTTTTTGTAATTATTCATTGATCACTGTAAAAGGGTTGAAACCGATTCTTATGGTTCCACCAAAAAGATATAAAAATCCTTACCTTCAACCGCTGAAGTATAGCGGGTTAATTTTCCATCTGGATAGAGTTCTCTAAGAGCCTTCTCAGTTTCAGGGTCTTCGTTCCAGAACATAAATAATTTTGGAGCCGGATATTTCAAACTTTCTGGTAATTGATCCCGCCACATGGCAAAATCACGATCTGGTACACCCGCCCACACTCCCGGCAAACGAGTATCGACCCAATAGGGGAATGGAACAATCCACGCCGTATCGAGTTGCCCATATTTATCCCGGAAGTCACTTAGCACTTTACCCATTTCTGATGTATTCCATGAAGAGGCTCGATAAGAACTTTTGAATTGATTAAAGACCAGGTCATAATTTAAGTACATGGAATAAGCAAGAATGATTCCTGTAAGGGCATATCCGATAAAGATGCGCTTCTTTTCGTACCTAAAACTGGATAGAAATCCATCGAGCGCCATCGCTGCAATAAGAATTACCGGCACTGCAGCTCCTCCTGTACGATTTAGTGAAGGATTTTCACCAGGGAATGCTAGTGAAAGCACAGATGGCATAATAAGCATGGGGATTGAGGCCAGTAACGTTAAGTCACGCCAATCTCTGGCACGAATATAACGTACGATCACGAAGAACACACCCACTGCAAACAATATTGCAGAAACCATATCAAGTGCTGGCCGATGCACAACGGAATGTACCCATATTTCCCCATCATCCCAGTTGAACATCAGTAATCCCTTGTAAAG
>JAXLVR010000025.1:0-9353 GCA_046328915.1 Anaerolineales bacterium | reverse complement strand
TATTGAAGTCAATGCACCTTCTCCATGGGCGGGTGTGTTGAGCGGTGCTTTGTATTTGTTGCCGGTCCTCTTTATGGGTGGGTTGCTCTGGTTCATTTTCCGCCAGGCACAAGGCAGCAACAATGCAGCCATGTCCTTTGGTAAATCTCGCGCGCGCATGTTCAGTGGGGAGCACCCCACTGTCACCTTTGCCGATGTTGCCGGTGCCGACGAAGCCAAGCAGGAATTGGCAGAGATCGTCGAGTTCCTGAAAGAGCCGCAGAAATTTATCCAACTTGGCGCTCGTATTCCCAAGGGCGTTTTGCTGGTGGGTCCTCCTGGAACCGGTAAGACCCTTCTTTCGAAAGCTGTTTCTGGCGAAGCGGGCGTGCCCTTCTTCTCTATCTCAGGTTCTGAATTCGTAGAAATGTTTGTAGGTGTGGGCGCCAGCCGCGTACGTGACCTGTTTGACCAAGCCAAGCGCCATTCGCCTTGTATCATTTTCGTAGATGAAATTGATGCGGTGGGTCGTCAGCGCGGAGCGGGTCTCGGCGGTTCACATGATGAACGCGAGCAGACCCTCAACCAGATGCTCGTCGAAATGGACGGCTTCGATACCGACACCAACGTCATCATCATCGCTGCAACCAACCGCCCCGATATTCTGGACCCGGCTCTTCTCCGCCCCGGTCGCTTTGACCGCCGCGTGACCCTTGATCGCCCCGATGTGAAAGGACGCGAAGCCATTCTCAAGGTGCATGTCAAGGGCAAGCCATTGGAACCCAATGCCGACCTCGCCTCTGTGGCTCGTGGCACACCTGGTTTCGCTGGTGCCGACCTTGAAAATCTCGTCAATGAAGCGGCAATTTTATCCGCTCGCCGCAATAAGAAATCCATCGGTCAACCCGAATTGGAAGAAGCCATCGAACGCGTGGTGATGGGACCGGAACGCAAGAGCCGCCTCATCTCGGATGAAGAGAAGCGCATCATTGCCTACCATGAGGCTGGTCATGCTATCGTAGCCAATGCCATCGCTGAAGCCGACCCCGTTCAAAAAGTTACCATCGTCGGTCGCGGACAAGCCGGCGGCGTGACATGGTTCCGTCCTGATGAAGATCGCATGCTCATGTCCCGCAAGAAGATGCTTGCCACTCTGGCGTATGCTTTGGGTGGGCGCGCCGCCGAAGAACTCGTCTTCGACGACATCACCTCTGGTGCTTCTGGCGATATTGAGCAGGTGACCCGCATGGCTCGCGCCATGGTCACTCGCCTCGGTATGAGCGCTGAAATGGGCACCCTCGTGTATGGTCAGCAGGAAGAGTTGATCTTCCTCGGACGTGAGATCTCCAACCAGCGCGATTACTCTGAAGCCGTGGCTGAACAGATCGACCGCGAAGTTCGCAAACTGGTGGAAGATGCATACAAGCAAGCTCGCGCTACGGTGAAGAAATATCGCAAGCAGCTCGACTTGGTTGCCAAGAAACTCCTCGAAGTGGAATCCATCACGCGCGAAGAGTTTGAGCAGATCTTCCCACCTCCGCTCGGCAAGAAGAGCGGCACTCCTCAGTTGACCGCATAAATGCCTGTGATTCAAAAAGAGCCTCTCAAAAATTGAGAGGCTCTTTTCTATTTCTTATTACGAACTACTTGCCGCCTTCTTTGTGCTGACGGACCAACTCGCGGCGCAAGATCTTGCCGACGGTGGTCTTGGGCAGTTCGGTGCGGAATTCCACATAGCGCGGCACTTTGTAAGGCGCCAAGCGTTCTTTGCAGAATTCCTTTAACTCATCTTCGGTCATGCTTTCGCCAGGTTTGAGCACCACCCAGGCTTTAACCGTCTCGCCGCTCTTCGGGTCGGGAATGCCGCCCACGCCCACTTCAAGGACTTTGGGGTTATCCATGATGGCTTCTTCCACTTCACGGGGCCACACTTGGAAGCCACCCGGTTTGATGAGTTCCTTCTTGCGGTCAACGATGTAGAAGTAACCGTCTTCGTCCATGCGGGCGATATCGCCGGTGAAGAGCCAAGTCCTGCCATCTTTTAGCTGGCGCAACGAGTTGGCTGTTTCGGTCGGCATGTTGTGATAGCCCTTCATCACTTGCGGACCATTCACAACGATTTCACCGATCTCACCCAATTGCATTTCGGTTTCGCCATCATCCAAGCTGATGATCTTCATATCAACATCGGGCAGGGGCATACCGATCGAACCGGTCTTGTTCACCCCGTTGAGTGGGTTACACGTCACAGCCGTCGGCGCTTCAGACATGCCGAAGCCTTCGAATACCTTACCGCCGGTCAAACGTTCAAACTCTTCTTTGGTTTCACGCATCAAAGCGGCAGAACCAGAGATACAAGCCTTGATGGAAGAGAGATCGTACTTGCCAGCTTTTACGTCGGGGTGATTATTGATGCCGTTATACAGAAGCGGCACGCCGGGGAAGATGGTCGCTTTGTATTTGGTGATATTTTCAAGTACATCTTTCAAGTCGCGCGCATTGGGGATCATGACCATGCTCGAGCCGGTTGCCATGGCAAAGTTCATGCCAGCCACCATGCCATACACATGGAAGAGCGGAATACCCATCAACACAACTTCTTTGCCTTCGTCCAAACCGGTCATCCAGTTTTTGATCTGCAAGGTGTTTGCCACCACATTGCGGTGCATGGCAACGGCTCCCTTGGGAACACCGGTCGTACCACCAGAATATTGGAAGAGCGCTGTATCGTCCGGCTGAATATCCACGTTCGGTTTTGAGGCGCCGGCATATTTCTTGAGCAAGTCTGGCAGCCAGACATCGCGGCTATCGAGCGAATCTAGTTTGTCGCCATCCTTCTTTTCTTTTAAGAGGGTGAACAACAAACGAGTGAAGGGGGGCAGTGCTTCTTTCAGATTCGAAACAATGATCTTCTTAAGCCCTGATTTTTCACGTACTTCTTTCACCTTGCCGTAAAAACGTGATAGCGTGAACATGACCTCGATCCCGGCATCATTCACCGGAGTGAGGATCTCTTCCACAGGGTATGTGGGGTTCACAGCGATCACCACACCACCTGCTTTGAGAATACCAAAGTACACAATTACGAATTGCGGCAGGTTCGGCATAAAAATGCCTACGCGGTCGCCTTTCTTCACACCCATTTCGACCAATGCAGCCGCCACTGCATTCGACATTTCGTTCACCTCACGATACGAAATGACCGCGCCTTTAAATATCGTACAGGCACGGTCTGGGTATTTGCGCGCGGCTTCTTCCAAAAAGTGAAACAACGGCGCTTTGGGATATTCGATTGTTTGTGGCACACCTTTATCATAGTGCGCCAGCCACGGTTTGTTGCTCATACTTCCTCCTCCATTGGTTTGTTGGATAACTGAAGATGACTCTCTACCTAGGTTTGAAGTATATACGTGAAGATATTAAAAGTCAATTACAACCCCTGTATTTATATAGAGTTACGAATCAACGTTTCAATTTCTTTGAGTAAATTTTCACCTGCAGGGTGAAACCAATGAATGGATGCGTCTGACTCTTTGAACCAATTTCCCTGCCTGCGCACGAAGACGCGGGTAATGCGCCTCATTTCGACTTTGGCTTGTTCCACCGTCATCGAGCCTTGTACCACGCTGATACATTCCCGGTATCCAATAGCAGACATACTTGGCAAAGTGGGGGAGTATCCCTGATCTAGTAAACCTTTTACTTCATTCAATAATCCATCTGCAAACATTTTCTCAATGCGTTCATCCACTCGTTGATACAGCTCCTCACGCGGACGGGTCAAACCGATGGTGATCAAGTGATAGGGCGAATCGCCAGAGCCGCGTTGTTCAGAGAATCTTCTTCCGGTGGTAAAGATCACTTCCAAAGCCCGTATGGTGCGGCGGACGTTACGCAAGTCGATGGCTTGTGCCGCTTGGGAATCAAGGATTTGTAATTTTTCGTATAGCCACTCTTTGCCGTTCGTTTCAGCTAGTTTTTCCAATACAGATCGAAGCTGGTCATTCGGCGTCACCTCTGGCGGACTCCATCCCTGGGTCACGGCGCGGATGTATTGCCCTGTGCCGCCAACGAGGAAAGGTAACCGTCCACGGGCGTGGATGCCTGCAATGGCGGTGTGTGCCATCTCTTGAAAGACCGCCAGGCTCAGAGTTTCATCGGGGTTAACAATATCGATCAAGTGGTGGGGTACCCGCGCCATTTCTTCGGGTGAAGGTTTGGCGGTGCCAATATCCATGCCGCGGTAGAAGAGACGCGAATCGACGGAGACAATCTCGCCGTTCATTTTTTCGGTGAGGCGTAGGGCAAGCTCCGTTTTCCCAACAGCAGTGGGACCAACGATGAGGACGATGGGTGGTTTGGTCATTTAGGAATTTGATTTTTTACTATTGTACGAACCAAGTAATGCAGCAAAGCCGATTCCGACCACAATATCGAGGATAAAGACTGGTAAGTTAAAACTGCTGTGATAGGCAAAACCGCCTTGTTCGAAAAACACAAAGGGAAAGCCGACTCTGGAAATGGCGTCAGCGCAGCCACCCAGCCCAAAGAGGGCTGGCAAGCCGCAGTCTGAGAAAAGAGCCGAGGCAAGGATATTAAGCAGGATGAAGATCGAGAGTCCGATCAGGAACCATTTGAGAAAGGTCCAGCGTTTCGTCATAGCAATTCGATTTCCGTTTATCTTCTTTTCGTATGTTTCTGGTAAACTTTTGCCACTATTCCATTTTACCCTTATAGGATGTCTTTATGATCAACTGGCAGGAACTGACCATTGATATGTTCGTGGAACAATTACGCACTTCGTATCGCCGCACCTATGGTGATATTCAAGCGGAGTATGGCAACATTGTTGCATGGGTGGGGCGGCTTGCACTGGAAAATATTTCAAACTCAGATGCGCTGTATCACGATATTGATCATACAATCATGGTTTCGCTTGCCGGGCTTGCCATTATTGAGGGCAAACATTTACGTGAAGGTGGTGTGAGCGCGCGCGATTGGATGCGCTACATGATCGCAGTGCTTTGCCACGATATTGGGTATGTGAAGGGTGTGTGTAAGAACGATACAGAAGAGTTTTTTGCGACGGGGGAGGGCAACGAACGAGTTCAGGTTTCAAAAGATGGTACAGATGTGGCTTTGACCCCGTATCATGTCAACCGTAGTAAATTATTTGTAATGGAACGGTTTGGGTCTGGCTTGCTTAAAGATATGGAAGAGCATCTCAATGCTGAGTTGATCACAACGTATATCGAGATGACGCGCTTCCCTTCGCCAAAGGGTGAGTTTTATCAGGATACCCAAGGCTTGGGCGGGCTGGTTCGTGCAGCCGATTTTGTGGGTCAGCTTGGTGACCCAGATTACTTCCGTAAGACCCCGGCGCTGTTCTATGAGTTTCAGGAATTAGGGGCGAATGAAAAACTTGGTTATAAATCTCCGAACGATATGCGTAAGAATTATGCCAAGTTTTACTGGGAACAGGTCAACCCGTATTTGAAAGATGCGCTGGTGTATCTGCGACTGACCGAAGATGGCAAGCAATGGATCGCCAACATGCACTCTCATGTCTTTGACTCGGAGCATACATATAAATAATTCACTTGAGCGATGTCATACTGAGCGAAGTATCTCTACGATGATCCTCGAGACTCTTTGAGGTTTTGTTACTACCTCAAAAGATAGCAACTCAAGTTAAATAAAAGAATGCCGCAGATTTCCTGCGGCATTCTTTTATTGTTTTTTCGAAACGACCTGCCAACTACGTTGATTGCAATTGGGGCAGGTGCGGTACATTCTTGGGTTGCCGGTTGCTTTATAACGAATGCCACCCATGCTCCAGATGCTACGCTCGTGCCCGCAATTTGAGCATTTCACTATCCATTGCTTTGACTCTGCTTCCATTGCGGCGAAGGCTTCTTTAGAAACAAAGAACTTGATGAATTTCTGCGTACCCGTCAGTTCGTTCATTTAACGGTTCCTCCATAATCTCTAAAGTTATCTGTAACTTCATCGAGTAAAGCTACTTCATCGTCTGTCAAATGCCAACCTGCGCCGCCAGCATTGTCTTCTGCCTGCCTTGCATTTTTCGCGCCAGGGATGGGTAAGGCGCCTTTGCAAATAACCCAATTCAGCGCCACTTGTGAAACGGTCTTGCCGTGATTTTGGGCAATTTCTTGCAGGGTCTTGATAATGGGCGGTAATTTCTTAAGAGCTTCGGTATAGTTTGAACCGCGCACACCCGGAGGCGGGTTATCAATGGAGTATTTCCCGGTTAGGAGACCTTGCGAAAGCGGGGAGTAGGCGATGAAGCGGATGCCCAATTCTTTACAACGTGCTAATGTCCCGTTCTTTTCGGCATCCCGTTTCAAAAGGCTAAACGGCAATTGATTCGAGGCGAGCGGAATTCCCTGTTGCGCCAGTGCAGAATATGCCCGCAGCATACGAGACTCCCAGAAATTAGAGACCCCAACCGTACGAGCCAAGCCTTCTTTCACACAGATCGCCATCCCTTCCATCAACGCCTCTGGGCTGAGAAGTGGAGAGGGCCAGTGGATCTGATACAAGTCTACAGAGTCTAGCCCCATGCGTTCGAGGCTGGCTTTAAGTGCCCGTGGAATAAAATGTTTTGAGAAGCGCCAGGGCCAAGGGAAAAATTTCGTTGCTACCAATACGGGTTGGTCTGTTTCCTTTAAAAACTGACCCAACAATCGCTCAGACCGTCCGCTGCCGTATACCTCGGCGGTATCCACGAAGCGTACGCCCATATTCAATGAAACGTCAAAACCTTCACGTGCTCCTTTATCCGATTCCCCCGGCTGGTATCCCCAAACGACACGATCTCCCCATTGCCACGCACCCAAACCCATTTCCACCGCATGCAAAAATCTGGTTTCATTGCTGACTTCGTTCATAAGGGCTCCTTGAATGGCGCAGATTTTATCTTAAAAAACCGCTTTGCCAAAAGATTCAGGTTACAATTCGGCTCGCAAAAAAAATAATAGGAACTCATGGAACGAAATCCCCTCACTTTAAGAGGTAAGTGGATATCGCTCCCGGAGTTCCGGGAGGTTCCCGTGACACAACAATCCAATAAGCGGGATGTGGAATCCGCTTCCAGCCTGAACGAGAGGCTGGGTCTGTCTTTTTCCAATTTTTCCCTGCTGACAACGGCTCTAACCCACCGCTCGTACTCCAATGAGCATCAAGATGGCTCGCTGGATAATGAACGACTGGAGTTCCTCGGTGATGCCGTAATCGACTTCATCGTGGGGGAATGGGCGTATCATCATTTCCCCGAACTCCCCGAAGGCGACCTAACCAAAATCCGCGCCCATTTGGTGAAGAATGAAAACCTCGCCAAGTTCGCACAACAGATCGACCTTGGCAACGCCCTGCGTTTGGGTCGCGGCGAAAAGACCACAGGTGGAAGCCATCGTGAGAGCGTTTTGGGGTCTGCCTTTGAAGCGTTGCTCGGCGCTATTTATTTAGATGCCGGTTTTGAAAAGGTAAAGAGTTTCATCCTACCGTTCATTGACCCGCATGAGCCCACCATTCTTGAAGTGCTGAACGACCCGAAAAGCACCTTTCAGGAAAAGGTACAAGCCTACAAAATGGGACCAATCGCGTATCATGTCATCCGCACCAGCGGACCCGACCATGCCAAGACCTATGATGTGGAAGTGGAAGTCAATGGCAATACCCTCGGGCACGGGAGCGGTTCCAGCAAAGCCAACGCCGAACGCGAAGCCGCAAGAGACGCGTTGAAGAAAATCTAAGAGCGGTAATTGGAGATTGGTAATTGGTAATTAAAAAAATTCCAATCTCCAATCCCTAATTACCATTAATCCAAAATCGTAAATCTGAAATCGTAAATCGAAAAATCGCACATGCCTCTTCGTCTAAAATCACTCGAACTGCAAGGATACAAAACCTTCGCCTCGCGCACAACTTTTGAGTTTGCGGCGGGTGTCACTGCCATTGTCGGACCGAACGGTTCGGGCAAATCGAATATCGCCGACTCATTGCGCTGGGTGCTGGGCGAACAGTCCTACGCCTTGTTGCGCGGCAAAAAGACCGAAGACATGATCTTCTCCGGTTCCGAGCACCGCGCCCGCGCAGGCATGGCGCAAGCCACCATCAACTTCGACAACACCGACCAGTGGCTGCCGCTCGACTTCACCGATGTGGCGATGGGACGTGTCGCGCACCGTGACGGTCACAACGAGTACATCATCAACGGACAGCAAGTCCGCTTGCGCGAGATGAACGAATTGCTCGCCCAGGCTGGTTTGAGCGAACGCACCTATACCATTCTCGGTCAAGGTTTGGTGGATGCATCGCTCGCGCTCAAAGCCGATGATCGCCGCCGCTTGTTCGAAGAAGCCGCCGGTGTCGGTCTTTACCGCGCCCGCCGTGACGATGCGCTCAAACGCCTCAACGACACTGAACACAACCTTGAACGCGTGCTCGACATCATGTCTGAGCTTGAGCCGCGCATCCGCAGTTTGGAACGGCAGGCAAAACGCGCCATTGAATTTGCCCGCGCCCAAGCGGATTTGAAAGTGATCCTGCGTGAGTGGTACGGCTATCACTGGCACCGTTCGCAGCGTGACCTGACCGACGCCCGCGAATCCGTGCGCATGCAGGAAGCGCGTTTGGTCGAGGCGCGTGAGAATCACGAGAAGGCACAAGCCGAATACAACAACTTCCGCGAGAGGCTTTCGGGGTTGCGTGCCCACTTAAATGAATGGCACCGCAAAGCCGCCGAGTTGCACACCCAACGCGAATCTCTCAGCCGTGACCTCGCCGTGCTCGAAGAACGTCGCCGTTCGCTGACTGCTCAACAGGCTTCGATCCTTTCCGACCAGGAAAATGCAATGAACGAATTGCATTTGGCGCGTGAGCGGTATCAAGCCGCTGAAGCGGACCTCGCCCGTGTGCAAAGCGAGTTTGACGAAGCCAAAGCGCAAAACGAAAACGCGCAGAACGCACTCTCGACTCGTCAATCCGAACGCTCGGGCATTGAAGAACAAATTCAGTCCATTCGCAACCGTATTGAAGAGTTGACTCAGCAGCGGGCTGAGAACAACGCCCGCCTCGATGAGCTCAAGTCTCGCATTGAAGCGCAGACCCAGAAGATCGTTCAAACGCAAAACGCAATTACCAATGCCGAAGCGCAAACCGAAAAAGCCAAGGCGCAATACGAATATGCCCGCAAGACCCGCGAAGGCATTACCGAAACCCTGCAACGTGCCGAAGACAAAGCCCTCGCCAAACGCGCCGAAGTGGATCGTCTCGATGGCGAACGCCGCGCCGCACTGGAACGCCGTACGAAAGAAGAATCAGAACATTCGCGTTTGAAGGCGCAGCTCGAA
>JAXLVR010000024.1:0-10391 GCA_046328915.1 Anaerolineales bacterium | reverse complement strand
AATATTCTGCTTTCCTCCACTATCGACGCCACCCGCGAAGACCTGCTACGTAGTATGCAGGCGCGACAATTCCAATTGGAGCAGGGAGCAGATGAACAGCCCCGCCGCATCATCATTAATCGTGTCGTTAGCAGCGTCTCTGAAAAACGGATCGCTGAATTTCAAGATCGTCTGGTCAAACTCATTCAAGAATTTGAGGCGGAAGATGCCTCTTCAAAACCCAAAGATCAGCCGTACGCTTTAACCGTAGCGTTCTATCCAAGTTTTTATTTCGACAAGGCGTCAAAGAAAGGTAAAAAGAAATGACCACTGTAGCTTTAGAAACCACCGACAATACAACTCCCAAAGACATGAAGACCTTTTTCATCATTTGGGTTGGGCAATTGATCTCCATGCTCGGCTCCGGGCTGACCAACTTTGCCCTTGCAGTGTGGATCTATGACCAGACCAAACAAGCTACCCCCTTTGCTATTACCGTTTTATTGGGAACCATTCCGCGTGTTTTGTTGCTGCCAATCGCCGGTTCCGTAGCAGACCGTTTCAATCGACGCTTTATCATGATCACCGCAGATACCTTCAATGCGTTGTTGACCTTGGTGATCTTCCTGCTTTTAGGCGCCGGGAATTTACAGCTTTGGCATATTTATGTGATCGCCTTCCTTGAATCAGTCTTTGCTGCTTTTCAAGAACCTGCATTTTCCGCCTCTATCTCTACAATCGTGCCTAAAGAAAAATTGGGCAGCGCCAACGGTATGCTTCAAATGCGTGAAGCGTTGAGCACGGTCATCACACCGGTATTGGCGGGTGTCTTGTTTGTTGCCATTGGGTTCAATGGCATCATCATGATCGACTTTGTTACCTTCTTCTTCGCAGTCGGGGCTTTGTTACTGGTAAAAATCCCGCAGCCGGAGCAAACCCAGGAACATAAAGACAAGAACGTCTGGCAGGACATTGTCTTTGGTTGGAATTATTTGCGAGAACGCACGGGTTTGTTTGGGTTGATCCTTTATTATGCGATGGTCAACTTCTTGCTCAATTGGTCTGCAGTGCTGCTCATTCCGATGGTGCTGAGCCGTTTCACTGCCGATATTCTGGGTGTGATTCAAACAGTCATGGGTGTGGGCATGTTAGTGGGTAGCATTATCATGAGCACATGGGGTGGTGCAAAACAGCGTATTCCCGCCGCCATTGGTTTTATCATTCTCGGCGTGACCGGTTTCATCATTGCTGGTTTACAACCTAACCCATGGTTGATTGGTGCAGGTATTTTCCTCTTGATGTTCTCTGTGCCACTTGCCAGTGGGAATAGTCAGGTCGTTTTCCAAACCAAAGTTCCACGCGAGATTCAAGGACGTGTCTTTTCTGTCCGTTCAACCATCTCTCAATCCATGATGCCGCTGGCTTTTATTTTGGCGGGTCCGCTGGCAGATAAATTCTTCGAGCCCTTGCTCATGGACGGTGGTTCCCTTGCCAATACCTTCGTCGGTCAACTTCTTGGAACGGGTGTTGGGCGTGGCATTGGCTTGATGTTCATTCTCTCAGGTCTGGTTGGCATCATCGTTAGCGTCTTTGTATATCTCAACCCACGAATTCGCAATCTGGAAAAAGAATTACCAGACGTTTTACCAGATGCGGATAAAGCGCCTGAATCCTAAATCCAACAAAAAAGCCTCATCGATAAGATGAAGCTTTTGATTTATCTGACCATCTCTTCGGCTGCTTTCTCGAGTAGGGCATATCCACTTTCGATCAGTCGCCTCACATCCTGACTGGGAACTGATCTGCCGTTCTCTAACCTTTCCACCATCTGCAACATTGCCCCGCGGACTCCGCTTGCATGGTGGGCAATCACAGAATCAGCAGAGATCCGTTCGAGGCGAGAGAGGAGGAAGCGTAAGGTGCGGAGGTCATCGTCCATACTTCCCATTGTAAAAGTAAGTAGGTCACGCTTCAAGCGTGACCTACAAGTTGCATAAATGACCTGTAAAATACCAATTTTGATTGAAGTCAAAGGTTGGCAGGACGATGTAGATGTTTGTTCTTTGTTGAATCAATTACACCAACACGGGCTTTAACTCTTCGTAATACTTCTCCAAGACTTTTGGCAGGGATCGGGCGATCTCAAGCAATTCTTCTTTGCCGTGATTGAGCGTGTTGCCTTCATATTTCTCAAAGACTTGCACCCCTTTGCGCAAGGTCAACTTCATTTGCTTGAGGAACTCGCGGTCTGCATGGGCAAGGGTATCGGTGAGGCGTTCGAGGCGCGGGAGTTCGTCGGTGCTGAGAGTGTCAAGCACGTCCAAGGTGTCTCTGCCAATCGACTTGGCATACTGCGAAGCGGACTCGGCTTCGATGGCGGCGATTGCTTGGCTGATCCAACGGTGGTCTTGCTGGTTGGAGCACAGCCCACTGGTGAGCGACCAGAGATATTCGAGCGGGCGTCCGCTGGCTTTGTTGAGGTATTCGCGCAGGAAGCGTTCGTGAGTGCTGAGCAACACTTGAGTACGATAGAGCGAGGCGCGCGGTTTGCCGCGGACTTCGTCGTGAGTCACTTGCTCGTTGCGGATGCTGTAATCGTTAATAAGAGCATCTTCCATTTCAACAACGGTATAAAGGAAACGCACCCAGGTTTGATACAACTCAGTAAGCGAGACGAATTGAAGCCCGCGCGGGGTGATGGCGATGCCGCCGCTGGAGCCGAAGTTCAAACGACGGACGGCGCCAAGTTGGTACATGCCGAGGAGTGAGTCCACTTCAGGGTTGACGTCATGCTGCACTTTTTTATATGAGAAGGTCGCATCCATACCCGCGTAGGATTGAATGATCTTCAAACCGCCTGCGTGTAGGTGAGCGAACTGGCTGACATCATAGACACGCCCGTTGACGATGAACCAATGTCCATCTTCGGGATTGTTGTGCAGCACAACTTCAGAAGCGGGGTAGATATTTTCCTGTTCGAATTGGGCGCCGCCATAGGTGGTGAAGACTTCTTGCAAATAGCGGTCTTCGCCCACGAGACGATAAAACATCTCGCGTCCTTTTTCTTCGCCGACGCGTTCCTTGATGATGCTTTGCATCGTATCCATGACTGTTTTGGCGAAGCCGGTGCGCCCGCATATGTAGAAGAATGCATCTCCTTGGATCAGTTCCCAAAGTTTGTCTTTCATCTCTGGCGTGAGCATTACCGAGTCGATGTGTCCGCGTGTCCCTTTGGGGAAGGTGAACTTGCCTTTGCTCACTTTGAGTTGAATATCTTCCTGTGAGAAAGCGGCTTGCAGATTTAGTTGACCGGCTGCAACCAGTGCTTCCCATTCGTTTTCATAATACAACTCGGCGCGTGAACGGGTGCCGAAGAACAACCAATTCTCACCGCCCGTCCGCGCTTGCAACATACTGCGGAAGGGAGCGATGCCTGAACCACCTGCGAACATGACGACCGGTTTGTTGATATCCGCAGGCAGACTGAAGCGCGGTGGATGAATCACTTTGATGGAAACGCGGCGCGGATGCGAATCCGCTGAGGCGCCGAGTCTGCTTAGGTAGGCAGAGCAGGTTCCGGCGCGGAGAGAAGCGCGCGATACGTCGGTGTCGGGAGTCTGATAAATGAGTCCGCCAATGGTGAGGTGCAGTTCGTTCGCGGCGTCATCCGCTTGCACCGAAGAGATCGAATAGGTGCGGAAGGTTTCGGGTGGCACGATGCGTGTGATGTGTTCGCGTTCGCCAAGGGTGGCTTTCCATAAACGCTTGGGGTTAAAGCCGCCCTGGCTGAGCACGTTGAGCAGGTCCCATAACTCCCATTGGTCTTCGGCACGCGCTTCGAGAATGCGATGCAAAGTTTCGTTGTGAGTCACTTCATATAAAATTTTCGCGATGTAACGTGTTATAGGACGAATGCGACCGAAGGTGAGCAAAGTGCGTAATGAAAGAATCACAGAGGTTTGATGACCATCACGCAGTTGAACGGCAGTGCGCCAGACCGCATTGAGTGGGATGGGTTCGTCGCCGGTGGCGTGCAGTGCATCCAACGTTTTTTGGACAAGCTCCGGATCATTCTCCGGAAGAATTGCGCAGCGGTCCCCGGGCTGATATCTCAAGCCGGTGCCTGTTGTATCCAACACCACGCGATTGGCTGGCATGATGCCATCTTTTGTGAGGGGCTCCACTTTTTTGACGCGCACGAAATGACAAGTGGCAGGCGTTTTGACATAACGTTCCTGACGTGCCTTTTCAAGTTCATCGTCCATGCGGTCCCAAAGACGGTCTTCGAAGCCGCCATCGAAACCACCCAGTGTGCGGCTGCGACCCGCTTTGAATGAAAGATCGAGGAAGCCATAAGCTTTGAGGCGATGACGACCAAGCAGACCGGTCTCGCCGGAGTACGCGTCCATGGCTTGTTGGAACAAGCCGGTCAGTTCGGCATCGTCTACACGGCGCACGTATTCAGGGACGGAAATCTCTTGAGCGGCATTAAGGAAGGCTTGCCAATGCGGCGGGAACCAGGCGCGGATGCGGTCGGTTTCGTGACCGATGTTGGTGCCATAGGTTCCACGCCCGAAGAAAATGTCCATGAGCGTGAAGTTGGGCAGGGCGGTGCCGCTGGGTCCGGGGATGGAGGTGCCGGGTTGATAAGGAGTTGCAATCGGCGCGACGGTTTTGCCCCAAACGACGGGGTCCACATAAAGTGGGTGATAGGCGTTGGGGTTGACCTTCATAAAGGAAGAGTAGGTCAGGTCGTTGAAAGCGTCTGAGAGGAGAGTCAACTCGCGTTTAAGAGCGAGGCGGTCATCGGCTACCACGGCTTCTTGCGCGCGGATGACCATGTCGATCAGCGGCGTGAAGCGTGCGACAATTTCATTCGGTGTGGATTGAAAGCGACATTCATCGCCATTGCCGACGATGGGAATCAACAATTGCATATTTTCCATCACAACGGGACCCTTTGGGTCGACCAAGCGCCAGTTGTAGATGTTGAGATCAATAATGGATAAGTGCGGGGCGGGACGATGTAAACGGCGACTGACCTCTGCCCATGGGATGAGCACAGAGTCTGGCACGGCGGTGTAGGCTTTCGGTTCTACATAATGATAAGTGTGCGCGAAAATACCAAGAATGGATGCGGCGCGATAGAGATCATTATCAGGAAGTGACGCTTCACTCGCATCGAGAATTGGCATTTCATCCAAACGGCGGCGCAAGCCGAGAGTGCGGAAAAGCTCGGGTAACTCTGCGGCGACTTCATCCCACACTTGATGAGATTTTGGCAATGCAAGGCGCGGCTGTTCGATCGGGAGGAAGCCATGTGAAAGCGAAAGGAAGCCCAGGTTTTCATGACCGAGTTTGCGATTGGTCGCTTCGGCTTCGGTAATGACGCGGCGAGTGGGGATCATCTCTGCCATGTTATAGAGTTCCAACGACAGCTTCACAGATATTGGCACGTGAGACGGTACCGAGTAAACGTCCGTCTTTGACGACGGGCAGCAAGCGAATCTGTTTGCTGATCAGAATGGCGGTTGCTTTGGCAACGTGGTCTTCGGGTTGCAAGGTGATCGGCTCGCGGATAATGAGTGGAGCGATGGGGCGGTTGGACAAATCCGAACCACGACGCAGGAAGACCTGGTAGGCTGATTCGAGCGTGCCCCCTTCTTCAACGATCTCGTCAATATCGGGCAATGCCGCACGGAGAATGTCCCCTTCGGAGAGCACGCCGACGAATGAACCGTTGTCGGTGACGACCATCAAGTCGCTGACGCCGGAGAGGGCTACGATCTCTGCTGCAACATGTAGGTTCGAGTCTTCGCGGATGCGCGCCATGTGCGTATCCATGATGCCTTTGACGTACATATAAGGCAATTGGATTGCGGCACGCCAATCCTCGAGCAGAGCGTCTATTTTTGAAGCATAGGCTTCCTGCCACGGTTGGACGAGATAATAATGAATGCCCAATTGATTGATCGCCGTGATCGCGGACTCGGTGTCCTTTGCCTGTGCAAACAGGACCTTGCGCGCCTCGGGGAAGAAGTTGGCAGCTTTGGCAAGAAAATCTGTGCCGGGCATATCGGGCAGAGATTGGTCTACTAAAAGAAGCGCGACATTCTCGTTGTTTTCGCGGTATTTTTGCAGGGATGAGAGTGCATCCGCGCCGGAGCCTGCGCCTTGTACACGATAGCGATTTTCGTAGCGTTTTTGTAAATCTGGAATGACGTGTGATGAATGTGATTGAAGGATGTAGATGTATGGAAGATTCATATGCGGCTCCGATGTAAATAGACCACGGTTTTTAATGGGTTATTCTTAAGTTCCTTTTTGGACACGGATTACACTGATTTCACGGATTCTTCACGGAATAGATCATAAAAAATCCGTGTTTGTCCGTGTGATCCGTCAAATCCGTGTACGAAAAGAAAGAGTTTCTTACGGCAACTTGGCGATGGCTTCGATCTCGATCAGGAGAGCGGGGTCCACTAATTGAGAGAGTACCGTGGCGCGTGCCGGGCGGGGTTCGGGGAAAATTTCGGAGTAAATTTTATTGAAGGGTTGGAAGTATTCAGATTTGGTGATAAAGACTGTGGCTTTGACCACATCTTTATAGTCACAGCCTGCGGCGCGCAGGATGGCGCCGATGTTTTCGATAGTTTGCTTGGTCTGTTCTTCGATGGTTGCCCCTAAAGTCCCATCGGGAGCTTTGCCTACCTGACCGGAGATGAATAAAAATCCGCCACTGATGAGCCCGGGGGAATAGGCACCTAAGATGGTTGCGCCTTCAGGGAATACTGCTTTTTTGTCTGTCATGATAAAGTCTCCTTCTATAATAAAGTTAAGTTGACCCAGTATACCTGAACGGTCACTTTGAAAAATCCCCCAATAGGTTGAACTTAAAACAAAACAGCCTCCTTTTTAGGAGGCTGTTTTGTTTATTGGGCAAATTAGCCGCTGGCGCCAGCGACAAAGTTAATAATAATTCCCAGAACGATACCACCGATCCAAAGATACATGGGGGTCTTGAGTTTGAGGTCTTCGTTCTTCATGTTTTGAAGACCCCAAATGAAGGTATAGAGCATGCAGATCAAGCCCAAAATACCTTTCATCAAACCTTCTTTTTGGAACAACTTGATCAAAACCCAGATGCCCGCAACGAAGGCAATGACACCACCGATCCCCATATTTGCAGAAACTTCCATTTCACACTCTCCTTAAGATGAATTGGTTTTATGCTATCAGGCGTAATGCCCAATATAACATTAGGGAGGATAACACCCATGCTGTCAGCCCGTTTCGAACTTCAAGCCTCCTAACGGAACTGATAATTTTTTGGGACATCGAGTTGGGCAAAACCAACACAAGACCCATCAGGATCAGTGCGATCATGAAAATTGACGCAAAAGCATGTGTTTGGATGGAAGCAGCAACATCGCCATGCAGCAGTTGCATGGTGGCGCGGGTCAAACCACAACCTGGGCAGGGGACTCCCGTAGCAGCCAGGATGGGACACTGCCAGAGGGATATCCCAGCCAGATTCAACCCAACATGCACAATCCCAAAAGCGACGATGGCACCCGTCTCAGTGCGGCTTTCAAGCAGGTTTGCAAATGTAGGTTGATGCCAAATGGCAGATAAAGAGTTGGTCATAGCAGGGAAAACCCTTGGGCTTTATGAAAGCTATCCGCTTGTGAGAAGAATCAGAAACGGGCAAACAGGCTGGGGCTAGGCATTGAAGCGACGCGAAGCGCGTAGGAGAAATCCGAAGAGGACGGCAAACGCGAGAGCGAAGATCATCACATCCCAACCGTTGGTGTAGGCATCGCCGACGGCAAGACGGGAAAGCGCGGTAATGGGGGAGATGTTGAGCAGGGTGCTAATGCCAACACCTGCCAGCAAGAGTAAGGAATAAATGAATTGCGAACGTTCACGATCTTGCAAGAAGGTGGCGCTCAATGCCGCCGACGTGGATGTGATCCCTGCAATCACGAGTGCCAGCACCAGAATCCATGCACGGTTTTGAATGACGGTTCCATTGATCTGAATAAGAGCCAGCCATGCTGCACATTGCAACACCGCGAGCAAGACCGCGGCTGTGATCTTCGCGCCGATCATTGTGCTGACGGTTAAAGGTGTGGAAAGTAAGGTTTGCAGGGTTTTGCCTTCCACTTCTTCGGTGATGGCGTCAATAGACATACTGCCTGCCACGAAAGCGGGAAAGAACATCAGCATTGGAATCAGAACTGAATAGACGAACTCAAATGAAGTAGCAGGCTTGCCTTTTAGATCGGTGTAATAAATCTCAACACAGTTCGCCTGACGTAGATCGTTCTCGTATTGCTTGAGCGGCTCTTGAATCACCATGCGGATCAACGAACTTACCGTATCTGAGTCGGGGAGATAGAGTTTGACTTCGATCAGTCCGTTTAAAGTCTGTGGAGTATCTACGATCGCGAGAATTTCATTGTTATAAAAAGCAGCTTGCGCATCTGCCATAGACTTGAAACTGGTGACACCCAATCCGCGTTCTTGAATGCGGTCTGCCAGACCCATATCCGCGCTATCGATGACGCCAATGCGAATATTGGCTCCACTAAATCTCATGATGGTATCGGCATCGTAAAGTGAGAGCATCCCCAACAACAAGCCGGATGAAAATGAAGCGATAAAAAATTGGATCAAGATCGAAATGACGATCGTCCGATCGCGCAGGACCGACCCTAACTCTTTTTTGACGATCGCAAGAAATGGATAGATCATATGCCACCTCTTAAAATAGTTGCATCATAGATCACATGCAAGATCGTTCCAATTGCCAACGCCAGCCAGTAAGGAAATCTCAATTTAAACCTCAATAAATTTACGACCGATACAAAAATGAAATGCGCTGCAAGTGGAATGAGCAGGAAGACCCCGGCTTGGAACAAGGCCGTCGAAACTTCAGCTTGCGCAACCACACTGACCGACGTAAAGACCAGCAGCTTTTCGCCGATTAGAAATCCCAACGCAGATAAGAATGAAAGCCACAATATCTCGCGGACTGATTTGATCACTCCTCGTTCTGCCAGAACAACAATGCCCACAGTTTTGACAATCTCTTCAATCAGCCCAGCCGCGAGCAATACTGCACCAACGATCAATCTCACAGGCAGGTTGGTGGCGAATGCCAACATCACCACTTGTGCCATATACACCAGCGGAATGACCAAAAAGCTCCACAGCATTACGGCAAACCAAGGCTTGGAATGAGCCATCATCAAATAAATGGCATCACTGATCTTGCGTGTGAGAGGCTTATAGCCCATCAAAAATTCTTCATTCAGAAGGCGCGTCCCTGCGAACATGGCAAAGATGAAGACTGCGGTCATGGGCAGGGAAGGCAGTAAATATTCGCGCCAGCCAAAGGGTTCGTTGCGATACATTTTTACAGCCAATGCCAACGGCGAAATATAGGCAAGGTCACTGCTGTTGGTGAACATTGCCGGGAAAACAAGATACGCCGTGGTCATGGTGGTTACCAACATCGAGATGAAGGTCGTATCTTTAAAAGTGCGGTAGAACAAAGGCACCATCAAGTAGATCGCAAAAATAAAAAGAGTTGTCGGTGCAAAGATCGCCAGCGCCAGCGGAATATTCGCCTGCGTAAAATAAGCGATCAAGATGGTCGTTGAAAGTGCAAAAATCGCGTACGGCAACATCTTGCCGAAAATGATTTGAAACGGAGAGACCGGCGCAGAAAGCAAAACCGTCAAACGTCGATTCGCTTTTTCATCCATGAAACTGCTGGTGAAAAAGATACTAATGAACGTGATGGGCAAAATATAGATCAACGCCACCAAAACTTGGGTGAAAGGAGCCGGAGGCGGAGTTAGGGATGGGATGATGACCTCTTCCGGTTTCGTCGTTTGAGGCGTAGACGTTCCCGCCGCATTCCCCGCCGACGGTTGCCCAGCTCCGAGATAGTTGATCCCCACCCGCAGCGGAAACGCCTCTCCCTCTGCGAACGAGTTTCCTACTCGCTCCAGTTCTTCCTTCTCCATATATTGTTTCATCGCTCGTTCTGCAAATTGAGACTTGTCATCTTCGCGTGAAAAGACTTGTGCACCCACGATCAGCAGGTCGATCTTTTTCTCTGCCAGCAATGCCTGCCCTTCCTCTGGCTGCACCTCCATCACCGCAAAGCGACTGTCATTGATCGCTGGCACATTTCCAGAGATGCCCACACGATACAGCCCATTGCCTAATGTGACCGAGTCTCTTAATGTATAAGAAGTAAAGCCCAAAACGCCCAGCAAGATCAGCACCGTTAACGGGCTGCCACCGCCGCCGAAACGTTTTCTCAAACGAGTGATTTCACGCCATGCAATAACGAGGATTTGATTCATCTGTTTCCACTTTTGTAAGGAAGCAAAAGT
>JAXLVR010000023.1:0-10881 GCA_046328915.1 Anaerolineales bacterium | reverse complement strand
AATAAAAGAAGATGACAGCCACCATATGGTGGCTGTCATCTTCTTACATGGTTGCCCAGGAGGAGCCCAAAAGTAAATTTTATGATTGAGTGGGCGCGGGCAGAATAATCATCTGACCGGGAGTAAGCTGAGTATCTGCCGAGAACTGATTGGCAGTTTGCAGGCTTTCCGGTGAGATTTTCCAATCGAAGGCAATAGTCTCAATTGTTTCGCCCCAACGGACGGTGTAACTCATTGCCTGTCCGTTATTGTGATAGGTGATCCAGTTCCAGCGGAAGACATCAAAGCCGGTGGTGCCAGTCTTGCCATAGCCGTTGCCATTCCACTCATGGTTGAGCACGCCGGTTTCGCGGTCACCGGGGGTGTAGAGTTTTACTTCTTCAATCGAGCAATCTGCGTAAGGAGAGTTTTGCACCATATTAGAAATCGCTACACGGGTATTGTTCTCGTCCACACTGGCGACGACAAAAATGTGGTCAAAGTATCCGGCGGTGACATATAGGGTGGCAAAAGTGTAAACAACATCACCTGTGTAGAGATTTCCTTTAGATTGAAAATCGTATCCGGCAATGGCTTCTTCGGTGTGGAAGAGAGTAAAGGTTTCCGGGTCGAAGGAGCCCCAGGGCTGTCCGTCCCAGCGAGGGTTGACGCGTGTAAACGTAGCAGCGCTCTGCGTCCAGCTTCCAATGCGATAGGGGAAGGCATTTACATCGCGCATGATCGTCCAGGCTAAAGGCCCACACATCGAAGTGGCATCCCAGTAGCCAACTTTTTCCTGAGAGATTTGGTAGGCTTCTTTGCAGGTGTTGGCTAAATATTGACGACCTGCTGAAAGATAATCCGGTGTGTGCCAGTCAAGGTTGAACATGGTGGTGAGGGTTTCATTGGTCACATACCCAGCGTCGATTACCCAGTGGCACGGAAGTTTTTTCATGACGGGGTAGATTTTTTCGTCATTGGGTTGCCCGTTCTGCTGCCAATACGAAGCGACATAAGGTGCCCAAGCCGATTGCATGACACCAGCTGTCATTGGGATCGCGGTGAGGCGGAAGCTGTCGCTATATTCACGGAACCAGACCACGAAACCTTGGGTCATGAAGATCGTGGCGACTTTATCTCCGCGGTAGGTGAGTGGATGCTGGAATTCATTGAAGGTGAATTCATAAATAAACGGGTCATTCGTGACATTTAGCATGCTGCCTTGTTCCCCGTTCCATACATAAAGCTGACGGCGTTCGGCGAGGTTGTACTCATTGCCGATCGCATTTTGTACATTGGCAAGCATTTGTACGGGGTTGAGGTCTGGTTGAGTGGCAGAGCAGCCGGCGGGGTTTGCAAAAGAGTAAGAGGGCAATACCGGAGAATCAACTTGGTAGGAAATGGTATCAGTGACAACTTCTGCCTGGTTGGGCTGAACAGCTTGGGTCGCAGGGCGAAGCGTGTCAAAGGTTGAGGTAGATGATTGGGATTCGGGGTGAAGTTCGGGAGTGGATGAGTCCGTTAAGTTGAAAATCCCCTTGCCAGCTTGGGTCAGGATAAGGATTGCACTGGCAAAAATCGGGAGTAGAAATTTTGCAGTAAGTTTTGTAGCGAGAAGAATTTTCATACCATCAACCTTTGTGTTGACGGCATTATTTCATTTAAGGCTCGATTTCTTCAGACGTATTCTCTGGTATTTATTTAATGATTTTTGCCTAATTTTGAGTGGGTAAATTCCTGCCCGTGAGATGGTTGATCTATGCAACTTACAGGTAGGGAATTCCCCCATTCTCTCTATATAGATACTATGCAAAAATATATTACGAGAGGTTCTGTCAGGGTTTTTACAAGGAATTAATTATGAGTAACAAGAAGACCAGTTCTGAACTGGAAAAAGAATTAATGGATGCTTACCGGCGCATTGCAGAGCTGGAAAAAAACGAAGCACGTTTTGCAACTATTTTAGAGAACAGCCCAGTTGCAATTGGAATTTCACGGTTAAGTGATTTGAGACTTATCTATGTGAATTCCGCGTTTGCAGATCTGTTTGGGTATTCACAGGATGAAATCCTAAAAAGCTCTACAGTAGATTTAGGAATGTGGAAAGACCTTGAAGATAGAAAGAAATTTTTTAATCAGGTAAAAGATAAGCATAAATTAACGGGGCTGGAAGTGACACTCCGCCCGCAGGATGGTAAGGAGAAGAATGTACTTGTGAAGGGGGAGAGGGTTGAGATTGATAACCAGCCTTGTTTTGTATCGCAAGTGATCGATATTACCGAATTGAAACAGTCTGAGGCTGCTTTACAAGCCAGTGAGGCAAATTACCGTAATCTGGTTGAGAACTCTGAAAGCGCGATTGCGGTTCTTGATCAAAATGGAAATATTCTCTTCGCGAACTTAACTGCAATTGAGATCTGGAATGATAAAAATTTGGTAGGAAAGACAATTTATGATTTATTTCCGCCCGAATATGCGCAGCAATATTCACGTGTCATCCAATCGGTGATCAAAACACAGATCGGTAAGCTGGACGAAATTCAAAGCATTATTTCCGGCAAACTGATGTGGTTCCGAATGAGTATGACCCCCTTGAAGAATCCAGATGGAACTATCTCTACACTGCTTATGAATGCCTGGGATATCACGGATCGGAAAGTGGCAGAGCAGTCTCTGTTAGAAAGTGAAGATAAATACCGCACGTTGATCAATGCAACTTCTGATGGCGTTTTCGTCGCTCAAGACGAAAAATTTGTGTTCTGTAATCAATCTTTGCCTGCCATGTTGGGGTATACCCGTGAGGAGTTTGAAGATATCCCGTTTGGACAAGTCCTTGTTCAAGAACACATTGATGTTTGGCTTGAGCGGTTTCACCAGCGAATTCATGGTGAGCATGTAGTCTCGAATTACCAGGTGCAATTTAAGAATAAAACAGATACCCAACATATTTGGGTTGAACTACGTGTGAATAAGATCGAGTATGGAGGCAGACCAGCGGTTTTAGGAATTGTTCGAGACATTACAGAGCAGAAGAATATTCTTACTGAAATTGAGAATCTGGCTAAATTTCCGGCGGAAAACCCTGGACCTGTACTTCGAATTGACCTAAACGGCAAACTGTTATACGCGAACGAAGCCAGTTTTGCCTTATTAAGTGAATGGACTCTTGAAGTTGGAAAGCCAGCACCGGTCGATATTCAAAGTGTAACCAACGAAGTCATTGCTTCTGAACAAGATAAAACGGTTGAGACCATGCACAACAACAGAAAGATTGTGCTGGACTTTATTTTTATGCCTCGGAAAGGATATATCAATATCTATGGGCGGGATATTACCGAGCAAAGACATGCGGAAGAAGAAGTTCATGCGTTGCAGGAATTTAGCCAGGCAATTATTGATGCGCTTTCTAGCCATCTGTGTGTGCTTGATGAGAATGGGTTCATCATTTCGGTTAATCGCGCGTGGCGAAAATTTGCAGAAGATAATCCGCCCATCCCACAAAATTATGGGATTGGTACAAACTATCTTGCAGTTTGTGAAGCTGCTTCGTCATCAGATGCTGATGCATTTATTGTGGCGCGTGATTTGCATGCAGTTTTGGCGGGAGAAAAAAATGAAGCATATATTGAATATCCTTGCCATTCTCCAACCGAAGAGCTTTGGTTTTATTTGAGCATACGCCGTTTTGAAAGCAAGGGGGCAACGAGGCTGCTTCTTTTGCATGAGAATATCACTCATCGCAAGCAGATGGAAAATGAGGTTCTTAATGCTAATCAGCGCTTTACAGAATTAGCAGAACATGTCTCTGATATCTTCTGGGTTTCAGAGCCTGTAACCCGTCGCAATGTTTATGTCAACCCGGCATTTGTAAAGGTGACCGGGATGAGCATGGAGGCTGTTGAAAGCCTCCCAAATGACTTTTTAGATTTGGTTCTGCCAGAAGATCAACCTACGTTTCTTAAAAATCAGGAGTTGGAAGAATCAGGGTTTAAGACAGACTCGAAGTACAGAATCCGCCGTCCCGATGGCATGATTCGTTGGCTTCATGATAGGGCTACTCCAGTCATTGATTCAACGGGTAAAGTGGTGCGCATTGTGGGTATTTCCAGTGACATCACAGACCGGGTAGAGTCTGAACGTCGCTTGAACGAGACGGAAATCCGTTTTCGACAAATTGCAGAAGCGATGCCAGAAGCGTTTTGGATGTTCGATAATGAGACCAAGAAGTTCGTCTACATGAGCCCTGCCTATGAAACTATTTGGAAACGTTCTCCTCAGGAATTACTTGAAGGGGATAACCAGTTTTTTATAGATTCAGTTTTACCTGAAGATCATGTTGGCTTAAATGAGTCCTTTAGAAAACAAGAACATGGTGAGCCTACTGAAATGGAATATCGTATTACCAGGCCTGATGGTTCAGTGCGTTGGATATATGACCGTTCCTTCCCGATTTTTGATGAAGAAACTGGAAAGTTATTAAATACTGCGGGTGTGGCTGCCGATGTCACAGAACAGAAATTAGCAGGTGAAGCTTTGAAGGATAGTGAAGAACGCTTGCGCCTATCACTTGCAGCGGCACATCAGGGGTTGTATGACCTCAACGTTCAGACAGGGGATGCGGTTGTTAATCGTGAATATGTTGAGATGCTAGGGTACGAATTTGAGTCATTTCACGAAACGTTCCAAAACTGGGTAGATCGCCTGCACCCCGATGATAAAGATGTTGCTCTTAACGCATTCTCTGAATATATCAATGGAAATTCACCTGAGTATCAAGTTGAATTTCGCCAAAAGACAAAAGACGGAAGCTGGAAGTGGCTCCTCTCTATGGGCAAGATCGTGGAATATGATGCCATGGGGAAACCACTTCGCATGCTTGGCACCCATACTAATATTGATGCAGCAAAACAAGCAGAGTTTGAGCTTAAGCGCCGAGCTGCTCAATTAGCATTGATCAATGATGTCGGCAGGAAAGTGGCAGGGGTTCTCGATATTCATGGTGTTTTAGACCTCTCTGCATATCTTGTTCACGAATATTTTGACTATCACCATGTTGGTTTGTTCACCTTGAATGAAAAGAAGAGCCATATGGTCATGCGAGCCAAGGCAGGGAAATATGCTCCGCTTTTCCCAACAGATCATAGCATCCCTTTAGGAGAGGGTATTGTAGGTTCTGTTGGTGCAAGTGGAGAGATGATACTCACAAATCAAACAACTGAAAGCCAAACCTATCGAAACTTTTTCCCGGCAGTCGTTAATACTGCTTCTGAGCTAGGCTTGCCCATCAAAATCGCTGGGCAGGTGATAGGTGTCTTGGATGTTCAAAGCCCGCTGCCCAATGCGTTCACTTCCAATGATATTCAGGTTCTTCAAACTCTGGCAGATCAAGTGGCAATTGCACTTGAAAATGCCCGTCTGTATGAATCCAGTCAACAAGAACTTACCGAACGGCAGAAGCTAATTCGCGATCTGGAAATGCTGGTAGAGGCTGGGCGTGCTTTGAGTGAGTCGCTTGACCCCAAATCGATCTATCCGCTGATCTATCACTATCTTTCCAAGGTGATGCCTTGTGATTTTGTGGTTGTTTCTTCATATGATCCGAAGTCCAGCCTTATTCGGTGTGAGTTCATGCATTCTTCTGAGGGACCACAAGATGTATCCAATTTCCCACCTATTCCTCTTGAACCACCTGATCATGGTACACAAAGTAGGGTGATCCGTAGCGGAACGTCCTTGCTCCTTCCTGATTATGAAGCGGCGCTACAGACAGCAAGCACAGTTTTGTATTTTGATGAGAAGGCAGAGATTTATACTGAAGTGGATGAAGACCGCACTCGTTCTGCCATCATTGTTCCTCTGAAAGTCAATGGAATGGTTGCTGGCGTTTTGCAGGTGTTAAGCACAGAATTACGAGCGCATACTCATGATCACCTGCGTTTTACAGAGGCTTTAGCTTTTCATGTTTCTTCTGCTTTGTCTAACGCACAACTGTTTTCTGAGCTTGAAGAACGTGTACGTGAACGTACAGCAGAAGTGCAAGACCTGTATGATAATGCTCCTGCCGGTTACCATTCTCTGGATGCTAGCGGTAGGATTGTCCTTATCAATCAAACTGAGTTGGGTTGGCTTGGATATACACGTGATGAGGTGGTGGGACGGCATATATCAAATTTCCTGACTAAAACTGGTTTGGAAAATTTTCAGGAAACGTTCCCGATCTTTAAGTATAGCGGCTCTATTATGGGACTGGAACTGGAGATGTGCCGCAAAGATGGATCTAACTTCCCCACACTGGTTAATGCAACTGCGATCAAAGATGAGGAGGGAAATTATTTGTTGAGCCGCTCTACTGTATTTGATAATACAGATAGAAAAAAGTCTGAAATGGTACTGCGTGAACGTGAAGAGGTCTATCGAGCCTTGTTTGAGAACGCGAATGATGCCATCTTTATGCTTAAACCAGATGGCACGATCATAGGGGCAAACCCACGCAGCATCGATCTTTTGGGAATTCCTTATGATGAACTCCCCGGTAGAAATGCCCTTGAATTCATTGTAAATGATGGAACGGAACACGCTGCAGATCAAATAAACCGTTTGTTGACAGGAGAGCAACTTCCTGTTTATGAACGAACCTTTAAACGAATAGATGGCACATTGATCGAAGCAGAGATCAATCTTTCTCTAATTCGGGATGAAGCTGGAAAACCAAAATTCATTCAAAGCGTAGTCCGCGATATTTCAACACGTAAACGTGCAGAAGAAACATTGCATCTTGCAAATGCAGAGATGCAAAGGGCGCTGCGGCTCAAAGATGAATTCCTTGCCAATATGAGCCATGAACTACGGACGCCCCTTAATGCAGTGTTGGGAATCACAGAAAGCTTGCTTGAACAAATTTCTGGTCCGCTAAGTGAGAAACAACAAAAGTATCTTCAGACCATCCTTGAAAGCGCTCAACATTTATTAGAGTTGATCAACGATATTCTTGATCTTGCCAAGATCAATGCCGGGCGTATTGAATTAGATATTAACAAAGTAGATGTTCCATCTCTAGCTCAATCCAGTTTGCGTATGGTTCGAGAAATAGCACAAAAGAAAGGGGTCATGATCAATCTGCAAATTGACCCTCAAATAAAATCTGCATGGGCAGATGAACGCCGTCTAAAACAAATGCTGGTTAATTTACTAAGCAATGCTGTGAAATTTACAACACAAGGCGGAAATATTGGGCTGGAGATCAATGGAGATAGAACAGAACATACAATAAACTTTATTGTATGGGATACCGGCATTGGTATTAAGTCAGAAGACCTCCATTTGCTCTTCAAGCCCTTTGTTCAGTTAGATGCGGGGTTAGCGCGTGGGAGTCAGGGGACAGGATTAGGGCTTGCGTTGGTCAGCCAGATGGCGCGCTTACATGGCGGCAGAGTGACCGTAGAAAGCGAACCACAAAAAGGTAGCCGCTTTATCATTACCATTCCATGGGTAGAATTGGCAAAGACAGGTTCTCTTTCTCATCCTGTAGTAGCAACACCTTTGCTGCAAGAAACATCAAAAGTAGAAACTCCTCAAAACTATCAGATCCTCTTGGTAGAAGATACAGAATCTGTTACGATGTTAGTAAGCGACTATCTTAAGAAACATGGGTACAAAGTTCTAACGGCTCAGGATGGTTTCGAAGGTTTGGATCGAATTCGTGAAGTAAAGCCAGATTTGATCTTAATGGATGTGATGATGCCTGAAATGGATGGTATTGAAACCACCCGCCGTATTCGAGAACAAGTGGAGATGAAGAATGTTCCCATTATTGCTCTGACTGCGCTTGCCATGGCAGGAGACCGTGAACGCTGCCTTGAAGCAGGTATGAACGATTACTTAAGCAAACCAGTTAAGCTAAAAGAACTTCTCAATCTTATTGAGCATTATCTAAAATCAGGCAAGGAGGGCACTCAATGACTAGTACTATTTTGATCGTAGACGATAACGAAGCCAGCCGCGAGACCTTGGAGTCGATCCTCGCCTCGGAAGGCTATAACTTGCAAATGGCAGAAGATGGGTTGCAAGCTCTCGAGAAAGCCAATGCTTTATATCCAGACTTGATTCTGCTGGATGTAATGATGCCGGGCATGGATGGTTTTGAGGTATGTCGCCGCCTCCGCGCTACGCCTGGGCTTGCAGAAGTCCCTATCATCCTTCTCACCGCCTTAGATGATACCGCCTCAAGATTGGAAGGCATTGAAGCAGGTGCAGATGACTTTATCTCCAAGCCTTTTGACCGACAGGAATTACGCGTCCGCGTGCGGACCATCACTCGCTTAAACCGCTATCGCACCTTGCTGAATCAGCGGGAAAGTCTGCGAGAGATGGCGCAACGTATGGTCACAAGCCTGGAAGATGAACGTATGCGCATTTCGCGCGAACTCCATGACGAACTGGGACAGTTACTTACAGCAGAACTCATGGACATTCGCGATTTGCAAAATGACCTTACTATTCCACCGATTACCATGTTTGAACGTCTGGAAAAAATCCATGCTCAAGCATATGAGGTCACCGTAAAGATCCGCAGACTTGCACATGAGCTGCGTCCACCCTTGCTTAGCACATTAGGGCTTAAGCAGGCACTGGAGACTCATTGCTCCAAATTTTCAAATCACAGCCATATCCCTATCACAGTAGAGATAGATGATAAGGTTTCCGTCCTTCCAGATGTATATGGAATTATTTTATACCGTGTCTTGCAAGAGGCACTGACGAACATCGCCAAACATGCCAATGCAGAACATGCCTGGGTGGAATTAAGCCTGGAAGAAGATCATATTAATTTGATCATTCAAGATAATGGGCGTGGCTTACCAACATCAGAAACCGCTGTCAGTGGTATTGGTGTGATCGGTATGAAAGAACGAGCAGCACTTGTAGGCGGAGAGTTGAATATTCGTTCTGGAAAAAATGGTGGCACAATTCTTTCAGCTTCTCTACCCCTAAAACCTGGAACTACGACTAAAAGAGAGGGAGCATGATCCATATTTTGATTGCAGAAGACCATTTGATGGTACGGGCGGGTATTCGCGCGCTCCTTGAAAAAGTTGGCGATATGGTGATTCTTGGCGAAGCTTCTAATGGGCAGGAAGCAGTAGATATGACCGAAACGCTCAACCCCGATGTTTTGATCATGGATATTATGATGCCTCGGCTAAATGGTATTCAGGCGGCAGAACAACTACGGAGCAGAAAGAACCGCGTTAGCATCTTGTTGTTATCCATGTATGCAGATGAAGGCTTGGTATATCAGGCGCTACAAAGTGGGGCAAATGGATACGTATTGAAATCCTCAGCTAGTGACGAGTTAGTGCTTGCTGTGCGTGAGATCGCTAATGGAAAAAAATTCCTGAGCGGGCCTATCTCTGAGATTGTGATGGAAAATGCCTTCAAACCGCGACCCGTGAATGAAATTGACCCACTGGCGGGCTTGTCTCCTCGCGAAAAGGAGATTATGCAACTGATTGCAGAAGAACACACAAGTGTAGAGATTGCCCAGTTCCTTTCGATCAGTGAAAAGACGGTGGAAAAACACCGGGCAAATTTGATGGAGAAATTGCATGTACGAAACCTTGCAGGATTGGTACGGCTTGCAGTGAAATACCGCCTTGTGGATAGGGATTCTTAGCGCTTTGCAATACTGGAATCCACCTCACAATGGGGGTTTTCCTGTATGCTCAAACAGAGTAAGTTGAAATACCCTTGGTAAGGTCGACCGTATGTGTGTCCATATTTATTTTGAGGACGGATGCAAATGAAACCTACCATTCTTATTGTTGATGACGAACCTTCTGGGCAGCAAGTGGTTGAATCCATCTTGCAAGACCAGGGGTATGTTATGGAATTTGCTTCCACTGGTAAGGAAGCCATTAAAAAAGCGGGGGAGCTTAAGCCAGATCTGATCCTTTTAGATATCATGTTGCCAGAGATCGATGGGATTCAAGTTTGTCAGACCTTGCGGAAGAATAGTGAGCTTGCCAAAATTCCGATCGTGATGCTGACTGCTTTGAATGACCGTGATATTCGAATTGCCAGTCTGGATGCGGGAGCCGATGATTTTATCTCTAAGCCCTTTGACCGTGCTGAATTACGTGCTCGTGTGCGCTCAATTACTCGCTTAAATACATATCGCCTTTTATACGAGAGAAATATGATGTTCTCTTGGATCAGCGATCAATCTAATGATGGATATTTGCTGATTCGAAACGGCGATGAGGTGATCTATGCCAACCCAAGAGCCCGGTTTTATTTAGGTTTGGATCTAGATGCAAATATCCCTACTGCTAGTTCATTTATGGAAATTGCCTCACGGCAATATCGCCCACAGCCAGTAGAAGCCTGGGCAACATGGCCCAAGCCTACGTCACGCAATGAGCCGCGTATCCGTTATCTAGTGCGCCCTGAAACGATAGCTTCCCATGAGTTTTGGTTAGAGACATCTGTTTTTGAAACTCCAAGAGGGGAGGTAGGGTCTCGAGTCATTCGCCTCCGCGATGTGACGGCTGATATCTTGAATCGACGTAACACTCGAGGGTTTGGTGAAGCGATCACACATAAGATTCGCACACCAATGACGCACATTATTTCGAGCCTCGATTTGCTTGCAAGGCATTCTGAGCGGTTATCTCCGGAAGAAAGATCGAATCTGATCAGTACTGCTTTTATGGGGGCGAAACGATTATCTGACACAATGGATAGGATATTGAAGTATACGAATCTTTATACGGAAACCAGTAGTACAGAAGGTTTCTCTTTGTCCTATTTCAGGGAAGTTGTTGAAAGAGTTGCTGGAGAAGCGACTATTGAAAACTTTATCGTTACGATGGGTGAGAACTTAAATCAGACCAAGTTGGTGCT
>JAXLVR010000022.1:0-11043 GCA_046328915.1 Anaerolineales bacterium | reverse complement strand
TGGTCACCCGAATGAAAAGCGTGAACGCACCATTCTCAAAGGCGATGTGCCCAGTCCGCTTAATCCGCCAAAGGGTTGTCGCTTCCATACACGCTGTCCGATTGCGGTTAGCCAATGTTCACAGGAAGAGCCGGTCTTTAAAGAAGCTCGCCCAGGTCACTGGGTGGCGTGCTGGCTGGCGCAATAAATACAAGAGACCGCACTACGCGGTCTCTTTTTATCACAGGGGAGTGGTTATAATTACTCCACGCCTTAAACTGATATTGGCAGGAGCTCATGAAAAAAAACATTATTCCATTTTTACTGATAATTATTCTTGTAGTGATTCCGGCTTGTTTGAGTGCGCCTGCATCTACAGAAACACCAGTACCTACCGATTCGTTTATCGAGGTTACTGAAACTCCGCAACCTTCTTTGGGTCCAACACTCACGGTTTGTTTGGGGCAAGAGCCAAATAGTTTGTATCCTTTCGGAGCGTTGAATGATGCGGCTCGTAATGTCCTCTCTGCGATCTATGATGGACCGATCGATAACATTGGTTATGAATATCAACCGGTCATCCTTACAAAACTTCCTTCTCTTGAAAATGGAGATGCACAGATTGTTTCAGTAAAAATAAATAGTGGCGACTCTATTGTCGGGGCAGATGGGAACATTACTCAATTTAGTAAAGGTTCACTCGTCCGCCCGGCGGGTTGCCGAAGCGACGATTGTGCCATTACATATGATGGCACATCTACGATCGAAATGGATCAAATGATCGTAACATTTCGTATGCGCCCTGATCTAACATGGTCAGATGGCACACCGCTGACAGCGGACGACTCGATTTATTCGTTTGAGTTGCAAAAAGAAACCAAGGTCAATCCTTATCTTATTGAACGCACACAAAGCTACGAAGCTGCCGATGA
The DNA here is from genome assembly GCA_046328915.1 of Anaerolineales bacterium. Taxonomy (GTDB): domain Bacteria; phylum Chloroflexota; class Anaerolineae; order Anaerolineales; family Villigracilaceae; genus Villigracilis. The sequence continues at coordinate 10,132 of JAXLVR010000022.1, read as the reverse complement.
ACAAACTTTGCAGTGGTTCAGTATTCCCGGTTATATCGACCCCACGTACTTTTTGAATTTTTGGCAGCCTGCACCCAAACATGCCTGGAGCGAATTTACGACCGATCAACTTTCTTCTGTGGATGTCTCTTCCCGTATGCCGCTTGGTTGGGGACCCTATGCGGTTAAAGAATGGCTACCCGGAGAAAGCATTACGCTGGAAAAAAACCCTTATTATTATCGGACTCGTGACGGCTACCCAAAATTGGATCGTATCCAATTCCGCTTCATTTCTGACCCAGACTTGGCTCTGTCCGAATTAGTTGCAGGTCGCTGTGACCTGCTTGACCCTACTATTGATTTGGAAGACCATGTTGGTTTGCTGCAAGAGTTGCAAACTTCTGGGCAAGCAAAACTTTTTGCCACCACAGGCATGAGCATGGAATGGCTAGGTTTAGGAATAACGCCTTCTTCTTACGATAATGGCTACGACATTCAGAAAGATCGCCAGAACTTTTTCCTGGATACTTATACCCGACAGGCGATTGCTTATTGTTTAGACCGTCAAACCATAACAACTTCTGTCCTTCATGGTCTCACAGAAGTTCCAACTAGCTATTTGCCATTCGGACACCCCGTATTAGATACTAATCTTTCTGCTATTAACTATGACCCCGAGATCGGTAATTCTTTATTAGATCAAGCTGGTTGGCTCGATGAAGACGAAAACCCATCCACACCACGCCGTGCAATCAATACTCAGAAAGTGGCATATAACACACCGCTTATTTTGAATTATCAAACCACCTCTACTACCCAGAGAAGGCAAGTCGCCGCCATTTTGGAAGATTCTCTTGCTGAATGTGGAATTGGACTCAATGTTGAATTTGTCTCTCCAAATGATCTTTATGCTCCCGGCCCAGTTGGTCCGCTCTTTGGACGTCAATTTGATTTGGCAGAATACGCCCTCGGTGTAGACGGTTCAGAACCGCCTTGTAATTGGTTTAGTACTTCGTCCATTCCAACCGAAACGAATTCATGGTCAGGAACCAATGTGACGGGTTTTAGTAATGAAGACTATGATACGGCTTGTCAGGCAGGACAATTATCCTTGCCGGAAGATGAGTCTTATTTATCCTCCTACCGTCAGACCCAAATCATCTTGGCAGAGCATTTGCCTGCTATTCCACTGTATTCACGTTTGCACATTGCTGCTGCCCGCTCAGATCTTTGCGGCTTCGAACTTGACCCATCTGCCGCTTCTTTTTGGAATGTAGAGTCGTTCGAAATAGGTGCTACCTGTCAAAACTGATTAGGGAGCAAACCTTGAATCTTGCTATAATTTAGACATTATTATCAAGTTTGGATATTCTTAATCCAAATGAATTTATCTCATTGATTTCAACAGTAGGATAGTATGATTCGAAACGTTTTGTTAGTGGACGACCAACGCGATATTCTACGACTTTTACGTTCCACCTTGGAAACGCTAAAGAACAAGGATATTCAGATCTATGAAGCCCAATCGGGGGAAGAGGCGATGTTGGAGTCTTCCCGTCACAAAATTGATCTTTTAGTTACAGATTACAAGCTCCCCGGCATTAGCGGTGTGGAGCTCATGCATAAAGTCCGCGCACGGCATGCAGAAGTAAAAGTCATTTTCATTACTGGTATGACAGACCGTAAGATGCGTGAAGATATGCTCAATAGCGGTGCTTTTGGCATTTTTGACAAACCCATCCCGATCGCAGATTTTCTAGACTCCGTAGAGCGCGGGCTTGGTTTTGTGCAAACCATCTTCCCGCCTGAACTTACAGCTGAAGCCAATGCACTTGGCGAAGGGGAAATTCAGCAGACGAAAGTCTCTGACTTGCTCGCTAACTTCCGTCAGGATTTCAATGCAGATGCTGTATTCCTTCTTAATGAGCGCGGTTTGATTAATGCTCGCACAGGAAACCTTCGTGACCCAAGCATGGAGGTTTCATTGATCTCCACTTTGATGGCAATTCATAATACAAGTTTAAAAGTGGCAAAGGTCAACCATCAAGAAATTGTTGAGTCATATCATGTCTTTAGTGGGGGAGACCATGATCTTCTATTTATCCCGGTAACACCTCTTTATGCATTGCTTGTAGCTGGAAAAGAATTGGCAACTGAAAATCAGATTTTGGATACCGTGCGTGGCTTAATGGCTTTACGTGCTCAGGTAGTGAAAGCATTATCCACATTAGGGGTTACCGGGCAATTAAAGTTTAAAACTGCACCGTTAGCTGTTCCACCCACAGAAGCGCCTCCAAAGAAGAACACAGACCAGTTAGCCAAAGCAACTCCTGCTCCTGAGATGGAGGCGTTGTTCAATAATGCTTCTGGTGAGAAGGCGAAAGAAAAGTCGACCGACGATTTTTGGGAGTCTGCTGCCCAAGATTTGGGCAGAAAGTCTATTAATCCTGAAGTGATCTCTCTTGAAGAAGCCAAAAAAATGGGACTTATTCCTGGCGAATAAAAAAATTGTGATACAATCTTGCGCGCACTGGGGCATGGTGCAATGGCAGCACACCAGCCTTTGGAGCTGTGGATCTAGGTTCGAATCCTGGTGCCCCAGCCACACATGTCCGTGAAAGCGGACAACCTTCTCAAACGGGATTTGTCGCGGAGCATGTTAGCCGCACAAATCCTGTTTTTATCTGAGGTGAAAATATGAAAATAACCGCTGTTCTTCTTGCCGCTGGACAAGGCACACGTATGAAATCCTCATTGCCGAAAGTGTTGCATCCTGTGGCTGGCAAGCCCATGATCTGGCACGCTTTGCAGGCAATCCAACAATCCACTACGGAGAAACCTGTGGTGGTGGTTGGACATGGTGCCGATGAAGTGACCAAATATCTCGGTGACTCGGCTCAAACCGTTTTGCAGGAACCGCAATTGGGGACGGGGCATGCTGTGATGCAGGCTGAATCTCTATTACGCGGCAAAACGGACCTCGTAGTTGTTTGCTATTCCGATATGCCTTTACTTCGTGGGGAAACTTTACAAAAACTAGTTGAAACTCAAAAACAAAATAAGGGACCTGTCTCTTTATTGACCGTGGTAGCAGAAAACCCACGCGGATTTGGTCGCATCATCCGCAAGGACGATGGAACGGTAACTGCCATCGTAGAAGAATATGTTGCGACGCCTGAACAGTTACAGGTCAAAGAATTGAACGTGGGTGGGTATTGTTTTGATGCCAATTGGTTGTGGGACGCTTTGCAGCGTATCCCAAAGAATCCCAAAAAGGGCGAATATTATTTAACAGATACCATTGAACTTGCCGTCAAAGATGGCTTGTCTGTGCATGCTACCGTAATGGATGACCTTGAAGAGACCATTGGAGTGAATACCCGTGTGCACCTCTCTGAAGTGGAAACCGCCATGCGCAGACGTATCAACCAAACGCATATGTTGAATGGTGTGACAATGATCGACCCATCCTCTGCCTATATTGAAGCGGAAGTGACCATTGGGAAAGACACCGTCATTATGCCGAATACCTTTTTGTTCGGAAAAACTGAGATTGGTGAAGGTAATGTGATCGGACCCAATACCATCATCCGCAATTCGAAGGTGGGGAATGGTTGTAAGATTTTAGCTTCAGACCTTGAAGGCGCCATTCTTGAAAATGACGTGGATATGGGCCCATTTGCACGCCTGCGCAAAGGCGCGCATCTCGGGAATCATGTTCATATGGGGAACTTTGGCGAGGTAAAAGACTCATATCTTGCTGAAGGTGTAAAGATGGGTCACTTTTCTTATATTGGAAATGCACAGATCGGTTCGAATACCAATATTGGCGCAGGGACGATCACTGCGAACTACGATGGTGAAAAGAAGAATCCAACCGAGATTGGCGAAGATGTATTTATCGGTTCTGACACTATGTTGGTAGCGCCAGTAAAGCTTGGAGATGGGGCACGTACGGGTGCTGGTGCGATCGTGACGAAAAACGTTCCAGAAGATACGCTTGTGGTGGGGATGCCTGCCCGTGCCATTCGTAAGCTGGAACGAAAACCGAAAAAGAAATAGGTAGAAGCAAAATGAAGATCACAAATGAAGAAAAGCAATCTTTGATCGATCTGGCAAATGAAGCACGCCGTCGGGCGTATGTCCCTTATTCAAATTACCCTGTCGGGGCAGCGTTGCGAACCAAGTCTGGGCGTATTTATACCGGGGTGAATGTAGAGAATGCTGCTTATCCACAAACTATGTGTGCAGAACGAGTTGCGATCTTCAAAGCAGTTTCTGAAGGTGAGATGGAGTTTGAAGTGATCGCTGTAGTCACAAATAACGGCGGCTCACCCTGTGGAGGTTGCAGACAGGTGATGGCAGAATTTGGACTGGAAGCCATCGTATTATTTGGAAATGGGCAAGGTGAATTGACTCATGAAACCACGGTTCATGAGCTTTTGCCTGAAGCCTTTACGCCCAAACATTTGATGACTGAGTAGAAATTTATGGAGAATGGATAGCCCATTCTCCATTATCTTTTATGACCGACTTTCGCTCGTTTCGTGCTGCTGCAGTTGTCCTTCGCCATGCGGATTGGGGCGAAGCTGACCGTATTCTCACGCTCTATACTCGTGAGCAAGGGATGGTGCGTGCACTTGCCAAAGGGGCTCGAAAAGTTACATCTCGCAAAGCGGGGCATTTACAACCCTTTACACATATTACTGTCCAACTTGCCAAAGGGCGCGATTTGCTGATCATCACTCAAGTGGAAACCATCAACGCCTATCTGCCCTTGCATGATGATTTAATAAAAACCGGTTATGCGGCTTACGTCATTGAATTGCTTTTACGCTTTTCGTATGAAGACGAAGGCGCAAACCCTTCGGTCTTTCGGCTGGTAACCGAAACCCTGGATCGGCTTGAAAAAGAAGCAGATGCCTGGTTGCCTGTCCGTTATTATGAGATGAGGTTGTTGGATGCTGTTGGGTTCCGCCCGCAATTATTTCAGTGTGCGAATTGTGCGCGCGAGATTTTGCCAGAAGACCAATTCTTTTCATTTACGGCGGGCGGAGTGATCTGTCCGCGCTGTGGGGAGGGGATTCCGAACCTGGCACACATTTCTTTGGAAACACTCAAATACTTACGGCACTTCCAACGTTCGAGCTACAAAGAAGCCTCGAAAGCAAGACCCAGCCTTGAGGTTCAGAAAGAAGCGGAAGTTCTTATGCAAGGCTACTTCACGTATTTGTTGGAAAGAGAATTAAATACCCCCGGCTTCCTAAAAAGGGTCAAGACATAAAACAGGGCAGTTATGAACTGCCCTGTTTTTTTTGAATTTTGCGAATGAGTGAGTCTGACATCTGTCTTGTATTAATATCTTCTGATGCAGAACTTGTATCAGAAGCATACCCAAACCTGCGCATCGTAATCCGGCGTGCCCAACTAAAAAGCGCCTTTGCAGATGATTCGCCTTCATAGAGAAGTGGCACAGTTTTGTTGTTCTCTATTGCCTGACGCAGGTCTTGTGTGGTTTTGCCAGGGAATTCTGTGCGCCCGGCGCCAATTGCCCAATAGATATGAGCATCGCTTGAAGAGATTTTTGAGAATGGAAGAAACGCAGAAAGTTTACGTGCCATTTTGTCAAAGTTCTGTGTGCCAAAATTATGCGTTTCTATTCCTTTAAGCGATGCTTTTGCTATCGGGTTGTCCATGGCAGTGAATACGGCTTCCAACGTCAGACTGTTTGGAAGATTATTAAATGGGTGAGGGATAATGGCAAGCCCGCCCTGATCGCCTATATGCAACAGGGTATCAGTGAGAGACATGCCAGCGGGTGGAAGGTTCTTGATGAACAATGCCACCAAATGCCCAGCGTTTGTGCTAACTTCAGCCCCAGAAATAACTTCGACCCCATATTGTGGAGCCAGTTGCTGTGCCTCTAGTGATCCCCGTATTTCATCATGATCGGTCACTGCAATAATATCGAGCCCGACATTTGCAGCTTGTTTGAGGATGGCTCGCACGGTGGTGGTTGCGTCTCGGGAGTATATGGAGTGAACGTGAAGGTCTGCGGTGCCCATGTGCTATTACTTTCTTTTATTTATTCAATATCGGAGGTCTCTTTGACTCCAATTGAGTACAAAAACCCATGCCACAAAAAGGACGATTGGTTTCACGATGCGCCAAAGCAGGAACTGGAACCAGCGCCATTTGAGGTTATAAATAATCTGCGCAATGAGCCAACGTGCAAATAACGTTTGACCCAACCCGCTTCTTTCCAGCCGACGCTTGTATCTGCTAAATGAAAATTCGCCACGCTGAAACGAATCCATGATTTCTTTGGCGGCAAGGTTGCCATAGCCTAAAGCCATGCTAATGCCTTCGCCAAAGATCACATCTGCACCAACTGCATCTCCTACCAGTAATACCCTTGAGACAGAAGCCTTATTCCCCGGGCTGTACCAACGAATGGGGTGCCCCTTGATTTCGTATGCGTTTAGATCGAAGCCCTTTCGCTGCATTTCTTTTGCAAGCGGCTCTTTCAATGCAGGGCGTTTATTGTCTGCGAGCAGATTTGTATCGTAGACGCCCCAACAACGCATTTCTGTACCTTTAATTTGGGTGGGAAAATCCCAAACGTACCCCGCAATATTATCAGGTACTGGAAAAAAGTCAAACAAGGCTGTCTGGTTTCTTGGCTTTGTGAATGTACTTGAATCAGGCGAGACAGGGGTAAGCACTTCTAGCACACGTGCTGTATAGATCGGTTCGTTCGGAAAAATGCTGCGACGTGTGCTGCCATTTGAACCATCCGCGCCAACGACGAGGGTAGCACGAAATTCCCCTTGGTCGGTTTCTATAGTGACACCCTCTGAATCTGGTGAAATCTTTTTGACCGTTATTCCCTGTCGGATCTCAATCCCTTTGCTTTCTACCTGCCTTGCCAGCCAGTGATCAAACTCATCACGGCGAATCACGCGCAGGGCGTGGCGCTTTGGTACACGGATGTTGATGCCTCTGCCTGCAAAGTCGAAGCGAATCGAGTCTGAATCCACGTGGGGGATTTCGCTAACATCCAAGCCAAGATGTTCGAGGATGCGTTCTGCATCGATGACCAGTCCGCCCGCACAAAGTTTGAGGCGTGGATAATGTTCCTTTTCGAGAATCAGGATGCGCTGAGTCAGATGCGGGGCATATTTGGCGAGGTGTAAGGCAGTGGAGAGTCCGCTGGGTCCGCCGCCGATAATGATCAAATCTTTTTCCATGAGTGTATTGTATAAAAAAACAGAGCAATTTCAATGCTCTGTTTTGACGAACTCGGTGAGACTTTTCTAATCTGCTGCTGCGGGAGTTTGAACAGGTTCGATAGTTCGACGCCAGAAGAATGACCAGTACATGATGACCGAGATGGTATAGAGTGTAATGGTTCCGATAAATGCCGGACCAAACCCATACTTCACTTGCAGCCATCCGCTGACGGTGGGGCTGAATGCCCAGCCGAAATTCCATGCCATGCTGGTGAGGCTGGCTACTGTGGCTCGACCTGAGGGCTCAACATGCTCCATCACGAAGGTCTGGTAGACCGGGCTGCTCATATTCATGAGTGCGAGGCGAATGTAGTAACTGGCGGCACCCACCCAGAAAATGGGAGAGAAACCTAGCAAGATAAGAAATGGAATGGATAGTGCCTGAGTAATGACTACGAGTTGGATTTTGCCGGTGCGGTCTGCAAGGGGCGGGGCGATGAGCAGCCCAATACCCATGGCTAATGAACCCCAAGCAAAAAGTGTGCCGATGACTGGGTCGGGCTGGTGATGAACGACGCGGAAGAAAACGTTCATAAACGGCATGATGAGACCTGCGCCTAACGATGTGAGTAACATCGGCAGGACGAGTTTGGTCAACAGACCGGGATTTTTTGCGGCATATTGAAAAGGCGCAAACACGGCGCGCTGACTTTTGGTGATGTTCGGCGATTTGATGAATACCAAAGGCAGAACGGCAATCAATGCGCCGATGCCCGCAATGAGAATGGAATTTCCGTACGCGCTGCTGCTGGTTGCAGAGACGTGTTGGGTTTGGCTCATCCAAGTGGGGAGGTAGCCGCCGACCCAATTGCCGATGGATGCCATGGTCATTTGAAGCCCTTGCCCAAAGCTGAAGAGATAGGTACGCTCTTTCTCGTCACTGTTTTCCATGAGGAAGGGTGACATGGTGACACCCGCCAGGCTTTGTGCCAACCCCGAAACGACGTTCATGGCATACAGTGAAGTTTCACTTTTCCATAACGCCATGGCAATGACAGAGAATGCCAACAACAAGCTGGAGAGTACCAATGAGCCTTTACGCCCGATCATATCTGCCAGATAACCCATGGGTAGGGCGGCGATGAGTGCGACGAAGCTGCTGGTGGTAATGAGGTTGCCCAATACCGATTCGTCAAAGCCGAGGCTGAGGGCATAGAAATTGAAGATAAGACGGAAAATGCCCATCACGGCGCCGGTGATGATGACGTTTAGAAGATAAAGCCGCGCATTCGGTTTGAATGCGCGGATGTGGGAGCTATATTCTCCCAAAATGCGGAAGGGTTTGAATGTATTTGTAGTGTTCATGCTGCTTCTTTGATATCTTCGCCTTCGAGGAAGGCGTTGAGATGTTCATATACTGCATGGATGGCTTGCTTGCGAGCGGTGTAGCGGTTCTCTTCGTGCATGAGCGAGAGCTCTACCAAACCCGCGAGACGAAGCTCTTTGAGGTGATGGGTCACGGTGGGCGGGCGGAGTTGCAACTTGCGGGCGATCTCAGAGGGTGTGAGGCTTTCGTGGGTGAGATAGTGCATGATCTTCAAGCGCGTGGGGTCTGCAAGTGCCTTAAGCGAACGGACTAGCACATCGGGCACGGTCTCACCGGGGATTACAGACATATCCGCAGGGCGGGCGCCAAAGGTGAGGAACATGGTATTGCGGTCGAATCTTTCGAAGAAGATCAGAGGGGTGATCCAAAATGCTGGGACGATGATGTAGTTGGGCGCATTGAATTCATCGCCTACTTGAAGACCTTGAGATAGCTCGGTAAACAGTTCTCCAAAGCTAACAGTGGAGGATAAAGCTTGGGCTTTTTCCAACCCAGCTCGAAGAATGGGTCCGACCCGTTTTTCTTCCTCTTCAAAAAAAGCTTGATAGTAAGATTGAAACGCTGTGAGGAACGCTTCGCCGAGTTCAGCGGGTCTGCTCCACCAATCTAAAGCGGATTCAACCGCCTCACGTTTCATATTGCCATGTTTTTGCGAGAAGATCTTTTGGAAGAAATCTACATCGGAGAGAAGGACTTTGCCTTCAGCTGCGATGCGTAACAGGATTTCTCTGAAGGTTTTATGTTTTTCAGCATCTTCTGGATTATCGGTTTCATACACTTCATGAACGTTATAAATTTCTATCATCCGTTCGGCGGGCAGAATTTGCTTGAGCGCCCACAAGGCACTGATGGCATCTTTCTGACCAGGCAAACTGTTCAGCCACTTAAGCGGAACCCCCAAGAGCGGGTACAACTCCTCCAATAGTTTTCGTTCTGCCGCCGGAATGCGGGCTCGAACACTGGCTGCATAAGACGGGCGAATGCCGAAGTGTTCGGGTTCAAGCAGAACATGTAAGCTGATAAATAATTCGTAAGCGGTGCCGAAATCCCAAGAAAGCTTGGGAGAGGAGGAGTTCTTTTTTGCCATGATTGTTATTGTAGCCTGTACAAAATTCAGGTGACAGCCCTCATAAGGAACTGTCACCTGAGTGTGGGCTTTATTTTTTCCCTTTCAGTTTTTTGCCAATGGAGATCAGCGTGTCTCCGGTGCTTTTGTCGATGCTTTCATTGAACGGGGGAACATGCTTGAACAGGGTGCCAAGCGTAATGAGTGCCTGCCCGGTTTGGTGGGTGAAAAGGCTTCGGGCTGGGGTTTCAGCCGCGGCGACGTCTGAGGCGGTGGTAGTTTCGCATTTTTCCATTGTGTTCTCTAAGGTTTGTACCGACATGGTGTCCTCTCTCTCTGGTGGGGACGGTTAGGCAAATGACTGCATTAGACGTATGTCTAATTAGATAATAGTCTAACTTAGATGCGTTGTCAAGTACTTTAGCGGAAATTCGCCTTAAATAGGAGCTTTGGGTCATTCTGATTCGG
>JAXLVR010000021.1:0-22259 GCA_046328915.1 Anaerolineales bacterium | reverse complement strand
AACAAGGCAATGATTTCGAAACTTTTTTTACTCAAGCCCCGGCCATTCATCCAAATACGTCCCTTATCAAGGGCGTTGTATGCGGGGTTCGCGTAGAGGAAATTGATGATCCACTGATGCAGAAAATACGCTTTTTAGATAAATTAATTGATGAACTCGCCAAGGGAAAAACCATGGAGAAAATCCTGCGATAAGATAGCGTGGTTTTCAATTTTAACCAAATAAAACCCTGTAAATCTATTCTGGTACTAAAAGTCGATGGTAATAAAAGGGTATTTCATTTACCTTAACACAATGACCGAGCACAAGAACATAGATGTATTAACAATCCAACCGTCTCTAAAAAGCATGGCATACCTGAACAGTAAGCTCAAGCGATTTTTAGATATTTTTGGGGCACTGATCGGGATTGTAATTTGCACCCCTATTTTCCTGATTGCAGCGTTGACCGTCTCTTTAATAGACAAAGTACCGATACTTTATTTTCAAGAACGCTTCGGGTTACATGGAAATCCCTTCACGATCATCAAACTTCGCACACTCCGAATATATGAAAAGCATCTTGAGGGCAAGCCACGTAGCATCCATAAAAAGCCAGATTACGAAACCACTCGCACAGGGAAGTTTTGGCGCATCCACAGTGTGGATGAGATTCCGCAGTTCGTTCTCGTATTAAGGGGAGAAATGAGCCTGATCGGGCATAGACCGTTCCCCGTCTATTACCTCCCGCATCTCCGCGAAATGGACAATATGTCTCAGGAACAGTTTGAGCATTACCTAAACGTAATCTCCAAGTACAAGCCTGGCATGAGCAGCCTTAGCTCGGTGCATGGGCGTGGAAATCTCACTATGCATGAAAAATTCGAATACGACCTGATGTACGCCAGAGATGCCAGTTTTCTTTACGACATGAAATTATTACTGCACACACTTTATGTGGTGTTCACCTGCGAAGGTGCAAAATAGCCTGATATTATGAAAATTACTATTGAACCTATCGATCCTCTACATGAAGATGCCATCTTTCTGCTTCATGAAGCCGCTAGAGAAATCCGCCCTTTGTACAATAGTGGAGAAGACCCAAACATCAACCTGCCTACCAATGAAGCGCTTTCTGAACGCGGCATATATCTCCTTGCCCGAGTGGATGGGAAGCCAATTGGTTGCGCAGCACTTCGCCCATCAGATGAAGTCACAGCTGAATTGAGGCGCATGTATGTGCTCCCTTCATTTCGCGGACAAGGCGTGGCGCGAGTGTTAATTAAGGAGATTGAACAAGCCGCGATCAAGTTCAAGTACACTACAATTCGGTTAGAAACCGGAAATCGTCAACCTAAAGCGATTGCTTTGTATCAATCATGTGGATATCAACAGATCGAATCATTCGGATCCTATGTCGGCGACCCAACCAGTGTCTGTTTTGAGAAACAGCTTCCGGGTCCAGAAAGAGGCGATGTATGAGTCCAGTTCGTATGGCAAAGATCGAATCAGGGATGCGAATCGTCCTTGAATTCAACGAGGCTTTTAATCGTCATGATGCAAACAAGATCGCAGAATTATTAAGCACAGATTGCGTTTTTGAGACAACCAACCCCGCACCGGACGGGAGTGTTTACCAAGGCAAGGAAGTGATCCTTCAATATTTGCAGGGGTTTTTCGAAAGATCTCCGCAGGCTCATATGGAAATTGAAGAACTTTCAGGAATGGGCATGCACTGCATCTTGCGTTGGAAATACACATGGGGCGATGGGTACGTTCGCGGCGTGGATATTTTCAAGATAGAAGAAAACTTGATTTGCGAAAAGTTTTCGTATGTAAAGGGCTAGTCTGAAAACTAGCTTCGTAAGTTTCGCTGCCTACAAATCATCTACACCGCATGACCAACCGAACCATTTCTCAAATTATCGAACCCAACATGGTGATTGAAGGCGCAGGCGTTTTACTCCGCCGTTCTTTCGGTCCGCATGCCAGCAATAAATTTGATCCGTTCTTGCTCTTCGATCATTTCGCCTTCAACAATCCACTTGAAGGTCCCAGCCGTGGCTTTCCCACGCACCCGCACCGCGGCATTGAAACCGTCACTTACATGCTCGAAGGCACCGTCCGACATCGTGACAGTCTCGGCAACGCAGGCACGATTGCTGAGGGTGATGTTCAGTGGATGACGAGTGGGCGCGGCATCTTGCATGAAGAAATGCCTCGCCGCAGCGCGAACGGAAATATCTACGGCTTCCAGCTATGGGTTAACCTGCCCGCTACGCAAAAGATGGGCGAACCCCGCTATCAAGAAGTGGCGGCTGGCACTATTCCAGTTGTAGAAAAAGATGGAGCGCAGATTCGACTCGTCGCCGGAGAAGTGGATGGCATCCGCGGACCTGTGACCGAGATCGCCGCTGCGCCTCTTTACATGGACGTGAAGCTGGCACCTGGTTCCCGATTCGTTTACCCCATCCCAAACGGACACACCACATTGATGTATGTCTTTGAAGGCGTAGGTGAATTCTCGAGTGAGGTTGTAGAAGCCGTCAGCATGATCAAGTTCAACGATGATGGCGACCAGGTTGAGGTTAAGACAGAGGCGGGCGTCCGCTTTATGTTGATCACCGGCGCTCCGTTCAAAGAACCTATCGTGCCATACGGTCCTTTCGTCATGAATACTCGCGAAGAGATCGAAGAGACATTACGCGAACTGCGAAACGGAACGTTCATCAAGTAAATCTCACGGCGGATTATCAAATCCGCCGTTCGCGTTAAAATGAGAGCATGTCAAACATACTCTATGGACCTCGGCTCGGAAAAGAAGGCGAGCTTCGCGTTGGGTGCAGTGCCACTCTCTTCGATGCAACTCGCCAAAAAGTTTTGCTCACCCAACGAATGGACAACGGACGTTGGTGCCTGCCCGGCGGACATATGGAATCGGGTGAAAGTGCAGCAGAAGCTTGTGAACGCGAAGTGTGGGAAGAAACGGGATTAAAAGTCCGTGCTACGAAATTACTTGGTGTATACAGCAACCCAGATCAATTGGTGATCTATAAAGATGGGCAGAAAGCATTTTTCGTAGTGCTCAATTTTGAGGTGGAAGTTCTCGAAGGAGAGTTAGGATTAAGCAATGAGACCACTGCCTTTGGATATTTCACACTCGAGGAAATGAGCTCCATGCCAATGCATGGCGAACACAAATTGCGAGTGGAAGATGCCATGCGCGGCGGAGATGCAGTAATGCGATGATCTATGTAGGGGCGACTTGCAAGTCGCCTCTACATATGCCCCTACAAAAGTACTGAAAACACGCCCAAAGCAATTTCATGGGTTAATATAAGCGACAGTCTTTAATAAGACCATCGCTTATTTTTTTTATTAATGGAGGCACTATGGTACAAAATCTTTCAAACAAGTTTTATGGCTGGGCAAAAGGTTGGTTGGTTCTCGTTTTATTGGTATTAGATGGCTTCTTTGGCGGGTTCCTTCTGCCGCTCATTCAAGGTCTAATGCAGGGCGGCAGCGGCGGGATCATGCCGCTCGATCTGATGGCATTCTCCACACCCGATAAACTGTTTGCCATGCTTGAAATGATGGGAGATTCCAACCGCATTTTCTATCGCAACGTGGAATTGACCGTCGATATTATTTACCCTATTGTCTATTTATTCTTCTTCGGCTTGGCGATCTCCTGGCTCTTCCAACGCGGATTTGCCTCTGATAGCCCAATGCGTAAATTCAATGTCGTTCCAGTAGGAGCTTGGTTTGTTGACCTTCTGGAAAATATCGTGATCGTGACGTTGATCGCCTTGTTCCCTGCTCAACCCATGGCATTAGGCTGGGTTTTGTTTTTGCTCACCACGGTCAAGTGGCTCTTTGCAGGTGCAAGTATTCTGTTGATCTTGGTAGGTTTGGTGATGGCAGCTAAAAATAAATTTAAGAAGCAAGGCTAAACTGTATAACGTTTATTCCAGCTCACTGGGAATGTGAATTCATTAGCATATACAAAACGGATCAATTGCCCATGATGCTGAATCTCGTGTTCCAATAAATCAAAAGCAAAGCTGGTTTGCATATCGTTTAAGCTTGAAAAGTCCAGTTGAACGATTTTTTGCTGGGTTGCCTCTAACACGTCCAAGACAGACTCTTTAACCCGCGGCGTTTTCAGGCTACAAGAGAATCCCTGCCATCCTCCCGTTTCTATCGCTTTGGTATAGCTCTCACGAGCGCCAACTACACACCAAAGCTGACCTGCGATACGGTTGGATGGCAGGTTTGGCAAGTCTGCGCTTAAAGAAAGTTCGTCAAGATGAATAACAAGGTCGTGTGTAAGTTGAAATGCACTGCTAAGCCTTGATTTTAAGTACGCTTGCATACTTCCTCCAGCTATACCTTCAACCACCAAACGCCAGTACATTCTGGCAGAATCGTCCAGTTATTTTGCTCAACTTTATTACCTAGTTCATCACCAAAGAAAAAGCGGGAAAGTTCCTCAGCCTCTGCCAATGACTCAAATTTATAGTCTGTTCGAATCCATTTATTCTGGAATCCTTTTTCATCTAACCACGGATAAAAATCCTTAAGATGCTCCAACCGGATTGGAGTCTCGTTCCCCGTACCCAGCGATTCATAGAGGACGATAAAGCTCCCCGGCTTAAGCACACGCTTCATCTCAGCCATCCAGCTTTCCAACTCTTCACGCCATGTGTCTGGGTTCCACACGGCAAGATAACTCACACTCCAACCAGAGACAACCAAGTCTGCCGATTGGTCGGGCACGGGCAACTTGCGGTGATCTGCGAGGTCCACTTGCCAATTGGAGAGTCCGCTGGTGGTGAATTTTTGCTTGCAAACCCGCAGCATTTCCTCTGAAACATCGAAGGCACGGACGTGGCCCACGTATGGAGCGAGCATACAGGCTAGGCGTCCAGTGCCAGCCCCAAGGTCCAGAAGGAGGCGATTTTCCAATGAGGTAATTTCGCGCAGGGTTTTGAGGATATTCCCCTGATAATCTTCGCGCGCAATCAGGGCTTCGTACTTATCCCCTTCAGTTTTGTAGATTTCTTCTTGTGTTGTCATTCAAATATTATACATAAATAGTTCTCTGGCAGGGTCTTTCTTATTGGGTCCTATGCTATTCTGTTCGAGAAAAGGAGAGAAAAATGACAACCCCTGAACATCAATTTGATTTTTGGCTCGGCGATTGGAACGCCACATGGGATGGTGGCGAAGGGACAAATCATGTTGTTATGGCGTTCGATGGCAAAGTTGTGCAAGAAAATTTCAACGCCCCAGATTTGATCGGCATGAGCGTTTCATGCTACGACCCGGAGCGGAAGCTATGGTGCCAAACCTGGGTGGATAATAACGGCTCTTATCTGGACTTTACAGGTGGTTTTGAAAACGGAAAGATGATTCTCACTCGAGATGCGATCGTAAAAGGCGAGTCATGCAAGCAGCGCATGGTTTGGTATAACATCGCTCCCAATGAATTTGATTGGAACTGGGAACGCTCTGATGATGGCGGAAAATCTTGGCAAGTAAAATGGCAAATTAAATATACGCGCCAATAAGTTGTTTTGTATAATTGGCGGATGTCTACACTCTCTCCCTCCGCTCAGAAAATTCAAAATCTGTTGAACGAACTTGGCTACAACTACACTGTCATTGAGCATGTCGAATCGACTCGCACCGCGCAGGAAGCCGCAGACCAGGCGGGCTGTGAATTGGGTCAGATCGTCAAATCATTGATCTTTCGTGGAAAGACCAGCGGCAAACCGATCCTTGTGCTTACTTCGGGTCCGAATCGGGTGAATGAAAAACAGATCAGCGAATATGCTGGTGAGCCCATCGCCAAAGCAGATGCAGATTTCGTCCGCGCTGTGACGGGGTATGCCATTGGGGGCGTGCCTCCCTTGGGGCATGTTGAAAAAATGGAAACGTACCTAGACGAAGACTTTTCAAAATGTTCCACGGTTTGGGCAGCCGCAGGAACCCCCAAAGCGATCTTTGAGCTAAATACTGAAGACCTTCAAAAAATGACCGAAGGCAAAGTAGTGAAGGTGACATGAACGATATTTATAATTTTTTGTCTTATCACGATAAGCTTTCAAGCAGTGGGATGCCCACAGAAGCACAGATACAGTCTATTGCAGAGACAGGTGTACAGTTGGTGATCAATCTTGCGCCGCATGACGTGCCTCATGCTGTTCCAGAAGAACAGAAAATGGTCGAATCTTTCGGCATGGAATATGTGAATATCCCGGTTAATTGGGGCACCCCTACTCGCGATGGCTTGAATATTTTTATGGATAAAATGGATGCCAATGCAGACAAGAAAATCCATGTTCACTGTGAAGCGAACTTTAGAGCCAGTGCATTTGTAGCGATCTACCGCATCTTGAGATTAGGCTGGAAAGAAGAAGAGGCGTTTGGTATCATGCACAAAGTTTGGGATGAAGATTCGTACCCGGTTTGGAAAATGTTCATTGAGAATGTCATCCAAAGAAGTGCAGATGGTTCGTAACGGGTAAAATAGTATTTGCAGGCAAAAATCCAATTGATAGGGAGCTTCTATGATCGGAAAACTCGACCCAGAAGTTTTACGTGCCAACGAAACAAAAATGAAAAAGCGCGGCAAAATCATCGGGATAGTGATGATGGTCGGCTCCATACTTTTGAGCGTGATCTTGGGTGTTATAGCCTATACCAGCACGCTGCAACGTATCAACTGGCAGCAAACCAGTGGATCTGTCACCCGCTCCGAGTCACATAGCGACATTACCAGAAATGAAGAATCATATTATTACGAATATGAATACGTGGTCGATGGCATAACCTATACTGGGAAAGATTCAGACAAAGGAACCACTGTCAGCAATCCTCCTTCGAAAGGGACTTCTATTACTGTATATTACAACCCTTCAAACCCTGGAAAATCTGTAACCGATACAAACAAAAGCGATACGCTCAGTGACTTTGCCGTTTGGTCATTTTGCTGTGGACCAATCTTCTTTATTTTTGGTGCCGTTATTCTGTTCGTCGCAACACGTAAATCACAGATCGTGGGTTAGCCCAGAAGAGAAGGTTTATGTCAAATTTTTTCTCCGTTAACTACACCGATGTACCACTCCAAATCTTTGGAGCCAAGCACCTGACTATCGTTGCTATTTTTGTCCTGATGTGGCTTTCCTTCTTTTACTTCCGTAACCGTTGGAACGAAAAACAAAAGAACGCCATACGCATCACATTGGCTATTATTTTGGCGGTTAATGAAATTAGCCTACACATTTGGTCTGCCTATTGGGGCATCTGGAATATTCAGACCATGCTTCCCTTGCATATGTGCAGCGTGATGGTTTGGGTCACTACCTACACAGCTATTACGGATAATCAAAACTTGTACGATTTCACCTTTTTTCTTGGCATTGGCGGAGCCTTACAAGCCTTTCTCACGCCTGTAGATGTTGCCATGTATGATCTTCCCCGTTACCGCAGTTTGCAATCTTTGATCGCCCATGGGTTGCTAATTACCATTCCGATCTTTATGACCGTGGTTGAGGGATACCGTCCTACCCTCGCTTCTTTCAAGCGTATCTTTATCTGGACAAATATCTACATGGTCATCATTTTCTTCCTCAACCAAGTCATTGGCAGTAACTATCTATTCATTGCTCAAAAGCCGCCTTCTCCAACCCTTATGGATATCCTATCGCCCTGGCCCTGGTATATTCCGCAACTTGAGGTTGTGGCTTTTATTGTCTTCTTTATTTTGTATATTCCATTTCTGATCAAAGATCAAATGGCAAAATCGGCACAAACGAAGTCTGCCTAATTTGGTCCCTCAATAAAAATGTCTTTAGTGTTTTTTTACATGAAGAGAATTAAAAATTATCTTGCAAGGAATAAACCAGACTAATACTGTAGAATTCATCATCAATTCGCGACAAACCTTTTTTGATTGATCGACATTTCTAATATTTGGAGGCATTATGAAATACAGATTAGTCGTATTAAGCATAGTAATAGTTCTTCTATTCGGGGGATGTAATTTACCAGGGCAACAACCAGACACTACATCAACATCTGCGTCTCTACAAACACAATCTCTGGATGCTCTCAAAAAATCCTCAACCAGCAATCCTTCCATTTCTTTCCAAAATGGATTTCCGTTAAGTGTCATGGTTAATGTTCCAACGCAAGGAACCACACCAGTAGAACGGGCAAAATATTTCCTTTCGACATATCAGGATCTTTATAACATCTCCAACCCAGACCTTGGTCTTGAAGTCCTTCGGTATGGAAATCGGAACGGTCTGGATTATGTGACCTTTTACCAAACCTATCAGGGAATCCCTGTGTATGGAAGTAACCTCGTTGTGAACTTAAATGGTCAGAACGTACTCCTTACCAGCGGTAAACTACTCCAGAATGATTTAGATATTGACATCGTTCCAACATTATCCCGCCAGGAAGCGGAAAATGTAGCAAGGTCTGCTTTTGGTCTTTTGGAAGCCCCCGTGCTTGGTGAAACAAATTTGATGATCTATGACACAAGCGTGATGATTGATACTCCATCAAATCCACACCTCGTTTGGCGAGTTCGCCTACAATCTGCACCTTCTGAAGCCTATGTAGATGCTCATAACGGAGAAATCGTACATTATTATTCACTTTCTGAAGATGGGTACGATTTAGACTTAAACGATGCCGAAGGCGAGGCGAATGCCAAGGACGACAGCTGTTACAACTCATCATGGGACCCGGAACTTGATGAAGACGATATCGGAGAAGGCGATACCGACGCTGATGGTGCCTGGCAATTCTCGCGGGATGCATATAATTTCTATAATTCTAGAGGCTGGGATTCGTGGGATGGTGATGGGGCAACGATCGAGATATTTATTCGCGCGAATATAAGCAACGCAATCTGGCAGAGTTCGTGCGAATTGATCGAATTTGGAACCAACTGGGTCGCAAAAGACATCATGCTCCATGAGTTTACCCATGCGGTAATCAGCGCTGCGGGTCCGCTGGATTACAACCGCGATAGTGGGGCATTAAACGAAAGTTTTGCAGATATCATGGCGGCATGGGAAACCAATGATTGGAATATCGGGGAAAGCATAGGTGGAAGTTCAGGCTTGCCGCGCGATATGAGCTTACCGGCAGATAATCTCTCCATCCCTGCAACGGCAACAGGTGTGGTCTGTGATAAGGATATCAACGACAATTGCGGAGTGCATACTAGAAGCGCTGTTCACAATTATGTGGCATATATTCTGGTCAACGGGGGTTCCAATAACGGCTGGACTGTTTCCGGTATTGGAATGAACAAAGGGGCGGGTTTGATGTATGCAGTCATGTTCAATCCATTACCAAGCAATGCCCAATTTATCAATGCAAGAGATACGGCAGTCGCAATCGCAGCGCAATGGGCGGCTTCAGGCGCGAACGGATTCACAAAGCAGGATGTTTGTGAGGTTCGCAACGCGTATGCCGCCGCACTCATCGGCAGCGGAGATACAAATTGTGATGAGGTCGATGACTCAACAGATACCGACGATGATGGTGATTTTTATCCTGACACGGAAGATAATTGCCCAATCATTGTCAACTATACTCAAAAAGATACCGATAAAGACGGGGTCGGCGACGATTGCGACCCCGACGTGGATGGTGACACCTTAACCAACAGCAGCGATAATTGCCCAGTGGTATCAAATACCAATCAGGCGGATGGGGATGCGAATGGCGTAGGGGATGCCTGTCAGGATACAGATGCTGACAAAATTATTGACATTGCAGATAATTGTCCCAACGTCAAAAACAAAGATCAAAAAGATACTGAAGGTGATGGCACAGGCGATGTATGCGACGATGACGATGATAACGACGGGGTTCCAGACTCAACCGACAATGCGGACCTAGTTTCCAACCCCGGACAGGAGGATGGAGATAACGATAACGTGGGGGATGTGATTGATAATTGCATTGCCATCTCGAATGAAGACCAATCCGACGTAGACGACGACGGAGTGGGGGATGCCTGCGACCCCGACGCGGATAACGATAACGTCGTCAACGAAAAAGATAACTGCCCATTGGATTCCAACCCAGAGCAAGTGGATTTGGATAAAAACGGAGCCGGCTACAAATGCGATCCGCGTGAACAGGAAAAAGTTAAGGAGCTTGAAGAGAAATTTATCCTAGTTTCAATTGTAAAACCGGGTGATGCGAATATCTTCATCGAAAGCTTGCCTTTATGCGCCGGTGGCTGCCCGTTTAATTGGGGGCTGGATACCTTTACCGTTTCCATCTCAACCAGTGATTTTCCCGAACGCACCCGTCCTTTTATTTCAGACGATACTGGCTCAATCGTAGCCTGGCCATCCGTCAACGGCGATTTTTCGTTCCACCCCATCGGCGGGCGGAATTACTTCTTCAACCTTGCATTTGAAGAAGGGTATGAAGGCGGTTCGGATCTTGTTGTCGAACTAACCGTACAAATGGGCGAAGCGCCTCCCAAAGAAGAAACTTCGTCTACTGAGGTAGTGTCTACAGAAACCCCAACACTTGTACCCTCGGTCACGCCGGTCAGTAGACCAACATTTACCCTGACCAAAAATGCCTTCTGCCGTAAAGGTCCCGATGCATCATTCGAAGATGTTTCAGCGATCCTTGCCGGTGAGACAGTCGATATTTTGAACACCAGCGAAGATGGTTTCTGGTATTTTGTTGACTGGAAATCGTTCAATGTGAAGTGTTGGGTAGCAGCAAGTGCTGGGAATGTTAATGGCGATTTGAGTGGTATTGAGGTGTTGATTGTTCCGCTCCCGACAGAAGCACAAATAGAACCCCTTCCAACGCCTCTGGCTTGCAATCTCTCATGCCCAGCGGGATGCGAGGTAAATTCGGATTGTTCAGCCTGCCAAGGAATTGGCGGAGGGGCTTGTAAGCCATAATAAATTAAGAAAAACAGCTCAACCCGTGCGGTTGGGCTGTTTTATTTTATTGCACTACAGGTGTATTTATCGTAGAATCCCAAAGACACTAAGCATCCCATGCATATGGGAAAACCAACTCAAGGAGAGAAAATGGCAACAAAAGCCCAGACTGAATCGCGCCCCATGACCGAGGAAGCAGACTTCCTCCAAATAAAATCGTTCGACCATGTCCACTTTTATGTGGGCAACGCCAAACACGCCATGTATTATTGGTGGAAGGCATTTGGTTTCAAACCTGTAGCATATTCAGGGTTAGAAACCGGTAACCGCGACTTCGCCTCGTATGTACTTGAATCAGGGCAGGCGCGGTTTGTTGTTTCTGCTCCCTACACCCCATCCAGCCCGCTCGCCGCACATCACATGGTTCATGGCGACGGAGTCAAAATCATCGCCCTCGAAGTGGACGATGTTGAAAAAGCCTGGCGCGAAACCACCAGCCGCGGAGGAAAGTCTGCATGGGCGCCACGCGAAGAAAAAGATGATCACGGCATTTACCGCAGCTCTGCTATTTACACCTACGGCGAAACTATCCATGCATTTATTGATCGCGGAGATTACAAAGGCACGTTCGCTCCTACCTATCGCCCACTAAAACACGAAGCCGAATCAACCGGTCTTGCCGCCATTGACCACATTGTTGGGAATGTACCGCTTGGCAAAATGAATCACTGGGTCAACTTCTATCATCAGGTAATGGGCTTCCGTCAACTTATGCACTTCGACGACAAAGACATCTCCACCGAATACTCAGCCCTCATGTCAAAGGTCATGCAAAACGGAAATGGACGCGTCAAGTTTCCCATCAATGAACCAGCCGAAGGTCGCAAAAAGAGTCAGATCGAAGAATATCTCGATTATTACATGTCCCCCGGCGCGCAACATGTTGCCATCATCACGGGCGATATT
This sequence comes from Anaerolineales bacterium, assembly GCA_046328915.1. Taxonomy (GTDB): domain Bacteria; phylum Chloroflexota; class Anaerolineae; order Anaerolineales; family Villigracilaceae; genus Villigracilis. Next base: position 10,368 of record JAXLVR010000021.1, on the reverse strand, counting down.
ATCACTACAGTTGATACTCTTCGTAAGAACGGCGTTGAATTTCTACGCGTGCCAGACACCTATTATGAAATGCTGCCAGACCGGGTAGGCAAGATCAAGGAAGATTTCAAAACCATTCATGATCTCGGCATCCTCGTTGATAAAGATGACGAAGGCTACCTGCTTCAGATCTTCACCCGCCCCATTCAAGACCGTCCCACCATGTTTATCGAGATCATCCAGCGTCATGGTGCGCAAGGTTTTGGCAAAGGCAACTTCAAAGCCTTGTTCGAATCACTCGAAATGGAACAGGAACGCCGCGGCAATCTCTAGTAGATAAATTCCTGCGGATAAAAATCATCGCCTCTTATCGGACCCGCTGCCTGTTCCCCACTTCAGACAGCGGGTCTACTCTTCAGGTTATTCCACTGAAGCGCTCCAAATAGTATCTATGGGTCATGGGATGAACATCACTCCAGAATTAAACTCTGTGTGACCTAAAATCTATTCCATTTCAGGAGCAATCATCATGAACAAAAACAAATCCATCCTTGGGCTGGTATTGGGGCTTTTCCTCATCCTCGCTTGTGGTGCTCCCGCGGCTACACCCGATGTAGCCGCCATTGTCACCCAAACCTTGCAAGCCCTCACCACAATCCCCGCTGAGGCACAACAAGAATCTCAGGCTATTCCAACAGCTGAAGCCCAACAACTGACCCCAGATGGAACCCCAGTAGATACGGCTGAAATATCCTTTTTCATTCCAAACGGCGTCGCCAATGATGCCACCTCTACCCTGACAACCGCCGTGGAATATCCTTACATCAACCCAGGTTCCGGTGACATGCCTCAACACGTCACCGTTAATCTGAATTTGTATGCCGTTATAGAGAATATCCACCAACCGCAGATTTTGGTCTTTCGCGCTTCAGAATATTCACAATACAGTGAATTGACTGCATCCATCATTAGCCAGTTACAGTCTCTACAGTATGTAGATGGTCAACCGCTACCAAAAGAATTATCTGCCGATTTCAGTGCACAGATCCATGCCGTCAACTTCAAAAACGGACATGGCGTGAGATATCTTACACAGGTATTTCAAAATTTCAACACAGTGAATAACCAAGAGTTGTTCTATTACTACCAAGGCATCACTAATGATGGGCAATACTTCGTGCAAGCCATCTTGCCAATCAACGCCTCCTACTTGGTTGCAGATAGCAACCCAAACAGCCCCTTACCCGCAGATGGTATCCCGTTCAATATGGATGATTTTTCCGGATATCTCAACACAGTCAATCAGAAACTCAACAGTACCGACACCTTCAATTTCAATCCTTATCTTGATGCTCTGGATGAAATGATCGAATCTATACAAGTCAAAGGCTTCTAAAAAGGAAATTCCATGAAGAAAAAAATCATCATCCCAGTAATCTGTCTTGCAATTGTAGCTCTCGCCTGTGGTGGGACAGTTCCCTCCGTAGACCAACCCAACCTTGAAACGGTGGTTGCCGCCACATTGCAAGCCATCACCCAACAAGCCGCAAACAACCCGGCACCCACCAGCCAGCCAGAAGCCACCGGCATCTCTGTCTCGTTTCAAAATGTTAGTTTTGTGATTCCAGAAGGCTTGGCTAGCGGCGCATCCAGCGAAATCATCCCTGCCGCAGACGAAGCCTCAGGCGGACCCTGGGGTGTTGCACCAGAATACATTGAATTTGTTCTGATGGACTATTCTCCCCGAGATGATTTCAGACCGCCGGTCATTCGCGTTTACCCCGCACAAGAATATGCAGCGGCTAATTCATGGGCGCAAAGCAGTTTGGCAAAGCTCCAAGCAATTCTGACAAGCCCATCCATGCCGATGACCAATGATAACCTTCCCACCATTCCTTTCAATGGCGCAGCCGCCCAACAATATGCGTCTCAGGCAAAGATTGTATCGTTTGCCAATGGGAGCGGCGTCCGTATGACTTCACAATACGCACAATTTCCAGGACCCATTCTGAAAGATGGCAGCTACTATCATTATGAAGGGCTCACCAATGATGGCAAATATATGGTCGCGATTATGGTACCTGTCACATTGCCCATACAAGCTACCGCAGAGAACCCCTCTGCCGATGGCATCATCTACCCTAGTGACATTTCAGATACCACTGCCCTAGATGCATACTTCCAAGGCGTTACTGATTTGCTAAATGCTGCCAACCCAGATTCCTTCCAACCAAATCTAAACTTGCTGGATGCGCTTATTCAATCGATCCAAATCAAATAAGGAGAACCATGACAGACACAGTTATCACCGTCCGCCCGCAAGGAACTCACATCACCAAACAGCAGTTGCCGAATTTCGAAGGCATTTCTGCCAAAACAGCCGGGGCAAAGCACCTTTGCATGCATTTGGTTGTCATACCACCAGGCGGAAAAGCTGTAGCCCATTATCATGATGGCTACGAAACTGTGATCTATATTATCGAGGGAAAAGCCGAAACTCGTTACGGGCACAACCTTGAACACTCCACGATTAATGAAGCGGGTGATTTTCTTTTCATTCCGCCCAATTTACCTCATCAGCCTGTAAACCTGAGTGATACAGAACAGGTGATTGCTGTAGTGGCACGGAACGACCCAAACGAACAGGAAAGTGTTGTAGTATATGAAGTAAAAGAATAGGAAGCAGGTTCAAATGAATCTTCGTATACTCGCAACAGGTCTTTTGTTCGTGGTTGCGGCTGGATGTGCGCCAGCCGCAACTGTAACAGAAATTCTGAGCCCAATGCCGCCGGCGGTGGAACCATCCGCGACGAATGCGCCCGCAGAAACTGAAACAGCTTCACCGTCCACATTTGAGGCGGAAAATATTTCCACTTTTAATGAGTTGGGAATCGCCGTCGGTTTCAATTATCCAGATGGCTTTTCGCAGAGTATTAGCACAAGTTTCAATGGCACCTATACCCCCATTGCACCTTATGATCTGCCATATCCACAAAATGCTCAGATCATCTTCACTGACTACACAGGCGGAGACGGTTTCACCATAAATGGCTTGCGCGTTTTTCGAGCAGACGAAGTTAACGCCTTGGAAACCGGAGCAGTGGAAAGTGTGAATGCTGTCCTTGAAGGTGAAGCCGATCACCATGTTGACTTTCCGCGTCTGGCAGGCGCAGGGAGCATCATCGACGCACAAGTGCTTCCTTTGGCATTCCAAAATGGCAATGGCTATCGTTATCTTGTAGCAAAATCTTTTTCTGCAGATCCAATTAACACTACGAAGTTAACCTACATGTATCAGGGCGTTACCAATGATGGAAAGTTCTTTATATCGTTCATCATGCTAGTGGATGCGCCTTTCCTCACTGAATATATTGGAAAATCTCTAACAACGCCCGAAGAGTTTGAGACCTATTTTCAAGATGTAAATACCCTTGTAGAAAAATCCAGCGGCGACCAATTTAATCCTTCACTTCGCGCGCTGGATGAATTGATTTCTTCAATCGTCATTTTAGAAAAATAAGGAGCAGACATGCCGTTCTATCACAAGCTCGGACAAATCCCTCATAAACGTCATACTCAATTTCGAAAACCCGATGGAAAATTGTATCGTGAAGAAGTTATGGGGCTTGAAGGCTTCTCATCGCTACAATCGATTCTTTACCATCACTTTCTTCCTCCGCGTGTCAAAAAGACGGCTGACCTCGGATCTGCCAAACCCGAATACGTGGACTTTGGAGCGATCCGCCACCGCGCTTTCAAAACGGCTCCCACTCCGCTCGGAGCTGACCCAGTTTCTGGAAGAGTTCCCCTCCTCGGAAACAACGACGTGATCTTAGGTGTTTCCCGCGCACCCAAAGGCAGAATGGAGTTTTTCTACCGTAACTCACAAGCCTATGAAACATGGTGGGTACATGATGGCAGCGGTACTTTATATTCACAATTCGGTAAACTGCCTTTTCATAAAGGCGATTACATCGTTATTCCATTCGGCACGACCTGGCAAATGGAATTAAAAGAAGAATCTAAATTCTTCACGATTGAAAACCCAAGTCAGATTGAGCCGCCAAAGCGTTATCGCAATCCTTATGGTCAACTGCTCGAACATGCCCCATATTGCGAACGCGATATCCGCACCCCAATGGAATTAGAGACACACACCGAACGCGGCGAGTTCGAAGTCCGAATCAAAGTACGTGACCGCATCTCTCAACATATCCTAGACTATCATCCCCATGACGTCATTGGCTGGGACGGTTATCTTTACCCGTGGATATTCAATATAGAAGATTTTGAACCCATCACAGGGCGCATTCACCAACCGCCTCCCGTGCACCAAACTTTTGACGGCTGGAATTTTGTTGTGTGCTCCTTCGTGCCCCGCCTATTTGATTATCACCCTGATGGCATTCCCGCACCATACAACCATTCCAATATTCAATCTGATGAAGTGATCTATTATGCCGAAGGCAATTTTATGTCTCGCAAAGGCATAGACCGCTCCGATATCAGTCTGCATCCCTTCGGTTTACCCCACGGTCCACAGCCCGGCATGACAGAAGCCAGCATCGGCAAAACCGAAACCAAAGAACTCGCCGTAATGGTTGATACTTTCCATCCGCTCCAATTAACCAAACAAGCTCTCGAAATGGAAAAGCCGTACATGGAAACATGGCTCGATGGCGACGGCGAGTAAATCAAATCATTTAGGAAAACAATGAAACCACCTATTTACCTAATCCTCACGGTCAGCCTTGTCCTCGCATCTTGCACTGCCCCCGGCTCTGACGCCCCCCCAGCAGATGTAGCTACTGCAGCCGCAATGACCGTGCAGGCTGCTCTTGAAAGTAATCAGTCGTCACTTGCCAGCCCAACTTCGGCGCAATCCACGCCAGAAAGCAAAGAAAACCCCATGGCGAGTTTTGAAGATGTTACGAACTGCCGTGTAGGACCTGGTGTGAACTTTGAACGCGTCACACAAATCCAGCCGGGAGTTGCTGTGGAGATCATAGGCTCTTACCCGCCAAATTATTGGATCGTTCAATCAGATAAAGGTCCATGCTGGGTGGCAGGCGAATTTGTCACACCTTCGGGCAGTGTCAGTGTGGTGCCTACTGTTACAGCGCCGCCTACGCCAACAGGTGGAGCACCAGAAAACGTCAGCCTGCAAAAATGGGACGTTGCTTGTGATTACGCCACAAATGAAGCCAAAGTATCTATTGCATGGAAAGATAAAGAAGACGAGACCAGTTATCAGGTCATCCGTAACGATGTGATCATTGCAGAATTGCCTGCAAACACGACGGCATTTGAAGAAACCATCACCCTGATATCCGGTCAAACCGCAAGGTATAGCATCATTGCCATCACCGCCACAGGCTCCACCCAAAGTCAGACGATATCGCTAGGCTGCTAACATCAGAATCAAAAGAGCCATGCAGTTGCATGGCTCTTTTATTTTATTCTTCACCAAACTGTTCTTTTGCCTTCTTCGTTTGCTTGCCGCGCTCTTCTGTGTTTAGAATGCGTTTTCGAATACGGAAGGTAGCAGGGGTCACTTCGAGCAATTCGTCATCAGCGAGGTATTCGATCGCCTCGTCGAGAGACATTTGTCGGGGCGGTGTGAGGCGAATTTCCATATCCGCACGCGAGGCGCGCATATTCGTCAAATGCTTCTTTTTACAGACATTAACAGAGATATCTGCGGCACGGGCATTTTCGCCCACCACCATACCTTCATATACATCAACACCCGGTCCAACAAATAAGGTACCGCGTTCTTCAGCCGACTTCAATGCGTAGGCTGTGGTCGTACCAGGCTCCCATGCCACCAATGAACCGCTCTGACGAGTATTCATGGATCCTGCAAGTTCATCATAACTATGGAAGATGGTATTCATGACACCAGCACCGCGAGTGGAAGTGAGGAACTGATAGCGGAAGCCAAGCAAACCGCGAGTCGGCACGATGTAAACCATGCGCGTCGTTCCTTGACCCGAGTCCTGCATATCCATCATTCTGCCGCGTCTTGCGCCGAGCATTTCCACCACAGGTCCGACAGTTTCATTGCTGGTTTCAATATGAACTTCTTCATAAGGTTCAAGCAAAACACCATCATCTGCTTTGTGATAAATCACTTCTGGGCGAGAAACCTGAAATTCATAGCCTTCACGGCGCATGGTCTCGATAAGAATGCCCAAGTGCAACTCGCCACGCCCAGAGACGAGGAAATTTTCAGCTGAGTCTGTATCTGCTACGCGCAAAGACACATTGGTGCGCAATTCTTCGTTCAAACGTTCACGCAACTTGCGAGATGTGCCCCATTTGCCTTCCTTACCAGAGAAAGGCGAAGTATTCACACCGAAAGTCATACGAACGGTTGGTTCTTCTACTTTGATGGAAGGCAATGCAATCGGATTGGCAGGGTCTGCAAGAGTTTCGCCAATAGCGATATCTTCCAACCCGGCAAGCGAAATAATGTCGCCAGCTACAGATTCTTCCACATCAACTTTATTCAAACCTTTAAAGGTGTAGAGATATCGGGCTGTTTCAGGGAGGATGGTCCCATCCAACTTGATACGAGCCAGTTTCTGCCCTGCCTTGATCTTGCCAGCAAAGACACGTCCTACCGCGGTCACACCGCGATAATCATCATAACCAAGAGTGGTGATGAGCAACTGAAGCGGTGCATCAACATCCACTTTGGGTGCAGGGACATGTTTGAGGATGGTATCAAATAAGGGCTGGAGATCATCCCCAAGGTCTGGGGTAAGACCCGCACGCTGTTGAATGCCGATGGCATAGATCACGGGGAAGTCCGCTTGTTCTTCAGAAGCACCAAGCTCAATAAATAAGTCAAATGTTTCGTTCAGAACACGATCCGGCTCTGCATCTTTACGATCTACTTTATTGATGACCACAATTGCTTTATGCCCCATCTCAAGCGCTTTTTTCAACACGAAGCGCGTTTGCGGCATGGGTCCTTCAGCTGCATCAACGAGCAAGAGCACGCCATCCACCATATTCATAACGCGTTCCACTTCCCCGCCAAAATCGGCATGCCCAGGAGTATCCACGATATTAATCTTGATCGGCTGATTGGTGGCAGGGTCTACCAAACTAATAGCAGTATTCTTCGCAAGAATGGTAATGCCGCGCTCGCGCTCCAGATCGTTCGAATCCATTACACGCTCTTCAACGTGTTGATTTTCACGGAAAGTATGAGACTGACGCAGGAGTCCATCTACGAGGGTGGTCTTTCCGTGGTCAACGTGCGCAATAATGGCTATATTTCTGAGGTCGTTTCGTTCGATGATCATTTTTATTCTTTCTACAATTATATACAGGCACAAAAATCCCTCGACAATTCGCCGAGGGGTGATTTTTCGTTCGGCTTGCGGGCAGTATTTTATCAGAGAGCGCGGGTTTGAGGAAGGGAACCAGCTAGATCCTTGCAGTTTTTCCGGCGGTGTGCAGATCACGATAATTCCACAATACCTGCCAGATACGTAACGCCGCTTCTAGCTGAATCTTGAATGACATCTTGGATTTCCCAAAACGGCGGTCTGCAAAGTAGATCGGTGCTTCACCAATTTTGAATTCAAGGCAATGCGCCAGATAGATCATTTCAACAAGGAAGATATATCCTGTTGCCTGAATACGCTCGAAAGGCATTTGCTTCAAGGTTTCACTACGCCACATTCGGTATCCGGTAGTCACATCATGCAATGGCAAGCCTAAAATCGTGCGGGCATAAAAATTTCCGAATGCGGAAAGCCATTTACGCCAAATTGGCCACTTTTTATCTACAGAACCGCCCGAAACATAGCGAGAGCCAAGGACTACATCATTTGATTCAAGTAATTTTGCCATCTCCGTCAAAACGAGTGGATCATGTGAAAAGTCCGCATCCATCTGAACTATCGCATCGGCATCACCATCTATGATTTTTTGGAAGCCATTCAAATAAGCAGAACGAAGCCCCATTTTGCCGGGGCGATGCAATACTTCAATATGACTAGGGTGTTCCTTTGCCAGATCTTCGGCTAACTGTCCTGTTCCATCTGGGCTATTATCGTCTACAACCAGTAGACTTAGATCAAGTGGAAGCGAAAATAAAGCGGAGACCAATTTAGGTAGGTTCTCCGCTTCGTTATAAGTGGGGATAACAACAGTAATTCGCAAGGCTTTTTCCTAATTTTTGGCTTTGAATAACTCCGCTTTGAATTGAGCTACATCTGTGTAGTTCTTGAGAGATGAAATCTCAATCAATTTGGCGCCTAAGCGATCTGAGCGTTTGGCTGCTTGTTCACGATCCTTAATAGGGTAAAAGTACTCTACAGACTGATCAAGGCGAGAACGAAGTTTTTCGCTCAAAGCCGCCAAGTTTGAAGGAGGAACAACCAGAACAAGTTCTGTGGCACTTAAATGCCCAAGAAAATCTTCTGGTCGGCTAAATTCACGCATGGTGTTGACGATCATCAAACTGACAGCACGTAACACATCGTCTGAAGCAACGAAACCATAAGCTTCGCGGAATGCGCTCATATTTAGTAATGAGACAAACAAAAGAGATGAGCCGTCTTTTCCGAATACTTCAGATAACTTCTCATCCACAAGTGCGCCTTCTGGCAAACCAGTGACGGGATTGGTCAATGAGCCTTGGCTGACTCGTTTCAATGCATTTCGAACGCGCAAACGTAATTCCTGCACGTCAAAAGGCTTGGTAATGTAATCGTCGGCTCCAAGTTCCAAACCTTGGAGGCGGTCGGCTCGGTCTCTTTTTTCGGTGAGGAAGATGATTGGAATCTGAGATGTACGACGGTCCGTGCGAAGGCGGCGCGCAACTTCATAACCATCAATATCCGGAAGACGAATATCAAGAATGGCAAGGTCGGGGTTGACCTGTAAGGCAGATCGAACACCATCCTCTCCCCAATTTACAGTATAAACTTCATAATCCTGGGTCCGAAAATAGGCGGTCAACATTTCGGCCACATCAGGGTCGTCTTCTACAATGAGGATCTTCGATTTTGCGTCTGCCATGCTCAATACCTTAGAACTAGGAAATCGGTTCTTTTTGGACGATGAATTCGCAGACCGGATCGCCCATTGCAATACACTTGGATTCGTTCACACGGAATTCGTTTCCGCCGGAAACCCATTTGAGGCTTTCCTGAAGCAGACCTGTAGCAATAAAGCAAACTGGTTTGTCCACACCAGTGCGTCCCCAACAGCAAGGACACTTGTGGATAGTCCAAACCCATTCAGTATCCTTTTCTTCAACCGTTGTTTGTTGGTCGCTAAGTTGGGTGAAGATTTTGGCAAAGGCAGGTAGACCAATTCTGAGCTTGGATTGAAGCGGAAGGACAACAAACGCAAGGTCCGCTGCGCCAGCTAAAGCGCCGAAATTGCGAAGCGCATCTGCAAAAGTCGCACGTCCAGCACGGAGCGCTAAACCACGCCCGCCACGTGGACCGTACATTTCCTCAAGCGAGGATCCAATTGCAGAAAGTTCTGTAAAATCAAAACCTTTATCAAGATTATCTGGGGGATAATTTTCGATATAGTGACTTAAACCACCAAGGTTAAGAATAGCATTCAGACCATTCTTACCCATCACTTCTTCAAGAGACTTAATTGTGATCAAACCAAACTTATTGGGATAATACAAACCAGATTTCTGTACGGAACTCATAATGACTCCACTAAATCAACTTCGCCAGATCTTCAGCGGCGCGTCGCATATCAAGGAAGATCAGGCCAAGTCTGGCCTGTTCACGTACGAGGGCGGTAAGAACCGCTTCTTCGCCAACGGAAATTAGAACAACGTAGCCTTTCAACCCTTTGATATAAACTTGTTCAAGGGAGCCACGTCCTAACTCACCGGCGATGCGTTCACCTAAGGACAACATTGCGGCAGACATGGCGGAAACACGATCTTCTTCCACGCCTTGCGGCAGGGCAGATGCAATGCTCAAACCATCCACGCTAACGATTGCAGACGCTTCAATATCCGGCGAAGATGCCTGTAATTCGCGCAGGCGGTCCACCATTTGCTGTGTGCGATTTTTTGACAAGCCAGCCCTCCTGGGGGGAATATTACGCCCCAAGAATCTTAGGACGCCAATTTATAAACAACAGAACAATTTTAGAACATGGCATTAATTGTGTCAAGTTCGTTGCGAGATAGTTTGCAAAAGGGCAAGGCATATTGAAGGTGTGGAATTGAATAAAATGTATGTGATTTTACTTTGGAAATTGCATAAGGAATCTTCAAAGTTTGTATTGACACGAATATACCCTCATGGTAAACTATCGCCCGCTTAACTAATTGGTCTCGTGGTGTAGCGGCCTAACATGCGGCCCTGTCAAGGCCGAGATCGCGGGTTC
>JAXLVR010000020.1:0-29053 GCA_046328915.1 Anaerolineales bacterium | reverse complement strand
GATTGACCGCAAAGAGGCGCAGGTAAGCTTTCTGGTCACGCCGCCAGATCAGGTCGAGGGAGGAAGCGTAAAGGCTCGTACCACCTCAGAATTTTTGAATGAGTTCGGCGTGCAGATTGCCATCAATGGTGATGGGTTTTCGCCATGGTGGTCTCGCAGCCCGATAGATTATTATCCACATCAAGGAGATCCGGTCACGCCTTTGGGGTTTGCGGCAGCGTTTGGAAAGATCTACTCCGATGGGTTGCTACAACCGACTCAAGAGCCGACGCTTTACATCAGCCGCCGCAATGAGTTGACCTTCAACCGTGCCCCGGGGAAAGTGCAGCACGCCATTTCTGGAGACCGCATGTTGCTTCTGAGCGGCAACCTTGTGACTGATCTGGATGATACAACTCTGCAGCCGCGTACTGCTATTGGTGTCAACCGCAATGGACGCTATGTCATCCTGATGGTGGTGGATGGACGTCAGCCGTTTTATAGTTCGGGGGCAACATTTAAAGAGCTTGCCTCACTTATGAAAAATTTTGACGCATTCTTTGCGATGGCATTGGATGGGGGAGGTTCTTCTACGTTGGTGGTTCAGAATCCATCTGGCGTCACGCAGATATTAAATTCTCCCATTGATAATTACATTCCAGGGCGTGAGCGCCCGGTGGCGAATCATATTGGTGTCATAATCAAACCGTAATTAAAAATAAAATTTTAAATTTATTTTTCAAGACCTACTTCACATGAAGTGGGTCTTGATTCTTAAGCAAATATTGCATGGAGATATTTTTTGTGTCGCAACTATTCTGCAATATCGTGGCAACTCACCTGCAACGCATATTATGAGGTTGCCCCAATAGAATGTAATTGGCTCTTAAGTCTTCATCATTGAACCGCCACGGTTGGCAGTTTGGAGGAAATACGCAAACGATACATCTTTTGTTATTTAGGCATTGTGCCTTATATCACCTTGATTCGAAAAGGAGAATACGATGAAATTTAAGAATTTGTTTCGCGTTGCGATGCTGTTCGCAACAATCATCAGTGTCTTTGGCACGGGTGCACAAGCGTACGCACAAGGAAACAGCACCAACTATCTTGGCGCACAGATCATTATTCGCAGCACCACCTTTTGGGACGCAGTCTTCAACGGGACGGTAAACGCCAATCGCTATGAGCGTTGGTCTTTGCAGTTGATCGAACCGGAGAACTTCACCATCTCGATCATTACCACCTCTGGCACGCTTACTCCCGATATTTATTTATTGGATGCCAGCGAGAACCAGATTGCTTCTGCTACAGGCACGCTTTCGAGCGCTTCCCTGACCACCAATCAACTGGCTGGTGATTACTTCATTCAGGTCCAACCACACTCTGGTGACGGCACCTATTTGATGGAGATCACCCGTACCGAACAGGTGGTTGAACCGACCGCTTCTGTGGTGTTGAACCCGGCGGTGATTCCGGTCGGTGGAACCTCCACAGGCACACTGATGTTGAGCAATATCCCCACCGGCGGATATGCCAGCGCGGAATTTACCTGCACCTACAATCCTGCTTTAGTTCAGATCAGCAATATTACCGATGCCGGTTTGTTCGGTTCTGACCCCGCTGTTGTCGTCAACGGACCTACCGATGGGTCCTTTGTGTTCGCTGTAGCTGGCAGCAATAGCCAACGTGCTACCTCCGATGGTGCGGTCTTCACCTTTACCGTAACAGGTCTCGCGGCTGGGCAAGCGGATATTAACTGTACTGTGCGTGTTTCGACGGGCGGCTCTTTGAGTACCATCGCATCCACACCGGCTTCATTGACCGTTGAAGAAGTAAGTGCCACCCTCAACGGTACGGTCAATGCCACCAAGACTGTCACCGTAACCCTGTATAAGCAGGATACAACCGTGGAAGCCACCACCACTGTGGATACAAGCGGAAATTTTACGATCACAGCGCCAGCGGGCACTTATACCGTTGTCGCATCGGCACCCGGCTTCCTCAAAGCCCAGGGCAGCCCGGTCCTCACCGCTGGTGCAACCAAGACCATGCAGACGATCTCTCTTCTCGCCGGTGATATTGACGGGAACGATGTGATCGACCAATTTGATGCTCTCACGATTGGTATGAACTACAACCTTATTGAACCTGCCGCGGCAGACTTGAACAATGACGGAACGATCAATGTTCTTGACCTTGAATTGCTCGCAGCGAACTACCGCGCTTCTGGCGCAAGTGCCTGGCAATAAATTCCCCGGCAATGCAAAGGTGCGCCGATGATGAATCGGCGCACCTCCTTGGAGACCTCAATGAAAAAATTTGCACTGACCCTCGTTGCACTTATCTTTCTTTTTGTTGCTATTCCTGTAAAGGCTCAGTCAGCGGAATCGATCTGGATCGCCGCCAGCACGACCAGCTTCAAGACCGGTGAAACTGTTGTTGTGACAGTTAATGGTTCATCTGCTACTCCCATTCAAGGGCTGACCTTTCAAATCAAGTTTGACCCGGCATGTCTTCAACCTGTTAACGCTGCCAGCCCTATTTCTGGCATGAATGGACTTTCGCTTCCACAGATCAGCGGGCTTGTGGATGCTTCCTTTGCTAGTACCGCACCTCAAATCGCGAACGGGGTGTTGGCTGAAGTTCGTTTTATTACTTTGGGTGCTTGCCAAACGAACATCACTTTAGAGAGCGCCGCACTCGTGATTAAGAATGAGTCTGGGTTTGCTGCGCCCTTGGCGGGAGTGGCACTCGGTGAAAAATCGATTGCCTTTGCCGTCAGTGCAGAAAAAGGCACCTCTGCTGATTCACCTCTTTTGGGAACCCCTCTCGCTTTAGGAACCGAACCTGAAAATCCTAGCTCATCTTTACCAGCTGGTACAACGATCATTCTGGTAGTGATTGGCTTGCTTTTAATTATAGGTATTTTTGTGCTTGTCCGCATTTTGCGCGGTGAAAACGCGCGCGGCTAATTTTGACCATATTTTGTTTTGATAGGGCATGGTGCCATTATGAAAGTTAAGACATCTACCAGGTTATTTTTGATCCTCGCGATCTTTCTTGTTGCTTTTCCAACAAGTGTTCTTGCGAGCACAGCCCCTCCCGTGGATATGTTCCAATTGCCTTGGGAACAGGGTAAAGCTTGGTACCCATATGATGGTCTTGATAATGGACTCAAGCGCTCTTCCACCAGCCCGCATAACTACAACATGGGCGGCGCTTTGGATTTTGCGCCTCGTGCCAAAATGACCGTGGGGGAAGATACCTCCAACGATTGGGTCACTGCGGCGGCGGCAGGAACGGTCTATCAAGTGGGTTCTTGTTTCGTCAAGATCGACCATGGCAACGGTTGGACCACAGAATACTGGCACTTGGACAATATTCAAGTGACCACAGGTACCAAGGTCAGCCGCAATCAGCGTTTGGCGATCATTCATAATAACAAGACCCAGCAGGTTTGTATCGGGAATGAATATCCTGGTCCACACTTGCATTTTGTGTTTCGCCCCAAGGTTTTAGATACCCGCTTTGCAGGTTGGAATGTCAACTACAACCTGTTCACGAATATCACCACCTTCTCAAAGAGTGGGCAGACCGTTGGCAGGCTTCAGCCATTGATGAATATTCCAGATCTTCAGATCGCAAATCGCGGTATTTTAGACTGGAACATCAATTACGAAGGGAATGTAGATGCTTATCGACAGGAACGCTGGTCGTTGATGTTGGTTGATGTAGCGAAGTTTGAGATCAATGTCAGCCCCAAGGCGATTGGGCTGGTTCCTGTGATCGTCTTGTTAGACGCAAATGGAAACGAGATCAACCGCGCCAGTGGTACCTTGAGCACCACGCAGCCAGCTGGTTTCTATTATGTTGACGTCCGTTCTGAGGCGGGGACGGGCTACTACAATATTATTGCAACCAAAAGTGAATCGGGCGGTTCCACTGTCACGCCATCGCCGACAGTTACTGAAACAGGCACCTTGACTCCTACACCAACAAGTACCTTGAACGGTTCTGAGACTCCAACGGCAACTGGTACCTTGAATGGATCTGAGACACCGACTGCAACTGGTACATTGACTGGCTCAGAAACACCGCCAGCCACTGAAACTCATACCCCAACGCCTATTTTGCCGGATACAAATACACCTGAACCCGGCACGGATACCCCTACGCCAACTGTCACACCTTCGGTTACATTTACCCCGACTTCCACGCCAGATTTTGAGCAGACGGCGATCGCAGCGACACAGACGGCAAATGCTGCGACATTAACATCCATTGCGAATGATGCAACCCAAACTGCGATCTTTGCAAGTGAAACGGCAAACGCCGCCACACTGACGGCGATTGCCAATGGTGGTACTCAAACTGCCATTGCTGCAACGCAGACCTTCAATGCGCAGACTCAAACAGCCATCGCAGGCACACTGACTGCCACTGCCGATGCCGCGACCCAAACTGCCATTGTTGGAACTCAAACCGCAATTGCAGGCACGTTGACGGCTACCGCAGATGCAGCAACCCAAACTTCAGTCGCAGCCACGTTAACGGCGAACCCGGATATTCTCACCGCCATTGCCGCAACACAGACTTCTGACGCTGCTATGCAAACTGCCATTGCAGGCACATTGACGGCTCAACCCGGAATTCAGACTGCGATTGCCGGAACTGCCACCGCCAATGCGTTGACCATGACGGCATCTGCCTCCACCTTTACGCCGTCGCCCACGGTCACCTCTACGGTTGTACCAACTCCGGTCGGACCTTATGTTTTGGTCGATGTGATTCAATCTACGCTTCCATTGAACCAAACCAGTTTGGTGAATGTCAGTTTGAACAATGTCCCTGCAGAAGGGTACACCAGCGCTGAATTTGTTTGTAGCTACGACCCTGTGGTTGTGGAAGTGAACAACATTCTTGCGGCAGAACTCTTCGGTTCAGACCCCGCCTCTGCCTTGAGCGGACCTCAGAACGGACAGTTCATCCTCGCCATCGCCGGAAGCAACGGCAAGAAAGCCACTTCCAGCGGAACCGCCTTGACCTTCTCGGTTCGTGGATTACAAGCTGGTCAGACCACGGTTCAATGTACGGCACGCGTCTCGATGGGGCAGGGCAGCCTTGAAGCGATTGCCTACGTTCCAGATCTGGTCACGGTCATTGATACGAGCGTCACCCCAACGCCAACCACTGGCGGAGTCAATGGTCAGGTGATTGCCAGCAAGCCAGTGACCATCCGCTTGTACGATGCGGTGAACACGTTGGTCATCTCGCAAGTTGCCAACCCGGATGGCACCTTCAGCTTACAAGTCCCGGCGGGTACATACACCATTATTGCCTCTGCCGATGGCTTCTTGAATGCACAGGGCTTCCTCACGATCACCAATGGCGGCATTGTTACCAAGTCCACGATCAATTTGCCTGCCGGTGATATTGACGGCAACAGCGTGATCGACCAGTTCGATGCACTCACGATCGGGATGAACTACAGCGGCTCTCTCCCCGCCGCAGCCGACCTCAACAGCGACGGCGTGATCAACGTCCTCGACCTTGAGCTACTGGCAGCAAACTATCGATTGTCTGGCGCGCTTTCCTGGCAATAAATAAAAATGCGTCGTAGGGGCGGGGTTACCCCGCCCCTACAAAATTTAAAATTCAATTTCCCCAATTTGTTCAAAGTTAATATCGAATAACTCTTCGGCTTCTGCCTCTAATTCCACATCCAGCGCATCGCCCGCGCGGACGCCGCGATTGCAGTACGATCTATAAGGGCAGTACAGGCAGCGGTTGGCATCCTCAGTTTTCGGGTAGGAAGAGGCGCCTTGTATTTCATCCGCAAAACGCGAGATGGCATCCCAATCCCGTTTGAACTGATCTGTCGTGTAGGGGAATCGGGCTGGCTCGTTTGGAAAATTTGAGAACCAATACGTCATCTCGATCTGTTCGGGTAGGATGGGCTTGCCACCATTGAGAAACGCACCTGCCTGCACCAACAAGGCGCGATACACACGAGTTTGCAAACGGATAGCGAGAAACTCATTCTTCGGGCGTTTGCGATAGGTCTTCCAATCATAGATGTAAAACTTTTTCCCATCGGTAGCGATCAAGTCATACTTTGCGATGAGGCGGAACGAACCCAATGGCGCAGATAAGGTCACTTCGGTTCGTAAACCCGACAGGTCTTTAAGACCTGTTAGGTCTTTGTTGTTTATAAAACTCTCCCACCATTGTTCAAGGTTATGGGTGTTGGCTGTTTTCGCCAGTTGTTTTTCAGGAATGCCGATAAAGTATTGCTGAACCAAACGATGAAAATATTCGCCCTCACGCTGATGCTTTTCATTCTCTAGGGCAGGCTCTGTTTCAATGGCAGGGTACGCCAAGTGTTGGAGATAGCGCAACTCAAAGCGGCGCGGACAGTCGTTATAGTCTTGCAAAGAGGATTGGCTGAGCGTGGTCAGTTCGATGGGCATGCTTTATTTTGCCACAGAATTTTGCGCCTATGCTATACTTTTGCCATACTACGGGGATGGATAGGGAGCAAAACCTTACCATCTTCATGAAAATTTCGGAGTTTTATGGGACAGGAAACACAAGTAGCCGTTTTTATCGACTACGACAATATTGAGATCAGTGTAGAAGAAGCCTTTGGCAAGGGGACCGATGTAGATTGGAGCCGTGTGTTTAATTACGCGTCGCAGATTGGACGCGTGGTTTTACGTCGCGCCTATGCCGACTGGGCAGAAGCCGCCACCAAACAACGTCAATTGCTGAACCTGGGCGTGGAGCTGGTCCACGTCAATAGCAAGCGGGGCAAGAACGCCGCCGATATTCGCATTGTGCTGGACGCGATGGAACTTTTTTACAACGGACGCGATTCGTTCACGCACGTTTTGCTTGCCTCAGGCGACGGTGATTTTACAGAACTCGTCCATCGTTTGCGTGCCAATGGCAAGACCGTGATCGGGTTGGGTATTAGTGGCACCACAGCCGATTATCTCGTCAGTGCTTGCGATAAGTTCGTGTACTACGACAAGTGGCAAGGCGTAGGCAAGTTCAAAAAGGAAACTCCTGCGAACGGCGGGCAAAAACAACAGCCAGCCAAGCAGAATACTCCACCCGCACAAAAACAGGAAAAGCCGCAGTCTCAAGAAAAAGCGCAACCGCAGGAGAAACCTGCTTCTAAGGCTGCTACGCCAATTTCACCTGAGAAACGCTTGGAGCGATACCTCAACATCCTTTCGTCGCACAAGATTCGTATGGTGCCAAGTACGAACCGTCCGCTAGTGATTTATAAGATTTACGATATCGTTAAAGAAGACGCAGGCATTACCTTCAACCAACTAAAAGAAAAAGCACAGGCAATCTTTGCCAATACAAAAGTCGAGCCGCAACTGGCGTTGGATACGGTACATCAGCTGTTCCATACCTTTTGCTTTGAGTTTGACCAAAGCAATGACCGCATCATGGACCGCAAGATGCTCATTCCTGAAGATACCAAATCTCCTGCCGACCTGCTGAATAAGTGTGACCAGAAACTATTACATTTGATCGCGGGTGACCTTGGTGCTTCGGAAGTGTTTGATAAAGAAACTGCCGCCAAGATTCTGTATGGTGGTGTACGCAGCCCTAAAGTGCTCGACCATATTCAAGAATTGCTCGACGTAGAAACTCAGGTATAATCGCGGACATGCTTTACATTTTCAGCGTAGGCAAACCTCTTTTCGCAATGGCGATCAATGGCTTCGATCGCGCCGTTCCTTGTCGTATTGCGCCTGTACGCTGAAAGGTTACGTCACTTTCACACGCCGCAGGTGTCGCCTGCGGCGTTTTTGTTTAACAATAACGTAGGGGCGACCCGCCTAGACCGATTCACTACTTGATAAACCTTGAAGGGTCGCCCCTACAAATACGGAACCAACCATGATCCAAATTCAACTCTCCAACATCACACTCATCCTTGGCGCCAAACGCATCTTTGAAAACCTAAGCTGGGAAATTCAACACGGCCAACGCATTGGTCTGATCGGTGCGAATGGCGCGGGGAAGTCTTCGCTGTTCAAACTCATCGAAGGCGAACACGCTCCCGAATTGGGTGGAAACATCACCCGCGCCCGGCTCATTACTACGGGATACCTGCCTCAACACCCCGAGCTTGACCTTACGCTGACGGCACTTAGTGCTGCCATGCAGGGCAATCCACGCGTGGGGGAGGTTCATAATGAGTTGGAAAAGGTCGAAGCCAGTTTGGGTGACCCTGAAGTGTACGGCAATGAAAAGAAATTAGAGCGCGCGCTGGAGCGACAACATCAACTCATTGAAGAGTATCACTCTCTAGGCGGCGACTCATATCCGGAGCGAGTGAGGAGTCTACTGCTTGGGCTGGGACTCGCTCAAAGCGAATTGGACAAGCCTCTCTCCGTGTTGAGCGGCGGGCAGAAGAAACTGGTCGGGTTGGCGCGGCTGCTGTTGCTGAATCCAGATATCTTGTTATTAGACGAGCCGGATAATCACCTCGACTTGCCCGGAAAAATGTATCTCGAAAAATTGATTCGCGAATACGATGGAACCGTGGTCATCATCTCGCATGATCGTTATTTGCTCGATGCGGCTGTGACTCATATTGCCGAACTCGAAGATGGCAAGATGACCGTTTTTGAAGGCGATTACACCTCGTACATGGCAGATAAAGAAATGCGCCTCGCCCGGCAGGAAGAAATGTTCCGCGCCCAGCAAGTGACCATCAAACGCCTTGAAGCGGCGATCAAGCGTTTAGCCATTTGGGGCAAAGTCTACGACAACGAAGACCTTGCGCGTAAATCCAAGTCGATGCAAAAGCGGTTGGATAAGATGGACAAGGTCGAAAAGCCGGTGACGGAACGTCGCCGCATGGAAATGCAACTCAATGGCTGGCGCGGCTCGAATAAGGTTTTGGAGTTGGCGGGTATTTCCAAATCGTTTGGTGAGAAACGCGTGTTTGCAAATGTCAACGAGACGATCTGGCACGGCGAGCGGGTTGGCTTGATCGGCGCGAATGGCGCAGGAAAGTCTGTGCTGCTGCGCATGATCCTTGGCAAAGAGATGCCCGATGCTGGCGAAATTAAGATTGGTCCGAGTGTTTCAATTGGACATTATGCTCAAGAACATGAGACTCTTGATTTCAATCAAACGGTGGTAGATGCCGTCCGCTATGCAGGCGAGATGAGTGAATCAAAAGCGGCGGCGTTCTTGCTGCGATATTTATTCACCTACAAACAAGTCTCGCAGAAAATCGGCGAGCTTTCCGGTGGAGAGCGTAGTCGTTTGCAGTTAGCGTTGGTCGTTCTCTCTGGTGCGAATTTTCTTTTATTGGATGAACCTACCAACAACCTCGACATTGCTTCATCTGAAGTGTTGGAACAAGCTCTCGCCGATTTCGAAGGGACAGTCTTGGTCATTTCGCATGACCGTTACTTTCTCGACCAAACCATGCAGCGTTTGCTGGTGATCGAAGACGGTCAACTCGCCGGGTATGTTGGCGGGTATAGCGATTATTTGGCGGCTCGAAACCCAAAGTCTGCTGGTTGAGCGACAAATTTATAATAAACATCTTGCAAAAGTCTTCTTTGCCACAGAGATCACAGAGAAAATGAGTTTAAAGAGCCTTTTCTCAAAGGTCTCTGTGTACTCTGTGGCTAGTTTTAATTCCTTATGCAAGAGGTCAAATAAAGAAAATCTCAAAGGAGAGAGTAATGATTAACCGACGTGACTTTTTGAAAGCCGCAGGAATGGGCATTGCCGCTACTGCACTTGCCGCCTGTGCAGAGCCTGCGCCCGCAGCGGAAGCATCCACTTCTGCCAGTGACCTTCCTGACCTCGATTGGCAGATGGCAACCAGTTGGACGCAAGGCTTGGATGTGCTCTTTGGCACCACCCAGGCTTTTGCAGATCGTGTCTTTGCATTGACCGGTGGGAAGTTCAAGATCACGCCGCGGGCTGGAGGCGAGCTTGCCAAAGCCACCGAAGTGTTGGATGTCGTTTCTTCGGGTGCGGTTCCCATTGGACATACGGCTTCGTATTACTACATCGGTAAGAGTTGGGTGATGGCATTCGGCACAACCCTGCCGTTCGGGTTGACAGCGGCACAGCAAAATGCTTGGCTGTATTCCGGCGGCGGACTTGAACTCTTGCAAGCCTTTTATGCCAAGACCTTCAATGTCATTCAGTTCCCAGCGGGCAATACCAGCGCTCAAATGGGTGGTTGGTTCCGCAAAGAGATCAACACCCTCGCCGATTTGCAGGGGCTGAAGATGCGCATCCCCGGCTTGGGTGGACAGGTCATGTCTGAGTTGGGCGTACAGGTGCAGAATATTCCTGGTGGCGAAATTTTCCAGTCATTGGAAACAGGTGCGATTGATGCGGCGGAGTGGGTGGGTCCGTATGATGATGAAAAACTTGGCTTGAACAAGACTGCCAAATATTATTACGCACCAGGCTGGTGGGAGCCGGGTCCTACCGTGGAATTGCAGATCAACTTGGATGAGTGGAATAAACTGCCCGACTTGTACAAAAATGCAATTCAAGTTGCGGCGGCGGAAGCGAATCTCAGCATGGCGGCTAAGTATGAAGCGGCGAACGGAGAAGCGTTGGATCGTTTGGTGGCTGGCGGCACGGAACTTCGCACATATAGCGATGAGATCATGCAAGCCGCGAAAGATAAGATTGCCGAGTTATTGGACGCCAAAGCAGCGGAGGATGCTGACTTCAAGGCAATCTATGAGAATTGGTCTGCTTTCCGCGAGAAAGTGCAGAAGTGGAGTTTCACGAACGAGTTTGGGTTGATGAAGTTTATGGAAAAGTAGATGAATGCTCTGGCGAGGGCTTAGCCTCGCCAGAGCATTTTTTATGGCAAGGTTTTGGCTGAAAGATCGATCAACCAAGTCACTGTTTGTGGGAAGGCGAGGACGATGAGGAGGGCAATGAGTTGTAATGCCATAAAAGGCAATGCACCTTTGTGAATTTCAGAAGTAGGAACTTCTTTCGGTGCCGTAGTTTGTAAATAGAAAAGCGAGAAGCCAACCGGCGGGGAGATAAATGCAGTTTGTAAATTGATGGCGAAAACGACGGCTAACCAAACCATGTCAATGCCCAAGGCATGGGCGGCAGGGACGAAGAGCGGCATGGCGATGAAACAGATTTCGACGAATTCCAAAAAGACACCGAGCAAAAAGATGGCGATGTTTGCCACAATGATAAACGTCCAGTAGCCGCCGGGGAGGTTGACCAGCCACTCGGTGATGAGGCGTTGTCCGCCGAGACCGTCGAAGACGATACTGAATAAGGATGAGCAAAACAAAATCGTGATGACCAGTGCGGTCAACTGTGCGGTGGATTTAGCGGCGTCTTGGATTAATTTATAGTTGAGCTGTTTGTTCATCCACGCGAGCAGACAAGCCCCCACAGCGCCAACACTGCCTGCTTCAGTAGGGGATGCGAGCCCGAAGAAGATGCTTCCTAAAACGATAAAGACCAATAAGCCCGGCGGGATCATTACGCGTGCAGCTTGGCGGAGCATCGCACTGTCAAAGGTGGGTAAGGACTTGGTAGGCAGAGCAGGCGCAAGGTCCGGTTTGAGGCGGGTGATGACGATGACATATAACACATACAGTCCAGCCATCAATAAACCGGGAATGATCGAGCCTACAAATAAGTCCCCAACTTGCACGCCGATCTGATCGCTCAAGACGACGAGCACGAGGCTTGGTGGAATCATCTGTGCGAGCGTGCCGGATGCAGTGATGACGCCCGTGGCAAGTTTTTTATCGTAGCCTTGTTTGAGCATCGAAGGCAGTGCGATCATACCCATCATGATGATGGTGGCAGCGACGACGCCGGTGGTAGCAGCGAGGAGTGTGCCCACAAGGATGACAGCGATGGCAAGCCCGCCTCTCACTCGACCGAGAAGCTTGCCCATCGTTTCGAGGAGTTCTTCAGCCAGCCCGGAGCGTTCGAAGACCGAACCCATGAAGATGAAAAATGGAATCGCCAACAGTGTGAAGTCTGACATGGTGCCGAACCAACGGCTTGGCATGAGCTTTAGTAGGTTGAGGTTGAATGCACCGAGAGCATAACCAATGCCACCGAAGAGAATCGCCGTGGCAGCGAAGGAATAGCCGACGGGGTATCCGCTCATGATGAAGGCGAAGAAGCCGACGAACATAAGGATGGCGAGCCATTCGTAATGCGTCATGCTTCACCTTTGATGACTGCGATATTTTTGATGATCTCAGAAATGGTTTGCAAGAACAACATTCCAAATGCAACAAGCATCATAGACTTGATCGGTGCACGGGGCAGACCATCGGGGTCGGGCGAGAATTCCCATGTGCCGAAAGAGCCATCAGGTAGCATGCCCCAAGATTGTAAGACGGGATGGGTGGTAACGTATAAACCGATGAAACAGAAAATGGTGAGGAAAATTGCGTGACCAACTAGGTCAACCCAGGCTTTTGTTTTGGCAGACCAATTTGTATATAGAAAATCCACGCGCACGTTGAGTCCGTGCTTGAGGACATAGGAGAAGCCAAGTAGGAAGGTAAGTGAGAAGAGGTACCACTGCAACTCAATAAAGAGATTGCTGGTGAGTTTGATTTCAATAAGCCTGCCGAGATAACGCGCGATCACGTTATAAAATCCGACCGCAATGGTAAGCATCACACAAAATGCAGAGGCTTGACCAAGCCGGTCTGTAAATGAGTCTATGGCATGAGAGAATTTGAGAAAGGTCTGCATGGACTGGCGGATGATAGCATAAAAACCAAAGATGCTTGTGCTATACTGGGTACTATATTTCACAAGTCGAAAGGGAGTGCTGCCATGGCAAAAAATATCGTATTAACTCTCACAGGCAAAGATAAGATCGGGTTGGTAGATCAAGTAACAAGTCTGGTTGTGAAGCGGAACGGGAATGTCGAATCCAGCCGTATGGCGCGTTTGGGCGGTGAGTTCGCCATGCTGATGTTGGTGACTGTATCCGACGCGGAATTTCAGAATCTTGATAAAGATTTTCAAGGTTTGCGTGGCGAGGGATATCAAGTCACTTTGATGCAGACCGAAGATGACTCAAAGAAATATGCGGGCTGGTTGCCGTATGAAATTGAAGTGACTGGCGCAGACCACGAAGGCATCATCCAACAGATTTCACATCATCTGGCTTCACAAGGCATTAATATCGAAAGTATGGATACGAGTTCCGCGCCCGCCCCAATGAGTGGCACACCGCTGTTCACGATGAAGGGCATTGTGCTTGTGCCGGCGAAATTGAACTTCAATACTTGGAGCGATGCACTGGAAGAAGTAGGTGACCAGTTGAATGTCAGTGTAAAGATCAGTGTGGTGAAGTAATAGAGAAATCAAAAGGCGGATGATCATCATCCGCCTTTTGATTTAGTATAGATTACTCGTATCTAAACCGTGCAACCCCAATGGAGAAGAACACAATTGCAAAACCAAGCAATACGCCAGCCTCGAGCAGAATGTCGGTCAAGCCGCCGCCACGCAGAACGAGGTCAAGCAAGCCTTGCATTGCCCATGTAGTTGGCAGAATTTTTACAATGTTTTGCACCACCGCGGGGAAAAGTTCCAAGGGATACCAACAACCACCTAGTAATGCCATCACCATGCCAGCCATGATGCTTAGTCCGCTGGCTTGACCTTCGGTCTTGATGAATGTTCCCATTGTAGTGCCGATCGAACCCGCCGCCAGAGCGGCACAGGTTAATAGGATGAAAAGTGCGAACGGCTCTTGCCCCCATTTGAGCTTGAGTGCAAAAACCCCAAACAGAATCAACAGGGACATTTGGATCAACGCCATCACGACCTGACCCGAGATGGTGCCCAGTAAAAAGGTGGCTTTGCTGGTGGGTGTGGTCAACAGGCGGCGCAATGTCCCTTGTTGACGTTCATAGGCAAAGAGGGCTGAGATGCCGAATAAAGGAATGAATACCCAGGTCACCAACTGACCGGCAGAGGTATTCGCACGCGGATCATACTCTACCTGATCGGGGGTAGTCCCTTCAATCACAGTAACACGTTCGGGTGCATCGCTTTGAAAATCTTTGGCAAGTTTCAGCGCATCTTCAAAATAAGCTTGTTCCGCTTCTGCTGATTCGAAAGTGCCACGCGTCTTTGCCTGATCCACGGCTGTGTTTGCGGCATTGACGGCGCTACTCACACGTCGAATCGTGGTTAGGATGGCGCGTTGCGCAATAGAGGCATCCATATCGTTGGGTTGTTGGCGAAAGTCCAGTTCGGCAGTTCCATTTTGAATGGCAGTAAGATCTAAACCAGCCGGGATAACCAACACCGCAGAGACGCGGCGTGCGCTGAATTCATCTTCAGCATCTACGAGAGTCATCAATTCGGGGTAAGCCGCTGTGGAGTTCTCCAACTCGGCGATGATCTCTTGTGAAATTGCTGTATTGGCTTGGTCTACAACGACCACACGAACACGGTTGTTGGTTGGGGTGCCTGAAGGACTTCCGCCTGCGAGCAATAGGGTGAAAATGATTGGTAAGATGATAAAGAATATTAGTTCCGACGAGCTTGCAAAACGGATAATGGCATCTTTCCATGCGATGGCAAATATTTTTTTCATTTCTGCACCAAATTCTTTTTGCCGAATAGCAAGACGGAAATCACAAATAAGATTCCGCCCATCGTAAGCAGGGCAATGATCGGCGTGAAAAGATTCAAGAGCGTCCCACCAAGGGCAAGAGTGGTAAATCCATCCAACGCCCAAGCATTCGGCGTGATGCGGCTCAACATTTGAACGGAGGCGGGCATGTTTTCCAATTGAATGAAACTTCCGCCAAGAATCCCGAAGATCAACATGGTGGCAGAGCCAACACTGCCCACTTGCGCCGGAGTACGAGCCAGAGCCGTGATAAGCATGCCCCAACCCGTTGCACCGAAGACCGCCGCCAGCACCAACACGAAGACACCGAGCGCATCGCCCCATTTCAATTGAAACATGAGCGATGTGCCGCCGATCAAGATCAGCAACTGTGCAACCCCAGTAAGGAAGATGCCGAAGACTTTCCCGCCGAGAATCTGTGTTGAACTGGTGGGTGAGACCAACAAACGCGGTAAGGTGCCTTGTGCTTTTTCGGTAAGGATGGAACGCCCGCCATAACTAACGGTGTACATCAAGAACATCAGTGCCATGCCGGGGGCAAGATAAGCCAGTACATCAAATTTAATTTCTTCACCATCCGCTGTTGACGAGTTGAGTTTGATTGCAAGGGTTTCACCATGTGATTCATTTGCCAAACGTTGATTCATTTCGTCGCTGGCAATTTGAGCTTGCTCAGGCGAGATGCGCTGACTCATAAGCAGTTGCACAATGGCGGTTTGCCCGCTGAGTGTGCTTTCTTCAATACGGCTCATGAACTCATCCAAGATCGATTTGATAACTCCCGCGCTAGTGGGGCGTGCAGGGTTGGCGTACATTTCGATCTTGATGACTTTAAGTTGATTCCCATTATCAAATGAGCCTTGCTCTGGGATGATGCTGTTCGTAAATCCAGCTGGGATGATGATGGCTGCTGCAACGGTATCTTCATCCACCATCTGACGTGCCGCCTCTGGACTCGTGCCGAGGCTGGGCTCAACCAATTCAGCCAAATCTTCGCTGTTGAATAGATTTACTAACGCCTTGCTGAGTTCGCCATCATCTTGATTGACGATTACCACAGGGATATCTGAAATGCCGGAAGAATTATCTCCGCTAAAGCGTCCGGTCACCAAGCCCATTCCCAAAGTAAGCAAGAAGGGAGCCAGCAGCATGAAGATCAATGCGGCGCGATCACGGAAGGCGAGCTTTACATCTTTGATGCCGATAAGAAATGTTTTGAGCATGATGTTAATCGCGTAGAGCGCGTCCTGTTAAGTGCAAGAATACGGCTTCTAAATTTGGTTCGCGAATATCGATCGAGTGGATCTTAATTCCGCGTTCATTGGCTTTGGTTACAACCGGCGCCATCACGTCTGCGGCAGAAGGAGTAATGACTGATATCTCATGGTTCATGGCATTGGCTTCAAGCACGCCGTTGATATCTTTGAACGCCTTTACTAAAGCTTCAGGGTCTTCATTTTCACCGATGTGTAAGATGAGCGTTTCAGTCTCGCCAACTTGTTGGGTCAGTTCTTTCTGTGTGCCGATCGCGATCAGCTCGCCGTGGTCAATGATGCCAACGCGGTTCGAGAGTTCTTCAGCTTCTTCCATATAATGCGTGGTGTAGAGGACGGTCATGCCTTGCTTGTTCAGGTCTTTCACTGTATCGAGGATTGCACGGCGCGATTGCGGGTCGATTCCCACCGTTGGCTCGTCCATGAAGAGCAGCTTTGGTTTGTGAAGCAAGCCCACCCCAATGTTGACGCGGCGCTTCATCCCGCCCGAATAAGTTTTGACGCGATCTTTAGCTTTATCCACCAGCCCGATCTGACTCAGCACTTCTTCCACACGGGTTTTGAGCGCGGAGCCGCTGAGCCCATACATTTGTCCCCAAAAGATGAGGTTTTCACGAGCATTGAGTTCTTCATAGAGCGCAAGGTCTTGCGGCACCACACCAATGGCATTGCGAACCGACATAGGGTCTTTTGTAATGGAGTGACCTGCAATGGTGGCATCGCCAGAGGTGGGGGTGTAGAGCGTGGAAAGCATCGAGATGGTGGTTGTCTTTCCTGCGCCATTAGGACCAAGGAGACTGAATATTTCGCCCTCCTTGATGCTGAATGAGACCCCTTTTACGGCTTGGAAATCGCCATAATGTTTGACGAGGTTTTGAACTTCGAGAATGTTGGGCATGCTGCCTCCAAAAAAATATGTGCGATTTTCTTACGAATGAACTTGCATATGGTTGCAAGTTTACAGGTTATCGATCTCGATGGCGGGAATATCTTCAGCGAGGTCGAACTTGAATATCTTTGAGTAAAAATACAACTCGCCTTCGAGGGAACGTTTGATGGAATCCGCCTTACGGAAGCCATGCTGTTCACCTTTGAAGAGGATGTAGGCGGTGGGAATCTCGCGTCCGCGCACCGCTTCATACATTAATTGAGATTGACTCGGCGGCACGACTTTATCGTCATCACCCTGAAAGAGAATGAGCGGACAATTGATCTGATGGGCGTAATTGATGGGGGAGCGTTCGTAATACAAGTCTTTTCGTTCGGGGTAGGGACCGACCAGCGTAAAGAGATAACGTGATTCAAATTTGTGCGTGTCTTTGACGAAGATCTCCAATTCGCTGACCCCAAAATGACCCGCTCCCGCCTTGAAGACATTGCTAAAGGCGAGGCATGCAAAGGTTGTAAATCCGCCTGCGCTGCCGCCGCGAATGGCGAGACGCTCTGGGTCAGCAAGACCTTCTTTGACAAGATAAAGAGCCGCATTGCAGCAATCGTCCACGTCCACAATGCCCCAATTGCCATTTAGTCGTTTGCGATATTCACGTCCATACCCGCTGGAACCGCCGTAGTCGACATCCACCACGGCGAATCCGCGGCTGGTCCAATATTGGATCTTATATTGAAGGACGGTCACCGTTTGAGAGGTTGGTCCGCCATGGCTGATGACTATCAAGGGCGGGCGTTCTCCATCCGGCGCGGAAAAGTCTTTATTCAATGGTGGATAATAAATGGCGTGAGCGGTCTTGTCGCCTGTAGTGGGGAAGGAGATCGGTTGTGGAGTAGAAAGATACCCCTTATCAACCGTTACCTCGAAAGCTTGTTTGATGGTTTCAAAGGAGTTCTTTTTCGCATCATAGCGGATGATGGATAGGGGCTGGTCGAACGAGCCGCCGATGAACACGGCAAAGCCTTTTCCGCAATGGACATTTTCAGCGTAGCTAAACGTTGACTGGATTGGAGAGAATTCTTTACTGCGCGTGTCTAATAAAGCAAGATACCAAAGACCATTTTGGGTATAAGCGCAGAAAATCTTTTCACTGGATAAGAAGCCGTACTTCGCCATGTTGAAGACCCATTGCGGTTCGCCGAACTCTGCTTCCATCGGATGCAGGGCTTCGATCTTTCCGTCTTTCAGGCGATACAGATTCCACCAACCTTCTGGCTCGGCGATGAAATGCAATACGCCATCTGGCGACCAGTCGGGTTGGAAAATGCATTCGGAGGCTGAACCAGCTACAAGGTCCACGTGATGAAGCGTGCCGTCGTCGTGAACGTTTGTTAGCCAGAGTTCGCATCCATCCCAGGGCATGTTCGGGTGATTCCAAGTCAGGTAGGAAAGTTGAGTTCCGGTTGGGTTGAGGCGCGCGGACGAATAGAAGTTATTGCCAGAGACAAGAATGGTGCCGTTGTCATTGCCATTGAGGTTTACGCTCACGATGGTATTGACGGCTTCGCCTTCGCTGGTGTGATCTTCGCGGACGCAAATGATGCGGTTGTGCTTTTCATCTATGATGAGGTCGGCATAGCGATAGCCTTCGCCTGGTGTTAGCATCACAGGGGATTCGCCCGGCGCTTGACAATAAATGCGTTGATCTTTGTAGTTGACGAAGTAGATGCTTCCTTTATGGACCGTGAATGCGCCATCGCCGTATTCATGCACCGACGTGCGCGCGTTGAAACCTGCGGGTGTACATTCTGTAATTTTTCCATCTGGGGTGTGACGCATGATAACGTGACGTCCCTCTTCAAGTGGATGTGATTCGATCCAGTAGATATCGTCACCGTCCACTTTCGTTTCGATGGGGGAGATGGTCTTGGCGTTGATCAGGTCTGCAGTGATCGGTGAATGCCAGCTTCCGTAATGTGAGGTTGTTTTACTCATGAGAATCTCTTTTGTGTTAAACCAAACGATTGTATTTGCGAAGGATATCCTTGACTTCTTTATGTGGTAATGCTTTAGCGCTGATCTCATGCCCAACCATATCTTCTGCAGCGACTAAAGCATTGATGATTGCTTCTTCTGTTACATAGGCTGTCGAGGCAAATAGCGGGTCGAGGTGTTCGTTTGGCAGCGCGTCAAGAGTAACGATTTTTCCGCCACGAGCGGCTTCTGGGTTGGCAGTGGAGAATGCGAGAAAGATATCGCCAGAGCCATTCCCACCAATGGCGCCGGTGCGACCCATTCCCAACGAGACCCGTTTTGCAACGCGCTTTAATTGATGGGGCATGAGTGGGGCATCGGTTGCGATGATCACGATTAGCGATCCGTCATCCTGCTTGAAGGGATTTTCTCCATTTGTAGCGGGTGCATCATCCTTTAAGTGACTTCCAATTGGCACCCCGGCGATGTTAAGTTGGTAACGCCTGCCAAAGTTGCATTGAGCCAGCGCGCCAATCGTCCACCCACCGAGTTTTTCTGGTAATTTGCGCGAGGATGTTCCCGTCCCACCTTTGAACTCGTAGCACAACATGCCCGTCCCACCGCCAACGTTGCCTTCGTCAATTGCACCAGATTTGGCTGAGTTGATTGCTTCAAGGGCATGGTGTTCTTTAACGAAGAAGCCATTCATGTTATTAAGCCAGGCATCGGCTGTTTCAGCAACCAAGGGTGTTAACCAGCTCTGCGTTAATTTATGGTGTTCCACCTGCCATTTGATGATGGAATGATGCACAATGCCTACACTATGTGTGTTTGTTAGTCCGATTGGACCTTCTAGGATCCCCCCTTCATCAACCCATGCAGCGCCGGTCATTTCGCCGTTCCCGTTGAAGGAATGGACGCCAGCAAAGACTGGGATTGGGTTATCCATTCCGCGCGGATGGATTATTGTCACCCCAGTACGCGCATCCGTTTCTTCGATGATAGTGGAATATCCAACCGTGATACCAGGTACGTCTGTGATCGCGTTGAATGCTCCGGGTGTTCCCTCAAAGGGGATGCCCAAATCTCGGGCGCGTATTTTTTTCATACATTCTCCTTGAAAATTAAAAGACGCCGCCATTATATCCGAAGGTGTTTGGGCAGAGGTGTATAGTCTATTTATTGCTGGTACAATGGGAACATTAAATTCGAAAGGAAAAAAGTATGGCACACGATACAGTAAAAGACGGTTTGGTTATTTCAATGGACTATAAACTGACCGTGGATGGGGAAGTTCTAGACTCTTCAGATGATGCAGGTCCTTTGCAGTTTCTGGCAGGCTATGGCAACATTATCCCCGGGTTGGAAAATGAAATGATGGGAATGAAAATAGGCGACAGCAAAAACGTCACCGTACAGCCAGCAGATGGCTATGGTGAGTTCGAAGATGACGCTTTTATTGATGTTCCACGCACCGAATTCCCTGCCGATATGGAATTGGAAGAAGGCATGGAGTTGCACGTCACTGACGAAGATGGTAATCATCAAGCCGCCTATGTGGCTGAATTTGATGATAAGACCGTTAAGCTTGATTTCAATCATCCGCTTGCCGGCGCGGTCTTGGAATTTTTTGTAAAAGTGGTCTCCATCCGCGAACCGACCGATGAAGAACTCGATCACGGTCATGTTCACGAAGGCGACGGACATCACCATTAATAAAAAAAGACATCCTCTCTAAAAGAGGATGTCTTTTTTTATGCAAGTTGAGTTTCTTTGGGTTTACTGAATTGGTTGCGTGCCATCCAAATGCCGGCGCCTAAAACCACTGCACCTAATACAAATCCGCCAAAGTTTCCGAGAAAGTCATAAACTGTTTCCCATTGAGTACCAAAGGCGTATCCCAGCCCGCCATACAGAATGATCCAAGTCATTTCTCCCAGAACATCATAAATCATGAAGCGTTGGAATTTATATCCACTGCCTCCGGCAATCAAATTTGTAGGAATTGCCAAAGCAGTAACGAGAAAACGAGTTAGAAAAATAGCGACCCATGCACGCCTGTTGAAATAGGACTGAGCATTGCTCCATGTGGGGGAGTTCCCAAAACGTTTATCCACCCAGTCTCTTCCATAATGTCCCATACCAAAACTAAGCGCATCGCCAAGTATTGCACCGAGCAAACCAAGCAGAGCCATAGTGCTCCACTCGAAATATCCCTGCTGAGAGAAAGCTCCCACAGCGATCACCATCAACGAAGCTCCTACTGGCAGACCAACCGCACCAAGAAACAGAGTGAGCGCAAAAAGCGGAGCCCCATAGTTAATGACTTGTGTAAGAAAAAATCCTGAGATCGTGTCTGTCATGGTTTTTGGGTTGGCGATGATGGCGCATCAGGCGCCGCGGGCGGAATGGGTTCTGGCGGGCGTTCTTCACTTTGGAATGCCTTGATCGAGTCTTTGATCTGTGTGATTACCATATCAGGCTGATCTGGAAAGAACTCATCGTTCAATTCCAGTAAACTTTTTTTAGCGATATCTTTGCCTGGTTTAATGCCTAAGCTAAAGAATAAAGCTTCAGGTGGAACATCGTACATGTTTCCAATATATGGTATTGTCATCCAATCTCGGATCAATTCAACATCGGTTTGATTTGCTGTAGGCGGTTTGCCATTGAATGGACCATGCCCACGCATATGTTTGAATGCGCGGAGGGTATTCATTCCAAAAAACACAATAATGAATAATCCGATGATAATCAACCCTGCTGTGAAAAAACGTTGTTTGGTCATGGCTTTATTTTATCTCCGCTCTTAAGTTTAAATTGTAAAGAAATCATGTGGAATCAAAAAGGACATCGCTCGAAAGCCATGTCCTTTCTTTTCTATTCTTGCCACTCTAGTTCAAAATCACCAACGTAGACCGTGTCGCCGTCTTGCACACCAGCTTCCCGCAGGGCTTTATCTACTCCCAACTTTTGCATCAACCGTTGGAAGCGCCTCACAGAGCCGAAATGTTCCCAATAGGTCATCTTTGCAGCACGTTCGATCGCCACACCCGATACTCTCCATTTATCGCCATCTTCTCTATGGATATCGAATAAATTCGGATCCACCTCTGGTTTATAGACGGGCAGCGCATCTTCCTCAATTAGTTCTGGTGGCAGTTCCTGAAGCATTCGATACGCTGTGAGCAAGATCTCTCGCGTATTGTTGCGCGCCATGGCTGAGGCGGTGATGATATCCACCTTTTTCTTTCTGAAGCTGGCTTGAATTTCTTTTAATCGGGCTTGCACATCGGGCTGATCTATTTTATTGATGACCACAACCTGCGGCTTTTTGCCGAGCTTGGTATCAAAAAGTGAAAGCTCGGTATTGATCTGGCTGAAATCTGCGAGCGGGTCTTCTGATAAGCCATCGATCATATGGATGAGGATGCGTGTGCGTTGGATATGACGTAGAAAATCATGCCCCAAGCCCGCGCCTTCATGAGCACCTTCGATCAAGCCAGGGATATCTGCCAGTACAACAGTCGCTTCTTCATCAATTTTGGCAACACCAAGGTTGGGTTCCAGTGTGGTGAATGGATAATCGCCGATCTTGGGTTTGGCGTTCGTCAGAACAGAGAGGAGGGTTGATTTCCCGGCGTTGGGTAAGCCAATGATGCCAATATCAGCGATCAGCTTAAGTTCGAGGCGCAGCATTTTTTCCTCATGCGGTTCACCGCGTTCAGCTGTCCGCGGCGCTTGATTTCGTGAGGTTGCAAAATGTTGATTGCCACGCCCGCCGCGCCCGCCCTTACAGACGATAAGCTGTTGCCCAGCTTCGGTCAGGTCACCGAGTAATGCACCAGTTTCAGCATCATAGATGACGGTTCCCGGAGGGATGTGGATGATGAGGTCTTTGCCGCCACGCCCTGTCATTTGAGAACCGCCGCCGTTAACTCCATTATCGGCAGCAAAGGATTGCTTGGGCTTAAAGTGAGAAAGAGAATTTAAAATGGGTTTCACTTCAAAGATGACATCGCCGCCTTTGCCCCCGTCTCCGCCGTCAGGACCTCCCCGTGGTTCGTATTTTTCACGGCGAAAATGCACCATTCCATCGCCGCCTTTTCCAGATTTTACATGAATATTTACTTGGTCAATGAACATCCCCCCATTATACTGGCTGTGGGTGATCTTTCGAGGGAATACCGATTTGGGGAATTTTCTATGAACAAGCCATGTCTATGACAAATGCCTATCAAATAATGTGGGTAAGAATATGAAGATAGAACCAAGTTTTGTCTTTGTACTCTAAAATCAGTGCGAATGATAATCCTATTCAAGGAAGATAAAAATTAAATAAGCCGCTAAAAAATTGTCATGGCTTTATTATGCTGTACCTGCCTAATGCGGAGATAATTCGAATTAGGTGCGATATGAATTTTGAGCCAGGTAGTAACCTGAAAACTATTGTTCTTGTTGTTGAGGATGAAGCAGCAATTCGCTTGGGGCTTTCTGCTGCCATGTCTCGGCATGGATACCGTGTGGTCACAGCAGAGAATGGGAATGATGCCATCCAAAAAGCAGGTGAGTATCACCCAGATCTTATTATTTCTGATGTTATGATGCCAGTTTTGGATGGCTTTGAAATGAAAAAGAAGCTATCTGCTGACCCAGAACTTTCTTCCATTCCTTTGATTTACCTAACAGCGCGGACCGCTGTGGAGGATCGTGTAAAAGGGATACGCGATGGCGCAGATGATTATGTGACCAAGCCGTTTGATATTGATGAGTTGACAGCTCGGGTAGAAGCGGTTCTGCGTCGCGTGCGCAGCGAACGACAGCGTGGGCATGAACAAGCAAAGGAGTTCGATCAGGAAGATCTAGAAAAGCTACGCCGTGAGTTGATGCAGAATTTTCATCACGAGATTCGCACACCATTAAATAATGTCATGATGTTTTTGGAGATTGTGGCAACTCATAAATTTGAGTCGTTGGAGGAACAAAAAGAATTTGTGCGTATTGCCCGTTCCAGCGGTGAGCGGCTTGAATCATTGATTAGCGATATTATTCTCTTAACAGACATTGACCAACACTCACTCAATAATGTGCGCCAAACGATTAACCCAGAAATTCATCTTTTACAGCCGATCCGTCGTCGGATATCCCGATATGATGAAAAGGTTATTCATTTTTTGCCGATTCTTTCTATTTCAAATGAGATCAAAGCACCACGACAGGAATTTCCGCGCGCGATTTTGCATTTAGTAGATAATGCACTTAAATTCAGTCCTGAAGATGGTACTGTGATTTTTAAAATCACAGCGAGTGCAAACGGTGGGGCAACAATCACGATCGAAGACCAAGGTCCGGGTATTCCGGTTGGCTTACGTGAAAAAGTTTTTGAACGCTATTACCAAATTAGTAGGGGAGCTACCCGCCTGCACCAAGGTCTAGGAATCGGTTTGACGCTCGCTCGGGCTGTTCTACGCTCTTTGGGCGGGGATGTAAAGATTCTCGATAGTGCTCAAGGGTGCTGTGTAGAAGCAACCCTGCCAGACCTTTCGGAAGATGATATTGCGTATGGATGAAAAAAACACTCCGCTTAAAGGCGTTGGTGTAAACGTTGGTCTAAAAGATACTTCATGGAATGGAGATCTGGATTACCGTGCCTTGTTTGAGCAGACGGGAGATTGTGTCTTTATTATTGGGTTAGATTTCACTATCCTTGCAGCAAACTCTCCTGCCAACCGAATGTTGGGCTATGTAGCTGGTGAATTGCAGGGAAATAGTGCCGAAGTTTTTCTTAATCTAAAGCAGGTATCTCGAAAAGAGATGATCCTTGAAAAACGGGTTAATGTTTTTGAACATACCCTACGCAAAAAAGATGGCTCAATTCTGCAGGCAGAGTTGAGCTCTTCTCTAGTCTATAAAGCCGAAGGGAAACCAGCCTATATTCAGCTGATAGCACGTGATATTGGAGAGCGTAAAAAAAATGAACGTCTCCTCAAGCGGAATGTGCGTGCACAGTCTGTCATTGGTGAGGTAACGGCGGCGCTTTTCCGTTCGACCAATATCGAAGGCAGTTTACCTGAGGTGCTTGAGTCTTTGGGGTATGCGGTGGGTGTTTTCAGTACGTTGATCTTCGAAGTGAAAAATTCATCGTTGAGAATTCGCCATAAATGGGTGGACCAAGCTGTCCCTGAGTTTGATGCGGAGAACGTCCTCCAACCGTTTTTGGATTCGCTCTCTAAATTTCCAGACCGGGTCTTTTCTCTTCCAGAACTTCCAGAGAAGGTTACCAACATGCCTAAAATTTCCATGTTGGCGATTCCCATTCAAGGTGCATTGGGAACTTGGGGATTTTTAGGCTTGTTTGATAAAGAGGATCGCCTCTCATGGCTGCCCACCAGCTTTGATATTGTGCAGACGACGGCGAACTTATTGGGCGCTGCGATCGAACGTATGCATTATGAAGAAACTTTACGTTTGAGTGAAAGACGTAACCGCATCATTGTAGACGCGTTGCCTGATCTGCTTTTGCGGGTGGATCGTTCGGGACGTATTTTTGACTATAACGCAATGCCTTCACATCCTTTATATCTTGAACCCGCCAGTGCCATAGGAAAGAATCTGCATGAATTGTGGAATAGTGATATTGCGAGTAGATTACTGCCGCGTATTCCTGATGAACCCTTGTTTAGCTTGCCTCGTATCGTTGAAAATTTTAAATTGCCGGGAAAGGTCGGCTCTTTTGAAGCTCGGTTGTTTCCATTAAGTAAGTTGGAAGCCCTTATTATTGTGCGTGATATTACAGAACAGGCGAAGCTTATTCAAATGAAATCTGATTTTATTAATTGGGCTTCCCATGAATTACGAACGCCGTTGACATCTGCTATTTTAATGACGGAACTGCTTCGGCAGGAATGCACACCAGAAGAAGCGGAGGAGTATCTTTCCACGCTTTCCAGCGAGTTGAATCGACAAAAGAATTTGATCAACGAATTGTTGATGGCTGGGCGTTTGGAAAATGGGACATTGCACGTTGAAGTTAGTGCACTGGATCTGACCCCCATCTTGAAAGATGCCATTCTGTCTGTCAAACCTATTGCCAGAAAGCGAAATATAGATATTCAAATGGTCACTTCTGTTACTCCTTGTTTTATCATGGGGAACGTTAGTGCTCTTCAACAGGTATTTATCAATTTGCTCAGTAATGCAGTGAAATTCTCTCCTGATGATAGCCAGGTGATTTTGCGGGTGGAGCGAAATGATACAGAAACCCATGTAGCGGTCGTGGATAGTGGTCTGGGTATTCCCTCAGATGCAATGCCATATCTCTTTGAACGTTTTTACCGTGCTCGTAATGCGAGTTCGGCAGAGATACCCGGAAGTGGGATAGGGCTCTTTATCGTAAAGTCTATTCTTAAAGAAGTGAACGGGTCTATTTCAGTGGACAGTAAACTCAATGAGGGCACCACGTTTACGGTGGCACTAAAAAATAAATAAAATCGGATGAGAGATCATCCGATTTTTGTTTTACTCAGTTGAGAGAGTTATTCGATTCCTGCCATTTTGTTTCGATACATATAGTGCTTTATCTGCCTTGATTATTAGTTCCTCAGCTTCTTGTCCATGATCTGGATATGTGGCAACCCCTATCGACATGGCGACTTGTAAATTTTTTCCTTCGTGCGCAACAATCGTATCGGTACATTTTTGAAGGATCTCTTCCGCACGTTTTATGGCTGCTATCGCCGGCGTTTTGGGCATCACAATTAGAAATTCTTCTCCACCATACCGACAGACAAAATCGGTGCTCCGTGCGTGACTTTTCATCAGATTTGCGATTTCCACAAGAAATCTGTCGCCAACCTGATGCCCATACGAGTCATTGATCGATTTAAAGTGGTCAATATCTGAGACGATCACACTTAATGGACTCTGATCTTGTTGTGCCTTTTTTACTTCTAATTCAATGGCTTCTATAAGGTAACGGCGGTTATATAGCCCTGTTAATGGGTCATGTAGGGCTTGTTCACGTAATTCAATTTGCAGATTTTTATTTTCTTCCAGTTGTATCAGTAAAAGATCGTTAACCCTGCGTAATTCGACTTCTGTATACATTTTTTCGGTTAGCTCATTTTGAGCAGAATTGAGCAATTGAACATTATTCAATGCAAGAGCGGCTAATTGTGCGAACGAGTTCATTACAGCGAGGTTTTCATTGGTGTACGGTTTTTCAGGGTCAACGCGGCCCAAAGCAATAATACCAATGACCTTGTTTTTGATAATGATCGGAACGCTTACTACTGCCCACAACTTAAAAGCGTTGTGTATTTCCATGCGTTCAGACCATTCTTGATAGCGTTGTATCACTTGTGGTTGACGTGTCCTGATCGCCAGCATGGCGAGGTGCGCATTTTTTAGAGGGATGTTTCCGCCTGCTAAAGGATTTGCCATTTCGGTGGTTGATTTTGTAGCGAGATTATCATCTTCTAAGATGCCTAATAAACCAAAAGGCGACTCTAATAAATTCGATGCTTGAAGCAGAATGGCATCAAGCACTTCTTCGACATTATGACGATGGAGCAGGTCAAATGTTATGTTGTAAAGGGCATTCAAGCTTCCATTTAGGTTGCGTAGTTCTATTTCTATGCGTTTGCGTTCAATGTTTTCTTTTTCCAATTTTTGTAACGCATTTTTCATCATCTGATTGGCTTCATTGGATATCCCAGCCGTCATTGCGAAGAGAACTGTATAAGAAACCCATTGAGTGACCGTAACAGAAAGCTCGGGTTTTGGGAGCAACTCGGCGTTTTCAGCCATGATTAACCCCAATATAGCTAGTGAACATGCCGTGATCGAAATAATAATGCCCTTGTAATCAAATAATATAACCGCAATAACGATTAAGAATAGATACATGGCGGTTGTCGGTGTACGAATGGTCCCCAGTCCAATGATAGCAAATGTGGCAATAGCAAAACCAGCGGTCATTAAGACGATGCTGACCGATAAGACCTTGCCTTGGTGTAATTTACGGCGCAAGATCAAAACAGTAACGATGCTAAGAATGTTTGTTGCCGAAACCCCTATAGGAGTCTTTCCCCCGACCAAATTCCCAATAAGAACCAATGGAGCAGCAAATAAAATAATATTGATGCCAAAATTAATCACGCTTGCACGGCGCGTTTTTTCTTCGTCGCCATCGAAAATTGGCGGAGTGAATAATTTCTTGAGCAATGCCATCATGGATGCAATCATGCCTTACCAAGTAAGAAAGTATATCGTAAGCAGGCTGGTTTTACTAAATCTTTTTTTAGTGTTTATGAGACCCGCCTGCTATAATCTTGGCTATGAATTGGTATAAAACCACCCTCGAAATTTCCACTCATGGAAAGGGACTTCATGATATTTCCTCTGTCATCCGAGCCCAACTGAAGGGATGGAACGTGCGCGAGGGTATGTGCTTTCTATTCATCCAACATACAAGTGCATCTTTGGTTATTAGCGAGAACTGGGACCCTACCGCCCGGGCTGACTTGGAGACTTTCCTAGAACGCCTCGTTCCCGAACGGGACAGTTGGTACACTCACGATCTGGAAGGACCCGACGACGCGACCTCTCACATCCGCTCAATGTTGACGGATACCAGTCTCACCATTCCTGTGGATAATGGCAATCTCTCCTTGGGAACCTGGCAGGGCATTTACGTTTTCGAACATCGCACACGTCCACATAAGAGAAAAGTATTGATGCGGGTTTTGGAAATAAACGCAACTGCAGATTTGTAGAAAATCGATTTAAACTTTATCTTTTTGCATCGTTTCTCTCCAGACCGTTACCCTATTTCGTCCATTATTTTTAGATTGATATAAAGCCAGATCTGCTTTGACGATCAGCTCTTCTGCTATGGTAGAGTGCTCCGGGTAGACGGCAATTCCCATTGAAACAGAGATGTTCAGGTCTTTCATTTCGTGTGGAATACGAACCTGAGAAATTTCGGCTCGAAACTGTTCGGCCCGAGCGTGAGCAATCTGTGCCTCTGTTTCCGGCAACACCAGGATAAATTCTTCGCCGCCATATCGACAGGTAATATCTGAGCCACGGCTGTTCTTCTTAAGCAGGTCTGCAATTTTGATCAGGAATTTATCACCCACCTGATGTCCATAGGTGTCATTAATGTTCTTAAAGTTATCGATATCCATAATTAATATACTGATTGGGAACAATTCCCGATTAGCTCGGTTGAATTCACGTTGCAATGATTCCTTTAAGTAA
>JAXLVR010000002.1:0-487489 GCA_046328915.1 Anaerolineales bacterium | reverse complement strand
A
The DNA here is from genome assembly GCA_046328915.1 of Anaerolineales bacterium. Taxonomy (GTDB): domain Bacteria; phylum Chloroflexota; class Anaerolineae; order Anaerolineales; family Villigracilaceae; genus Villigracilis. The sequence goes on along the minus strand of JAXLVR010000002.1, from coordinate 487,488 downwards.
ATTTCAACCGTCTCCACATCTGCACCGACGATGGATATATCGCCTGCATCGTCATTTACCTTGAGCGAGACCGGCTTTTTTGCATCGACCTTCAAGGTTTTGCTCTCTTCCGCCGTTGCAGAAACCAGCGGAACATTGAACGCCGCAAAGTCTGCACCACGGAGGGCGAAAAATACAACGGCACCAATGCCTGCCAGCACTAGCAATAGGGCGGCTACCAATAATCCAATTACTACGGGTCTTTTCATTTTGTTGCTCCTTATGTTACAAAGTGTTCTACTTACTTTGACAGGCGTTTTGGAAAAAAGTTTCAGTTTCCTCTGTCATTGCGAGGAGGGTGCTCTTCCCGACGAAGCAATCTTATGATTGAACCTGAGATGCTTCGGGCTGATGCTCTCACACGCGTGCCTGCGCAGCACGGTGCAGGCAATGAAGAAAAAAGTGAAACTTTTCCGTCCTTTCCCTGTCTAACCCAATAGAAAATGGCAGTCTCTGAGCAGATCCTCGTTCAAAAAGCCCAAAAAGGTGACCCCGAAGCCTTCGAAGCGCTGGTGAACGAGCACCAACAATACGTCTACAACCTTGCCTTGCGCGTCGTCAAAGATGAGAACGAAGCGCTTGACCTGGCACAGGAGACCTTCGTGCGCGCCTGGACGGCTCTGCCAAACTTTAAGGGGCAGAGTCAATTCCGCACTTGGTTATATAGAATAGTCACCAACCTGTGCTACAACAAACTTCCCAACCTACGCCGCTCGCTCAACGATCTCGGCGACGATGTGATGGAAGACATCCCCGAATCTCACCTCGACACCCCCGCTCAAATTTTTGAGTCAAACGAAACGAGAAGCCACTTGCAACACGCTATTGAACATCTTGACTCAAATTATCAATTACTCATTACGCTCAGATACCAAAACGAACTTTCCTACGAAGAGATCGCCTCGACTCTTAACCTGCCGCTGGGTACGGTGAAGACGGGCATTTTTCGTGCCAAGGAACAACTCCGCAAGTCACTCGCTCAACTGGAGGAATCATGGATAACCACCTAGAACAAGATGCGCTCATTGAAGACGCGCTTAACTCGCAGCCGCTCGCACCCATGCCGCGCAGCATCACTGTCAATGTGATGGCGCGTATTCAGGTTGAGAAACGCCCGGCTCTCATTACATGGAATGATTTTGCGATTGCGCTTGTCATTGCGTTGACCATTGGCGCGTTGTTCATCACAGCCCAAAGCTTGCCGCCCGTTGCATTGGCAAAACTTCGTATTCAAGGAATTCTTCTCTATCAAGATTTCATTGTCAATGCGCGTTGGTTGGTGCCTACATTGTTATTTGGTTTGGCTTTATTATTCGCTAGCTTGTCCATTCCCCCGTTGCTAAAAATGACCACAGACGACAGACGATAGACTATGGTTGTCCATCGTCAATCGTCCGTGGTGTATCGTCTAATCTAACCGTTGCAGGATGTGACTGACTGCTGTGGATGCCGGTCCGCCAAGGGATTGGATCAACCCGAACCGCGCGTCAGCAATCTGGTTCGCTCCGGCTTGACCTCGTAACTGCATCGCTGCTTCGACGGCTTGATACACACCCGCAGCCCCGCCGGGGAATCCGCGGGCTTTCATGCCTCCCATCGTGGCACAGGGAATACTGCCCTTCAACCCGATCGAGCCATCCGCAGCAAGTTTCCAGCCTTTGCCTTTGATCGCAAACCCAACCGCTTCGAGTTGCAACGCGGCAAAAATGCTGAACGCATCGTGATATTCAAAGAAGTCAATCCCATCGAGAGTCAAGCCAACTTGCTTCATCGCCTTGCCCGCGGAGATTTGTGCTGTGTCGAAGAACAACATATCCTTGCGGTCATGCAACGCCAATGTGTCTGATGACGACGCCGAACCAGCAATCTTCACGAGTGGATTCTTCCAACTGGACGGGAGCAGCTCGCGGCGAGTCAGAACGAGCGCGGCAGCGCCATCCGCATTAGGAGCCATATCAAACATGTTGAGCGGGTCACTGACCATTTCAGCTTTGGCATACACTTCTGGCTTGATGGCTTTGCGGAACATGGCTTTCTTGTTGCCTGCACCATGAGCATGTGCCGCAAGCGCAAAACCTGCAAACCCATCGGCAGGGACTTCATACTCGTGTATGTAACGCTTCATCAACAGCGCAGCTTGCGCGGCGGGAGTCATGCCTTGCACGGCTTCATAATCAGCATCGCCAGTGGTGGCGAGGGCTTCATCCACACCTGCACCGACCTTGTCCGTAAATTTCTCCACGCCTACGACCAATGCCACATCCACAAACCCGCTGGCGACGGCGAGATAGCCTTGACGAAGCGCTGCTCCGCCCGATGCACCCGCTGCTTCAACGGTCACAGCTTCAATGCCGTTCAAGCCAGAATAATCAGCCAGCAATGCACCGACATGTGCCTGGTGTGAAAGATTGGGTGCGAGCATATTGCCCACAAAAAGCGACTGCGGTTTGAGCCCGCCCGCATCTTGAATGGCATCATGAATGGCAGCATACGCCAGGTCACGCAGACCCAGATCCCAATGCTCGCCAACTTCGGTTTGTCCTATTCCTGCAATAACGACGTCTGTCATGAAAAATTCCTAGATGTGTGATTTACGAATGCGATACTCGATACTAGATATTCGAATATCGATTTCCAATTATCGTTCTCTACTTCCAAAGCTTCTTCAAAAATTTCAACTTCTCACGGTCGTGGAAACTTTGTCCGCCTTCGTGACCGTTATAGGTATAGGTCTTGATATCTTTTTCACCAGCCCAGTGATTGTATGCCGCGTACACTGTAGATGGTGGGCAGACTTGATCCATTAGCGCAACCGAAAATAAAGTTTTGGCTTTCGCACGTGTGGCGAAGTTCATGCCATCGAAATACGATAAGGTATTGAAGACCGTTTCGATCTTGTCGCGGTGAACATGGCAATACTCGCCGATCTCTTTATACGGATACGCGTCGCTGATCTCGGTGGCGCGGCGATAGTGACACAGGAACGGCACGTCGGGCATGGCAGCTTGGACGTTCGGAACGAGTCCCGCCGTGGCGATGGAGATTCCTCCGCCTTGCGAACCGCCCGTGACGGCAATCTTCGCCTCATCCACTTCGGGGTGGCTGGTCGCTGTTTCGACAGCTCTGACTGCATCTGTGAACACTCTTCGATAGTAATAATGTTGTGGGTCGAGAATGCCCTTCGTCATACTGCCAGGGAAGTGGGCATTGCCACCATCGCCGTATAGATCGGGCGTATCCCCATGTGACCAGGTGCTGCCTTGTCCACGGGTATCCATTACAAAGTGAGCATAACCCGCGCTTGCCCAAAGCAACCAATTGAACCCGAATTGACGTCCGCCGCCATAGCCGATGTATTCCACCACGACGGGCAGCGGCGCTTTTCTTTGCACTGGCAGGATCAGCCAACCTTTGACGGGTTGTCCGCCAAAGCCATTGAAGGTGACATCGAAGGTTTCCTGCGCGACGAGACCATAATCCACGCGCTCAAATTTTGCATCAAGCGGAAACGCCCGTGCTTCGGCGAGGGTGTTCGCCCAGAACGAGTCAAAGTCCGCGGGCTCGGTGCGGGCGGGTTTGTATTTTTTTAATTCATCGAGAGAGAGGTCGAAGAATGCCATTTAGATTTTTCCCATCATTGTAAGTAGGGGCGGGGTTACCCCGCCCCTACGAAATTACTTCATCGCCAACTTGCCACGGAAGCGGACGTAGGTCGCATAATCAATCTCGGTGCGGCGTGCGATGTATTCGCGAGTCTTGGTGGCGAGGTTTTGTCTGGCAGGTGCTTTATCAGTGACAGTAATGTCGAAGGCGTCGGACCCAGCCCCGGACCCGAAAGAGACGACGAGAATTCGATCCCCAGGTTGGGCAATGTCGAGAGTCGCGGTCAAGCCGATCATCGCCGCGCCTGCGTAGGTATTTCCAATAATGGGCACGAGCAGACCGGGTTCAATTTGATCCATCGAAAAGCCGAGTTGACCCGCGACCCGCTGCGGGAATTTTGTGTTGGGCTGGTGGAAGACCGCCCACTTGTAATCTTTGGCGGTGGTGCCGCTGGCTTCCATGAGATGTGTGGCGGCTTCGCTGACGTGTTTGAAGTAGGCGGGTTCGCCCGTGAAGCGCATGCCATGTTCGGGATATTTCTGATATTCGCGTCGCCAGAAATCAGGCGTATCGGTGACGTAGGAATAGGAGGCATTGATGACCGCCATCGACTCTTCGGCGGGACCAACGATATACGCGCCGCCGCCTGCACCTGCCGTGTATTCGAGCGCGTCGCCGGGCTTGCCTTGAGCCGTGTCCATGCCAATTGCCATGGCGTAGTGACCCATGCCCGAGCCGACCAGACCCATCGCCGCGACGAGCGCTTCAGTGCCTGCTTTACAGGCGAATTCCCAGTCTGCGGCTTGGGTGTTCGGGACAGCGCCGATAGCTTCAGCCACAAGCGTGGAAGTGGGCTTCACCGCATACGGATGCGACTCCGAGCCGACCCACACAGCGCGTAATTCGGTGGGGTCAATTTGGGCACGCATCATTGCATTCCGCGCCGCTTCGATGGACATGGTGATCACGTCTTCATCTAACCCGGGTACGGCTTTTTCCTTGATGGGGAGTCCGCTGGTCTTGCCCGTCCACACGCGGGCGACCTCCTTGGCAGGCAAACGGAAGCGCGGCACATACGAACCATAGCCGACAATGCCAACCGGCTTGACGGGTTTCAGTAAGGTTGAGGAAGGTTGAGGAGTTGTCATTTATTTTTCCTGAGTAAGTAGGAGGATTGTAGCGGGTGAGGGCTTGCAAAAGCTATCTTGTTTTATTATTCAGAATTAAAAAATTCATTAGATTTAATTATGTATGCTAATTCTCGACCAGGAGCGTTAATTTCCGCTTCTAATAAGTTTATTTTTCTTTTGCTTAATGCAAATAGTGGGTCAGGGATTTTTGAGAGTTTTAATTTGATTAAGTTTTCAATGATTTCAAGTGGAGCCTTTACTATTATTTCTAATGTTTCTACATCTGCTTTCATTTTATGAACTCGCATATGGTTTTGGAATTCATTTATTAACCATTCGAGTTCTTCCTCAATTTCATTGATAGATAATTCTTGCGATGATAATTTCTTAATCCATCTTCTAAAGGCTAAAAGGCTTTCTTGACTTTCCCTGTCATTTCTATAGTCGAGAATCGCTTCCCAAGGGGTAGTGTTAGTTGGTAAAGGTAATTTTTTGATTGCAATTTGAGCTACATCACTGATTTTAGATTTCGACAATTGGATATTGTATCCAGTATCCGATAATGTGGTAAGCGCTGAAATATTCCTATTTGCTTCAATTGTAAGTGCCATCATTCTAAGCAAGAAACTATCAGCATTTTGCCTGGATTTAAGTTTCTCGAAAAAATCCTCGTAGTGTTCTTCATTTAGATCGGCTTTAATCTGTGAATTTAACCATCTCAATTCACTTGTTGTTGAGTTTTCCGCTTGAAGAATTTTGTGGATACCATTTTCGAACTCGGTGTCAATTTGTGGTTCAAATATTATTTCGTTTTCCTGAAGCCATTTGACTTCAAGAAAGAAGGTGTTTAATTTTGAAAAAATCTCAAAGTTCTCATGTTTTTGAAAAGATTCCAAGGTTTTTATCAAATTTTCCAGATGTAATATCCCTATTTGATCAAATAATAACGCTTGTTGTTTGAGACGTGATGAATAATCTTTCACTCCAGCGAACAATAAATCATCTTCATGGCTTGATCGAAGAAGAATGTAGTTTGATTTTTTACTCATTTAAGTATCCCAAATTAATTAAATCCTGCTGGTGAGACCTATTATGTATGTTATTACATATTCTATTTCAATTTTACTTCTCAATCACCTCAATCAACTTACGTGGATCTTTAACAACATGATCTGGCTCACCCCGTAACAAAGTCTCCAAACTCTGGTGCCCCCAAGTGATGGCAATGCTAGTCACTCCCGCCTCCTTTGCAGCGCGGACGTCGCTCAACGCATCGCCGATCATGAAAATGGTCTCTTCGCCAAAGCGCTCTCGCGCCAAGCCTATTTTCTGCGCCTTTGAGCCGGGTGTGTCCACGCCATACACGGCATGGAATCGGTCACTTAATCCGTGTTGCGCCAGAAACAAATTCACATTTTGTGATGAGTTTGTGGTCACAATGGCGAGTTTATGTTGACTGGAAAAATGTTGAATGACTTCGCTCATTCCGTCAAAAATGGCGGGTGGAGATTTTTTCTCGGCGAATAGATTCAAGCTGATTTTGACGAACTCATCCACGAGATGTTCAGGCACTTCACAGGCGCGCCCGTAGGTGGCGAAGGACATCACCTCAAGATTGCTTAGGTCAGCTTGGGTCACAACATGCTTGACTCCCAGTTGATCGCAGGCTTGCTGCCCGAAGCGAATTAGGTCGTCGAGTGTGTCTGCCAGAACGCCGTCGTAGTCGAAGATAATTAATGCCATGAAGAGTTTTCCATATTTAAGAGGATATTTCTTAAGCCTTTCGTACACGGACATACACAGATTTTTGAGGTTTTTCCGTGAGGCTCCGTGAAATCCGTGTTGTCCGTGTCCTAAAAGATTTTATAGTACAAATTCTAAAACGCTGTTGCTGTTATACCAAAAATTGCCATGAGAATGCCAAATCCCTGAACGGTTGAGACTTTTTCTTTCAGGAAAAGAACAGCCAGCAGAATTGTCACAATGGACAATGCCGAAGCGATGGGCGTGATTAAGATAGCGTCGCCGATGGTCAAACCGTAGTTGACCAATCCCACGGCAGCGACTTCAATGATGCCCATAAGCAAAATCACAAATTTTGTTCTGACGGGAATATCCGTCAGTTTGATTTCTTGTTTTGTGTAAAAAGAAACGAGCAATAAAAAGAGCACAATTCCGAGTTTGGTCAGCGTTGTGGAGACCAGCCAGCCGATTTGTTCTGAGACGATCTCGCTGATGTTCCAAAAAATGCCGAAGAAGAACGCGCCCAGAACGGCTTCTCGAACGCCTTGCGAGAGTTGAAACCCTTGCTGTTTGATACTGTTCCAATCTAGGGCGGCGAGGGTTGCTCCAGAGAGAATTAAGAAAACACCGATGGTCTGAGTGACGGAGAGGCGTTGTCCCATAAAGAGGAAGGCGAACAGCATAGTGAAGACTGCCCATAGGTTCATGGTTGCGGCGATGATCGCCACATTGCCTTTCTCGAAGCCTTTGAAGAAAAATAAATATCCCGCCGAATAGACGATGGACGCCAGTTGCGATAAGGCAAGCGCCAGCAGGGAAATGTTGAACTGGGTTTTGAAGGCAAGAGTCAGCAATAGGATGGCACCCAAGCCCATTAATTGCGACCAGAATAAAGACCTGAAAGAGCCGATTCTTTTTGAAAAGACTCCGCCTAGAAAATCATAAATCCCCCAGCCAACCATGCCGCCGATCCCCAATAAAATGCTGGTGATGGTTGTACTCATTCTTGTTATGTATACGATTTGTATTGAGACATTGCCTGATCTGCGAAGGGTCTGGTGCTGGAGCGATAAACATCAAGCATCTTATTTATGTCCAAAGCGGCGCGGATAAATTCCAATCGTGTGCTTAACTTTTCGACGGTCAATACTGCGTATTCTACCCATGGGTCGAGTAGATTTTGTTCACCTGTCTGTTCGTGGTTGTATGCAATCCCTACACTGCCTGGGTTGAAATAAAAATTTTCGCTATCTTGCAGGCGGCGGCTGTATTGCAAGTGGACATGTCCGCCGGTGAGGATATGACTTGCATAGGGTTTGAGCGTTTCTTGGAACTCTTCCTCAGGGGTTGATGGCAGGAGGACCTGGTCGAATGATGTGGGGGAGCCGTGAAATGCAAGCAGACTTTTGTTGTTTCCTAAATCTAAAGTAACTGTTGGCTGAAAGCCATTGATGAATGTACGATCTTCTTCGTTTAGCTGGCTCAATGACCACTCGCGGACAGTATTGAGTTTCTTGAGCCGTTCTTCTGAGAGTGCTTCCGCGCCAGTCTCCACACCAGTGAGAAGCCATGCATCAGAATTGCCCATCACGATCGGGCATTTCATCTCTTGCAAAAGTTGAACGGTTTCATGAGGTTGAGGACCGCCCTGGATCATATCGCCATTGCAAATGATCTGGTCGAACCCACTCCTTTTGGCATCTGCCAATACGGTTTCAAGCGCAAGGCAATTTCCATGAACATCAGATAAAACAAGGATTTTCATTGTAAGTCCTTTATAGATACCAAAATTTGGATGTCAACCCAGCTTGCTTGAAAATCTCGGCGACTTGTTCCATGCTGCGCCCATGATATTCGAGGGACATGCGATTGCCATACCAAAGTTTGGAGAGTTCCCAGACTTGCTGCAGAGATAGCATTTCTCCGCGCTCGAGATTGTTTCGCTTGCACCACTTGTCAACCCATTCTTCCGACCGGAAGAGCAGCATGGTCGCTCAGGTGAAGACGAGGTCATCGTACCAGCGGGTGAAGGGCAGGGGGAAGTGGACAAGCAAATCACCATTTGTAACTTTGCCGTCCTTGACTTCCAATTGAACTATTTCATTGCTTTCTGTGAATACCGCGTCAATGACTGCGTCACAATGCAAAGCGGCGGGAATGCCGAGCATGTCCCAGGCGCAGTTGGCAAAGTAAGTCTTGCCATTAGCATGGACTTTGAAATCGGTTGGAATGCCCGAAAACGGATTTGCCATGCGGATAGCCACTTCGTCTAGGTCAAGGAACAGAGCATGACGGTTATGAAGTTCTTTATAAAGTTCCGTGGCTTCTGCGGCTGAGATTCCAAAATGCGCGGCGGCTTCATCCACGCGAGGTGGGCGGGTAGTTTCTGCAATGTGAGCGTAAACGAAGTGCCGTGCTTGCCAAACTAAATCTTCATCCATGTTTACCTGCCTACCTGTTTACTTGTCTACTTATTTACTCACCAATTACCACTTACTATTTACCAAGCACCGCTTCAATAATCCCCGCATACCCTCTCGCCGTCTTAGCAAGTTCATCGAGGCTGAGTTGTTCATCCACCACGTGTGCATCCCCTTCGGCACCGGGACCAAAGCCAATGGTTGGGACGCCCGCTGTGCCAATGCTATACGCGGCGTTGGTGCAGAATCGGTAGGCACCCAGTTTCGGGTCAAGACCGGAGGCGCGTAATCCTTGCAAGGCTTTCTGCACGAATTCATGGTCTTCATCCAATTCCCAAGCCGGGAAGAATTTATTCGCGCTCAAGGTTTCGCCGGTGTAGGTGACGTGGTCGCTTTGGGCAATCTTCGCTTTGAAATTCACATCCTTCAACGCGGGCAACGACGTGATTTCACGCAACACGCCTTCGGGCGTTTCACCCGGCAGTAAGCGGCGGTCGTAGGTCACTTTGCAAAGCGCGGGGATGACCGAGTAACCGGGATACGGTTCTGAGATGATATCGGTTAGTGCAAGAATGGCGGGACCCATCAGCGGATGTTCGCCAAGTTTTACTTTCTCTACTTCGGCGATAATCTTCGTCATCAAATGCACGGCATTGATTCCCAACTGTGGCGACGACGAATGCGACGGCTTGCCAATTGCTTCGAGATGAATCTCCGCCCGTCCGCGCCCGCCGCGTGCAAGGTTGAGTTGGGTCGCTTCGCCGATGACGACATAATCCGGCTTGACTTCATCCATCACGGCTTTGAGCGCGCCACCTTCGTACACTTCTTCCATCACCGAAGCCGAAATCACCACCGTGCCTGCGAGCTTGCTTCTGTCCACACTCGCCGCCGCGTGGATCATCGCTGCGAGCGAGCCTTTCATATCCATCACGCCGCGCCCGTACATGTGGGTGTCGGTCACTTCGGCGCCGAAAGGGGCGCGAGTCCAGACTGACCCGGGAGCGATTCCCACCGTATCGGTGTGCGCATCAAAAAGCAGAGTCTTCCCCGCCTGCGCCCCCCGGATCATTCCCACAGCGGAGCCGTATTTATCGACCCAAACCTTATCGAAGCCGAGAGCGTTCATCTCGTCCACGACGATCTGCGTGACCGCACCTTCCTCGCCAGACATACTCGGCTGGCGGACGATGCGTTGCGTGAATTCAATTAAGGCTTCGATATCCATGTTGGTCTCCAATTGTCACCCTGAGGGAGCGCTCTTTGCGACCGAAGGGTCTCTACATTTGCTTAGGAGTCATGCAAATCTGATGTAGAGATCCTTCGCTGTCGCTCAGGATGGCATGCTAATTTTTTTTATTTCAACGCTTTTAGAATCTCTTCCGCCCGGTCAATTCTCACCACTTTCTCTGCAACCATCTGCGTCGCGACCTTTTCGACCAAGTCGCCGCTTGCACCCGCCGCAATCGCAACCTGACGGGCGTGCAGTGACATGTGTCCGCGTTGGATGCCTTCGGTAGCAAGCGCGCGTAATGCCGCCATGTTTTGAGCAAGACCAACCGAGACGATGATCTCAGCGAGCTCATTGGCGGTTTTCACACCCATGAGTTTTACTGCCGCCTGTGCCGCCGGGTGGACTTTGGTCGCGCCGCCGACGATGCCAACCGCCATCGGCATTTCGAGCGTGCCGACGAGGTTGCCTTCGCTATCTTTGCCCCAAGTGGAGAGAGACGTGTATTGTCCATTTTTCACAGCATAGACGTGAGCGCCGGCTTCGATGGCGCGCCAGTCGTTGCCAGTGGCGATGACCACCGAGTCCACGCCGTTCATGATGCCTTTGTTGTGAGTCGCTGCACGGTAGGGGTCAACAGCCGCGAAGGCATAGGCGGCGATGATTCCGTCGCGGACTTGTTCGCCGGAGAAGGTATCGAACGCTAATTCTTTGACAGGGATGGTACAACGTGCGCGGGCAATTCTTCGATCAGCCAAATTAGAGAGAATGCGCAGGTGAACTTTCCCGCCAGTGATAGCTTCGATCTTCGGAGCGAGTCTTTCACAAGCTGTGTTGACCGCATTCGCGCCCATCGCATCGCGGACGTCATAAATGAGATGAACCACGAGAAATCCGCCAATGGGCGAGTCGTTGAATATTCGAACTTCGAGGTCACGTGCGCCGCCGCCAAACTTTTTGAGGATCGGGTCAATCGAATCCGCTTCGGCGAGCAAGGTGGCTTTTTGTTCATAAATTTTTAGCTTCGCTTCATTGAGGTTAGTTACATTAATAACCTGCATTTGCCCGATCATGAGCGGGTCTGTGGTGGTGGCTTGGTAGCCGCCGCCCGCACGGGCGAGTTTCGCCATGAACGATGCGCCTGCCACAACGGACGGTTCTTCAAGAGTCATGGGCACAAGCACATCTTTGCCGTTCACCATGAAGTTTAGCGCAATGCCCAAAGGTAGGCTGTGCATACCAACCACGTTTTCGATCATGTGGTCGGCAGCTTCAGCGGAGATTCCGCCTGAGGTCCACGCCCCAAGATCGAGCGGAGTTGGAGCCGAGAGCGCTTCCACTAGTTTCTGGCGGCGCTCTTCAATCGTCATATTGTAAAAACCGGAGATTCGGGAGGTTGTCATAGTGCTTCCTATTCTAGATTTTGCCTGCTCCCAAATTCTATCAAACAACTGAAATTGGTTATATAATCCACAACGAGGAGTTTGGATGTTACTCACCAGAGAACAATTGCAGGAACGCCTATTTGCGCTTCACCGTGCCAGCCTTGAGCTGGTAAAGGATGTTTCTCTTGAAACTTTATTAGAGCGTATTGCTTCCACTGCCTGTGAACAGGCAGGTGCTCGTTATGCTGCTTTAGGTGTTTTAGATTCAAAGGGACGATTAGAAAAGTTTGTTTCTGTTGGGCTCACAAATGATATGGTGAAGCGTATTTCGCACCCACCAGTGGGGCGCGGTTTGCTTGGTGAATTGATGGATACCGAGGTGTCTCTGCGGGTTCCCGTTATTCAAGACCATCCAAAGTCTGTTGGGTTTCCAAATCATCATCCTAAAATGGTTTCCTTTTTGGGGGTTCCTATTCGAACTGTTGAGGGGCAGCTCGGGCAAATTTATCTCACTGAAAAAATAGATGCCGATGAATTCTCATCTGACGATGAGATGATCATTCAAATGCTTGCCACCTATGCGGCAACGGCGATTGTCAATGCACGCCTGATCGAACAGATGAAGGAACGTGATATTGCGCTTACGCGCCGTACGGTGGATATGACCCTACTGAACGACATCGCCTCCACCTTAACCTCGAGCTTGGAACTCGACGAGATTCTGAACAAGACCCTTGGGCTTGTGATGAACTACATGAAGGTCGAAGCGGGTGAGATCTTTCTTTTAGAAGAGGATAAGACTACCCTTCGCATGATGTTGCATCGCGGACAGGCGGCTGAAGCCTTCTGGACTCAAAATATTTTTCGTGTAGGGGAGGGGTATCCCGGGGTTGTGGCAGAAACTTGCCGCCCGCTGATCAGCACAGACCTGGCGAATGACCCGAATTTCCAACGAGAAGCAGTGGTTAAGGCTGGCTTTCATCAAGTATTGAGCATTCCGCTGGTTTCTGGCGAACGTGTAATGGGTGTGATGAGCATTGCCACCCGTTCTAAAGCTGCATTTGAAGACCGAGGCGTACAAATGCTTACCGCTGTTGGTGCATGGGCTGGGCTTTCCATTGAAAATGCACGCTTGCATGTCAATGCCCGTCGTTTGGCTGTGTTAGAAGAACGCAACCGCATCGGTATGGACCTTCATGATGGCATTATTCAGTCCATTTATGGGGTTGGTCTCGCATTGGAAGGTACCAAACTTCTAGTAGATGAAGACGCGAACTCTGCAAAGGAGAAAATCAATCATGCCATTGATGGTTTAAATCAAGCTATTCGTGATTTACGCGCCTATATTCTTGATCTACGCCCGCGTCAACTTGGTACAGAAGGTGTCATGAGTGGAATTAAGCGCTTAATTGCTGAATATCGCGCCAATACATTCTCTGAAGTAACCTTCATGCCCCCTGATTCAGAGTTAAAAGAACTTACTCAAACGCAAGCGTTGGCACTTTTCCATATATGTCAGGAAGCATTAGCCAATGCAGCCAAGCATGCCAAGGCAAAGAATGTTCAAATTTCGCTTTGGACAACCGATGATCGTGCTTTACTTGAGATCCATGATGATGGAAAAGGCTTTCATACGGATGAAATGTCAACATTTATTGGACATGGTCTCGCAAATATGCAGACTCGTGCGCGTTCATCTGGCGGTGATATTGATATAACATCGGTCGCTGGTGAAGGAACGACAGTATTTGTGTGGGTTCCCCGCGGTATCAAACAATAAATCATGATAGTTGTCGAATCATTGCCGGGTGAATCACAAAAACTCGTGTTTCACACTTTTTGAGTCAGATAAGGTTTGCATAATGATTTTTTAAGATAGATATGCCAAGCCTATGCCAAAAACCCCTTAAATACCCATATATGGGGGGGCATAGCAGGTGCAGGGGCGTTCTTGGCTGAAACGCTTGTTCTACAAAAATTGAAAGAAGAAATCGAACTGATAACAATTCTTTAACATACTTGAATCTTAAAAAAAACACTTTTTTTAACTTAGCGTAGGTTGAACGACTGTTATATATATAAATGTTCTGCTAGAATATAACCACGCTGATATAACGGATGTTTGCCCGTTCGATTGACATCCGCAATCCCTAAAGGATACTTGACAAAACATGGATGGAAATTCAAGCCGCTAATGAGCGGGGTGTTTCATCTACGCAAAAAACAAGCAAGACAATAAAAAAATTGCAGATTGAGGAAAGTTTATGAACGCTGAGCAAGCATGGCAGACCGTCCTTGCACAACTCCAAATGGATATGCCGCGCGCATCCTACGATACATGGGTGCGCGATACCCGTCCCGTTGCGTATGAAAACGGGATGTTGACCGTTGGCGTTCGCAATGCCTATGCCCGCGACTGGCTCGATAGCCGCCTTGCCACCACCGTTAACAAACTTTTGATCGATACCTTAAACTCAAAAGTCTCAGTAAAATTTGTTGTTTCCCAATCGGATGATACCGCTTCTGTTTCGGAACTCGAAACGGCTCCCGCTTCGATACAAATCACCCCGCCGGAACCAAAACCCCGCCATGTAACGCTCAACCCTCGTTATACATTCGATACTTATGTTGTAGGGTCTGGGAACCGCCTTGCGCATGCAGCTTGTCAGGCAGTGGCAGAGAAGCCGGCGCGTGCATACAACCCGCTCTTCTTATATGGAGGCGTGGGGCTTGGCAAAACCCACTTGCTTCATGCCATTGGCAATGCCTGTCATGCCAGCGGACTGAACGTTCTCTATGTTTCTTCTGAAGAATTTACGAATGACATGATCAATGCCATTCGTTCGCACACTACTCAAGCTTTCCGTGAAAAATATCGTTCTGCAGATGTTTTGCTAATTGATGATATTCAATTTATCGCCGGGAAAGAATCCACGCAGGAAGAGTTCTTCCACACTTTCAACACCCTACACGGACAAGACAAACAGATCATCGTTTCGTCTGACCGCCCTCCCAAGTCACTTGTCACTCTTGAAGAACGCTTACGCTCTCGCTTCGAATGGGGCTTAACAGCCGATATCCAAGCGCCAGACCTCGAAACCCGTCTTGCCATTTTACGTTCCAAAGCCGAGCGGACTGGGCGAAATATTTCCGATGAAATCCTCGAAAGCATCGCCCAGCGTGTGCAGTCGAACATCCGCGAACTGGAAGGCGCTCTCAATAGAATTATCGCCTACGCAGACTTGAGTGGCGCTTCTCTCACCCCCAATCTCGTCGAAGTGGCCCTTGCTGACCTCATGCCCTCCCGTGCAGATATTGAACCCGCTCATGTAGTGGATTTGGTCGCCCGCAAGTTTGGTCTCACCTCCGAAAAATTACTTGGGCGCGACCGCACCAAAGAGGTGGCATTGCCCCGTCAGATCGCCATGTACCTTTTGCGCGAAGAAGCCAAGATCTCCTTCCCACAGATTGGTGAAGTCCTTGGTGGACGTGACCATTCGACCGTAATGTCTGCGTATGAAAAGATTAAAGAACAAATTCACGCTGACCGTCGTTTGGAACAAGATATTGTTTCGATCAAACAGCAGTTGTATAACCAGAGCATAAACGCATAATAAAACAGGAACCGAAAATAAAAACAGGCGCACCTCATTGGGTGCGCCTGTTTTGTTAGTAGACTTTGAAGCTATGCACTGTGATATCGATGAGAGCTGGACCTGGCAATGCTTTGCCAGAAGGGGAGCGCGGCGTGACCAGCCTGCGCGATGTGTACACAAAACCATCTCCTTGTTTGTGTTCAAGCACCACATTGGCAGCCGTAGCAAGGGTGGAGATCACTTCGGCAGTGTAATCATGCTGAATGAGCAGACCTGTTTCCAGGTCAAAGCGGAAGCGTTGTACTTTGCTATGGGTGGGAATGCTTTCAGGGAAGGTCGCATCCAAGCAGCCCGGTTCGATCTCCTTCCAGTCAATATCTTCACGCATCAGCAAAACAGGCAGGGTGAAATAATTCCAGAAGGCATAGTTGGCGAAAAAAGCCATATCCAGATCATCCCAATGGAATAACCGTTTCAAGCCGCCAGGGAAGTATTGACGCGCCGTTTTGCGCTCTTCAATAACCTTTTCCATGGGCGCTTCCAAGCGGACGTCATGACCATCCAATACGCCTGTGACGTTTGGTGTTTTACCGATCGGCGTTAATTTTGCAAATGGACGTGTGATATCCATTTCGATCTTGGCATGCTTGAATGCCGGGCGACTCTTTAATGTGAAAGCCAAGCCGTGCACACTTACTTCTGCCTCAATATGCTTTGCCGTCGACCAGAATTCTTTACCGCCATAAGCCGTGATGGCTTTTTGTACTGTTCGATTCATGCTTTCAATGCCTTGATGACTTCTTCTGGCGCTTCTTCAGGTGGGTAGTGACCGATCTTGTTTAAGACATTGAGCGTGTGGTTTTGCATTAAGTCAGTCCATACTTTCAGTTCGCCTTCTTTGAAAGCAATATCTGAATCGCCCCACACAATAGCAGTGGGGATGTGTTTGATTTTTTCGCGCTGATTCCATAGTGTTTTCAGCCACGGGGTTGAGCCGATGATCTCGCGCGGAAAGACCCAGGTGCCAACACGAGCGGTCTTTTCTTCGTGCGGCATGTAGTAGTGTTTGCGCACTTCTTCGGGCATCTTTTTCTTCGGTCCATACGCAGCTTTCGATAAAACCTTGCCGATCATGTTGAAGTTGAGCGTGAAGAACTTGCCAATCGGCCCGCCTGCCATGCCGCTGAATCTTGTGAAGTTTGGAATATCATCTACGGGCCAGAACCAACTATTGGTCACCACGATCTTCTTGATTTTCTCAGGGTGTTTGATGGCATAAGACATTGCAGGGGGTCCGCCCCAATCGTTGAATACAAATGTGATGTTGTTCAGGTTCAGGCTGTCGAGGAAATCTTCCACATGCTTGGCATGGTGAATCGGCAGATAATCCCAATCGGCAGGTTTATCTGAAAGCCCAAAGCCGATGTAATCAGGCGCGATGCAGCGTTGGGTCTTCGACATCTCTTTGATGATCTCGCGATATTCAAAGGACCAGCCAGGATTTCCATGAAGCAACACAATTGGGTCACCCGTGCCTTCATCCACGTAGTGCATGTCACCTTGTGGGGTTTTGAAATAATGATCTTTGAATAGATATTCTTTTTCGTTCAGCCATGCGGGTCTTGTTTTGTTGCTCATTTACTCTCCTCAATATCTTCTACAATCATCGAAATTTGATGCAGCCCGCGCATCATCGTGTCCCATTGTTTTGCGCCAATTTCATCCACAATGCGGGATTGCGCCTTCTGCCAATAGGGGAGCGCCTTTTCCAGCGTGGACTGTCCCTTGGGCGTGAGTGTCAGCGGACGGGAACGGCGATCGCTTCCTACCTTGACCTTGACCAGTCCCGCCCTTAGAAGCGGATTCAAGTTCCGAGTCAGGGTCGTCCTATCCATTGCCAGCACGTAGGCAACTTCCTGCATCAGTGCTTCGCCCATCATCTCCAGCAGACTCAACAGCGAATACTGCGTTGAGCGGATTCCTACTGGAGCAAGCGCTTTGTCGTAATACTGGGTGATGAGTCGCGTGGCACGCCGGGTGTTAAATCCCACACATGGCACGGCTTGACGCGAAAATTCGTACAGGGCTTCTTTGGGAAGGTCTTTGAACATAATAAGTGTATATACACGTATTTAGTATGTTTGTCAATGGAGTCGGGCGCACAACTCAAATAGGTTTATGGACGGGAGGGTTTTATAATAGAGAACCTTTTCACAAGGTTCATCCTACGGGTACAGCATATGGAGTTTCTTTTGATTTGCACCAACCATACCTACAAAAAGGTGAATAAACATGTTGCCCATTAAGATCGATATGCCTACGATCTTGTTGTTTCTATTTTTTGGAAACCTGATCATTGCCGGGATGTTGGCTGTTTACTCCAGTAGTTCGATCATAGTTTCAGCGAATCGACGATATTTAATGGGGAAGATCTTGCAAAGCGTGGCGTGGATTTTACTGGCATTACGCGGCTATATCCCTGATCTGATTTCAGCGTATATAGGGAATTCGCTTCTGATTGCAGGGCTTTCACTTGAAGCTCTGGCATTGGTTTCTGTCGAAACAAACAACAAAAAGTTTGTCAGATTTTATGCCGTCCTTGTAACCTCCTTTCTCTTTGCGTTTTGGGGCTTCGCAAGAAGACCTAATCAGTATGTGTATGTTTCATCTTTTTTTGCTTCTATAATTTTCATTTCGGTAACAGTTTTATTGTCACATAGCGGTAAAAGATCGATTCTCCGTTATTTACTCAGCGGAGTCTTTATGCTTTCAAGCATCATCATGGTGTTTCGTGGCATAAATGCCATTTTGAATGCCGATTACAGATTGATGTCGAACGAATTTTCCCAACACCTGACCTTTTTCTCAACTTATTTTCTCATGATCATTAGCGGAAGCGGCTTTCTGCTATTACAGCGCGAACACACAGATGACCTGCTTAAAATTGCGAACCAAGAACTGGAACAAATGGCGCACTTTGACAGCCTGACCAATCTTGCCAATCGCCGAAAGTTCAGGGAACACCTGACGTATGGGATTTCAGAAAGTCGTCGTCGAGCCGAGCCGCTGACATTAATCATGGCGGATATTGATTTCTTCAAAAGTTATAACGATCTGTATGGGCATATTGCGGGAGACAAATGTCTGATTGAGGTGACGCAACGTTTGGCACAGCATTGCAAACGCAGCACAGACCTGATCGCCCGCTTTGGTGGGGAGGAGTTTGCCATTGTCCTTTTGAATACAAATGTCGCCGAAGCCTGCCGCATCGCGGAGTTAATTCGTAAGGAAGTTTTAGGTCTTGCCATTGTGCATGAAGGCTCCTCTATTAGCGACTCTGTCACCTTGAGTTTGGGGGTATTTTCTGCAACGCCAATCTCAGATGAACACGACTATGACTGGTTCATCCTCGAAGCGGATCGGCGACTTTATGCCGCAAAACATGCCGGGCGGAATCAGAGCGTTTGTGCTTAATGTATGCCCTCTTTTTGCGCAAGCGGAAGAGAAATTTGGTAAACTTCAAAACTCGCCTTAAGCGAATCAACTTTTCACCGAGGAAATTACATGAAATACTTATTGATCAAAGGTTCGCTGCATGTGGTGGGATATTCACCCGATGGCGACTCGATGATGTTCAAGGCGGCGAACCCCGCATTGTGGGAAGGGCTGGACAAAGAAGACAACGAACTCTTTTTAGAAAAGTTGACCAAAGAGAACGGCGCGGTTCAATTGCGTTTGGAAGGCATTGACGCGTTGGAGACGCACTTCACGCCCATGCCGTTGCCTACTCCGCCTGACTTGAAGTCGAAGGAAAAAGAAAAGGATAAGGAAAAGCGACCCGA
The DNA here is from genome assembly GCA_046328915.1 of Anaerolineales bacterium. Lineage (GTDB taxonomy): Bacteria > Chloroflexota > Anaerolineae > Anaerolineales > Villigracilaceae > Villigracilis. The sequence goes on along the minus strand of JAXLVR010000002.1, from coordinate 468,499 downwards.
CAAAGGACACTACAAGCAGCCCGATGAAATTGGACGAATCGCCGCCGAGGCATTCATGTGGCTGGTGGGTGTAAAAAAAGCGGAGTGGCGCAAGTTTGGCAAGACCACCTGGGTTTCCAAAGCTCTTGTGGAGCAAAACGGACAGCAGGTTTGGTTGGAGGAAAAACAGACCGAACGGATTCCTGCCTACATTGTGACCAGCAATATCGAAAAAAATGGACGTCCGCTCGCCTGGGTCTTTCCTGGCGATACCGATGATCTTGACGGCTCTGAATTGACGAAAGAGATGCTCGCCAACCGTTTGGAAAAAAGCGTCAACTATCAACTCCTGCGGTACGGATTGGTGTATCCCTATTTCTTTATGACTCTGGCTGGACGACTGCGTGATAAATTGATCGAGGCAGTGCGCCGTGCCCAGGCGGACGGAATTCAAAAGCGACAAGCCCTTGAAAATAGCACTGTTGAAAGAACTCGCAAAGTTCCCAATCTATGGGTGTACGATCGAAGCGTTGCTGAAGGAATCAAGCTCACCGACCTCAAAAACATCACGGATGAGACCGAGATTCACCCCTACCTTTTCCGTAAAATAATCAAAGCCTGGTATGCCCAGCAAATGAAGCGCTATTGGACAGCTTTGCGCGACAAAAGCCCCTATGAGTTCGATGAAAATGATAAAAGCCTGACCCTCGACGGTCTCTTTGAAGACGGCGACCCCACGGTCTTTATTGTAAGCGATCAGGATTTTGTAAAACTCAGTGAGATCATCCAGATCAAAGATAACACCCTGCAACTCCTGCGCCAGCCGATGGATATTGTGTTTTTGTCGTAGGGAGCTACAGTAGTCTAAAAGGCTTCAAATGGAATCCGCTGATATTTCACCAACTCCTGCAAGAAAAGAACTCGCACAGGAAGAAATTATTACAGAGTGGAAACTTGCTGCACTCCATCGTAAAGATATTTGTATGGAAGTCATCAAGGGATTAAGGGAAATCATTAATGCAGATGTTGTAGCAACTAAAGATAAATTTTCACAAGCGCTTCAGCTCGTTCATGATAAGTTCAATTTATATCACTTGGGTATTTATGTAGTTCAAGGAGATTGGCTTGTTCTCTATGCTGGCGCTGGCGAAGCCATTGACCGAATGTTGGCGCGAGGTGAAAAACGAGTTATTCGCCCTGAATACGGTTTAACTGGGCATGTTGCTGCTACGCAGAAGATACGATGTGCATGGGATGTGAGCCCAGATACACGGTTTTATTTTCAGGGACCAGACCTTGGCGAAACAAAATCTGAAATTGCTTTACCGCTTTTACGCAATAACCGAACCATTGGCGTTATCGACTTGCAAAGCCTCATTCGGTGTGATTTTCGGGAAGACGAATTTGAGGTGTTTCAATTGCTGGCGGACTGCGTTGCAGAATTTTTGGAGGTGCAATTGCGATGAGCAAAGATATTGATAATTGATGAATGATCCGTCTAGCAGTTACTTCTGTTTCTTTGTTGTATGTTGGCGAAGATGCTGCAACTCAAACAATTGTTTCGGCGTATACTCAACATAAGATGGGAATCTGAGTATGAAATACTTGCCCTTTGAAGATTTCGAGATAGAGACGGATTTATCCCCTGAAGAAGTGTTTTATCGGCTTCGCGCAGCAGTAGATACAAAAAGAAAATGGTGGATTTTTACAAACAAGCCATTTTTTGGTGAAGTAAGCCGACATTACTTCTACATTTGGAGGGTGCAAAGTCTTTTACGAAAAGATTATGCATATGTGATCGGTAATATTAATGAAACCTCTAAGGGATGTGTACTGCGTCTTAGAATGCGGATGTATTTTTATAATTTAATTTTTTGGTTGGTATGGCTTGGCGCAGTCTGGTGTATGTATTTTGGAGGGATAGCTTCTTTGGTGTTAACAAAAATCCAAACCGGAGTATGGAATATTGATAGTCCATTATTTTTTCTTCCTGGAATCGGTTTCTTTGCTTGGGGGTATTTTATTGGTGTAATCAGTTTTAAGTTGGAAGCGGAATATGTCAAAGATAGTTTAGGTAAAATAACAGGCGTTCCAAGGGATAAATTTCATCCTATCGACCATCTTTTTGGCTTGACAGAGTCTCAGATTATTGGCATTTTATTTCTTGGGACATTTCTCGTCTCTGGCGGTTGGATTTTGTATCACTTGATTTTTTGAGTTGACTTGGCTATTTCCAGCGGACCTCGCCCGAAGTAGACTTCCACGAATTGAGGGAGGGATTTACCCCGATGTACGCTAATTGCCGTGCCTATTTTGTTCAGTTACAATGTAATATTCTCCTGCTGAGAAGAATAATTATGGGAAATATGCATTATGAAATTAGAATCCAAAAAAAGACTTAATGATTTTGTAGAACGCGCTGAGCGTATCCGAAATTATTCTTATTTTGACAATGGCGAAAAAATAGTCGGGTTTAAAGTAAGGAAGCTTGATGTGGGGATGAAAATTGATTATTATCAACCTGATAACGAAAAACTTGATGCTATTTCGACGACATTGCGATTGTTTTTTCAAAACAAGGATGGAATTTCATTTAGAAAGATGGCTGAATTATGCGACGACCCTGATATTTCTAAGGAATGGAAGGAAGAGTTTAATTTTTATAGAAATAATCAAAATCTAATGTTTGAAGAGATTGTTATAGAAGGTGATAAAGGCAAATTAACTAATAAAGAAATTTTGGATATGTTTTTATACGGAAAGTTGGTGCATAATATTGACGATGATAATCACAAGCTTTACAAGAAGTGGGTAAACAATGAAACAGAGTATGAGATTTTATATAACATGTTTCATGTTGTGTTAGTTCGAGTATTAACTACAGTTCTTAATATTTCTTCAATATGTAAAAAGGAAATCCTGCGACACAACATCTAATTTCTCCCTTGACTCTTTCCCCTCTCCGTCATAAAATCTCGCCCAACATAAACCAAAAACGCTGACGAGGACGAGTACACTTCAAAGCGATTTCCAGAGAGCCGAGCGGAAGTTCTGAAAGCGAGGCAAAAGCGCAGAAGTCGAATGGACCTCCGAGTTGAGCGGACGAACGCAAAATGCAACTAGTCCAATACGGGCGCTCCCGTTATAGAGCAAGGGTATAACCGCCAATTGGCGACGTACCTGACAAAGTGACGCTGGCTTCCTTTCCTGTGTGCATCACGCAGGAATTTTTTGTTAATAGCGTTTAACTTGGGTGGCACCACGAGAATCCCCTCTCGTCCCAATGGACAGGAGGGGATTTTAATTTAATGATGAATTTTGAATGCGGAATGCAAAATTTTCATCATTCATCAATCCGCATTCATCATTACCCGAAGGAGAATTTATGCTTCTTGAATCAACGAATGTACAAACGATAATAAGAGAAATCTCCGCTGACCTCGAAACCCCCGTCAGCCTGTATCTCAAACTGCGCGGGGATGGCGCGTCGTTCCTGCTGGAGTCTGTCGAAGGCGGCGAGCGGATCGCGCGCTATTCGTTCATCGGAGTCCAGCCGCGCGCGGAATATATTTTGCGCGATGATGAGATCGAGATCAAAGACGAACACGGTTCGCGCGTGATCAAAGTCGAAGGCGACCCGACCCGCTTTTTGCAAAATGAAATGGATCGCTTCCCCGCCGTCCGCGTGCCGAACGCGCCGCGCTTCACGGGTGGGTTGGTGGGCTTTCTCGGGTTCGAGTCGGTTCGGTTTTTTGAACCAACCCTAAAGTCCAGAATGAAGCGGGCTAGTATCCCCGATGGAATTTACATGCTGGCAGATACCATCGTCGCCTTTGACCATGCGCGTCGCAGCATTTTCCTCATCGCCAATGTTTTGGACGGAAACACCGAAGCCGCGAATCAAAAACTGGACGCGATTGAGGCGCGCATTCAACAACCATTGCCGCCCGCGCCCAAAAAAGAAATCGTGCCGTCAAAAATTAAATCGAATCACACGCAGGGCACGTACGAAGACATGGTGCGCGCCGCGAAGGAAAATATTTTGGCGGGCGATATTTTTCAAGTGGTGCTTTCGCAGCGCTTCACGCATGAGACCAACGTCGAGCCGTTCGATGTCTATCGCGCCGTGCGCCGACTCAACCCGTCGCCGTACATGTTCTTTTTTGATTTCGGAACCGTGGATGGCGAGCCGCTTTATCTGTGCGGATCGTCGCCTGAGATGTTCGTGCGTTTGGAAGGAAGAACCGCCTCGCTCCGCCCGATTGCTGGGACGCGACCCCGAGGCAAGGACAACGCCGCTGACGATGCTCTCGCGCAAGAACTTCTCGCCGACCCGAAGGAACGTGCCGAGCATGTCATGCTCGTTGACCTCGGACGCAACGACCTCGGGCGTGTCTGTGAATATGGCACAGTGCGCGTTTCGGATTTCTTCACGGTCGAAAAATATTCACACGTCATGCACATCGTCTCGCATGTTGAAGGCAAGTTGAAACCTGAACTGACCGCGTTTGATTTAGTTCGTGCAGCTTTTCCCGCAGGCACGGTCAGCGGAGCGCCGAAAGTCCGCGCGATGGAGATCATCGCCGACCTCGAACCCGACGCGCGCGGTGCCTACGCAGGCATGGTCGGCTACTTCGGCTTCGACGGCGCGATGGATACCTGCCTCGCCATCCGCACCATGGTCGGGCGCGGCAACACCGTCAGCGTGCAAGCAGGCGCAGGCGTGGTCGCAGATTCGAATCCGACGAGCGAATTTCAAGAGACGGTGAATAAGGCGAGTGCGATGTTAAGAGCGATTGACGCAGCAGAGAGCCAATGATGAATGATAAATGATGAGTGATGAATATTCATCATTCATCATTCTGACTTCTGCATTTTTAAAAGGAACCTAAACCATGTCAAATACCAAACCCCGTTTGTTAACTGGCGACCGCCCCACAGGACGTCTGCACCTCGGACATTACGTCGGCTCGCTCTCGAACCGCGTGCGCCTGCAGCATCAATACGACTCCTTCTTTATCATTGCGGACTTGCACACGCTGACCACCAAGCCCGAGCGCGAATACATCAAGGAAGTGCCGACCTTCATCCGCGAGACCGTATTGGACTATCTCGCTGTAGGCATTGACCCGAACGTCAGCACGATTTTCGTGCAATCGGCTGTGCCTGAGACATTTCAGTTGAATCTGCTCTTTGAAATGCTCGTCACCGTTCCGCGCTTGGAACGTATGCCCACGCTCAAAGACATGGCACGCGACGCCAACATGGACTCCATGCCGTTCGGTCTGCTCGGTTACCCCGTCTTGCAAGCCGTGGACATTCTCCTCCCGCGCGCGCAAGCCGTCCCCGTTGGGCGTGACAATCAATCGCACGTTGAACTTGCTCGCGAAATGGCGCGTCGCTTCAATAACCTCTATGGCGAAGTCTTCCCCGAACCCGAATCCATCATCGGTGACGTTCCGCTTTTAGTCGGCACGGACGGACAAAGCAAAATGTCCAAGTCGCTCAATAATGCCATCTATCTCTCCGACGACGCCGAGACGGTCAAGCAAAAGGTGATGAACATGTACACCGATCCGAAGCGCCTGCGCGCCACCGACCCAGGGACGGTTGAAGGCAACCCCGTCTTTATCTATCACGACGCGTTCAATCCCTCCTACGCCGAAGTCGACGACCTCAAAGAACGCTATCGTCAGGGCAAAGTCGGCGATGTGGAAGTCAAAGAAAAACTCGCGCGCGCCATCAATAACTTCCTCGAACCCATCCGCGAAAAACGCGCCTACTTCCTCGCCCATCCCATGATTCCGCGCGACGTCCTCGCCAACGGCATCCGCCGCATGCAAGCCGAAGCCAAACAGACCATGGAACTCGTCCGCGAGAAAACGGGCTTGTCCTACTCGCTCGATCTGTTTGCAGACGAATTGGATATCTTTGGAAATGAAGAATAACCTCGGTGGTCGAGTAGCCCTGAGCGTTCTTTGCGAAGGGCGTATCGAGACCACCAGTTCGAGAAGAAATCTCAAAAATAAAATTACTCTTATCACTTGCTGGTTTCGATACGGGCTCGAAAAGCACTCGCCCTACTCAACCAGCGGAGTATTTCGGAGAATAACATGCTAGTCCTAATCGATAACTACGACTCATTCACCTACAACCTCGTGCAATACTTCGGCGAACTCGGCGCGGACATTCGTGTCTACCGCAACGACCAGATCTCGCTGAACGAACTCATCGCCCTCAAGCCAGACCATCTTGTCATCTCCCCAGGTCCAGGCGAACCGCTCAAAGATGGAGGCGTCTCACCCGAAGCCGTCAAATACTTCACGGGCAAAGTCCCCGTACTGGGAGTCTGCCTCGGGCATCAATGCCTCGGTGCCATCTACGGCGGCAAAGTGGACCGCGCTCCGCGCCTCATGCACGGCAAGACCTCGCCCGTCAAACACAATCAGCAGGGCATCTTCAAAGATATTCCAACTCCCTTTGAAGCCATGCGCTATCACTCGCTCGTCGTCTACGAACCGATTCCCGCCGAACTCGAAGTCATCGCCCAAACCGATGAAGGCGAAGTGATGGGGCTCAAACACAAACAGCACCCGACCTACGGCGTGCAATTCCATCCCGAGTCGATCCTCACCGAGCACGGCAAGCAATTGCTCAAGAATTTCCTCGATATCAAAATTGCGCCCCCGCCATCCACTGAGCCCGTCATGCTCAAACCGTTCATCGCCAAGGTCATCAACCGCACGGACCTGACCGACCTTGAAGCCGAAGAAGCGATGACCGTCATCATGACAGGCGGCGCGACTCCCGCGCAAATTGGTTCCTATCTCACCGCCCTTCGCATGAAAGGCGAGACCATCCCTGAAATCACAGGTTCCGTCCGCGCCATGCGTAATGTCGCAGTGAAGGTCAACGTCAACTCAACCGATTCCATCTACGATATCGTCGGCACAGGCGGCGACGGCGCGCACACTTTCAACATCTCCACAGCCGCCGCATTCGTCCTCGCAGGCACGGGACGCAAAGTCGCCAAGCACGGCAATCGCGCCGCGTCCTCTCAATGCGGCAGTGCCGATGTCCTCTCCGCGCTCGGTGTCAATCTCGATCTCACGCCCGAAAAAGTTGCCGCCGCCATCGAACAGGTTGGCATCGGCTTCATGTTCGCGCCTAAGTTTCATCCCGCCATGAAATACGCCGTCGGTCCGCGCAAAGAGATGGGTCAGCGCACCATCTTCAATATCCTCGGTCCGCTCACCAACCCCGCAGGCGCGCGCATCCAACTCACGGGCGTGTATGACGCCAAACTCACCGAGCCGCTCGCACACGTTCTCAAAGAACTCGGCAGCCAAGCCGCGCTCATCATCCACGGCGCCAACGGTCTCGACGAACTCAATCCCACGGGCATCAACCGCGTCAGCCATCTTCGCAATGGAGCCGTCGAAACCTACGACCTCAACCCCGCTGACCTCGGTCTCGCGCCCTGCACCGTCGCCGACCTGCGCGGCGGCACCCCCGACGAGTCCGCGCAGATGATGAGAGATATCCTTTCCAACAAACTGACAGGCGCCCGCCGCGACGCTGTCCTGCTCAACACCGCCGCCGCCCTCGCTGCCGAATCAGGCGACTTCAAATCCGCGCTCGCCGAAGCCACTGCATCTCTTGATAGCGGTGCTGCCCTCAACAAACTGAATACGCTAATAGAGTTCACTCGCCAATGAACATCTTAGAAAAAATTCTTGAACAAAAGAAATTGGAAATTGCGGCACTCGACGCCCAAGCCTTACGCCACGCCGTCGAGCACAGTCCAACGCCCAGAGATTTCCTTGCCGCCATACAGCGCCGCCGCTTCGGGACTCACCCAAGCCTGATCGCTGAACTCAAACGTGCCTCACCCTCCAAGGGAATTCTCGCCCCGCACCTCGACCTCTTCCAAGTCGCCGACATCTACACCCAAAACGGCGCCGCCGCGATTTCAGTCCTAACCGATGAAAAGTTCTTCATGGGCAAATTGGAAACTCTGCATCAATTACGAATTACTAATCACCAATTACCGCTCTTAAGAAAAGATTTCATCATCGACGAATCCCAAATCTACGAAGCCCGCGCCAACGGAGCCGACGCCATTCTCCTCATCGCCGCCGCCCTCCCCGATGACAAACACTTCGCCGACCTCCACGCCTGCGCTCAAAGTTTGGGATTAACAGCATTGGTCGAAGTCCACGACGAAGTGGAAACCGAGCACGCCTTGAAAATCCCGAACATCCAATTCATCGGCATCAACAACCGCAACCTCGCCACCTTCGAAGTCACCCTCACCACCACCGAACGCCTCCGCCCGATGATCCCGTCCAATATCACCGTTGTCGCTGAATCAGGCATCTTCACCACCGCCGATGTCGAACGCTTGGAGAAAGCCAACATAGACGCCATTCTCGTCGGCGAAGCATTGGTCACATCCGAAGATATCCCCGCGAAAGTGAGGGAGTTGGCAAGTTCGAACGTTTGAAAGTTTGAACGTTCAAACCTGCCAACCTTCAAACCTTATGACGATTGTAAAAATCTGCGGCATCAAAACATTGAAAGACGCCCTCACCGCGATCGAAGCAGGCGCGGACTATTTGGGATTCAATTTCTACCCCAAGAGCGTCCGCTTCATCGAAAAAACTGCCTGCGCCGAAATCACATCCGTGCTGAAACGTGAACATCCACGAGTCAAACTTGTCGGTGTGTTTGTAAATTCACCTGTAGATAAAGTGAAAGATATTTTGCAAATCTGTCACCTCGACCTTGCGCAACTCCACGGCGACGAAACACCAGAGACTTTTGCCCAACTCGCCCCGTGTGCCTTCCGTGCCTTTCGCGGAATCCCCGAATCAAACGCGGGTTACGAAAGAAGCGACGCACCATTCATGCTGATTGACGCCGCTGTCAAAGGCGTCTATGGCGGCAGCGGCGTCACTGCCGATTGGACAGCCGCCGCCGAACTCGCAAAGAAATATCCACTCCTGCTCGCGGGCGGTCTCACCCCCGAAAACGTCGCGGACGCCGTTCGCCAAGTCCAACCCTGGGGCGTGGATGTAGCCTCGGGTGTTGAATCCGCTCCAGGGGAGAAAGACGCGGAGAAGATGTCCGCATTTGTGAAAGCAGTTCGAGAAGTTGAAAATCAAAGATAGGAATAATCCATGACCACTTTATTACCCCACAAATTCGGTCCCTACGGCGGACAATTCGTCCCCGAAACGCTCATGCCCGCGCTGATCGAGTTGGAACGTGAATTCGTCTCAGCCCGCAATGACCCAGCCTTCAACGCGGAATTCGATAAGTTGATGGCGTCATTCGTCGGCAGACCCACGCCGCTGACGTATGCCAAACGACTGTCAGAAAAATTGGGCGGCGCGCAAATCTATTTGAAGCGCGAAGACCTTGCTCACACGGGCGCACATAAGATCAATAACGCGCTGGGACAGGCGTTGCTTGTGAAGCGCATGGGCAAGAAACGCATCGTCGCAGAGACGGGTGCAGGTCAGCACGGAGTTGCATCTGCGACGGCGGCGGCGCTGCTTGGATTGGAATGTGTCGTGTACATGGGTTCCGTGGACATTGCACGACAGGAGCCAAACGTCTTCCGTATGAAGTTGCTCGGCGCGGAAGTGCGCCCCGTGACCAGCGGCACGAAGACCTTGAAAGACGCCATCAACGAAGCCATCCGCGATTGGGTGACGAACGTGCGCGACACACATTATCTTTTGGGGTCTGCGCTCGGACCGCACCCATACCCAACCATCGTGCGCGAGTTCCAATCGGTGATTGGGCGTGAGGCGCGTGAGCAAATGCTGATGGACGCGGGACGCCTGCCCGATACGGTCATTGCCTGTGTGGGCGGCGGCTCAAATGCCATTGGCGTCTTCAGTGGATTTGTAAATGACGAGCATGTCGAACTCATCGGCGTTGAAGCAGGCGGCAGTGGAATCGCTTCGGGCAAACACGCGGCTCGCTTCGGCGACCCAGAAAAAGCGCGAGTGGGCGTGATTCACGGTACACGCACGTATGTCTTGCAAGATGAAGATGGTCAAATTGCCGAGACTCATTCGGTTTCAGCAGGGTTGGATTACGCCGCCGTCGGTCCCGAACACGCCATGCTGCGCGATACCGAACGAGCGTTTTATACATCTGCAACCGATGAAGAAGCGCTGAGCGCCTTCCAAACCTTGTGCCACACCGAAGGCATAATCCCCGCATTGGAGTCATCTCATGCTGTGGCAGAAGTCATCAAGAAAGCGCCGACGATGAGAAAAGACCAGGTCATCTTGGTGAATCTGTCTGGGCGTGGCGATAAAGATTTGAATACCGTCATCAAGGAATTGGGCTAACTTGATGTTGGATATTACAGTCACCGACGAATGGAAATCCGCGCATCCAGGCGCTTCGATTGGATTACTGCAAGTCTCTGGTGTGGACAATAAAATAGTCTCACCTGAATTGGAGGCTTACAAACGCGAAGTCGAAAACCGTTTGCGTGAGAAATATCAGGCGTATTCGCGGCAGGACTTTTTATCCATCCCTGTCATGCAGGCGTATATTCAATACTACAAACGATTTAGCAAGACCTACCATGTACTGCAACAGGTCGAATCCATTGCATTGAAGAACAAGAATTTGCCAACGGTCTCGCCCTTGGTGGATTCGAACTTTATCGCCGAAGTGGAGACGTTGGCATTGGCAGCGGGACATGATGTATCCAAACTCCAAGGCGCGGTCTATATGGATGTTGCGAAAGCTGGAGATCAGATGATCCAGATGAACGGCACATCGAAAGAGATCTACGCAGGCGATATGGTCATGAAAGACGAACATGGCATCTGCTGTTGCATTATTTATGGACAGGATAATCTTTCACCCATTTCATCTGAAACGTCTCATGCGTTGTATGTGGTGTACGCCCCTGTAGGCGTTCCAGTAGAAGCCGTGGAAGCGCAGTTGAACGCCATCGAAGCAAATATCCGTTTGTTCGCGCCGTCGGTAACAGTGGAACAAAGCCGTGTAATCAACAATTAATGGATAACAGTTCCTGTAAAGTGAAAAGTGGTTAGAATCCATTTTGCATATGGTGTAAATTCATAACGGAGAAAAAATGGATATAACATTGCAGGTTTTTCAAGCAGTTGGATATTTGCTGTTGTTGGCTCTTTTAGTCGTTCTTTGGAGAAAGGTTGTTCAACGGCGTGAGGTTCGCCCGTTTTGGGTTTTACTTGCTTCAGCTCTGACGTTGAACCTGCTTGGAAATATTGCGTGGATCATTCATGATACGGTGACAGGCAAGTCTTTAGATACATTCTCTGCAATTGATCTGTTCTATGTATCCCGTTATGTGTTGATCGGTTTTGCCTTGTGGGCATATCCCTTTCCTTTGCCCCGAAAGACTGGCGTATGGACAGGAGTTGTGACAACTATTGTCACAGGTTTGGTTTGGTTCGTGTATTTCCCTTCTGCTATGAAGATTCGTGGTGGAGATTGGACAGGCTTTCTTGGGTTGGCAATGTACCCTACGCTTGATGCAATCATGATCCTGCTTGCCTGGTTCAGGTTCCGATCTCTGAAAATAGAAAAACAAGGAAATTTTTTCTTGCTTCTGTTTTTATCAATGGCATCTTATGGTGTTGCAAATACGCTCAACCTTACGGGGTACGTTTTTCCATCGCTCAATAGTGGTATATCGCCCAATGTGTTTTGGATTTTGACAGATGTATTTTTGTTGGTCATGGCATTTCGTGATGCTGAAATACAAATGATAAGGAATGAAAAATGATAAGCCGAATAGAAGAGACTTTTCAAAAGAAACCCATTTTTATGCCCTATTTCCCGTTGGGCTATCCCGATTTGACCACTTCCATGGATGTGATCGAAGCCCTCGCTAAAAACGGCGCGGACTTGATCGAAGTGGGTCTTTCCTTCTCTGACCCGCTCGCCGATGGACCTGTGATTCAACAAGCCACACAAGTAGCGTTAGAGAAGGGTGTCACGGTTAAGAAGTCACTTGCAGCGGTGAAGGAATTACGCAATCGCGGTGTGACCATTCCGCTGATACTGATGGGCTATTACAACCCGATGCTGGCATATGGATTGGAGAAATTCATCCACGATTCGAAAGAAGTTGGTGCGGACGGTTTCATCATCCCCGATCTGCCGCTTGAAGAGGCAGAAGAATTTACAGCCGTGGCAGGGGACATGCCGTTGATTCAAATGCTTGCGCCGACCTCGCCTGATGAGCGCATGGAAGCGATTGCCCGCAATGCGAAGGGATTTATTTATCTTGTCAGTGTTACGGGTGTGACAGGCGAACGCAGGGAAGTTTCAAATGACCTCGGCGCGTTGATTGCTCGCGTGCGGGCGCACACGTCCGCGCCTGTGTGCGTGGGATTCGGAATCGGCACACCTGAGCAGGCGCAGCAGGTTGGTCAACTCGCGGATGGAGTCATTGTCGGCTCGGCGTGCGTGAAAATGATCGGCGGAAGCCAAAAGCCTGTTGAAACAGCGAAACAGTTTGCGGCGGAGTTCCGAGGCGCTCTGTCTGGGATACGAAAATGATTCTCGAAGTCGTCATCCTGAATATTATCCCTGGTCAAGAAAAAGAATTTGAGGCGGCGTTTGCAAAGGCATCGCCTATTATTTCAAGTATGGGCGGGTATCGCTGGCATCAGTTGCAGCATTGTTTGGAAAAAGAAAATCAGTATTTGTTACTGGTGCAATGGGAAACGCTGGAAGCGCATACAGTAGGGTTTCGCGGTTCGGAGCAATATCAGGAATGGCGTAAATTGTTGCACCCCTTTTATGACCCGTTCCCAACAGTGGAACATTATGAGGTGGTGCAGAATTATCCTGAACGATAAGTTGTCATGATCAGGCTTGTTGAAGAATCCATTTTTTGGCTTCTTCAATGTCAAAGAATAATTTTTCGGTCTGCGAGTTGTTGGCTGTAACCGTTTCGTAGAACCGATAATCTTCTTTGAACGTGGGGATGACCAAGGCGCGAATCGTGCGTGATGCACTTCGCCCAAAGCTGGCGGCGATCTTGGCGATGATCTTAGGGAGTTCGTAAATTTCTATAACAGTAATCTTTATTCTTGCATTCCTGTAATCGTTGATCATCAGGTTGCAGTTCGAGTCTTTGGATGTTTGTGCTTGTGCTGTAAAGATTTCTTTTAGAACACTGAGATCGATATCCCCATCGACAGTAGTCTCAATAATTTTGAGCTCTGCATTATATATCACTGTATATGATGTTTTTCTTTCAACCATACTATTCAAGTGTATAGTGTATTGATTGAATATGTAATTGACTTTTGTCTTAACTTTGAGAGATAACATCTCTCAGGTGCTTAGCTCGCCGCGTAAATTCACTTGCATCAAGCGCCTGATGTCATCCACAGGCAGGTTCTGGCTGAATAGATAGGATAGCTTTGCCAGTGCGGCTTCGGCGGTCATGTCGTATCCGCTGATGACTCCGGCTCGGGCTAAGGCGGAGCCTGTGGCGTAATCCCCAAGGTGGACACTGCCCCGTAGGCATTGTGTGCAATCTACGATCACCACGCCGCGAGCGGTGGCTTCTTCCAGCGCGGCGAGAAACTCAGGGTTGTTGGTGGGACCATTCCCAACTCCATAGGCACGCAGAATTAATCCTTGCAATGGCGGTTGGAGGAAGTTACGCACGACCTGTGCTGGGATGCCGGGCCACAAGGGTAGTGCGCCCACATTGACCTGTTTCAGTTCTTGTACTTGTAATGTGTTTTCATCGGGAGCAGGCAATACCAAATTGCGGTTGATGCGAATCTCTACACCGATGTTTCCGAGCGGAGGCAGGTTGGGGGAGGCGAAAGCATCCAAGCCATCAGTGCTGACTTTGACCGAGCGGCATCCGCGCAGCAGTTGATTTCCGAAACACAAACACACTTCGGGAATGTCGAAATTTGCGGCGACGGTGAGCGCCGTGATGATGTTTGCTCGCGCATCGTTGCGGACCTCACACAGTGGGATTTGCGAACCCGTCAGCACCACAGGTTTTGCCAAGCCTTCCAACATGAATGGCAACGCGGACGCAGTGTATGCCATGGTGTCGGTGCCATGTAAAATGATGAAGCCATCATATTGGTCGTAATGCTCGCCGATATCCTGTGCGATCTTGTACCAATCTTCGGGGGTCATGTTCGCCGAGTCGAGCAGCGGGTCATATTCATGAATCTCCACATCAGGCATCAACTCGTGTTTGAGCTCAGGCATGGAGAGGATTTGTTCTGCCAGATACCCTGGCGCAGGGGCGTAGCCTTCGGACGATGGTTGCATGCCGATCGTCCCGCCGGTGTAGATGATGTAAACGCGTTTTTTCATAGAAGGGTTACCTGAGATTCCTCTGGGAGATTTTACATCCTCGTCTTGATCGCCAGCCCAGCGACCACGCTGCTAAAGGCATTCGACTCTTTTACCTTCTCCGCGCCGAAGATTTTTTCCAGCATTCCCGTAAAGAGCGGAATATTTGATGAGCCGCCAGTCTTCACCACCGCGTCGATTTGACCCGGCTCCAGCCCGGATTTGGCGATTGTCTCTAGCAGAACCTTTTCCACGTCTTGCAAATAATGATAGATGTCGTGTTCAAATTGATGGCGGGTGTACATATCCCAGAGGGCGATGTTCTTGTCTTCGAGGCTGATAACGGTCGCACCGTCTTTTGAGAGGGCGATCTTGCCTGCTTCTACGCGGTTGTAGAACGTAAAGGCAAGGTCGTTATAGATCAGCCCTTCCAGCGCCTTCAAGCGGACGGGTGCGATCTTCGCCTGAATGGCTTTCTCCAAAATATTTTTATTGATGGGAGTTCCGAGTTCTGGCAATGCCATCCAATCAGGCACAGCATGGATCATTTCCAAAATCTCGGGATGATGTTTGACCTTGCCGTACCCAAAATGGGGGAGCATGCGTTTTTCGATGATAGTACTGTCGAAGTCACTGCCTGCAATATCCACACCGCCATTGGCGTAGACTTGGCGCTTCTTATCGCCGAGTCGCATCACAGCGATGTCGAGCGTCCCGCCGCCGAAGTCGAAGATGACCACGTTCTGCGGCTTCGAAATGGATTGTTCATAATCGAGCGCGGCTGCAATGGGCTCCAGTTCAAAGTCCACTTCTTTGAAGCCTGCTTCGTGTGCGGCGTGGCGCAAGGTCTCTTCGGCTTTTTTATCTTGCTCGGGTGTATCTGCAAATTTCACCGGGCGACCCAACGTCACCGCCTCGATATTTTCACCAAGTACATTTTCGGCGCGTTTCTTGAGCAACGTCAAATAGGTTTTTGCCAGGTCGCCGGGTGTATAGAATCTTTCAAAGATGCGCGTACCTTGATAACCTTCCTTGCGCAGGGCGGTCTTAATGTATTGCAGCAACCGCCCGGGTTTCAATTCGTCTACATACACGTAGATGTCGCGCACATAATGTATGTCCGCGCCGAAGACATCGATCTCGCCAGCCCATTGCTTCACAAAGCGCCGCTGACGATTGACATTGTCACGGTAATACGCTTCCACCGCTTCTTGCCCGAGATAGCAGCGATACTCACGCGTGATATACAACACGGTTTTGATGACTTCCGGAATCACATTCTTCGGGTCAACTGGCAGAAGACGCACATGTTGACCGTCATAGACGGCAACGCCTGAATTGGATGTGCCGAAGTCGATGCCAACTTTGAGGCTCATGACGCGCGCCTCTTTTCGCCCTCAGAGTGGATCAGCCCCATGGACAGAACCCAACCCTCGGCTTGGACTGAGCCGCTGCCTGTCATCGTATTTGCATCATGGATGTTGATATGTCCCGCTGCATCCATGATCACGACCTGATCTGAATCCTTCACTGCCGCCGCACCCATAAAGCGGACTCCTTGCTCAAGCCGTGAGGGCGGAATCAACGCCTGCCCTCTTGAGTTAGATGTCCTTGCAAGTTCGATGCTTTTGCTTTCGCGATGAATGACCTTGCCATTCTGCGTAATGCACAGCAGTGATGTATCAGCAGGCAAAATGAACGAGCCAACCACATAATCAGTGGCAGAAAGTTTGATGCGGTCTTCGGTGGTGTAGCTAAGGCTTTCGATGTCGAAGGCGCTGACCTTGCCTTCATAGGTGACCAATGCGGCGATGTCATTTTTGCGCGCAAGGGTTAGGTCGAATGGCTGATCTGATTTTTGCGAAGTGCCTTTGCCGATGAAGTGATTGTTGAGGATCGATTCGGAAATCGTGGTGAGGGTTTTCTTGGCGTAGCCGCGGCGGCTGATTTGTAAAAGATAATCAGAAAGTGGCAGGCGCGAGAAAGGGATAATGCAAGCCAGCTGTTCACCCGCGCGCGGCTCGTTGGGAAGCGCGGCCTGTTCCCAAGCCCATGTGCCGCCGAACGGCAACGATGGGATATCTCCCGCGCTGAACTTCTCCACTCGCCCTGAGGTGAACAGCAAGAGCAAGTTTTCATTCGACGGCACACCCAATATACGCGGCGGCTCCTGGTCTGTCAGCATCTCGCCAGTGATGCGCCCAACTTCTTTGGTGTCCGCATCCAAGTCCACGCGGAAGATTTTTCCGTGCGCGTTATACACCAGTAAGCAAGATGTAGATGCATCTTTGTTTGACGTGACTGATGCTGTTGTAATCGCAGCCTCGTCCATGCCAAAGCGTTGCTTGAGCATGTCTAATTGATATTCTAAATGGGCAATCCTTTTTTGATATTCCTCCACACGGGTTCCATGCTGAAGGGCGATGTTCTCTGCCAGCAATTCTTCATTGCGTTCAGAGAGCTCCTGCAAACGCCGCACCACCAGCCTCACGATAGTGACGGCTGATTCGGGTCGGTCTTCGACTTCTTTCATCCACTCATCAATTTTTTTCGTGAACGACATGGAAAACATCCTTTCGGGGGAAACCATTATACATGAGCAGAAAACAAAAAGACATGCTTTAGCATGTCTTTTTGTTAAGTTCGTTGTCTTTTAACCCATCGGGTTCATCAACTGGAAGAAGTTTCCATCGGGGTCTGCCAGAGTGGCGATTGACCCTTCACCTTCGCCCATGCCATATGGTTCTTTGATGACCGTCGCACCAATCGCCTTGATGCGTTCAAATTCTTCTTTGACCTGCGGCGTTTCAAAGTTCAGCATGATACGCCCGGCGTCTTTCGCCTTGCCACTCATTTCAGAGTGGTTCAAGATTCCCAAAAAGACATTACCAATCTGCCAGCCCCAAAAGCCGTTATCGGGGTCAACCATATCGGCGGGCTTACCAAGCAGTTTTTCATAGAAAGCCACCATTGCCGAAGATTGTTGTGTTCCAAGCATGACCGAATTCAAGTTCAACATTAAACACTTCCTTTCATTTATAAAAGTGGGTGACTTTATTATAGAACAAAAGTTCTATTTTAGCAAGAGGATATTTATTGACTTACCCGTTCTTTGACAAGCCGGATGAAATTCAACGCTTCGGTTGCGAACCCGTCACCGCATCCATGCTGAGACCGGAGAGCTGTCTCTATCCATTGAGCTTGGTCTGGCATTTGGCTTTTCGCCCACGCCGCCGCAACCGGCTTGGAGACGATCGTTCCATGCTCGATGGCGTGCAAAGCGCGACACATTGATAGGATAGCAAAGGCATGATATTCGCTGCCATGCTCAACCAGCCATACCGGGTTTTCGAGCATGGGAAACCACCATTCAAGCAAGACTCCCAACACAGCGCATCGAATATCCGCTGGCGAAACGAAATCGATCAAGGTCTTCGGGTCTGGTCCGGCAAGGACGACGCCTTTCTCACGAATGACATGCCGTTGAATGATCCAATCACTACCGGGCGTGTCTACATAAAATTTGCCTTCGTTGACCACAGGGCAGGCAGGTCCTCTCGGGGTGTGGCGGCGGATGAGGCTTTTCGGGAGATAGGCTCCTTCCAACTTCGCCGCCCATTTGGATGGGCGGGACCAAATCCGCTTGTGCATGGCTTCAAGTTTGGCTATCATTTCTTCTGGCAAAATATCTTGTGTGACTACACAAAAATCAAGATCGCTACTTTCGGGGTTGAAATCACCTGAAGAGAGTGAGCCATAAAGATACATGCCAACGAATTGATCTCCTAAAACCTCCTGCACGTTTTCGAGCAGGAGATTGAGGATTTGGTTTACATCTTCATAAGCAGTGAAATTCATTTCAGAATCTTTCCATCGCGTGCCTGCCATACATCTGTGGCGAAGCGTTCGATAAAACTGCGGTCGTGGACGACGGCAAGGATGGTTCCATTGAAATTCTCGAGCGCCTCTTCGAATCTTTCACGCGAAGGGATATCCAAATGGTTGATCGGTTCATCCAAAATCAAGAAGGTACAACCTTGGGCAACGAGCAAAGCCAGTTGCAAGCGGGCGCGTTCACCATATGAAAGCTCTCCGGCTGGGCGTAGTGCAGCATCACCTTTGAAGAGAAAGTAATGCAGGAAATTGCGCGTCTCGGTTTCATTGAGAGTGGCAACACTTTGAATCGTCTGCACCGAGTTCAAGGCTGGGTTTAGTAATTCTTGTTCTTGTGCCATGTAGCCAAGTTTGGTCGCACCGCCCAAGCGGAAGGAGCCGCTCAAGGCTGGAATTTTCCCAATCACGGTGCGGATGAAAGATGTTTTGCCCGCGCCGTTGGGTCCTGTCAGCACCACACGCTGACCAGCGCGAATGAACAAATTAATATCCTTGAGTAACGGTACATCTTGCACATACCCAATTGAAAGGTTATCCGTCACCAACACATCTTTCGATTGATGTTCTGGTTGAGCCAGGTCAAGTTTAATGCCCCATTTTGGCATGGGTCTTTCTACACGTTCCTCAGAGTTAAGATAGCGGTCTAATTTTTTCTCGCGCGATTTCGCTTTCACCGCCACTTTCTTTGCAATACGGCGCACTCCGGGTTGGCGTGGAGTGGTCGTCATTTCTACATGCAAGGCTTGTTGCTTGGTTCGGTTGATATCATCTTTCATGCGCCGAATCTCAGTTTCCTGATCACGGTATGTATCCCATTGTTTATTCCATTCTTTATCTTTCGCGTCGAGGTACTCACTATAGTTGCCTTCATAGGCTTTGATGGTGTGCGTCAACGAATCCAACTCGAGCACCTTTGTCACGGTGTTATCCAAAAAGGTGCGGTCATGCGAAACGATCAGCGCTGCGCCTTTGAATCCGTTTAGCCAATCTTCCAGCCATTCCAACATTTCGATGTCGAGGTGATTGGTCGGTTCATCCAACAACAGCAGATGCGGATCGCCCAACAAAACTTTGGCAAGCATAAGACGGGTCTTCTGTCCACCAGAGAGATGGGCGATGGGTGTCTCAGCAGGAAAATGAGACAAGCCCAACGCCTCTACCATCGCCGAGGTCTGGTCGCTGCCTGCGGAGAGTTTTTGCAACGCTGAGTCATATTGTGCTTGCAATGAAGCGTCATTTGGATTCTGCGATAACGCCAGAGCTAGAGTCTCCACTTCCAGCGCGGGGTCGGTTTGGGAATCTGAATCAAGCCCAAGGGCGGAGTGAAGCGTCTGCTCGGGGGAGAAGTCCATTCCTTGCGCGAGATAGCCAACGCGTAGGTTAGGGCGCGTCGAAGAGACATCCCCAGAATCAGGATGTTCGAACCTGGCGAGGATGCGCATGAGCGTGGTCTTGCCAGAGCCATTGACGCCGATCAGACCGATGCGCTCACCTGCACTAATATTGAAGTTGATGTTTTTGAGAACGGGCTGGATACCGAAATTTTTATTGAGGTTATGAATACTAAGCATAAAAACGAACTCCTGTAGTTAAAAAGAAAACCGAGGGCATGCCTCGGCAGTATTAAACGCCAATAGGGAAGTGCCCTGAAAAAATTGGTTTAACTACTTGCTGTCCGTCATTCGCTGGGTATCCTTTTTGTGGGTAGATATTTCTATCTCACTAATTATACCTTGGTAGGGTAAACTTTGGAACAGTTTCTACGTCCAAGAAGAAACGTAAAAAATAAAAAAGTTCCAATGCAGAGGTAAATATGACGAAAAAGGTTTTAGCAGTGCTGGCGCACCCCGATGATGAGTCATTTGGTTTGGGGGGCACGCTGGCGCTTTATGCACAACGCGGATATGAGACCTACTATGTGTGTGCTACACGCGGTGAAGTAGGCACGGTGTCTCCAGAGTTTTTAAAGGGTTTTAAAGATACTGCCGAGATGCGCACAGATGAGTTGACGCGTGCCGCAAAAGAATTAGGCTTGAAAGAAGTGATCTTCCTGGGATATCGCGACTCGGGTATGCCGGGCATGGAAGCCAATCAGCATCCTGATGCGCAGATCAATCACCCGGTAGAGGAAGTGGCGGGTAAGGTCGTAAAACATATCCGCGCCATCAAGCCAGATGTGGTGATTACGTTCGACCCAATTGGCGGCTATAAACACCCTGACCATATTCACATCCACAAAGCGACTGTGCTTGCTTTCGCCAACGCAGATGATGAGAACTTTCACCCTGAAGCAGGGGCAGCTTTTAAGCCAAGCGCTTTGTATTTTCAGGTCTTTCCACGTTGGTTTTTGCGGGTAATGACCAACCTAATGCCCTTGATCGGCAAAGACCCAACCAAATGGGGTCGCAATGGGGATATCAATTTGAAAGAACTTGCTGAAGTTGATTTCCCCGTGCATGCGCGGATTAATACCCGCTCTGTTGCTGAGATCAAAACTCGTGCCAGCGCCCAACATGCTTCACAAGGTGGCATGCAAATGCGGCGTGGACTGATGGGTTTTGTGACGCGTTTGTTCGGCGAGCGTGAAGATTTTATGCAAGCATACCCACCGGTGCAAGGTGATTTCAAACGAAAAAGCGATCTGTTTGAAGGTATATAGGAAATTGAGTGAAGCGGCTGGAACTAATCCAGCCGCTTTTTCGTTAATAGCTATTAAGCGTGAAATTTTGGTGCATGTTAGAATTTTTGCGAGGAAAAAACGAAATATATATGACACAATCTGAGCCCACTAAACCTCGTTTTCAGTTTTCTCGTATTTCTGAAGTTTTGTTACAGCCTCAACATACCTTTTCCATATTGGTTGCAGAGAATACCGGCTGGCAGTTTCCCATGTTGGCACTTAGCATCTCTTCAACCCTGGTTATCATTATCAGCGGGTTTTTGAAGGCACGCGCTGCCTCCATGGGAGAAGTAACTCTCCCGCCCGATTGGCAATGGTGGACGCCAGATATGCAGAATAACTACATGCAGGCGCAGCAATCCATGCAGGGACCGGTCTTTAACTATGTCATTCCACTTGTGGGGGCTTTGTTGGGGCTTTGGCTTGGCTGGCTCATTTTGGGCGCTTTACTGCATTTCGGCTCGACCCTGTTCGGCGGGCGTGGATCCATGCAAAGCGCATTGACCATCACTGCATGGGCAAGCTTGCCATTTCTAGTTCGCGATGGGTTGCGGATTGTGTATTTGTTGATCACACAGCATCCCATTCAAAGCCCCGGGTTATCAGGGTTTACTTCCAATGCGGCTTTTGTTTCCCAGATGCTTTCACGGCTCGATCTGTTTTACATCTGGAGCATTTTTCTTCTAATTATCGGTTTTAGTATCACCGATAACATGCCGCGTAATAAATCAATCTCTAATGTGTTGATCGTTTCCATCCTGCTTCTTCTTGTTCAATCGGGCATTGGCTCTTTGTTGTCTGGGTTGAGCGGGTTGGCAGTTCAGCGTCCTTTCTTCTAATATGAAACCTTCTTTTATACGCATCGTGGGTCTGAAACGACATTACGAAATGGGTGGAACACTCGTCCGCGCTTTGGATGGCGTGGATTTGGAGATTCCCGAACATACTTTTACGGTCGTAATGGGACCTTCCGGCTCAGGCAAAAGTAGTTTGTTGTATCTACTTGGAGGTTTGGATCGCCCAACGGCAGGAGAGATCTACGTTAATAATGAGCGGCTTGATCAAATGGATGAGAATGCGCTTGCGCTGTTCCGCCGAAAAACAATGGGTTTTATCTTTCAATCGTTCAATCTTGTTTCAAGCATGACTGCTCTTGAAAATGTTGCTTTCCCAATGCAATTTGCAGGGGTGCCAGCAAATCAACGAAATGATAGGTCACAGACATTGTTGTCTCAAGTTGGCTTGGCAGATCGAAGCCATCATAAACCATCCGAACTTTCGGGCGGGCAACAACAACGTGTGGCGGTTGCGCGTGCATTGGTGAACGACCCCGTTTTGATCTTTGCCGATGAACCGACCGGTAATTTGGATACCCAAAGTGGTGTGACGATTATGCGGATGCTCTCAGACCTACACAAATCTGGTCGAACGGTGCTGGTGGTAACGCACGACCCACGCATGGTGCGATTTGCTACCAATAAGATATTTTTGTTAGATGGGAAAGTGGTTACAGAGGCTGAGTATCAGGCTGTTGCGTTAGAACCGCTTCAGGGGAATTCTGGAGGATAAATGAATTTAGCAAGAAAATCTGTTTTGTGGCTCAGTGTGATTTTCGCTCTTTTAGTTTCGAGCATTCCTACGCCTGCTTTTGCTGCTGACTTGCTGTCTGTAACACCAACATCTGTTTTGAATACTGCTGATAAAACGATTACAGTAACAGGCACCGGATTTGATAACACAGCTGTTGTGCTACTTGATGGCTCAGCACTAGCGACAACTTTTTATAATGATCAGACCTTGACCGCTGTTGTCCCTGCTGGGTATGCGCCGAAAACATATAATCTTACAGTGACGATGTCTGGTG
Organism: Anaerolineales bacterium; assembly: GCA_046328915.1. Classification (GTDB taxonomy): domain Bacteria; phylum Chloroflexota; class Anaerolineae; order Anaerolineales; family Villigracilaceae; genus Villigracilis. The sequence goes on along the minus strand of JAXLVR010000002.1, from coordinate 445,721 downwards.
GAATAGTTAATATTCCTACTCCTGTTTCTTTTACGGTTACAGCACCTGCCCCGACCAATACTCCCGCTGCAACACCAACTTCTGCACCATTTGCACGCCCTCAACTACGGGTGTCTTTTTCTGGTACCAGTGGCAAGGATGGTATTACTTCGAATAAACCGTTTAAATTCACTGTGAATTTTGAAAATGCTGGTTCTTTGCCAGCCTACAATACACAGGCGACATTTTCATCCGCAGATCTTGTGCCTTTAGATACGGGCGGTGTCGCTGTTCTTGGAAGTGTCTCTGCAGGCTCTAGCGTATCTGTTGACCAACGCTTTGTGTCAAATGGGTCCTTATCTGGAAAGTCCATTATTACGATCGATGTCACACTTAGCTACAATGACGATAAAGGAAATGCCTATTCAGATAAGTTCACACTCTCTGCTTCTGTGGCAGGCGGAGGTGGCGGAACAGGCGTCTACTACACGGCAACCCCAACCGGAGTCCGAAGCGGTCAGTTGATCATTACTTCGTATGGCACAGATGTCGATCCACTCCAGCCGGGCACTCGCTTCAATCTCGTTATGACCGTTCAAAATATGGGTAACGAAAAAGCGCCACGGGTTACGATGATTGTTGGAGGAGGCTCCAGCGGCTCTAGCGATGGCACGCCGCAACCTGGTGGCGTTTCTGGCGGAAATGGAGAGTTCACAAATTTTGCGCCGGTTGGCACTTCTAATATTCAATCGTTAGGAGATTTACCAGCCGGTGGAATGGTTCAAGCCAAACAAGATTTGATCGTCAATGTTTCAACAGAACCAGGCGCATATCCTATCAAGGTCACATTCTCTTATCTAAATGCCAAAGGCGAAGTTGTGAATGATGAACAGGTGATTACCTTGTTGGTATATAGCCTGCCAAATCTTGATATTAGTTTTTACCGCCCTCCTGATTCATTTTTCGCCGGTCAACCTGGTGCATTGCCGATTCAGGTTGTTAATCTTGGAAAGCGAACGGCTGTGCTTGGAACAATCACGGTAACAACCGATAACGGCACGGTTGATGGTGGTACATCGCTGGTTGGCTCTTTGGATAAAGGTGGTTACTTTACTCTTGACGCCACATTGACCCCCTTAAACTCAGGGTCGACAAAATTAAATTTTGTCATTGAATATACAGATGACTTCAATCAAAATCGGAAAGTTGAAAAAACGGTAGATGTCACGGTTGAAGAAGGTTTTATTGAACCAACGCCAGACCCAAACTCTCCAGTGGATGTAAGTGGGATGCCTCCGTCAACCGATGAGGCTTTTCTGCAAAAGACATGGCGCTTCATTCTTGGACTTTTAGGTTTAGACAGCGCTCCTTCCGCTTCTTCTCCCGAGATGCAGAATCCACCTACCGATATTCAACCTGTGCCTAACGGTGGATAAGATAATAGACTTAATAGCCCTATGAAATTTTCAGATTTAGTACGTTTGGTTATTAATAATTTGAGCCGCCGTAAGGCACGTGTTGCGTTGACGGCGATTGGTGTAGTCATTGGTACGGGTGCGGTGGTGATTCTTGTCTCTCTCGCTATTGGTTTGCAAATGAATGCCAATGAGCAGTTATACGGCATTGGCGATCTAAGCCAAATCAGCGTGGTGCCCGCCTATGGAGGCGGCACCATGTTCGGACCCGTAGGTGGCGGTGGAGAGGTTGCATCCGCACCTGAGGATGTAAAACTTCTTACCAATAGTGCCTTACAAGATTTGCGTGCCATCCCTGGTGTGACGGCTGTGATACCGCGCGATTATATGTTTTCAAACTCTTTTGTGTCCTACAAAAAACTTCAAGGATACAGCAATATATTTGGAGTAGGCACAAGTGATCTCTCAGAACTTGGCTTGGAGGCACAGCAAGGTACTACCGCTTTAAGCCGGGCAACCGTGGTGATTGGCTATATGGTTCCACAAAACTTTATGGACCCGAACATTCGCCCTGGGCAAGTACCACCGCCTCCGCCGGATCTTTATGACCAACAGATTCAATTAACCCTTCTCAAATACGATGATAAGAACAATGAAATTCGTAAGAACTATAGCTTGCGAGTAGCAGGGGTGCTTTCTGAATCTGGCTCTGAAGCTGATTATTCCATCTATCTTCCGATTGAAGTGGTTAAGTCTATGAACGAATGGGCGAATAATTCAACCATTAATTACAACAAGACCGGGTATAACGAAGTTTTAGTACGGGTAGAAAACCCGGATAAAACTTTAGAGGTCCGCGATGCCATTACTGCATTAGGGTTTCAAGCAAACACCTCTCTGGATTTTGTGCAAGGGATCAATAATTTTTATTCAATTTTGCAGATTGTGCTTGGCGGGGTAGGAGCGATTGCTTTGCTTGTGGCTGCGATTGGGATCGCAAATACGATGGCAATGTCTATTTTGGAGCGTACTCGCGAGATCGGATTAATGAAGGCAGTTGGAGCCACGAACCGCGATGTTCTTAGTCTCTTTCTTGGTGAAGCGGCAGGGATTGGGTTTATTGGCGGTTTGGGTGGGGTATTAACTGGCTGGCTGTTAGGTCAAATGTTAAATGTAGTGGCAGTGGTATATCTTGCTCAACAAGCCGCCGAACAAGGCGGTGTGCCACCGAGCGTCGCCATTTACACACCCATTTGGCTTCCGCTATTTGTTTTGGCATTTTCGACGTTTATTGGCATGATATCTGGACTTTACCCCGCCTTACGAGCAGCTAACATGATTCCAGTTTTAGCATTGAAATACGAATAAAAATATCTTTCTTCAATTGTATAATTAGAGGCAAGAAAGCAAGCGGAAAGCAGAGGTAAATATTATGCCAGAGAAGCGCACTGTTCCACGTAAGAGATTTAACTTGTATATGCGAGTTTTGAATGACGACACGGGTGAAATTCTTGGTCACATGGTCGAGATAAGTTCAACCGGGCTGAGGCTCGAAACGGTGGGACCCTTGCCCACAAATACGGATTACTATATGCGTATCGAGCTAACTCCAGATTTAGGCTCTATGCCGTTCATTATTTTTGTTGCACGCAGTAAGTGGTGCAAGATTGATACGATTCAACCGAATCTATTTCAAGTTGGCTTTGAAGTCGTTGAGATAGTACCTGAAGACCGCGAAGCATTTTTGCGAATTATGCAAAAATATGCCATGTAATTCCTAAAAGCCAACAACCCTGAAATTCTAGTTTGCTGTATTTAAGCCCTGACTATAGTTGATTTTAAATAGACCACGTACAGTAGAAACATATGCAATGCCATTCGGTATGTCCAAGGCAATTGTTCGAATCCACGGACCCAGGTAATAACTTGCCACTTTTTTTTGCGTGGTTACGTCAATTATTGTCAAACGTCCATTAATAAAATTACCAGTCAATAACAGATTTCTTTGATAATCTATATTTAATGTCCGGTCACCGAAGTTGCTCTTAATAGCTCCAGTATTTTTTAGCGTATCGGCATCATAGCGTAGGACAGATCCATCAAGAGGAGATGCTATCCAAACTTCCTGGGTTCTTTCAGAGAAGACCATACGATCAGTACGAGGGGTTATCTCAACTTGGTTGGTGATTTCATAAGAATCCATATTCCAGACAGCAAAATAAGAATCTTTGAATGAGTTGAAATACATTAGGGGCTGGTTGGGATTAACAATTAAATATGCTGTTGGAATAGTGGGAAATTCCATTGAAGCAATGATTTTTTCACTTTTACGATCGACAACGTATAAAGGGATTCCAATTTCAGCATCTGCTTCTGAAGAAATAATAATTGAGTCAGTAAAATAAACCCATTTTATCCACACATCTCCGGGGGCTAAATCTGGAATGGGCACAGACCTCAGAACTTTTAAAGAAGATGCGTCCATATATAAAAGCTCGCGTGTATCGGCTTTGTATACATAGATTTCTTGCTGATCTGGGTTGAAACCAAAACTCTGAGTCTTACCAATATCTTGACGTGAGCGCTTTGGAGCTTGATCCAAGTGGTTGAGATCAAATGCTAGTAAGAAGTTCGTGCCCCGTCCAACTGCGTATAGAAGATTTTTTTCAGGATTCAATTCCACCCAGTTATAGATTCCTGTCGAAAATTTTTGAACTGCAGGGTCTGCGTGGATTTTTTCAGCAAGTGTGAATATACGTTGACTGTCGTATGGAACGAGCAAGAACATCCAGATTAGTGAAACAATGAGAATGCCCATTCCCCAAGTCCATTTTTTAGCATTGCTTAGTTTAGGTGCCTGGTTTATGAGTGATAGTGTATAAGTCTGCGGAAAAATGGTTTCACTTATACCGATACCAACAAGGAATAAAAGGTTTGTGTTATTAAAACTATTTTCAAGCCATTCAATGGGGATGGTATTTATCGCAAGGAGAGCAAATACAAAGAACGTTCTTAAGAATGCGTTTGGAGATTGAAAAATAAGATAAAAGCTAAAGAATAAGCCACAGAGTGTGCTCGCTAGCCAAATGCCATATTGCCGAATAGGAGATACTTTGATCTTTTGGATCAATAAATACCCTGCTATCAATGTGAGCGAAAAGAAAACGTATAACAGAAAACGTGCATAAAAAGTACTAATCGTGAAGACGAAGAAATCCATTCTCCCTGTAAACCCGATTGTTTTCTCGAAAATGGCAATCAGTTGATATCGAAAGAGGTACCCAAGTAAACCGAAAAGAGGCAGCCTTATCACTGCCCAGGAAATGATCCATGTGCTTTTTGACTTCATATGCTTATGATAACAGGGGATTAAATTTTATGCAGCCGTCACGATGCTTGGCTTCATTTTATGCCATTCGGTTGCTTCTTGATACGCATACCCGATCCTTAGAACGCCAGACTCATTCCATGCGCGGGAGGCAATTTGCAGCCCAATTGGCAATCCTTCGGTGGTAAATCCACAGGGAACAGATAAAGCCGGCAGACCGGTAATATTGAACGGTGCGGTGAGGCGTGTCAATAAGCGGGCTCGCTCAACGGCATCTTCACCTTCGAGAACTGGCGCGGCGATTGGAGTAGTGGGGAGGATGAGCGCATCATATTCTTCAAATAGAATATCGCATCGCCTCCGGACCTCAACCTGAGTGCGCCTCGCAAGCGCATACTCAGTGGATGTGAATGCAGCTCCCGTTTCCAATCGCTGGCGGACATCCACTCCAAACCAATCAGGGTGTTCTTTCAGCCGATCACGGTGGAAGGCAGCACCGTCCGCTTGAGTCATTAGGGAATTGGCAAGAGCACCTTCGCGTAAATAATCTACGTTGATCTCTTCAATAATGGCGCCTTGTTTTGCTAATACATCGGCGGCTTTTCGAATGGCGGCTAAAACTTCAGGGTGAGTCACTTCATCTACAAAACTGCCTACTGCTAAGGCAACTTTACGATCGCGGATGCTATCCCGCATGTGGCTGGAAAAATCGCCCGGTAATGTTTTGAATGAAGCTGGGTCTTCAGAGTCGTATCCGCCCATGACTTGCAACATTAATGCAGCATCTTCTACCCGTTTGGTAATAGGACCAGCATGATCAAGGTTCCAAGAGAGCGGCAAAACACCACGCAAACTAATACGTCCATAGGTGGGCTTTAGACCCACCACACCGCATAAAGAAGCTGGGATGCGGATCGAGCCGCCCGTGTCTGTGCCAATTGCAGCAAGCGCCATACCGGTTGCGACGGCAACAGCGCTTCCACCAGAGGAACCGCCGGGGATGCAAGTAGTATCCCAAGGGTTGCGACAAGCCCCAAAGTGTGGATTGTTATTCGTCACCCCGAGAGCAATTTCATGAGTATTGGTCTTGCCAATGATTTGCGCCCCAGCCTTCTTGATTTTATCTACTACTACTGCATCTTCACTTGGAACATAGTCAGAAAAGAATTTAGAGCCGCCCGTAGTACGCACTCCTTTGGTGTTATATAGATCTTTAACAGCAATAGGAATACCTTGTAACAAGGCAGTATGTTTATTAATAGATGCCTCTTCATCACCCTGTGGAATTACAGTGATGAAGGCATTAAGTGTCGGGTTGAGACGGTCAATTTGACGGTAACAAGCAGCGGCGAGTTCAGAAGCGCTGATTTCCTTACTCTTGATCAGTTCTCTTTGTTCAGATAAAGTCAGGGTGACGGGATGCATAAGGGTGAATTATATTCAATTTATACTGATTTTCAATATAGCCTTTCGGTACTGAAAAAACAGGGCACGCTTTTAGGCGTGCCCTGCATTTTTGTTGGTTGTAATTCTTTAGAACAACCCAAGAACCTTGCCAGTTTCCATGTCCAAATCTACATCATAGAAAGATGGGCGGGTGGGTAAGCCCGGCATGGTGCGCATATCGCCAAGGATGGGGTACAAGAAGCCTGCACCAACACTTGCACGAATCTCGCGGACGCTGATGCGGAAGCCTGTAGGAGCACCTTTCTTGGTAGCATCGGTGGTGAAGGACAAGTGTGTCTTCGCCATGCAGATGGGGAGGTCATTGAAACCAAGGCGGGTGTAACGCTCGATCTGTTCTTCAGCCTCAGGAGTGTAATCCACTCCATCAGCACGATAAATTTCCTTGGCGATGATCTGGATCTTTTCCTTGATGGGAAGCGTCGGATCATACAGGAACTTGAAGTTGCTCGGCTGTTCTGCAGCTTTTACCACCGCCTCAGCCAATTTCTTGGTGCCTTTACCGCCATCAGCCCAGTGTGTACATTTGATCGCATCCATAGCACCGAATTCAATCGCAGATTTGCGGATAAGTTCCACTTCATTTTCTGTATCGGTGGCAAAGGAGTTGATGGCAACAATGACGTTGACTCCAAACTTCATGGCATTCTGAATATGACGTTCAAGGTTAACGAGACCCGCCTTGAGCAATTCCAAGTTTTCATCGGTGTATTCAGGAGCAAGTGGTTTGCCCGCCACCACTTTCGGGCCACCACCATGCATCTTCAGCGCGCGGACGGTTGCAACCATCACGACAACATGGGGGATCAAGCCAGAGTAACGGCATTTAATATTGAAGAATTTTTCCATGCCGATATCTGCACCAAAGCCAGATTCAGTGACCACAAAGCCGTCTTTGCCGACCAGTTTGAGAGCGATTTTGTCAGCGATGATAGAAGACTGTCCGTGGGCGATATTGGCGAAAGGTCCGGCGTGAACCGTGGCTGGAGTCCCTTCGAGGGTTTGCATCAAGTTCGGCTTGATGGCATCCTTCATCAAAACGGTGACTGCACCAGCGACGCCGAGGTCTTCTACGGTAACAGCGTCGCCACGTTTGCTGGTGGCAACCACCATCTTGCCAAAGCGTTCGCGCATATCTTCGATGCCAGTGGTCAGAGCGAGCACTGCCATAATTTCAGAAGCGACGGTGATGTCGTAGCCAGACATGTGAGCATGCCCCGCTTCATCCTTGCCGCGCCCAACTTCCACTTCGCGCAGCATGCGGTCATTGATATCTACCACACGGCGCCAGGTGATGGTGCGTTCGTCGATGTCGAGGCGGGCGAAGCGAGAGCGTTCTTCGGGTGTGAGATCATCTGGATTGGTCTTTTTGATGCCGAGCTTTTCCAAACGGCGCAGCATGGTCGGTGAGAATTTGCGCTGTCCCTTTTTATTGGGCGGGCAGAGCGCGTTGAAGAGCTTCTCGTCATCTTGTTCTTTTTCATGCATAACGCGTGCATCAAGCGCCGCCGCGACCAAGTTATGCGAGGCGGTAATGGCATGGATATCACCAGTGAGATGGAGGTTGAAATCTTCCATCGGAATGATCTGAGAATACCCACCGCCCGCTGCGCCGCCTTTGATACCAAAGGTAGGACCCATCGAAGGCTGACGGATGGCGGTAATCACTTTCTTGCCGAGGTGAGCGCCGAGTGCCTGAGAAAGACCCACAGTAGTAGTAGTCTTGCCTTCACCGAGCGGAGTTGGGGTAATGGCAGTTACATCGATGTATTTGCCATTTGGTTTGTTCTTAAGACGTTCAAGGATTTCAAGTTTGATCTTGGCTTTATAGGGTCCGAATAACTCAAGTTCATCATCACGGATTCCAAGTTCTTGGGCGATCTGCGTAATGGTTTTGAGTTTGCCAGCTTGTGCGATCTCAATATCTGAAGGCACTGGGCGAAGGAGTTTTAGCTTAGTCGGTTGAAATGTGTTGCTTGCCTTGGGAGCAGCCTTCTTCTTTGCTACGACTTTCTTCGCAACTTTCTTGGGCGCAGGTTTTGCACCCTTTTTTGCAGACTTTCCTTTGGTTGCCATAGAATCTCCTTGAAAATTATATATAATTTATTCTATCCCCAATTATCAGACAAATTTAAAAAATTGCAAGAGCAAACCGTCATTTTTTTGTCATTTTATGCCGTTAGGAGCGTGCCCACATTCTCGCCTTGCAAGGCGCGGGTCAAGAATCCGGGTTCTTCTGCCGAGAAAATTTGTACGGTCAACCCTTCTTTCTTTTGGATGAGTGCTAACATTTCCTCCACCTTGGCCTTCATTCCGCCTGTGACATCCGTACTGACCGAGCCCTTGATGCCCGCTCGCATCGCTTCATAATCCGATAGTTGAATCTGCTTTACGAGCTTTGTCCTCGCTGGAAAATCTGCCCACACTCCGGCTTCAATGCCTGCCAGTAAAATCCGCGTGGTGGGGAATTGGTCTACTAAAAATGTGAAAACATCTTCCGTCGAGAGAATGGTGCCGCCCAAGGTTTCATCGAAAGCGACATCTCCCTGCACAACGGGTAACAAGTCTACATTCAATGCCCGGCGAATGGTCTCCACGTTGTGATGGGTGACTTTGCGTTTATCCGAAACCATCGAAGCCGACGGTGGGAAAGGTAAGGCGGGAATGCCTGCTTCAAAAAGCGAAGTGACAACATAGCGGTTCAACTCTGCAGCCTGCAAGCGGACTTCGGTGAAGCCCAGCCATTGTTCCTTTGTCTGCACACCATCGCGGGTGCCATGTTTCTTCGCGGCGACGTGTCCGAACGAGCCAGAACCATGCCCGAGGATCAGTTTCAAGCCTGGGTTGGCGTCTTGAGCCGCTTTGATTTCCCTGGCAAGGTCTGCCAATTTGTCGAGCCTTGGAGTGTAGGCTTTGTCTTTGTCGGTGATGAGCGATCCGCCCAGTTTGAGGAGAACGAGTTCGTTGGTCATAGTGCTTGTTTTAACACATATTTTTGAAATTGTCGCGCACTTGGCTTTACTGGGTATAATTTTGGTATGGATATTCGTACTGGTGTTATCGTCCTTGCCTTATTTGCGGCACTTGGGGCGTTCTTTTCCTTTCGTGGAGCCATTCGCAATATGCAAGCGGCTCGCAAAATTTCTTTTTATAGTTTACGCAAGCGCTATAACAATACCGCCTGGCGCTTGGTTTTCTTGGCTCTTGTTTTGATTGGTGCCACGTTTTGGTTCCCATCAGGTGGAGCTCAGGTGATGTATCAGGTCTTTCCGCCGTCTGTCACTCCGTCGTTGACGCCAACGATTACGCTGACGCCAACGATCACCTTAACACCTACAATCACGTTAACTCCTACACTGACGCCAACTCCCTTGGTTTCTGATACGCCCACCCTAACCCCGACACCATTCCTGCCCTCTGCTATTGAAGCGCTCTTTACCGGGCCCGTCACCCCGAACCCAGATGCTATTTTTACAGCCATTCAATTTTCTACTGAATTTGATGGTGTGAATGCTGTAGACCCGAAGACTGTATTTGTATTGCCCATTGACACCCTGTATGGCGGTTTTGACTACAACAATACTCAACCTGGCGTGCAGTGGACCGCGCTTTGGTTCCGTAATGGAAACTTGGTTTGTTATGAGACCGAACCTTGGCGTGAAGAGTGGGGCACAGGTGGTATTGGCGGCTATACATCTTGTTCATCGCCTTTAGATGGTTGGCAGGCGGGGCAATATGAAGTGCAGATCTTCATGGGCTATGACTGGAAGGTCGTTGGTCGCTTTGTCATCATGGACAGTCTCACACCCTCTGTTACCGTAACAGGTACGCCAGATTTACTTCAAACGGGAACACCTACTTTAACGCCGACAGCAACACCCTAAACTCTATATTCGCAAACAGGAATTCACATGACCGAAAAAGCATTTCAAGAATACTATCCTGAATATTTGTCTCATTGCTATGGCTGCGGAACAATGAACGAATTAGGGCATCAGATCAAAAGCTATTGGGATGGCGAAGAATCCGTATGCCATTTTCAACCGAAGCCTTATCACACTGCCATTCCTGGGTATGTATATGGCGGATTGCTCGCCTCATTAATTGATTGTCATGGGACCGGAACCGCCGCAGCAGCAGGCTACCGCGCCGAGAACCGCCTCATGGATACAGAGCCTGCGCTTCGCTACCTCACCGCTTCTTTGCATTTAGACTATCTCAAGCCTACTCCCATGGGACCGATTCTTGAAATCCGTGCACGAGTGAAAGAAGTAAAGGGACGTAAAGTTGTGGTCGAAGAGTGGCTTCAGGTCAATGGCGTTATAACCGTCAAAGGGGAAGTCGTGGCAGTACAAGTTCCTGAAGCCTTGGTAAATGAATTGCTTGAAAAAGGCTTGGGTTAACCAAATTCAATTCAAAAGTAGAGAAAAGATAATGAAAATTGTACGGATCGGTATTTTGGTTTTGCTTGGGGTAGTATTGGCGGGTTGCGCAAACAATGTTCCACCTGAGTTGCGTATGAAGATGATGGATACAGAAGACGTCCCTTCGGAGTGGATCATTTTCAACGAATCGACTGGCGAAGACTGGGGTGGACAGTTATATACCATAGCGTTTGCATATGGGAACGAGTCGGAGTCTCCGGCGTTTGAACAGCAATTGATCGTGTATTCAGATGAATCTGCGGCGATTGCGGGGTACGACGAATTCGCAAACTACTTTTTTGTGGAAGAATGGAAAGATAACCCGGAGATCACTTTCTCTCCCAGCACTACTACAGATAAATTTGCAGCCAAGTGCACAGACCGAGATATTGACCATGTGATGACCAATATCTGCTTCGCTTTGCAGCAGCATGGAAATTACGTTTCTGCATTGGGCGTGCACATGGGCGGGCCCATCAATTTTGAGGTGTTGAATTCGGTTCTAGCATCGATTGATGCTAAATTGAGCCAATAAAAAAAGGTCTCGTGAAAACGAGACCTTTTTTTATCCGAAATATTCTTTCATTGGTTTGAAATAAAAATCAAGCCAGCCCGTTTTATAGCTGTCCACTTGATCTTCGGGCATATGGGTATGGACCAGAGTCAGCTTGGTCTTGTTGTTGCTTTCTTCCAACAGAATTTCTACGCGAGAATCTTCGGCATTTTCTGGGAATTCACCCGTGCGCCAAAGCTGTACGATGCGTTTGTTGGGTTCCAACTCAAGGAAGGTACCCCAAATATACCCATCCCATGCGGTGAAATCACCATTTGCATGCCCGTGAACTTTTGCTGGGCTTCCGGTCATTAAGGTATGTCCCTGAGTGGACAACCATGCGTTGTATATGGCTTCGGCGTTGGCATTGAAGGTTTCATAAAGAACGAACTCATTTTTCATTCTACCTCCGACTATTTATGGATTAGATCGCCCATTCCTTTTTTCTAGTGTACATCTCATTGGCAATTTCACCTGCCAGGCGGGCGTTGTTCAAAAGCAAAGCAAGATTAGACTTAAGCGACTTTCCTTTGGTCAATTCGCTAATGCGTCCCAGTAAGAACGGAGTGAGAGCCTGTCCGTGGATGCCTTTTTCTACAGCTTCAGCAGATGCTTGAGCGATCATCGGCTCCATTTCAGACGTTGGAATGGCATCTGTTTCGGGAACCGGATTCGTCACGAGGATCGCGCTGCGCAACCCCAAGCTCCAATGGGCTTTGGCAAACTCAGCAATCTCTTGCGGAGAATCCAACCGGGCGCTGACCTTGAGTCCGCTTTCACGTGAGTAGAAGGCGGGGAATTCGTCGGTCTTGTAGCCGACAACGGGTACACCCATGGTTTCAAGATATTCCATGGTGGCAGGCAAATCTAAGATGGCTTTTGCCCCAGCGCAAACCACCACCATAGGCGTCTCGGCGAGGGCTTTGAGGTCGGTGGAGATATCGAAGGATGATTCTTTGTGAACGCCACCGATGCCGCCAGTGGCAAAGACTTTGATGCCGCTCATGTGTGCGGCGAGCATGGTTCCTGCAACGGTGGTGCCGCCATTCACTTTTTTGACGATGGCGGTGGCAAAATCGCGGTGACTCACTTTCAGCGTGGATTGGCTTTCAGAAAGCCGAATCAGTTCCTCGTCTGAGATGCCGAGGCGGATCTTTCCATCCAATAATGCCACGGTGGCTGGAGTCGCTTTTGCATCACGGACTTGCTGTTCCATATTGCGGGCGAGTTCTAAATTTTGCGGTTGGGGTAACCCATGAGTGATGACGGTGGATTCGAGTGCGACAATCGGCGCGCCCATTGTGAGCGCGCGGGAGACTTCAGTAGAAACTTGGATATGGGGGTGCTTCATGCTTAACCTTTGATGTAATGGAATACGTGATAGTCGATATCGCGCAGAGCTTTATCGATTCTGGCGATCTCGGCTTGTTTATCGATGGAGGAGCGGTTCTCTTTTTGGATGAGTTCGCGGGCGGCAATGAATTCTTTGCGGAACGCTTTGAGGATTTCAAGTGCCGCATCTTTTTTGATGATGGCTTCATGCGCCATTTTTTGCTGCAACGCAGGGCTAAAAGCAATATTGGGGTTATCTTCGATGATCTTTGATAATTTGGAAAATTCATCGTCAGATAATTTGCGATTGTCGTTGGCGTTGTTCGCTTTGGTGTAACTCATGACGATGACGTTATTAACCAACTCGCGCAGTTCTTTCATTTCTTGCCGCTTGGCAAGCCGGTTGACATCGTTACGGCGGCGGACATTTTCTCGCATCATCTTCCAACCGCTCTTTAATTCTTCAAGAATCATTTCAGAAGGAAGCTGCCATGTGCCAATGTCGATCCAGTGAATACTGACGCCAAGTTTGGTGGCTTTGGCTTTGAACTGCGGACTGAAAAATTGCGCCGTAATCTTCGACCGTGATTCAAAATTTGGTGCGCTGGGGGCACTGTTGTTGGTCGGAACAGTTTGTTCGCCCGTCATTTCGATGCGGATTTGTTTATTGGTCGCTTCACCTTCATTGAGGTCATCAATTTCTTTGTGACTGATACTGGCAAGGATTTCGCTCAAGTTACGTGAAGTAATCAGGTTTTCCATTTCGCCAGTGATGAGCGGAATAACGGTCGTATCCCATGGAAAGGAAACACCGGCTGTTTTTGCAGGCGAAGGCGAAATGATGGTTTGGTTATATACCAGGGAATGAACCGCTGTTTCATCAAAATGATATGGGTCATTTTCGGGCGCTTCTTCTTTTGGCTTTCGCAAAATGCTGAATAAGACTTTGATATCTTGCGCTTCGAGTGGAATGCCATCTTTGGTGCGCGAGCGGACGGAAAGTCCGCGCACAAATTGGTCACGTAAGTTAATGATGGCATATTCGCGTTTGCCGGGTTCATCATGCTTGCCGATCTCACGAATGCGCTCAAAACTGCCCAACTTCCACGCCTTGCCACGCGGGTGGATGATCTCTGGGGTGCCGTCCACGCGTTCAAGTAATGCCACACTATCCAAATTGACCTGAATATAGCCAGGTCCACCGATCATGATGAGGGGCGACTCTTCATCTTTTTCTGAGATCTTGCCTTCGTTGATCGTGATCTTATCGGTGCCTTCCCCAAAGATCACTTCTTCGAGAAAACTATCGGCAATCGTCTCATCTTCTATTTCGTAAATATCTGCTAAATAACTTGCTGCTTTGTTTCTTGCGACGGTTTGGGCAACGCTGAATAAAGGCAGATAGATAACAAGACTTAAGCCCAATACTGTGAGACGTTGAATCGTATTTTCTGCAAAGAAAAAGAATAAGATCAGAGTGAAACCACTTAGAACAGCCCAAACGATGATGCGGGCATAATTGCGTATCTGATTGCGATATTCCACTGCCTCATCGGTCAGGGCAAAGATGCGTGGAATCATTTCATCGCGTCGACGGCGGAATCGATTCATGATTCGTCCTCTTTGCGATGCATGGATTTATCGAGCTTACTCACCAATAACCATTTCCAAATTTCATCTAGTTTTTTGATGTCAGTTTCCATTTGGCTGTTGGCGCGGCTTTCGATCAACAAAGTCTCTTTAACCGGTTCGATCAACGATTGCAACGTTGAATACGCATCAGACGGCATGGCAATCGGATTCTCGAACTTCAGCGAAGCGAGCCGCGCAAAGCGTTTAACTGCTTCATTATGAGCCGCCGTCTCAATCAATTTTTCGCGTTCGTTCAATAAGTCTTCTTCACGCTTAGCGATCTTGGTCCACTCGTTGTTCCAATTTTTGATGGTCTGTTCTTCAATGGCGGGGTCAAACAGCACATTGTGAATGCGTACTTCGATCACCTCAAGACCACGTTCGATGAGTTGCTGATATTCGAGACTGGGCAATGCTTCGCCAGTGGGAATCCCAGTATCGTCCATGGCAACGACTTCGGGTCTTTTCACGCGACGATTGATCATCTCTTCGATGGTTTGTAACCCGCTGATGCCTTCCGCTTTGAACAGATCTTCCAGCTTGAACTTGCGCACGTATTCACGCCATAAATTCACTACGAGATGAGATGGAAGGCGATACCATTCCATGCGAGTACGTTTGTTATCTGATGTTCCCAATTCAATGACTTCGCGAGTCACGGCATGGAGCACGGCGGTTGCGTTGTAACCATAATGTGAAACCACGCCACTTTCTGAAGGTGTTTTTTCTTCAGGTTGTTTGATACGAAATTTGATACTGATCGTGGGGGATATCTCGAACCCATCGCGAGTTTGCCCGGCGGTCTGTTGACGCCGAGCCTGCAACTCGTGGTACTTTTTAGAATCAGGAGATGGCGGGTTTAGAAACGGCTGGTCGCTCGCCAGTGGACCGATGAACTGCCATTGGGGTCGCAAGTCCACGCCTTCGCCGCGGGTGATCTTTTCCCGTCCCTTCGTAAAGTGGATGCCCGGACCTGCCGCCCCGATAATTTCTGTCTCGGTTTGGGTGACGATAGCGCTGGCGGTATCAAGCACGATCACACCGGGACCTTTTTTCTCAGTCTCCCCTTCATGTTTTATCACCCGTCCGTTTTTGACGAAGAGGATTGGTCCGCGACTACCGTCAAATCCGCTTACGCGGGTGTAGATTTCCTGTCGGTCCTTCGGCGTTTGGACGGGGAGTACAAATTGAGAATAGAAATAGACCAGTTTATCGCCAATATAGTTCGCAGCAAAAAGGTTTACACCTAAAACCACAACTGCGATCACTAAGGTAATAACTGTGTAGTTAAACCCAACCGCAAACAACACGCCATGAAAGACAACCGTCCCGGCTGCTATTACCCCAAAAGGCGTCTGTAAAAATGAACCGATTCCGCTAAAGGCGCTCTTCATTGTCGCATGATTCTAAATCAAAATTTGCCAATCTGGCGGGTTGAAATATATCAGGATAGGTTGAATTTTCGAATCCCCCGAATGGACCCCTTTCATGGTGATTCTTTGTGATATATTTCCCGCGTTTTGCGCACTGGGAGACACATCGAACCACCTTGAATAAGTGTTAAGCTATGAAAAGTATCTGTAAACGCTCTACTTCTCCCTTACAGGTGTAAAATACCCTCGCTCTTGTTTAAATAGAACTCATGTTCTATAATTTATTTAGTTGCATTTATGTAACGCCAAGGAGTAAGACAATGTCTAATGTAAGTGATATCAAACCATGGTTTCGTGAAGATATAGCCAGAACCCTCATGAGCATATATTTCGCATCTGCTGCGAATAACACCCAACGTACAGCAGAAAGCGAAAATTATCGCGTAGGGTTTGCTGCAGCGCTTTCGAGTGTAGCATTAGCAGTGGGGGTGAATCCAGAAAGCTTCCTCGCCCCGGAAGACGTCCAAAGACTTAGAAATACATCCAGATAAATTTATTTTTTTAATTTATTGAAGAGGTCCACCAGGCAATTGTCCGGGTGGATTGTTTCCGTTTCCATTGTTTGTATTATTGTTTTGCCCTCTAATGAATTCCTGTAATAAATTGAAGAATTCCATGGGGATAATATACTTGGTCGATTTGCCTTCGCCGATTTTTTCGAGGGTCTCAAGATATTTAAGATTAAAAGTGCGTGCATCCATGCGGGAACCAACAGCCATTAATTGTCTTAATGCTTCAATTTGATTCTCTGATTTACGACGGTTTTCAATGGACTTAATAACACCATCTGGTGGCTGGAGTTCACGAAGCTCAGTATTGTTAACCTGAACACCCCATTCGTTTGCTTTATGCTCAATCCGTGTGCGAATAAGGGTATTAAGAGCACGTTGTTTTTCCATTGCATCATTCATTTCGTATTCTGCAATAGTGGATCTTAGAACTGCTGCTGTTAGCGACGAAACCGAATCCTCAACATTTGACACCTTCGTTAAGCTAAGGATGGGGTCATTGATTTCCCATGTCATATAAAACCCTGCGGTTACTAACATTTTGTCGTGGGTGAGGCAGGGTTCTTTTTTGATCTCAAGCGGGCGTTCACTTAGGTCAACCTTTCTGGGATGCTGAATGAGAGGCAGCAATAGAATGCGCCCGGGTCCTTTTTTGCCAATAGCTTCCCCCGATTGAAAGACGACGATCCGTTCGCTGCCCATGGGATGATGATAAGAAAGTTTGACATAGAAAAAAAGAAGGACACCCACCACGAGCCAGGTAATAAGCTGATAAAGGCGTCTTTCTGGCGAAACGTAGTTATAGCCATAAGTGAAGTAGATCGTCAGAATGGTTGCGATTAGAGATAAGCTAAATGGCAATGCAAGCCAAATCAACATCTCTGTCCAGTTAGAAAAGAAGGGCGGTTTGATTTTCTTTTTGAAATCTTTGGGCTTTGGGGTCTCTTCTGCTTCGTTGGCAAGGATGCCGCGCTTGGTGAGATATTCAACCCCAGCAAATTCAATCATGAATTTTGAGTTCAAATTCTTGGCATACTTTTTGGATTGTAAATTTTGTATTGCATCCCAAACGCTTTCTTTGGAACGGTCCATGGTTTTGACCAGATCATGAAAGGTAAAGTGTTGCCCCCCAGAAAGCAGTAATAAAACCCAAAATGAAATGGGGTCAAGTTCGTTGGGATCGTAGTCAGACATGATGTCCTCGTTGAATGCTGCTAAATGAACCGTTGATAATACGGGCATTAAGGTTTATAAATGCCGCCCAGAGAAAACTGAATCTTAGTATATAAGAATTGACCGGACTATTCAAGTACTATTTATCACGGATTTCAACATGCTTAAACTCGAATTCCATTGTCATACCAACGCTTCAAAAGATTCCCTGACCCGCCCAGAGGATTTGGTTCGTGCGGCGCGGGCGAAGGGGCTCGACCGCCTTGTGATCACCGACCATAACTCGATTGCGGGGGCGGTCGCGGCTCGCAACCTGGACCCGGAACTAGTCATCGTTGGGGAGGAGATCATGACCACCAAAGGGGAGATTCTGGCGGCTTTTGTGCAGGAAGAAATCCCTGCGGGGTTGACTCCGCAAGAGACGATACGGATATTAAAAGAACAAGGGGCATTTATTAGCGTGTCGCACCCGTATGATACGCATCGTAAGGGCGGCTGGTTCGAAGCGGACTTGCTGGAGATCGTTCCGCAGGTGGATGCGATCGAAGTGTTCAACTCGCGTTGTATGGATCCACGCTTTAATCATCAAGCCAAGGCATTTGCTGAGAAACACAATATCCCCGGCACAGTGGGTTCAGATGCGCACGGAGCGTTTGAGGTGGCGAGGTCGGTTTTGTTGCTGGACCCGTTCGAAGGTCCGGAGGGGATGCGGAAGGTGATCCGGCAGGCGAGAGTCCAAACGAGATTATCCCCCTGGTGGGTGCATCTCGTTTCGCGTTATGCGTCGATTCGAAAGAAGATCGGGTAATCAGGGACGACTGTAAAAGTCGCCCTTACTCGTTGGTGGGAATGAAGCGTGCTTGTTTTCCCAAACGTAGATGAAGAGTGTAAAAGGCAAATGCTGCAACGGCACAAAGCGCCCCGCCTATATACCAAAGCAGGTTGGGGTTTAGGTTATCAAGGATGAGACCTGCCAACATGGGGGCGAAGGTGGAAGGCAATAACCAAGTGAGACCGAAGATCGCCATGTAGCGTCCGCGCATGGCTTCAGGGGCGAAACCCGCCGCCAGCGTTTGGCTGGTGGGCATGATGAGCATCTCGCCGATGGTGATGACCACAATGGCAGACATGAAAAGCCAATAGGCAGAGACGAACCCAAACATACTAAAGCCAAGCATATAGAAAAGCGTACCGACCGCCATGATCAAGAAAGGTGGTCGGTGCTTCATGTTGCGGGAAACCCAAAACTGGAAGAGGATGACCGTGATGGCACTGGTGGTCATGAGGAAGCCATAGCCTTGTGGGTTGATACCGTGATTGTCACGTAGATAGACCGAGAGGGAGTTGTACATCTGTTGATAGACCGCGCCCATCAGAATGGCAGCGACGATAAATGCAATGAAGGCGAAGTCTTTGAGGACAATGCCATAGCCAGCGATGGTTTTGAAAATGGATTCATGTTCTTTATGTTCTTCTTCGTGATGTTGAGGCTTGGTCTCGGGCATGTAGGTGAAGAAGATCGCCGCCACAATACAGCTGACGACCGCGTCAATGATGAAGAGCAGCATGAAGGAGCGATTGGCGAGGAAGCCGCCGATGCTGGGACCAATGATCCACGCCAGGTTGCGGATGACGCGCATCAGCCCGAAGCCTTCCTGCCGTTGCTTTTCGTCAAGGATATCTGCCATCATGGCTTGGTTGGCAGGACCGGCAATATCGGAAAGCAGACCGATAAACGCGGCGAGTGGAAACAAGACTGCCAGCGAGTTGACCAACCCCAAAGAGAGGGTGCTGAGAGCGCTGAAGATCAAGCCGAAGAGAATCAGCTTACGGCGACCGAGCCGGTCTGTGAGGGCACCGCCGATCATGTTGCCGACAATGCCGAAGATGGAGAACATGGCGAGTACCATGCCTGCCTGCGTCATGCCGACGTTGAATTTTTGGGTGATGTATAAAGAGAAGAATGGGAAGAGTAAGGTCCCGCCGATGCTATCAATAAAGAAGGTGAGGACGATGATCCAGTAGCGGGGAGGGAATTGGTGATAAAGTTTTTCGAGGCGCGTGAACATTTTGCAATAATAGCACGTTTGTTCTGAATCAGGAAAGATGGAAAATATTTATTCTGCCACAGCGATCACAGAGAGTGATGAGGCAAACTCAAAACCTCTGCAATCTCTGTGGTATATAGTATGTTTTTTTCAGGCAGTGTAATCGAAGCGGGGTTTGAAGCCTTTTTTCCAGCCTTCGTTCAAGGCTTGATGTCGAACGGCATAAAATTCTGAATAACCGCAAGCGCCGCAGATGTAGGCTACGAATTTACTTTGCTCGCTTTGCGCCACCCAAATGAAGGGACGGTTGGGCGGCTCGGGTTGCACAATATCGACATAGGAAGGATACCCTTGTCCACCGTGTAAAGGAAGCTCACTTAAGACTTCGTTCGAACCGCATTTGGGGCAAATTCCATTTTTCATGCTGATACTCCTGAAGGATGAGATGCCTTCATCATAACGCGTGGTTTTATAGAGGAGTATCCGCCAAAGGGTGGAGAATATTATGGAGAGGGTGTGACCGTTACGAGCGGGGCGAGCGGCGCGGCGGGAGTGGCAGTCGGGTTGGGGGTTAGAGTCATGAATCCGTGTTGATAGTTCAACTGGTTAATATCCCAAGTGCTTTGAATATAGGTCAAGATAAAGTCGATTTCCCAATCGGCGAGATTCGATTTGAACGCTGGCATGTGGATGGGCTTCTCAAGATTGCGACCTTCTTTGATGACGGAAAGCAACTCAGTTCGAGAATACTTCCACACGCTTCCATCGCCGTTGAGCGGGGAAGCCAGATGCGAGCCATCTGCCAACTCAACCTGCCACTGCAGGTTACCGGCGAGGTCCATGCCGTGACATTGGGCGCAATGATGTTCGTACAGCCACTGTCCGTTTTGAACGTGCGACGGAATCAACGTGACGGCGCAAACCACGGGCGTATAGGTTGGTCCCGCCAGAATTTGTGCGCTAACAGGAATGCCTTCTTTTAGCAGATGATGCAGGTCTGCGCTCATGTCAGTGGATGGCGTGCCATGTGCCCAGTTCATCACGTAATAGCCATCGCGGTCAATCACCATGGTGAAGGCAGAGTGGCTGACGCTGTAATTCCCGTTTGCATCGGGTGGCTCGATGGTGTATTTGGCACCGAAAGCATTCACCATCCAGTCGATCTCGTCGCGGGTGCCGGTAGCGCCGATGAAATTATCCTGAAACATCTTGACGTAACGACCCAACGCTTCGGGTGTGTCGCGAGCTGGGTCTACAGAAACAAATATGACCTGCACCTGAGCCGCTTCCTCTGGGGTTAGGTCCGCGAGCGCCAGCTTGATATTTGCTAGCGAAGTGGGACAAACATCTGGGCAAGAGGTGTAACCAAAATAAAGTAATGTAACCTTACCCTGAAAATCGCTCAAGCGGACCGGTCCGTTTGCAGAGCGCAACATGGTCTCTGGCGCTTTGATCGGTTCGGGTAGAACATAGCCATTGAATTGATAGGTTTGGGTGAAGATATAACCCGCAATAAGGGCAGTGAATGTCAGAAGAACACCGCTTAGGATAAGAATGCCATGCTTCATAAGGACTCCGCTTTTGTAGGGGCGGGTTTTACCACTCGAGGAACTAGGGCGAGGATACCTTGCCCCTACATACAAGCGGAGTTATACATGGGGCACAGAATTCTGTCTTTGCGCTGGCGCAACCTCTGGGCGGGTATTTTGGTGGTGAGATGGGGATATAGGACATTCGAAGGAGTGTCGAGGGACTGATATAGGGTCCCCGAATTATGACTTTCGTGTAGGCATTTAATAGCTGTGTCTCAACTTAGCCCCTGCTGAATATAAGAGCAACACCGAATAAACTTTATGAAACCCTAACAAGGCTGTGAAGAAAAATCCGAGCGACGGTTTGCCGTCTTTAGATATGCGGTGTGGCACAACTGCCGACCCGAAGTACAGACGTGTACCGTTTTCGGTGGGGGTGGTCATGAACCATGAGCGGGTACTGCCTGCAAAGTCACACATCAGAATCTGATTCTCTTCGCGAGCTTCCACTGTCCATGCGGCAAATTGGGTGCGGACCCCATCTGCCAGTTCACGCGCATCTTTATCTGTTGACGGTTTGCGAACGGAGAGGGTCAGGATCAAACGCTCTACTTTGAAGAGGGGCGTTGTGTAAAAAGCGAAGACGTAATCAGAAAAAGAAACCTGTTTGGGAAGCTCAGTCAGGTAGCTGTCTGTATACGCGCCGGGCATGGACGTGTATTTTTGGATGAGGGCATTGGGTGGGGCAGGTGCTTTTGTGATGGTGGGCATATGATTTGCTTTGGAATTTCATCGTGCTATCGAATTAGATCGGTCAAATAGTGGATAGATAACTTCTTCAAAGCATTCCAAGACGCTGGTACCCCATTTGATAAGTTCTTCTTTTGGGTAGTCTGCTCGGATCGGTATGTGATACGAGACTTTCTTTTGATCTAAGGTGTGTGCAACGGGCTTGGGGATATAGATCGTATGAAAGAGTGTGGAATTATGCAGAGACTCATGCCCCAGCTTGCAGATCGGTCCTTGTGCAAGATCGGCGGCGTTGAAGATCCAATACTCGTGCCCGGAAGAATGCTCGCCTGCTTTTTGGTCGGTGACTACTCCAGCAATGATGTAGCCAGATTTTTCCGGGCGGTTTGACTCAACAGCCGCGATGGTATAGAGAAGTACCTTATCTGGAAATACATAAGCATCGGCGATCTTGAACTCTTGGGTGGTGACCCGGCAGATCGAGTTGTTGTGATGCAGCCCTTCACCCCTGACCATCGTTTCAAGCGGAACCGTACGAGCGGGCACATCTTTGTAGGCGTTGAAAATACGTTTGGGCAGAACATTAGGCGAGAACCCCTTGAACATAATGAAGAGGTCTTGTCCGCGATAGGGTTCTAGTTGTCGACCCATGTAGGTGTAAAGATAGGGTCCCCAGCAATAGGGCATTTCAGAAATATATTCGGATGTTTTCACTTCAAAATGAGCCGCATCAATTGTATGTTTGCCAATGCTGCTTAGGTCTAATACGGGCAAGGTGCCATAGCCGGTGAGATGCTTGGGGAATAGATTTCCGCTCAGGTCGCGATCATAACTGCGCAGGATTTCTGCGGTGTTTGTGGCTGGAGTGTGCAGCATGTAGACGATGATCTGGTCGTTGGGGTTTTCATATTCTGGCATTAAATGGATGCAGGGACCATTCACTATCACTTGCTTTGAGGGGACCGTTTTCTTGCCTGGGATCAAGTCACGCCGATCAATGATGTGGACAATGGTCTTTTCATCGGGCAGTTTTGCGCTCTTCCAAGGAGTGAACATTTCAGTACCTGCGACAAAGGCAGTATCGGCAAGCAGGATGTAATCGCGTGTGAAGACCAACTCATGGATGCTTTGTTTGATCTCGATCTCGGCGCCATTTTGGTCTACGACGGTCCATGATTCAAGATCGTGATAACCATCCCAACGCATCAGCCTGACGGGGTGGTCTGGGTTGTTTGGCTTCAAGCGGTAGTTGACCAGAAAGACTTCCCCTTTTTCGTGGTCAGTGTAGAGAACGTGAGAATTGTTATAGCCCGTGAAGAGACTACCCAGCACTTCTCCGGCATTGTCCGCAAGCATGGGCAGCCATTCGTCTCTGCGCCCAACCGGCGTGACGGCTTGCAGGCTCTCCCTTTCAATGACCCACGGACGGTCAATGTCACTGGTGACTGCCAGGCGACCATCTGGCAATAGGTATAAGCCTTCTGTGTAGGAAAACATGCCCAAGCCGGGCGAGAGATACATGAAACCGAAAAAGTCAAAACGGTGACGGGTATCTTTGAGTTGGTGGCGGGCAATGGCGGCGGGAGTCCACAGATGGCGGTTTGTGAGGCGTGG
This sequence comes from Anaerolineales bacterium, assembly GCA_046328915.1. Lineage (GTDB taxonomy): Bacteria > Chloroflexota > Anaerolineae > Anaerolineales > Villigracilaceae > Villigracilis. The sequence continues at coordinate 422,535 of JAXLVR010000002.1, read as the reverse complement.
TCCTTTGCCGTCAAAGTCGATGCGGACGAGGTTGGTATCGCCGACCATGTAAGCTTCTGGTGAGCCCAAGCACTGACAGATGAAGAGCGAGCCTTCGATATCGGCAGGGACGATTCCTTCGAGGCAGTGAAGCTCAAGTTGAGAATCAACTGTCGTTGAGTTTGAGGCGGTGTAGGCGTCTGGTAAAACGGGAGAAGAAGTTGGGCGTTTGCTAAACGATGTGAGCAAGTTCATGAAGAACTGATGGAGCTTACGCCCAAAGAGTAATATGTATCGAAACCACGGGTAAACATTTTTGAAAATGAAGGGAGGAGTTTGTGGTTTTCGCATGGGGTATGGATAAGGTGACGGTCACTTCTAAAGTGACCGTCACCTATTTTTTATGAAGCGGCAGTGAAGCCGGGGTTTTCTACTGCGGTGGAAGCTGTATTCCCCAGCAGCTTGTGGTGCAAGCCGGTTAGGTCTTCGCTGATGTCCCAGATTTGTTTGCCGATCTTTTTATCCAACGCATGGGCGGCGGGTTTTTCTTCGTGCGTCAGGTTGAAGAACTTTCCGCTGGTGGTGTTTAGTTCAGGCGCGGCGGCAAAGTAGTAGAGGGCTTCGCCTGAAATTTTTGGGTCTTTGAGAACGTGCGCAAGCAGGTAGGTTTGATACCAACGATATAGCCAACCGTTGTTCATGCCGATGTTGGTGGCAACCTCCCCCGGGTGGACGGCATTGATCGTAACGCCAGTGCCTTGCAATCGTTCTGCCAACTCCCACACGGTCATTAACTGGGCGGTCTTGGAAGCGCCATAGCCTTGCAGACCTTTGTACCTGCGTTTTGCCCAGGTGAGATCATCCAACTTTAAGCCGTTGAAGCGATGCCCTTCTGAGTTGACTTGAATAATGCGGGCGGGGGCTGAGGCGAGCATTTTATCGAGCAGCAGACGGGTAAACAGAAATGACGCCAGATGATTGACGGCAAATGCGGTTTCAAAACCATCCACGGTTAGCTGACGGGTGGTCATGTGGACGCCGGCATTGTTGATGAGGATATGAATGGCAGGGAATTGATGCAGGATCTTGCTGGCGACATGTTGAACATCATCCAGCTTGGAAAAATCAGCATGGACAAGATCCACTTCGGCACCGGAAAGAGCCGTGAGTTCCGCTTTGAGGGCATCTGCTTTTTCAGCGTTGCGATTCACCAGAATCAAATGCGCGCCTGCTTGGGCGATCCGTTTTGCGGCTTCGTAGCCGACGCCGGAGGTTGCGCCGGTGATGATGCAGGTTTTGCCATCCAACCGGGCGGAGGTGGTTTTTTGCGGTAGCCTTGCGTTTTCAATAAATTGAAGTTCTTCAGGTAGTTTCAAAGGGATGCCTGCCTATCCAAAATATTTGTGCATGAATTTTCTGTAGGGACGATGGAACCAGGGGATCTTGTTGAAAATGTCGCCCCAGAGGTCGTAGTAGTCGCGCTGACGGATGATGCGATTGTCTTCGCCAAAGGTGAGTTTGGTGCAGCCGTACATGGGCGTGCTGGGAAATTTCTTGAAGATCATGGTCATCTTCCATTCCATGAAGATCTCGTTCCTGGTTTGGGCGATGGACGAAATATCCATGTGCAGTTGTTCGCAGCGCTGGGTGAGGCGGTTGCACAAGGCGATGAAATCTTCTTTGCCTTCCACGCGTTGGATGCTGTCTTGAAAGACGATGTTGTCGTGATAATACGGAAAGATATGCGACCAATCAGGTTTGCCCTCGCGATTGTAGGTTTGAGACCAAAGTTTTAAGATGTCGTCTGGGGTTAGGGGGGCGATACTCATAAACTCCTTTTGAATCACATGTGAAAGGTATAAATTCAACCGGGCGGCGCATCTAAAGTCGCACGAATGTGTAATAATCTGGGCTTTATTTAAGTTTACTATAGTTGTCAGAATACAAAAAAACGATTAACAACATTCTTAGAAATAATTCTTAGAGAGCATTAAATACCTTTGTACACGGATTACGCTGATTTCACGGATTCTCACGGAAAAATCTTTTAGAAAAAACGTGTTTGTCGGCGTACTTAAGAAACAGTCTCTTAAAACTAATTTGGAGTCACTTCATGCAGACCCCCGTATTATCTAAAAAGCTGTCCAAGTTGGGGAAGCTCGGACGCAGCATTCTGAAACGCTTTATGTATTCTCAAATGACGGTCTATTCTGGGCTGCGGATCATCTTCGGCAAAGATCAACCACATGTGCAATTCACCGTGGAAGTGGACCCGCCTTCGGTCTATTGGGTGTATCGCATTAAGCTATCTGAGATCGAGGCATTGAAAGCGAAGCTACGCATCCCGCCCAATTTGGAGCTTTGCCCGATCCGCTGTTTGGACACGGACGAACCGACTTATTACTTGGCGCTCAATGCGTATCGCGTCTCTGGTTTGGTGAACGGCATTCGCGCGGAGTGGTCTGTTTTTGTGCGCGATGAGACGAACACGCCTCGCTACATGATCGTGGATGCGCGCTCGTCCACTGCCTCTATGGACCCGGTGAGCATCATCACCAAAAAATCAACTGTTTTGCATAAACGCGAGGGGAAGTTGATCCGCACCCAGATCGGGGACGGTGCCGATGCCTTCGTCTCCACCATCACCTTGCCGGAGCAATCGCCCTCGGTTCATTCCTCGGCGGAGTGGGTGACAGCCAATGACTATATTTATTGGCTCAATGGGGTCTGTGACCGCACCTTCTACAATGCAGGTTTAGCCAACACAAAGGTGAGCCTGGTGAGCAGCAAGAACGCCGCCATCACCGATGGGACGTTTTGGGCGCAGTTCGTGGAACCGGAGCCTGTTCACATTTTGATTTTGAACAATGCAATTGAGTTTGTGGTTTCTCCCTGGGAGAATGTGGATCGGGCGTATGTGGAGTAGGGATTAGATCATGCTGGAATTCAAGTGACAGTCACCTCGCAGGTGACTGTCACTTGATCTTTTCTTCATTTGACATCCCCCGCCTTTTTTGCTACACTGTGAGTTGTCAGACAAATTGGTCTGGTCATTAGGCGACTATTCGACTATCAAACTACTCGACTACTCCATGACAACTCTCCTCATCAAAAACGCATACATCCTCACCATGGACGACCACCAGCGGGAAATTCCCGACGGTGGTCTTTTCATACGCGACGGCTTCATCGAAAAAGTGGGCAAGACCAGTGAACTTCCATCCACTGCCGATGAAGTGCTCGATCTCAAAGGGCATGTCGTCCTGCCGGGCTTGGTCAACACACACCATCACTTTTACCAAACCCTCACACGCGCCGTCCCTGCCGCGCAAGATGCCAACCTCTTCAACTGGCTCAAGACTCTCTATCCCATTTGGGCGCGGCTTCAACCCGATGACATCTTCACCTCGACTCAAACCGCACTTTCGGAACTCGCCCTCTCGGGCTGTACCACCGCCTCAGACCATCTCTACCTCTATCCCAACGGCTCCAAACTCGACGATGAAATTGCTGCCGCTCTCGAAGTTGGGGTCAGGCTGCAAGCGTCTCGCGGCTCGATGAGCCTCGGCGAATCCAAAGGCGGACTCCCGCCCGATAGTGTCGTCGATACCGAAGACAACATCCTCAAAGATTCGCAACGCCTCATTGAAAAATATCACAATGCCAACCCCGGCGCGATGACTCAAATTGTGCTTGCGCCATGCTCACCGTTCAGCGTGACATCTGATTTGATGAAACAGTCCGCGAAACTGGCGCGTCAATATGGCGTGCATTTACATACTCATCTTGCTGAAACCGAAGACGAAGAACAATTCTGCATGCAGATGTTCGGTCATCGTCCGGTTGGGTATATGCAAGAAGTGGACTGGGTGGGGGATGACGTCTGGTTTGCGCACGCGGTCTGGGTCAACGACGAAGAAATTAAAGTCTTTGCCAAACATAACTGCGGCGTGGCACATTGTCCCACCTCGAATATGCGTTTGGCGTCTGGCATCGCTCCGATCAAAGAATATCGCAAAGCAGGCGTGAACGTCGGCTTGGGCGTGGACGGTTCTGCATCCAACGACGGCTCACATCTCCTTGCAGAAGTGCGAAACGCCATGCTCGTCTCGCGCGTCCAAGAAGGACTGACGGGCTATTCCCTCTCGAACGATCCCAACCGAAAATTGATGACGGCTCGCGAAGCCTTGTATTTAGGTACACGTGGCGGTGCGGCAGTTCTCGGGCGCAAAGATATTGGCTCTCTTGAACCCGGCAAATGCGCCGACTTCTTCGCCGTGAACCTGAACAAACTTGGTTATGCGGGTATGCACGACCCCGTCTCTGCCATCGTCTTTGGTCAACCCGTCAACGTCGATTACACAGTGGTCGGCGGCAAGTTCGTCGTCAAAGAAGGTCAACTTGTGACGATAGACCAAAACAAGTTGATCGAAAAACATAACAAAGCTGCCAAAAGGTTGTTGGCAGGTTAACAAGTTTCAATGTTTGCAGGTTCAACTTGAAAACCTGCAAACATTTCAACATGAAACGGAGTTTTATGTCATCTTCTACCAAACTCGCCACTGCTCTTGTTGATGTTGCCATGGGGCGCGCCAATGCCGACCTTGTCGTAAAGAATGGCAAGTGGGTGAGCGTGCAATCGGGTGAGATCGTTCCGAATATCGATATCGCCGTTGTGCAAGGTCACATCGCTTTTGTGGGGCGCGACGCCAGCCACACCATCGGCAAGAAGACCAAGGTCATCGATGCGAAGGGACACTATCTCGTGCCCGGTCTGCTCGATGCTCATATGCACGTCGAGTCCGGCATGGTCACAGTCACGGAGTTCGTCCGCGTGGTGGCGGTGCGCGGTACCACCGGTATGTTCATTGACCCGCATGAGATCGCGAATGTCTTTGGTCTCAAAGGCGTGAAGTTGATGGTGGATGAAGCCCAGAAGCAGCCTATTCACGTGTGGGTGCAAATGCCATCCTGCGTGCCGTCTGCCCCGGGATTGGAAACCCCCGGCTCTTCCATCGGACCGAAAGAAGTTGCCGAAGCGATGACCTGGAAAGGCATCATCGGCTTGGGCGAAATGATGAACTTCCCCGGCGTGTTCATGAGCGATAAGAAGATGCTGGATGAAATGTCCGCGACCCATGCGGCAGGCAAGACCATTGGCGGACATTACGCCTCACCGGATCTGGGGCTGCCTTTCCACGGGTATGTAGCAGGCGGTGCTGAAGATGACCACGAAGGCACCCGCATGGACGATGCGATTGCGCGTGTCCGCCAGGGGATGAAAGCCATGCTGCGTTATGGGTCCGCTTGGCATGATGTAGCGGCACAGGTCAAAGCCATTACTGAAAAGAAATTGGATTCACGTCGCTTCTTGCTCTGCACCGATGACTCGCATGCAGAGACGTTAACCACCGAAGGTCACATGGACCGCGTCTTGCGGCATGCCATTAGCGAAGGCTTGAATCCCATGACCGCGATCCAGATGATGACCATCAACACCGCCGAGCATTTTGGGCTCACCAAAGAGATGGGCATGATCGCTCCGGGCAGATGGGCAGATATTTTGCTGGTCGAAGACCTGATGAACTTCCACGCGGATCTGGTGATCGCCAGAGGACAAGTCATTGCTGAGAAGGGTGAATGGCAGGTCAAGTTGCCCGTGGTGAAATATCCCAAGTGGGTCACCAACTCGGTCCATTTGAAGCGAAAGCTCACAGCGGCAGATTTTATCCTTCGGACGAGAGCAGCTCACGGGTCCGAAGTGGAGGCGCATGTGATCGGCGTCATCGAAAATCAGGCGCCCACACGTCACCTACGGATGAAGGTCAAAGCCGAGAATGGCGAAGTCAGAGCCGATATTAAACAAGATCTGGCAAAGATTGCCTTGGTGGAACGTCACCGCGCGACAGGCAAAGTGACCGTTGGCTTGGTGAGCGGGTTTGGGTTTACGCGTAAGTGTGCCATCGGTTCTACTGTGGCGCATGATAGTCATCACATGATCGTGGTGGGTAACGATGATGAAAGCATGGCAGTTGCCGCGAATGAATTGGCGAAGTGTGGCGGCGGTCAGATCGTGGTGATGGATGGCAAAGTGGTTGGGCTGGTTGATTTCCCGATTGCAGGCTTGATGTCGAACGAGCGAGCCGATCTTGTGGCAAAGAAAGCTGCCACCGTGCTTGAAGGTTTCAAAATGTGCGGCAGTGAATTGAACAACCCGAACATGCAATTAAGTTTGATGGCGTTGGTGGTCATCCCTGAATTGAGAATTTCTGATAAGGGTCTCGTAGATGTGACCCAATTCGATTTCATTCCTGTGTTAGAAGACTGAGAGAGTAGAGATGGCTAATTTCCCTTTTCAACGATTACAAACCGATCTTGCAGCGCTGATCAATAAAACGCCTGCGGGTCAGCGCTTGCCTTCTGAACCGGAGTTGGCGAAGCAGCTTGGTGTTTCGCGTGCCACCTTGCGCGAAGCGATGCGTTCTTTTGAAACGCAAGGTCTCATTCGACGCCGGCAGGGCTCAGGCACTTTCGTCGTGGGCAAAGTGCAGGCGCTCGATAGCGGGCTTGAAGTATTGGAGAGCCTTGAAACCATCGCCAAGCGGCAAGGGCTTGAAGTGTCCGTTAGTGATCTCAGCATTGAAGCAGTGGCAGCCGATGCTGATTTGGCGGCTTCGTTGAACGTTGCTGTAGGCGCCAAGTTGACTCGGGTTCGGCGCGTCATCCGTGCGGATGGGCGCCCGGTGGCATATCTTGTGGATACTCTGCCGGAAGAAGTCGTGCATGCCAAAGATGTCCCCTCGGATTTTCACGGCTCGGTGCTGGACTTTTTGCTGAATCGTGGTGACCTGTTGGCTTCTTCTCGTGCCAATGTGAGCGCCATCGGTGCCACGGCTGATGTTGCTAAGCCCATGGAAATTCAACGCGGCGATGTGCTCTTGCATTTCAATTCCCAGCTTTTTGATTCGGAAGGCAAAGTGGTCGATTACTCCCTGAGTTATTTCATCCCCGGCTACTTCCGCTTCCATATCGTCAGGCACGTAGGGAAAGGATAATACGTCTAGGTCGGGCTATGTGCCCTAGGGTATGTAGCCCAACAAAATATGAAATAAAGAAACGTGGCGGGCTGCATACCCGCCCTACGTTCTTACAAGGAGAAAAATATGACAGATACAACCAAAGAAATTCAAAAGAGAGTTCAATCTTCTCGTGAAGATATTATTGAATTCATGCGTGATATTGTTGCGATTCCATCCATGGATTCGCAAATTGGTCCCGTAGGGGAGCGTATTCAAGCCGAGATGAAGAAGCTCGGTTTTGATGAAGTCCGCTTTGACAAGATGGGCAACACCATTGGGCGCATTGGCAACGGCAAACGCGTGATGGTCTATGACTCACACATTGATACGGTGGGTATCGGTGACCCTTCTTCCTGGCAGTGGGACCCGTTCAAGGGCAAGATCGAAGATGGCATTTTATATGCTCGCGGTGCTTGTGATGAAAAAGGTTCCACGCCCGGCATGATCTATGGTCTCGCCATTGCCCGTGACCTCGGTCTGCTTGACGGCTGGACGGTCTATTATTTTGGCAACATGGAAGAATGGTGCGATGGTATCGCTCCCAACACTTTCGCCGAGGTAGACCCCGGCATCAAGCCAGATTTTGTTGTCATCGGCGAACCGACCAAGATGCTGGTCTATCGCGGACACAAAGGTCGTTTGGAGATGAAGGTGACAGCCAAGGGCAAGTCTGCGCATGCGGCGTCGAATCATCTTGGCGACAATGCCATTTATAAACTTCTGCCTGTCATTGCAGGCATCCGCGATCTGGAGCCGAAATTGGGCGACCATGAATTCCTAGGTCACGGCAAGATCACGGTCAGTGATATGCACGTCAAAACGCCATCCATCAACGCTGTCCCAGATGAGGCGGTGATTTTCATCGATCGCCGTATGACCTTCGGTGAGACCAAAGAAGCCGTCAAGAAACAGGTCGAAGATCTGATCCCTGCTGAATTCAAAGACACGGTCAAGCTGGAAGAATTATTCTATGATGAACCTTCTTATACCGGCTTTGTCTTCCCGGTAGATAAGTATTTCCCGGCATGGGCGTATGAAGAGTCGCATCCGTTGGTGCAAGCTGGGCAGGAAGCTCGCAAGGTGATCGGTCTGCCCGAAGCGAAACCCAGCAAGTGGAACTTCTCTACAAATGGCATTTACTGGGCTGGAAAAGCGGGCATTCCGTCCATTGGTTTTGGTCCTGGTGATGAAGAGACGGCTCACACGGTCAATGATTCAGTGTCTCTTGAAGATATGGTCAAGGCAACCGAGTTCTATGCCATTCTCCCAAGTTTGATCAAATAAATCATTGACGGCTATGAAAATTTTAGAGGTACGACGTCATTCGATTCGCCATGCCGGCGGCGACCATTTGAGTCAAGCCGGTGTTGCGTTGGCTCGCAACGTAGGGCAACATATGGGTTCATTTAATTTTGTGGCAACGTCCACGTTACCCCGTGCATTTGATACAGCCATTGCCATGGGATTTGCCGTCAATGAGCAAAATCCGTTAATGAATACGTATGGTGGCGCGGTGGAGCGTGAAGCTCCGTGGCCCATGCCGTTCTTCCATTATTCAGAGATCGTCAAGCAAGAAGGTGCGGCGGCAAAATATGCTCATGAATTGATGGCATATTACCTCGGCGTTCTGAAGCAGGTTCCATCAGGCGGCTCGGCGTTGATTGTCAATCACGGCGGCGTTGTGGAATTGGGTGTGGTCGCTTGTTTGCCCGATGCGGATTTTTCTGCATGGGGTGACGCGGTGGAATATTGTGAAGGTGCCCGCCTCTTTTGGGACGATGGCAAGTTCGTGAATGGCGAAGTGTTGCGAGTGACAAATAAGGAGAGTTTGTGAAAAAGGTTTTATCAGTCCTTTTCATCTTGACCATTTTGCTTTCTGCATGTGGCAATGCCACTGCCAAGCCTAAAGTGGCGTTGATGTTGGCACGCGGTGGTTTAGGTGACAAGGCATTTAACGATAGCGCGAACGAAGGTCTGCAAAAAGCGGCTCAAGAGTTGAACGCAGAAATTGCCACCTTTGATTATGCAGAAGACAGTGTTGAAGCAAACATCCGCCAGGCAGCAGAGGATGGATATACCCTCATTATTGGGTTGGGCTCTGAAAATTCTCAGGCGATCTCTACCGTTGCCAAGGAATTCCCTGAAACAAAATTCGCCATCATCGATGCGACAGCAGAAGGTGATAACGTCACTTCGGTCACGTTTAGTGAACTTGAAGGTGATTTTTTGGCGGGTGCATTATCTGCATTGATGAGCGATAACGGCAAGGTCGGTTATCTTGGCGGTGCAGATGTGCTTGTCATTCGCCGTATTCAATTTGGTTTTGAACAGGGCGTACATTATGTCAACCCAGATGCTGAGATCGTCGTTCAGTATATTGGCGGCAAGGATGATTTTAGCGGCTTTGCCAAGCCAGACGAAGCCAAGCATATTGCGGATCAAATGTATGCCGATGGCGTGGATATTATCTATGCGGCGGCAGGAGGGTCCACTCTCGGGGCGATCAAGGCGGCTGAAAGTGCAGGCAAGCCCATCGTCACGACCGGAAGCGACCAGCGTTATCTCGCTCCCAGTGTGGTGCTGACCAGTCGCACCAAGAACATGAATGAGGCGGTGTTCATGTTAATCCAAAAATTTGTGGATGGTAGCCTGCAAAGCGGAACGGTCCAACTGGATTACAAATCTGGCGGCATCGGTCTCGCGCCTCTTGCCGACTTTGTGCCTGCTTCTGTTTCTGAGGCATTCGGTTTCGTAAAGGCAGATATTGAAAACGGCGCTATCAAAGTAGAGCCGTTTGTTGCACCATAGAAAATAATGACTAGTTTTACTAGCCAGAAAAGATAAGGAGACTAAAGTATGCAAACTAATTTTCGTGGTCGTGATTTTATCGGCGACCTCGACTTCTCGAGAGAAGAAGTCGAAACCGTTTTAGATGTGGCGTGGGATCTGAAACGCAAACGCGCTTTGGGTGAATCTCATGCCTTGTTGCGCGACAAGACTCTTGCCATGTTGTTCTTCTTCACCTCCACGCGTACCCGTGGATCGTTCGAAGCGGGTATGGCGCAGTTGGGTGGTCATGCCGCTTTCATTGATAGTGAAACCACGCAGATCTCTCATGGCGATACTGCCAAAGAGATCGGTGAGATCTTCGGTCGCTATTTCGATGGCATCGCTATCCGTCAGTGCGACTGGAACTTTGGCAACCAATACATCAACGACGTTGCCAAAGCCAGCCGTGTGCCGATCCTCAACATGCAATGCGATGTCTATCATCCCTTCCAATGCCTGGCAGACTTGATGACTATTCAAGAAAAGAAGGGACGTGACCTCAAGAAGAAGAAGGTCGTGGTCTCGTGGGCGTATGCGGCTTCCTATTCCAAGCCGATCTCTGTGCCACAGTCCCTGATCCTTCAGATGACCCGCTTTGGTTGCGATGTGGTCTTGGCTCATCCACCAGAGTTCAAGCTTATGCCTGAGATCATGCAGCAGGCAAAAGACAATGCCAAGAAATATGGCGTCGGGTTCGACGTCACCGACAACATGGATGAAGCCTTCAAAGATGCGGATGTGGTCTATCCCAAGAGCTGGGGTCCCATGCTCACGACCACTGGCAAAGAAGAAGGCAAGGCACTCATCGAAAAGTATAAGGATTGGATCACCGATGAACGCCGTATGAAATTGACCAAAGACGACTCCATCTACATGCACTGTCTGCCCGCTGACCGCGGTTTGGAAGTGACCGATGGCGTGATTGATGGTCCGCACTCAGTGGTATATGACGAAGCCGAAAACCGTCTGCATGCTCAGAAGGCGGTTATGGCTCTCACCATGTCGTAAGATAATTTGCAGGGGCACACGATTGTGTGCCCCTGTACGTCTTTTGCTCAGGAGACTTTATCAATGACGAAACTTGCTGTGATTGCAGTTGGTGGTAACTCGCTCATTATTGACGACAAACATGTGACCGTAGAAAGTCAGTATCAGGCTGCCAAGCAGACCTGTTTACATATTGCGGATTTGATCGAACAAGGTTGGGATGTGGCGATCGGGCATGGCAATGGTCCGCAGGTTGGCTATATTTTGCGCCGCTCTGAAATTGCAGCCAAAACAGCTGGAATGCATGAAGTTCCATTAGATGTCTGTGGCGCAGACAGCCAGGGTGCGATCGGCTATGCCATTCAACAAAATTTGCAGAATATTCTGTATCAGCGCGGTATCAAGAAAAAAGTTGTCACGGTCATTACTCAAACTCTGGTAGATAAAAATGACCCGGCGTTTTCCAAGCCAGCCAAACCCATTGGCAGTTTTATGGATAAGGAAGAAGCGGAACGCCGTCAGCAAGAGCAAGGTTGGTCGGTGGTGGAAGATGCCGGTCGCGGTTGGAGGCGAGTGGTCGCTTCGCCACAGCCCAAAGAGATCGTTGAGTTGGAGACTGTCCAAACCTTGTTGGAAAAAGGCATCATCACCATTACAGTCGGTGGTGGCGGTATTCCAGTCATTGACCCAGGCGATGGAAACTATGAAGGCATTGCTGCCGTGGTCGACAAAGATTATGCATCTTCATTATTAGCAAGGTCTATCGGGGCAAATCTGTTTGTCATTTCAACAGCAGTGGAAAAAGTTGCCATAAACTTCGGCAAACCCGAACAAAAGTGGCTAGACCAGATTACGCTGGCTGAAGCCAAAGCGTATCTGGCAGAAGGAATACATTTTGCCAAAGGTTCTATGGCGCCGAAGATACAAGCCATCATTTGGTATCTTGAAACCATGCCAAATGGAAAAGCTCTGATCACTAACCCTGAAAATATTGGGCGTGCGCTCAAAGGCGAAACAGGGACCTGGATCATTCCATAGACGATGTATTTCCGCTGCCAATTTCGGCAGCGGATTCGTTTACAATTGTTCAATGAAAAAATTGACTAACCGTTTGAACAATATCCAATTTACACCGCGCAGTACGGTTTGGTTTTTGTTGTTTGTTGCCGCACTGACCTATACACTGTTCTTTTGGCAGCGCGGCTTTTATTGGGATGAATTCCCATGGGCATGGATCTACTATCGGCTGGGTCCTGCCATGCTCACCAAAACCTTTACCACCAGCCGCCCGTTCTGGGGAATGATCTATCAACTGACCATGCCGGTCATCGGTCCTAATCCGTGGGCGTGGCAATTGCTTGCCATCGTCTTGCGATGGGTAACCGCCGTTTTGCTTTGGAAAATTTTACGTGCTCTGTATCCTGAACATCCCAAGCCTGCGTTGTGGGCAAGCTTGTTCTTTTTGGTTTTTCCCGGCATGGGGCAGCAGTTCATTGCATTCATGTACAGCCATTTTTATATTGTGCTGTCTGCACTGTTACTTTCCATATATCTTGCAATTCTTGCCATTCAGGATGAAAAACGGCGCTGGCTTTATTTTTCGATATCGTACGTGTTGGCTTTCGTCAACTTCATCACGATGGAATATTTTTACTTTATCGAATTTGGGCTGCTCATTGTTTTTTATCAACTCTTGCCCGGCAATTTTAAAGAACGTGCAAAGAAAGCAATTCTTTATATCTTGCCTTACCTTGCCATCTTTATGGGCGTCACAGTTTGGCGTACTTTTTTCTTTGAGTTTCAAAACGCGAGTTATCAATTCGTTTTACTGGATAAATTAAAAGCAGATTTCTTTGCCGGGATCTTATTCTTCCTAAATCAAATTCTGATCAGTTTCTGGCGCACCGTATTTGAAGCGTGGATTTTGCCTTTCCTCACCATCGGCACCACTGGCTTTGGTCCGCTCACACTGTCTTTGATGTTGGTTCTGCTATTCTTGAGCATTCTCTCCACTGGAATTTATCTCTTCACTTTCAAAGCAGACGACTCGAATGGCTTGGATTTTGCCAGACGAGCGGGTTGGGTGGGCTTGGCATTTTGGGGCTTATCTGGCGGCTCAGTATGGATGATCGGTAATATCCCCCAGTTTAATTTCTCGCAAGATCGTTTTATGCTGCCGTTCATGTTGGGTGCCAGCATCTTGCTTGCCAGCCTGATCGCTCTGATAAAGAGTCCGCGTTGGCAGATGATTCTAGTGGCACTATTAATTGGCTTTGCAGGCAGCAGGCATTTCCGCTTGGAAGAAATTTATCGCAGCGACTGGCTTACTCAACAGGAATTGTTTACACAAATGACCGAACGTATTCCTGGTTTGAAAAAAGGTACTATCTTAATTTCTAATGACATTCCTGTGACATATTACTCTGATAATTCACTCACAGGACCATTAAACTGGATTTATAGTCCGCAAGGCGAGATGAATGTAATCTTGTATTTTGCATCCATTCGTGTGGGGAAGACGTTGCCCAGCGTAGAGCCAGGTCAGGCACATCAGTTGTATTACATTGGTCCGACCTTTTACGGCAATACCGATAACATTTTGGTGGTGAATTTTGAGCCACCAGGCTGTTTCCGAGTGATCGACCCGGAGGTGGAAGTGGAGAATCGTTTGCTTTCCCCTGCGGTACGTGATGTGGCGCAGTATTCGAATCAGAGTGTGATTCTGCTCGAGAAACAGAATCAGTTACCGGGTCAGCTTTATGGAGGCGCGCCGGAGGCGGATTGGTGTCATTATTTTGAGCGAGCTGAGTTGGCGCGTCAGCAAGGTGATTGGGAAACTGTTACCCATTTGGGCGATGCGGCATTCTCTTTGGGCGATTATCCTAATGACCCGCTGGAAAGGTTTGTATATATAGAAGGATACGCTCATCAATCGAACTGGAAAAAGGCGGTAGAATTATCAAAAGAAACCTACAAGATTTCTAAATCGTATGTAGGTCCTTTGTTATGCCGTTTGTGGGGGCGGATCGAGCGGGAAACGGAAGCTTCTTCGGAGCAGGCTTCGGCTGTGGATTTAGTTCGAAGCGAGTTTGGGTGCTTACCTTAAAAATACGTTGTACCTTTCTTCGCAATTAGAAAGTTTAGTAAAATTGTTTAGACAACTGAAAGGAGGTTCGAAATCAGATTTCGTTCTTGGTCAGTGGTCAAACAGAAAAAATTTCAATAAGGAGAAGAAGTATGCGTAATTTATTTGCTCGCCTCGCCGTTTTGGCGTTGGCACTAATGCTCGTTTTGTCTGCCTGTGGTGGACAGCCCGCAGCGACCGAGGAGGCTCCTGCCGCCACGGATGCTGCCCCTGCTGCAACAGATGCACCTGCTGCGACTGATGCTGCTCCGGTTGCTGAGCCTCTTACCTTTGGTTTGTTGCTTGTTGGTCCGTACAACGACAATGGCTGGAGCCAGGCTCACTATGAAGCTGGTAAGTATGTCGAAGAAAATCTCGGCGCCAAGATGCTCTACCTCGACAAGGTCAACCCTGCTGACCGCCCGGGCACCACTCCTGACCAGCTTGCTGAAGAGTTAGTGGCACAGGGCGCAACCCTCATTATCTTCAACTCTGATGATATGAAGGATGCTTCCACCACCTTCGCTAAGAATCACCCTGATATCTATGTAATTATGGCTTCTGGCGATCAGGTTTGGTCTGACGGCAAGGCTTTCGAAGCGATGCCCAACCTCATGAACATTATGGGTCGCATGGAATATGGCAAGATGATGGCTGGTTGTGCCGCTGCTCTCACTTCTGAGACCGGTAAGATCGGTTACCTCGGACCGCTAATCAACGATGAAACCCGCCGCCTCGCTGCCTCTGCTTATCTTGGCGCGAAGTATTGCTATGAGAAGGCTGGCAAGGATCCTGCTTCCTTGGAATTCAAGGTGACGTGGATTGGTTTCTGGTTCAACATCCCCGGTGTGACTCTTGACCCCGTTCAGGTGTCTAACGATTTCTACACCACTGGTTACGATGTTGTGATTTCCGGTATTGACAACCCTGTCAACCTCGGTGAAGCTGCCAAACTCAAGGCTGAAGGCAAAAATGTCGCTGGTGTGGCATACGATTATGTTGCTGCTTGTGAAGCTGCTCCTGATGTTTGTATCGGCGTCCCATACTTCAACTGGGGACCTGAATATGTGAAGGCAATCTCCTCCGCTCAGGATGGTTCCTGGCAGTCTCAGTTCATTTGGGCTGGGCCCGATTGGGCTGACATCAACAACCCCGATACCTCCACAGTTGGTTTCGTGAAGGGACCTGATTTGGCTGATGATGATGCCGCAGTTTTGGATGCTTTCATTGCCGAACTCGCTGGTGGATTGAACCTTTGGACTGGTCCGATCAATCTGCAGGACGGAAGCGCCTACCTTGCCGACGGTGAAGTTGCTACAGACCAGCAGATCTGGTACCTGCCGCAATTGCTCGAAGGTATGGAAGGCTTGAGCGCAGCCGAATAACATAGTTTTCCCTTTGCAGGGGCGCGGTCAACGCGCCCCTGCATTTTATATCAACCCTCATGGAGGATCCGCACCACCATGAAAGTCGAACTCAAGAACATCCACAAGCACTTTGGCAAGACCTATGCTAATAAAGGCATAAACCTTACCATCCCTTCTGGCTCGATACAGGGTATTTTGGGGGAAAATGGCGCAGGGAAAAGCACCCTGATGAAGATCCTTTCCGGATTCATTCAAGCAGACTCCGGTGGTGAGATTGTTTTAGATGGGAAATCGGTAGTGATGCAATCGCCGGCGGATGCGATCCGCTTTGGGGTGGGGATGTTGCATCAAGATCCGCTCGATTTTCCTCCCATGAAATTAATCGATAATTTTTTGCTTGGTATGTCGGGAAAGCTTTTCCCGAACCGCAAAGAAGCCATGCAGGACTTTAATCTGCTGGCAAAAGAATACGGTTTTAAATTTGACCCCGAAAATTACGTGGATTCTCTAACCGTTGGTGAACGCCAGCAGTTGGAGATTATGCGTTTATTGTTCCTTGGTGCGCGCGTGTTTATTTTGGATGAGCCGACAACTGGTATCAGCGCTGCGCAAAAGACAAAATTGTTCGACACATTGCGAACCTTTCCACAACAGGCTATTACAACGATATTTGTCTCGCACAAATTGGAAGACGTTGAAAGTTTATGTGATCGTGTGGCTGTGTTAAGAGCGGGTGAACTGGTTGGTGAATTTACGCCTCCATATGAGACGAAGAAATTCGTTTCCACCATGTTCGGTAAGGAAATCACATTAGGAGATCGTCAGCCTGCAAAGACGGGCGATATTGTTCTTTCATTGAAGGATGTTTCGTTAGAAGATGCCCGCGTTCGCATTGACGATATTAATGTGGATATTCGTGCGGGTGAGGTGATTGGGCTTGCCGGGTTAGAAGGTTCCGGACAAGGCATGTTCATCCGCGCTTGTGCGGGGCTGGTTCGTCCGGTGGGTGGAAATGTCACCCTAAAAAACAAAAATCTGACAGGAAAGCCATATCACACCTTCAAGCGCGAAGGCGTGAACTTTCTCCCCGCTGCAAGATTGGAAGAGGGCTTGGTGCCCGGCTTGAGCCTGACAGACCACTTCGTCCTTGCGGAAGAGCCGAAAGGTGTCTTCATCGATAAGGCGTATGGGCAAAAACTGGCGGAAGATCGAATTAAATCCTTCAATATTCGCGGTAATCCCACCAGTATGATCGAATCACTATCGGGTGGGAATCAACAGCGTGCAGAGTTGGCACTTTTACAGACGCCACTTTCGCTTGTTTTGTTGGAGCACCCAACTCGCGGCTTGGATATTGAGTCGGTGATCTATATTTGGAGCAAACTCAAAGATCGCTGTAAACAAGATGGCGCGGCGATCATCTTCATTTCGTCTGATTTGGAAGAAGTCTTACAGTATAGTGACCGTTTGCTGGTGTTCTTCAGCGGCAAGGTTTCAGAACCCATTGATGCTGCAACAACCAGTGTGGAACAACTAGGTCAATTGATCGGTGGTAAGGGCTGGCCTCAAAAAGGAGACATCCATGCTTAAGACCAGAGCGGGCGGGGTTATTTTTCAATTGATCGCTTTTCTGTTGGCAATGGGGTTCGTCTCATTGATCCTGCTGGCAGTGGGCGCTTCTCCAATGGAAGCTTACAAAAATATGCTGACCGGTTCGGTTGGTTCCATGCGTAAATTTGCTGAAGTATTGGTTTCTTTTGTGCCTTTGCTTTTGGTAACCGCAGGTTTATTGATCACGTTCTCTGCCGGTTTGTGGAACATCGGTGTGGAAGGACAGATTGTTTTAGGCGCTATCGGTTCGGTTTGGGTCTTACGTCAATTTGTGGATAGCACCATTTCACCGGCGATTATCATTACATTGGCGATCTTGGGCGGAATGGTTACAGGGGCATTGTGGGCTTCTTTGGCTGGTGCACTGAAGACCTTTGGCGGCGTCAATGAGATCTTTGGCGGACTGGGTTTGAATTTCGTCTCCACCGCGTTGACTTTGTACCTGATCTTCGGTCCGTGGAAGCGCGAAGGCGTGGCATCTATGAGCGGAACGGAACCATTCCCCGATGCTTTCTCGTTACCGCAAATTCCAGACTTGCGCATCAGCCCTTATGCTTTGGTGATCGCTTTGGTTGCAATTGTGATTGTTTATTTCATCTTACAAGGCACGTACTTTGGCTTGAAGATCAAAGCGGTAGGAAAGAACATTCGCGCTGCTTATTTATTAGGCATTCCTACATGGCAATACTCTCTCTACTCTTTCCTCATCTGTGGAGCTTTGGCTGGCATCGCTGGTGGGCTGCAAGTGACAGCGGTCTATCACCGTTTGATCCCTTCCATCTCTAGCGGATATGGATATCTCGGTTTGATGGTGGCAATGTTGGTCAACTATCAAGCCATCTGGGCATTGCCTGTCGCGCTTTTCTTTGCGGCATTGAACATTGGTAGTATTCAATTACCGATTGTGATGCAATTGGACTCGTCTCTTTCGGGCGTGTTGCAAGGTGTGTTGGTGCTTTTCGTCTTGCTGACCGAAGGCGTTCGTCAAAAATTCGTGAAGAAGGGATGAGACATCGATGAATCAAGAAACTCTTCTCGTTGGTTTGGCGGGTGTACTCGCGGCAGCGGCTCCGATTATCTTTGCGGTGATGGGTGAAACCCTTTCAGAGCGGGCGGGTGTTATCAACCTCTCTATGAACGGAACGATCTTATTAACCGCCATGAGCGGTTTTGCGGTTGCATATAAGACGGATAGTTTGATTCTTGGCTTCCTTGCCGGAATGTTGATCGGTGCTTTGGTTGCATTGATCGTTGCTTTTGCCAGCATCACACTTAAACAATCTCAAGTAGCAATCGGTTTTGTATTGGCACTTACCTGCCGTGACTTGGCATACTTCCTTGGTAACCCGTTTATGGGTGTTACGGGTCCGCGTTTGCAAGCGGCTCCCATCCCTGGCTTGAGTGAAATTCCCATTTTAGGTGCGCTCCTCTTTAAACAAGAAGTTATTACCTATATCAGTTTTATAGCGATTTTTATTGCCTGGTTGTGGATCTACCGCACTCGCCCTGGCTTGATGTTACAAGGCATTGGTGAGAAACCAGCAGCGGCATATGTCCGTGGAGCGAATGTCAATGTGATGCGCTATGTCTATACGGTTCTCGGCGGCGCCTTGATTGGGTTGGCAGGTCCAACCTATTCGTTGGGTGTCCGTGCCGGATGGATGGGAACAATTTCCGGCTTGGATGGTATCGGATGGATCGCTTTATCCATTACCATTTTTGGCGGTTGGAATCCGGCTCGTGCAGCGTTCGGTGCTTATCTATTTGCTTTCTTGCAGTGGCTTGGCTTGGTCTTGCAGCCCGTGCTGACTCAAGTCCCTTCGCAGGTTTTGCAAGTGGCGCCTTTCCCGTTGATGATCCTTACTCTCTTATTGGTCAATATTGGCAATGCCGAATGGGTCGAGCGCGCGTTGGCAGCCATGCCTGAATCGGCGCGAAAGTTTACGGCAAAATTATTGCGAGCCATGCGGGCATCACCACCCGCCGCGTTGGGCGTTCCGTTCGAGCGTGATTAGTTGAGCATCAAAGGACTCTCACAAGAGAGTCCTTTTTGATTTTTTATATCGGGTAAAATTAAGGCTATAGAGGACTATATGAATAAATTCAACGGCTATCGTTGTTCAATTTGTGGAACCGAATATTTACCGGGTCAGGTTACGTATACATGCCCAAAAGATGGTGGAAATCTGGATGTCGTATTAGATGTTGAAACCATCAAGAAAAAATTTCAACCCGAAGATATCATCTCGCGAACGGAGTCTTCGTTGTGGAGATACCTGCCGCTGTTGCCGGTTAATGAACCTGCAGGTGACTCTACACCTCTTCACGCCTCCGGCTGGACCCCGGTCTTTGCCTTGCCTCGATTGGCAGAAAAACTACATTTGAAGCATCTCTGGCTTAAAGACGAGTCGCGTAACCCACGGCGTCTTTCAAAGATAGAGCCAGTGCGCTGGTTGTGACTCGCGCACGCGAACTCAAATCTGAGATCGTGGTCACAGCTTCGACAGGCAATGCTGGAGCTGCCTTGGCTGGCATGGCAGCGGCGGTTGGACAAAAAGCGGTCATCTTTGCACCGAAATCCGCTCCGCAGGCGAAGGTGGCGCAGTTACTCATCTTTGGGGCAAAGGTTATTTTGGTAGATGGAACCTATGATGATGCCTTTGATCTGACTGTGAAAGCTTCAAATGAGTTTGGCTGGTACTGTCGTAATACGGGTTACAACCCATTTACGTTGGAAGGTAAAAAGACGGCTGCCTTTGAGATCTGGGAATGGTGGGTTGAAGCTCACCGTGATTGGCATAAGAAAGACAGCGACTTGGATAATCACTCGCCTTTGACGATTTTTGTCTCTGTAGGGGATGGGAACATCATCTCCGGTATTCATAAGGGCTTTAAAGATCTGCTGGCTCTCGGCTGGATTCCCAATATGCCGCGCATCATTGGTGTGCAAGCCGAAGGATCTGCCGCTATTGCAAATGCGTTCCATGCCGGGACGGAAACTATCACCCCTGTATCTGCCACTACCATTGCAGATAGTATCTCTGTGGATTTGCCGCGTGACGGAGTTCGTGCGGTGCGGGCAGCTCAACAAACCAATGGTACATATATTACGGTAAAAGATGAAGACATCATCAAGTCTATTGTTGAGCTTGGCAAGATGGGTATTTTTGCCGAACCAGCCGGGGCGACGGCATATGCTGGATTGGTCGAAGCAACACGACAGGGCGTAGTCGGAAGCGATGACCCGTTTTAGTGATGAATACGGGCAGCGGTCTAAAAGATGTGCGGGCAGCGTTGCAGGCAGTGCAGTCCGCACCAATTATTGAGCCAACTTTAGAAGCGGTAAAAAAGGTATTATGAAAAAAAATAATGATCAATGGAGTCTTCCCTTTCGATATACGATGGGGATCATCATCCTTATTCTTGTCGTTGCTTTATTGATCTATGCCAGCGAAGCTGTGACCATGTTGGTGATCGCTGGGTTCATTGCATATTTGATCAGCCCGGCGGTGATTTTTCTGAAGGATAGAACAGGATGGTCACGTAAAGTATCGGTGAATGTAGTGTACTTTACAGCGTTGATCGTGTTGGTTGGGGTTCCTGCTACATTGACTCCGATCTTCTTTGATGAAATTCAGTTAGTTGCTCAAGATGTTCTGGAACTTTCTCAAGATTTTAGTGATTTTCTTTCCAAGCCGATTCAGATGGGTGGCGTGGTTGTACATTTGGAGCAATTAGGCGAAAGTCTGTCGCATATTCAAGACAGCATTCTGACGCCTCTGCCCGAAGAAGCCCTGCGCTTGCTTGAAGCCACATCTATCAATACATTATGGATTTTGATCATTTTGGTGGCAGTGCATTTATTCATGTCTGAATGGCCCAAGATACATTCCTGGCTGATCCATCTTGCGCCAGAGCCATATCAGGACGATATGCGTGAGATTTACAACCGTCTTCGCCGGGTGTGGATGGCATATCTACGTGGACAGATCGTCTTAATGCTTGTAGTAGGTGTGACCTTCACAATTGCCTGGGCGATCATCGGGATTCCCGGAGCCTTGGTGTTGGGCATGATCGCCGGGCTGTTCACACTTGTGCCAGATGTCGGTCCGATCCTGGCAGCGGTCATTGCTACGGGGGTCGCTTTGTTGGAAGGCTCTACCCGCCTGCAATTTTCAGACGTTGTCGTTATGAATAATTTGATCATTGCAGCCATCACGTTTGGAACGTATTTGGTGTTGATTAATCTCAAGAACTTCTTTGTGCGCCCCATCATTATGGGACGCAGTCTGCATATGAATGAGGCGCTGATCTTCATTGCTATTCTGACTGCGACCATCTTATGGGGAATCCTTGGCGCATTGTTAATAGTGCCTGTCATGGCATCCATATCGATTATCATGGAGTACCTGCGCCGACGAATTTTAGGTCTCCCACCGTTTGGTGACGATGGTGAGAAGCAATTCAAAGTGCCTCCAGAAAAAGTTGAAAAACGTTCGCTGAAATCCCCTGCAAAGGATAAACAAAAGAAATAAGATGAAAATTACGTACTCGATCATTGCACCAATCTATAACGAGATAGACAATCTTCCTGAACTGTATCGCCGCTTGAAAGAGGTGATGGACGCTAATGGCGAGCCTTGGGAACTTATCCTCGTCGATGATGGTTCCACCGATGGTTCGACGGACAAAATTCGCGAGTTGGCTGAAAAAGATAAGACTGTTCGCCCGGTGATCTTTGCTCGCAATTTTGGGCATCAAGTTGCCATCACTGCCGGTTGGGATTACGCGCGAGGTGATGCCGTGGTCATCATTGATGCAGACTTGCAGGACCCGCCGGAAGTTATCCTTGAACTTGCCAAGAAGTGGAAGGAAGGCTACGAAGTTGTTTATGCTGTGCGCGGTGAACGTGAAGGTGAATCTTGGTTCAAGTTATGGACGGCGTCCATGTTCTATCGCCTCATCTATCGCATCACGGATGTAAAAATCCCAGTCGATACGGGTGACTTCCGTCTGATGGATCGCAAAGTGGTAAATGTACTCAAACAGATGAAAGAACGTCATCGCTTCCCACGCGGGATGTCTGCTTGGGTGGGCTTTAAACAAGTCGGGGTGACCTACAAACGTGCAGCTCGCCATGCTGGTGTAACGAAATATCCACTTAGAAAGATGCTTCGTCTTGCCGTCAATGCCATTACGGGCTTCTCGTATTTCCCTCTGCAAGTAGCAACTTATATTGGTTTTGTTTCTGCAGGAATTTCTATTTTTGCAATCCCTGTTGTAGTGGTCATGCGCATGGCTGGGAGCGGTGCCTTTTTTGGTCAAGCAACTACTCTGATCGCAGTGCTCTTCCTTGGCGGCGTTCAACTCATCTCCCTTGGCATCCTGGGTGAGTATGTGGGTCGCCTCTACGATGAAGCCAAAGGCAGACCGCTTTATATTGTCCGCGACGCGCCTGAAGAATAATAAAACCATGTTTTCCGTATTCAATTACGCATTACGTAATATACGTACTATGTAATGCGTAATTGCTTTTTATATTATGCGCCCTCTTTCCTTTCTCAAAGACCGAGCATTCTTAAGTGAAATGCTCACCATCGCATTACCAATCTCTTTTCAACAACTCATCAATGCTTCGCTCAATATGATCGATGTCATCATGGTGGGGCAGTTGGGCGAGACCTCCATTGCTGCGCTTGGGCTATCGAACCAGGTGTTCTTTGTATTTATCCTATTGCTTTTTGGGCTTACCAGCGGTATGGCGATCTTCACTGCCCAATTCTGGGGCAAAAAAGAAGTCGACCCCATCCGCAAAGTATTGGGCATGAGTTTGGCGATCACCTCGGGAATAGCGTTGCTCTTTACTCTTGCAGCAACCCTTATGCCGCGCACGGTTCTGGGTTTGTACACACATGATAAAGAAGTTATTGAAATCGGTGCAACCTACCTTAGCATTGTTGGTTTTTCATACATTCCTGTTGCGATTGCCACATCATACATTGCAACCCTACGCAGCATTCAACTTGTAAAGATAACCGTCGTTGCCACAATTTCAGCCTTGATTTTCAAGACGATTCTTGGATATGTCTTGATCTTCGGCATGTTCGGATTGCCCGCCCTCGGTGTGCGTGGAGCTGCCATTGGCACCGCCTCCGGCTGGACCTTGGAACTGGTCTTGCTTCTCATCCTTATCTACACCCAGAAGACTCCGCTCGCCGCCAACCCGCTGACCTTTTTCTCCTTTGATTTTTCGTTCTTTGGGCGCGTCCTCAAAACGACGCTGCCTGCCCTTGCTAATGAAATGTTCTGGTCTTTGGGCATTACAACCTACAACGCCATTTACGCCCGCATTGGTACAGACTCTATTGCCGCAATTAACGTCAATGCAACCATTGAAGAGCTTGGTTTTGTGGTGTTTATGGGGTTGGGTAATGCTTGTGCTGTGATGGTTGGAAACCGCATTGGCGCAGGGAAAAAAGAAGAAGCCTTTGAAACCGTGCGGCGTGTAGTCATTTTAGCATTGCTCTCCGCGTGGACCGTGGGTGTCATTGTGCTTTTCTTGCGAAATGTAGTGGTGGGGTGGTACGACCTTTCACCAAGTGGTGAATATAACGTCCGTATGTTGATGCTGATGATGGCATGTACTCTCTGGATTCGCATGTTCAACTTCTCTACTTTTATCGGCGCTTTACGTGCTGGTGGTGACACTCGTTTTGCACTGGTGATGGAACTATGCTCTATTTGGTTGATTGGTGTGCCCGCAGCATATATTGGTGCTTTTGTTTTACATCTTCCAGTCTATTATGTGTATTTGATGGTTGCCCTAGAAGAGGTTGCTAAAGCCTTTGTAAGTGGATGGCGGGTTTATTCGCGAAAATGGATCCACGACCTTGTGAACATATAAAAAAGGTGGACGCTCAATTGGCGTCCACCTTTTTGTTTATTCAGTTGCAAGTTTGTGTTTCTGCCAGCGTTGCCAGAGCAAAAAGATGATTCCGAACAGGAGGGCAACCCCAAAGGCATAGGGACCAACTTGTTTGGCGATGCCACTGATAATGTGCCACTCATGCCCAAGGAAGTAGCCAATACTGATAAAAACTGTGCACCAAAGATAAGCGCCTAAAAATGTGGCTGACGCAAAAGTGAAATAGGGCATACACGTCAGCCCGGCAGGGACAGCGACGATCATGCGAATGCCGGGAATCAACCTGCCAAAAAAGATGAAGCGGGTTCCATGCTTTTCGGCGAGGCGTTCTACACGTTGTATGTGAAGCAGGTCGATTCGAAATAACTTTGCCATTCGCTCCACAACTGGGCGTCCGCCGAGGCGTGCTGCCCAGTATAGAATGGAAGCGCCAATCACACTTCCGAAAGCGGCGAAGAGACCTCCAAGGAATACGGTGGAAAAAGGCAGGCTGTGGGCGTCGATCAACATCCAACCGGCAAGGGCAAGTACCACTTCACTGGGAGCAAGCCCGGTTGAGTTTTCAATGATCATGATGATGGTTACTCCCAACCAACCTAGTTCATCGTATAGGTGTTGAAGTAAATTTAATATAGTCTGCTCAATTTGGTCGATCATTCGATTCTCATCTCTAGATTTATAAATGGCTGTTATCTTACAGAAAAAAGATGAGCCTTGGTTTAATTTTCATGAGAACAAAATTAGTTGATATCTATTTTGATCGTAATCTGACTTGCGCCACGGAGCTTGCCGAGAAACGAGAACATATTAAACATCATTCCATATTTTTGGCGGAATAAAGTTTTTGTGCGATTTATTTCATCTGGCGTGTTGAGAACAACGGCGTTGGCATCAATCCATTCGCCAGTGGGTTCACCAGATGCTGTCGAAGGGACAATGCGCACTTTGCCGTCCCTGTGGATGCGTTTTGTTTTGCCGGCATCTGCTTGCGTCCAGACCCGAAGCGTATTTTCGTCCTGTGCGAACCAAACCGGAGTTTTGACCCCGGTTCCATTTTTGCGAAAAGTCTCAAGGTTTATATATTGTTGATTTTTGAATTGTTCGATGTTCTTCATGGTATTCCTTTGTAGTTATTTGATTTCCAATCCTCAAAGCGTTTGATACCCAGCTTGGATAGTAAGAGAGTCATTCCGAAGCCAATGAGGACATTGGTGATGAAAAAGAATAAAACTTCTTCTAGCGGCAGAATATTGAAAAATAAGATGCCCGTGGTTTGTTCTTTCGAGATGGACCATGTAGTGTCTGTTAGGGCAATAATGTCCATCAGTGAGAGGTACAAACCGGGGACGAAGATTGTGGTGAACACCAGCTTGCGATAGTGCCAAAGGATATCGGCGCCATATAGCATTTGCGGGAAGATGGCAGGCAATGCCCAGAATAGGATGATAGATAAGTAAGTGAGTTCTACTCCACCAAAGAAGAATAGATAGGTGAAGATGACCCACAGGACGAATAGAACGCTAAATGAAATGATACGCCCGATTTTGCTGGGTTTGAATTCATTTGTCGGTTCAGGCAAACGACGGGCGAGAAACCACCACCACAACCCGGCAAGGATGGTTTCCAATACAAAGAAGGTGTACTCTTCAATCGGCACATACCCGATGACAATCCCTGTTACGAGATTTGGGTTGTAATACCAAACGCCAGTGGCAACGAGATAGTTATCCCACGGTGTGGTGTACACCACTGCAAGGATGATATGAATCAGAATGCCGATCCATACCGCTTTGCCATGATTGAAACCAGGCGTGGGACGATTGTTTTTATTGTCCCACCAGGTGATGACAAGAAATACAAGGATGGGAATTACGAGAAAACGTAAAAGAAAACCGAAGTAAGTCATATACCTTTTGTAGGGCATGCTTTCAGCATGCCAAGTAGCTTGATTGTTTTTTTATCACGCTAAGAGCGTGACCTGCGAGACACTTTCATCATCACACCCGGTCTGGGCTCTAATGTAGCACCCATATGCGCGTGGATGGGGTGACCAGTAAATTTGAAGTCAAAGCTTTTGAGCAAGTGAGCAATTACAATGCGCGCCTCTGCCTGACCGAATGCCGCACCAATACACGCCCGCGGACCGCCGCCGAACGGAATGTAGCTCATGGGAGGAGTTTTACGTCCGTGCGAGAAACGTTCGGGACAGAATTGCTCGGCGTTTTCCCAAATTTCTGGGTCGCGGTGGGTGAGATAGATGGAGTAGAACATGCGCTCGCCGGCTGGGATTTTACCTTCCGAAAACTCGATCTCTTCAGCCACCCGACGGTTGCCAATATGAATGGGCGGATACAGTCGAAGCGATTCCTTGATGACATTATCCAGTAGTTGGTACTTACCTTCTGCGCGGTCAACTTCTTGCAACACCTTTTTGTGAATTTCTGTGTGCTGCCCAAGCAGAGCAAATGTCCATGCAAACAAAGCGGTGGAAGTATCATGCCCGGCAATGAGCATGGTCAACATCTGGTCGCGGATGATATCGTCGCTCAGCCCGGCGTTGATGAGATGTTGAAGAAAGTCGTTTGTCTTTCTTTCTTCTTTTCTTCTTTCATCAATGATCGAATACATATAATCATCGATCACCTTCAACGACTTCCCATACCCCAACCGTGGAATTTTCCGCCAAAGAATCCACGCTCCCGGCGAGACGTATTGAATCGTCTTCAAGATTGGCTTCCAAATCTTAGGAATATCATCCCATGCATCTTTGTTGAACAAGGTCTGCATGATAATGAGCAAAGCGATCTTGCGACCCTCGACCAGCATATCCACGGTCTGACCATCTTGCCAGCTAGACAGGACGCGTTCGGTTTGCGCGACCATCATCTCGGTGTATTTCGATAACTGCGATGGGTGAAAGGGAGTTTCCATTAAACCGCGATAGTGATCATGTTCTTCATCATCGGTTACTAAAACTCCGCGTCGAAGCAGTTCGGTGACCGGGTCGGTGTTGCGCCATCGTACTTTATTCCGATCAGTGACCAGCACTTTGCGCGCGGCATCTGGTCCGAAGACGACATACGGGCGAAAGCCGGGGATGGGGATCTGAAAAAAACGTCCCACATGTTCTGCCATTACCTTGAGCGGACCCAGCGGCGAACGTTCTTGAAAGAGGGATTTCAAAGCGGCGCGACCAGTTTCAGGAGAAAGTTGTTGCGCCATTTTATTTCCCAAGAAAATCCTGTACAGCTTGCATGAATTCGCCTGGGCATTCTTCATGCGGCACATGCCCACATTGCACTATGACGGCTAACTCAGCATTCGGCAGTTCGTCTGCAAGGCGTAGAGACTGTTCAGTAGGCACGATGCGGTCATCATCGCCTGTGATGACCAGAATCGGCAAATTAAAATCTTTGACCTTATCTGCCAGCCCGCTTTCATTGCTGGAAACAGTAAGAAACCATAACGCCCTATCCCAATTTTCTACTTGTAAAGGTTTTTGATAACCTTCGAAAATTTCTGTCGTGATTTTGCTTGGGTCATGCCAGGCTGTTTTGAGGAATTCTGTCCCT
This sequence comes from Anaerolineales bacterium, assembly GCA_046328915.1. Lineage (GTDB taxonomy): Bacteria > Chloroflexota > Anaerolineae > Anaerolineales > Villigracilaceae > Villigracilis. The sequence goes on along the minus strand of JAXLVR010000002.1, from coordinate 395,062 downwards.
TGTGCCTGCAACTGACGAGCAAATAGCGGACCGATGTGATCAAATTGTGGCGTCCCTAACAGCGGACGTATCCATGCTGGTGCGCCTCCACCCGCGTACACAGCAGGGTCAACCAAAATGAGGCTTTCTATTCGCTCTGGGTACTTCAACGCAGCCAACATAGAAACTGTCCCGCCGGCAGAGTTCCCAACCAAGGTTGCTTTTTCAACTCCAAGTGCATCCATCAACCCGATGACGAGTTCAACTTGCGCATCCTGGCTATATGGATTTTCACCTTTCCATTCCATGGGGCGTTCGGTTAAACCAAATGCCGGGCGGTCGTAGGCAATGACCGTCCCAAATTGTGAGAGAGGTTCCATAACTTCTCGCCAGGAAAACACGCTTGCGCCAAATCCATGCAAAAGGATGAAGGTCTTTTCGCCTCTCCAAGTTGCTTGTAATGCACACGGATACCATTAACTTCAATGAACTTGCTATCTGCTTCTGCCAAACTTTCAGCAGAGACCGTATTTTCCAGCGGTGGCACAGGAATCAAAAATGGTCCAACCAGTAATACGATAAGGAAGATGGCAAAAATACTGCCTAAAATTTTTACAGCTCGCTTCTTCATGACTCTCCTTCGAGGACGTAGCACCCCGCCTGGCTCGGGTGATCTTCCACGAGTGAGCCCGCTTTGACTTGGCGGATAAGCCATAATATAAGCCAGTCTCCGCCTGCGGCTGAAGTGTGAACCAGGCTGAACCAGAGCCAGTTCATGTCTCCGCTTGTAAGACTATAGATATAAGGCAGAATCCCAACCACCAACCCGGGCATCACTGCACCAATACGATATGCATTCACTTCAAGGGGTTCTGTAATATGGCAATAAGGTGTAAGGGTTTTAACTTGAAACCCAAACTTGATAGAAGCCCACGGTTTGCGCCCGGCGATTGCCCATGTAACTCCATGCACGATCTCGTGCACTATTACACCTAGAATGATGATCAATAACAGCAGCAGAAAATTCCATTCACGCGCTGCATCTGGCGATGGGTGTATCTGGTCAAACAGAATGAATTGCAAAATCACTACTGGCAGCCCGATGAAAAGCACAATGATATTTGCACGTTCCATCGAAACAGAAAGGTCACGTTTGTTCATCGTGCTTTTTCCTTTGAAATGCTATATGCACTCAACGTGCGCTCTTTTACCACATCTCGATCCACGATCGGTTCGGCTGGATAGCATCCGATCTTCAGATCATATTCCCACGGTGCGTGGATTTGTTTTGCATTCACTCCACTCAACTCCGGCACCCATTTGCGGATGTAGTCTCCGTTCGGGTCGAACTTTGCGCTTTGCAACACTGGGTTGAAAATGCGGAAGTACGGCGCGGCGTCGGTGCCGGTGCCCGCCGTCCATTGCCAGCCGCCGTTGTTGGGAGCGATATCGCCATCGAGCAGGTTTTTCATAAACCAATCTTCGCCCCAGCGCCAGTCAATGAGCAAGTCTTTGACGAGGAAAGATGCGACAATCATGCGCGCGCGGTTGTGCATCCAGCCCGTCTCCTTGAGCTGGCGCATCGCCGCATCTACCACCGGGACGCCTGTTTCGCCCCTCTTCCACGCCTCAAACTCTGACGATTTGTTGCGCCATGGAATGTTTGCCAGAGAGCGATTGAATGCAGTCTTGGCGACATACGGGAAGTGATACAGAATTTGAATGTAGAACTCGCGCCAGATGAGTTCATTGAGCCAGATTTCAGCACCTTTGGAGTCTGAATGACGGGTAGTACGTGAGGCATGTACGGCTTGACGTAACCCAACCATACCAAAGCGGATATACGGCGAGAGCGATGATGTGCCATCCAAGTCCATGCGGTTGCGGTCATCTTGGTAATTGATAATGGGGGAGCCGGCAAATTGGTCGAGGCGGCGTAAGGCTTCGGCTTCGCCCGCTGGGAAGTTAGGGTTGGCTGTGAAGGCAGGCAAAGGCTCAGAACGAATCCCTTTTGGGGTATTCAGATTTTCAGGAGCAGAATGTAACTTGATCTTTGTAAGCTGTGCCTTCCATACTTTTGAATAAGGTGTGTAGACAGTGTACGGTCTGCCATCTTGTTTGAGGACAGTTTTGGGGTGATGAACCATTTGCCCTTGAACTAATTGCAAGGGTAATAATTTTTGAATGAACTCATCCCGCTTGCGAGCATAAGGCGTGTAATCTTCTTCGGCGTAGATGGTTTCAGCCTTAACTTCATCAAAAAGCTGACGAAGCGCGTCTGCTGGTTTGCCCTTACGGATAATGAGATATGAATTTCTTTTTCGCAGGTCTTTATTTAGTGCAGCTAAGCCTTCATATAGAAATTGCTTGCGCCGTTCAGATGAGTTATCGAATGCCGGGTCGAGGATAAAGACAGGTAGCGTAGAACCAGACTCGAGTGCAGAATGAAGCGCTGCATTATCTGTCAAACGTAGGTCGCGGCGAATCCACCAAATATTTGTCATAGCGGTTGTGGGGAGAGTTTTAAATTTTCCAGCCACATCACGCGGATAAGGGCGTGGGTGACGGCTGGAGTATCGTTGATCTTCAGCGTGACATAGCCCTGACGATTCAGATCAAGATGCCCGGTGTTGCCGGCGTTGTCTTTGAAATCGAGCGAGCCATAGGCGCGGATCTTGGTATTGCCGAAAAGCGAAAGTGCAAGTTCACTGGTGAGCGTGCCGTTGAACTCAGCTTCATATTCGTTGGACTTTGAAGACAAATTTTGATGGAGCCGGCATGCCTAACCCGCGCATGCCAATCGTGGTACCAAGAATTTTTTCAGAGCCTTCAAAGATTTCGCCGCTATTCAAAGTTGCTGAATAGGTGATGTGATAATGCGGTGTGCTGCTTTCAAGCTTGGCAGAAACCAAGGCACCGGTGTTGGGGTCGCGCTCTTGAATGACCTGACCGATACGGTCGAACCTCGGTTGATAGTAGGCACGCCCATATGAAGTGGAAGATGAAACCGTATACAAGGCGATGGCTTCGAGTGCTTCTGTTTTTTTATTTTTAGATAACAGGTCGCTGGCTTTTACGAGCCACTCTGTTTTGTGCATACGGCGCACGACATATCCCAACAGGGTGATGCCTTCAGGGGGTAATTCATAACGAAGCGTATCAATTAACATGACTTCTCCTTAACTCATCAGCGACCAGATTTGCAACTCGCATGGCGCCAATCGTGACACCTGCGGTGGACTGACCGGGGAAGATGCTATCTCCCACCAGCCATAGATTTTTCATCCCTGTGCGCGGGCTGCGCGCATGCAACAGCGATGTTTGTGGAAAGCCGCCCACCATGCCAAGTGGACGGCGTGTAAAGAATTCATACGTATGTGGCGTGCCCGGCATGATAAGTTTGACTGCTTTGCGAAACCCGGGCAATGCACGTTCTGCCGCGTTCAAAATTTTTTCTGCATATTCCGCTTTGCGTTCTTCGTAGGCGGCTGGGTCTTTTTTATGAAACTCATCCCATACCAGCACGCTCGTATGCGTGGACATGGTCGCCGTACGAAAGCCCTGCGGCGCGCGCCGTGGGTCATCTAGCGGCGAGAGCGAAATAAAAACAGAATTGCCTTCGCCAAGTTTTTTATTCACATCCATCACTACTTGATGATGTGTGATGGATTGATCGACGATGCCCGCGTCCAGCCCGGCATACACAACGAACGCGCCCCACATGGGATTGCGTCGCTTCACTTCGCGCCGGAGGCTGGTTGGTGCGGCTTCGCCGAGGAGGTTGGTCAACGCCCAAGGCGTAAGGTTGCCGAGAAAGGCATCCGCTTCCACGCGCAGCCCTTTGTTGGTGTAAGCGGCGATGACGCGGTTGCCTTTTACTTCTAACCGCGTTACTTGTTGACGGAACAGTACCTGCCCTCCGTTGGAGACAATCCAATCAACAAGCGTTTCCGCGATACCACCCATTCCGCCGTGGACGTGAACCACACCACGGCGTGGAAGGTCTAATACCGTTGAGCCATAGAGCGCATCAGCATCGTCGCTGATGGCTTGGGCTGAGATGAGTAACTGCGCATCCACGAAAGATTTGAACTCAGCATCGGTTTGCTTGGGGAGCAATCCGCGAAGTTTTCGGTGGAGATACGGCACGGCGGAAAACGTATCCAGCCGGAATGCGAGAGGGAGGCGCAGGGCTTCGGTCAAGGTGGCAGGAGGGAAGGGAAAGTCGCGGGTGGAAATATCCCAGGCGATCTTTGCCAACCGCTCCTGCTTGTGCCAGAACGATTTGGAATATGGAAAATTGGTAAGGTACTCGTCGCGCCATTGTCTCGGCTCGACGTATTGATGAACGGTTTTCTCTGGCAGGTGAACTGCCCAAGCGGCATCTCGAATGGGTGAGACCTTCCACTCCAGCCCGAGCATTTCTGCCAAGCGTGTGTGCGGACCGTTCGCATCGAAACCACCTGCCAGCGTTGCGCCAGAGTCGAAACGATAGCCTTGGTGGTAAAAGGTCCCTGCACAGCCACCCGGATACGTGGAGGCTTCGAGCACGGTCACTTGCCAGCCTTGTTTGAGTAAAAGTGCGGCGGCGGTCAGCCCGCCAATGCCTGCGCCGATGATCGCGATGTGAGGCATTTAAGAACTTCTTTGACTAATCTCCGTTTGGTGCAGGAGCAGTCTGCTGAATAGACTTTGCGCGGATCTCGTTTGCAATCGGGTGGTTGTAGATGTTGATGAAAATAAAGATCGTGATTCCGAACATCAACACTGCACCGAATGCACCGGGTGTCCATGTGCCGAGAGATTGAAGAAGGTATCCGCCAATAATGGGGGCGAAGATGCGGGTGGCGCTTTCAATGGCTGAGCTCAAGCCGAGAATACCGCCGATCTCTTGCGGCTGAACGGCTTTGGTTAGTGTAGAGGAAAGCAAGGTGTTGAGAATGCCGCCGGAAAGAGCGGTGGGAGTGAGCACCACCAAAAGCCAGAAGACACTTGGTGTGAATGCCCAGCCGATCAGGGAAATGGTCATCAAGACGCCGCTGATCAGGATGAGCACATCTTCACGATACGCCTTGGTGAGGCGACCGATCAGGAAGCCTTGCACGATGACTGCCAGCACGCCCACATAGGTGAGGATGAAACCCGTATCGCGGGCTTGCAGGTTGAACTTTTGTAATGCGTAGAGCGAGAAGACGGTTTGGAAAATGGCGAATGCCAAGCCAAAGAAGAAGCGAGTGGTGAGCAACGCGCCAGTGAATGGACGAGTCAATGCCTTGGTCAAGGCTGCAAGTGTGACGGCTGGTTTCTTCTCTGGCATTTCGGCACGTTTTTCTTCAGTGAGCGATTCGGGCAGCCAGAAGTAGATCAGCATTAAATTAGAGAACGACAACACAGCAGCAACAAAACCTGGAATGGCGTAGCCGTATTGGCTGAGAATTCCGCCAGTTGCAGGACCAATAATGAAGCCCAAACCGAAAGCGGCACCGATCATACCTAAGCCCTTTGAGCGGCTCTGCGCATCGGTCACGTCGGAGATGTAGGCTTGTGCCACGCTCAAATTACCGCCAGTAAGCCCGTCAACCATGCGGCTGATGAAGAGAATGGCAAGCACAAAGATGTTTGCTGCTTGCGGGTTGAAGGCATTTGCCATGGCGGTGCCGAGTTCATCAGCAAAACCGAGCAAGAGGAAGCCAATGAAAGTTCCGAAAACAGATGCCAACAGAATGGGGCGGCGTCCGTAACGGTCCGAAAGGCGACCGAGCAATGGCGCGCCGATTAATTGCATGGCGGCGTACGAAGCGACGAGCAAGCCGGTCACGAATTGAGTCGCGCCGTATTTTTCTGCGTAATAAGGTAGCAACGGCAAAATAAGGCTGAAGCCGAGCAGGTCGATGAAAACAACTAAGATGATGGAGAGTAAGCGTTTGTTCATAGTTTCCTTTTGTTTCAAGTTGCACGAAGCCACACAAAGGTCAACTTTGCGTTATTAGCTTGCGTGTTTAGGGTTGGATACGTTATTTTTTAGGGAACCACGGGAAGAATGCGCTGGTGCGAGCCATGTATTCTTCGTATCCGGGTTTGGTTTTAGTCAGCGTGCGCTCGAGCAATGCCACGCCGGAAACTCTCATTAAGAGATAGGTCATTATTAAGGGACTAAAAAAGGTCCACCAGGCGCCGTTGGCAAAAGCAAGGAGCCAGAAGCCCCACCATTGTGCGGCGTCACCAAAGTAATTGGGGTGACGGGTGAGACTCCATAAACCGGTGGTTAGCAACTTGCCTTTGTTGGCGGGGTCTTTCTTGAAGCGTGCTAGTTGCCAATCTCCGCCAGCTTCAAAGATGAAACCGACCAACCATAATGCAGCGCCGGTGTAATCGGTGCATTCACATTTGAATGGCGCAGGCGTGGATGTTTGTGCGGCGATCAATGGGATGGCGATAATCCACATGATGACGCCTTGTAATAAAAAGACTTTCAAGAAACTGCGCCACCACCAAGCCGACCCGGCTTCTTCACGCCATTTAGCATAGCGGAAGTCTTCAGGTTTACCGTGATTGCGCGAAAAAATGTAAAGGGATAGGCGCAGCCCCCAAAGTGTGACCAACGCACCGAGCAGGAGGACTCGGGTCGTGAGAGGCGTTGCGCCTATCCATGAGGTCGCCCAAAAGGTGATGACAAAGCCAGTGCCCCAGAAAATGTCCACAATGCTAGAGTTCTTGATCGACAAACTATATAACCATAGCAGAATCATGAGGACAAGAATGATGAGACCAGCGGTCAGCCAGAGGGAGACGAAGTTCATACTGTTAGGTTCTTTCTACTGCGTAGGAGCGCAGCCATTTCTTGATGGGGTCACCCTGCCCGTTGATGTGAGCATCGATGGCGTTTGAGTAACTTTCCATGAAGTAAGCGAGTTCTTTTTTAGGACGGTTATAAGCATGTAACAGGACTTTTAACCATTCCATTTCTTCAGAGAGGTGTTCCATATCGCCGAATTGCAGTGCCGCAGATACATTGTGACCGAGATGCTGAATGCTGGCATCCAAATCTTCGGTGCCAATGGATAATGGAGGCAGACTCAGTTTTAATGTGCTCTCGATATGAGCGCGTTTGGAATTGAAACCTTGCATAGCAGAGACATATTCCTGTGCGATTACCTTGATTTTGCGTGGTTTCGAAATACCTTTCAGAAGATTTTCAATTTCGTGAATAGAGCCGTCTAATGTAGCACCGAGATAGTGCCCGGGGACAAAATCCACGATGCCGGGGCGTAGGCTGAAAATACGTCCGCCGAAAGCGACGTCGACCTTTTGAGCACTCAATGACAATGCTGCGTGTTGTAAATGAGCAGCACTGTTTAGAGTCTGTGCAACCAGAATGACGAGATTGGCTTTTACTTTTTGTGCCGTCTCCGAAAAGCGTTCGGTTGGGACGTTTGCGCCAAGGTAGATAACGTTTAGTCCGCGACGGCGTAAAAGTAAAGCAAGTAACAAGGAAGTGAAGGTGTGCCACTCGCTAGCTGGGCAACCCATCAGAATGGTTTGCGGGCGAGTGGGGGCAGGAGATGCGCTGAGTAAAGCGTCCAAGCGACGCATCGCAAGTCCCGATGCGAAATGTTCTTGTTGCACACTGGCACGGTTCTCATACCAAAGACTGCCAATTTCAGACATGCCTCGTTGCAACACGTCTACACACACAGCTTCTACAGGGAAGATCGAGAAGGCTTTGTTCAACGCTTGTTCGGCTTGTACTTCGCTAAAGTTCATGCAGGCTTGAATCCACTCAGCGCGGATACTATCCAGCGTGGTGTCAGCAGGGATGTTGGTAGGGATGCTCTGGGAGATGGTCATGTTTATGGGTGCCAGAGCAGCCAACGGGTCCGAGCCGGAGGCGGTTTGTTCATTCCACAAGTCTACGGCTCGGGAGATGGAGAGTCCCTCTGCCTGACGTGCGATTAGCCACTTGATAGTCTCGATATCGTACTGCGAGTACAAACGATGTCCACCCGCCGTGCGTTGCGGGGTAGGGAGCCCATAGCGGCGTTCCCAGGCACGCAGGGTATCTGCGGCGAGTCCCGTTTCGCGTAAAACAGCTTTCAGGTTAAAGGCAGGCGATTTGCTGAGCATAGTTCTTCCTCGGTTATGCAGGGTTTAGGGATGGCTTAGCCACCTTTTGCACAGCTATTGTACCCCTTTCTTTAAGAATACGCTCTGTTGTGAGGCGGGCAGAAAGTAGCACAATTGGCAGCCCAGTGCCAGGGTGGGTGGATGCACCAGCGAAGTACATGTTCTTATATTTGGCATGACGATTCTGCGGGCGGAGATAGCCCACTTGCCAGAAGTTGTGACTGAGCCCAAATGCGGCTCCCTTTTCGAGATTGAAGCGCTCTTTCCAGACTTTGGGCTGGTACACAATTTCAAACTTGATATGCTCTTTGAGGTCGGTGACGCCCATCTCTTTGGCAAGGCGGGTGAAGACAGTTTCGCGGGCGCGGTTGACCAACGCATCCCAATCTTGCTCAGAGCGCGCGTCGAGGTGCCCCACGGGAACGAGAACATAAAGCGTTTCCTGTCCTTCCGGCGCGGCGGCGGGGTCGGTGCGAGCCGGCGCGTGAACGTAGAATGAAGGAACTTCGGGCAGGGTGTGGTCTTCGAAGATCTGGTCGAACGAAGCCTTGTAATCGCCGCCAAGGAAAACGTTGTGATGTGCGATCTGCTTGTATTGCTTATCCACGCCCCAGTAGAACATGATGGTGGAGCAGGTGTAGAGTTTTTCGTCGAGTTTCTTCGCTTCTTTTGCATCGGGCAAAAGTTCTTTGTAGATATAAGGCAGGTCTGCATTGCCGACGAAAATATCGGCGTTGTAGGTCTTGCCATCGGCTGTGAGAACGCTTTCTACCTGTGTCTTGCCGACATTGATCTTCTTGACGGGTGAGTTGTAGATGAACTTTACGCCTAGTTTTTCGGCTACTTTGGTCAGCGCCTGAATACCAGCATACATTCCGCCCATAGGGTACCAAACGCCTTCTGCCAACTCGGTATATTGCAGTAGGGAGTAGGTGGCGGGCGCGTCGTAGGGGCTGAGTCCCAGATACATGTTTTGGAAGGTGAAGGCAGCCTTCAGGCGTTCATCCTTGAAGAAGCGGCTGGTGTTGGTGTAGTGCTTGTCTAATGCTTTGAGGCTGAAAATAAGCGGCAAATTCTTGAGGCTGAAATACTCGAAGATATTGTAGAAATTGCGCCCTACGAATTTTTCAACTGATATTTTGTAATGTTTCGCACCTTCAGCAATATAGCCTAGGAAACCCGTAAAAGCAGTTTTGTCTACAGCTTCGAGCTGGCGCTGCATATCACCGATATTGGAAGTGAGTTCAAGGCGCAGCCCGTCATCAAAATGAACTTTATAGGTCGGGTCGATACGCTTCAATTCGAGGTGGTCGCTTAGGTTTTCGCCGAGAGAGGCAAAGGTTTCTTCCCAAATTTCGGGCATCAGAAACAAGGTCGGACCAATGTCGAAGCGGTGCCCATCACGGACGATCTGATTGCAGCGTCCGCCCGGTGTGGCTTCCTTTTCCAACACGGTTACGTCATATCCATTTTTAGCAAGGCGGGCAGCGGTGGTAATTCCGCCGATCCCAGCGCCGATTACGAGAGCAGTAGGTTTCATAGGCTTTCTCCTTTTTGAGGTCTGATTTGTATTGTACGCTATGTCTATTTTTTGTCAAGGTTTTGTAGATATATTTACAAAACCTTGACAAATATGACAGAATCGGTAAAATACAAAAAACCTGACTAAACAAGGAGAGAGACTTATGCACGCACATGCAAATTGGGAAAACCAACTTCTGTCCCTTGCGGGACATATCCCGCATCCATCCACACGACCGTTTTTCTCCTACTGGGCAGGCGATGCGAATCTACGAGCCGCCTACAAACAGGCGGAAGTGATCACTTCGCGCATAGCAAATCCTTTTATTTTGCTTCGAACTTATTACCTGAAGAAAAGCGCTCTGCTGTCCGTGCTTTGTATGCCTTCTGCCGTACTGTGGATGATATTGTGGATGAGGTAGAGATCAAAAAAGACCGCGACTTTGAACTTGCTTACTGGCGCAATGTTGTAGAAACCGCCTCTGCCCCCGCCGATGACTTGGTTGCCTCCGCCTGGGCAGATACACTTACCCGATACCATATCCCGCGTCACTACGCCTTGCAGTTGATCGATGGCGTCGCCCGTGACCTTTTTCAAAGCCGCTACCAAACCTTCGACGATCTTGCAACGTATTGCTATGGCGTTGCTTCCACGGTTGGGCTAATGAGCATGTACATTGTTGGCTTCAAGAATAATGATGCGGTGCCTTACGCCATCAAACTTGGTGTAGCTCTGCAAATGACCAATATCCTGCGCGATGTGGGTGAGGATTACCGCAATGGTCGCCTCTATTTGCCACGCGAAGAACTCGTTACGTATGGCATTCGCGAAGAAGATATTGCCGAAGGTCGCGTCACAGATAACTGGCGGCAGTTCATGAAATTCCAGATCGAGCGCACTCGTCACCTTTATGCAGCGTCTTGGAAAGGCGTAAAACTGCTCGAACGCGAAGGTCAACTCGCGATTGGTGCTGCCTCAATTTTCTATCAGGGCATCTTGGACGATATCGAAAAGCACGATTATGATGTGTTTTCCCGCCGTGCTTCTCTGAGTGCCATTGGCAAAGTTGCCAAACTCCCAACCTTGTGGGTGAAGATCCGCTCCCTTTAATTTGCTAGCAACATTCTCCTCTGTGTGTGCAAGGGTGTGACTGGGCAGTCATGCCCTTGCCTTTTTAATGGTAAACTTTTCCTATCTAGAACAAACTCCATTTCCCACAATTGAATCGATTTCCCATCTGGCGTGAAGAATTTTGCCAGTTCTTTTTGTTTCTAGTGGATATGAATTTGGAGTTGAATATGAAAGCAAAGCTGACAGTCTTTTTTGAGGACCCATATTGGGTAGGTGTCTTTGAAAGAGAAGATGAATATGAATACCAGGTGGCACGCACCATTTTCGGCAGCGAACCGACCGATGCTGAGTTGTACGAATTCCTTCAGGCGAATTATCTTAATCTTGAATTTAGCCGTTCCTTCAACGGAGAAATTCAGATGGAAGGAAAAGTGAACTTCAAGCGGATGCAGCGCGAAGTCCGCAAGCAGGCGAGGGAACAGGGAGTTGGGACCAAAGCCCAGCAGGCGATGAAACAGGTTATGGAAGAGACGAAAAAAGAACGAAAACAGGATACTCGCCAACAACGCCGTAAAAAGGAGAAACTGAAGTTCGAGCTAAAACAGGCAGAGAAGAAGGAAAAGCAAAAGGGACACTAGATGGTCAATCGCACATCGTCTTTTTGATATACTTGCCTTCGTGAAGAAATTCGCGATCTTATTTTGTCTACTTCTTATCAGTTGCTCAACCAAACCAACCTCTACACCGGAGAATTCAATGCCCTTTCGATACTTGGCTTTAGGTGATTCATATACCATTGGTGAAAGTGTAGAAGAAGCCGAGCGTTTCCCAAATCAGCTTGCGGCAATGCTGGCTGTTGAAGACGTGACTGTTGACGTCCAAATCATCGCCCGCACTGGTTGGACAACGGATGAGCTTTGGCAGGGTATCCAAGCTAATACAGTCACACCACCGTATGATATGGTTTCGTTATTGATCGGTGTGAATAACCAGTATCGTGGAAGAAGTAGTGAAGAATATCGTGAAGGGTTTATCTTTTTGCTCAATAAAGCCATTGAATACGCAGGCGGAGACGCAAAACGCGTGATAGTCTTTTCTATTCCAGATTGGGGCGTAACCCCGTTCGCGTACGGAAAAGATACGACTCAGATTGCAAACGAAATTGATGCCTTTAACAAGATCAATTTGGAAGAATCGACGAAAGCCGGCACACATTATGTGGATGTTACCCCAAGTTCGCGTTTGGCTCTCAATGATAAAACCTTGATCGCTGGAGATGGATTGCACCCCTCTGGCAAAATGTATGCCGAATGGGCAAAGTCTGCTTTGCCGATCGCATTAAGCATCTTGAAGTAGAATCGTTTCATCAATCAATAACGGAGAATCAATGCCTCAGATCAAAGCCATCAATCATGTCGCCGTTGTCGTCGAAGATATGGAAAAGTCACTCGCGTTTTGGCGCGATGCCCTAGGAATTAAATTGCATGAATTACGTGATGTCCCTGCTGAGAAATCGCAGGTTGCATTCCTGCCTTTGGCTGGCGCAGAAGTTGAACTGGTCATGCCTACTACCGATGACTCGGGCATTGCCAAATACCTCGCCAAACGCGGGCAAGGCATGCATCATCTTTGCCTCGAAGTAGATGATATTGAAGGCATGATGGCTCAATTAAAAGAGAAAAATATTCGGCTCATCAACGAAGAGCCCCGCACTGCTGCAGACGGGAAGAAGTACGCTTTCATCCATCCCGAATCGACAGGTGGCGTGTTAGTCGAGCTATATCAGATCTAAATGTCGTCAAACGTAGAAACAACTTTGGTGGATGAGTGTGGTCTGGTCAAGGACAGTCCTATCATCGTCGGTGTTTCTGGCGGACCCGATAGCCTTTGCTTAATGGAAACCTTGCGACGTGCAGGGTACCATCTGATTATTGGGTATTTTGATCATAAACTTCGCCCAGAGTCTGCCTTAGATGCGCGCATGGTCGAAAAGGCATCTGTACGCCTTGGGTTGCTTTGCGTCCTAGGTGAAATGGATGTTCGCAAGTATTCAGAAGAAAAGAAATTATCCATTGAAGAGGCAGCACGGACGTTAAGATACCGCTTCCTCTTTGACCTAGCTCGCAAATACAAAGCGCAAGCTGTAGCGGTTGGGCATACAGCGGATGATCAGGTCGAAACTGTTCTCATGCATTTCCTGCGGGGAAGCGGCATTTCAGGCTTGAAGGGGATGTCGTATCGTTCGGTGATCAAGTCCTTTGACCCTGATATCCCTGTAGTGCGCCCATTGCTCGATATGTGGCGCGAAGAGACTGTTCTATTTTGTGCTGTGAATGGATTGAAGCCACTGTACGACACTAGCAATGAGTCATTGAACTTTCAGCGCAACCGCATTCGCCATTTGCTGATTCCTTCGCTGGAAACGTACAACCCTAAATTTCGCGAGACTGTTTTGCGTATGTCACATTCCCTGAAAGGGGATTATGCCTTTGTGATGGAAACGCTGGAACATGCTTGGGGAAATGTGGTCGTTTCAGCAAACGACGAAATCATCACCTTTGATGTTTTGCGTTTGTCTTCCATGCCGATCGGACTCCAACGTAACCTGATTCGTCATGCCATGCAGACTCTTCACCCGGGCGTGGATATTGGCTACCAAACCTTGAAGCGTGCTTCTGAATTTATCAATGCCTCTAGTGCCAATGTTCCGCGGTTGGATCTGAAAGCCGGGTTGCGCATGTTCCGCGAAGCTGGGCTGATCCATATCTGTGCGCCATACGCAGAGCTTCCCTTTGACCGTTGGCCCCAAATGGTGGATGAAAATCCAGTCTTACTGCGTTTAGGGGAGCAAGTTTCGCTGGCTGGCGGCTGGAAGGTTGCATGCGAAAGTTGGCGTCTCCCGGCATTGGCGAAGGAACAAGCTGAAGAGAACGAGGACCAATTCCAGGTCTGGTTGGACGCGGATGAACTTCCAGAAGAATATCAGCTGCGGGCGCGACGTCAGGGTGACCATTTCTCTCCATTAGGGATGGATGGTCATTCTCAAAAACTTTCAGATTTTTTCGTCAATGAGAAATTGCCGCATCGTGCTCGTGACCGCTGGCCCCTTTTGTGTGTTGGCGATGAGATTATTTGGGTGCCTGGGTTCCGCCCGGCGAACCGTTATCGGTTGAAAGAAACGACCAATAATGTGATCTATTTTTCGGTTCAGCATCCCCCCGAAAAGATCGCACCAGATGAAAACCCCCATCCATAGTGGATGGGGATTTTTTTATTTGACTTCGCCGTTCAATTGCTTAAGCTTGATGAATAATTCTCGCCATTGAATTTTTGAAACCCCTAATTTTTGGCGGATCTTATCTGGCTCAATGCCGTTCTGATAATCGCGCAAGGCAGATGTCCAGCGGCACATATCGAAGGAGAGATGCTTTTCTAAACCGGCTTCTTCGCCAATATCTTCGAGTAAATATTCCAAACGGCGCGGTGACCAGGGAAACGCTTGGTCAACAGGACCATATTGAGAAAGATATTCGTTGTAGGCTTCTACCCAATCAGCATCGACTTCTATTTTGCGTTCTTTATAACGGTTGGCTGGGCTGGCATAGCGGACAAATAGGAACGGTCCATTCTTGCCGGTCAATTCGATGTGATTGACGTGAATGCCCAGGCATTCGCTTTTTTTGATCGCAGTTTGGAGCAAAAGCGCCAACAATGTATAGGGGCGGGCATCGGGCTTCTTTGCATGGCGCTGACGGTCTGCTGATAAGAGCACGGCTTCGTACTCTTCGTCTGTCAGCACCTGTGGGAGTGGGCTGATGGCAGAGCGTTGCAAGACTTTTTCTGCCGGATCAATGCTCAAGGTGCCATACTGATGCAACCAGCGGAAGAAGGACTTCACTGACGTAATACGTCTCGACAAGGTTTTCGGGCTGCATGCCACGCCACGACCCTTTTCCATCCACTCGAAGAAGCGGTTGAGGTCATCGGTAGTGACTGCGCCGATGGACAGATCGGGCGGCAAATGTTGAGTGAGAAGCCGTACATCCGAAAGGAAGGCTTTGACGGTGTTGGGGGAACGTCCCTGATCGAGGAGGAACATTTCCCAACCGTTGATTGCGGCGGGTAACAGCGTTTTGGCGCTGATATGGGCTGGTGCAGAATTTTTCGTCATACGGTTTACCTTGCGTGTAGTATTTATTCTTGCGTATAGTTTAGCGAATTTGAGGAACGTTGTCAACTGGCAAAAAAATAAACCTCCGAAATTTTCATCTCGGAGGTTGTTAACTTCACATCTTATGGTGGAGGCAAGTAACTCCAAGGGTTTACTTTTTCTCCCGCCATAATCTCAAAGTGCAGGTGTGGTCCCGAAGAACGCCCAGTGGAACCAACTGCACCAATGACTTCACCCTGACCAACACTTTGTCCACAGCCTACATTTAAGGCACTCAAGTGTCCATAAAGTGATTGAAATCCATTACCGTGGTCAATCATGATCATATTGCCGTACCCATAGTCATTCCAGCCAGCGTACACGATCACCCCAGCATCAGAAGCGTAAACGGCTTCTCCAAGATTGCCAGATAGGTCTATCCCACGGTGATTGGTTTCGGGTGAATAGTCAAATCCAGAGAGATAGTGTTTGTTAGTGGGGAAGATGAAGGAGCCATAGCCTACAGCGCCACCAGAGACTGGGTCACAGGCACCAGCCCCAAGTACACGTGCCGAGGCGGGGTTTTCGCGCGTCACACCAAGTGGAGCACTCCAACTTACGAAGTCGCGTTTCCCATTCGGGATGATGAGCCATGTCCCGGTTTTGATATTCGCATTTTCGTAATCGCCAACGGTAGTGGGGTCGATATTGTTTCCGGGATATTCAATGACGTCTGCTGCATTGACGCCATAAAATTTTGCCCACTCCCCAAACGGAATACCACCCAGCCATTCCCAATATACACCATCCACAGGGAGGATGGTGAGCTCCTGACCGGGTTTGAGAGAGTGTGGGTCATCAAGTAAAGTATTGTAATTGCCCCATAAAATCGTTTGGGGCTTCAGACCAAATTTTTCTGCAATGCCGAATACCGTATCACCATCTTGCACAACATAGGTTGATATCTCATTTCGCGGGCGGCTGGGAATTGTGGTGTGTAATTGCGCCGAGCGATTGATGCCATCCGTGATGGGGATTTCCAATGGGGCAAGCGCCTCAGGTGCCGCCTCACTTGCCAGACTGGTATCCTGATTCTGCGCTTCGGTCTTATCTTGTCCTCGACTATAAAACGACCGAGATAACAAGACGACCAATGCAATGGCGACTACTGAAAAAAGATTGACGCCTAGTTTGATCAATGGTTCGCCCAACCCCATATTGATGAGGCTATTCATCAGCCTTGTGAAAACAGATGGACCATTCGAAGTAGGTCCGTTTTTTCGCTTCGGCTGACCCGATGGATTGGGAACATCTTCTTTAAATTCGTTTTGCATAGGGTTCATCATAACATGGCAAAATTTTGACAGTCAAGTTGGAGTATAAAACCCTTATCCAGCCTTAATAAGCATTTTGCTCAGAAAGCTCATTTTTCTTGAAAAATACAATCCGTACAAGGGCAATTCCGATCAAGCAGGCAATTCCACCGGTCACAATCGCCGATGGAACATCCCAAGTTTGGGCGACCCAGCCTACAAGAATGCTGCCGAATGGAGCAACACCTTGCAGCCCCCAAAAGTAAACGCTGAAGACACGTCCGCGCAATTCGTTGGGGACGCGCACTTGGATCATGGTGTTCATGCTAATTAACTGCACCACTGTACCCCAGCCAATGAAGATCAGTAAAAAGAACGCCAGAGAGGCATTTGTGGTTAATCCCAAAGCTATGATAGGAAAGATAAAAAGAATTTGACCCCAGAATAAAGTGGAGCTTTTATTTGCAGTGGCAAAGTATGCCATCATAAATGCCGCGGTCACTGCACCAATGCCTTGGGCTGTGTAAAGATTACTGGTGCGAGTTGCTATTGCGGTTTCAGAAGTGAGGAGTGGTTGCAGAATATCACGCGCAATGGCTGGCAGTTGTTGTACAAGAGGAATACCAAAAAAGCCGAGCAATGCAGACATTAATATGGCTGAAAGCACAATTGAATTGGATCGGATATACCGCAAACCTTCTTTGAACTCCCCCCCATACCTTGCGAAGATTTCGCTTCTTGTTCGACCCTAAAACGAGTCCGTGCAAGGAACAGACCAATAATAACGAAAATGTAGCTTACACCGTTTGCGAGAAATACAGTCCCTTCGTTGCCGGAAACTGCGATCAACCATGCTGCCAATAATGGACCAATGACTCGCCCAAGGTTGAAGGCGGTGGTCTGCAAGGCTATTGCGCTAGGAAGAGCTTCTTTTCCCACGAGTTCAATGAGCATGGCTTGGCGTGCTGTTACCTCTACAGAGACTGCTGAACCATAGATGAATGCCAGCACTAAAATGTGCCAAATTGCGAGTTGATTTGTGAAGGCTAGATAGGTCAAGCCGAACGCTTGCACAGACATAACGGCTTGCAAGATGATGACAGCTTTGCGCTTATCTAAGTGTTCAACGAGCACGCCGGCAGGTAATGCGAAGAGAAGTGTCGGTAGGGTGTTTGAGAAGCCGATCAGCCCCAAATCTAATGGACGACCTGAGAGACGATAGGCTAGGTAGGGTAAGGCAGTGGCTTGCATCCATGTACCAATGACGGAGATGAACTGACCTACGACGAATAGAACGTAATCACGGGATGCAAGAGCAGGGAAGCGGGTTAGGAGCCAGTTTTTGAGAGATACCATTTCTAGGAGGCGGGGACGACACACTCAGGACGGTCGTTCCCAGGTTTGTTGACTAGGGTTGAGACGGGATAGGCAGACATGCTTTCAGTGGGGAAAGGTTTGATGAGGTGCATCAACTTTTCGGGAGTCTGAGGCGCGGGGTCCAGCCAGAGGGCATAATCATCTGGGTGAAGGATCACAGGCATTCGGCTATGAAGCGTGGACATAAGTTCATTGGGGTCGGTGGTGATGATGGTACAAGTGCGAACAGAGTCACCATCGGGTGAATGCCATTCGTCCCACAGACCGGCAAAGGCAAACGGTTTGCGGTCTTTCATATGAATGAAGTATGGAGTCTTTGCTGTGCTGCCGGGGTGAGATTTCCACTCGTAGAAGCCATCGACTGGAATCAGGCAACGTTTGTATTTAAAGCTACCGCGAAAAGAAGGTTTTTCTGCCAATGTTTCGCCACGTGCATTGATGAGTTTATTCCCAATGCTTGGATCTTTTGACCAGGATGGAATCAGACCCCACATGAAAAAATTGGCTTTATTTTTTGCGTCATTTGGAATGGCAAGGACTGGCTGTGTAGGGGCGATATTGAAACGCGGTGCAAATTGAGTTGGAAATTCATAACCGCCGAAGGTATCTGCTATTTCCGCTGGGTCAACAGTAAGAGTGAAACGTCCGCACATGAGAGCTCCTTTAGGGTTTGCCCGGTAAAGTGAAATAAAAAGTAGTGCCTTTGCCCGGCTCAGACTCGAGCCATATTTTGCCATTGTGAACTTCTATGATCCGTTTGACGAGTGCCAGCCCAATGCCGGTCCCTTCGGTGTTGGCATCGAGTTTGTTGAATAGCCCGAAGATACGATCTTGATATTGAGGTTCGATGCCAATTCCGTTATCTTGCACAAAAAAGATGGGCTTGCCTTCTTCGTCGCGCATCGAGCCAACTTTGATGAAGGGATCCGTTTGTTTGCCCATGAATTTAATGGAGTTTTCGACCAAGTTCTGTACAACTTCTAAAAGACGAACGCGGTCTCCGAAAACTTTTGTGCCATCATCTACAAAGTCGGTGCGAATATTTCTAGCCGTGATGGCACCTTCCAACAGCGCTAACGCATCACGGACGATAGATCCAATTCAATCTCGATTGGGTCGTTTACGATTCGCCCGATGCGTGAGAGTTCAAGCAGGTCATTTAATAAGGTTTGCATTTTTTCCACCGCCTGACGAATGCGGTGCATATCACGGCTAAAGTTTTCGAATTTGCCATTGCGGGCATCTTGCTCAAGGTAGCCGAGGAATCCAGTAATTGTTACGAGCGGCGACTTTAAGTCATGTGAAACGGTATAAGTAAACCGCTCTAACTCAGTATTTTTGTTTTCAAGCTCTTGAATGAATCCCTGGCTATTTGCTAATTCTTTTTGAAGCGCAGTATTCAAACGGGAGTTCTCAATGCCCAACCCAGCATACCCAGCGAACAAACGCAGGGCTTCCAATTGTTCTGGCAAGATGGGGCGCTGGGTGACCAACTGGTCTACAGTAATGGCGGCTACAGGCTTATTACCTGCCCACACTGCTACCGCTGCATAATGTTTAACGCCATACATTTCATTTTCGGGCGGAATATTATTTTCAACATCATAATTTTCGGTGACATATAACCCATTTGGCTTTTCCAGCAATAATCCAAATGTCGACCACTTGGAAACATCAAATGAAACATTGGTGGCTATTTTCATGCCGAACCGATCTGTTCCAATGACGCCGTTCATGGCATACCGTTCAGGGTCGTATAAAAATATACCCAAACGGTCGAAACCGAGTTGGTCATGCACGCCATTCCAAATCTTATCCAAAATCGTGTTTAGGTCACCTGCTTCAGTAACTTGTTTTCCGAGATCGATGACCTTTGCCAGCATTTCACGGCGGCGTTGTTCTGCTTCTTCGGTTTTCTTCCGCTCACTAATGTCACGAGCGATGCCTGTGGTGCCAATTACCTGTCCGCTTTCGTTGCGGATCGGTGTTTTGGTTGTTTCAACCCAATATTCCTTGCCGCTGCCGTCTTTCTGTAATTCTTCCACAGTCTTGCGAACGCCGCTTTGCATCACTTCAAGGTCGTCATGCCGGTACATTTCGGCGAAAGACGGTTCCCAAATCTCTTTATCTGTTTTGCCTACAACCTCTTCAGCTCTTAATCCACTAATACGCAAAAACTGCTCGTTCACAGCAATGTAGCGGCTATCCAGATCTTTCATCCATGCCATATCTGGAATATTATTTAGAATCGCTTCTTGTTGGTGCAGAGAGTCACGTAGCTTTTGGTCTGCTACTTTGCGTTCCGTGATATCTTGCACGGCTCCAAGAATCCCCACTAATTTGTTTTCTTTTTCGTCCCAAATTGGGTGCGCAAAGACCCTCTCCCACCGGAGTGCCCCATCTTTTGCAAACGTGCGGATCTCTGAACCGAGGACAGCTTCATTTTTCAGAAGCTTCTTCATGTCATCCATATCTTGCTCAAGGTCATCGGGGTGAATATGTGCATACCACCCTCCGGCTTGGATATATTCTTCAGGCGTGTAGCCGGTCATTTTTTCGAATGCCCCTGCGATCCAAATGGCTTCTCCCAATTCGTTATCATTGATGCGGCTTTCAAACGCATAATCTGAGCTGACGCTTGAGATCAAACGATATTTTTCTTCACTTCGTTGGGCACGAATAATGGCGTCTTTTAAAGTTTTCCCGGTCAAGTTTTGCAATATGGCAATAATAGGAAATAATGCCAAGCTGATAACCCACGTCAATAGTTCTGGGCGTTCAGTTTGTGTTTCAATCCAACCAAGATTGTGAGCATATACCATGCCCAACCCTGAAATCAAACTAAGAGCGGTGGTCAGAGTGGCTGCACGTGTTCCCAATAATAGCCCCACGATCAAAATAACGATTGGATAACCAAATAAATATGCCTCGTCTTGAACCCCAGAAGCAGTAAAAGCCGTGACAGTAAAGAACAACCAAAAGGCGCTGGTCTGAATCAAGCTTGCGGTGCGTACTTTACCTCGCCTCATGATGTAAAGCAGAACAACATTCACTGTTTCGCCAAAAAGGGTTTGCATCCATGCCCGAAAAGCGTATGCAGGTTGACTGGTGAGAACATAAATCAAGTACGGAATTGGAACAAATACCAAAGTCCACAAGATGATATTAAGCAAATACGCTTGATGCGTTTTTTGCTCATCTTCAAAAATAGGTGGCTTTACGAATTCTTGAATGAATTTCATCCTGCTTTCACTTTCTTAGCTTTCTTGCATCTCCATCTCGCATGGTTACCCCAATGGTATCCAAATGCTCCAACAAGGCTTGTACATACTTTCGAGTTGTGTTCAACATATCACGAACTTCTGCCAATGTGATTTGTCCTTGAGCCACTATCTTTTGTTTGATGTGAGAAACCATTTCGTCATAGTCAGACTTAAGGAAAAGAACATCTTGCGAAACTGATACGAGCTCGCCCTGCTCGATCAATGCGTTGATAACCTCCTCACCAGTTTCTGCCTGACATTCTTTGAGGCTTGGCGTGGCATATGGGTTGGACTCAAATTTTCGCCTCAGAGCCTCGACCTTTAACTGATTCTGACCATCAAACTTAACCTCATGCCCAAGCCTGGATACCGCTCCGCGGTCATCCGTCAACTCATTCTTGGAAACGAGATTCCCAATCACAGCATTAAAGACCTTGGGGGCGAGCTTTAGTTTACTTTTTAATTCTTCACGCGGCATTCCACGGCGCAAAGGATATTGGGCGTGATAGCCCGTAACCGTATCAAGAATAGTGGCACTTAAACCATTCCAGTAGGGAAGCGCTGCTACTAGAGCTTCTGGCTTTTGCGAATTTTCTAGTAATACCAGTTGCCCATTCTGCACTACTTCCTGCAAAGCGGATTCTGCTACTGCCGCTTCTAAGCGAGATTTGCTTATGATTTCCTTGAGAGGCGCAATCTGCAAAGCAATAGCAGCTTCAAAGAGGACCTCCGCAGGTGAGCCTTGTGCCAAAGATTCAAGAGACTTCAGCACATCAGCGTCGAAGCGTTTGTGTCTACCCTTTGGTTGATGATCGACTACAGAACCGCCGCCAAGTGTTTCACTAGGAGAGGGTCTGCGAAGAATATATCGGTCGCCACGTAAGGCAACTGTGGCATCTCTCAGTTCGAGCTGTAGCCAACCTTCCTCGCTAGCTTTAATTTCATTTGCCCCAAGCAAACGAATGGTCGCTACCGTTTCACTTGACCCTACAAAGAATTTAACTTCATCGCCATGAGCAAGCGGCTTGCTAATATCGTGAAGCGCTTTGAAGCGCACATCGATACGGCGGGTGGCTTGATATTGACCAGGATGGGCAAGCACATCTCCCCGCTGAATCTGTTCTACATCTACGCCAGAAATATTAACAGCAGTTCTTGAACCGGGCACGGCGCTTTCAGCTTTCTTTTTATGAGTTTGTAGCCCGCGTACACGTCCTTGCAACCCGCTTGGCAAGATTTCCACTTCATCGCCAACAGAAAGTTGACCATCTCTTAAAGTGCCTGTTACAACGGTGCCAAAGCCGCTCATTGTAAAAATACGGTCAATAGGCAGGCGCGGACGGTTCAGGTCTGGGCGGGTTGGTTTTTCCTGAAGCAAATTTTCGAGCGCATGAGAAAGTTCTTTAAGACCTGTCCCTGCGCGGGCAGAGACTCTCAAGATCGGTGCTTCGTTGAGGACGGTTCCGCTCACAACGTGGCGAATGTCTGCTTCGATAAGATCAAGCCAATCTGAGTCCGAGGCGAGGTCAGTTTTGGTCAAAACGATCAACCCGGCGGGAATCTGCAATAGGTCTAAAATCGCCAGATGCTCTTTTGTCTGTGGCATGATGCCTTCATCGGCAGCAATCACCAAGAGAACGGCGTCAATGCCGCCGATGCCAGAGAGCATATTCTCAATAA
Organism: Anaerolineales bacterium; assembly: GCA_046328915.1. Lineage (GTDB taxonomy): Bacteria > Chloroflexota > Anaerolineae > Anaerolineales > Villigracilaceae > Villigracilis. The sequence goes on along the minus strand of JAXLVR010000002.1, from coordinate 372,583 downwards.
AGTCGCGGTGACCGGGGACATCTACGATGCCGATCTCTTCGCCATTAGGAAGGGTAAGCCAGCCGAAGCCAAGTTCAATGGTCATCTCGCGGGCTTTCTCTTCTTTGAGACGATCTGGGTGGGTGCCCGTTAGCGCTTCGATGAGCGTGGATTTTCCGTGATCAACGTGCCCTGCGGTGCCAATAACTCTCATAATTTAATTTGAATCCACAATTTGATTTAACGAGAAATAAAAAAGTGGAAATCTTTCGACTTCCACTTTGGAAAGACAGGTTATTTCTTGGCTGGCTTTTTGCCATGCCCCATAATGCGTTGATATGAAGTCATCCATTCATGGACGACGTTCATGAGCTCTTGTAATTGTTTTTCAGAAGCATCTGTTGTTTGATGTAACTGGTCTTGCATCACTTGCGATACTTCATTGAGCGTGGTGATACTGCCTTCGTATTTGCTGACTTCTTTGCGGATATCGCGGAAAGATTCTTCAGAAGATAGGCTGTAACCAGTCCAGCGTTTTTGGTCATCCGCTTTGAAACTGATCCACTCCTGGCGCAAGCGTTCTTCTGCCAGACGCTGCATCTCAGTCACTTCGTTGATGCGGCGTTCCAGTTTAGAGTTGAGTTCCATATAGGTATCTTGCGCTTTTTTGGCATTGCGCAAGGTTTCATCCAAACGTTGAATTTGCTGGTCGAGAGTTTCTGCTTCTTTCTGGAAGGATATGAATTTATCCTGCCAATCTTTCCAGGCGCGTTCACGGTCTACTTGGGCAATCCGTTGTTGGTCAAGAAATACGCCTTGAGCTTGCTTGCGCTCCAATTCTGACGCCAGCAGTTCAGTGATCCGACCTTCGATATTACGAATGGTATCACCTTGGATCGTAGATTTTTCGCGGTTTTCATCAATACGTTTGCGTAGGGCTGTGAGTTCACCTTGCAAGTCTGCGATGCGTTTCAAATCGTTCTTGCGTGCTTCATCCGCAGCTTTGATGGATAGCTTGGCATCTTCGTTGGAGCGTTTGGTGTCTTCTACAACTGTCTTGAAATCAGCGATATTTGCCAACGCTCGTTGAATTTCGTTGCCACGTTCCTTTAAGCTGTTTTTTGATCTCTGTTAGATCTGTACTGACTCTAACTGATTTAACGCCTTCGTGAGCTCGTTCACGTCAGATTGAAACTGTTTCGCAGTATCGCGTTCTGACCGTGTGTGAGATTTATCCACATCTTCGATCATCTTAACCAGTTCGTTGCGTTGTTTGCCAACCATGGTTTCGAATTGATCTACACGTTTTGTGGCGGGGGTGATATCTGCGACCTGTTTACTAAGGGTTTTGATCTGTTTTGAAACAGCATTGACCGTTGTTTCAAAAGATGCCAGGCTCTCTTTTAACGAGACAAGGGTTTCTTTGGTCTCGCGTTGTTGTTTATCTAAAAATTCAAGTCTTTTTACAATCTGTTCAAATTCCATGAGGGCTCCGTTTCGTTAAATTATACCCTTTTGCAAAACGGGGTTATTGGGCGAGATGTTCAAATATGGTAGGTAAACTAGTGAGGAAAGGCTGAAGGATCTGTGGAAAGAGCCCTATTAAGAAGATGCCGAGAACACCAATACTCAACATGAGAGTCTGTATCAACGTCTCGTTTAATTCCCATTTTGTTTCCTCACTTGCCATAACAAGTGTTGCCAAGGTTCGCACCGAGGCAATTAATAATCCAAACAGACCCAGAAAAACCCAAAAGGAAGCTGTGAGCGACTGCAGGGACAGTTCCTGCCATAACGCCAGCCTTGAGGGGAAACCTGCCAGAAGAGGGAAACCCGCGACAGAAAGATGGGCGATGATGAGAGCGCCAGTTGCTACAGGATATTTGCGTGCCAAGCCTTGCACATCGCTGAACTTAAGTGGATAGGCGTTGCGCTTAATGATCGATAGCGCCAGTGCCCAAACGCTAAATTCCAGTCCGCGGGGGATGAGAATGAGGAAGATAACATTTACAACTTCAGAGGAACGAAGACCGAGAGCGATCAGCAACAATCCGGTTTCTGCAATAGCAGCGTAGCCGAATATCCGCCCGAGGTGACGTTGCAGCGCACCAAAGACTCCACCGGAGGCGGTCATAATGACACCTGAAAAGAGGATGGCATTTGCAATCTGTGGTGTGTTTCGCAGCCAAGCATAGCGGTCCATAAAGCCTAATGCAAAAATGGTTGTAAAGGTAGGCAATGCCCAGAGAAGAAAGCCCACTGCATAGGGTGTTGCTTCTTCCATAAGTTGCGGAATCCAATTATAGAGCGGGAAGACCGCGAACAAAAAATGCGAAGCCCATTGTCACCATCACGCCAGATTGAAGTGTGGTTCCAACATCTCCGGGTTGGCTTCCACACCTGCGAGCATCCAACCTGAGAAAAGGATGAACGGCATGGCAAGTGTTTGATAGATGATGAAACGCGTCACTCCGCGACCGGGTCGCTGATACAGCGGCACAAGCAGTGGAACGACCAACATGGCTGCCATTTCTAATAAGAGCGCAGCATACAAGAAAGGTTCCACAGCGATAGAAGCAGTGAGTAGGGCTGTGATCATCAATCCCAGTGAAACGAATCGATGAGCCGTGCCAGAGGCTTCTGTGCCAAAGAACCACAAAGCTGCTAATCCATAGATCATTGCCAGTAATGGACCGTCTGCTGTGGATAAATCAAAACTGCGCCCAAAAAACTCAATGGCAGGCGAGATTTTTAAGGAGACGCCGCCCAATATAAGAGCAGTATCGATCGGAACAAAAAGAGCAATTAATGCAAGGATGCTGGCGACAGCTCCGCCAACATAGGCGGCATATTTTTCGCCAAGCAGTATAAGGATCAGCCCGCCTGCAATAAAAGGGAATGCGATCCAAAGAATAGGAGCACTCATAACAGGTCTTCCTCATCTTCAGGGGAAGTAAGGGGAACAGAACCTGCCATTAGTAAATAGGACCCTAACACACCAAGCCCTAAATTGACCACTGCAAGTAGTCCTATCACTAGAATGGCACTTTCCACAGCAGCATAAATGACCTCAAAGCCAGTGAGCAGTGTAAGGAGACCAAGTGCAACGCGCAATAAATCGCTGGTTACACCCAGGTGGGCTACACCAGCGCCGATGAGTAGTAATCCACCTGCAATGACGGGTAGCCCCAGCCCCGGAATGGCAGTTTCGATGCGTGGAGTTGCGCCCAAGGCAACGAGTGTTACGATGCCCATGAGAGTGATACGAAACGCCGCTCCACGTGGATAAAACGCATCCTGCTCATTTTGGTCGAGGTTCGTGAGGCTGAGACGTGTCATACCAAGGATGGCAACTACCATCCAACCGGTGATCAGTTTGACAGACCCCATCGCGAACGGCAGGTGACGTGTGGACAGCCAGAAAGCGGCAAGATATTGAACAGCAAGAGCACCTAAGCTGATGCGCCAGTCGCGATTGATAAGAATCGTAGTTGCACTGACAAGAGTCAGCGCAACCGATATCCAGGAAACAATATCAGAGAACATTTATTGAATGCCCTGTACGATCATTGAAACAAAGAGAATGAGGAAAAGTAAAGTCCACATAATGCCGCCTTCCCCTTCCAGCGCATCTGTGATTCCTTGTGCTAATCGGGCAAGCCCGCGATATAGTGACCAAAGCCATTGATATAAACTATTGATACCCGTGCCTGCGGTTGTAACCCAATGTGCACGGACCGGGTTGAAGATGCGGAAACGTCTGGTTCCACCGAGCAAGCCCAAAGCAAGAATAGAGGCGAGTAGGAGAAAATCAAATTTCCAAATTTAAGAGCCCCGTCCCAGCCGATCAATCCAAGCAAAATTTGAGTTGCAAGTAATAAAATGATCCCAGCGGGATAAACTATTTTTGCCCAAGCGGGTTGACCTTCCAATGATTCACTGCCATTGATGCGCAACGCATGGCGGATGTATCCTGCAGTTAATAATACTTGGGCTGCCAGTGAAAAAATGGTGAAGAAACTTAATCCACTTGCCCACGTGCTGGCTGTGAGCGAAAGCGGAAGGGATGAAAGTGCCCAACCGCCCACAAGCAAAGCGCGGCTTAGGCGTGCATCTTGGATGGAAAAAAGAAAGAGTGCGCCACCAACAAGCACAAGTGCGCTGCCCCATGCAATTGCACCAAGAGGGTTCCCACCTAATGCTGCCAGAATTGCAAGTGATGCCATACCGATCATCCAATATGGACGACCATTCAATTCATCTGGAGCTCGTAGCCATGTCCAGCCGCCGTAAATGGCTGCGACGGATGTGAGGATTAGTAACACAGGTGTAAAAGAGGTGGAAGCGATTTGAATGTGCCCCAAAATACTTAAAGTAGATGCTGCACCGATCAAACGTAGTGCTGTTCCAAACCCACGGCGAAGTGTGGAATCAGATGCATAGGGGAGATGTAAAGGCAATACACCGAGCCTTAACCCTGCTGCGATGACAAGATAAGACCCCGTCTCAGGTGGCATGGTTTGAAAGACAACCGTACTACCGCCTGTGAAACTTACAATATATGCCCACAGCAACAGACCAATACCGAACATGCGTGTTGAGAATGAGATCACGACCCGTTCATTATTTTTTCGCCATCTACTGAACTTAATTGTGTGACCAATTCCGTCACATCTAGAAGCGCCCACATGAGGAGCAAGGTTAGTGGGTTGTTGGCGGTTACTGCGAGAATACCCATCCCGCCCAATACGAGAATCCCAGCCCATGAAAGAGAATTCATTACGACCGAATGGGTCACTACTGTAAAAAGAACCGCAAGGGTTAGCGCCGCAATGCTGATTCCCAATGCCCAAGAGATACCATCAGCGCTAAAAAGGATGGGAGTAGAGAACAAACTTTCTGGCTTCCAAACGGGTAAAGCCAATTGAAAAGGTATTTGGGTTAGCCAAATGAACATGCTCAAAAACGCCAACGCTGCGCCACTAGCTGCTACCAGCCAGGCATAACGAGCATTTGGTTGCGTTGTGCGAATAACTACCAGTGCAACCGCTGTAATAATAAACAAAAGACAAGTAACCAAGATCAGCATGGGAAAACATAATTGTAACAGTATTATGATTGTCTCGCTGACACCCTATGGTTTGGTACAATCCCTGACATGAATTTTGGAAGTTACCGAACTTATCGGCATGGAAAAACGCTCTGGCTTTTGACCCTCTTGCTTGCCGTTTCTTGTGCAGAGCCTGCCCCCGCCTCAAGCCCCGAAACGACGCCTGTTCCTCTCCAAGTAAATTATCTGCCTTCGCCCACACCTTTTCAACCCCAGCCGGGCACATCTCCAGACCCTTACCTTGCCATTAGCACCCCACAAGAAGCTATCCCTACATATACACCTGTCCCAACCAAATACGTTCCTCCCCAAGATGTATCGGTCCCTGTGGATGTGTTGCCCGTTGATCAACCCGGCGTGACACTTTACAACCCGTTGACCGGGCTCCCAGTAACAGACCCGTACTTTTTACAACATCGTCCGCTTGCCATCAAAGTTGGCAATTCGCCAGATTACGTCCGCCCGCAATCTGGCTTGACGCTTGCAGACGTGGTTTATGAATATTACATTGAATGGGGCGACACTCGTTTTATCGCGGTGTTCTATAGCAATCTCTATAACATCGAGCGGGTGGGACCCGTCCGCTCGGGCCGCTATTTTGATGAGAACATCACACGTATGTATCATTCCTTCTTGATGTTCAAAGGTGCCGACCCACGTGAATATGATTACTTTATGGGGTTGGATATTAAACAGCGTTTTATTTCAGTGGGTATTGGTAAATGTCCGCCGTATTATTATGGTCCTTATAAACGCGACTCTTATAACAATATCTTTTTCAACGTTACCCTTTGGGAAGCTTGTGTAGCCAAAAAGGGACTGGATAACAGCCCGCAAACCATCAGCGGCGGCTTCTTCTCGGAAGAAGTTCCGCAAAGCCCATTGACGGTTAACAAGATATATAACTATTACACCGAATACAACTACAGCTATTGGCAATATGATGAAGAGACCCATTCCTATTTCCGTTACCAAGAGTCGAAAGACTTGGTCGGGTATCGTAAAGTAGAAGTATATGAACAGTTGTTTGATGATTACACCAAACAGCCAGTTACGGCAGATAATGTAGTAGTCTTGTTAGTGCCATATATTTTCACGAACGAAAACCAAGCCGAAGACGAAGTGTATAACCCATCCCTGATCGATTATGGCACCGCCTACGTATTCCGCGATGGGATTGCCATCCCTGCCCGTTGGAATCGCACTGCCATTGACCAGCCTCTCTTGCTGACGAATCTCGATGGAACCCCTATTTACCTGAAACCCGGTCAGACCTTCTATCAAGTGATGGGTGTTACCTCTAAGCAGACTCAGAACGAAGATGAATGGCGTTTCGAATTCGCCACGCCATAAACATTCCTATGCATTAAAATGAACCCACCTCGGAGTTCTCATGACATTTGACCCCGTCTTTCTTGCCAACCTCACCCTCGTGCTGACCGCCTTTGCAGGCGCATTTCTCGTTGCATTGTGGATCAGCCTCGTGGTGTGGACCTACCGCGACATCCGTTCGCGTGCACGTGACCCATTAGTGCAGACTCTCTCTGCATTATTGGTTGCGGTGTTGAACCTGCCCGGTGTGCTTGTCTATCTTATCCTGCGCCCGCCGCGGACTTTGGAAGAGGAATATCAACGCACCTTGGAAGAAGAAGCCTTGCTGCAAGCATTGGAAGACCTTCCACTTTGCCCAGGCTGTGAACGCCGTGTGAAAGAAGATTGGCAGATCTGCCCGAACTGCCATACCAAACTCAAGAAGACCTGTCATAACTGCTCAAAGCTGATGGAACTTCCGTGGAATATCTGCCCCTATTGCGGAACACCCGCTCCCGGTGTACGCCTCGAAGCCACCAGCATAGACGATGCCTTACGCGGAATTAAGATCGCAGACGAACAGGGAAACAACAACTAAATTCAAGACCCTAAAGCCAGCTTTAGGGTCTCTTCTTTGGAGAAACCATGAAAATCGAATCAGTCATTTTGCACCACTTGTCCATGCCGCTCATCGCCCCGTTTGAAACATCGTTTGGGCGTGAGACAGACCGTCAATGCATCATCGTGGAAATTCACTCAGAAGGCTTGGTGGGGTGGGGTGAATGTGTCGCTTCGTACAACCCGGGCTATAGTTATGAAACTGTGGGCACAGCCATGCCCACCTTGAAAGACTTCATCATTCCGCTCATTCTCGGCAAAGACATCAAAGATGCGCTCGATTTTCAAAATCATATGGAAAGCATCCGCGGACATCACCTCGCCAAAGCCGGTGTGGAAATGGCGATCTGGGATTTGCTTGGCAAACGTCAGGGCAAATCGCTCAAAGAATTGTTTGGTGGCGTGCGCGACAAAGTGGAAATGGGTGTTTCTGTTGGCATTCAGGAATCTCCTGAAAAGTTGGTAGAAACTGTTACAGGTTTTGTCAACAGTGGGTACGCCCGTGTGAAGCTCAAGATCAAACCCGGCAAAGATGTGACCTACGCTCAAGCAATCCGCAAAGCCTTCCCGAACATCCGTTTGCAAGTGGATGCCAACTCTGCTTATTCCATGAACGATGCCGATTCGCTCAAACCGCTCGACGACTTGAACTTATTGCTCATCGAACAACCACTCTTTGAAGATGACATTTGGGATCATCATAAATTCCAAGCCAAGTTCAATACGCCCGTTTGTCTCGATGAAAGCATCGTCTCTCCGCGCCATGCTCGCTACGCCATCGAGATGAAAGCTTGTCGTATCATCAATATCAAAGCAGGCAGGCTTGGCGGATTAAGTCAGGGCATTCAAACGCACGATATTGCACAACAGAACGGTATGCCCGTTTGGTGTGGCGGCATGCTAGAGACCGGCATTGGTCGTGCTTCAAACCTTGCGTTATCATCCATGCCGAATTTCACCTTGCCCGGCGATGTCTCTGCTTCAGATCGTTACTACACACGTGATATCACCAACGAGCGTTTCGTTCTCAATGCCGACTCAACGATTGATGTGCCAAATAAACCTGGCTTGGGCGTCACAGTGGATGAAGAAGCTCTCAAATCTTACACGTTAGCGAAAGTGGCAATAGCCTAACATCCAAACTGGGTGTAAACTAGCGCTCACGCTCGTTTAAGCCAGTACATGTATAAGTACGAGGCGTTTGCTTCGTACTTTTTTGCGCCATGGATTTCAAATGAAAAAAGTATCTCTATTTCTCTTCATCGCAATATTATTCTCGGCTTGTGCACCAGCTACTCAAACCCCTGCCTTGCCGGCTGAAACAACTGTCCCTGCTCAACCAACGTCCACACAAGTGCCTGTGGCAGATGCCCTATGGGTGAGCCCTGCTGTGCCTGATACCTTGCGCGACGCTGCAAAACGTTCTGGCTTACCCCTTGTAGATTCTGCTGACGTTGCAACTCAGAAATTAGACATTGCCGATTCAGGTTCTCTTTGGATATATGCCCTCGTTGCGCCTTTTCCTACAGTGACAGATAACCTCCCGTCCGCAGACTTGGTCAGCGCCTGGCAGAACGGCTCTTCCTTAACTGGGAACGGTCAGCCGCTGCTCATGGCAGAATCCACTCTGAGGGCGTTCACTGCCCTGTGGGGCGAACCCGCTTCGGGCGCGGTGCGAACCGTTGCATCTGATGAGATTCTTGCTGAGGCATGGACTCAGCCCTTTAGTTGGGCGATCATCCCTTTCGAAGAGATCCAACCAAAATGGAAGGTCTTAAGCGTGGATGGTCAATCGCCGATCCATAAAGATTTCGATGCGAGTCTGTATCCATTGAAATTATCGTTTGGGCTGACGAATTCAACCATTGAGTTACCAGCTACGAATCGAGATGCTTCGAAATTAGCAACCGTAGTGTTGACCGGCGTGACCGCGCTTGTACGTGCCACAGCATTCACAATGGAAAACAAAGGCATTACTCGCCCCGGTGAACTTGTGTATAACTGGTTGCATGATGCGGATGTGTTGCATATCAGCAACGAAGTGCCATTCGACCCAGATTGCCCATACCCAACGCCCGGTTATAAAAATTTCATTCTCTGCAGTGACCCGAAATATATGGAGCTGCTTACTTACGTCGGCACCGACATTGTGGAATTGACCGGCGATCATTTTGCAGATCGTGGCACGCAAGCCATGTTGGATACGTTGCAAATGTATCGTGATAACAACATTCCATATTATGGCGGCGGTGCGAATGAAGAAGAAGGACGCAAGCCGGTTCTAATGGAAGTGAACGGCAATAAAATCGCGTTCATGGGTTGTAATGGGAAAGTTTCGTATGTATTCGTGAAAGCGACCGATACCAAACCCGGTGCCGCAGATTGTGATTATGAGTTCTTCACGCAGCAAGTCAAAGATGTTGCGGCGCAAGGTTATATGGTGATCTTCACATTTCAGCATGAAGAATGTTATCACCACGGACCTTGCTATAAGCATGAAGAAGGTTTCCATGCGGTTGCAGATGCTGGAGCAACGATTGTGAGCGGAAGTCAGGCGCATTATCCACACCTGATGGAGTTCCGTGGAGGCACCTTCATCCATTTCGGTTTGGGAAATCTATTCTTCGACCAAATGACCTATGAACTTCCCGATGGCTCCGTCATTGATGAAACCCGCCGCGAGTTCATTGACCGCCATGTGTTTTACGATGGCAAATATCTCGGCACTGAGTTATTGACCGCCATGCTCGAAGATTTCTCACGTCCGCGCCCGATGAATGAACGAGAGCGAGCGCAATTCCTTTCTGAATATTTTGCTTACAGTGGCTGGACTGAATTGCAGCCTACGCCCATCCCACAGCCAACAGTGACGTTGACACCGATCATTTTGCCGACGCCATAGTTTACTATCTAGAACTCCGAGATCTTCAAGACCTCGGAGTTCTTTATAATTTACAACTTTTTTACATTCTCGCCATACTCTTCTAACGGCTCGCCCCTAAAATTTCATCGTAACCTGAAGGAGGTTTCCGATGAAAAATGTAATTTCAAGAATTGTGTTGTCAGTTTTGGTCACTGCGCTGGCATTTGCGGCAATCCCCGTATCAAGTGCTTACGCCGCAGATGAGACTCCGCCCGCAAAAGGTGAATTGACCGACGAGAAAATGGAAGAAATCTGGGTGCGCGCCTCTCAGGCTTTTGAGCGTTTGGGGAAAGCCTTTGAAGATACCGATGCCCACATTGCCAAGATCCAGTCCATGATCGATAAAGCGGCAGCCAATGGCAAAGATGTGTCTAGCCTGCAATCTGCCCTCGATGCTTACAAAGCTGCATTGGTTGCGTCCAAGCCTGCGTATGAACAACTGGCAGCCACCATGGACTCTCATGCCGGCTTTGATGCCAATGGCAAAGTGACCGACTCAGAGGCAGCCAAAGCTACGCTCAAGCAAGTGCGCGATGAAATGAAAGCCCTCAAAGAATCAATGGGTGGCACATTCAAAGCCTTACGCGAAGCGGTCAAAGCATTTCGTGAAGCGAATAAACCTGCCAAAGAACCCGTAGAAAAAGACTCTTAATTTCACTGTAAAACTACAGAGGACGTAGAAACTCAAAATCTCTACATCCTCTGTGGTTGCCTTTCCTCGATTAAAATAAGTGAAGTAATCTAAACTGTAAAAACGAGGACATCATGAGCAAACGCGTTATTCATACCGAAAAAGCCCCCAAAGCGATTGGACCTTATTCGCAAGCCATTCATATTGGAAACTTAGTGTACACCGCTGGTCAAGTTGCGCTCGACCCCGCCACCATGGAATTGGTCCCCGGAGGGGTGGAAGAACAAACCCGTCAGGTACTTGCCAACCTAACGAATGTTTTAGAAGCCGCAGGCACCAGCATGAGCAATGTTGTGAAGACCACAGTCTTTCTCAAGACCATGGATGATTTTGCAAAGATGAATGCTATCTATGCCGAAGTCTTTGGCGAAAACCCTCCGGCACGTACGACCGTGGCTGTTTCTGGCTTGCCGAAGAACGCGTTGGTTGAGATCGAGTGTGTTGCTCTGGCGTAAATGTCTGCTGAATTGATCCTGCTCGTTGATGACGAGCCTTCTATTACTGAACTTGCGCGTATGTACCTTGAGCGTGATGGCTATCGCATTCACGAAGCCGCCGATGGTGAGTATGCATTGGAGGCGGCGGCAAAGCAAAAGCCTGCACTTATCGTATTGGATGTGATGCTCCCAAAAGTGGACGGGTTCGATGTTTGTCGCAGATTGCGCTCTGCGGGTGATGATGTTCCCATTATCATGCTCACGGCTCGTGATGAAGACATCGATAAAATTCTCGGGCTCGAACTCGGCGCCGATGATTACCTCACCAAGCCGTTCAATCCGCGAGAGTTGGTGGCGCGTGTCAAAGCCATTTTGCGGCGCAGCGAATCCAAAAAGGATTCGGATGGTAAACCGATCCACCGCGGTGACTTGACGATTGACCCTGCCTCTCGAGAAGTCCGCCTCGCTTCGCGGACCTTGGACCTGCGTGCCCAGGAATTTGACCTTTTACTCACTCTGGTAGAGTCACCGGGGCGTGTATTCTCGCGTGAACAGTTACTGCAACTCGCCTGGGGCTTTGACTATTACGGTCAGACTCGCACAGTGGATGTTCACATTGCGCATCTTCGCAAGAAACTCGAAGGCGGCGGTGTTAAGATCGAAACGGTGACCGGCGTTGGCTACAAACTGGTCACTGGTAACTGATAACTATTCTTTAATGCTCTCCTCACTCCGTTCCCGCCTTTGGCTTAGCTACACCTTTCTCATCGTCACAGCCTTGAGTGTTGTGACGATTGTTCTATTTATTTCCCTCTTTCGCAACCCACTCCTATATCGCCAGACGACGGAACGGCTCAATGCAGTCAGGACGTTAATGGTGGAACGATTAAGCGAGGCAGATGCTCCGCCGATCTCTACCTTGGCGATGCGCAATGCGCAGACGTTTAACGTCCGCGTGGTTTTATTTTCAAGCGACCGCCAACCGTTCTTTGATACCAGTTCAGAGCAAGCTGAACTGGTTTTTCCCACAGTGAAGCGATTAACACGTGCCTTGCCATTGATCCGTGATGTAAATGGTGCGGCATGGCTATACTCGATTGAGAAGCTACCTGATGGAACCTTTCTGATGGTCACAACGCCTCGTCCACGGAATTCGGTCTTGAATATTTTCAGTGATGAATTTATTCCAGTCATTGTCGTGGGCGGTGGGACGGCATTAATCCTTTCGTTAATCCTTGCGTTCCTCGTCTCTGGGTGGATCGCCAACCCATTGCAGAAAGTTGTCAACGCGGCGCGGGGAATGCCTTCAGCGGAGGTAAAGCCGCTCGAAGTGGTGGGTCCGCATGAGGTCCAGGAATTGACGCGGGCATTTAATTCCATGATGGCGCGCATGCAGGCGAGTCAACGGTCGCAGCGTGAGTTCGTGGCGAATGTCTCACATGAGATGAAGACGCCGCTTACATCCATTCAGGGATTTGCCCAAGCCTTACTCGACGGAACCGCGAACACAAAAGAGTCACAGCAAAAGGCGGTGCAGGTGATTTACGGCGAATCTGAACGGATGCATCGCATGGTGCTCGACCTGCTCGACCTTGCCAAGCTCGACGCGGGCACGGCAGAAATGCAAATGGCACCGGTCAATCTGCGGGCGTTGTTGAATTCGATTGCCGAGAAGTTCACGCCGCAATCGCAGCGGGCAGGCGTTTCGATCATTTGTGATCTGCCCGAAACCCTTACACTCCTCACTGCAGATGGCGACCGTTTGGCGCAGGTCTTCACAAACCTGACCGATAACGCTCTCAAGTTCACTCCGACAGGCGGTACGGTGACCTTGAGCGCGTTCGTTGAATCGGACAAAATGCACATTTCGGTGAAAGATACTGGCACGGGCATCCCTGAGGCGGATATTCCGCATATCTTTCAGCGTTTTTATCAGGCAGACCCGGCAAGAAAGGGCGGAGAGGCGCATGGCGCGGGGCTTGGGCTGGCGATTGCGCATGAAATTATCGCGGCGCATGGTGGTAGAATTAGCGTCCGAAGTCACAAAGGGGCGGGTACTACCATGGAAGTCATCCTTCCACTGGCGCCGCCGACTATGACTAAGTTTGCACATAAAAAGTAACCAACATCGCCGCCTTTCATTGGCGGCGTAATTTTGCCAGAACATGCCAGACCAACCTTCCATTTCCGTCATCATCCCGTGTTACAACGAAGAAGCCACCATCCACAAATTGTTGGAGGCGTTGCGTTCGCAAACCTATCCGTTGACGAAGATGGAAGTGGTGATCTCGGACGGGTTTTCCACCGACCATACTCGCGATGTCATTGCTGAATTTCAAAAAGAACATGCCGACCTCACCGTCCGCGTGGTGGATAATGAGGCGAAGACCATTCCGGCTGGGGTGAATCAAGCCATTCGTGAGTCGCGAGGCGAGATCCTCGTCCGGCTCGATGCTCATTCCATGCCCATCCCTGAATATGTGGAACGCTGCGTCGAAGCGCATCAAACCGGCAAAGGCGATAACGTAGGTGGTGTGTGGGATATTCAACCCGGTGCGGATACCTGGGTCGCGAAGTCGATCTCGTTTGCGGCGGCACATCCGCTTGGTGTGGGGGATGCGATGTATCGCCTCAACGCCAAGCCGGGCGTTGTGGATACCGTCCCATTCGGTTCCTTCCGCCGCAGCCTGATTCAAAAGATCGGCGCATTCGACGAGACTTTACTAGCCAATGAAGATTATGAATTCAATACGCGTGTACGTGAGTCTGGCGGCGTGGTCTGGCTCGACCCTGCGATCCGCTCTGTTTATTTTTCGCGCAGTACCTTGAAAAAACTAGCGGAGCAATATTGGCGCTATGGGTTTTGGAAGTTGAAAATGCTCAAGCGGTATCCGCATACGTTACGGTGGCGTCAGGCATTGCCACCGGCTTTCGTTTTCATTTTGGCGGCTTTGATTGTGTTATCCTTGGGATTGCGCATTTCGCAAGTTTTACTTGTTTTGCAATTATTCGTGTACTTTTTTATCTTGGGGCTTGCTGGTATACAACTGGCAATTAAGACAAGGAAAGGGTTTCTTATTTGGGGGCTGCCACTTGCCATAGCAACCATGCACATCACATGGGGTGCGGGCTTTTTATGGAGTGGCATCACGAGCATGTTCAAGAATGGCTGATATTTATCGTCCGTCACTGCGATTACGACCCAGCGAGCAACGCACCGTTCTGTTGATCGGGGATTTTATTGCATCCGTTGCTGCCATGGCAGGGGCTCTTCTTTTTTGGTATCAGTATTCGTTGTATATCTTGCTGCAAAGCGGCGTAAAACCGAACATTGCAGAACGTATTATTCAGATCGACCCTCCCCCCTGGTTTTACATTCTTCCCCTCGTTTGGCTCTTGTTGATGGTCGACTCGTATGAGTTGCATACCGCCTCAAACTGGCGCAAAACCCTGCGTGGAATTGCAGTTGCTCCGATCGTCGGTTTGTTGGGATATTCCCTTCTTTTTACCTTTAATACTGAGCCGAACTCCCTTCCGCGTATTGCGATTGGCGCCTTTCTCGTTCTCGCCTCTGTCTTGACCTTGGGCTGGCGCGCCATTTACATTCGACTCTACACCTCGTCTGGTTTGATGCGCCGCGTGCTTATTGTGGGGGCAGGCAAAGCCGGGCGGACTCTCGTAGAAGCCTACCGCAAGCTAAACCCACCACCATTTCTTTTAATTGGTTTCATTGATGATGACCCTGCCAAAAGAAATAAAGCGTATAGTGGGTTTGCTGTGCTTGGGGATAGTGAACATCTTTTTGATCTCATTGAAGACTATCGCATTTCCGATGTTGTTGTAGCGATCAATGGCGAGATCAAAGGCGAGACCTTCCAAACCATTCTCGATGTACAAGAACGCGGTATCGAAGTAACTCGTATGCCCATCTTATACGAAGAGCTGACGCAACGTGTTCCTATTGAGCACCTCGAAACAGATTGGGTCATCCGTTCATTTGTGGACCAAGTCCGTGTGCATGGATTGTACGAACTGCTAAAACGTACTATGGATATTTTAGGTGGCATTGTTGGAACGTTGATCTTTTTGATATTTCTTCCTTTTATTGCAATTGCCATTATTCTTGAAACAGGGTTCCCTATTTTTTATTCCCAACCTCGTTTAGGGAAAGGCGCGCAGCCGTTTACTATTCTAAAGTTTCGCACTATGAAGCAGAATGCCGAAGCAGATGGTCGCCCCAAAGTGGCGGAAGAAAACGACCCGCGCGTGACTCGTATTGGTGCTTTTTTGCGCAAAACCCGTCTTGACGAGCTTCCTCAATTCTGGACGGTATTGCGCGGCGAGATGAGTTTAGTCGGTCCACGTGCAGAACGCCCTGAATTAGTTGCAGAATATCAGAAACAAATTCCATATTATCGTGCGAGATTGCTGGTAAAACCTGGGCTTACAGGTTGGGCACAGATTAATTATGGCTATGTTGCTACAGTTAAGGAAACTTTTGTAAAGCTTGAGTACGACTTGTATTATATTAAGCATCGTACTTTAAATTTGGATTTCAGCATTGTATTAAGAACAATTGGAACCGTATTAAGGAGAACTGGGAGATAAACTATGAAATATTTAGTCACTGGCGGTGCGGGCTTCATCGGCTCGCACATTTCACGCACTTTGTTAGAAAAAGGACATACCGTCCGCATCTTTGACAACTTCTCGTCCGGCAAGCGTGAGAACCTCAAAGGCTTAGATGTGGAACTTGTCGAAGGCGACTTGCGCGATGCAGACGCTATTGCCAAAGCTGTAAGAGGCATAGACATCATCTTCCATGAAGCGGCGTTTGTTTCCGTCCCTGAATCGATGGAAAAACCGCAGGAGTGTTTCGATGTCAATGTGACCGGAACCTCTATTCTATTTGAAGCCGCCCGCAAAGCTGGCGTGAAACGTGCAGTCTTTGCCACCAGCGCCGCCGTATACGGTGACTCAGAAGCCTATCCACTTTCAGAAGACACACCATTAAGACAGTTATCGCCTTACGCCACCTCCAAACGCGTGGATGAGCTCTACGGTCAACTTTACACGTCATCCTTCAATTTTGAAGTGGTTGCTCTCCGTTATTTCAACGTCTACGGTCCACGCCAGCGGCCGGATTCGATGTACGCTGCTGCCGTGCCGATCTTCATCCGCCGAATTTTGGATAACAAGCCCATCACCATTTTTGGCGATGGTGGTCAAAGCCGTGACCTGGTCAACGTGCGTGATGTGGTGCAAGCGAATCTACTCGCCGCCGAACATCCCGCCGCACCGGGGCAGATTTTCAACGTCTGCACCGGCGTCGAAACCCGCCTGCTCGACCTGCTCGACATTCTCTACCAAATCTTCCCGAATGCACCCAAACACGTCCATGCCGAACCGCGCGCCGGGGATATTTATCGCTCGATTGGCACTCCTAAGAAGATCATGGACATGCTCGGCTACAAACCACAGGTTACATTGGCTGAAGGGTTGAAAGAAGCGGTAGAGTCTATGAGGAATACTCAATAAAATAAATACTCCGGTGATCGAGTAGGGCGAAGCCCGTACCGAGACCACAAATTGAAAGTAAGTATAAAATTGGTGGTCTCGATACGCCCCTCGAAGAGCACTCGGGGCTACTCGACCACCGATTTTGGCTAAAATCGAATATCTATTCTCTTTCCTCCAAATGTCCTCCCGTCCTCACGTTCGCAATCGCTTCGTCCTCGTTGGCGACCTTGCCCTCACCATTGTTTCGGTGTTGGGCAGTTTTGCGTTACGGCTGGATGTGAGTGAATTGCCATTCTATTTCCCTGCTGCGTTGGTGATGTGTGCGGTGGCGCTGCTCGTAAAAATTCCCACCTATTATTTCTTTGGACTTTATCGCCGCCTGTGGGTCTATGCCAGCACGAATGAACTACGGCTCATCACCTTTGCCGTCACAACCGCTTCGGTGCTGACCTCGGGAGTCATGCTCCTGCTCATCGGCTTTGACCTTATCAAGCCGGGCATGCCTCGTTCCGCTCTCGGCATTGACTGGCTCATTTCACTCATCCTCATCGGCGGTTCGCGCTTTGTCCTGCGAATCCTTGCTGAACAATCATCTGCGCAAGCGAATGCAAAAACCCGCCACGCACTCATCCTCGGCGCAGGGGACGCGGGTGCGCTCGTGGTGCGTGAGTTGCAGAAATCTTCCCAACTCAATCTCATCCCGATTGGCTTTCTCGATGATGACCCCGCCAAGCAAAATCACAACATCTACGGTGTGACCGTCATCGGTAAGATCGATCAATTGGCAAACACGCTCGACTCAAAACAAGTTAACGAAGTCATCATCGCAATTCCCTCTGCGCCGGGTCATATCATCCGCCTCGTCAATGACGAATGTCGCAAACGCGGAATCACCTCGCGCATCATCCCTGGCTTTTACGAACTACTCGGCGGCAAGGTCAGCGTCAACCGTCTGCGTGAAGTGGATATCACCGACCTTTTGCGCCGCGAACCCGCCAAAATTGATGACCGTCTCATCGGCGCGACACTCGGCGGAAAGCGCATTCTCGTTACCGGCGCGGGCGGCTCGATTGGCAGCGAACTCTGTCGTCAACTCGCACGCTGGAACCCGACCGAACTCGTCTTGCTTGGTCACGGCGAGAACAGCATCTTCGAAGCCTTGCAAGAACTCAAGAATGATTTTCCTTCGCTCAATTTGCAAGCTGTCATTGCCGATGTCCGCGACTTGAATCGCATTGAAAAAGTTTTTAATCAGCACAAACCGCAAGTCGTATTTCATGCGGCGGCGCACAAGCATGTTCCGCTCATGGAAGCCAACGTGGAAGAAGCGGTCACGAACAACGTGCTCGGCACGAAGAACGTCGTCGAAACAGCGGTCAGGCACGGGGTCGAAAGACTCGTGCTCATCTCCACCGATAAAGCCGTGCGCCCTGCCAGCGTGATGGGTGCCACAAAACGTCTTGCCGAACTCACCGTCCTCGATGCGGCGCAGCGTAACAACCTGCCGTATTCGGTTGTGCGTTTTGGCAACGTGCTCGGCAGTCGCGGCAGTGTCGTGCGCACCTTCAAAAATCAAATCGCGCGCGGCGGACCGGTCACCATTACGCATCCTGAAATGTATCGTTATTTCATGATCATCCCCGAAGCCGTGCATCTCGTTTTGCAAGCCGCCTGCATGGGCACCGGCGGCGAGGTTTTCATGCTCAACATGGGCGAGCAGGTTCGCATTCTCGACCTTGCCGAAGACCTCATTCGCCTTTCCGGTCTCGAACCCTATCGCGATATTGACATTCAAACCACCGGCATTCGCCCCGGCGAAAAACTGCGCGAAGACCTGCTCGAAGACGGCGTGGATTTTGAACGCACGCAACACTCGGAAATTTTCCGCATGTCGAAAGAGGAACATGTGGATGGCACCGCGCTCGCTCAAACCTTGGATAAACTTTCAGACCTCGCGCTTCACTCCCGGACCTCTGACCTGATTCAGACCATAAACCATTTCCTACCCTCCGGCTCGGTGCAATCATGACCGAAGTCACCCTCACTGAATGGAATCAATTTCTGACCAACTTCCCCGACACACATCTCTTGCAGATGGGCGAGTGGGGTGAACTTAAGAATGACTTCGGCTGGAAACCCGTCCGCATTATTTCAGGGAATGCTGGAGTGCAAATTTTATTCCGCCGCCTGCCATTGGGGTTTACGATTGCGTACATGCCCAAAGTGAGCAGTGACCAGTTATCAGTAACTAGTGACCAGTTTTGGCGTGAAGTTGATTCTGTTTGTAAAAAGAACAGCACTGTTTTCCTCAAACTCGAACCCGATACGTGGGCGGATGAATTCATCATTCATCATTCATCATTCATCATTTCCAAACATAACATCCAACCTCCCCGCACTATCACCCTTGATATCAACGCCAGCGAAGAAGATATTTTGGCGAAAATGAAACCCAAATGCCGCTACAACATTCGCCTCGCTGAGAAAAAAGGTGTGACCATCCGCGCATGGGATGATGTCTCCGCTTTCCACGAGATGATGACCGTCACCGGCGGGCGCGATGGCTTCGGTGTGCATTCTAAAGAGTATTATCAACGTGCCTACGAACTATTCCACCAGAAAGGGACATGTGAACTGCTCGTCGCCGAATACGAAGGCAAGCCGCTGGCTTCATTAATGGTCTTTGCTAATAGCAGACGTGCCTGGTATGTGTACGGTGCGTCAAATAATGAAGAACGCAACCGTATGCCAACGTATCTCTTGCAATGGGAAGCCATCCGCTGGGCAAAAGCGCGTGGATGTGAAGAATACGATTTATGGGGCGTCCCCGATGAGAACGAAGAAACGCTCGAAGCGCAATTTGAATCCCGCCACGACGGCTTGTGGGGCGTCTACCGCTTCAAACGCGGCTTTGGTGGACAGTTGAAACGCGCCGCACAGGCATTGGATCGAGTTTATAACCCGCTCTTGTATTGGGTATATGTGAAATTCATTGGGAATAGAGCATAGTGAATAGTAATATCTGGAACGAGATTATTTCAAAACTTCCCGCCCCGCACTTCTTGCAGACCTACGAATGGGGGCAGGTCAAGGCGAAGTATGACTGGGTTCCCTATTACACTGTCTGGACTGCTAACGGAAAATTTACCGTCTCTCAAACTACTGAAAACTGGTCACTGGATTCTAGCAACTATGTAGCCGCCGCCCTCATCCTCAAACGTACTGCTCTTCGCCGCTTCTCCATCTTCTATGCCCCCAAAGGTCCGCTTATGGATTGGACGAATGAGCCGCTGCGGAAACGGGTGTTGGACGATCTGCAATCCTTCGCAAAGAAACAAGGCGCGATCTTCCTGAAACTCGATCCGGATGTGGTGCTGGCGCGCGGAGTCCCTGCCAGCGTGGATGAGGTCACAGAAAACAGCGGACAGGCTGTGATGTCCGATTTGAGGCGCAGGGGTTGGGTCGAGTCATCCGACCAGATCCAGTTTCGCAATACCGTTATGGTCGATCTATCTGCCAGCGAAGAAGAGATTCTCATGCGCATGAAACAGAAGACACGTTACAACGTGCGCCTGGCTGAGAAAAAGGGTGTGACCGTACGTGTGGGTAAAACAGACGACCTGCCGATGTTGTACAAGATGTACGCCGAAACCTCAGTGCGTGATGGTTTTGTGATTCGAGATGAGAATTACTACATGACCGTTTGGAAGTTGTTTATGTCAACTGTCCAAGGTCAACCGTCCGCGGTCCCGCTAATTGCTGAAGTGGATGGGGAACCCGTCGCCGCCATCTTCCTTTTCACCTTCGCCGGGCGTGGATATTACGTCTATGGTATGTCGCGAGATCGACACCGTGAAAAAATGCCGACCTATCTTTTGCAGTGGGCAGCGATGAAACACGCCAAGGCAAATGGCTGCCTGACCTACGACCTGTGGGGCGCGCCGGACGTCTTCGATGAAAGCGACTCGATGTGGGGTGTGTATCGTTTCAAGGAAGGCTTGGGTGGTGAGGTGGTGCGCACGCTCGGCGCGTATGATTTTGCGCCTAATAAGTTCTGGTATTCGATGTATGCCGATGTCATGCCGCGAGTGTTGAACTTCATGCGTTCACGTGGCAAAGAAAAGACCAAGCAAGGGTTGAGTAAAGAGTGAAACGTAATTCGTAAATCACGTTTCACTCTTCACGTTTTACGAAATTAAGGAGACTCTCCATGAAAACCATCGCCCGCTTAAACTTCGCCCATCTTCCCACCCCAATTGAAGAACTGCCCAATCTATCCAAAACCCTGAGCGGACCGCGCATCTTCGTCAAACGTGATGACCAGACCGGGTTGGCATTCGGCGGTAACAAGACCCGCAAATTGGAATTTCTCATCGCCGAAGCGAGAGAGCAAGACGCGGACTTGCTCATTTCAGGTGGGGCGATGCAATCCAATCATTGCCGTCAGACCGCGGCGGCTGCGGCGCGATATGGATTTGAATGTAAGTTAGTATTGACCGGTGCGAAACCGCAGCAAGCCTCTGCTAATTTTTTGCTTGACCAGCTCTTCGGCGCAGAGATCATCACCGTAGAAGACCGCGCCTTTCGTGACGAGACTCTGCAAAAGACTTTTGACGACGCTCTTGCCGCAGGGAGGAAACCCTATCTCGTTCCGTATGGCGGTTCAAGCCCAACCGGGGCAATGGGTTACACCTTTGCGGTGGAAGAATTTATGCAACAAAACGTCCATGCCGATTGGATCGTCTTCGGCACATCCTCCGGTGGGACGCATGCCGGGCTGGTGTTGGGTCAGCATTTGTTTGGGTACAAAGGCAAAGTTTTAGGAATCAGCATTGACGAGCCGGAAGAAGAACTGAAATCACACGTTTCCGACTTAGCTTCACGCGCCAGTGAAAAACTCGGCGAGCGGATTAACTTCTCACGTAACGATGTCTTGGCAACCGAAGATTATTGTCAGGCAGGTTATGGTGTCTTCGGTGAAGGCGAACGCGAAGCGATTCATCTTTTTGCCAAACACGAAGGCTTATTGCTTGACCCCGTCTACACCGGCAGAGCCGCTGCAGGGATGATCGACCTCATACGAAAAGGTTTTTTCAAAAAGGACGAAACGATTCTTTTCTGGCATACCGGCGGTCAACCCGCACTGTTTGCGGATAAGTACGCACAAGATGTGATTCTTTGACAATGGACGACATACGATAGACTATGGAACCCCATCGTCCATTGTCCGCGGTCTATCGTCTGCTCTTATTCGCCAACGTCACCACCCCAATAATCGCCCAAATCGAATTCAACGCAGTTGCCGAATACGCGCCGTGATTGAACGTGTAGTACGTCATGATGATGCCAGCCACAATGTTCATGCCTTGATAGGCGAATGAGTCGCTGGTCACTTTTTTTGCAGAGTTCAAGGCGAAGGCGATCAAATAGGTTGCTGAGCCAACCCAGCCGAGAATATCGATAAAATTCATTATTCCAAAATCTCCACAGTCATACCCACTTCGATTTTTCCCTCATTCAAGGGAATGGTGTTCATGCCAAAGATCGCGCCGAGCTCGTGGTTGCGATAGCCGCTCAACGTTTTGAGCGGCTCTTTATTTTTCGCCAGCGTCTCTTTGTCAATCGTCGTCACCACGCAGCGCGGACATGGCTTGACCAGCGCCATCTCCACATCCCCGATGCGGATGCGCTTCCACGTATCTTCTGCGAAGGGTTCACAACCTTTCACCACAAGGTTCGGGCGGAAGCGATTCATCGGCACATCAGAATCAAGCCGCGAGTTTAAGTCTTGAAGCGATTCTTCCGAAATGATCAGAATCGGATAGCCGTCTGCAAATCCGGTGTGGTCATCTACATGGACCGCATAAAGCGGATTCACATTGCGTTTGAAACCATCCGCAATGTGAACGAGGCGTACATTCATACCAAGCCAATCCGAAAACCATGTCGCAGTTTCGTCACCCTGATCGATGGCGTTCACACCGCTGCTCGACCAAATATCAACAGAGGTTGGAGTGCCAGAAGTTTGAACTGTAAATTGAATCGACTCAAAATTCGGCGCGGATAAAGTGACCGCCTCATTCTTCAACGTGGGCGTGACCAGCGCCAAACGCGGATTCTCACGCTGAGTCAGAAACTTGCCATCTAGCGTGACGACCATCATGCGCCGGTCATATTCCAGCCCCATGCGTTGGACTTGGCTTGTAGGCACATCGAACCCACGGCAGGCTTTGATGGGATAGTAGGTGAGAGTGGAAACAGTAATCATAGTATCTCTTCGTAAATAAGTTTTGAAATTTGTGCCATACATTGATGGGCTTCGTAATCTTTGTTTTCAGGGAATCCCTGTGTAAACAAAGAAAGAATATATGGCTTTCGGTTTTGTGGATAGACAATGGCGGTATCATGAAAGAACTCGCCAGACCAACCGGTTTTATGGGCAACTTTTACATCGGACGGCAAAAGGGCTGGAATACTTTCATTGAATTCCTGCCCAAGTAAAATGCGGATCATCTCATCGCAAGCTTTTTGCGATATGGCTTTTCCCTCGGCAATTAATCTCATCATCTGTGTGGAACTATGTGCACAAGCGGCATTATTCATGTTCAGGCTCAACGCCTTTTTATCCTCTAACTCGCGGATGATGGACATATTTTCAATGCCATATTCTTTGACGATGGCATTCACTTGTGCCGTGGTGACCTTGTCCATGAGCAGATTACTGGCAAGATTGGAAGAGCGAACAATCATTAAACGGGTCAACTCATGAATTGTTTCGCTTTCACCTATCCGCCGATAAAGAGTTAATTCTGAGTCGTCTGTTTCATCAAGCATGAACAGACTGCCATCCGCGATGCTTATGAATGAGTTGTAAATTTCTAAACGGTCATCCAGTGAGAGCAACCCAGCCTCTGCCTGACGGAACACTTCCATCATCACAGGCACTTTCATGGTGCTGGCAGGGTGCATCATCACATCCGAGTTTACGTAGAACTCTTTGCCAGTTTCGAGATCGTTCAAGGCGATTCCAATTGTTTTGCCTTTGAATTGGGCGATAAACTCTTTAACCGCCTTCAATTTATAAACCTTCTACGACAATAGACTTAGAAATAGCGTACTTGTGGCGTAAGGCACGCGCCTCACTATACTCAGATGAGTTGACCCATGCTTTGGCACGCTCCACACTATCGAATTGGATCACTACAATACGTGTTGGCGTCCAATCGCCTTCGAGATTTTCAACTTTGCCACCGCGTGCCACATATCTCCCTCCATAAGGTTCAAGAGACGGTGCAGCCAGCTTTTTATAGTCTTCGTATCCAACGGGCTCAGTTACTTCAATATCCAAAATTACAAATGCAGTCATATCTAACTCCTCTTAATAGGCTTGTGCAGTCGCTGATTCTAACATCGACTCTATCCAAGATAAGAGTTCCTGTAAAAATTTATAAAAAAGTGTAATAATAGTGGTAAGCTAAATTTTCAAACCCAGTGAGGAGGCAAGACATGACCGAAAATAAACAACCAAGCCCAAATGAGCCCATTGATGATCAGTATGTTTTAGATAAGTACAATAGCAAAATTGGTTATTATTGGGGTGCTAGCCGCAGCAATAAGAATTCATACAAACGCTACCGTGCATGGACGGTGATTCTTGGCGCACTTGTGACATTGGTCTCATCGATCTCGGCTGCAGAATTTGTGCAAAAGCCAGAATGGCTGAGAATCGCTTTTGCAGTGGCAACTCCTGTCATTGCTGCTACACTGACGGTCATCAACGGATTAGGGCAAAACTTCCATTGGGGTGCCACATGGCGCGATATGGTCATTAATGGAACCCGCCTTGAAAAAGAGCGAGACCGCTTCCTTGCGACCAAGCCCGAAGAACGAGACTTGGTAAAAGAATTGGATCGGTTGAATACGATTGTGCTTGAAGAAACTAGAAACTTTTTCCAACGAGTACTGGATAGTGAAGTAAAGCCAGGAAAAGACCAAAACACGAATGGCTAAAAACAAAACGGGACGAATCTCTTCGTCCCGTTTTGTTTTTACTTAATTAAAGCCCAAGGATTTTACTCACCACCGAAAGCAAGATGCCACCTGCAATCACACTCCCTAATTGACCAGCGGTATTCGCGCCCATAGCATGCATGAGAATAAAATTATTGTTGTCTTCATCGTTGGCGGTCTTGGCAGCGAGACGCCCTGCCATGGGAAATGCTGAAATACCAGCCGCCCCAATCAGCGGATTGATCTTCCCGCCTGTGATGAATGCCATGAGTTTGCCAAATAACAACCCGGCAACTGTATCAAGCGCAAAGGCGAATAGACCGAGTAGCATGATTTTGCCTGTGTCAAAATTCAGGAAGGCATCTGCATTCATGGTCGAGCCGATGGCAAGACCCAGGAACAGGGTTGCAATATTGATGATCTCGTTCTGTGCAGCATTGCTTAATCGATCTACAACACCAGTAACCTTTAATAAATTTCCCAGCATTAACATCGAAATGAGCGGCGTTGCTTCAGGGACGAGTAAACCAACAACCAAGGTCAGTATAACGGGGAAGAAGATCAACGTTGTTTTTGAGATGGGCTTTGGCGTGTATTCCATCTGGATCATGCGCTCTTTTTTCGTGGTAAGCAGTTTCATCAAGGGCGGTTGGATGATGGGAATTAAACTCATGTATGAGTATGCCGCCACGGCAATCGGCGCGAGCAATTCCGGCGCAAGTTTGGTTGCCACAAAAATGGATGTTGGTCCATCAATGGCGCCAATCACACCGATGGAGGCGGCTTGGTTGAGCGGAAAGCCCAACGCCACAGCCAGCATCAACGTGCCGAAGATGCCGAACTGACCTGCTGCGCCGAGCAAGACCATGCGCGGTTGTGCCAAGAGGGGCGAGAAGTCGATCATTGCACCCACGCCAATAAAGATCAATAAGGGGAACAATTCAGTCTTGATCCCTGCATCGTAAATGACCTTGGTCATGCCTTCAACAGCGGTCATACCGGCTAAAGGAATATTTGCCAGTAAACACCCAAAGCCAATGGGTAATAACAAAACTGGTTCGATCTCTTTGAAGACAGCCAGGTAAATTAAGATCAGCGCAGCAACGATCATCACACCATTGCCGGGGGTGAAATGGGAAAAACCTTTTAGCAACTCAGGGAATAGTTCGCTGAGGTTCATTCTTCAAACTCCACCAACACCTGTTTGTGTGCCACACTTTGCCCTTGGGTCACATGTACTTTTGAAATTGTGCCGCCGCGTGTCGAACGAATGCTGTTCTTCATTTTCATTGCTTCGATCACCAACACAACCTGCCCAACTGCTACAGGGTCACCAGCTTTTACAAACAACTCCACAACGGTTCCGGGCAATGGAGCCGTTAGAGAGTTTGAACCAGCGGATATAGTAGACGGAGCTTGATTGAGTGTGGATGACATCGCATCCAATTTGGATGAAGTGACCGCTTCAGCCTTGATTTGAGGTTGGTTGCCATTCTCTGGCATAACCTCAAACCGTTGCCCATCCACCGTCACCACGACCGGGCGTGCATTGATGTTTTCGATTTCCACTTCATACGTTTGGTTGTTGACGTTTAGTTTGTATTTCATGCTAGTGCCTTCTAAAATTACCCTTTTCAGACATTTGCCTTGTCCGCATGCCTAATTGCCATGCAGAGACGATAGCTGTAGGCGGTTCTTCCAATGGATGCGCGGAAGAATCCTCTTGTTCTGCGATTGCCATGGCAACCGCCAGGAGCGCCACTTGCAGCGTAGAGTCTGCTTTGGGTGTTGAGTCAATTTCAGCTGAGTCTGAGGCGGGTTCTTTATCCGCAGTTAATGCAGTGAGCATGACCATCATTAACCATAGCAAAAGGATTGCGCCAAAGACGAGTCCCATGCTGAGAGCGGTGATTTGTAGAGAAAGTGTGAAGTCGTTCATGATTACACCGGAATATTCCCGTGTTTGCGTGGAGGGGCTGGCGCGTATTTATCACGTAACGCCGAAAGCGATGCAATGATCTTCGGGCGGCTTTCGCGTGGTTCGATAATGTCATCCACATAGCCAGTGGATGCAGAGTAGTACGGGTTGTTGAATTTCTCGCGATATTCATTTGCCAGGCGTTTGCGTTCAACAGCGGGGTCAGAAGCAGCATCGATCTGTTTCTTGTAAAGAATATTCGCTGCGCCTTCTGCACCAAGTACGGCAATTTCAGCAGAGGGCCATGCGTACGTTACGTCCGTCCCCAAATACTTGCTAGACATAACTACATACGCGCCACCATAGGCTTTGCGCGTGATGATACAAATCTTTGGCACAGTGGCTTCTGAATATGCATAAAGCAACTTTGCGCCATGACGGATAATGCCACCATGTTCCTGTGCAATGCCTGGCAGGAAGCCTGGTGAATCGACGAAGGTCACCAACGGAATGTTGAAACAATCGCACATGCGCACGAAGCGGGTCATTTTATCGGCAGCATCAATATCAATGACACCCGCCATAATGGACGGTTCTTGCGAAACAATGCCCACACTGTGCCCGCCGATGCGTGCCAAACCGACAATGGCGTTACGTGCCCAATCGGGTTGAATTTCAAGAAAAGAGTTTTTATCAACGATTTTCTCAATGACTTGGTGCATCACATACGGTTCGTTCGCTTCCAAGGGGATGATGTGATTGAGGTCTTCATCCATGCGTGAGAGTTCATCGTTGGGTTGAACATATGGCGGGTTTTCTACATTGTTCGATGGCAAATAGGAGAGAAACTTGCGTGCCATTTCCAACGCTGCCATTTCACTCGCTACACTCAAATGAGCCACACCGCTCACAGAGTTATGAACTACAGAGCCGCCCAAGGATTCGGCATCGATCACTTCGCCAGTCACAGCTTTGATTACGTCGGGACCAGTGAGGAACATGAACGATTGCTTTTCCACCATAATGACCAGGTCTGTAAGTGCAGGGGAGTAGGCAGCGCCGCCTGCGCATGGTCCAAGCATCACGCTCACTTGGGGTACCACGCCGGAGTATTGTGCGTTGCGCCTGAAAATTTCGGCATACCCGCCCATGGAACGTACGCCTTCTTGAATGCGCGCGCCTCCAGAGTCGATCAATGAAATGAATGGCACGCCATTGCGAACCGCCAAGTCCATCACACGACAAATTTTGTGCGATTGCATCTCACTGAGTGTGCCGCCATAAATTGTAAAATCTTGTGAGTATAAATATATTGTCCGCCCATTAATTTGCCCGTACCCTGTGATAACACCATCCCCGTAAAACTTCTCTTTCAGTAATCCCAACTCATCGCCTTGATGAGTGATAAATGGTTCGATTTCATTAAAGGTGCCAGGGTCAAGCAGGGCTTCAATGCGTTCGCGCGCCGTCATCTTTCCTTTAGCACGCTGTTTGGCGTTGCGTTCTTCTCCTCCGCCTTCCTTCGCCTTCGCACGAACTCTTCGTAATTCCAAAATTCTAGGGTCTTCTTGAGTCATGTTAAGTCCTTTAGGTGAAAATTTTCACAATCAAAAGTATAACATTGGATGTCAGACAAGCCAGTGATGGAGGTCATGTTGGAAATAGGACAATCCGCCTCCTCTTTTGATTTAGGGTTGCTTCTGTTTTCGGAGCTTTTTCCACCCTGTATGTTATTCCTACAAAAAGACCGTAGACGATACTCGTCCACGGTCTTTGGTTTATCGTCCAATCAAAACGATTTCTCTCTGCGGGTCGCCTACATACAAGGCACCTTCATCTGTCATCACCACATCTTCTTCCAAGCCTACATATCCATAGTGGGGAACTGCCAGCCCTGGCTCGATAGTGAATACCTGACCAACTTCCAATTTCTGGTTGGGTGAGTCGCCATATTTCTCCCAACGCGGACCCAGCAATGCGCCGCCATCATGTGCCACGCGCCCGAGCTGATGCCCAAGCGCATACATATATTCGGGGTAACCAGAATCCACAATGATCTCGCGTGAGATGGTATCGATGTCGTTTCCAATCACGCCAGCTTTCATGGCTTCACGAGATTTTTCTACCGCCGTGCGGACGGTGATAAACCCACGTTGCACTTCCACAGGGGCTTCGGTCTCACCTTCACGCAGCACATAAGCAATGCGCTGAATGTCTGAACAATAACCTTCGTATTTCACGCCAAAGTCAAAGTGGATGATATGCCCCGGCTCGACCTTGATATCGGTCGGTCCGTTGTGCCCAACCACTTTATCGGGTCCTGAATTGACCGCCGGGTTATTCTCACGAGGCCAGGCATAGCCAACGCCATATTCTTTCATGAGGGCTTGCATGTAATCCGCAATCTCGATCTCGGTCATGCCGACTTTGATGAAAGCAAAGGTCTTCTTGTAGATTTCATCTGTGATTTCTACAGCTCTTTGAATGCGGGCGAGTTCGGCTTTGGTTTTACGTCCGCGCAGGGCGTTGATGACCGGTTCGGCGCTGATGATGCATTCGGGGTAGGGCGTTCCAGCAAGATACTCCACCAGGAATTCGTACATGGCATGCGTCAACCCATCTGCATGGACGTTGTTGCGAGACATATTGACCGCAATCTGTTTTGGGTTAAGTTTGGCGATAGTTTCGCGCAGAACGCTGCTCACGCCTGTATCGTACCCAATAATTTGAGTGAACACATCCAAGCGTTGCAAGGCTTCCGTTTCAAGATTGCCGACAATGGCGATTTTGTCTCCATGTTTGGTGATGATGAGTGCGGAGGGCCAGGTCAGGTCGCTTTCCCCGATGATGAAGCTAAGCACCGGGTCTCGCACTCCGCTCGTCTCGCGGACGAAGGTTAGCCAGAGGTCAATATCTTGCTCTTTGAGAATTTGAACGGCTTGATCGGTTTTTTCTTGAATAAGGGACATGGGTTCTCCTTGGGTTTAGGATTACAAGTTTGCGATTTTGGATTTGCGCGGGTCTTTGACAAGAAATACTAATATGCCAATCATTACTAACGAGAGTATGGTTGATATCGTGAACGTAGGAACGAACCCGACACTGTCTGCGATCCAGCCACCGAGAATGGGGGCGATGATGGTGGCTGGAGCCGTGAGGGTTTGTGATAGACCGATGTAGATGGGGCGATCTGTCTCGTTGCCAAAGTCTACGGTCATGGTCATGCTGATGGTCCAGATGGAGACATTTGCCAGCCCCGTAAGCACGAAGATGGGATAGAACCAGGCGATGGAGGTTGCATTCCATGCTAATAATGCGCTGAGAAATGCAGAAAACCCGCCAATGATGAGCATGGCACGATGCCCAACCCGGTCACCGATCCAACCCATGCCAATGTTTGCCACGGTTTGCGAGATGGTTAAGGTTGCAGTCAGATACCCTGCTACAACTTCAGTCATGTTGAAATCACGCAAGGCGTAGATGATGTAGAACGAGAATCCCATGGTGGCAAATTGTGAAAGGACTCGCGCACTTAGGAACCAGTTGAAGTTTCTATCGCGACTCAAGACACGTTTGGCATCTTCCCAGAAGTGAGTCTTTTCTTCGGGGATGATTTTTTCGGTGTCTTCTGGTTCGCGGGTGGCAGCTAGGGCAAACCAGGATAAGGCGAAGAAAATGCTTGCAATGAAGAAACAGACTGCGAAGTCCCAGGGAGAGGCGAGGGAATTAAGAAGGTATCCCGCCGCGATGGCAGATCCGCTAATGAAAAGATTCGCCAGACCAGCTTGCATCCCAAAGAACGTACCGCGTGATTCAGGTGGGATGATCTTGGAGATCATGGATGTCCATGCATTGGCGGTGAAGCCGCCACCCAGCCCTTGCCAGATGAGAAGCAAAAAGGT
Source organism: Anaerolineales bacterium (assembly GCA_046328915.1). GTDB lineage: Bacteria > Chloroflexota > Anaerolineae > Anaerolineales > Villigracilaceae > Villigracilis. The sequence continues at coordinate 342,164 of JAXLVR010000002.1, read as the reverse complement.
GAGCAGTAAACCGGCATTCAGCCCAATGATAGGAAGCAATAGCGCCACGAGCGAAAACCCTAAGAATGGAATGCGTTCATGGATGGTTGTGAGTAACACTGTGCGTTTGAATTGACGTAAACGCGAAACATGGCTGGCTGTAAATAGTTGTGGAAAGAGCCAGCCCGCCGAGTGGATGGCTGGCACCAAGCCGATCAGGGTTGCAGAGTTGGTCATGTTGGCAACGAAAAGAGGCAGGATGGTTCCAAAGGATGCAAAACCTAATGCCACGCCGAACAGACTTCCATCCCATAAACCGGCGGAGACATTGTGCTTAAGGTCTTTACGAATGGCTTGTTCAAGAGGGGAGAGCATGCAGGGATTTTACCTTATCGGTTTTCTAGTTTCGCTCTTGACAAACTGACCCTGTTTGGTCTAAAATAAAAAACGAACGTTCGTTCATTTTTTATTTGGAGATATTATGACAGACGAAACACCGACCAAAGGTGAGCGCACTCGTATTCAGATCGAAGATGCCGCCATTGAACTGTTCATGGAACATGGTTACCATGCCACATCCATGCGGCAGATTGCAGAGCGTGCTAATTTGGCGTTGGGGGGGATTTACAACCATTTCAAGAGCAAGGACGAAATTTTCGAAGCCATCATTGTTGATAAACATCCGTATAAAAGGCTTTTACCGCTTATTTTGGAAGCGGAAGGGGATACGATGGAGGATTTTCTTAGTCACGCTGCGAGCGTCGTCATTAAAGAACTGACCTCCCAGCCGTATTATCTGAAGTTGATGCTGATCGAGATCGCTGAATTTAACGGCGTGCATGGCGCTACGTTGATCAAAGAAATTGGACCAAAATTACTGCCCGTTTTTGAACGCATCATTAAAACACGAAAGAACCTGCGCATCACGAACCCGGCGCTGTTAATGCGTTCATTTCTCGGAATGTTTATTTCTTATATGGTTACCGATATGCTTATTTCAAACTCCATGTTGAACAAATTAATGCCTAAGAATCCCATCGATGCCTATGTGGATATTTACCTGCATGGCATTATCAAGGAGACCGCATGAGGTCAAGATTATTTTCAATCATCCGTAAGGAGTTCATCCAGATTCTGCGTGACCCGCGTACTCTGGTGCTCATCATTCTAATGCCCATAATGCAGTTGTTCCTGCTGGGCTATGCTGCCACCACCGATGTAAAGAATATTTCAATGGCGGTCTGGGACCAAAGCCATTCGCAGCAGTCGCGTGCCTTGTTAGACGCTTTTCGCGTGGCGAATTATTTCAGCATTGATTATATGATCGGTTCTGAAGAAGAATATCGCACTCTGATCGAGTCTGGTGAAATTCGGGCTGCGCTTATCATCCCTCCAGATTATGCGACGCGATTGCTGGAAGGCAAGGCGCAGGTTGCTCTTGTGCTCGATGGCTCGGATGCAACTGTGGGCGGAACGGCTCTCTCCGTTGCAAAGTTGATCGGTCAGTCATATGCCACCAAGATCCTTACCGAACAAAACGCGTTGACTGGCAGACCGGCTGCCTTTACTCCGCCGCTCGATGTGCGCACACAGGTTTGGTACAACCCTGATCTTATCGCCGCTTATTTCAACGTCCCCGGCGTGATCGGCATGATCCTTTACTTCATCACGGCGTTGCTCACGGCGTCTGCGATCGTCCGCGAACGCGAGCGTGGCACCATTGAACAACTCATCGTCACGCCCATCCGCTCGTGGGAATTGGTAGTGGGGAAGATCCTTCCGTATGCCATCCTCGCTTTCATTGATACGCTGGAAATTCTCGTCATTGGGCATTGGTGGTTCGATGTCCCCATCCGCGGTGACTTGGGCTTGGTCTTTGCACTCTCGGGCTTGTTCGTGGTCTCCAGCCTTGGCATTGGTTTGTTTGCCTCCACCATTGCCAACACCCAACAGGAAGCCTTCATCACGGTCATGGTTACCATGCTTCCCAGCATCTTTCTCTCTGGCTTTTTCTTCCCAATCGCAGCCATGCCGAAATTCCTGCAATATGTTTCAGCGATTGTTCCACTGCGCTATTACCTGGTTATCATCCGCGCTTTGTTACTCAAAGGGGTGGGTGTTGTCGCGCTCAAGAATGAAATCATCGCCCTCGCTATTTTCGCGGTTGTCATTATGGGGGCTGCCGCGCTTCGTTTCAAAAAACGTCTCGATTAATACTTCCTCAAGGAGTCTTTCATGCAACCTAAACTTCCCCCTCTTCCCGTACGTATCGTAGTCGCACTTGTTGTCATTGGCACACTTGCTTACTTTGGAATTCGCTCTCTTTCCAGCGACAGCAACGGTGAACTCTCTGCATCTGGAACGATTGAAGCCGCTGTGGTGAACGTCTCGCCAGAGATGGCTGGCAAAGCAGCGGACGTCCACGCTGCAGAAGGTGATTCTGTGACGAAGGGGCAAACGCTTCTCAACCTGGACCCAAGCCTGCTCGATGCCCAAAAAGCCGTTGCCGCCGCCGCAGTTGACTCTGCCACTGCCGCCCTCGCCGCCGCTCAAACCAAATATGACCAAACGCTTGAAGCCGCTTTTGCCTCTCAAGCCGCACAACGCTCTAAAGATTGGCAAACCTCTGCCCCAAGCGAATTTGACCAACCAAATTGGTATATTGAGCAAGACCAACAGGTTGCTTCTGCACAAGCAGAATTGGACGCCGCCAAGGCTGAGATCGACTCTGCCAACAAAAACCTGAATCGAGTCATTACCGACTTGAAGAATTCTGAGTTTCTAAAAACAGAGCAAGAACTCGCCGATGCTCGTGCTGCTTTTATTATTGCGCAGCAAGTTAGAGATCAGGCATCCAGCGCTTCTGACAATAACGGATTAACTGATGCTGCTCAAGATTATTATGATGATGCTGTCACCCGTCTTGATGATGCGGAAAAAGCGTATAACGATCTCATGAACAGCGATGAAGCCGATGATGTCCGTTATGCACGTGGACAAGTCCTCGTGGCACAACAACGCTATGACGCTGCTTATGCCCGTCTGCTCACCTTGCAAACCGGCGCGGACTCTCCAGCTGTGATCGCTTCTGCGAAGGAACTGGAGAAGTCGAAGTCCGCGCTTTCGCAGGCAGAAGCAAACCTCGCCTTGGTTGAAGCGCAGATTACCAAACTTGTAGTAAACGCCCCGATGGATGGTGTCATCCTCACTCGTAATGTTGAGCCGGGCGAATTCATCCAGCCGGGTGGAATTGCCATGACCATGGCAGACCTCTCAAATCTGACCATCACCGTTTACATCCCAGAAGATCGTTATGGTGAAATCTCTCTTGGGCAAACCGCTGAAGTCAAAGTTGACTCGTTCCCAGATATGACATTCACTGCTACCGTTGTTCACATTGCTGACCAGGCTGAATTCACCCCGCGCAATGTACAAACCGTGGAAGGGCGCAGCGCCACGTTATATGCCATCAAGCTGAGCGTCCAAGACCCTGACGGCAAGTTGAAGATTGGCATGCCAGCAGATGTGGTGTTCAAGTAAGAAAAATAATATTGTAGGGGCGGGGTCTCCCCGCCCAAGTATTATCAAACAAGATGGGCGAGATTTCCCTGCCCCTACGGAAACGATATGGAATTTTTAGTACAAGCAACCGGATTAAAAAAATACTTCAACAACACTCATGCTGTGGATGGTGTTGACCTGCAAATCTCTGCTGGCGAAATCTATGGTCTCGTCGGTTCAGATGGGGCGGGGAAGACAACCACCATGCGTTTATTGGTGGGAGCTTTATTGCCCGATGCTGGCGAGGTTTCTGTTTGCGGCTACAACATTTTGAAGCAAACGGAACAAGCCCGCTCTACGATAGGATATCTCTCACAACGCTTTTCCATGTATGAAGACCTCACTGTGCTGGAGAATATCCGTTTCTTCGCCGAAGTGCGTGGACTTTCTCCAACCGAGTGGCTGCCGCGCTCAATGGAAATTCTTGAATTTGTGGGACTCTCAAAATTCAAAGATCGTCGCGCGGGTCAACTCTCTGGCGGTATGAAGCAGAAACTTGGGCTGGCTTCCGCACTTGTGACACGTCCGCGCTTACTGTTGTTGGATGAACCCACCACCGGGGTGGATCCGGTTACCCGCCAGGACTTTTGGCAACTGGTCATTAAGTTGGTCGGTTCGCGTGAAGGCGATGGTGTTTCGGTCATCATTTCTACACCCTACATGGACGAAGCCTCTCGCTGCCATCGCGTGGGTTTTATGAAAAATGGAAAGATCATCGCTGAAGATACTCCATCCAATTTACGTTCTCTCTTAAATGGACGTATTCTTGAATTACGTGGTTCTCCATTGAATACCTTACGTCATGCCGCGCATACCGATGAAGATGTAGAAGATGTTCAAGCCTTTGGTGATCGTTTGCATATTCGCGTGCGTGACGATAAAGCGAAACAAGTTCTGCGCCGCTTGAAGTCCAGCATCAAAGCCGCCGGCGGGCATGTAGAGGAACTTCGTATGGTTCCGCCCGCCCTTGAAGATGTGTTCATTGCTTTGTCTGAAGATAAAGCTGTCTCTGCTATATCGGTTCAATAAAAGGAGCCTGCCATGATTAACTTAGACTTGGGTGTTTTGATCGACCGCCCTGTAAAAGATGTTTTTGCTTTCGTTTCTAACCCCAGCAACATGACGAAATGGAATTCGGCGGTCTTGAGCTTAGAGCCGCTTACATCTGGCACAGTAGGAGTAGGATCGAAATTCAAAACGACTGGTGAAGCCATGGGGCGCCGCATCGAAGGCGAGATGCAGATCATCGCGTATGAGCCTGATACCAAGTGCGGTTTCCAAATCTCTGCCGGACCCATGCAAGTGAGCCTCACGATGAGCTTTAAAACAGTTGGCACAGGCACTAAGGTCAGTTTGAATGCACAGGGCAACCCTGGCGGTTTCTTCAAGCTTGCTGAAGGAGTAATGGCTGGGCAGGTTAAGTCGATGATGGAAGGCAACCTTGCCCGCCTTAAGTCTGTGTTGGAAGGAGCGTAAATGTCGCTGCCGGTTATCTATGTTGAGAATCTCACGCGGCGTTTTGGCGATTTCGTCGCGGTAGATCACATCAACTTTGAAGTAAATGAAGGCGAAGTGGTTGGCTATCTAGGACCGAACGGTTCAGGCAAAACCACCACCATTCGCATGCTGCTCGGTTTGCTTGCTCCTAGTGAAGGCGAAGCGACTGTGTTGGGTTATGACGTTCACCGCCAAAGTGAAGAAGTTCGTGCGCGGGTTGGGTATATGTCGCAAAAGTTTGCAATCTATGACGACTTGACCACACTGGAAAATTTGACTTTCTATGGCGGCGTTTATGGCATCACAGACTCCGCCCGCATCAAAGAGACGTTGGAGCTGGTCGGTCTCTCGGGGCATGAGCATACGCTGACGAGGGATCTCTCCACCGGCTGGCGGCAGAGGCTCTCACTTGGAATTGCATTGGTCCACAAACCGAAGCTGCTTTTTCTCGATGAACCCACCTCTGGTGTGGACCCCACCGCTCGCCGCGCGTTTTGGGATTTGATCTATCAACTCGCCGAAAGCGGCGTGACCATCCTTGTCACTACGCATTACATGGATGAAGCCGAATACTGCGAACGCGTAGGGGTAATGCGCGATGGTAAATTGCTGGCAATGGATACGCCTACGAATTTGAAGAAGTCCATTATTCAAGGCGATGTGTGGGAAGTATTTGCGCATCCACTTGAGGATGGACTGGATGCCTTGAACGGGATGGACGGCGTGGAACGCGTCGGGTTGGCTGGCGACCATTTACGGGTCATCAGCTCAAACGTTAAGGAAGAGGCGTTGCAAAGCCTATTGAGTAAGAAAAAGATTCGAATTGAAAGAATTGAGAGGGGAGAGCCAACTCTGGAGGATGTCTTTTTGGCTTTGGCTAGATAATTAATTAAGTAGGGGCGGGGTAATCCCGCCCCTACAAGGAACTATTGCTCGGGGGTAACAAGTGCCATGATTAGATACACAAATAGCATGGCAACATGGAAGGTGAAGAATCCCAGCACAAATAGCAGGCGGACGACGGTGGGATCGATATTGAGATAATCGCCAAGACCAGCACATACACCTGCAACCATACGGTTGGATTTGCTCCGTGTGAGGGTTTTGATATCGCTCATTTTTGCTCCTTTCGTTTGATGACACTTTTATTACGCAGGCAAACGAAAAGAGTTGCAGGTTATTTGTATTTCTGTCCTTCGAGATAATTGGCAATGGCTGCATAGAGCAAGAAAACGCCCAAGGCAATGAACAAGGCGGCTTGCAGCCCCAGCCATTTCAACTGCCATATTCCGAAGCCTGCAAATGCCAATCCTACCAATCCATAAAAGGTAAAGTTTTTCATGTATACAGAACCGACTCTCTCTGATTGGAAAAGGTTCCGGGCTGTTAGGATTTCCAGTTTGTGAACTTCATCTTCATGCCGTTTTTTACATGCGAGAACATCATCCACAACAGCCGCACACTCAGAGCAGAGTCCGCGCTGACAGTATTTGCAAATGCCGATCGCTGGTTGGGTGGGGTGGTAGTAGCAATTCATGAATTCCTCGTGTGAATATACAACCTTTAAACTTTGATAACCGGGTGCCTCAAGACTGTCTTCATTTTATCAGGTGCAGACTTTCGTGGATCGCTGATATAAATTTCATGATGCTTTCCGCCAATCGGTCCGACCGCATCTTTTAGGTTATTCTCAGCCATGAATGCATGCATTCGTTCGAGGGTGGCAGGTTCAGTAGCGTAGGGTCCGACATGCATGGTTTGAACACATAAGCCTTCTTCAAATGGTGCCAACCGTGCTTTGTTGAGCATCTCACTATCACCCTTTTTCTTGCGAACTTGTTCACGGGCTTCTTCGAAAATATCTTTGCTGATGATATCTGGCTGCATGATCATCAACATGTAGAACCAATTGTCTTTGACGGTGATGTCGAAGAAGCCATCTTCCACCCACCACAGTCCTTCCAGCGCCATCACGGGGTAATCAATGGCATTAGTTTTGCGTTTTTTGAACATAAATTTAAGCGTATAAGACAGGCTATATAAAGTTTCTGTGGCTTGAGCAAATGCTGGTGATTTGCCTGGCTCGGAACCTTTCTCAATGGCACCATCGATCATGGCAAATTGCAGGCTTGGCACTTGCACGGTCTCGATCTTCTTTGCCGAAGGTTGATAAAGCGATTTATATTGTTTTTTCAGGTCTAGAATTTTCATCATAGCCTCCCTTTCTATGTTAGCACGCGCGTTCTATTATTTCAAGCCTGTCATACATCACCTTTGCGAATGACATCCTTGCCGTACTTCTCCTGGAGTTCGTCCACTACGGTTTGCAATTTGCGGGACTTTTCGCTTCCTACGTCCCACAAGCTGAGTTGACGTACCGGAGCTCCGATTCCGCTGACGCCGACTCCCAACAACCGCACGGCTTGATTCGGCTTGCGGACGGAGTCCATCAATTTGACGGCAGCACGATATATCTCATCCTCATTATCTGTGGATGTGGGTAAAGTAATTTGTCTTGTGAGAGTTGTGAAATCGGACCAGCGGATTTTTATTTTGACGGTTTTTCCGGCGAGATCATTTTTGCGTAATTGACGAGCCACTTCATGCGATTGTTCGCGCAACGTTTTTTCCAGGGTCTTTTGGTCGCTGATATCTATATTGAACGTCGTTTCCTGGCTGATGGATTTGGTTTCAGACTCGGTGCTGACAGGGCGATTATCAATGCCATGCGCATGTTGCCAGAGGTCACGTCCATTTTCGCCGAAGAGATTGACAAGTTCTTTTTCGGGCCAGCGGGCAATATCACCGATGGTGTGAATGCCAAGCTCGGCTAGCCTTGCATTCGTTTTCGGTCCTACACCCCAGAGCATATCGGCGGGGAGTGGGTCGAGGAATTTCGCTTCTTCTCCAGCAGGGACGACGGTAAAGCCGAAGGGTGGCTCGTTCTTTTTCTTGCTTGATTTCTTACCAACCTCGGTGGCGATTTTTGCCACGAGTTTATTGGATGCAATGCCAACGCTTGAAGGTAGATTCAGCTCGGTTTGAATGGACAGTTGCAGGTCCAGCGCGATGCGGGTTTTATCCGCTTGAATATCAGAAACATCGAGGAAGGCTTCATCAATGGAAATTTGCTCTACCAACGGTGTCAGGTTATGAAGTTTTTCCATCACCTTGGCTGAGTATTCCCCATATAAGCGATGCCGACCGGGCACGATGATCAGGTCGCGGCATAGTTTCACCGCACGCGACATAGGCATGGCGCTGCGAATGCCAAGAGCGCGTGCCGCATACGAACAGGAAGCGACCACACCGCGTTCATCGGGTCTCCCGCCTACTGCAAAAGGCTTGCCGCGCAGTTGCGGATTTTGTGTCTCTTCTACAGAGCAGTAAAACGCATCCAAATCAAGGTGAAGAATCGTGCGAGGCATCTTTGTATTATAGTGCAGTCGATTTTTGTCTAAGAGCAGAAAAAATGGGAAAAATTGGCTATGATTTTGTCCTGTTTCATTATTGAACAATTATTAAAGAAAAGTTATACTATAGTAGCGTATAGTCAAAAGGGAACTTTTCACTTAAACACTACGTCCATACCCTGAATGACTAATGGAGGAAGAAATGAGAATTTTGATAAGATCGATTTCAACATTACTCCTGTTGGCGGTTCTGTTAAGCGTCGCCCCAGGAGGTACAACTACTGCAAGCGCTGCCTCATGTAATTGGGCGCAGTTCGTTGCAGATGTGACCATTCCAGATGGGACCAGTTTTGCGCCAAACACGGCTTTCAAGAAAACCTGGCGTTTGAAGAATATTGGTACATGCGCCTGGAACAGCAATGATGTTTCGCTGATTTTTGATAGCGGTGAGAAGATGGGTGCGCCCGCTTCATTGGCTTTGCCGACCACTGTCAACCCTGGTCAGACCGTAGATATCACTGTTGATATGACCTCGCCTGCTGCGGCTGGTCATTATTTTGGTTATTGGAAGTTCAAGAGCAATAGCGGCGGAACCTTTGGTATTGGTACTACGGCACAGAAATCGTTCTGGGTTGAGATCAATGTAACTTCCTCTGCAGGTACAGGGTATGACTTCACCGCAAATGCGGCTTCTGCTGCATGGTCTAGCGGCGCAGGTTCGTTGACCTTCCCTGGCACCGATGGCAATGCCAACGGATTTGGCTTGAGCCAACCAACACCGAAGCTTGAAAGCGGTGTCACTTCTGCCCAACCCGGCTTGCTCTTCGCGCCGAACAATGTCACCAATGGATACGTCCAAGCGACGTATCCGGCATTCCGCGTTCAAGCTGGTGACCGCTTCCAAGCGACCATTGGTTGTGAAGCCGCTGCAACCAATTGTTATGTGGCTTACAGTTTGAACTATCAGATCGGGTCTGGTGCAGTGAAAACCTTATGGACCTTCCGTGAAAAATACGAAGGCATGACGTACAACGTCAACCTCGATTTAAGCTCGCTTGCAAACCAAGATGTGAAATTTACTCTTGTTGTATCTGCATACGGTTCACCGACAGGTGACCGCGCTTTGTGGGTCAACCCAGTGATTTCACGCCCCGGTGGCAATCCTCCTCCGCCTCCTCCCACCGTGACGGGCACTCCTCCAACTGTTACGCCCACTGTCACTGGCACTGTTCAACCGAATGCATGCGACCGTGCACAGTTCATTTCTGATGTGACCGTACCTGATGGAACATCCTTTGCTCCTGGTATTGGTTTCAGCAAGACCTGGCGTTTGAAGAACGTAGGTACTTGTACTTGGAATAACTACAGCATCATGTTTGATACTGGCGAAAAGATGGGCGGACCTGACTCCGCGCTCATCCCAACCACCGTTGCTCCAGGTCAGACCGTGGATATCACGCTCAACCTCACTTCACCGACTACTGCGGGAACCTACCGTGGTTATTGGAAGTTGAAGAACAGCACCGGTGTTCCATTCGGTATTGGTTCTGCTGGAACGAAATCGTTCTGGGTTGAGATCAAAGTATCTGGCACTGGCATTAATCCCGGAACCGCAACCAAGACCACAACTCCGGGAACGCCCGTCACACCGGCTACCCCGGTCTCGGGCACAGTATATGACTTTGCTGCGAATGTTTGTACTGCCAAGTGGTATACCGGCTCAGGTGAAATTACATGCCCCGGCACCGATGGCGATAGCAAGGGCTTCGTGTTGATCTCGAATCCTTCTCGTCTTGAGAATGGCACCAACGATCCGCGCACCGGTATTATTACCTTCCCGCAGAATCAGAATAATGGCTACATTCAAGGCATCTTCCCTTCGTATCAAGTGAAGTCTGGTGACAAGTTCCGCGCTACCATTGGTTGTGAAAATGGAGCCACTTCCTGTTACGTAGTCTACCGTTTTGATTACGCAATCTCTGGCAGCAATACCATTCAGACTTTCTGGGCATTTGTCGAAAAGTATGAAGGCAGTACCTATAATGTGGATATCGATCTGACCCCATTGGCTGGTCAGACCATTAGACCAATCCTGACGATTCTCTCCACAGGTCCTGCCACAGGTGACCGTGCTTTGTGGACGGGTCCGATCATCTTCAATGCCTCTGGTGCCTCAGTTCCTGCAGCTGCTACCGCCACTGTTACACCCACAGCGACCGGCACAGGGACAACTACAACGGCAACTACCACCGCTTCTGCAACCCCAACTGCAACTAGCTCAACACCTGCGGCTCCTTCTGCGACATCTACAGCAACTGGAACCCCAACAGTAACCAGCACCCCGTAATTTTTGAAATGAAGAAAAGTTCCCGTTGTCAAAAGACAGCGGGAACTTTTTAATTTCCTACTCGTCATTTCGAAAATGGAGTTTTCATGAAACGACTTTTGATTCTGACTCTCATAACGTTGGCTGCCTGCACCTCGGCTCCTACGACGCCCACTCCCGCCTCTTTCTTTGACGGGACACCTGCTTCACCTACATTGGCATTGGATACTACGCCGCAGCCGATTCTAACTACAAACCAAGTGCTGCCTGTTGTAACCGAACCTGTTACTCCCGGCTCTATTGCAGAGACAGGCGAATTGTATTTCTTTCTTCAACCCCGCCTCGGCGGTGGGACGATTGAATTGGTAAAAGTCTCTGCTGCATGTATTACAGACCTTATCAATTGTCCACCCATGGAACGGATTCAAGTTCCCTTTGCATTTAACTTCACCATCAATGCCTTGTCATGGTCTCCTGATGGGAAATATGCGGCTTTCTCGTATTCGTCTAACCTGAACGGCACACCAACTCAGCTTTGGCTTTTTGATGCCAATGCAAAGACTTGGCGAGCCCTTGTTGAATACCCCTACATTGACCCACCATTTTGGTCTCCAGATGGTCAGTGGATTGCCTTCCGTACTCAAAATGGGATGGGTGGGGAAGAAGTTTATATTATCCGCCCAGATGGGAGTGAGCTAAAAAATATCGCTGCCGATCTACCGGTGGAGGGTCGCCCTTATATCATGGACGGTTGGTATACAGAGAATGTCATCATGCGTTCTGCCTTGCCCGGCGCACAGGGCAATATCTACCTCGTCCGCGCCGCAAATGGACAGTCTCGCCCGATGTTTGAGACCTTGCTTACCAAAGCGCAATTCATTGCCTCTCCAGATGCCGGCTTCTTTGCATATGATGAATATGATTACACATCCCAGAATCATTTTGTGAAGGTGATGGAGCCCGATGGTGCCAATGCAGTGACACTGACTCAATTTGTAGGTGGCTCGGTCTATCCAATGATTTGGTCGCCAGATAGCAGTCAGCTTGCCTTTAATTACTACGGAAATATGACCAGTGGCAACTCTTTTGCCGAGGTGTTTATCATCCCCAGAAGAGGCGGAGAATTAAGATCCGTTTATAAGGGCAACACGGTGGGGCGTCTTCTTTTCTCGCCAAATGGAAGATATCTCCTGATTGAAGAGACGACATCTGCTTCGGGTGGGCATCTCTATCTTGTAGATATAGCCACCTTGAATGTGAGCATCTTGCAAGCACCCGGGCTTTCTACAGACTACGATTGGTATGCACCTTCCTGGAGACCGTAAATGTTCAAAAGCCGAAGATTTAGCCCTTCGGCTTTTATTTTGCCTGTTATGATTTAGGCAGGATGTGCAACATAATGTACGGGATGAAACTAAAAAGCGCACTACTTCTTGCTCTTCTATTTTTTTCGGTTTTGTTTTTCTCGCTTCCTGCCCAGGCACAGGATTTTGGACCCACTCCAACGTTGGGCACCCCACCGAACCCTGCAGATATTATCAATGCAGTTAACAATCTGCGCCTCTCGTATGGACTCCCAGCCTTGTATGCTCACCCGGTTTTGATGCAGATCGGGCAGGAGCAAGCCAATGGGATTGCCGCTGGTATGCCGGGGCATTGGCGCCCCAATAGCATGACCTTGGGACAGTGGATGTTGTCTTTAGGGTATCCGCTCTCAGGAGATCTCACCTTGGACGGCTATCGCTCTGAGAACTGGGGGTTCGCCACGACGGCAGAAGAAGCGGTCCAAATGTGGCTGGGCGATGACTTGCATACCAATACCATGCTATCGACAGAAAGAAGTGACATCGGAGCCGGGATTGCCATCGGAGATGGACAGTTTGTTGTAGTGATCGAAACCGCCCTCCAGACCCGTAGTGGACAAATGCAATCGAATGCAGCAGCTATTCTTACCGGCATTCCTCAAACCCAAATAGCATATGCCAATATGGAAACGCAAGCTGCGGTCAATGGGGTTTTGCCGCAATATTCGGTCCCTGTGGTTGTGAATACGCCGTTTCCGAACGGGAAGGTCTATCACGAAGTGCTCTACGGGCAGACCTTATGGAGTATTGCCGTCTCTTATGGGACGACGATCAAACAAATTCAGGGGCTGAATAATCTTGGAGACTCAACAACTGTCTACGAGGGGCAAACATTACTGGTGCGAACAGATGCTACACAGCCTGCACCTGTGGTGACAGAAGCAGCGACTGGGAGCATTGTCTTCCCTTCTGAGCAAACGGCAACACCATCACAAACGCCGCCTGTGGTTGAGACGCCGCAAAATTTTCAAAACCAACGCGGTTCAAAATTTGGAGTGGTCGCCATTATAGTTTCTGCATTATTTCTTGCAGGCGTCTTTGCAGTAATGGCACGCAAAAAAGGGGACTAAATTTTTTCCACCCATTGGGCTCGCCATTCTGGGGCAGTAAATGGTTCGGGCCAGAATTCGACCTGTTTCCATATTTTTTCATCACGTATTGTTGAAAAGGTGATCACTCTATCCTTCACAACTCCATCTGTGACCGAAACATCTGTTACAACAATATCGCCTTCAGCCACAATAGAATTGATGTTGAAACGCCATTTTCCATTAGCAGGGTAAGCCGTGTTGATTTTTGCAAAATTCTCCCTGCCTCGAATCAATTCACCAGATTGGTGCCACTCAAGTGTGAAATCGTCATGCATCAAATCGGCAACAGCATAAAAATCATTGCTTTCCATCCGTTTCCAAAAGGCTTCTATGAGCTGTTTCGAGTCCATGTTTAAGCCTTTGTGAGGGATAGCAAAACATCCATTGCCTGATCTGCATACTTAACTGGGATAAATATGTGGTCATGATGAAAAGCCGCCACCACATTGCAACTAATATTTGCACCTGCTAATGCGCTGCTGACCGCCGCTGTGAGCCCTACCGCTTCGAGCGAAGAATGGACCGTCAAGGTGATCCAGGCACACACCACGGAGTAAAAGAGAATATTTTCGTCAGCAAGGCGTTTGGGCAAAACAACAGTCACCCCTTCGATCTCTTGAAAGGTGCAGATGGGGTTTAATTCAGCAGCATGCTTTAAGGTATTAACCACACAGAATACATATTCGCCAGGCTGACGCTCAGGCTTCATGTTTTTTAGCAACTTTGCCAAGTCTGTTTCGCCATTCATTTTCGCCTCACATCTAAGATCGCGATCTTGGTGGAATGATTAAAAGGGGCAGGGTCTGTGATGGGTGCTTGGGCTCGCTTGATACCGATAAAATCGTCTGGGACGGGAATTAACTCACGGATGCTGAGATAACCGTCTTTGCAAAGGCTTTCGAGGGTTTGCATGTATTCCTTGCCATTGAGGAATACAGCATTGTTAATGGCGATGAGCGTCCCGCCATCTTGAATTAACGGGCGGACTTTGTTAATGAGTCGTTCGCTTTCATGCTCCATATCTACTTTGCCGCGTGACGTGGAGGAGAAGAAGGGCGGGTCGATAATGACACAGTCGAAGGCTTGTTTCCCGGCTTTGAAGCGAGCGATGACCGAGAAAAAGTCTTGTGAGATGAAGTTTGGCTTTTCCACAGGGAAGCCATTGAGTGTGTATGAGTCTTTTGCAAGATTTAGAAACTGACGGTTAAGATCCGTCTGTATAACTTTCGTAGCTCCACCCGCGAGCGCTGCTACCCCTAAACTACCTGTGTATGCAAATGTATTCAGCACAGATTTGCCGCGTGAATTTTCCATGAGCCACTTACGTAGGTTGACTGTATCGAGATAAAAGCTTGCATCGCGGTTCATGGTCAGGTCAATGGCATACCAAACGCCGTTTTCTTTGATCTTGCGATTGGGTTCATCACCGAAGATCAGCGTGCCACGCTTGTCTTTTTGACTTGCTCCATGGCGGGTCTTAAGCACACCTGTATGCAGCCAAGGTAAAGTTGCGCGGACATGGTTTATGACCTCTTGAACAAAGGCTGGGTTGGGAGTTTTTGAATAATCATGAAGCACCAGAGTCTCACCGTAAACATCCAATACAAGATCGGGAAAGCCTTCGTAGAATCCGTTGAAGAGGCGAAACGCTCCTTCGTGGCTGGGTTCGCTTAGGGCGGGGGAAGAGGCGTTAAGTCGCTGGGAAATGGCTTGGTCTAGCAATGGTTGCAGGGTGGCGAAGTTTGTATCCATTGGCTGATTGTATCCGGCTTGTGATGGGTTTATTTGTGGAAAACAATGCGCTGCGCAAGCTGATCGAGTTGATCGACACTGATAGGCTTGGTGAGAATGAGCAGATTCTGACTTTGGATTTCAGTTTCGGAGAGTTCTGCAGCCTGAGCAGGGTTGGCTGTAATGATCAAGACCCAGGTCTCAGCGGTTTGGGGTTGTTTGCGTACCTCACGAAAGATCTCGATGCCTGAAAGTTTCGGGAGGTTAAGATCTAAGATAATGAGATTGGGCGTGGCGCTTTTTAGTTTTTTCATGGCGCTGACGCCATCTTGATAGGTCTCTACTTGAATATCCATGCCGCGCAATGTATCGGCGTAGATTTCCAAAAGGTAGGGGTCATCTTCAACAACGATGGCGCTGTGTGAGTTATTCATCGATGGCTTCTGCTTTCGTGATGAGGGGCAGGGTGATGGTGAAGGTAGTGCCTTTGCCCAGTGCGCTTTCAAGTGCGATGTTTCCGCCCATAAGCCGAATCAGTTGACGCGTGATCGATAAACCCAATCCGTACCCCTTGCGAAGAGACTTATGAGCATTCGCTAATTGTTTGAACGGTTCAAAGACCATGCTGATCGATTCTTCAGGGATACCAGGACCAGTATCTTCAACTTGCATCATCCATTCGGCGCCAGCAGATACCACAGCGATGTTCACATTAATGCAGCCAGTTTCAGTGAACTTGATGGCATTGCTAATTAGGTTGACGAGAATTTGTTTCAAACGCTGACTATCTCCTACAATGGAAATGGGCATATTCTCATCAATGGAATAATTGAATTCGAGTTCTTTCGCTTCTGCCAGAATGCTAAGTTGTGCACAGACAGAGCCAAGCACTTCGCGCGGTTCAAATGGACGCGCAGAGAGTTGTAGCTTTCCACTATCAAGCTGAGCTTGGTCGAGCAGTTCAGAAACCAACCCATCCAAATATTGAGTGCTGTCTTTGATGCGCCCAAGAATGTTGACTTGTTTTTCGGTCAAGTCGCCGTAGGATTTGCGCACAATGAGGTCTGTATAACCAAGGATGATGCCAAGCGGAGTACGTAGTTCGTGGCTTACGTTGGCAAGTAATTGAGATTTGAAGCTATTCGCCTGCATAGCTTCGTCACGGGCAATGGCTAATGCGGATTCATTTTCTTTGATGCTGGTAACATCGCGTAAGGTAATGATATGCCCTTCACTGGCGGATGTGCCATTACGCAAGGTGCTTACAAAGAGATGCAGCCAACGCACAGACTCACCGTCATTTTCAAGCACGATCTCTCGATGGTACCCATGTGTTTGTAGGGCTTTGTCGTTCAATTGCACCCACGGTCTAAAGACAGATTGAAAGGATTTTCCAAGCACATTGCCAATGTTTAATTTAAACATTTCCATGGCGGCGGGGTTAAGCTCAATGATGCGGAGTTCAGGGTCAAGGACAATGACCGAGTCGGAGATGCTTTCAAAGACGGCGCGATGTGCAACGGGGAGAATATCCAACAGTTGGTAACGTAGAAAGCCCCACCCGAAGATCAAGATCGAAATAGAGAACATGACCGAGGTAATGTCGATGCGAATGGGGAGCAGCCCGGCGATCACAATGCCATTCGATATCCACGGCAGAAGGATCGCGGTCATGTTGATGGCAATCTGCGAACGATATACTTCACGTTTTTCCCAATATTCGCGAACGAGAAAATACGAACCAAATATCAAAATCCCATAAGTATAGATGGCATGTAACCAGAACCACCAACCCAAAGGATCGTAGATCAGAATCAAGCCTGAAATTTTGTCCGTTTGTAATCCGAAGTCAGTAAAGAACCAGTGATGATACTCATTGGTAAAGATCACGATGAGGGTGGTGATAGGGAAGATTAAAGCTAGGGCGATGTTGCGTTTGGTGAGCCAATTCGTATGGCTTGAATACGCCAATGCAAAAGCCGTCCATGAAAGTGGAAGACCGAGAATGCCAATGTACGCCAGCTTCACTCCCCATATCTTTAATTCCAGGCTTGTGGCGCCTAACTCAAAGATATAGCAGAATGCCCAAAATGATGCGAAGAAACACATCAAGATGAATGGGATGGCAGCAACATGCCTGCGATAGCGAAGCGCATAAAGCCCCATCAAAAAAGTAAGGGTGACAGACAGTAGCCAAGGATAAAGTAGAGGTGTGGGCTGCATTTTGATAATTATACAACTTCATACGGGTAGAAAAGAATTGCGGGAACATAATGAGGGCAAGAGCGTAAGAATCAACCTTTTTGTGCATCCAAGAACTAATGTACGTTTCTTCTCATTTCGTTATCACGTTTCCAAGATAAACTTTTTCAATCTTTTTCGCTCAGAGGTCTTATGTCCACAACCGCTATGCAGCCGGGCTTACCCGGCAAGTCACGTTCAAAAGTGGTAACAAAGCCTGCCACAGATTTTTACGGGGGAATTGGATGGGTAATTGGGCTCCTGCTTACACTTTTCGTTTCAGCACCTGTCATTTGGTTTTTGACTCAAAACGCCTCACGCGCCGACCGGGCAGATATCCTCGCTTATGGCTTGGCAGCCGCCTGGTGGCTTAATCCCCTATCTCTTGGCGGGCTATTCTACGTATTTAGCAACATCCGTGTTTGGCGCTTCTGGACCCTGCCTGCTTTATTTGTTTGGGTGCTTATCAATGCCATGGTCTCTGCTTCTGTCGCTTCTGACGTAGCACGACAGTGGGTCTTGAACGCCCTTTCCATTGGCGGATTGGTCATCCTCGGGCTTCTCTTTTTATATATTCAACTCCGTGTGTTTATTTGGGCTGCTTCTGGCAATGCCAGCCGTTTCTTCTTTGGCATCATTGGTTGGGCACTGCTCAATGGACTGGTCGTCTGGGCGTTGGTCAACCCAGATGTTTTGAATATTGTTCTTGTGGCACTTAGCTTTATCTTCCGAGTTGTTTTTGCCATAGGTTTCGCCATCATGCAATTTGTGGCGATCTTCTGGTTCATGTCGCAAACTCGAGTCGAAGTGATCCGCCCCGGCGACCCGAAGCAGATCACCTTTGACGATTACAAGGGGCAACCCAACCTGCTAAAAATGGTTCGCCAGTGGATTTATTTGCTCTCAGACCGCGAGCAATTCCAAAAAATGGGCGGGCAGTTCATCACCGGTTTGTTGCTTTATGGCGAGCCCGGCACAGGGAAAACCTTGCTAGCCAAAGCAATGGCAGGCGAGGCTGGTATCGCTTTTATCTCCATTGAAGGCTCAGGCTTTCGTGGCATGTTCTGGGGCGTGGACGTACTTCGTATGGTTCAATTTGTAGGGCGTGCCCGCAAACTTGCACGCGAATATGGCGCTTGTATCGCATACATTGATGAAATTGACGCCGTGGGCATGTCTCGTGGAAGTGTAATGGGCGGCGGGCAGGCAATGGGCGGCATGATGGGCGGTATGGGTGCTGGTTCCGGCGCATTGACACGTCTGTTGTACGAAATGGATGGTATCGGCACCCTGACAACCTGGGAAAAACTGCGCGCGCGTGTTTATCAGATGCTCCGCCGCAAAGCCCCGGTTCGCAATTGGCATGTGATGTTCATGGGCTCTACCAATCGCCCCGATGTGCTTGACCCGGCTTTGGTGCGTCCCGGTCGTTTTGACCGCAAGATTGCTGTAGGTCTGCCAGATCGCGGTGGGCGTCGTGAGATTGTGAAGTACTACTTGAGCAAGATCAAGCATGATGAAACCGTGGATATCGAAGCCTTGGTCAGTGATACTTCCTGGGCAACCCCGGCTCGTATCATGTCTGCCGTCACGAAAGATGCCGTCCGCTTGGCGTTGTTTGACGGGCGTGACAAGATCTCTCAGCGTGATATCGAATTAGCTTTTCAGGAACAAGCCATCGGTCTTGAGAACCCCATTGAAGAAATGGAAGAAGACCAACGCAAGCAGGTGGCATACCATGAAGCCGGGCATGCTGTGGCGCAACATCACCTACGCCCCGATGAACGTATCGTGCGTGTGAGTATTATCCGCCGTGCCGATGCTTTGGGCTATGTGTTGCCCGTTTCCAACTTTGACGTGTACGCCATGCCTCTGCGGCGCTTCGTAGCAGATATTATGGTCTCAATGGCTGGGCATGTGGCTACGAAGGTCTTCTTTGGTGAATATTGGACAGGCGCCACGGGCGACTTCCAAAACGTCCGTGCACGCTTATGGCAACTGGCACATTATGGGTATTTTGGTCCGCCTATTACGATGGATACCATGGGTGCAGAAGGCGGGTACAACGGACGCGGCAAGATCGTTGAAAAATTCTGGCAGCAATTAGAAGACCAGACCGAACAACTCTTGCGCACTCATCGTATTGAGGTAGAGGCTGTTGCCCAAGCGTTGCTTGATCGCGGCGACCTGACCGGACGCGAATGTGTGGAAATCATTCGCAAGGCATCTGGAGAAGGTTTAGTTGATAAGGCTGAGACCGACAAGATGCTGAGCGCTATTGTTAGTGATGTAACTGGCGAAAAGCCGAAAGAAAAGTAAAACACAAGAAAGTAATCGCCCGCGAATTTCGCGGGCGATTTTGTTTTGCCTTCATTTATTTCCAAGACCACGATGCGTAGGTTCCATCTACAAGGATGCGCGGTTCTGTTACACCTGAAGGGGGGATAATGGCAATACCAGAATTTCCACTCGTGTCTATGAAGGAGACTACGATGTTGTTACTATCTGGCGACCAAATCGTGGTGGACTGATGATACTGGTCCATATAGGGTAGCATTGAGAGAAATCCCTGGGTAGGTTGGAAAGTGGCGATCTTACGGGTTTCTTTGCTGGCAATGTCGAGAATGTGTAATTCAAGATACACCACTGGCTCGGTTGAACCTTCAACTTGAGTCACGGCTGGGACGAAATAAGCGATCTCAATGGCATCAGGCGACCAGAAAAAAGTGATGATCGATTCATCTACGATGATTTCTTCATCGTTGTCTACAGAACCCACGTGCAAAGAACCGATCGTACCGCTGGTGAGTTGCTCTGTCCCTTTGATGTAGGCAAATTGTTGACTGTCTGATGCCCAAGCAAAGGTAGTGTTGATGTCAAACGCTGAGACCATCTTTTGAATTTCGCCGGTTGAATCTGCCAATACCAGTTGCGGCTTGTCTGTGGCGGAGAGCGTTGTCAGCAAGATGTGGGCTCCGTCTGGCGACCAGGCTGGGGCTTGGAAAGAGGCGGGCGGCACGTCCATCACGAACTCATTTACATCGTTGCCCAGTTTCAAGAATGAGAGTTGATCAAAGGCGTTCGGGTTGCCGCCGTTCTTATGCACCAGCAAAGTTTTTCCATCTGGCGCCCACGACCAATAAAAAGGCGAGCCCGTATCGATCACACGTGCTTCACCGCCATCCAGCGGAATGCTTTGCAATGCCATGTTGCCTTGCGTAGCGGTGGTTGTAAGCGCGGTAAGGGTTTTGCCGTCGGGCGCCCAATACAAATAAAAAGGATATTCCGTTTGGCTGGTATAAATGCTGTGCGCAGTTTTATCCTCTACATTGGCAACGAGAATATCTGCGGTTAATGCGCCTGTAGCAGCTTGTTCTAACCGGATGAACGCGACTTGATCACCAGTTCGAGACCATGTAGGCAGTTGATATGCAATGGAGCTTTGGGTTTCGGGCGTCACATCTTTTGTAAGCTGTGTGGTGCGGGTGGCGGCTTGGTCAGTGAGATATATATTCCCGTCAATACCAATATATGCGATCAGCCCAGATTTCTTTTCTAAAAATTTTAGCACCGGGCTTTGAGGCACTTGCACGCCTTGTGGGGCACAAGCCATTAAGAACATGGCAAGCAATAGCAGTGATAATTTTTTCATTCCTGCACCTCAAAGGATTGGATCGCCTGTTGGATGACGGGATCTTCGCTGGCGATGATCTCATCCCACTTCGCCTCTACCCGGACCTCAGGAATGACTCCGTCGATTCCCAGGCTTTCATTTTCGCCGACACGGAAAGACGCGCTGGCAATGAGGATTTGTCCGCCATTGGGCAGGGCAAACGAATTCAAGGCTTCGATGCCGCCCGCTGAATTGGCGCCGATCACAACCCCTCTGCCTTTTTCCTTTATTGCTGCCGCAAAAATTTCAGCGGTTCCATTCGTATTCTCGCCGACCAATACAGCTAGAGGAACGGTTTGTGAGCCAGAAACATCCTGCCCTTCAATGGGGTAGGAATTGCTTTCAGCCAGCGAGTACACATCAATGTTCAGGTCGTTGACGAAGAGGGTGAGCATATCTTCCAAAGGAAAGTTTGAATTCGCGCCAGAGATGCGCAAGTCTAGAATAATACCTTTAAGGTTGCTATTTGTTGAAAATGTATCCAGCGCATCTAATACTTCGCTGGCATTGGAAACTGTATTTCCTGCTGTCGGAAAGCGGATGTAGCCCACATCGGTATTGGGAAGTACTTCTGCGATTACGCCGCGTGAACCTGTGATCGGTGCACGAGTCACTTCTACATTGCGTTCGTTTTTCCCCGGCGTCTGCACGGTGAGAATCACTTTTGTCCCTGCCTCCCCACGGATGCGTAAAACAACATCCGCCCCTTCTTCCAAAAGCACGGGGTCGCCGTCTATGGCGTAGATGCTATCATGTGCTTTCAAGCCTGCCTTCTCCGCGGGTGACCCGGGAATGACATCTAAGATCACCACATGCGGTTTGTCCTTCGCTTGAAAGTTAACAAAGGCGCCAATGCCGCCGTATCCTACAAGGCTGGCAGCGGTGTCATTTTTAATTCTTTCTTCGCGGGTGGCGTAAACAATATCACCAGCAGGGAACTCTGCTGCGAATCGATTCATCAATTCGTTGAATTCTGAAGAGGTTAACCCTTTATCAATTTCTGACTGATACGTTGTGCGTAATGCTTTTAAGTCTACGCTGCTGTTTTCTGCATAAATGTAATTCGCGTCGATCTGAGAAAGTATGCTCTCAAGAACTTTTGTCTGCTGTTCTGTGTCTGAGGCCTGCGGACCCAATGGCACGGTCACTTCTGTGGGTACATCTGCACTGGGAGACAAGCTGGAACATGCCAATTGGATCACGAGTAATGCTGTAAACCCATACGCCATTGCATTCTTTTTTCTACTCATCTAAAACTCCTTCCGCATGATTAAGATGGCGATACAGATGCCCCCTCTTACGAAAGTTAAACAATCTTTTTGATATTCTTTGGGTTGAACACCGAAATCTCGGCAACTCTTAATATAGCTTGCGCTTCAGCATCCAACCGCACCCAATAAAAGCTGCGATGTTCAGAATACGGGTCAATGCGAACGACCTTGCCGGTGTACCAGCCTTCTCGTTCGCCAAACTTTTCGTCAAGGCGAATTTTAACTTGGTCACCGACACGAATGGTTGTTTCAGTCATTACTTTTTGCGGGAGCTAAACCAGAACAAGCCAGCTCCAATAACCGCTGTGATTGCGCCGTTGATCGCCCATTGTGGGTCTCCGGTCATAAAACTACCTGGCAAGATATTGACGCCTTGTAGAATCCAAATGATACCGGTCATGATCAAGAGAACAGCAAGAATTTTGATAATAGTGTTTAGCATGATTTTTTCCTGAATTGATTTATTTATAAAACTCCCTGCCCAAGCGGACAGGGAGTTGACTTGATACATTTCGCTTCGTTCTGGACCTGTTACGGATTCGGCGTTCCTTGAACTGCGACACCAACCCAGGTGAAGACACGTCTTTCGCTGGTTGCACCAGAGGAGATCCAGATTGGCTTGCCTTGGTCGTCCACTCCAGATTGGAGGACGGGCACGACCCACCAACGCATGACATGTGCCACATTATCCTTCGGGCGGAAGCTGGTTGGGACGATGTATTTTGTGTCGGTCACATAATCTGTCACGCGGCGAGTCTGGTTGGACGTCACATCTTCAATAACGACCTGATAAGCTTCGCCATCGCGCAGAACGCCAACGGATGCCCATTGCAAGGTCACCACGTCATTTGCCAGGGTGAAGGCAGCGCCGTCCGCAGGTAGAAGCAGGTTCGGGGCGGGGTAAGGAGGCGGAAGCGTCGCGGTAGGAGTGGGCTTGTTCGGATCCGGCGCACGTTCGCAAAGCGGAATCTGAACCACTTGCCCGAGGAAGACGTTATCTGTGGTTAGACCGTTGAACTCCTTGATTGCATCCATTGAAACAGCATAATTCGCTGCGATGCTGGAAAGAGTGTCGTTTTCTTGAACCGTGATCTGAACCGTTTCACAGGCTTGCTGGGTCGCCACATCTGGCGGAGGTGTATTGGTGGCTGCAGGTGGGGGCGTTGGGGTGGGATAGGGAATTAAGAGTTTTTGTCCCACTGAGATGGGGCAGCTAGAAGCCAGATTGTTGGCAATGATAATACTTTGAACAGAGACGTTGAAATTGAACGCGATTTGCGAACATGACCCATCGGCTGAAGAAACTGTGTATTCAAACGGAGGCTGCAGAGTGGGCGTGGGCGTTTCTGTAGCGGGTAATGTTGAGGTAGCGGGGATCGTTGGAGTGGGTGTTTCTGTAGGTGTAGAGGTCTCTACATTCGAAAATGTTTCCGGGTCTTTAGGGACGAGGAAAAATGTAAGACCTGCTGCAACTGCGATCACAGCCAAAAGGGAGCCGATGGCTGCCGGAAGGCTGAGTGTGAGCTGTGGCATGCTGGCAGCTTGAACGGACTTCTCCGTTTTCTTCACTGCCTTGGGTGCGGGCTGTACGCCGAATTCTGTTCCGCATACCAAACAGCGGACGGCGTTCTCACTTAGGCGCGTTCCACAGGTGGGACAGACCTTTGTTTTGCTGGGAGATGATTCAGGACTCATACGGGCGAAAATTATACCATCGAACAAATCTACGATTTTCAGGCGATTAAGCTACGAATGGGCTTAGTCTGTGCCTGTTTTTTGCTTGGCTGTAACTAAAACCTTATCGACACGGCGTCCGTCCATATCGACCACTTCGAAGCGGAGATTATTCCACTCAAAATGATCTGCCGTTTGGGGCAACCGCCCAAGCGAGGTCATGATGAATCCACTCAGGGTTTCATATTCTGCTTCATGGGGTAATTCGTTTAGGTTGAATATTTCTTTGAATTCATCCACTTCGAGCATGCCATCGAGCAACCAAGAACCATCTTGCCGTTGTGTGGCTTGTGGCTCATCGCCTTCCATAACACCCACAATTTCTTCAAGGATATCGTTGATGGTCAAAAGCCCTTGTACGCCGCCGAATTCATCCACGACGAGGAGCATTTCTGCGTTGTTCTTCTTCAGCACTTCCAAGGCACGCGATGCCAGCATAGTTTCAGGGATGAAATAAGCAGGCTTGGCAAGTTCTTTGAGTTCGATCGGTTTTTGCGAAAGGATAGAGACTAATAAGTCTCGCGATTTGACGATACCAACGATGGTTTCCAATGAGTCTTGTCGTAATGGGAAGCGCGAGTATGGGCTGCCGCTCATCTTTTCGAGGATGTCTTCTGTCGTATCGCTGACATCTAACCAGACAATTTCGGTGCGCGGAGTCATCACCGAATAGACACGGGTATCGCCAAGGCTGAAAATACCTTCAACCATGTCTTGTTCGGCTTCTTCAAAGACGCCAGCTTGGGTCCCCTGGTCGATCAATAACTGAAGTTCTTCTTCTGTGATGGGGAGATCTTCAGAAGGGTTTACGCCAAATAATTGCAAAACAAAATTTGTCGCCCCGCTCATCAACTTGATCAGCGGCGAGAAGATGCGCGAGATGAAAAGCATCGGACCAGCCACGATTTGGGCGATCCGTTCAGGGCTGTTGATACCGAGTCGTTTCGGAACTAGTTCACCCAACCAAATGGTAAGGACTGTGATGGTTAAGACCACAAGCCCTAGTGAAACCGACTCACTGTATGGACCGATATATGGAATGTTTTGGAACCAAACCGCCAGTTTTTCGGCAATGGTCGCACCGCCGACGGCACCAGAGAGGACGCCAATCAGGGTGATGCCGATCTGTACGGCTGATAAGAAAATATTGGGGTCTTCGATGAGCTTGACCGCCAACGCTGAGGCTTTATTCCCTTCGCTAGCTTGCTGTTGCAGGCGTGCTTTGCGTGAAGCAACCAACGCTGCTTCAGACATTGCTAACAGACCGTTGATCACGATCAACACCAATATCGTAATAATTTCAGAACTAATGCTCATTGCTTCCTATATGCTCTAGAGTTTTAAAAGACACAAGCCGCGCATAAAGAACTTCGCGGCGTGGAAATTTCCACCAAGTTATTTGAAATGGATGGGAGGAACTAGGGTCTGGTTCTATGGGAATTTCGGACATGATGGTTCGTGCTAAATAATTCGGCCTTATTGTACCTGAAAGTCACTTCTTTTTTGCCATATTATTTTCGATCTTGCTCAAACGTTTATTGATTTGTGCGTATCCACGAGTGATGATTAACGGAATAATGATCGTCAATGCAACAAACGCACACGTTACACCTAATTCCAAAACACCGATACGAAACATGTTACTCTACCTCAATGCCTTTGCCTTCACGTGCTTCGCCGATCACCCAATACGGCTGATTTATTTCCTTTGCGCGTGTTTCGAATGCGGAGAGGTTTTCTCTCGCCACACCAAATAACAGTCCGCCGCTGGTCTGCGGATCGAACAAAAGCATCTGATCTGGTTCACCTAAACCAGCAGAGAACTTAACTTGATGTTCAAAATGACCTTTATTATCAAATGCCCCGCCGGGGAAAATACCGCGTTCTGCATAACCACGTGCGCCGCTTAAGAATGGAATCTTCGAAAAATCAAAATGTAATCCCACACGAGAGGCTTCTGCCATCTCTGCGGCGTGACCGAGAAAACCGAACCCGGTAATATCCGTCCCACCGCGAACGCCAAATTCAGAGGCGAGCATCCCCGCGTTTTTATTCAAGCGTGACATCCACTCAATCGCTTCAAGAACATGCGCTTCATCCGCTTTTTCTTGCTTCAATGCAGTTGTTGTCACACCTGCGCCAAGCGGCTTAGTAAGCACTAATACATCACCTGCTTTCAAGCCGCCTTTGCTAATAACCTTTTGCGGATGCACAAACCCGATCACGACCAAACCGTATTTTGGTTCTTTGTCCTTGACCGTATGCCCACCCGCAACGACGACGCCCGCCTCACGCGCTTTCTCTGCCCCCCCTCGTAAGATTTCTCCTGAAACCTCTGCAGGGAGGTGATCTGGCAATGCCGCAATATTCAACGCCAAGAACGGACGTCCGCCCATGGCATATACATCGGAGAGGCTGTTTGCTGCGGCAATCGCACCGTATTCGTAAGGAGTGTCTACAACAGGGGTGAAGAAATCTGTTGTCATTACAATCGCTTGATCATCACTT
The DNA here is from genome assembly GCA_046328915.1 of Anaerolineales bacterium. Classification (GTDB taxonomy): domain Bacteria; phylum Chloroflexota; class Anaerolineae; order Anaerolineales; family Villigracilaceae; genus Villigracilis. Next base: position 315,775 of record JAXLVR010000002.1, on the reverse strand, counting down.
AAACGCCAAATTGCCGCATCATCCGGCGACTCAAGACCCACCATCAAGTCTGGATATGCAGCAGGGTCAAAGATATCTTTGATAGGGCGCAGAACCTGCGCCAGCGCCTCAGCGCTTAGTTTAGACGCTCAACCCGCACAAGCAGAAAGAGTCGTCAAGCGAACTTCACGTCCGCTTTGAGGAATAGCCATATACTCCTTTTATAGATCAAAGACCTGCCAGGATGCCCCGGCAGGTCTTAGTGTACTCGATTACTGTCCTTGAGGTGAACTCGGCAGCGGAAGGATGAATTGATTTCCGCTTGGAATGAAGATTGTCTGCACGTTTGGTGAAAGTTTCTGCACGTACTGATATTGGACCAGTTCCGGCGTCAGCGATTGAGCGATGACTTGGTTCGCCTCTGCCTGTGCCTGAGCCTGAATCAACAACGCCTCGGCTTCACCTTTCGCTGCGATCACGGCGGCATCTGCTGAACCTTGCGCCACCTGACGAGCCTGCTCCGCTTCCTGTTTCTTCTGCTCAACTACAAATTTTGCCTGCTGAGCCTGTTGCTCGGCGATCTGTTTCTGCTCAACCGCTGCGGCGTATTCATCGCTAAAGCGGATGTTGCGCAAAACAAAATCGCGCATGATCAGGTTGTTCTCAGCAAAGATCGCCACGAGTTGATCGTCAATGGACTGTTCCATTTCTGCGCGCTTCGAACTGACGATCTCTTCCACGCCATATTGCGAAGCAACATCACGGATCACACCGCGAGCTTGTGTGCGCACGAATTGGTCTTCGTAGCTAAAGCGCCATGTGGAATATAACTGAACCACTTTGATTGGGTCTACAGCATAAATGACGGAAGCATCAATATAAACCTGCTGACCATCTTTCGTACGAACTTGAATGGAATCATCCCCAGCAACCTGCCCCTCATCCGCAACCGAGGTCATAGTGTAAGTTTGATTCGTTTTGGGGTAACGCTCCACGCGTTCAGCGAAAGGCACGATCCAATGTAAACCCGAATCTAGTGGGTCGGGGCGAATACCACCAGAGCCTAATACTGTCACAACAATGCCAAGCTCATCGGGCTCAATAAATACAATCCCTGCCCCTACAGTGGTAAGCAAGATAGCAGCCACCACCAGTACGATCGCAGCCGTGCTTAACCCACCAACAGACTGTTTTCTACTCGCGCGCACTGAGATCGCGACCAAAATTCCGATAAAACCGATCCATGCGAAAGAAGCAATACCTTGTAGCAAACTTGAAATATTCATGGTTCCTCCGATTTGATGTACAAAATTATAACTGGCTTGCCATGACCACCGAAGCATGTTAATATTTTTCCAATGAAAACAGGCACAGGTAAGGTTGAAGAAATTTTTTTGGATGGCTCCGCGCGGATTTCTTGCCCGCCCGAGCTGATTCCAGCGCCCGGGCAATACGTGCTTGCCCATGCCCACGACTCAGACTCGCCTTTGCCGGTTCCTCTTTTCTCCAGCTTTTCCTCACTCCAAAGCGGATTCCGCTTCGCGCCGCCCATGCCTACTTTTTGGCAGCCAGGTCAACTGCTATATCTACGCGGACCGATCGGGCATGGTTTCACCTTACCGGCTTCATCAAGAAAAATTGCGCTCATTGCCTTCGACGATGTCCCAGCCCGTCTATTGGGTTTGCTTGCACAAGCGTTAAAGCAAAATGCTGAAGTTGTACTGGTGACTAATTCTCAAGTGGACGACTTGCCTGAAATTGTAGAGGTCCAGCCGTTGAATGGGCTTAGTGACGCTCTGCACTGGGCAGACTATGCTGCTATGGATGTGAGTAGGGAAGGGCTTCCCCAGCTGAAAGAAATGCTGGCAGGGAAGGAACAACTCACGGCGAAGGTGGAGGCGCAGGTTCTCGTCCGCGCACCGATGCCATGTGGCGCACTTGCTGACTGCGGCGTCTGCGCCTTGTCCATTGAGCATGATTGGAAGATGATTTGTAAAGATGGACCTGTGTTCAGGTTGAAGGAAATCTTATAAATAAAAAAGCCTCCCAATTTCGGGAGGCTTTTTGTTAGTACCAAATTCTGAAGGATGTCGTGGTTTTGCCTGTCAGGTTGTTGTAGGTGCAACTGATATCTGTGTAGATTAAGCTGCCGTATGGCTGATTTTGGAAGGCAAGGGAAACAACGCCCACTCCATTTGTGTCACTGGTAATGATAGTGGAGTCTTTTGCGCCGTTGGGCCAGTTAACCACTGCCGTACAAGATGCGCCAGAAACGGGTTGAGCATTTTGGTCTTGAACGATCACAAAGAACATCTGGTCATCGTTCGAGAGCGTAACGGCTTTCCATACAAAGGCACGAATTCGCAATTCAGTGATCACACGTGGAGCATTATTGAGCGGGCTGGCTGGTGCAAGCAGCGCGGGGTCTTCGCCGAGGTTGTCGAAATAAGCACGACCCAAGTCTGAGATTACCACTCGGTATCCCTCAGCGCGCCAAGGCTGCCATTCAAGGCGGGCACGCTCAAAGTATTGAACGATCTTGTTCTCGTGATATTCAAACCCAGAGATCGGGTAACCAAATTGTTCTACACCGCCATTGGCATCAAGGAACTCAAGAAAAGCAAAACAGACGGAGAAACCCGTCTCGCTGTAGTTTCGGCAGGCAAAGGAATTACCGACATCCAGCAACCCCGTTGAGACATAGGTCTCGCGCCCGAGCTGTGTAAGTTGCACGCGCTGTCCCTCGGGCAAGTCAGCGCGGTATTCGAAGCGCGCACGTTGGAAGTACTGCACTTCCTTTCCATCGCGCCCGGTAAATTGCTCCGTGATGGGGTATCCATAGAGATAGGCTGCATTTGGGTTGCTATTGTAAAAAACGAGGAAATCCCCAGATACATTATGCCCAGTCTCACTGAAATATTGAGTATCAGTAGATTGAGCATGAACAGGAATCCATGTCGCCAAGAGCAGGATTGTCAGAACAATGGGCGTAAAAGTTTTCCTCATTACTATCACCACTGTCATTATACTCAGAAACACCCTTCAAGACATTACAAACAGCTATCTTGGGGGCGATTACAGGTTTTCCCTACTGCCGAGTAGCGCTTCAATGATTTTCTCCGTAGCATGCCCATCGCCATATGGATTGGCAGAAGTTGCCATCTTTTTATACGTGGATTCATCATCCAAAAGTCGCCTCGTTTCTTCGACGATATGGCTGGTAGCTGTTCCAGCAAGCTTTAGTGTCCCTGCATCCACTCCCTCTGGACGTTCGGTCACATCGCGCAAAACAAGGGTTGGAATGCCAAATGCCGGTGCTTCTTCTTGAATTCCGCCTGAATCGGTCAGAATGATATTGGCGTGCTTCATCAAATGCACCAGTGGAAGATAATCCATGGGTTGCAGAAGAGTGATATGTTCTACGTCTCTCAATAGACGATTTACCGGCTCTTGTACATTGGGGTTGAGATGAACCGGATATACGATCTCTACATCGCCTCGACTCGCTATTTGAATTAATGCTTTACAGATATTCTCAATGGGTTCGCCAAAATTTTCACGTCGGTGAGCAGTAACAAGGATTATTTTTTTATTCTTTAGCTTCCCGTTTATAAGTTCGGTGATTTCCGTCGGCTCGGGTTGTTGGGCTACGAATTGCAAAGCATCGATCACGGTATTGCCAGTTACTTTGATCGTCTTCTCGTCCACATTTTCGCGCAGAAGGTTATTCTTCGACCATTCTGTTGGAGCAAAATGCAGGTCGGCAACTACACTGACAATTCGGCGATTTACTTCTTCTGGAAAAGGCTGCCACTTGTCATGAGTCCGTAACCCTGCTTCCACATGCCCGAAGCGGATGCGGCGATAGAAACACGACATGGACGTAATGGCAACTGTGGTGGTATCGCCTTGCCCCAGCACCCAATCGGGTTTGAAATCTTCAAGGACAGGATCGAGATGAGTGAAAATATCTGCGCTGAGTTGGGCAAGTGACTGCCCATCCCGCATCAGATTAAGGTCGTAGTTTGGTTCAATTTGGAAGAGGTTTAAGACCTGGTCGAGCATTTGTCGGTGTTGCGCGGTAACACAGACCCTAGATTCAATATTCGGGGTGGAGGCGAGCATCTTCACAACAGGCGCCATTTTGACGGCTTCTGGGCGAGTTCCAAAAACTGTAAGGATTCTCATAGTTCCTTTATCGTACCAATTTCCTACTAGGTATATGGAGAAATAAATATGCCTAGTAGGAAACTTGTAAAACTTTTACTTTATCTTTGTTTTGCGCTTGTACTTACATCTTGCGCAAAAACTACTTGCAATATTCAAGCCGTTGCCGGCGGGCAGCCGTATTGTGTAGAAACCCTTTCAACAGAATAGTCTACGCCGGCTTTCCAGACCCTAACTTAACAAGCCGAAAACCTGCATTTTGCCATTTCTCGGCATCCCATCCATGAACAGTGTCCACTACGATGCGTGCTTTCGTTTGTTGGGCTACCTGTTCTGGTTTGAGGTTGCTAAATTCAGTATGTTTGACAAGTAACACGATCGCATCTGCATCCCGAACTGCATCTTCAAAGGTTGGAGCAATCGTTATTTCTGGTAATTTTGCATCTGGCTTGAAGGGTTCACAGGCAAGGACTTGAGCCCCTTCTTTTTGGAAGAAATGAACCGCTTCCACTGCCGGGCTTTCACGTAAGTCGTCCACATCGGGTTTATACGCCAAGCCCAGAGCGGCAATCTTTTTCCCTTTGAGAGAGCCCAGTGCGCGTTTGACCACATCTACAACAAAGGCTGGTTGAGCATCGTTGACTTGGCGGGAGTTGTAAATGAGAGGAGTGAGATTGGGCGCTGCCTCCACAAAGAACCAGGGGTCAACGCTGATGCAGTGACCGCCGACACCCGGACCGGGACTGAGAATCTTTACACGTGGGTGTAAGTTCGCAATGGAAATGGCTTCCCAAACATCCACACCAAATTTGTCGGCGAGGCGAGAGAATTCATTAGCGATGGCAATGTTGACATCACGATAGGTATTCTCCATCAGTTTTACCATTTCTGCTGTGGTGGCGTCGGTCTGAATGATTTGCCCTTTGACGAAGATGGAGTACAAGTCTGCGCCAGCTTTGGCAGACTCGGGAGTCACACCGCCAATAACGCGGGAGTTTTCGATTAACTCGCGCAGGATTTGCCCCGGTAATACACGTTCTGGGGAATAGCACAGATGAAAGTCCACGCCCGCTTTCAGCTTGGATTTTTCTAAAATGGGGGCAACCAAGTCAAAGGTCGTACGAGGCGGTGAAGTCGATTCGAGGACGACGACATTTCCCTTCCTTAAAAATGGCACAATCGATTCGGCGGCAGAGGTGACTGCTTCCATGTCTGCCAGTTTATAGGTCATGCCGTTATAGGTGCCTGTCTCGTTGTGCTTGAACGGGGTAGGGACGGCAATAATGAAGGCATCGGCTTCTTGAGGTTTGAGGGCGGCTTTGAATTTTCCGCTTTTGACAGCATTCGTAAATGCTTCCGATAGACCCGGCTCGTGGATATGAATCTCGCCGCGGTTCAAAGTTTCAATGATGGTTGGGCTAATATCTACACCAAGAACTTCAACGCCATTCATGGCAAATGTAGATGCGGTTGGTAAACCAATATATCCCAACCCAATAACACATAATTTGTTGTACTTCACTTGAGCTCCTGTGGAAGTAAATTATTCTGACCATTATACAACTGCTAGAGAAATAGGTTCTGAAACGTTAATGGGAGTTATTCGTAAATTTTTAAAGAAATGCGTTGTATAATTATATGGAGGCGTAAACATGGATTTTCTTTTAGACCCTAATGTTGCCTATTTGTTCCTGCTCGGTGGAGTAGTGCTAGCTTTTCTGGCTATTGTTACCCCAGGGACTGGAATGCTGGAGGTGGGAGCGATTTTTTGTTTTCTGCTGGCAGGTTATGCTGTCTATAATCTTCCAATGAATTGGTGGGCGTTGCTTATTTTATTCATGAGCATTGTGCCATTTCTTTATGCGGTTCAAAAACCCAAACGAGAATTGTTCTTGGGAATTTCCATTTTTCTACTGGTATTTGGCTCTGTGTTCCTATTTGCTGTAGATGGTTGGAAGCCGGCTGTGAACCCGTTGGTCGCTTTGTTCTCATCTGGTGTCGTGGCTATGTTTCTTTGGATTGTTGTCCGAAAATCTATTCAGGCTGCGGATGCCCGCCCAACTCATGATCTGAGTGCTTTGGTGGGACAGATGGGGGAGGCGCGAACTGTTATCCATCAAGAAGGAAGCGTGTATATTAATGGGGAATTGTGGTCTGCAAAGAGCGGAAGTGAAATCTCCGCTGGTAGCCATGTCCGAGTTGTTGCTCGTGAGGGGTTTGTCCTTGTTGTTGAACCTATCAAATCGTAAATTTTGAAGGAGAGAATATGAACGGTGCTTTTGCTAGTTTTGGTTTGTGTTTGGTCGGTTTTATTGTTTTAGTAGTTGTGATTGCGGCATTCAACATGATCCGTGTTGTGCCGGAATATCAACGCCTGGTTGTGTTCCGTTTAGGACGTGTCTTGGAAAAGCCCAAGGGACCTGGTTTGGTCTTTTTGATCCCTGGTGCAGACCGCCCTGTGAAGGTTGATTTACGCGAACAGGTTCGTGAAGTTCCTCATCAGACTTCAATTACAAAAGATAACGCTCCAATCTCGATCGACTTCTTGTGGTACTACAAGGTGCTCGACCCGGCTCAGTCTGTTTTGCAGGTCGGTAACTTCGAGTCTGCTGCGGCTGGTATTGCGGCAACTACCTTGCGCGCTGTGATCGGTGGTATTCCATTGGATGATGTGCTTTCTGAACGTGAACACATCAATAATATGCTCCGCACCCGCCTTGATGAAGTGACCGAGCGCTGGGGCGTGAAAGTGACCAATGTAGAAATTCGCGAAATCATTCCTCCGCGTGATGTGCAGGATGCAATGAATCGCCAGATGTCTGCAGAGCGTATTCGCCGCGCAGTGGTGACCGAGTCGACTGGTACGCGTGAAGCGGCCGTCAATGTGGCAGAAGGTGAAAAGCAGTCCAACATCTTGCGTGCTGAAGGTCAGAAACAGTCCGCGATCCTTCAGGCGGAAGGTGAACGTCAGGCGCAGTTACTTCGCGCACAAGGTTTTGCTCAGGCGTTGGAAACCATCTTTGGTGCAGCCAATAAGATTGACCAGAAAACCATGACGCTTCAGTACTTTGAAACCTTGAAGTCGATGGGTATGAGTCCTTCCACCAAGTACATCTTCCCGATGGAATTTACTAGCATGTTAGATAACTTCCTCGGTAAAGATTCGAAGAAGTAAAACGATTTGTAATACAATAAGGTCTCTCGAAAAGAGAGACCTTATTTTTTATGGAAATCATCTCTGCTACCATCCTCGATCTCGGCGCATTGCGTAAACTGGAAAAAGAAAGCTTTGACCGCGATGCCTGGCCCATGATTGATTTAATCGCAGTGTTGACGTTCTCAAATGTGGTGCGGCTCAAAGCTGTAGAGAATGGCAGCATGGTCGGATTTATTGCCGGCGATCCGCGTCCGCGCGACGGGTGGGGCTGGATCGCCACCATCGCAGTGGATTCAAACTTTAGACGGCGTGGGATCGGAACTGCATTGTTGCATGCTTGTGAAAGCCAGTTGGGGGTTCCAAGGTCACGACTGACAGTTCGTACGTCAAATCAAGGGGCAATCACTTTATATGAGAAAGAGGGATATCGCACGATTGATGTCTGGAAAGCATACTATTCTGATGGCGAAGATGCCATTGTAATGGAGAAAGTGTTGTAGCCCCTGCGTCTGAAATGATGATGCAAGAGATAAGTACCTTCCTTCTTTTTGCATCGGGTTTATAATCTGCGAATATGTCTGAAGTTTTGCCGCCGCCTATTTGGGTTAATACAATTGAACAGTTGAATAAGATGGTTCAGGACCTTGCTGCGCAACCCCGTGTAGCAGTGGATACTGAGTCGAATAGTTTGCATGCCTACCGTGAACAGGTTTGTTTGCTCCAGTTTTCTTCTATCAACTCAGACTATATTGTTGACCCACTTGCTTTACATGATTTAAGCCTTCTTACTCCAATTTTTTCAAACCCTAAAATAGAAAAAGTATTCCATGCTGCGGAATATGATTTGATTTGTCTACGGCGCGACTTTAATTTCTCTTTTAAGAATCTCTTTGATACGATGCATGCTGCTAGGGTATTGGGTTATCCTGCTGTGGGGTTGGATAAATTACTTGGTGATAAGTTTGGCATAAAAATGGACAAGCGCCATCAAAAAGCGGATTGGGCTGAACGTCCGCTTACGAAGGAACAAATCCATTATGCTCGTTTGGATACTCATTATCTTTTCAACTTACGAGATGCGCTCGAAGCGGAATTAAAAGAAAAAGAAAGATTGCATTTTGCGAAAGAGGATTTTGAACGAGCTTGTCATCTTGAAGATGCGAAGCCGCGCTCGAATGGCTCTTCATGGGAGCGCTTTTCTGGGCGGAAAGATCTATCTTTACGCGAGCTGACCATTATTGCTCAGTTATGTAAATGGCGAGACCGTGAAGCTGAACGTTTAGACCGTCCTCCGTATAAAGTTGTAATGGATGATGTTTTGATTTTGTTAGCAAAGAATCCTCCTGAGGCAAAGGTTGATCTTTCGGCGGCTGGGCTTTCTGAGAAGCAGATACGTCTTTGGGGTGATATGGTTTTAGGTGCGATTCGGCATGGAAGTGAAGCTCCGTTAGTTGAGCGGAAACAAACCGAACGTAAGGATGATGCGGTTTTACGTCGCTTGGAAAAACTGAAAGTATGGAGAAAGAAAGTTGGGACTGATATGGAGGTTGAATCCGATATTATTCTCCCAAAGCCATATTTGGCAATTCTTTCTGAAAAGCCTCCGAAGGATATGGAAGACCTGAAAGAATTGATGAAAGATGCCCCAGCGCGATATGAAGAATTTGGGCACCAAATTCTTAAGACCTTAGGAGTGAAATATGCGAATTAATTTTCATGGTGCGGCACATACAGTAACAGGCAGTCAGCATTTGCTGGAAATCAATGGAAAGAAACTTTTACTGGATTGTGGGATGTATCAGGGGAAACGGGCGGAGTCTTATGAACGTAATCTGAATTTTCATTATGATCCTCAAGGTGTAGATGCGGTTATTCTTTCGCATGCTCACATTGACCATTCTGGAAATTTGCCTAATTTAGTGAAGCAGGGCTTTGAAGGACCCATCTTTGCTACACATGCTACAAAAGATATTGCCAGTGTTATGGTTGCAGACTCTGGACGCATCCAAGAATCGGATGCGGAATTCGTAAATAAAAAACGTGCACAACGTGGCGAAGAACCGATTGAGCCACTATATACGGAACAGGATGCTGAAGCTGTGGCGGGCATGTTTGTTGGCAAGAGTTATGAAGAAGCGTTTGAGCCAATTCCTGGTGTGGAAGCTCGTTTTTATGAAGCGGGGCATATTTTAGGGTCTGCAGCAGTTTCATTGAAGATTGAAGAAAAGGGCAAGAAGTTTCATCTCTGGTTCTCTGGGGACATTGGTAGATATAAGTTGCCTTTGTTACGTGACCCGATTTTGCCAACAGATGCAGATTATATGATCATGGAAAGCACTTATGGGGATAAAAAACATGATGACCCTGATTTGGCATTTAAAGAATTTGAAGAAGTTGTGAAGCGAACAATCCACCGAGGAGGGAAAGTCATCGTCCCTGCCTTTGCAGTTGGACGTACACAAGAGATCGTCTATCACTTGAATCAAATGATGTATGAGCGAGATGTGCCGCGTGTGCCAGTGTATGTGGATAGCCCCTTGGCAGTAAAAGCTTCGGATATTTTCAAAAATCATTTGGAGTGTTTTGATGATGAGACACGTAAGTTTGTAGCAGAGTCTCGCCACCCGGCATTAGATTTTGAAATGCTATCTTACATCCGTTCGGTGGAAGAATCGAAAGCCTTAAATGAACGGAAAGACCCGATGGTGATTATTTCTGCTTCAGGTATGGCGGAAACGGGGCGCGTTGTTCATCATATTCGTAACAATATTGAGAATCCGCGTAATACGATTTGTATAGTTTCTTGGCAGGCTCCCAATACGATGGGACGCAGACTGGCAGATCGCGAACCGGAGATTCGTATCTTTGGTGAAGCCTATAAGCTTAAATGCGAAGTGGCAACCATCGGTGGTTTGTCTGGGCATGCCGGGCAGGATTTGCTTGTGGATTATGCTACAGCGGTAAAACAAAGTGTGAAAGAAGTTTTCCTTGTACATGGCGAAGAAAAACAAGCTACGACGTTAAAGTCTCTATTGAAAGATCGCGGCATGGATAGCGTTCATTATCCTGAGCTGCATGACTCTTTCGATGTGTAATAAAAAAATTCGGGTATAATTTCGCCCGCTTCAAAAACTGGGGAGGTGCCAGAGTGGTTGAATGGGACAGTCTCGAAAACTGTTGTGGGCTCCGGTCCACCGAGGGTTCGAATCCCTCCCTCTCCGCAAGAGTCCGACTCAAATGGGTCGGGCTTTTATTTTTATTATCAGGAGATTGTAAGATGAAAAAGAACTTTATCGTTTTGGCTCTGATATTCACCTTCATTTTCTCAGCTTGTAGCGGAGGAACGCCTGCGGCTCCTTCTACCGAGGTGGCTGTTTCTGCAACCCAAACTATTGCTCCCGAACCGACAGCGACAATTGCTGCACCGGCAACAGAATCAGCTTCAGTGGATGCTTGTAAACTGCCGGGATTTGCTTTTACCAATGTTGGCTTTGGGTTGCCCAACCCAACTTATAAATTACCTTCTCTTGGTGATGTAAGAACGATTATTCTATTTGCAGACTTTCCTGATGTTCCCGCTTCTCAAAGCCCGGAAGAAATATTCTCACTAATTTCACCAAATGCTGAAAAATTTTATTCTGATGTTTCATATGGCAAAATGAATTGGAAATTGGAACCATATCTTGTGTGGTTAAGATTTAGCCAGCCTTCTTCATTTTATGGTGACGCTATCCGTTCATATGAAGGTCATTTGCAATTTCTTCAAGAAGCTGTGACCCTTGCAGATGCTGACGTTGATTTTTCTACAGCAGACTCTGTGGTAGTAATGGTTCCGCCAGAAGCAACCAATGTGGGTTTTGGTCCGGCATTTGGCGCAAACCCGGGTGAAGGGTACTCTGCTGATGGAAAAGTGTTTTCCAACGGGGTGACCTCGGGAGCTGATCTTACTTACTGGGGTTCCCTTTGGCTCAACCACGAATCAGGTCACACCATGGGGCTGCCTGATTTGTATTCTTATCAATTTGACCCGGCAAATTACGATGACCAACATCGTTTTGTAGGCGGCTTTGGTTTGATGGGCTATATCAGCGGGTCTGCCCCTGAATATTTTGCTTTTGAGCGTTGGCAATTGGGGTGGTTGGATGATGCTCAAATTATCTGTCAACCGGAGGGCGAACAGACAGTGACTATCACTCCCATTGAAACAGCCGGCGGTGTGAAGGCGGTGATGGTGCCCGTCAGCGAGAGTAAGGTTGTGGTTGTAGAATCCCGCCGTCCCTTAGGGTATGATGCGGCACTTCCCAAGCCTGGCGCTTTAGTTTACATAGTTGATACAGCTATCGCTTCTGGTGGAGGCACGTTGATCGTCTATCCTCAACTAGATGGCGACCCGTATCGCTACCAATCTCCGTTGGCAGTCGGTGAAACGCTTACAGTAGAAAGGGTCACTGTAACAGTGACTGCTTCGGACGATCAGAGCGATACCGTTCAGATCGTGGTGACAAAATAATTTTGCTTGAATTTTTTAGTGGTAAGATTCTCACAATGAAACTTAAACTCGCCCTTGCACAGATCAATACAAAACTTGGCGATGTAGAAGCCAACCTTGCCAAACATCTTGAATACATTGAACAAGCAAAAGCGAAAAAAGCTGATTTGCTTGTTTTCCCGGAACTTTCTCTTACTGGTTATGTATTGCAGGATTTGGTTGCTTCTGTTGCGCACAAGCCGACAGACGATGACCCGATCTTCAAGCATTTGCTAAAAGCGTCTCACGACCTCGACCTGGTAGTTGGGTTTGTGGATGAAGATTCTCGCCATCGCTTTTTCATTGCGTCTGCGTATCTCTCAGGTGGAAAAGTTCTGCATGTGCATCATAAAGTCTATTTGCCCACCTATGGTCTTTTTGATGAAGGTCGCTTCTTTGCCTGGGGTGACTCGGTTCGCTCGTTTGATACAAAATTTGGACGCGTGGGCATGCTCATCTGTGAGGATTTTTGGCACGCCTCGCCTCCTTACTTGCTCTGGCTGGATGGCGCCGACATTATGCTTTTCTCTTCCGCCTCACCAGGTCGCGGACTGAATGACAAAGACAAACTCGAATCCGCGCGGTGGGTGGAACGCATCACCAAAGCCTATGCCAGTATGTTCACTTCGTTCGTCGCACACGCCAACCGTGTGGGCTATGAAGATGGGCTTCATTTCTGGGGCGGCGCGACGATCTTCGACCCGAACGGCGAAGAACTGGCACACGGACCGTACAACGAAGAAGCCATTACCTATGCCGAAGTAGACTTGAATCAACTTCGTCGCACACGTGCACGTTTGCCATTGTTGCGAGATGAGCGCACAGCTCTCGTCCAAAAAGAAATGAACAGGATTCTTTCCCGTGGTTGATATCAATCTCAGTATCAATACAGATTTGGCTCGCGAAATTCTTGCGGGTTTTATTAAGTCTGAAATTACTCGTGTTGGCATGTCATGTGCGGTGATTGGTCTTTCTGGCGGCATCGACTCGGCGCTTTCATTAGCCTTGGCAGTGGATGCCCTTGGCAAGGACAATGTCCTTGCGGTGCGTATGCCTTATAAAGCTTCCAGCAAAGATTCTTTGGATCATGCGCAATTATTGATCGACCAACTCGGTGTGCCCAGCAAGACCATTGAAATTACCGATATGGTCGAGCCATTGTTCACGTTGAATCCCGATATGTCCAAGCTACGCAAGGGCAATATTATGGCGCGTGAACGTATGATCGTGATCTATGATCAAAGCGAAGTCTTCAAGGGGCTTGTGGTGGGGACGAGCAACAAGACCGAAATCCTTTTGGGATACAGCACACTCTTTGGTGATTCTGCCAATGCACTCAACCCGATTGGTGATTTATACAAAACGCAAGTCCGCCAGCTTTCGCGGGCGATGAACATTCCATCTCCCATCGTAGATAAACCACCTTCTGCCGACTTGTGGGAAGACCAAACCGATGAAGGTGAATTGGGCTTTACCTACTCTGAAGCAGACCGCTTGCTTTATCTCTTGGTAGACCAGCGTTACAGTCCGCAAGAGGCGATGGAAGCAGGCTTCGATGAGAAGTTTGTCAATGCTGTCACTACGCGTATTCGTCGTAATCAATTCAAACGCATGCAACCACCCATTGCCAAGATCAGTAACCGCACCATCGGCTATGACTTTTTATATCTCCGTGATTGGGGAACTTAATCATTAATGGAATGGGGCGGGGAAACCCCGCCCCTACATAAGAACAAAATGCTTCGTATCCCTCCATCCCTAAAACACAAAAAATTCTTCTATCTTTGGCTCGGACAACTCATTTCCATCACCGGCACCCAGATGCAACTCTGGGCTTTATTTTGGCACATCAACCAAATTGACAAGAATCCCATCGCCTTGGGTGGCATTGGTGTGGCGCGTATTTTGCCGGTCATCATTTTTTCGTTGATCGGTGGTGCGCTGGCAGATTCAGTGGACAGGCGCAAGGTGATGTTTGCCACGCAGTCTATTGCGGCGGTTCTGGCGTTGACCTTGGCGCTGTTCACCCAATTTGGGCAGATCACCATCTGGCACATTTACATCATCACTGCCTTACAAGCCGTGGTGGTGGCGTTCGATGGACCTTCCCGCCAAGCCTTGATTCCGAATTTACTCCCCAAAGAAGATTTGCCGAATGCTTTTAGTATGACGTTTACGGCGTTTCAAGCTGGTGCTGTGATTGGTCCAGCACTGACTGGTTTCTTCATCGCTGGCTTTGGTCAAGAGGCGGTGTATTACTTCAATGCAATATCTTTTGTAGCGGTGTTGGTGGCTCTGTTCCTGATCGGCGACGTTCCCCAAGCGATTGGAGAAAAGACAGCAGGCATCAGCATGGAAGCCATCAAAGATGGAATTCGTTTCATTCTTTCTAAGCCTATTATCTTCTCAACCATGATGGTGGATTTTGTTGCCACTTTCTTTGCCTCTGCCAGCACCTTAATGCCCATTATTGCCAAGGATGTTTTGAATGTAGGTGTGGTGGAATATGGCTACCTCTCCGCCGCCTCGGCGGTGGGAGCGGTGGCTGTGGCGTTGGTCATTTCGCAGATCAAAGAGATTCGTAAACAAGGCTTGGTCTTTGTGATCGCCGTCATCATTTTTGGCATTGCAACGATCATCTTCGGAATTACCAGATCATTCATTGTTGCATGGTTGGCTATTGCCATCACCGGCGGCGCGGACGGAGTAAGCACCATTGTGCGCAATACCATCCGACAGTTGCAAACGCCCGACCACGTCCGCGGGCGCATGACGAGTATCAATCAGATCTTCTTCATGGGCGGACCACAACTCGGTGAGATCGAAGCCGGGGCGGTAGCTCAGTTCTTTGGCGCGCCTTTTGCTGTAATTACCGGCGGTATCGGTTGTATCATTGGCACCTTGCTAATTATTTGGAAGTGGTCCCAATTGAGAGAGTACAACGGCGATGAACCGATAGAAGCAGGTGGATCTTTACCGAGTCCATCAACTGGAGCTTCGATCATTTCCAACCGTGTGCGAAAACAATGATTTCCAAGTGACAGTCACCTTTAAGGTGACTGTCACTTTTTATTTGGGAGAATTTTCGATCAAGCTTTTCATCTCCGCCAACACGGCTTGATGGATGGCGTCTGTTTCATTCGTGCCCAAGTCTTTGGCATATATCGGCTTGCCGATCTGAATGGTGACCGTGACTGGCTTTTCGTTAAATATCACCATGCCCAGCAGTTGCAACGCCGTTGCTAACTTTTCTCTTTCTTCTTTCGTCTTTTTAATTCTCAACAACCAATGTTCTGCATACTTTTTTGCAACCACACTTCGCACTAAAACCGGCAGGATCGCCGCATCGGGTGCCATGCGGATGAAGACGCCCACACTGTCTGTCCACGTTTGGAGCGAATCGACGGCGCCAGGGTAAACATCAGGGTCGGGTTCGATGTGACCAGCGGGGAAGGTGAGGATGGCGCCGCCTTTTTTCAAATGGGCACTGACTTGCCTCACCAACGTCATACGTTTGGCGGGGTCATCATAGACGTAGAAAAGTTGAGCCGTGGTATGCGGAAGTGCATTTAGGAAGGGTCTATCCAGGGCGATGATGCGCAGGTCTTTGCGGTTCAGGGCGGCAAAGAGTGCCAAGGTATCGGTCATGCCGGGATGATTGGACAAGGCTAGAAACGCTGACTCAGGGATCCGGTCCGCGCCGATGATGCGGATGTCTTGAACGTATCGGCGCGAGAGATTCCATCCACCCTCCACAATGCCATGCGCGCCCACGGTGTCATCATATTCCACAACGTGTTGAGCAAAGGTCCGCGCAGGTTTGCGGAAGAATATCCGCAAGAGGCGCGAGAGAAGCGGCGAGTGTTGCCAACCAAACGAGCTGACAAGATCGTCGAGGTTGATTTCGGTGAGAGTTTCGAGGTTGGATGTCATTCGCGTTCCACTGTAAATGTGAGTGGATAGCCCTGCATGCCCGCGGCTTGGTGGGCATGGGCAACACGTTTTTCGGCTTCGATGCGGGATAGGCTTTGAACATATGCCGAGCCCTTGACGTGCGCAGCAAGCATGATCTCTGCGGCACGGTCGTTGCCGAGGAAAAAGATTTGTTTGAGCACTTCTACGACAAAGTCCATTGGCGTCACATCATCATTGTGGATGATGACGGAGTACATCGGCTCAAGTTCTGTTTCAGTCTCTTCAATGATTTGGATATCTGGTAAAGCGTGAGAATTCATAGATCGTTTAGCTGTTTAATTTCATTTTGAGTGAGCTCAATATCAGCCGCTTCAAAGTTCTCGCGGATGTGAACCGGGTTGAACGACATAGGGATGGTGATCACTCGCGGATGTGACGCGACCCATGCCAAGGCGATCTGGAAGATCGTGGCATTGTGGGCTTTCGCAATGACATCCAACGTTTTGTTCGTGCGCAGATTTCCTTCTTCAATGGGTGAGTATGCAGTTAACAATATTTCGTTTTGCTGACAATATTCCAAGACGCCGTTCTTGATGTAGGAACGGTCTCCCAAACTAAAAGGAACTTGATTAGTGATAATGGGCGTTTCAGAAAGCGACTGCGCTTGCTTGAGCAGTTTCAGGTCGAAGTTGCTCACGCCAAGGTGTTTTACTTTTCCATCACGCACTAATTTATTCAATGCCTTGAACGTATCCTCATACTTCGCACCCGACTGGGGCCAGTGGATAAGATACAAATCAATATAGTCCATTTTGAGATGGCGCAGAGAATTTTCGCAGGCGTTCAAAACATCGTCGTAGCGTAAATGGCTCGGCACAACTTTGGATGTAATGAACACATCCTCGCGCTTCTTGCCAGACTCGCGCACTGCTTGCCCGACCAATTCTTCGCTATGACCACTGGCATACATTTCGGCGGTGTCAATGTGGGTATACCCGATCTCCAAGGCATAGCGTAACGCCGCCAGAGATTTTTCGTCCACGGCGTGGTTGGGCGTGGAGCCGCCGCCGATTTTCCAAGTGCCAAAGCCGATCTTGGGGAGAGTTAGATTTGGGAGGGTTTCATGTTTCATACCCACAATTTTACACAAGAACCCTCCATAATCGTCCACCCAGTCTGCACAAATTCTGCACATTTGAAAAGTATCCTGTAGACAATCAAAAAGGAGAAATCAAATGTCGAACTGGATCAAAAACAAAAAATTCTGGTGGATCGCCGCGGGCTCTCTCGTTGTGATCGCCTTGCTTATCGGTACCCTGACCGGAAACGCAAACGCCTCAGACTCAGCCGCAGCGGAAACTGCCCAGGTGGTTTCTCTCACGCTGACAGAAACCGTTGACTCGACCGGCAGCCTGCAAGCCGAACCCTTTGCCAGCCTCAATTGGAAGACCAGCGGCACGGTTGCCAATGTGAACGTACAGCCGGGTGATTTTGTAAAAGCGGGCGATATCTTGCTCACCCTCGACCCAACCAGCACTTCTTCCAGCATTGTTTCAGCACAAGCCGATCTGATCACTGCGCAAGAGAATTTGGATACATTACTCAACTCCGGTACAGATTTGGCACAAGCTGCCATTGACCTGAAGGATGCCAAGGAAGACTTTGCAGAAGCTGAAGACTACCTTTTATATCTCCAGACCAATCAACGTGTGCCACAGACGAAATATCTTGCCAAGCTGGTAAAACGCGGCAACGGTTGGGCATATGACTATGACACCGAAACCTTTCGTGGACCTGCCCCTGAAGATTGGATCATTGAAGCAGAGAATGACCTTGCCTTGAAGAAAGCCAAATACGAAGACGCCCAACGTGAATATGACCGCTTCCTGGCAGGTGACCAATCACAAGATGTGATCGCCGCTCAAGCCAAAGTGGATGCGGCGCAGGCGACCGTCAACACCATGAGCATTATCGCTCCGTTCGATGGACAGATTTTGTCCGTGGATCAGATCGCGGGCGAAGTTGTCAGCACGGGTGACCTTTCGGTAAATATTGCCAATTTGGAGAATCTCTACGTTGATGCGCAGGTGGATGAATCAGATATTGCCAAGGTTCAGGTGGGGAATCAGGTTTCGGCAGAGTCTGATGCGCTGCCTGGGGTTGAATTCACGGGTGAGGTGGTATCCATCAACCCGGTGGGTGAAGTCGTTTCGGGTTTGGTCAAATATGATGTGCGTGTGATGATCGATAAACCTGAAGGGGATACGTTCCTGCCGCTCGGCTCGACCATGAATTTGGTCATTCAAATTGGCGACGAGACAGCGACGTTGGCGGTACCGATCACTGCCATTCAAAATGACTCGCAAGGTGAGTTTGTGTGGGTGGTGCGCGGCGAAGAAACCGTGCGCGTGGATGTGACCGGCGGTGCGATCCTCGGTGAGATGGTGGCGGTGACGGGTGACTTGAACGAAGGCGATGTGGTGACTACGGCTCGCGAGAGTAGCTTTGAAGCGCCGAATCCGTTTGGAGGCAATCAATGATCCATGTTGAGGAGTTGACCAAGGTCTACCAGATGGGCGATAACGAAGTCCGTGCGTTGGATGGTGTGGGCTTCACGATTGAAAATGGGGAGATGGTCGCGATCATGGGTCCCAGTGGTTCGGGCAAAAGCACGTTGATGTCGATCATCGGCTGTTTAGATGTGCCTTCGAGCGGACGTTACACCATCGATGATGTGGCAGTGGAAAACATGGACGAAACCCGCCTTGCCGATGTGCGCGGACGAAAGATCGGCTTTGTCTTTCAGCAGTTCAATTTGCTGGCACGCACCAGCGCTTTGGAAAATGTGAAATTACCGTTGACCTATGCAGGTGTCTCTGGCAAAGAACGCGATGAACGCGCCATGAAAGCCTTGGAACGCGTGGGGTTGGGCAAACGCACTCATCACGCGCCGAACGAACTCTCGGGTGGGCAGCAACAACGTGTGGCAATTGCACGTGCCATTGTGAATGAACCGGCGATTTTATTGGCAGACGAACCCACAGGTGCATTGGATAGCAAGACTGGCGTAGAGATCATGGACTTGTTTCAAAGCCTGCACCGCGAAAACGGGCAGACGGTGATCCTGGTGACGCATGATGCGCATGTGGCACGTCATACCGACCGCATCATCAAGATTTCAGATGGCAAGATTGTTTCAGATGAAGTCAACCCGAATCCCATCAAGGCGGGCGCGCCACGAATAGAAGCGTAGGGGCGGGGTCATCCCGCCCAAGGAATATAAATATGTTATTTTCAGAAAACCTAAAGATCGCCCTGCGTGCTTTGCGGGCAAACAAAATGCGCTCGGTGCTGACCATCCTTGGGATCGTGATCGGTGTGGCAACCGTAGTAGCACTGCTTTCAATCGGCGAAGGCGCAACTGCCAGCATTACCAGTTCCATTCAAAGCGGCGGCTCGAATCTGTTGACCATTTCACCCGGCAGAATGCAAGCGGGACCCGCTGCTCTGGGTGGTTCGCAACAGGTAAGTTATATGTATTATGAAGATTATCAACTGTTGGAACGTGCCCTAACCACCAATGTCAGCGATATTGTGCCGGTCTATCAAGCCAATTACACGGTGAAATTTGGCAACGAGAGTTTTAGCGCGCCAACCGTGGGTGTGGTGGAAGCGCATAAGGACGTCCGCTCGTTTACGGTGACCGATGGACGTTTTATCAGTGATGCCGATAACAAGTCGCAAAGCCGGGTGGCAGTATTGGGCGCTTCGGTGGCGGAAGATTTATTTGGCGAGCTTTCCCCAGTCGGGAAGACCATTTCGATCAACGGACTGAAGTTTCAGGTGATTGGCATCCTCGAAGGCAAAGGCTCTTCGATCGGTTCGCCGGATGAAAATATTTTTATCCCGCTTGAAACAGGATACAACAAATTATTTGGCGAAAATGCCATGTACAATGGCAAGAAGACCGTCAATAATATCTTGATCTCGGTGACGAATGAAGATGATATGGACACGGTCTCTGCCACAGCGGAATATTTGATCCGCCGTTCGCACGAGCTCAAGCCGACCGATGAACTGGATTTCAATGTGATGAGCCAGTCTGACACCTTGGAAACTCTCAATACAGTGACGCAAACTCTGACGATTTTTCTCGGCGCGATTGCGGGCATATCCCTGCTGGTAGGTGGAATTGGCATTATGAACATCATGCTCGTCTCAGTGACCGAACGCACCAAAGAGATCGGTCTGCGCAAAGCGGTGGGCGCAACCAAGAATCAAATTCTGACTCAGTTCCTGATCGAAACGGTCACCTTGAGTTTGCTGGGCGGTTTGGTTGGGATTTTGCTCGGTGTAGGTATTGCCTTAGCCTTCAGCGTAAGCGGATTAATTTCATCCGTCATCACAGCCAATTCGATTCTGCTGGCGTTCTTCTTTGCTCTTATTATCGGTGTATTCTTCGGGTTGTATCCCGCCTTCCGCGCGGCAAACCTGCACCCGATGGTGGCATTGCGATACGAATAAATAGTAGGGTCGGGGTCATCCCGCCCTAGGGTCACCCCGACCCTACTTTGTGGTAAAAAGGTTTTATGTCCAAAAAAATCCTGCTCGTCGATGACGAACCCGAGATCCTTGAGATCAGCCGCGATTATCTCAAAGCGTCTGCATTCGACGTGGTCACAGCGGGCGATGGTCTTCAGGGTTTGGCTGCTGCCCGCCGTGAAAAACCAGACCTGATCGTGATGGATGTGATGATGCCCGAAATGGACGGGTTGGAATTGTGCAAGTCTATTCGGCGGGAGAGCAATGTGCCCATCATCATGCTCACAGCACGCGTGGAAGAAACCGACAAGCTCATCGGCTTGGAGATCGGCGCGGATGATTACATCACCAAGCCCTTCAGTCCGCGTGAGTTGGTGGCACGAGTCAAGGTGGTGCTGCGACGCGTCAGCGGCGACTCGGCGGCGGAAGTTCTCAGAGTGGGAGACGTTTCATTGGACAGAACCCATTACGAGGTCCAGATAAAGAAGCGTACGGTGCAACTCACGCCCACCGAATTTGAGATCATGGCAACCCTCATGAGTCAACCTGGGCGTATTTTTTCCCGCAATCAATTGCTCAATGCCGCGCATGGCGTTGCCTTCGAAAGTTATGAGCGCGCCATCGATTCACACATCCGCAACCTGCGCCGTAAATTGGAACCCGATGAACTCATCGTCACCGTGCATGGCGTTGGTTATAAATTCGAGGCTTAGATGCATTCTTCTGTTCATGAGATCCGCCAGCGTTTGTTGAATTTGTTGTTGCGAGCATTCATTGTTGTTCTCTTTCTTTCCTTTTTGATTTTTACCTTGCTCATCGGGTACTTCTTAACTTCATCTTCAACGCCCATTCCATTTCCTTTTATCAGTACGCTTGAAGGTTACTATTTTGCAAAAGGCAGTTGGGATGGGGTCGAGTCTGTTTTTGACGATGTGGACGGATTGGACCAGATGAGCAGTTTGATGTTGGATAAAGATCATCGCATCGTTCTGGACCGAAGACCTGATTCAGTTTCTGGTGCATCCACCACGCCGACGATCGGTTCTGTTTACGAAATTCAAGATAACGATGTCGTCTTCACGCTTTCTGCTCGTGGCGAAACGGCAGGATATTTAGTCCTTGCACCGTTCTCAGTTTCTCAACGCTTTGGCATCGCGCGTGCAGTCATTTTCCCTATTAGCATTATCTCGTTGATTCTGGCGGTCTTTTTAGTGATCGTTGCCACTCTGCTTATGCGTCGCTTCGTCAATCCGTTAGCAGATGTGATCTTCGCAGCGCGCGCCGTTGCCGATGGCAAACTCGACACGCGCATTCCCACAAATGGACCGCAGGACTTGCGCACACTCTCTGAGAGCTTCAATGAAATGGCTTCGTCACTTGAGCGAAACGACCGCGAACGGCGCGACATGCTAGCCGATGTTGCGCATGAGTTACGCACGCCCTTGTCTGTCATTCGAGGACGTTTGGAAGGCATCGTAGACGGCATCTACCCGGAAAATGGATCGCAAGTTTCCACCGCCTTGGAGCAGACGTATCTGCTCGAACGTCTAGTCGATGATTTGCGCCTGTTGACACTGGCGGAGACTCGTCAACTTGTCTTTGATAAGACAACTGTCAATGTGGGCGATTTGATTGATACTGTGCTTGATATGCTTTCGGCGCAAGCGAAAGAGAAAAATATTTCCTTGTCGTTTGATGAACGCAAAGGGGATTTGACTGCTCATCTCGACCCGCAACGCTTGGAACAGGTTTTGAGTAATTTGGTGAGCAATGCATTGCGTTATGTCCCTGAAGGCGGGCAGGTATGGGTGACCGCGGATAAAACAGAAGACAGCTTGCAAGTTACGGTCAACGATAATGGCGCAGGCATTCCTGAGGAAGATTTACCCTTCATCTTTGACCGCTTTTGGCGCAAAGAAAAATCCCGCTCACGCGCCTCTGGCGGAACGGGATTAGGGCTGGCAATTTCAAAGCAACTGATCGAAGCCCAAGGCGGAAATATCTCTGCGAGAAATTTGCCAAATGGTGGGCTTCAGATCATCTTGCTGCTACGAGCCTAGTTCGAATAAATTCTTTATTGCATCAATTTGCTCTTCATCGCCGATAAAGCCGATACGGTCATTGGCTTCGAAGGTAGTGTGTGATTTCGGGTTTGCAATTACTTCGTTGTTACGCATGATCGCAACAATAGATGCGCCCGTGCGAGCGCGCAAGTTGGCTTCGGCGAGCGATTGCCCAATGAGTGAGTTAGGCGAGTAAAGCGTTAGCCAAGTCACGCCGATGCTTTGGGTGGCGTGGATCAAGTCATGCAGAGAGCGGTGTTCTTCTTCCGTGTTGATATGCATATCGTAATGGTCGTGGCGCACGGCATCCATGTATTGAATGATCTCCTGCAACGGATAATCTAACTTCAGCAACGTGTGCCGCACAAGTTCAAGCCCGCCTTCGAGCTCGGGGTGAATGACATCTTGTGCGCCAAGTTCGGCGAGATGCTTGATGCCCTCTTCTGTCGTAGCGCGTGCAATGATGGGCAGTTCAGGCGCGAGGTCACGTGCTGCGGCGACGACTAATTCACTGGTCGATTCATCGGGACCAGCCACAACAAGCGCACGCGCATGCTCCAGCCCGGCATGGGTCAACACTTCTGAGTTCGATGCGTCGCCATAAAGATTTGGAATCCCAAGCCTGTTCAACTCATCGATATTCTCTGCATCCGAGTCGATCACAAGATGGGGGATGGACATCTTCCCAAGCAGATTGGAAATATTTCTACCGACTCTTCCATAGCCGACAATGGTCACATGACCCTTGATCGTTTCTTTCGCTGGAAGCGTGAGCGGGCAATGGCGATCTAACAGCCGCCACAAGGCTGTCCGTTTTTGCAACCAGTTTTCGGCGGGGGCAATGAGGCGGAACATCATCGGGTTGACTGTAATCGAGAGCAAGGCTCCGGCGAGAATCAGCGAATACTGATCCTTCGTCAAAATTTCAAGCCCAATACCCGCCTGCCCAAGGATGAACGAGAACTCACCGATCTGACTCAACCCGGCAGCAACGACGAGTACGGTGCGACCCTGCCACGGGAAGACTGCACCAAGCAAAAGTGTGATGAGAAATTTACCAATGACGATCAAAGCTGTCAGTGCGAGGACATGCCCCATGTTGTTGAAAAGATAAATGGGATTGACGAGCATCCCGATCGAGACGAAGAACAACACTGCAAACGCCTCGCGGAAGGGGAAGACATCCGCGCCAACCTGATGGCTAAGCGGCGACTCGCTGACGACCACGCCTGCAATGAACGCGCCTAATGCAAATGAAACACCGAATAGTTCTGCTGCGCCCAAGGCTGTGCCAAGTGTGATGGCAAGAATCGCAAGGATGAATAATTCACGGGAACGTGTGTGCGCGATGCGTAAAAGAATCCACGGAATGAAGCGTTTACCGACGAATAACAATAACGCCACGAACGCGCCTGCTTTGAGAATGGTGAGCCCCAGCCCAGCCCAATCGAACGGACCCGTTGTGTCTGCCAGAGTGGGCATGAGCACAAGGATCAAGACCGTGGCAAGGTCCTCCATCACCAGCCAGCCAACAGCAGCTTGACCATGCGGCGTGTTGAGCAAGCCATTATCCATCAATCCGCGCAGAAGGACGACAGTGCTTGCAATGGAAACCGCCAAGCCCAAGACAATACCAGAGGCAACGTCCCAGCCCCATGCCTGGCTGAGAAAATATGCCAGCAATGTAGTAAGTGCCATTTGCCCAACGGCACCCGGAATGGCAATCGAGCGGACTTTCCAAAGGTCGCTCAATGAAAAGTGCAGCCCCACGCCGAACATTAGGAAGATCACTCCCAATTCGGCAAGCTGACTGATCGTATTTGTATCTCCGACAAAACCCGGGGTGAAAGGTCCGATGGCAATGCCTGCAAATAAATAACCCACAATGGTTGGCAGACCCAGCCTGCGTGCAATGACTCCGCCAATAAATGCCACCACCAACGCTACAACAATATTGATGATCAACGTAATTTCGTGCATAGTTCCTCCATATACTATTAAGTCAGCTCTCGGTTCGACAAAATCATTGTACACAAAAAATCCGCCTCATCGAAATTGAGGCGGATTTTTAATAAAGCTATTACTTTACGAAATGACTGCTGTGACTTCGATCTCTACCAATAAATCGAGGTTGATCAACCCTTTCACCTCAATCATCGAAGTTGAGGAATATCGCTCACGAACATGCGTGTGCTCATGGGTTACTTCCTCTAAAATTTGGTATTCGGTAAAACAAAGCAGAAGGTGCTGCCGTTTCCAAGCCCATCTGATTCGACCCAGATACGCCCATCATGAATTTCTATGATGCGTTTTACGAGCGCCAACCCTACTCCGGTCCCTTCGCTATTTGGTTCCAGCTTGTCGAACAAACTGAATATTTTTTCGTGAAAAGCAGGCTTGATGCCAATTCCATTGTCTTTCACAAAGATCACGATCTCATCCGTAGTATTTCGCGTTCCAATTTCGATCACGGGGTTTGGCTGTGCTCCCATGAATTTGGCGGCATTATCCACAAGGTTTTGTATTGCCTCCACAAGCCTTGGAGCATCGCAATACAAATTCGGAAGTTTCTCTTGTATTTGTACTTGAATCTTACTGGCAGTTAATTGTCCATGCACCAAACGCAGTGCTTCATCCACAATGTCGCGAAGGGAAATATTGATGGATGGGTTTTTCAAACGCCCAATGCGAGATAGTTCGAGCAAGTCATCCAAGAGATACGACATCTTGTCTTTTGCTTCACGTATGCGCTCAATGGAATTTGTGACTTTGACAATGTCGTTTGAGCGCATGTCTTTCTCTAGTAACCCAATAAACCCGCCAATCGTAATCAAGGGGCTTTTTAGATCGTGCGACACAGTGTAGGTGAAGCGTTCCAATTCCGCGTTCTTAATTTCAAGTTCTCGAATGACCAATTCGTGTTTGGTTTCCACCCGTTTTCTTTCTTCCAATTCCAGTTTTGCTCGATTACGGGCATCTTCAATTTTCTGAAGAGTTTGTGATAAGAGAACTGAAGAGACTAAAATGTACACCGTCTGCGCTGACCAAAAGGAAAATGGGGATGTTGGAATCCTGTACTCGGGCAGAAAGCCCTGTGTTCCCAAATTAAGAATAACCGCACTAGTAATAATGCATACAAACACCCAGCTTATCGTTGCCCATCTATTTAAAATAAGACCAGCGCAGATGGCTACTACAATATAACCCATGTACGCAGGGTTTTGATATCCTGCTCCCATAAAGAGGGCACTGGTGATTAATGTCCATATGGAAATAACCACAAGATTGCCGGATAATTGAATATAGCCCCAATTGAGAGTTTGCTTTGCCGCTAGCATGACGAGAATAAAGGGAATGATAAAGAATATTCGCCTTATGAAAAAATCCGTCCCGATTGGCGCTGTCAACCCGTAGAGACTGGCTCCAATGATAAAGACCCAAATAATGATGTTAAGTAGATTTGCAGAAAGAGTCTTGTTATCATCTTCTGTAAATATGGGCGATCTTATCCATTGGGGGATTCTACTCAACATGCGCTGCTCCTGACACGAACGATAGTCTAACAGGATGATTATATAGGCATTGGCACGATTCCACTATTGGGTAGTAAACAACAAACCCGCCTTTCACAATTGGCGGGTTTGTTGTTTGAAGTTTTTGTCTACACAGGGACCTTATCCCATTCCTTTTGTGCGTGTTCAAAGCCTCGTTTGAGGGCTTCGAAGTTCTTTGGTAAGAGATGTTTATGGCGTGCGGGTAGGTGACCTTCGAGCGCCTTTTCTACATCTTCCAGTTTTACTTCGGGTAAGGATGTGAGTAATGCGCCAACCGCTACCATGTTGACCAGCTTCCGGTCACCGATCTCTTCAGCGATCTCGTTACATGGCACGAACAAGGCATGGATATCGTCTCGCCGTTGATTGTGATCTACCATCGATTTGTTGACGACCAGTGTGCCGCCTTTTGCAAGCGCAGCTTCGTATTTATCGAATGACGGCAAGTTGAGTGCAATTGCCAGAGGTGGATTTTTGACCAAGGGAGAACCGATCTCATGGTCAGCAATCACAACTGTGCAGTTCGCCGTGCCGCCGCGCATTTCAGGACCATACGAGGGGATCCAGGTCACGTCCAAGCCATTGTCCATGGCGGCATACGCAAGTACCTGACCGCCAAACAGAACGCCTTGTCCGCCAAAGCCTGCGATGATGATTTCTTTTTGCATAAGTCGCTTTGCTCCTTCGATATTCGGGATTCGATACTCGGTTTTCGAATATCAAATATCGAGTATCGCTATATTTTTATCTGCTTGATCGCATCACTGATCTTGTAATCACCCAGCGGATAAGCGGGGATCATATGTTCTTCCACAAACTTCAACGAGTTGACCGGGGTCATGCCCCAGTTGGTTGGGCAGGTGGAGAGCAATTCCACTATCGAGAAGCCGAGTCCACGCACTTGGGTTTCAAATGCGGTGCGAATGGCTTTCTTTGCGAGACGAATATTTTTGGGGTCATGTAAAGAGCGGCGCACGCAATAGCCAACGCCATCCAATGTAGAGAGCATCTCAGACACTTTGATAGGGTAGCCTTGTGTTTCCACATCGCGCCCGCTTTGCGAGGATGAGGTCTTCATGCCGGGCAAGGTGGTTGGTGCCATTTGTCCGCCAGTCATGCCGTAGTTGGCGTTGTTGATGAAAATGACCGTGATATTCTCGCCGCGTGCAGCCGCATGAACAATCTCGCCCATGCCAATGGATGCCAAATCGCCGTCACCTTGATAGGTAAACACTACGCGATCAGGCAGTACACGCTTTACGCCGGTTGCCATGGCTGGGGCTCGTCCGTGCGGGGCTTCGACAAAATCCGTATCAAAGTAATTGTAAGCAAAGACGGCGCATCCCACTGGCGCAACGCCGATGGTTTTATCCACCAGTCCCATTTCATCGATCACTTCTGCCACCAGTCTATGTGCCACGCCGTGTGTACAGCCTGGGCAATAGTGGGTGGGCATTTCGGTAAAGGCTTCGGGTCTTTCGTAAACCAAATTGTTAGTTGCCATTATGCAGTCATCCTTGTCAGCCAGGAATCTCTTGGGTTGGTGGTAACAGCCAACGGTCCAGAAGCGAGGCGGTGAATTTCATCCAATATCTCATTATGGAACGGAACCACGCCGCCGGGTCGCCCGTAAAACTCAACCGGGACTCGCCCACGCACGGTCATCAACACATCGTCGAGCATTTGCCCCATGTTCATCTCTGTGACGAGGAACGCCTCTGTTTGCGGGATGAGCTGCTCCAGCGCTTCAAACGGAAACGGGCTGACGGTGATCGGTCTTAAAAGCCCGACCTTGATGCCCTGCGCGCGTGCCTCGCGGACAGCCGAAAGCGCTACACGCCCCGCTGTGCCAAAGCCGACTACAACGAATTGGGCATCGTCGAGGAAATATTCTTTGTAACGCACTTCGTTATCTTGCACGTCTTTCCAATGTTTGAGCATGCGCAAATTGGCTTGCTCTTCATCCAGCGGATTGAGATAAATGGATGAAAGGATTCGACGTTCGCGATTCATCGCGCCGTTGGTTGCCCATTCGAAATTCTTGCGATGCATTTCTTGCATGACAGGCATTTCGGCAGGTTCCATCATCTGACCAGTTGTGCCGTCCAGAATGATGAGAGTGATCATGCGATATTTTTCAGCGAGGTCAAAGGAGAGCGCGGTCAGGTCAATGGCTTCTTGCACAGAGGCAGGCGCTAGCACAATGCGCGGATAATCTCCATGCCCGCCGCCACGCACTGCCTGGTTGTAATCGCTTTGAGCCGGGGCAATGTTGCCCAAACCGGGTCCACCGCGCATTACATTGACCAGCACCGCCGGAATTTCAGTGCCTGCTATATAAGATACGCCTTCCATCATCAGGCTCATGCCCGGTGACGAAGAGGATGACATCACACGCACGCCCGTACATGCTGCACCATAGACCATGTTGATCGCGCCGAGTTCTGATTCCGCTTGTACAAAGGCACGTCCGAGTTCGGGCATGCGGCGCGAGAGATATTCCAAGACTTCTGTTTGTGGAGTGATCGGGTACCCAAAGTAGGCTCCCAACCCTGCGCGCACTGCAGATTCTGCGATGGCTTCATTGCCTTTCCATAATTCTTTTGGCATTCGTTTCTCCATGTAACCGGTAGGGGCGACTCGCGAGTCGCCCCTACAAATAATTACGCCGCTACTGGCGCAGCTTTGGTCACTTCACGATAGACGGTAATTGCCGCATCGGGGCAAACAACCGCACAAATAGCACACCCCGTGCAACCGTCTTTGAACGTGTGCGCGGGGTGGTATCCCTTGGGGGTAAGGTGCGTCATGTTTAGTTCCATCACCTCTTGTGGACATGCGCTGATGCAAAGTTCACAGCCTTTGCAATAGGTATCACTGACTTCGATCCAACCTTTTGCTGCCATCACAGCTCCTTATATTGAGAAGTTAGACACTATTAGGCGACTTTCATCGCCAAATCTATTATGTCGTTTTCGGAAAGTGAGGAGTAGTGCCAAGCGTCATGTACAAGCGAGTACAAAGGTCATCCATTTTTCGCCCTAAATGTAGGACTTTCGAGGGGCTGTATTTCTTAATTTCAAGAACAAGTTGCCGATATAATTTTATAAAAAACTGGAGAGAGAAGAAAATGGAAGCCATAAAAGAATTTTTACTTGGGCTGGATACGTTGATCCTTGTTATCCTGATCTTGGGCGTTTTTGTCGTTTGGGAGTTGAAGTCGGGTGAAATTCCGATGCGTTGGTTTGGTGCTATCTATCGCGATCAGCGCCCATTTTTTTATTGGATTGCACTGTTGTTCCATATTGCAATATTATTTTTTCTGGTGTATGTATGGTCAACAGGTTTGAGAATGCCAATTTCTGAGCTTTTTGAATAATGAACTGGTACTTATGCAGCGATGGAGAGAACTCCATCGCTGCTTTTTTTAGGGTGGTAGAATCGAAATATCAATTTCTGGAGGTTCCATGACCGAAGTCGTGATCGTTGATGCCATTCGTACGCCCATTGGCGCGTTAGGCGGCATTCTTTCATCTGTTCGCCCCGATGATATGGCAGCACATGTAATCAAGTCCATTGTAGAACGCACTCAAATTGACCCTGCCTCGGTCGAAGAGGTGTTTATGGGTTGTGCCAATCAAGCAGGGGAAGATAATCGAAACATAGCGCGTATGGCTGCATTATTAGCTGGTCTTCCCGTGGAAGTGGGCGGTGTGACTGTCAATCGTTTATGCGCCTCTGGCTTGAATGCCATCAACATGGCGGCGCGTGCCATCAAGGCAGGTGAAGGGGAAATCTATATTGCGGGTGGCGTTGAGTCCATGAGCCGCGCTCCATATTCGTTGCCCAAAGCCGAAACAGGGTTTTCATTTGGAAACCTGACCGCCTACGATACCGCATTAGGGTGGCGTTATCCCAACCCGAAAATGAAAGCCATGCACGGCACCGACTCGATGGGAGAAACGGCTGAAAACATCGCTGCAGAACGTCCGCATATTACGCGCGAAAAGCAGGATGCTTTCGCCATGCGTAGCCATCAACGTGCCATTGCCGCTATTGACGCTGGTCGCTTCAAACAGGAAATTGTGCATGTTTCTATTCCCCAGAAAAAAGGTGACCCGAAAGTGATTGACACGGACGAACGTCCGCGCCGCGATACGACGGCGGAAAGCCTGGGTAAACTCAAAGCTGCTTTTCGTGATGGGGGAACTGTCACGGCTGGGAATTCGTCTGGATTAAATGATGGCGCTTCTGCATTGCTTTTGATGAATGCCGACCGTGCCAAGGCTCTTAATCTCAAGCCGCTTGCCCGCATTGTAACTTCCGCTTCGGCGGGCGTACCTCCGCGTGTCATGGGCATTGGGCCTGTCCCTGCTACGAAGAAGGCGCTAGAACGTGCTGGCTTGAAGATTCAAGATATCGGCTTGATGGAATTGAACGAAGCCTTTGCCGTTCAATCTTTAGCCGTGATCGAAGATCTGAGCATCGACCCCGAACTCGTCAACGTCAACGGCGGTGCCATCGCTATCGGACATCCCCTCGGGTGTTCGGGGGCGCGTCTCGTGACCACAATGGTGCATGAAATGAAGAAGCGCGGCAACGTCAAATACGGAGTGGCGACTCTTTGTGTGGGTGTGGGTCAGGGTGAAGCCACTGTGATCGAATACCTTGGATAATTTATAAATAGCCAAAGGAGAACCATGAAACGATTTCTCTCTTTCTTATTTGTTCTTGCCATTCTTGTCAGCGCCTGCGCCCCTGCTGTGACTTCAACCGTCGCGCCAGAAGCTTCAGAACCAGCTGCTACAGGAACGGAAGAACCCCAAGCCCAATTGCAAGCAGTGCAAAACACACCATTACCTGCTGTTGCCGAAGCCCCCATTATTGAGTCTCCTGCCATTCTCAGCATTCAAATGTTGGATGAAGTGAATGGGTGGGCGCTCACAGAAGAACAAGTTGTCCGCACCAACGATGGCGGTGTCACTTGGTATGATGTCACGCCGAAAAACCTAAAGGATGCCGGGTATCTCGTCAATACCGATTTTCTGGATGCGAACACCGCTTGGGTTCAATTTCCAGATATGAATAAATATCCGAACGGCGGCACCTTGTATCACACCACAGATGGCGGGCTGACATGGGAAAGTTTCGCGACTCCGTTTAGTGGCGGCTCCATCCAATTTATTGATTCCAAAAATGGATGGATGATGTCTGACCTCGGTGTGGGAGCAGGCTCCATGGCGGTTTCCGTTTTCCAAACCAGTGATGCCGGCAAAACATGGGATCGCACCTATACCAATGACCCGAATTTAGCAGAAGCCAGCGATACACTTCCCTTAGGTGGTATCAAAAATCTGATTCTGCCACTCAATACAAAAACAGCATGGATCGGTGGCGTGGTCTACGCTCCGGGGCAAACCTATCTCTTCCGCAGCGATGATAATGGCAAGACATGGGTAAACATCAATTTGAGTCTTCCGCAAGAAGCAGCCGGCAGTGAGTTGAGCGTGATCGGCATGGTTTTCATTTCATCCAAGACCGGTGTGCTTGCTGTCCGTGTGGCATCAGATACCCCAAAGACCATTGTGTATATCTCTCAAGATGGCGGCAATACATGGACTCAATCGGATGTTTCGTTTGAGGGATATGGGTTATTGGAAACGCCGTCAGAGAATGAAATGGTCTTCTATGTCAATGACCAGTTCTACGTCACGAAAGATGCGGGGGGTACCGTCCAAGAGATCGTGCCAGATATCAAATTTGGCGATACGATCGTGGACATGAGCTTTGCAAATGCTCAAACGGGCTGGGTCGTGGTTTCGGATGTTTCTGGAAAATATATTTTGTACAAGACTACGGATAGCGGCTCAACGTGGACGATTCAAAGTCAGTGAGCGCTTCTTATCCCGCCGACGTTTGATTCTATTGCTCGAACCTTTAGGTTACGCTGTGAGTAACCTGATAGTTACACCAATCCTGTAAAATATCTATAGAGGAGAGAGAATTATGAATAACTTAGTTCGTGATTGGATGTCCAGCCCGGTTGTTGTTGTAGACCCTGATTCGAGCGTTTCGCACGCTATGACGCTCATGCGCCGTCGCAATATTCATAGCGTGGTCGTGGATATTAGCGAAAAGAATCCTTCGTATGGAATCGTAACCACAACCGATGTGCGCGATAAGATCGTAGTTGCTGGGCGTAACCCGGCAGAGACGACCGTGCGTGAGATTATGTCTGGTCCGATCGTCACTGGGCGCGCCGAATGGACGTTGGCAGAATGCTCTCGCGTGATGCAGGAGAGAAAGATCCGCCACTTGCCGATTGCTGATGAGCATGGCACGTTGATCGGCTTGATCTCTGCCACTGATATTTTTATGGCAGTTGAAGAACAAGGTTGGATCGAAGGCTAGAAAATAAAAACAATCTCATTCAATTGAATGGGATTGTTTTTTTGTTATTGGTAAAAATTAAGCCGACCCAACCCGCACAGCGACCTGCTTCATGTGCGCTAGCACACCCATAAAACCATTGAGACGTTGTTGCGAGACTGCTTCTTGTAAGTTCATCGGTACATAGAAATCAGCGGGCACGGAGATGATTTCTTCGAGTTTGCAGCCGTTTAAACCATTAGTGAGAATCGATGCCAGTCCGCGCACGGTGGGAGATTGCTTCGGAATATCCAAATGGAAGACGATTCCATTGTTAGCATCTTTCTCGGCAGCGATGAAGACAGGGGTCATGCACTCTGGCACCGCTTCCATGGTGTCGCGCTCAGTATGGAAACGCTCTGGCAGATCTGGCATGGATTCTGCATATGCGATCAGCGTTTCCAGTTTTTCTTCGCGGCTCATACTGGCGAAGTCATCTACGATTTCTTGAAGTTTGGCAGGTAGGGTCATAATAATTTTTGGGTAAGGGCGGGGCTTGTGCCACGAGTGGTATAGTCTCGCCCTTATGATACTTTTACTTCTCGATGGGGGCGTCTACCAAGTTGCCCCATTCGGTCCAGGAACCGTCGTAGTTCTTAACGGTGGGATATCCCAACAGGTATTTCAGTACGAACCAAGTCAACGAAGAGCGTTCACCAATGCGGCAGTAGGCGATGATCTCTCCATCTGATTTGATGTTTTTGCCTTCGTAGAGCGCTTTCAATTCTTCAACCGTCTTGAAAGTAGAATCAGCTTCGTTGACGGCCTGTGCCCATGGAATACTGACCGCCCCGGGAATATGTCCGCCGCGGGTGGCGCCTTCTTGCGGGTAATTGGGCATGTGCAGCAATTCGCCCGAATATTCCTTCGGCGAGCGAACGTCTACCAAGGGTTTCTTGCCATCGATCTGCTTGAATACATCATCACGAAATGCGCGGATGGTTTTATCGGCTTCTGTGGCTTTATAGGTGGTGGCAGTGAACGAAGGCACTTCCTTTACCAGAGGGCGTTTTTCCTGTTCCCACTTGGCACGTCCGCCATTCATGATCTTCACGTTTTGGTGACCATAATACTGGAAGAGCCAGAGTGCATAGCAGGCAAACCAGTTGGACTTGTCACCATAAAATACCACTGTGGTGTCGTTGGTAATGCCAAGTTTGGAAGCTACTTCTTCAAACTGTTCCTTGGTGAGGAAGTCGCGGCGAAGCGGGTGTTGAAGCGTGCTAAACCAATCCACTTGGGCGGCGCTGGGGATGTGACCAATTGCATAGAGCAAGGGGTCTTCATCTGATTCAAGAATGCGAACATTAGAGTCATTCAAGTGTTCAGCAACCCAGGAAGTTTCGACAAGGTATTCGGGGTGAGCGTACGACATGATAAAGTTTCCTTTTCTGATCAAGAAGTATATGCAAAATAAAAAGCAGCCAACCAAATAAAAAGGACAGCGAACCATCCTGCGCGGACATCATTTCACGCGGGAGCCGTTCCACTGCCTTGAGAGTTGACTGCTTACTTGGGCGGGTATTGTCTCAGGCGGTGGTTACGAACCCCGCCACAGACAGGAGCAAAAGTGTGAAAGACTTTTCATTGAGCGCGTATTTTACGTGATTGATGTCGTTTGTCAAGACAAATATTCAAAACTGAATTGATGTAAAATTGACGCATGACGCGCCAGAAATATTACGTTGTATGGAAGGGACGCAAGACCGGCATCTTCACGTCTTGGGCGGAATGTGAAAAACAGGTGAAGGGTGTGGTGGGTGCGCAATTCAAGTCCTTTGAAAGCGCAACCGAAGCCGATGCTGCCTATTTAGCGAAATACGAAGATTACATCGGGAAGGTTTCCACAAACGGACGTTGGCGTGAAGCGAGTATTAAGCCGTTGTTGCCTTCTGTATGCGTGGATGCAGCCTGTAGTGGCGCACCTGGCAAATTAGAATACCGCGGTGTCAACACGGAAACGGGTGAAGAGATTTTTCATTCTGGTCCATATGCCGATGGGACGAATAATGTGGGGGAGTTTTTGGCGATTGTCCATGCATTGACATGGCAGGAAAAGCACAACGTACATATTCCCATTTACTCTGACTCAGAAAATGCGATTTCATGGGTCCATACAGGCAAATGCCGTACAAAATTAGAACATTCACCCAAGAATGCCATCTTATTTGCTATTATCAAAAGCGCAGAAAATTGGCTGGCAGAGAATGAATTGCCAGAGGGCAAAATTCTAAAATGGGATACGAATGTATGGGGCGAAAACCCGGCGGACTTTGGGCGAAAGTAAAAAGTGAGAATTCATTCAATGGTGAGAATCAATTTCGGGTCCCGTGTGAAGCGGGAGTTTAAGTCATGAGGTTTTTTGGGTTATCCTGGTCGCTGGGTCGCCTGCGTGGAGTGGATATCCGTTTCCATTTTTCGATGGTGCTTAGTATTCCAATTGCTTATTATCTTTTTGATCCAATTGATGTACGCGGTATTATTGAAGCGTTGCTGTGGGTGATCGGCTTTACGTTGTTTATTCTTTTGCATGAGATGGGGCATGCCTTTGCGGCGCAAATGGTGGGTGTAGAAGTGAAAAGTATTGTGGTGTGGCTGTTGGGTGGGCTTACGAACCTGGCATATAAACCTGAAAAGCCTGCTCATAATTTCTTTATTTACGCTGCAGGTCCGCTCATGAATATGGTGTTGGCATTCTTTTGTGTGCTTGCCTATATCTTGATGGCGATATTCTTCCTGCCAGTATCACAAGACCCGCAGGCATATGTTTGGGTACAAACCTTTCAGAACCTTTTCTTTTCGCTGGCGATCGTAAATTTAATTCTGATCGTTTTTAACCTGATTCCTGTATACCCGTTGGATGGTGGAAATATTTTTCATGCAGCCATGGAGTGGATGTTTGGCAAGACTTATGCAGATCGCATTACTCTTGCTGTGGGTATTCCGTTTTTATTTTTGTTGATCGCCCTTGCGGTTTTTTCACGAGATTATCTTTTACTTGCTTTTTGTGTATTGATCGCGCTTTCGATCAGTACCTTGAATCATTCTTTGCTCAAAAATATCAATCTTGGTCTTGCATACTTATTTAAGCGCCCTGGCTATTATTACTTGAAAGGCGATTATGAACGCGCCGCTCAAATTTACACAGCCGAGATCGAAAAACAACCGGAAGATATTAATAATTATTTGGCACGCGCGGGGTGTTATCTTGCTATAGGTCAACGAGAGCGGGCGTTAGCAGATGTGGATCGTGTTCTTCGAATATCTCCGAGGCATTTGCTTGCACTGGAATTGCGTGGTGAGATATTTATGCTCAATAAAGATCTCGAAACGGCTGCAGAACATTTTTTGAAAGTACAGCAAATTAACCCCAATTGGGCGATTTCTTATTTCGATATCGCTTCATTGCACATGGAGCGGGGTGAATTGCAGCTTGCAATTGAGAACTTTAATAAATCCATTATGTTACAGCCGCGCATGCCTTTGTTTTACATTATCCGTTCACTGGCTCATTTCAAGGCTGGTGATCTTTCTTCTGCGCATCGTGATCAGGATATTGCGGTGGGAATTTCTCCCGAAGAAGCTTTGGTGATGGTGGATGTCAACTTGATGGTGTATGAACAGAATTTAGACTGGGCGCGGGATTATTATGATCGTGTGTTGGACAAAAATCCGCGCAATGCACCTGCGCTTCAGGGCTTCGCCGAGGCTTGTCTCGTCAATCAAGAATTTGATGAGGCTGTGACCTTTTTCTCACGCGCCCTTGAGATAAATCCACAAGAAGGGCGAGTTTACTTAGGGCGTGGAAAAGCCTATGTAGAACTGGGTAAAATTGAAGAAGCCCGGTCTGATTTTGAAAAGGCTGCTACACTTTCAGTAAAATTACACTTGAGACGGCAGGCAGAGAATTTATTGAGAAGCCTGTCTACAAACTAAAAAGGATGCATTATGAAAACTGCTTTGTTAGTGATTGATATCCAAAAAGATTATTTCCCCGGCGGGAAGTATCCGCTGGTTGAGCCGTTGGCAGCGGCGAAGAAAGCCTATTCCATTTTGCAGTGTTTCCGTGAACATAATGGTCATCATGTTCATATTCAACACATCGAACTGGAGCCCGATGCGACATTCTTTATCAAAGGCGATGAAGGGTCTGATATTCATGATGCTGTGGCACACTTTGAAGGCGAGCCGATTGTCTATAAACATAACCCGAATTCTTTTCTGGAAACAAACTTGTTGGATATCCTAAAAGAATGGGGAACGGAGCGTGTAGTCATCACTGGTATGATGACCCACATGTGTGTGGATGCCACGGCGCGTGCTGCCTCTGACCTTGGCTTTCAGGTTTGGATAGCAGAAGATGCTTGTGCTACAAGAGATCTTGAATACAACGGTACTGTGATTCCGGCAGAGCAGGTTCACAAGGCATTTTTGGCGGCATTGCAATCGTATGGTCAGGTGATGACTTCTGAGCAGGTGATCGCGAGGTTGGCTGCAGAGAAGGAAAATGCCGGGTAGCAGAATCAAATACCGGTTAAGAAAGAAGCGAAGAGGCTGTCACGATTTTTGTGACAGCCTCTTTTTAATCCTATTCTTTGAGCAGAACAATGAATGACTTGTAATCGCAGACTTTGTCGAAGCCTGCTTTGAGGGCGGTCTTTGCAGACGCTTCATTGCGCTTGAAACAGTGCCAGCCGACTTCGGTCATGCCGTGCGAGAAGGCATGTTCGAGGAATGCAAGTGTGAGCGCTGTGGCAAGTCCGCGTTGGCGATACTCATCTGTGGTTTCGATGCCGATCTCACAGCGACCGTCTGCGTTGTATTCGGAGAGACACCAGCCCGCAAGTTCATTGTTGTGAATGGCACATATGCCAAAACTCTTGGCGAGAAAATCTTCCACAGAGGGGCGCTCGGATGTCATCTCTTCTTTTAGGGTTTCGAGATGTTTTAGGTCAGAGCTTGCAAGAAGGTTTGCATCTACCATTCTTAATTGAAAACCTTCGGGTAGAAAGTCTTGCCATTTCTGCTTCAATTTCTTGCAAGCATAGTATTCTCGATCTGCATGGATGGTTTTCTTACCTGCAAGAAGAGCTTCGACCCTTCTCTCCCATGCAGGTGAATCGTAGTACAGTGAAAAACCTTCATGCTCAGCTGCAATCTCGCGTGGGTAAACAACATTCGTAAATAGTTTTTGAATTCCAAGGTTAAAGCTATCGACATCAGAGTTGCCTGCCAAAATGTATCGATGACCTGCCTGGGCAAACAAGGCGTTTGGGTGTTCGTTGTTATCGACAAAGATGGCGGCAGGCGTTTCCTTTACAAGGATGGAACGTCCTATCAGGTGATTGTCCATGCCCAGCAAAAGCGGACGGACCTTTTCGTAGCTATCAGGGTGTAGTGCGGTCATGTTATGCCTCTATTTCTTAACTAGTCAGGGATCAATTCGGTTTCGGCTGAGTTCTGTTTTCGCTGTTTGAAGAGTTTTAATCCGATAACGATGGCGCTGGTGACCGATTGAAAGAAGGTCGAGACCATGATGGTCAGATCATTGTTTAGGAAGCCATACACAAACCAGATCAATCCGCCTGCAAGGGTGAGCAGCCATGTGCCAAGAGAAAGACCGGAAAGATTTTCTTCTTTATATGCCACTCGAATTTGTGGGACATTCGAGATTAGTGCACTGATCGAAAGCATCAGCCCCAGCCCATTTTTTCCGAAGAAAGCCACAGCTGAAAAAAGTACCACCAGCCAAAGCGGAGCGATACGAAATTCACGCGCGTTTCGCCCAAGGCGTAAGGCAGCCAAGGTGATGATAAAAAATAAGCTTGCTATTGCTCCAGAAGCAAGTGCCACAAAAGTTTGGTGGGTGATAATGCCGTAGGTCGTCCAACCCAGGCTGACCACACAGCTTGTGCCAGAACTATCGACAGATACACCAAAAGATTTCCGTTCACGCAAAAGCCGTATCAGTTGCGGCGCAGCGCGCAGAAGGTCGATGATGGTACCGGTAAGCCCAAGCATTGAGATGAAATTCATTTTTGTCCTTAGAGGGAAAATATATGTGACGTACATTATAAGACTGTCTGCTTACCATGCTCAATTCCCAATGCTATAATTCCAATTATGCAAACTACTCTCGACCTCGAAAAACAAAAACAAGCGAAAGAATATGCCCGCATCCGCCGCCGACTTTGGTTAGTAGATACATTGCTAAATGCGATCTACGCCATTGCGTGGCTTGCCTTCGGCTGGAGCATCGCTCTGCGCGAATGGCTCACCACACTGGTTACTGGAAACTGGTCACTGACAACCGGCTCCGATTGGCTCATCATTGCTTTATATGTTGCCGTCTTTGGTGGAGTCTTTTCTCTTGTCACATTGCCGCTTGGTTACTATAGCGGTTTCATCCTTCCGCATCGTTTCGGGCAATCGAATGAATCGCTCAAAGATTGGGTCGTTGACCGCATCAAAGGTCTTGCCATCGGCGCACCGATTGGGTTGCTGATGTTGGAATTGCTGTATCTTGCTTTGCGCCTCACAGGTAATTTATGGTGGCTTTGGGCAGCGGGTGGACTGTTGCTCTTCAATGTGATTCTTTCCAATCTTGCGCCAGTGCTCATCATGCCGCTCTTCAATAAATTTATTCCGTTGGGCGATGAACATAAAGACCTCGAAGATCGTCTGCTCAACCTTGCCAAGCGTGCCAATACCAAAGTAAAAGGTGTGTTCAAGTTCGATATGTCCAAACGCACCAAAGCTGCCAATGCGGCATTGACCGGCATGGGCAATACCCGTCGTATCATTCTTGGCGATACTCTTATCAACGAATTTACGCCGGATGAGATCGAAACGGTGCTGGCTCACGAATTGGGACATCATGTCCATAAAGACATTCCCTTCCTCATTATCTCCGGCACGCTTCTTGTGACCATTGGGCTGTTCATTGCATCGCAAGCCTTGAACTACGCTGTGACCTTTTTCTCCTTTACCTCCATCGCAGACGTGGCTGCCTTCCCTGCGCTTTCTTTAATTCTTGGCGCCTACGGCTTGTTGACCCAGCCTCTTGAAAACGCACTCTCTCGCTGGCGTGAGAATATGGCGGATGATTATGCTTTAGAGTCAACGGGCAAGCATGAAGCGTTTGCTTCTGCATTCACGCGTTTGGCGAATCAAAACTTGGGCGAAGTTGACCCTGAGAAGTGGGTGGTCTTTATGTTTTACTCGCATCCACCCTTGGGTGAGCGGATCGCAAAAGCAAGAAAATCTATTCCATAAAACTAACGGGCTTGCGAAAACCGCAAGCCCGTTTTCTTTCCACTTTCTTATTTATATTTTCTTACACCAAATCGCTCATCAATTCCATTGGCACCACCGCCGCCCCAACGATGCCGGGACCGGTATGCACGCCCAAGACGGGGGAGATGCGTTGTACTTCGAGTTTGGCAACGTTCAGTTTCTGCTTAAATTCTTCTGTAAGCTGATCGGCTTTTTCGGCGAAGCGCCCATGTAGCACGGTGACCCAAACAGGGACATTGCCGTATTTCTCCACTAGATGATCCGCAATGATGGACATGGATTTGCCAATAGATCGTCCCTTAGCGACGGTGCTGTATTTGCCGTCAGTATCCACACGGATGACAGGCTTGAGATTGAGCAACGCTCCCGCCATGGCTTGCACCCGTCCGATACGACCGCCGCGCGCGAGATATTCCAAGGTGTCGAGAGTGTAGATTACTTCCGTCTTCTCACGGATCTTAGTCAGGCGTTCGTTGATCTTGTCCATTGCCCAGCCGGCTTTGTCTGCCAGGGCTGCTGCCATCACTTGAAAACGTTCACCGCCAGAAAGGGTGAGCGTATCCCAGAAATTGACATTCGCTTCACCTTTCACTTGTTCGCCTCCATCGCGGGCGGAATTAATCGTGCCACTCAAGCCGGAAGAAATATGCACCGACAGAATGTTTTTGTCGATTTGTGCCAATTTGCGATACAACTCCGCGAAGATGCCGCTCGAAGGTTGTGCTGTGGTTGGTATTTGCGGACGCATTGCTTCTAAACGATTATAGAACTCATCAGCAGAAATATCTGCAGAGTTCACTTCGCCTTCCGGGAACTGGATGAACAACGGGGCTTGCAGAATCCCCAGTTTCTCCAATTCCTCATTGGACATGTCTGCTGCGCAGTCTGTTACGATTTTCATGGTTTCCTCTTTTGGTTGATAGATAGTTAGAAAGTTATTCTTATTTTTTCAACATGGTGTTGACGAGCATGGTCGTGCTGTCGCGCGCGACCTTTTCCCATTTCGCACCTTTGGGGTCCATAAGGCTTTGCAACAATAGTCCCATGGCGGTGGAAATGATCATGCGTGACGTTAATTCAGGGTCTACTTCAATGAACGAACCTTCGTCCACGCCTTTTTTGATGAGGTTGGTAAAATATTTGTGATAGCGGCGATAGGGTTTTACGCTTGCCTGCCAGATCTTTTCGTCGCGGCTGGCTTGCAGCCAAAATTCAAGGAACATGGGCAAGCCTTCATTGGCTGTGGCGAAAATGTAGGGGAATGCTTCTGTGATCTGCATGAAGGTTTCAGGGACAGTTTTGTCCTTTGAGGCTTCAATGGCATTGTCGATGGTTTCCAGCCAGCCATCTAATAAAGCGAGGAAGAGGTCTTGCTTGGTCTTGAAGTGATGGTAGAACGCACCTTTGCTAATGCCTGCATCAGCACAGATATCGTCTACGCTGGCGATGTTGTAGCCTTTGGCAGAGAATAATTTGACGGCTGAGACAATGATCTTTGAACGGGTTTCTTCACTTCGCTGTTGCATGCTTTTCCTTAATAGAATAAAACCGACTAGTCGGTATGTTTTTACCTCCGAAACTTTGCACTGTCAAGATGATGGAAATAATAAAAAAAGTAGGTCACGTTGCAAACGTGACCTACAGGTTCAAAAAAATATTCTCAATACTATGCAGGTTTGTACGCCGTGATCTTTGCGCTATACACCGCTTTGTAAATGGCTTCGCGTGGATATTCAGTAACATCCAACTTCATGTCTTTCAACGCATCATCCACGGTTTCCTTATCGAAGAAAACCGGTTTGACCGAGATGTTCGTGAACCCAACCGCTTCCATCATGGCGATGTAATCTTTAGCTTCAACTGCGCCTGCCACACAGCCAGCCCACGCGCTCAAACTTTGTTTGACCGGCTCGGGCAGAGGACCATCGGTAACGATGTCTGAAACAGCGAGTTTGCCGCTGGGTGCGAGCACACGAAATGCCTCTGTAAATACTTTCACCTTGTCTGGTGAGAGGTTGATGACGCAGTTCGAGATGATGACGTTGATGGTGTTGCTTTCGACGGGTAGGTTTTCGAGATAGCCCTGGCGGAATTCGACATTGGTTGCGTTGACACGCTTTGCGTTGGACTGGGCACGTTCAATCATTTCAGGAGTCATATCCACGCCGATCACGCGTCCTTCGGGACCGACTTTCTGGGCAGCCAACAAACAGTCGAGTCCTGCGCCGGAGCCAAGATCAAGGACGGTTTTGCCGGGTTTTAGTGCTGCTAATGTGATTGGGTCGCCACAGCCATAGCTGGTGCTGGATACATCGGTGGGGAGAGTGGCAAGCAGATCTACAGGGTAGAGTCGGCTTTCGGTGGAGCAGCAGTCTGAAGGTCCACAGCAGGAGGCGCTGCTTTTAATCCGCTCGGCGTAATGTTCGCGAACGGTTTCGTGAATGGAGGTGGGTGTTTGGGTCATGATTTTTTCCTTTATGTTGAATAGAAATTTGTCTATGTATAATTGTAAAAAATTTTCTTGCCAATAATGTCTCTCTGCCTGCCAGGCGGCAAACAGAGATCGAGCTTAGCAACAACCGCTGGGGCAGTTGCCGCCTTCACAACATTCGCCTTCGCACTCGTTGTTGACGACAGGTAATTCGTTCATGAGATACTCCTTTCGCATAGAAGTTTGTCTATGAAATTGATTGCAAAAAACGGGCTTGTGTCACGGCCGTGGACACTGCCCGGTTATGCCTTGAGGGTTTTTAACAGGTTTTCAGTGGTAACCGATTCAGGCGCAAATTTGACCATGATCTGCCCGCAGCAAACGGCGATGTGTTCCTGGTTGAGGGTGTAGAACGTTTGCTTGCCTTCTTCGCGTATATTGACCAAATTCGCATCACGCAAGATGGCGAGGTGATGGGAGATGGTCGGTTGCGAAAAGCCGATCTTCTCAACGATCTCACTGACTGAGAGTTCACAGCAACAGCACTCGCTCATGATCTTCTGGCGGGTTTCGTCTGCGATGGCTTTGGCAAAGAGGACAGGGTCAAATTTCATGCGGTTATTATATAGAAGTTTGTCTATTTGTCAAGATGAAAAATGACCATTGACGATAGACCATGGTCAGTCGTCAATGGTCTTATGCTATTTGCAAGTTAATTCACCTAAACGATCAATATATTCTTCCAGAACAGCAAACGCATCTTCGATAGGT
This sequence comes from Anaerolineales bacterium, assembly GCA_046328915.1. GTDB lineage: Bacteria > Chloroflexota > Anaerolineae > Anaerolineales > Villigracilaceae > Villigracilis. The sequence continues at coordinate 272,943 of JAXLVR010000002.1, read as the reverse complement.
TGAGTAGAAGTCATGTCGATGCCTGCAGTTTTGTAGACATTCATGGGGGACATGGACGAACCCGCCTTGAGGAAGTTAATGTGATCCTGCGCCGCATTGGGGATGCCATCCAGCACGCGTTTGGCGATGGCGTTTGCCGCAGAGATGCCGATGGCATATTGGAAGGAGTAATAGTCAATATAGAGATGCGTGGTGAAGGTTCCCCAAGTGATGCCGACTCGGTCACGATCCAGGTTCATTTCGCCGCCAAAGCCTTCGCTGAAGAGGTCAGCCATAAGGTTGTTCATGTAATCAGCGGTGAGCGATTGTCCCTTTTCGATGCGTTGATGCGTTTCCAATTCGAAGCGGGCAAGCGTTGGCATAATGAAGAAATAACGATGGAAGTTATCCATGGCTTCTTCAAGTAGGGCGATCTGGAAGGTTTTATCTTTTTTGGCGTTGAGCAAGTGAGCGCGGGTCATTGCCTGATTAAAGTTTGAGGCGGTCTCTGCAATGATGGAGGGATAGGTGTAATACATCATCGGTTGGGCGCGGCTGGCGTAATAGGCATGGATGGAATGCCCCAGCTCATGCGAGAGGGTGCTCATTGAGCCGACGTCGTCGGTATAACTCATCATGATGAAAGGATGCGTGTCACTCGGAACTCTCGTAGAGAAAGCCCCTTCGCGTTTTCCGGCGTTGGGAGACCAGTCTACCCAACGGTCTTCGAGGCAGCCTTTGCGCATGGTGTTTACGTATTCGTCACCCATGGGTGCGAGACCTTCACAGATCCAGTCCACGGCGGTCTCGAAAGGAACTTTGTGTGTCTTTGTTGTCAGCGGCGCCCATACATCATAGGGATGAAGAACTTTCACCCCCAACGCCTTGCGGCGAATGCGCCAGTATTTGTGCCACATGGGAAGTTTTTTCTTGAAGATGCCTAATAGATTATGAAACATTTCCACGGGTACATCGCCATTAAAGAGAGTGGCTTCAAGTGAGGAGTTGAAATTCCGCGCCTTCATATTGAAGACATTTTGCTTAATGGATGCTGCTAAATTGCCAGCCAAGGTATTCTTGAATTCGAGATATTTATCGTTGTAATTTTCCCATGAGGTTCTTCTTAATGTACGGTCTGCCGACTCAATCAGGGCGCTTCTTGTGCTTTGAGTCAGTTCCCATTTTTTGCCTTTGCTATCTATTGCTGGCTTGAACTTGAAATCGGCATTTGCCAGCATCCCTGCTGTATTTCGAACCGCCCCGAACGGATCACGCACCATACCCAGCAGTTCTTCCACTTCCGCATTGCGAACATGGGCTTGACTGCGGAATAGGTCGTTGATGAAATGCTCATACAGTTTCATGTGTGGGTCTGTATTCACCCATTGACGTAATTTCGCCTCACCTATGGATAGCAGTTCCGGTTCGACAAACGATGTCGCTGCCCCCACCTGTGCCAACATGGACGTGGCTTTGCCATTCATGGATGCGCCTTGCTCATCAGTTGCGTCTACAGCGCTTGCCATGGTGGCGTACACGCGCACCTTTGCAGAGCGCTGCTCCAATTTGTCTATGGTTTGAACGGCTTCAAGAAAGGACTCGATGTTATCTCCGAGATGTCCTTGATACTTTTTGACTTCTGGCAGTTGCTTGAGAATATTTTCGATTTCAATATCAAATTGGTCAGGAGTGGAAAAAACGCTTTCAGCATTCCAAGTTTGATTCTTTTTGACCTTCGAGCGTGGAAGTGGGGTGGTCATAAAATAGCTCCTTTGATTGTGGTCAATGCTGGATAAAAATATACTCCGTAATTTCAGCTTGTTCTGCCAAAATGCCGGAGTACATTTTTTTGATCTTTCTAACGCATTTGATGTTACTGTTTGGTCAGCGTGGTTGGGACGCTCTGCGAAGTCGGGGCGCCTGTTCCGCCTGCACTGCTGCTGAATTGGATGTTCACAGCGCCCAAGTCTGCATCGGTAATCGTGTAGTTATTTGTACACTGTACGGTTGCATTAGGCGCAAGTGTAGTATTCGAAGCACCACAATTTAACGTGGTCGGATTCATCAGCGGGTCGTTGATGAAGAATTGAGTGGGTCCCAGATCGGTTGTGCCAGAGTTCTTAATAGTGTAGGTAAAGGTGATTGTTTGCCCGGCTGTGTTGTAGGTTGTAGCACTCGGCGTGATCGTCAGACTGAGTTGAGCTGAACCCTTTGTTAGCGTGGTAGCGACCGAAGCGGTTGTAGGCACGTTCGTTCCAGAAGCTGTTGTACTAAATGGCAGGTTAGCCACATTCATGTCATTTTGTGTGGTCTTATAGGCATTGGAGCAAGTCAGGGTGGAGCCGGGGGCGATGGTTGAGTTCTCCAAGCCGCATTTGAATGCCGTGGGGCTCATTAACGCGTCATTGATCATGAATTGGGTCGGGCCAAGTGTTGTTGAGCCGTTATTCTTGATGACATAATTAAACGTAATGATCTGATCCACCTGCGTGTAAACGGTGGTATTCGGTGTTACGGTAAGAGACATCGCCGAGGTGGTAGTGGGCGAAGTTGTTGTGTTGGAAAGTGGAATGTTCAACCCTTTGGTATAAAGCGGAACTTTTACCTGTTTACCAACGATCATATTGTTGCTGTTTGATAGTTGTGTAAGCCCGGGGTCCGCACCATATTTATCAGCAATTGAAGTCCAGGTATCGCCAGATTGAACGGTATGGAGTTGAACACAAAGCTCCGGCGGGGCATGGACGACGCGATTTCCGACCGTACCAACGGTGGGGATCGTTACTGTGGAACCGATCTTCAAATTTTTCGGGTCCACTTGCGGGTTAGCACTGACGGTTTGATTGGGGTCTGCGGCATAACAGCGGGCGATCTGCCACAGCCACTCTCCCTCACGGACGGTATGCTGCACGGTGGTGCCAGAAGAAACTGCAGGTGCCGTGCCCTTGGTAAGAGATAAAGCTACGGGTTGAGAGGTCACACTGTTTCCTGAAACGGTTGCAGAGTGTGAAATGGTAGTGGCATTCATGTCAGCGGCGGTTACGGTATAAGTGGCATTACAGTTTAGGGTCGCGCCGGGGGCGATGGTTGCATCCGCATTGCCGCAGTTAAAAGGCTGATTGTTGTTGACGCCAGTATCTGTGATTGTAAATTGAGCCGGTCCCAATGGAACAGTGCCGCTATTGGTCACTGTGTAGGTGAAAGTGACTTGCTGATTCGCTGCTCCATATGTAGTGGGGTTGGCTGTCTTAGATAGAGTTAACGCCTTGGGCGAAACCGTGGGTACGGTTGTTGTCACTGTGGTTGAGCTGACAGAATAGGCAGTAGCAGTGGCAACATTGGAGATCGAGCCCTTGTCGAGATCGGCTTGAGTGATGAGGTAATCCCCAGTACATTCAAGCACTTCACCGGGGTCAAAACGATCATTTAAGTTGTTGATCGTGTTGAGCGCCGGGCAGGTTGCTGTGACCCCAATGATGGCAACATTGGCTGGAGTGCCATCAGGTAAGTCGTTCTTGACCATTTTGACAAGGTACTTAAAGCGAACAGTCTGCCCAACGGTGTTGTAGACTGCCGCTATATCATATTGAACCGTAAGTTCAATAGAGACTAGATCCGTGAGGCTTTGGGTCGCCTGAACTTCAGGCAACGCGTTTGTGGCGGTTTCTGTTGAGCTGCCAAAGAGAGTGCAAGATGCCAGCAGTAAGCTGGTGATGCTAAGCAGCGCAAGCGAGCGGATGATGGTTTTCATGACCACTACCTTTCGTTTCGGGAAATTGTGCGACCATTTTTATTATATCCTCTATGCCTCAAGATTAAGAATCATCCCGCAGGGCAATGAAACTAACTCTGCGGGATGATAAATTGATTCAAATAAGAAAATTAACTGGGACCCGTAATAGGTGGGTTGGTTTTGGAGGTTCCGTCCTTGACTAGAATCCAATAGGGTTTGTTCCCGAATCTGGCGGGATTTGTCTTGGTCACCTCAGCCCAAACTTTTTGCCCGCTGACAACGACCGTTTTGCGTGCATAAAAGTATTTCTCAGTGATGTTTGCCCCAGCCAGAAATTCACCATTGGGCGCTCTATGAATGGGAGTATTGACGGAGACGGTAAAAGCTGCAAATTCAGAAGGCGGTAATAAGAGCGTCCATCTTGGGTCGAAAGAATTGGCTGGAATTTCGTCCCAGAAGAAACCTTTGGCGTTCGCGGTTTCACGGTCGAGTACGATCTTCTCCCAAAGCTTTTCATCTGCAAGCTGTTCACGCGCGATTTGTTTTAAACTTTTATCGGTAGGCTGAACCTTGTACACAATAAAATATCCGGCGGCTTTGGGGGTTGCCACTTTTTTAACTTGTCCGTTTGCCATTTATATCTCCTTTTGTTTTGAGGCGATTCGATGTCTACCTCAAGAATACCCGAATAGAAGTGGATGTCAATAGCTTTATTTGCGAAAGCCCAGTGCTTTGGCGAGGATTTTATCGAGTATGCGTTTGGGTAACATAGACATGACCCAATTTGAAAATGGATTGGGGTCTACAGCGTAGCGCACGCGAGGGCTGGATAGGGTCAATGCTTTGTAGACCACGTTGCTCACTGCTTCGGGCGGTAAGCCTTTCCGCCCGTTGGCGATGGCATATTTTTGGAATTTCTTGCCGGGTTCATAAAAATCGGTGTGTTGATAGAGTTCAGCTTTTAGTTCTTCAGCTTTGTCCCAGATCGGTGTGGCAATGGGACCAGGAGCCACAATGACCAGGTCGATGCCGTAGAGCATCAGTTCGCGGCGCATGGATTCGGACAAGCCTTCTAGTGCATGTTTAGAGGCGGCGTACGCGCCTAAGAACGGGCTGCCATTCTTGCCTGAAACCGATGAGATGTTAACGACCCGCCCGGCTTTGCTTTGATGGTCTTTGGCTCGCAACAAGGGCACAAATGCTTGTGTCACGATCAATTGCCCGGTGACGTTGATTTCCATTTGCTTGCGGAAGTCTTCAATGGCGATGTGCAGAATAGGCGCAGCGACGGCAATGCCAGCATTGTTGACCAAGCCAAACAGGGTCTCACCGTTCAATGCTTCGCGCACTTGTTGCGCTGCCGCTTGGACGGCGCCGGCATCCGTGACGTCCAAGATCAATGGAGTGAACCCAGCTCCGAGGTCGGTTTGGAGGCGTTCTGCATCCGCTTGTTTGCGCACACTGCCGAAGACGTGAAATCCGTTCTGGATCAATAACTTACTGATCGAGAGTCCAATTCCTGTAGATACCCCTGTAACGACAATACTTTTCATGAAGTGTCCTTTTGGTAGATGTGCTATTATTTTACCTACAAAATAAAAGAGACAGCTTTCGCTGCCTCTTTTATTTTAGTTTGTCACTTTCGTTGGAGTTGGTGTTTTTGGGAAATCGAACCCCATGAAGACCAGTAGAAACATTTCTGCAACTTTGGCAAAATAGCCAATGGACGATGTGTTCGCGAAGTTGAAGGCTTTGTCACCGAGGAAGATCCATAACACGATGGTGAGCAGGGTGTAGCTTATGATGATCCAATAAGTGGTTTGGCGGTTGCGCCTGAAGAAGGGGATGGGGAGAAAATATGCCAGTAATAAAGCGATGGATCCAAAGCCGTTCAATACGATCGAGTCGAACCAGCCGAAATAGGGGAAGCACATGATGTGCAGGGTTGCAGTGGCGAGACTGCAAAAAATGATGCCATAGTGCCAGTAATAAAATCTCATTGAAAGCGCTCCACTAGTAAAGTTTTGGTATAGATGTATTCTATACGAGTTTTATTACATAAGCTAGTACATATAAAATGATATGATTGCGCCTCATGGTAAATAAAATCACTCTCAATGATGTTCACATCCGCACTGATTTGCAACCTGGCGATGTGGGGGACATTATGTCTATGCATGGCAGGTTATATTTCAATGAGTATGGATACACCACAATTTTTGAGAGCTATGTTGCAAAAGGGTTGGGCGAGTTCTTGGAAAAATATGACCCAAACCGAAATCGGATTTGGGTCTGTGAACATGCTGGGAATACGGTTGGCACCCTTGTCTTAATGGATCGTGGTGAAGCGGCACAATTGCGTTATTTTTTGCTGGAACCAGAATACCGTGGCTTTGGTTTGGGCACCCGCTTGATGGACTTGTTTATGGAATTTTTCCATGCGTGCGGTTATACATCATCTTATCTATGGACGACAGAACAGCAATTGACCGCAGCCAAATTATATAAGCGGTATGGGTATCAACTTACAGAAGAGAAGTCTTCTACTGCTTTCGGTATTTCTTTAACCGAACAGCGTTATGACCTGTTTACTTCGAGAAAATAAAAATTATCCTAATTTCAAATTACCATTTTCATCGAATTGAAAGAAGGGGTTGTAGGCTACTTCCCAAAGGTAACCATCTGGGTCTGCAAAATACGAGCTGTAGCCACCCCAAAATACTTTTTGCGGTTCTTTCACGATCTTTACCCCTTTGGCTTTTAAGTCCGCAATGACCTCGTCTACTTCGGCTTCACTGTTAGCATTGTATGCCAGAGTAAAGCCTGAAAAACCGCTTCCTTCAGAAGATATCAATGCATCTTCTGCTAATTTTTCACGTGGGTAAATTGCAAAGACCACGCCGCTGGTTTGAAAGAAAGCCACATCTTCTGTGCTTGCGCCCGATGCTATCCACCCTAGAATTTTTGTGTAAAACTCATACGAACTCTTAAAGTCTTTTACGCCCAATGTGATCAAATGCAAGTGTTGTTTCATTTGGCACTCCTTTTGTACAGCACAATCAAATAGGCATCAGAACTTTCTTGGTTGCCGCAAATGCCAGGGGGGGTAAGTGGCTCCGCTCAAACCATTCCACTGCATCGGCATCATCGGCGGCATTCATTTCTCCGCTGATGATTTCGGCAACGTAAACGATAATAAAGTCTGCGCCGCGCTCATGCTCTTTGCCTGAGATGACATCATACACGCGCGTCACACGCACAACAAGACCTGTCTCTTCCAAGCATTCTCTTGCCGCCGCCTCTGCCGGGTCTTCACCGCCATTGACGAAACCCGCGGGCAATGTCCACAGTCCGCGATGAGGTTCGTTTACGCGGCGCACAAGCAAAACACGGCTGCCCTCTTCTATAAGGACAGCCGCTGCTACTTTTGGATCTTGAAAATGGATGAAATGACATTGCGGGCAAACTGGGCGCACAGCCCCAAATTTTTCTTCATATCCCACCGGCGACCCGCACCGTGGGCAAAATTTTACAAACGAATGATTCGCCATGCTTAGCGCCACTTGTTACGCGCTGCAAACTGCATGACCCACAAAACGACTCCGCCAAGGACCGTGATGACGAAAAAGATCAATGTCCAGTTGAGGGGAGGAGTAACCGGCTCTTGCTGGACCTCTGCCTGATTTGCTGTTTCAGGAGCCGTATCTTTCGCTGAGGGCGTTTCCATTATTCGAACCGTATCCGTTGCGGGGATAGGTGCTGTATCGGCTGCCTCTGACGGAAGAGTTTCAGCGGGGGCAGCTTCTTGTGCGGCAAATAGTTCAGTTGCTTCTGTCGCTGCGGCTTCTGTTGCAGCCGCAGCCATTGGTGCAGATTCGGGTCCGCCTCCGCCACCACAAGCATCACAACCGCCGCCAGAACCCAACCCTAGAGCAGACTGGGACTCGACCGCCGAAGTTAATCTTGGAGCAAGAGTGGTAGCTGTAAATGAGAAGAGGAAGAGGATGGCAGCAAATGCAGTAGCAAACCTAAGCAATGGATAGGTGCGCGGCAGCGGCGGTTTGAGTCCTACCATTTGACGGGTAAGGGTAAAGTTGCGCGGTGCTTTTCGTGCAGGGAGTTTGCGAAGAATGCCACGAGCGGCGCGAAGGTCTTTTAAAACAGAAGCAAGCTCGGCGTCGGTTTTGAGGCGGGCTTCTAATCGAGCCGCATCAGACGCATCGAGTTGTCCGTCTAAATATGCAGAGAGGGTCTCAATATCGTAAAAATTTTTCATTGAACATTCTCCTCTTCCAGACGATATGAAGAGGGTAAAAGTTCCTCAAAGGAACGTAAACACTCACGCAGCCTTAACCGTGCGCGTGCAATTCTGCTTTTTATGGTTCCTAAGGGTGCGCGGATGGCAGAAGCGACTTCGGTATAGTCCATTCCTTGCACATCAGCAAGCACAACCGCTGTGCGGAATTCAGTGGGCAGGGCATCCAAACAATGTTGAATGGCGTGTTCCAATTCATCGGCTTCAGATTTTTGTGCCGGGGTCATGCTTTTGTCAGCAAGCCACTTGGGTGAATCCATTTCTTCACCGTCGCTGGTCTCAGGCTCAAGCGGGGTGGTGGGGCGGCGTTTCTGGCGGCGCAATTCATCAAGACAGGCATTCGTCACGGTGCGCAGGATCCATGCCTTGAAGGACCCACCTCGAAATGATTTGATGCTTTGGAATGCCGAGATGAAGGCTTCTTGGGCGGCGTCTTCTGCCATATCGTCATCGCCAAGGATGCGTACAGCCGTGTTGAAGACTGCATCCTGATAATGCAGGATGATCGTATTGAACGCGTTTAGGTCGCCTTGTTGGGCAGAGGCAATTAATGCAGTTTCATCCATAGATTCTATTTTACCCGTTCTTTCTATTTGACTTTTATTTTGGAGTGTTCTTGTAGAGATAAGCTCTATTTAAAATTTTGCAATACAAAAAGATAAGCATAGCCACTATAATTTGAATATGCCAAAGGGTAAACCCTACTTAGGTCTGATTTTTTTCACATTAGCATATCCGGCAGCTCATTACATTGTGGGGTACATTCCTAATCCGTTTGTCCCTGAAGCCAATCTTGCCATTAATATGATCTTCCCGATCCTTGCCGGGTATTTTTACGGACCCGTAAGTGGCGCTATTGCCGGTTTTTTAGGGACAGGAATATCCGCCTTTATGACTGCAGATGCATATGATTTGCTTGCCATTTTTCCCCATACCATTATGGGAATTGCGGCTGGGTTTGCGGGGAATTCCCGTCAGCAATTCTTGGCGGCTTGTTCTGTGTTATTGGGTCATGCCTTGAACATTCTTTTCTTTTGGCGTTTTGGATACTTGCTGATCGATAAACCATCCATTTTGGTTTTAGGTTTGCTCACCGAAACAACAGTTGATGTTGTAGCTATTATTCTCTTCATTGTATTTTTGAATCGAAAATTGTATTGTGAAGATGAAGGGCGATGGTGAAAACAAAATTTATTGAGATCTCAAAACCATTTATTGTCATTGCCATTTTGATCTGGCTGGCAATTGCCGCCTTGGGAACGATCTTCCTTCCCGGCGAGACGGGGGAAATGCGGGAGATGTTCGCATTCTCTCAAATCATTCCAATTTTGGTAGCCGCTTTTTATTTCGGTCAGGCAGGCGGGCTTTTGGCTGCATTTGCAGCAAGTTTGGTGAGCGGATCGTTGGTGATCGCGAACATAGACGAGATCGATTCAATCTTTGTACAACGTGTGATGTTCCAAATCATTTCGTTCAATTCTGTTGCTTTGCTCACCAGTTTTCTTTCAGATCAATCCAAGGCACATCGCAGACGGTTAACCCGGCAATTAGATCGGCTGAACGCATTGCGCGCCATTGATAAAGCCATCATCTCTGGTGGTGACCTGAACAATACTCTGTATATCCTGCTGGAGAGTCTGACCCGGCTTCTGAATGTGGAAGCTTCTGCCATCTTTTTGTTTGACCCTAAAACGGAACAGTTACGTTTGAGTGCCAGCCTTGGCTTTTTTGGCGAGTATCCGCACCAGACTTTGTGTGCACTTGGCGAGGGCAGAGTGGGGCAGGCTGCTGCTGAAAAACAGACCATTTATTTTCATAACTTGGAAAAAGAGGATAAACAGGTGGCTGTGGCGGTCAAAGGCGAAGGGGTGATGGATTATTATGCGGTGCCCCTGTTTGCAAATGACCGTTTGCGAGGAGTGCTTGAGGTTTTTGACCGCGCACCTCGTTTAGATTCAGAATGGAAAGGTTATCTTGAAACATTAGCTGGGCAAGCTGCAATTGCCATTGCACAGTCCACTTTATTGGGTGAGTTGAAGGATGCCAACCGAGAATTGTCTGAAGCGTATGAGGAAACCCTCAAGGGATGGTCGCGGGCATTGAATTTGCGAGATCGTGAGACCGATAGTCACACCCAACGTGTAGTTGATCTCTCGGTTCAATTGGCAAAGCGGATGGGGTTGCACGCAGAAGAGCTCTTGCATTTTGAACGTGGTGCGATCTTACATGATATTGGGAAGATGGGGATTCCGAATGAAATCCTTCTCAAACCGGGGAAGCTATCAGAAGAAGAATGGGTGGTCATGCGTAAACATCCGCTTTATGCGCAAATGTTGATTGCCCCCATTAATTATCTTGAACCCGCAATGACGATTCCGCTGTATCACCATGAGCGCTGGGATGGGAGTGGATATCCGTTCGGGTTACATGGTGTGGAGATACCCCTTGAGGCTCGGGTGTTCGCTATCATTGATGTATGGGATGCACTCCGTTCAGATCGCCCATACCGAAAATCATTATCAGATGAAGAAGCTTTTTCATATATTGAGGAGCAGTCCGGTAAACAATTCGACCCGGAGGTGGTCCGGGTCTTTTACGAAATGCTTAGAACGGGTGATTAGGCTTTCTTTTTCATAAGTACTTGATAAAGCCATCGCCAAACCATCATCCCAAAGGCATTGGTGCTGCCAAAGACTAGCGCAAATAAAGGCGATACGGCGGCATGGAGAAATGCTCCACGCAAAACCACTGCAAGCGGAGCCGCAAATAGGAACACTAGAGGGATTCTCAAAAGATTTTTAGGGGTGTTGATCACTGCTTCATCGAACAAACCAAACCATGGAGCCAACACGAACCAGGCGAAGACGATGGGGAAGAACGCCGCTGCCATTCGTGGCATGAAAGATACGCCAACTTCTTTATGTGTAACAAACCCAATAATATTCAAAATGATCAAGGCGAACACATCACCTGTAACCAGAATCGTTTTCTTGTTCATGGAATTATTCGTGCCTACCCTTAAGGACGATGCGAATGGGCGTTCCCAAGAAGCCATACTCTGCGCGAATCTGGTTTTCAAGATAGCGCAAGTAGGTGAAGTGCATTAGTGACGGTTCATTGACGTAGATCATAAAGGTGGGTGGGTCACTGCGAACTTGTGTGCCATAGTACATCTTGAGAGCCCGCCCGGCATGAGTGGGGTGTGGATGGGCATCTTGCGCAGCGTGGATGATCTCGTTAATCTTAGAGGTTGTCAGACGGGCAAGGCGCTCTTCTTGAACACGTAATGCCAATGGTAAGACTTGGTCCACACGCTGACCGGTTTTGGCGGAAATATAGAGAATCGGTACATACGAGACGAAATTTAGGTCGTTCAAGATTTTCTCGGTATAGGCATCCATGGTCGTGCCGTCTTTTTCAATGGCATCCCATTTGTTGACTAAAACCACACAAGATTTCCATTCATCTTTGATGAAACCGGCAATATGTGCATCTTGTGAGGTGATGCCTGTGGTGGCATCGATCATCAATAAGGATACATCTGCGCGCTCGATGGCTTTGAAGGAGCGGACGACGCTATATTCTTCCACGCCTTTTTCGATCTTGCCGCGCCGACGGATGCCTGCTGTATCGATGAGAGTAATGGGCAACCCGCCAAATTCGAGTTTCATATCAATGGCATCACGGGTGGTGCCTGCGATCGGGCTGACAATCACACGCTCTTCACCGACCAGTTTATTAAGCAGGCTCGATTTCCCGGCGTTAGGTTTGCCAACCAGAGCAATCTTAATATTGTTATCTTCTTCATCTTCCATCTGAGCAGGGAAGGATGAGACAAGTGCATCGAGCAAGTCACCGGTGTTGGTGCCATGAATGGCAGAGATGGCAAACGGTTCTCCCAAGCCCAGCTCGTAAAACTCGCCAACCGATTCGCGGCGTTCTCTGGATTCGCATTTATTCACCACCAATATGATCGGTGGCAAAAAGGAACCGTCTGGCTGCTTCCTTTGCATACGGCGCAAAATGTCTGCTACTTCGCGGTCTGGTTCGGTTACGCCGGTTTCGCCATCTACTACCAAGAGTACGGCATCGGCTTCTTGAATGGCAGCTTGGGCTTGTAGGCGAATGTCTCCGATAAAATCAGCAGAACCAACTGAGAGCGGAGTCCGACCGCCATGAGTTGGGTCAATACCGCCAGTATCAATAACAGTGAAGGGACGTGCATTCCACTCTGCATCGCCAAAAAGGCGGTCGCGGGTGGTGCCGGGGGTATCGTCAACGATCGCCATGCGTTCGCCAACGAGGCGATTGAACAGGGTAGATTTACCGACATTCGGTCGGCCGACAAGTGCAACAATGGGTTTCATATGGTTTATTTTACTTTATGGTTTAGGGGTTGGTGTGGGCGTGCTCGTATTTAGCGGAGCAAGCGTCACTTCGATAGTGTTCGGCAGAATTGACTCAACAGCGACATTCGCCACCAGAATTTCTACATTGGGGCTGAGTTGATATTTGCCTTCGGTCAGTCCGGTCAGGTCAACCGTGACGCGCACCGATTGGCGGGTAAGTTTTTCCAGAAGCGGCAATGGACCCGAGAGAATAATATCCACATTCGACGGCGAAATCTGAACATTCAAGCTCTCATCTAAACCGATGATTTCGATCGTTTCGCTTGAGATGGTCACACTGCTTTCAATGGGGGAGACACCTGCTTGCACAAAAACAGTCTGCTCGCCAATGACCGAGATGCCTGCTGGCAGACTTAGCTTTAGGCGTGTGGCAATATCATCTTGTGCGTTTTGCAGATCAAGCGGCTGGGTTTCCAACACGCCGGGCAGGCTATTGACCAGGTCAGGATCAGTGGAGTAGATTGTTACAACCGGTGGTGATACAGAAATATCTGTCAGGCGATATCCACTTGCCACACGCCCAAGTGTGGTCACTTTTACAGCAACGTCACGATAACCGCCTTGCTGGCTCACAGGTAATACAACGTGCACAGTTTCTGGTGAAACGGTTACACCGTTTACCACCTGACCGCGATCATCCAACACTTCCACTTTGACCGATTGATCAAAACTTTCGCGGATGCGGTTGAGGTCAATGGACACACGAGCGCGGCTCACTTTCTCAACCTGTGACTGGGCGCCAGACACCACAACGGATACTGGGTCCAGAGTTGCATCTCCTACCTGATACCCCACAGCAACTTCACCTGCCACACGCAAATCTACATCCATAGACTTGGTGATTAAAGGTTCTAGTGAAAAGACGAAGGTTTTCGGTGAAACAGAAACGATCTGTACCGGACGGGCATTGACTTGAATCTGCAGGTCTAAAGTATGTTCGCCAGTGCTTAATCCAGATACATCAAGAATGGCGCGCACAATGCTGGGGTCATCATCGATCAAGGCCCACACCGAGCTTGGGGCGCGCAAAGTGACAGAGACTTCCTTTGCAATCGGCTCACTGAAGACAAGATTGCTAGATTGCCCAATAACCTGCACCTGTACAGGGTTATCTAGTGTGCGGGTTTGGTCTGGGTCTGCCGAGGTAACCGAAGAAATCCACACAGCAACAGCCAGTGCGAATGCCCATAAAAAGGTGCGGTAATTCTCAAGAATCCAGCGAGCCATCTGCTACTTTTCTTCCTTCCGACCTTTTCTGTCGGAGAATAATTTACCAATAAAGCCAATCTTTTGTTCCGTGCCGCTAGGGCGGAAGAATGCCGTTAGGATGTTTTCAAGGCGTTCCGGGTCGAGGCGGCGCAGCATTCTACCAGAATGTGCTATGGAAATGGCGCCGGTTTCTTCTGAAACCACAATGGCAATGGCATCACTCACTTCTGAAATGCCTAAAGAAGCACGGTGACGTAAACCCATCTGACGTTCGGGAGTGCGGTTCAAAATTCCGCTGGCAGATAATGGCAAAACACAAGAAGCCGCAACTACTTTTGAGTCCACTACGATCACACCGCCATCATGTAAAGGGGTGTTTGGGTAAAAGATCTGCAAAAATAATTCTGGTGTGACTTTGGCGTTTAGTTGTACCCCTGTTTGAATATAGTCATCGAGATGATCGAGGCGCTGCATCACGATCAATGCGCCATGTTTGCGAGCGGAGAGTCTGGCAGCGGCACCTACAATCGCGCGAATAGTCTCTTCGAGGGCAGAGTCAGCTGTTTTGGTGGTGGCAGACAAAAAGGTCCCGGCACGACCGAGGCGCTCTAAGGCGCGTCGAATTTCTGGGGCAAAGATCACAGGGATGGCGATCAGCAACGAGGGCAGGGCGTTCCGAGCAAACCATGAGAAGGCAGGCAGGTCTACCAGGCTGGTGATCAACGTGATGGCGACGATGATCATGATCATACCGCGCAACAATGCCATGGCTTGTGTGTCACGCAGAGAATAGAGCAACGCAAAGAAAATCAGCGTGACGAGCATGATGTCTAACACGCTCAGCCAGCTGACACGTTGAAAAATAAAGAAGAGGTTATTCAGAAATTCAGTCACGTGTAAATGGGACGGAACTCCGCCTCAGCTGTTCGTTCGGGATGTACCCCAAATCCACTTGGTTGTTACAGCTTAGATCGGGCGGAGGACGCGGTCCTGCCTTAATTGTTTGAAGAAGAGAACACTTTCAGCGGGCGCTCCTTCTTCGGCAGCTTCCTGCCATGCTTGCACGCCCAGGCTATTGGGTGTACGTTTTTCATATCCTAGTTTTTGCCAGGTTACATCTTGTGCGGCAAGATTGTCCATGGCGAAGATTAAAGAGGCTTCGCTTTGTAATTCACCTGAAGCGCTCTCTACCCCTTTAACAAGAGTATCTAGAGCCTTCGAAAGGTCAAGGTTATCTTCGAGGAAGATATCTGTAGTGCGAGTCACTAAATTCTCTACCTGCCAGCCAGCCACACCCACGACCTGCCCGTCCATTTGCAAAAGCATGTAGGCTTTGTCGCCAAAGCTTTCCATCACTTCATCGGCACTCATCTTGCGTTTGCCTTTGCTCAAGCGTGTAACCAACTCCGCAATTGACGATGCATGTTTCGGCTTGCCTCGATGCGCAGAAAGCTCACCTGTACCTGTTGATTTTTTGACCGTGATGGTTTCTGCCTGTGCATCGCTCGCACCGGGGACGACTTGCTTCCATGATTCATTAACTTGCTTCCATAAGTCATCATACGAACCAGTGTTCGTGATGACCATGTTTGCCATATTAACTTTTTGGCTTTGCGGAGATTGAGAATGGACGCGTTCCTGCGCCTGTTCGCGGGTGAAGCCGCGTTTGCGCATCAAGCGTTCCACTTGGATCACTTCCGGTGCATTCGTAACCCAGATCGAATCACAAGATTTGCGCAGATCTCCTTCAAGAAGTTTGATCGCTTCGATTACAACCACCGGTTGAGAAGCCCGTTTGGTAAGCATTTCTGTAGCTTGTCTCACCAGCGGGTGGACGATCTCTTCCAACTGACGCATCGCCTCTGGATCACCGAAAACGAGGTTGCCTAGTTTCTGGCGGTCGATTTCGCCCTCGCGATTCAAAAGCCACTTCCCGAACTTATCGAGCACTTGCTGGTATCCCGGTGCACCTTTAGCGTATGAACGGTGCGTCAAAGAATCGGCATCAATCGTATAGGCGCCTAAATGTTCCAACATACGGCGCACCACACTCTTGCCGGTGGCGATATTACCAGTGAGACCAATGACGAATTTTCCAGGTACGTTGCTCAAGGGGCTTCCTTTAGGATACAAAGTAGTATGACCTTTCAATTTTAATGTCTTTTCCAGAAATGTCCACCTTTGGCAATGAAAACTGCATGACTTTTGCAAAATTGTATAAAGAAAAGAGCAAAATAGGCTCTGCGCGGTTGACTCTCCTTCTTTCCACGGGTATCATGCAAACGCTTCAGGTTGGTTGGGCAATCGCGGTTCTGCGTTGACGGGATCGAGGAAAGTCCGCACTCCATTAGAGCACGGCGTCGGATAGCACCCGGGGTGGGGAAGTCTGTCATTCGTTGACAGAAAGATTGCCGCAAGGCATGAACCTACCGGAAAAGGGCCACAGAAACAAACAGCTACCTTTGGTAGTGATGGTGAAAAGGTGGTGTAAGAGACCACCGGCGCGCGCAGTAATGTGCGTGGCCAGGTAACCCCCGCCGGGAGCAAGGCCAAGCAGGGACGATTTCGTCTGTGGACGATGGGAGGCTGCTCGCCTCCATACGCACCCTTCCCTCCTGTGGGTTGGGTCAGTCCCGGGTAGGCTGCACCGAGCGGCGCGGTGACGCGCCGCCCAGAGAGATGGTTGCCCATGTGGAGAAATCCACCGGACAGAATGCGGCTTATAGACCAGCCTGAAGCGCTTTTTCGAAGTCTAGATAACAACCAGGGAATATTTCTCTGGTTGTTTTTATTTAAGTTGCAAAGAAGTGATATGTGTTTTTGAAGTAGGGAAAACCAGTATTTACCTTAAGAAAAATCCCTATTAGAAGTAATAATAGAATACGTATTTCTTAATATGACTTGTATTTCGAGGTGGAGTATGGACAAAATTACACTAGAAATATTGCTGGTGGAAGATAGCCTTTCCGATTCACACCTCTTACAAGAGGCGCTTCTACAGGATGTATTGGCAGATTTTAATTTGACTGTAGTGGAGAGCTTGACTACGGCTCTAGAAACCCTATCACAACAGACTTTTAATGCTGTTCTTCTAAACTTAAATCTGCCCGATAGTAAGGGGCTGAATGCCTTCCTCAAACTCCAACATTCTGCGCCAGAATTGCCATTGGTGGTGTTATCGGCACTGGATGATGAAGAAGTCGCCATACAATCCATGCAGGCGGGTGCGCAGGACTATTTAATAAAACGCCCAGAAGATTTTCGGATCGCCGGGCGGGTACTACGTTATGCCATAGAAAGAAATCGGGCTGAAATAGTCCATAGGCGTAGTGAAGAATTATTGGCTGAAGCCCAGCGCGTGGGTCAGATCGGTCATTGGGAATGGAAAGCCCCAGGTAGATTGATGTATGGGTCGAAAGAGTTTTTCCGTATTCTCGAGGTTGAGCCGGAAGGGGATACGATCCCACAGATGCGTATCATGGAAATGATGGATAAGCAGGATGTTGAGCGCTTACAGAAATTAGATTATGTCACTTTTGCTGAAAAAGGCAATCTCGATTATGAATATCGCATCCACCTTTCTAATGGAGGGGAACGCTGGCTTCATCAGATTGCCAAGGTCACTTATGATGATCATGGCAAACCAGTGCGCATGGTAGGCACTATTCAAGATATCACCGAACGCAAACAAGCGGAGGAAAAATTACGTGAGAGCGAGGAACGTCACCGGCGCGCCATGGAGGCGGCTGGAGTTGTGCCGTATTATGAGGTGTATTACGACGGTGCAACAAAGGTCAAATATGAATTCATTGGTGAAGGAATACGCCAGATTACAGGGTATGGACCTGAAGAGTTTAGTGCTGCCATTTGGGAGACACTAGTTGATGAAGCAATTCCAGTAGAAGAATTAGCAGGATACTCGTTAGATGAAGCTATTGAGAAGGTTCGCTCTGGTGAAATTCCCACATGGAAGTGTGAATTCAAAATTCGATCTCGCAATGGAAGTCTCCGTTGGGTCTATGAGACCGCTGTGGAGTTGCGAGACGTCAATGGGAACATAATCGGTTCCATTGGTTCCTATCAGGATATCACCGAGCGCAAACAGTCGGAGGACAAACTGCGCGAGAGCGAGGAACGCCTTGGTCTGGTGATGGAGGGGAGTCAGTTAGGGTATTGGGATTGGGATATTGAAACCGGAAAAGTTTTCCGCAATGTACGCTGGGCTGAGATGCTTGGGTACACGTTGGAAGAAATAGAACTTTCTGTAAAGCAGTGGTCTGACCTGCATCATCCTGATGACCGGGAATCCGCGTTGAAATCCATTCAGGATCATTTGGATGGTAAAACGACTGCACACAGAATTGAATATCGCATGCGTGCTAAAGATGGAAGTTATAAGTGGATTCTGGATCAGGCTCGTGTGGTCAAACGTGACGAGCACGGAAAGCCCCTCCGTATGAGTGGTACCCATACGGATATTACTGAACGAAAACTGCAAGACCTACGACAGACCGACGAACAAAACATATTAGAGATGTTGGTCAGAGGTGAAGGGCTTATCACTATTCTGGAAGCCCTCGTGCGTCATATTGAATATCAATTTCCGAATATATCTTGTTCAATCCTTCTGCTTGACAGCGATGGACTTCACATGCACCATGGGGCTGGTCAAAATATACCCCAGTCTTATGTAGATGCAATTGATGGGTTGCAGATTGGCCCTAGTGTGGGGTCATGCGGTACAGCCGCCTACCGAAAAGCCCCGGTTTATGTTGCTGATATTGCATCTGACCCCTTGTGGATTAATTACCGCGACGTCGCGTTAAAACACGGGTTTCAAGCTTGTTGGTCCATGCCCATTTTGGCGACAAACAGTACCGTGCTTGGAACATTTGCCATTTACTCTAATGAGCCGCGCACACCAGGCGATATAGAAATTTCCTTGCTTACGGCTGCTGCAAGATTAGCCTGCATTGCCATCGAACGCAAGCGATCTGAAGAATCTCTGCGTAAGAGCGAGGAAAAATACCGCTTACTGGCAGGAGAACTGGAAGAACGTGTAAAGCAACGTACAGCGGAAGTACAGGATCTTTATGAAAATGCACCTTCAGGGTATCACTCCGTAGATCAAAATGGGAATATCGTCAACATCAACCAAACGGAACTGCAATGGCTTGGGTACACTCGTGATGAATTGATGGGGAAACATATCACAACCATCTTCCCGGTTGAAATCGTGGAAGCCAATCTTCCCATATTGATACATGAGGGAAAGATCAGCGACCTGGAGTTTGAACTCATCCGCAAGGATAGGTCGAGGTTTCCTGTCTTATTAAATGCTGTGGCTGTATACGACGTAAATGGAAAATTTAAGACTAGCCGCGGCACCTTGACCGATATTACACGCCGTAAACAAGCTGAACAAGTTATGCATGCGAGTCTAAGGCGTGTCAATGCACTGTATCATATTAGTCAGGGCTCCATTGATCTAATGAACCTACAGTCCTTGCTAAAACTTGTTTCAGATAATATGGTGGAAGTACTTGTTGCAGATCGAGTCAATATCCTTGTGATGGATGTGCCAAATAAAAAGATTGAAATGGCATACAAATGCGGTCCGGGTTCTAACGAGGTGATTGAAATTTCTTTTGAAGAGGCAATGGATGGGCTGACGGGCTGGGCATTGCGCGAACAAAAAACCGCTTGGTCACCACATGAACTTCCAGATGAGCGGGAAAGCTCTGAGGTACAGAAACGCCGTAAAGATACAAATGCCGGCGATATTATTGTCGTACCTCTCATTTTTCAAGGACGTCCATTGGGCACCATCACAGCCATTAACCGACCTGAAGATGATGGATTTAGTCCCGAAGACCTTGATCTTATACAGGTGATTGCCAATCAAGTTGCAGTTGCGATCGAACACTTGCGGGCTAAAATGAATTTGCAGCATGCAAATATGGAATTGGAACGTGCCATGCGTGTTAAGGATGAATTCCTGGCAAACATGAGCCATGAACTACGCACACCCCTCAACGGCATTCTCGGTATGTCTGAAATTTTATTGGAAGGTATCCACGGATCGTTGAGTGACCGCCAGCAAGCCATGGTGACTACTATTGAAGAAAGCGGGCAGCATTTGCTCAGCCTGATTAACGATATTCTTGACCTTTCAAAGATCGAAGCTGAAAAGCTTGATTTGGTCATTGAGAATGTGTCTATCGAAGATATCTGCCAAACCTGTTTAAGTTTCATCAAAGAACCTGCCAGAAAAAAGGATGTGGTCGTTAATTATCAGCGAAACCTAAATATCCCTATCTTGCAAGCGGACCCGAAACGCCTCAAGCAGATCCTCATCAATCTACTCAGTAATGCAATTAAATTCACACCCTCCGGTGGGAATGTCACACTTGCCGTCTCTGCAGACGAGAAACAGAACCGCTGTAACTTTTTGGTCAGTGATACCGGTATCGGGATTGCATCTGGCGATATGCATAAATTATTCCAGCCGTTTTCCCAGATCGATAGTAGTCTGACACGCCGCCATGAAGGTACTGGGTTGGGTCTGTTGCTGGTGAAACGCTTGGTTGAATTGCATGGCGGTGTGGTGTCTATTACGAGTGAGGTCGGGCGCGGTAGCGATTTCCTTGTCTCATTACCCTGGTGGACTGTTCCCTCCAGCACTACAAAATCTTCACCTGCGATTCCAGCCGTTTTGCCGGTTAATATAACGGGAGAGAAGCAAGGTGTGATTCTGGTTGCCGAAGATAACGAAGCGAACATTATGATCGTCGGTGATTACTTACTAAGCAAAGAATACGAAGTCATATATGCCCGAGATGGGCGCGAAGCTTTGGATAAAACAATCGCCATTTCTCCAGACCTGGTGCTTATGGATTTGCAAATGCCAGAAATGGATGGGTTGGAAGTTATTCGTCGTCTGCGTGCAGATGCACGATATAAGAATCTGCCCATCATTGCTCTTACTGCCTTAGCCATGGAAGGTGATAGGGAGCGTTGCCTTGAAGCAGGAGCCACAGATTATATGAGCAAGCCCGTATCACTAAAAAAACTTGTGGAAACGATTCGTGCTCTCCTAATGAAAAGCTAAAACAATAAAGACAAAGACCTCCATCAACAAAGTGGAGGTCTTTTGATACATGCTATTTTGTTTATCGTCATAATTTATAATGCTCTTGCATGAAACAAATTGACCGGGCTTTTTTTATTCGTACATGGATGCTGCTCCTATTGTTGATACTTGCCTGTAATCTGCCTTCCGCCTCCACCCCGACCCCAGACCTGTTTGCAACTTTATCGGCAGTAACTCCATCTTCAATAGACTCTGCCCCCCAACCCCAAAACCCAATAGCATCTACCAGTGAGCCAAGCGGAAAGATTGCTTTCGTTTGCCAGATATTCAAAACACAAGCCAGTAATCAAATCTGTATCATTAATGCTGATGGCTCCGGTTTTCGCCGCCTAACCACAGACGATACTCGCCAGCATTATTACCCATCCATTGCGCCTGATGGTCAGAGTGTGATCTATGCGGCGTTTCGCGAGCCGAATATTTACGAGATCTACGAAATGGACATTGCCAACGGAGCCGTCACTCAACTAACAGACCGCCTCGGTAACCTAAATGGACCCGAGATATCGCCCGATGGCTCATTGATTGCATTCAAACTCTCCACTGTTGCGGAAAATCAAATTTGGGTGATGAACCGCGATGGCTCAAACCCGCATCCGATTTCAAATGCTTCTGGCTGGGATCCAACCTGGTCGCCGGATGGGACGTTTATTTTGTTTGCATCTGATATGCAAGGCGGGGTTCAGCTTTATAGGATCAAGCTTGATGGGAGTGAACTGCAAAAGATCAGCGACCTGCCCGCGGTACGGGGAAGAAGCGATTGGTCACCAAATGGGCAGTTCATCGTCACCTATTCCGGTCAGCCTTGGAATCGCGATGTCTACATCATGAATGCCGATGGCTCGAATGCCCATATGCTCACACCGACCGGCGGCAACTCACAAGGTCCATCCATTTCACCGGATGGACAGTGGGTGACGTTTACATCCTATTATGACCATTATGGTGAAGACCTTGGCTGCGAAATTTACATCATACGTGTGGATGGTACGGATGTTCGCCGTTTGACGAATAATGATTATTGCGATTACCAACCCCGCTGGGGACCCTAAAAACAACAAGGACAACATGGATATCAAAGGAAAAGTAGTGATCATCACCGGCGCTTCGTCGGGGATCGGTGCGGCGGCTGCGCGTGCATTTGGATATGAAGGTGCCAAATTGGTGCTTGCGGCGCGGCGCATTGAGCCGTTGCAAATGCTGGCGAATGAAATCAATGCCATAGGCAATGGTGCTGAAGCCTTCACGCTTCAAACGGATATTTCAAAATTGGAAGAGATCCGCACCTTGGTTTCTCAAACTGTTGCGCGATATGGGCGTATTGATGTATTGGTGAATAATGCTGGCTTTGGACGTTTGAAATGGTTGGAGGAACTTGACCCGCTTGAGGATATTCAAGCCCAGATCGATGTTAATGTATTGGGCGTTATTCAAACCACGCGACAGGTACTACCGATCATGATCGAGCAACGCAATGGCAGCATTATCAACATTTGCTCCATTGCTGGTTTGGTGGGCACGCCAACGTATACGATCTACGCGGCGACCAAACATGCAGTGCATGGATTTTCAGAGGCGTTACGCCGTGAAGTGAACCCCTGGGGCATTGATGTGTCATTGCTCTATCCGGGTGGTGTGCGCGGCACTGAGTTCCCAGACCATGCCGGTATTCAACGCAAGACGAATGCTAGCACGCCAACGTTTATGGTCTTGACCGCAGACCAAGTGGGCAACGCGATTGTGAGTCTTGTGCATCGTCCGCGCCGAATGTGGGTGCTGCCTTGGATGTGGAGATTGACTGTCTTCCTCAATCGCTTTTTGCCGGGGCTTGTAGACCGCACCACCATCAAAAACTTTACCATCCCTGAACGTGCTGATGAACTCAGCAAAAAATAGACAGCCGAGAGGCTGTCTATTTTTTATCTTGAGGCTTTTATATCTTTCAAATTGAGCTGATAGGTCACGCGCCCGTTGTATTCATTCGGCTCATAAGTAAAGAGCACATCCACTCGCGGCGGCATGGACTTATGCCAATCGCCGAGCCGGAAACCGATCGCATCGTGTGCAACCCCTTTGGCATCTTCAAGTGACATCTTGAGGTGTTTGCCATCCGAGCCGACGATGCGCGAACTTTTGACTTTTACATTGCGTGCTACAAAAGAAGCTTCGCGATTGCCATAGCCAGTAGGTTCGAGGTATTTCAACCCTTTCTCGAAAACTTCAGGGCGCATCTCAGATAGATCCACTTCCGCATCTGCCGTGACGGTGGGCTTGAGGTCGCTTCCAGCAAGCTTTTCTTCAGCGATGGCTTTTAGCTTGCTAACAAGCGCTTCGATGTTTTCATTTTTTACGGTGAACCCCGCTGCCGCGGCATGCCCGCCGTGACGCACAAGCAAGTCTGCGCATTGATCAAGGGCATCGGTGATATGGAATTCAGGAATAGAACGGCATGATCCGCGCGTCTCTTCTTCACCTTTGGAGGCGACAATGGCAGGGCGGTAATATTTTTCGGTGAGGCGTGAGGCGGCAAGACCAACCACACCGGAGTTAAACCCTTCATGCGCGGCAAAGAGCAGATGCGCATTCGGGTCGTCATTGAGAGCGATCTCTTCGGCACGGGTTTGCATATCGCGCGTAATGCGTTGACGTTCGCGATTCTGCATATCTAGTTGTTGGGCAAGCTCACCAGCGCGGAAGACATCTGTGGTGGTGAGTAACTCGAAAGCAGCCAGAGCTTCTTTTAATCGTCCTGCCGCGTTGAGGCGCGGACCGAGACCAAAGCCAATATTGCCAGCATTCACTTTGGCTAATGAAATATCAGAGACGGCTGCCAGAGAAAATAGACCCTGGCGTGTGGTCTGACGCATTTGTTTGAGCCCTTTTTTGACGAGCACCCGGTTTTCGCCCACAAGCGGAGCGAGGTCTGCTACGGTGCCGAGGGCGACGAGATCGAGTAAGGAGTTGAGGATTTGACCGTTCAGAGTGGACGTTGGGTCATCTGCCAGCAGGGCTTCAGCAATCTTGTAGGCAATTCCCACACCTGCCAGGTCTTTATCAGGATAGATATCGCCATGCCGTTTGGGGTTGATGACGGCGAGGGCGGGGGGCAGGTTGTCATCGTCGGGGTGGTGGTGGTCGCTGATAATGAGATCCAGCCCAATGGTCCGCGCATGAGCCGCTTCGGCTGGCGAACGGATGCCGCAGTCTACGGTGATGACCAGCTTGACTCCATCCGCTTTGAGTTCATCCAAGGCATTGTTATTGAGACCATAGCCTTCATCAAAACGGTTGGGAATATAGCCACGCACATCGGCGCCGAGTTTTTTAGCGTTTCTACCAGCAATGCTGTGGCTGTGACTCCATCTACATCATAATCACCGTAGATGGCGATGGGTTCATTGTTCGCAAGCGCATATCGGATGCGTTCAATGGCGACCTGCATATCCGTCATTTGAAAGGGATCGATGTTGCTGTTGGGTTCACCGCGTAGATAAGCGCGCGCACTGGGGTCATCGGCAAAGCCGCGATTGAAAAGCACCTGACGTAACAGCGGAGGAAACGCTGCCAGAGCAGAATCAGCTTCGGGGGAAATGCGAGGCGAGATGTTCCAAAGTTTGTCTTGTGTCATGTTAAAGTGTGCGGAGTATAAACGAGACCAAAGTCAAGAGGAAGGGCGCGACGAGTATAATCTGCTGAGGAGTTATGTATGAGAGATTTATTGCCGGATGAAAAAGTTTCAACTGTATTTGTTTACACGCCTACCATGTTGGTGCGTGGAGATGTGATCTTGCGGGAGAATATTCGTGTGAGTATTTGGCTGAGGACGCAGGGTGTGCCGAACTATATTCATTTATATAATGCGCAGGTGGTGCAATTGGCAGGTTCGCCGCCCAAAAATTACACCGCTCAGGAGACGTATGTTCCGACTCCTGAAGTGATTGGCTTTCATATTGCGCCGCCCGCCCAGGATGCTTTAGATTTTGACGCCACCGAATCGAATCGCAAGATGGAACTTGTCCATGTGTTGGCTGGGTCTTTTGAGATGAAGGCTAAGCTGCGCATCTCTACTTCTGCCGATTTCGCCTCAAGTTTGGATGTGATGAACACGAGCTGGCTTTCATTATATGAAGCAGAGATCACGAACCCGTATTTGCCGCAATTGAAGTTGAATGTGCCCATGCTGTTGGCGCGCCCGAGCAAGTTGACGATTAGTTTGTTATAGAATACGCGGCTCAAGCCGCCTGAGAAATTGTTATGGAAGAATTGACCCTTACTACCCCCGCACTTTTGTTCCCAACGGTGTCGCTGTTGATGCTGGCGTACACGAATCGTTTCTTGACCCTCGCCACGATTATTCGCAATTTGAATGACCGCTATCATGACAGCCAGGATAAAAACCTTTTGGCACAGATCGATAACTTGCGTTACCGCGTGTATTTGATTCGTAATATGCAGATCTTTGGTGTGCTAAGCCTATTGATGTGTGTCGTGAGCATGTTCGCCTTGTTTTTTAGCTGGACGGATGGCGGCGTGTGGAGCTTCGGCATTGCGCTGGTGTTGATGATCATCTCGCTGGGTATTTCCTTGCGTGAGTTGCAGATTTCGGTGGGAGCGTTAGATTTGTTGCTCACGAATTTGGAAGAGCACGAAACAAAATAGTCTTTTCAGGCTTGAAAATGATGAAGTGATCGAAGGTGGTTATGGAATCAGATCAGCTAGTTCAAGACATTGTGAACGAGATTCGCACCGTTGTTGGTGTGAAAGCGATTGTGCTGGGCGGCTCGCGCGCCAGAGGGACACATACGCCTTCTTCGGATATTGACTTGGGGATTTATTATGACCCAAATCACCCCATGGACTTGGATGCTTTAGGAAAAATCGCAACCAAACTTGATGACGAACACCGAACCGATGTGATCACTGGCTTCGGCGGTTGGGGTCCGTGGATCAATGGCGGCGGTTGGCTGAAAGTCCAAGCCTTGCCCGTGGATTTGCTCTACAAAGACTTGGGCAGGGTCAAGTCCTATATTGATGATTGCTTGAATGGCAAAGTGGAGATTTTCTATCAAGGCGGGCATCCGCATGGATATGTCACCTCGATCTATTTAGGCGAGGTGGCGCTTTGTAAACCCTTATACGATCCGGAAGGAATCATCACAGAGTTGAAAGACAAAGTCACGCCGTACCCAGACGCGTTGCAAAAGGCGATCTTCGCCAGCTTTGCATGGGAGATTGACTTCTCGGTAGGCATTGCCAAGAAAAGCATCGAACGGGCAGATGTGAACTATGCGGCAGGCTGCTGCTTCCGCGCGGTGATGTGTATGGTGCAGGTACTCTTTGCATTGAATAAAGAATATTGGATGAATGAAAAAGGTGCGATCAATATCACAGACCGCTTTGCGATCAAGCCTGCTGATTTTCGCAACCGCGTAGGCGAGGTATATAGATTGCTGGAGGCTTCTCCCGAAGCGATAGAGAAAGCAGTGACCTTGTTGAAGGGATTAAGTGAGGAAGTCTACGGGTTGTCGCCAGAGAGCATTTCTTAAGTCCTTTTTTGGACACGGATTAGACGGATTGCACGGACAAACACAGATTTTCCTTTAGTTTTATCCGCGAGATTCCGTGAAATCCGTGGCTTCCGTGTACTTCTGTTATAGTAACTTCCCGATCTCCATCACAGCCCTAGTCAACACATCTTCGGGGTAGTGAGAGAATGCCAAGCGAAAGGCGTTTTGCGGGCAGGGACCGGGATAAAAAATATTCGCGGGGGCGATGCTGATTCCTTTTTTCAAGGAACGATAGAACAAGTCAATGGCTGAGATATTTTCAGGTAACCAAATCCACACGAAGAAGCCACCAGTGGGTTTCGTCCAGCGTAACTCAGGCGGGAAGTAGGTTTGCATGGCGTTGAGGATCGCATCACGCCTTGCGCGATAGACGGGGATGATGCGGTCGAGGTGACGTTCGTATTCGCCCGTGGAGAGAAAATCTGCCAGTGCGCGTTGGTTGAGCGTTTCGACGGGTCCGCTGGAGATGGCTTTGAGGCGTTCGATGTGATCGCGCAGACGTCCGCGGCAGAGCACGAATCCGATACGGAGACCGGGCATCAGCGAATGAGAAAACGTCCCGACATAGATCACATCCGGGTCCAGAGCCCGAAGCGGAGTGTGCGGCATTCCATCGTAGGTTAGGTCACGATAGGTCGCATCTTCCACCACAGGCACATCATACTTGTTCATCATCTTGAGAAACTCATGGCGGGCGGGCATTGTCCAGCAGGTGCCGAGCGGATTTTGATGATCGGCGGTGACGAAGACGAATCTTGGTCTGTCATTTTCATTTTGCAATTGCGCCTCAAGTGACGCAAAATCAGGTCCGCTTTCGAGCAGGTCGAAGCCGCGCACATCCAAACCGAGGTAAGAAAAATTTGTCCAATTGCCAAAGTACTGCGGCAGTTCGGTCAGCACCGCATCGCCGGGCGCAGCCATGGCACGGCTCACCAGCGAAACACCTTCCAAGACTCCATTCGTGATGAGGATGTCATCTGGGTCTGCTTGAATGCCCTGCTTGACAAGGTCTGCGCAGATGGCTTGGCGTAGTGGATAGAAGCCTTGTGGATGTTCGTAGTTGGCTGTCTTTTTTCCATCACGCCTCAACACCCGTTGACGGGAGCGGTCGAAGTCCTCAACGGGCATCAACTCATCTGACGGCGGACCATACCCAAGTGAGATCATGCCTTCCGACCAGTGCATGCGGCGAATCTCTGCAATCAGTTCGTCGGTGGGCAGGCTTTCCGGCTTGAACTTTTGAATGGACACAGTGTTCTCGCTCAATCCCTTTTCGATATAAGTCCCGCTTCCTTGTTTAGACGCCAGCACGCCGCGCGCTTTGAGTTCCTGATAGGCATTGATGATGGTCGAGCGATGGACGTTATTTTGCTCTGCCAAAGTCCGCGAAGGCGGGAGTTGTGTGCCCGGCTTGAGTTGTCCGCTGCGGGCGGCTTCGGTGATGTAATCTGCAACTTGCAGGTAAAGCGGCTTGGTGGCGTTTGTATCTAAAGGGATGAGCAATGTTTTCACGGGTTCGATTCTACCAGCACGTATGGAACGGTCACTGGCAGTCCGCGTTCATTGATTTCAGGCAGTAATGCTTTTCGGTCTACGATCAGAATGTTGTAGCGCTGACCCGGCTCCACTTTCATGGCGATCAACGGACTGCCCACGCAATCAGTAGGAACCTGACATTGGGTGTAGCCATAGTGATAGTCCATTGGGTCGTTGCTGAGGCGAGCATAGAAGACGTACGTCCCTGGCGCGGGCACCGCCATATCCAGTGGAGGCGAAGTGGGCAACAATGGCGCCGTGTGCATGCCCGCCGACATGAAAATGCCGACGGTTCGACCTGTATACACTTCCTGCGCGTAAAGATTTGCAGAGAATCCGGCTCCACCTGACCCCATGTTCAATGCAATGTTGACGATGGCGGGTGTCCCTTCGAAGGTGGAGGTGGGGGCTAAGGTAACGAACGGGACGAGTGTGGCTGTGAGAAAATAGTTCGGGTCCACGTGTGGCGGCTGGGTATAGGTCACCGTCATTGGCGTGGGGATGGGTAACTCTGTAGGTGCCGGGTTCGACATGCATGCCGCGATGAGAAGGAAACCAACGACCAAAACAATCGGTAAAGCTTTTTTGACCTTCATACGTCTCTCCTGTAATCTACGGACATTTCAATTGATAATCAATGACGACGGTTTCACCGGGTTTGATGGTGATATCTGTATCCGAAAAGATGACGTCGTACCATACATCCACTTTGCTCCAGGTGGAGTAATGCTCCCAGCTCAGATCTAAAGTAGATGTGAACTCTGGTGCATCGCATTTGCGTTCACCGACTCGTAAGTTCAAATACATGCCGACGCCATACGTTCCCGGCTCGATGTTGGCAAAGACATAAGATCCATTCGCTTCGGTGCGGACTTTATACTTGAGATACTCACCGCCATGACGGTCAAGTTGCATGGTCACATCTGGGACGGGCAGAATCTCGTCTGTGCCAGAGGGCAGCCAGGTCATGATGCCTTCCACGGTTGCGAGCGTTGCATCTGGTGTGACCGTCAAAGTAGGCGTGGAGTTGTTGATGGTGGCTGTCGCTTCGGGGGCAGCGGGTGTGGATGTCTGTGTGGGGGCGGTGGTAGCGGGCGCGGCACAAGCCGTCAGAATGAGGATCAAGCATAGGACAAGCATGAGGCGATAGTTCTTCATAGTCTCTCTCTAAATAAATTGGTCTATTGTCGCAATTATATGGATGGGTCAATCCGTGAAAAAGAGCCAATTGATTGGCAGTTGGCATACCAATTCAATGGCGGGTTTTCATCCTGTATGTATGCCCACGGTCACAAATTGTGCTTTCGACTAATAAACACAATTTGTGACCGTGCTGGGTATAATTCATTCCATGTTTGAGTTTAGCATTACAGCCAAAAATAACCGTGCTCGTTCTGGAATTTTCTCCACGCCGCATGGCGATCTTATTACCCCCGTTTTTGCACCCGTTGGCACACAAGCGACCGTCAAGACCTTGACCCCTGAGCATCTCAAGGGCATCAACGCTTCTCTCGTGTTGAGCAATACCTATCACTTGTATTTGCGTCCCGGCGATGAGTTGGTGCGTGATATGGGCGGCTTGCATAAATTCATGCAGTGGCATAACCCCATGCTCACGGATTCGGGTGGCTTTCAAGTTTTTTCCCTTTCGCAAACTCGCAAAGTGGATGAAGATGGCGTGACCTTCAAGAGTCATATCGATGGGTCTACGCATCGTTTCACGCCGGAGAAGTCGATTGCCATTCAAGAGAATCTTGGCGCCGACATCATCATGGCGTTCGATGAATGTTCAGACCCGAACGACCATGCTTATATCAAGAAAGCCATGGAGCGGACGCATCGTTGGGCAGAGCGTTCGCTGAATGCGAAAACGCGCTCAGACCAAGCCTTGTTCGGGATCGTCCAAGGTGGAGTGGACTCTACGCTGCGAGCGGAGTCTGCCAAGTTCATCGCCTCGTTGAATACGCCCGGTATTGCAATTGGCGGCTTATCAGTTGGTGAGACCAAGCAAGAGATGCACGATACGCTCGATGTGGTCACGCCATTGTTGCCGGAAGACAAACCGCGCTATCTGATGGGCGTTGGCACTCCCGAAGACCTGATCAATGGCGTTCTGCGTGGCGTGGATATTTTTGATTGCGTTCTGCCGACTCGTTTGGCGCGTCATCATTCCGCGTTTGCGCCGGAAGGTCGTCTCAATATGATGAACGCCACTTTTGCGCGCGATGAACGTCCGATTGATGAGACTTGTGATTGTTATGCCTGCAAGACATTTACCCGCGCATATATTCGTCACTTGATTGTGGCGAAGGAAATGCTTGCGAGTACGTTGGTCTCCATTCATAATTTGCGGGCGTTAATCCGCTTGATGGAGAATATCCGTGTTTATATTGCGGAAGGGACATTTGAAGACCGCGCGCCGGAGTTGTTGTTGCAATGGGGGAATAACGCAAAACGCGCCATGAATGGAGTGAAGTAATTGAATATTTTTCATGCGATTGTGTTGGGTATTGTGCAGGGATTGACCGAATTTATCCCTGTCTCTTCCACCGCTCATTTGTTTATTGTTAGTAGTTTGCTTGGGCTTCCATCAGATGATAAGTTATTCGCTTTCGATATCATCATTCAATTAGGTACTGTAGCTGCTTTGATTTTATTTTTCTGGCATGATTATTGGGATATCGCAAAGGCAGTATTCGAGGGTATTCGAAGCCGTAAACCGTTTGACGACTATCACTCGCGTCTAGGCTGGTTGGTGATCGTTGCTACGATTCCTGCGGGGATTGTGGGATTGGCTCTAAAACCTTTAGTGGAAAAATTATCTACAGACCCTTTACTATGGGGCGGGATTCGGCTTTTGTTTACAGCCGTTTTGTTGGCAGCCGTAGAGTATTTTGATAAAAAGAGCCGCACCCTTGAAACAGCTACCTGGGTGGATGCGCTTTCTGTTGGCTTTTTTCAAGTGTTGGCAATTATCCCTGGTGCTTCCCGCTCTGGCTCGACCATGGCTGGAGCGATGTTCCGCGGCTTTGACCGCCCTGCGGCTGCCCGTTTTGCATTCCTAATGTCCGCGCCTATTTTGTTGGCGGCAGGATTGTATGAAACAATTCAAGCCATTCTGCTTCCAAACACGACAGAGTTTTTACCCATTCTTTTTACAGGATTTTTAGTGTCAGCAATTGTGGGCTGGCTTTCCATTCGTTGGCTGATGGGATATTTGCGCAAACATTCTTTGTATATTTTTTCGGTATATTGCCTAGTTGTAGGTGTAATCGTGTTGGTGTTGAAATAATTCAGAATTGGAGTTGAGCATGGATACAAAATCTCTTCTAAAACGTCTTGTAGAAACAGAATCTCCTTCGCATGAAAAAGCCGCTGTAGACCGTGTCGGTTCGATTGTGGCAGAAGAAGCTCGCAAGTTGGGCGCAGAGATCGAAGTCGTTCCCAACAAAGAGACAGGTGACCATGTGATTGCGCGTTGGAAAGGGGATGGCAAACCAATTCTGTTAGTCTGCCATATGGATACGGTCTTCCCATTAGGAACAATCGAAAAATTCCCATATCAGGAAGAAGAAGGCAAAATTAAAGGACCGGGCGTCTCTGATATGAAAGCCAGTATCGCTATATCACTGGGTGCCATTGAAGAGGCGTATAAGAACGGGGCGAAACGCGCCATTACGTTGTTGTGTACATCCGATGAAGAAATCGGAAGTGTTACTTCTCGTGAATTGATCCAGAACATGGCAAAAGAAGCAGAACTGGTTTTTGTGATGGAGCCAGCTTTGTTAGACGGGTCACTCAAGACTTGGCGCAAAGGCGGCGGCGGATTTAAGGTCAAGGTTCATGGACGGGCTGCGCATGCAGGCGGTGACCACGAGAAGGGGCGTAATGCCATTGAGGAAATGGCGCATCAAGTGATTGCTATTCAAAAAATGACAGATTATTCTAAAAAGACCACGTTGAATGTGGGCGTCATCCATGGCGGGACAGTTTCTAACGTGGTGCCAGATTATGCTGAGATTGATATTGATGTTCGCATTTTGCAACCAGAAGAGTGGGGGCGTGTAGAAGAGTTGATGATGGCGTTGAAGCCCGTGTTGGATGGCACAACTGTGGAAGTGACAGGGGCGCTCAACCGCGGACCGATGCCATTCGATGAGTTAATGCAGGCTACCTTTGGAAAAGCCAAGTCCATAGCTGCCGAAATTGGCATTGATCTCAAAGCTGGTGGTACCGGTGGAGTCTCTGACGCGAATCTAGTCGCGCCACTTGGAATTCCCGTTTTGGATGGGTTAGGTGCGATTGGTGAAGGATATCATTCAGAACGCGAATATATTTTTGCAGGTAGTTTGGCTCAACGCGTTAAGTTGATTTCTGCTCTACTCGTGAATTGGTAACGGCTTTTATGAACGCACAAGATAACAAGAAGATTGTTTTTATTTTTCTCTCTTTTCTTTTGTTTTCCTGTACAACGAAACCAGTACCTTCAAATCAAATTATCAAAGCTTATTCCACATCGTCTGCGCAACCGTGGATGAATGACTTATTTGCGTGTGCGGATGAAATGTCTGTAGTGGTAAAGGTCACAGCAGATGACCCTGATATTTATCTGCGTATCGGTGAGCCAGAGGATGTACTAACACCCGTATTTCAGATTGATGAAGAAGAGCTTCTTATTGTGACGCATCGTGAGAGCCCAGTGCAAAATCTTTCTATAGAAGAAGCACAAGCTTTATTTGCTGGCGCCAGTGAATTGGATGCGCAGGTTTGGGTCTACCCGCCAGAGTTGGATTTGTCTGGGGTGTTTGACCAGTTCGTGATGCAAGGAAGAGGCGTTACGTCTGCGGCGCGGGTGGCGGTGAGTCCGCAAGAGATGTCTGATGTGTTGAATAATGAAGTGAATGCGGTGGGAATCCTGCCGCGGCATTGGAAGGCGGGAAGTGTGCGTGAAGTATATTCAGTGGGGAAGGTTCCGGTTCTTGCTGTGACCCGTGACGAGCCTCAGGGTGAAATTTCCCAAATACTGGCTTGTTTACAGAAATAGTCCTCTCATCTGAATTTTATTTTTTCCTTGACGCGGTTGTGGGGAATGGTATTATCTAAACCAGTTTGTAACGCAAACCGGTTTGCGTGGAGTATTATGAATCAAGATTTTAACGAAATACAACAACGAGTTCGGCATTATTGGTTTAAGGACGGTGTGGGAGAGATCGCCGTAGGCGGTTTGTTCTTAATGCTTTCATTGTATTTTGCCGGGCATTATTTTGCCGGAACCCGTTTTTTGCCTTCTGTTTGGAATGCGCCCTTGTATATTGATCTGGGGTTGGCATTCCTTCTTTTGATTGGTATTGTATTAACGCGCAAGATTATTGCTGTGGTTAAGATGCATATTACATACCCGCGCACAGGATATGTTGAATATTACATAGAATCTAAAAGTTCTTTACTCGTACGAATTGCCATCTTTGTTGCAGGGACATTGTTCGTGTTGTTGCTGATTGCAATCGGTAGGTGGGTGGGCTCGTTCAAGTGGATTCCTGCATTTTTAGGCGTGTTTTTTGGCGGAGTATTGATTTTTCTGCGCACAAGAACATTTGGTTTGAAACGTTTTAACTATCATGCAAGTTTGTCCATCTTATTAGGACTTGGACTAACATTTAGCAGCATGCCGATTCCTGGGTTGAGTGTGTATTATGCAGTGTTTGGTATTTGGCTATTAAGTTGGGGCGTGTGGGTCTTGGCAAAATATTTACGTGAGAATCCGCTGCCAGAGAGAGATAACGATGAGTGACGAT
This sequence comes from Anaerolineales bacterium, assembly GCA_046328915.1. GTDB lineage: Bacteria > Chloroflexota > Anaerolineae > Anaerolineales > Villigracilaceae > Villigracilis. Next base: position 239,247 of record JAXLVR010000002.1, on the reverse strand, counting down.
CTGCGCTCACTAACCGACCTGGATCGTATCATTCATGAGCCGGCTCGGCTCTTGTTGGTGACCATCCTCTCAGGGGTTGCCAGTGCCGATTTTCTCTTTCTCCAACGCCAAACCGGTTTAACCAAAGGGAATTTGTCTGCCCATCTTTCCCGTTTGGAAGAAGCCGGGTATGTGAAGATCGAAAAGACATTTAAAGGAAAAATGCCCTTCACAGTTTGCAAGCTGACCAGCGCCGGGCAAAAAGCGTTGCAGAAATACCGTCAACAGGTACAAAGTTTCATGGATAAGACCAGTTCGTGAGCAATTGAAAACTCTTTGCAAATAAAGGACGCAAAATCGCATCGTCAACAGCGGTAAAATGAAATTGAACTTATGAATACACCATTGATTGAATTAAAGAATGTATCAAAGACATATTCCACCGCGGCAGGAGAATTCCCTGCCTTACGGAACATTAACTTAAACGTTCAGGCAGGCGAATTTTTAGGAGTGGTAGGAAAATCTGGCGCTGGGAAATCCACCTTGTTGAACATGATTAACGGTGTGGATGAACTTACCGAAGGCGAAGTGATCGTAAACTCCAACGGTTCGCGCATCTCCGTGCATGAACTCAGCGAAGATGAAAAGGCTCTCTGGCGCGGCAAAACCATGGGCGTGGTGTATCAGTCCTTTCAGCTTTTACCAATGTTGACCCTGGTGGAAAACATTACCCTTGCCATGGATCTGGCAGATAATTTCAAGCCGCGCGAATCCGCGAGCGTGCTATGGAGCTTTTGCGCCTGGTTGAGATCGAAGAACATGCCGATAAACTCCCGTCACTTATTTCGGGTGGTCAGCAACAACGTGTGGCAATTGCGCGCGCGCTTGCAAATGACCCTGATATTCTCGTTGCAGATGAGCCTACCGGCAGTTTAGACTCTGTGACCGCAGACCACATTTTTGATGTATTTTCCCGCCTCGCTTCTGAACGCGGCAAGACCATTGTGATGGTAACGCATGATATGGGCTTGAAAAATCGCTTTTCACGTTGCTTGACCCTCGTCGATGGAGAATTGCAAAACGAAATCAAAGTGGATGCCAAGCCGAAGAGGAGCCGCAAACAATGACGCAACCTAAGAAGAAACGCACTCCCTTGCAAGCAAAGCCGCCTCAAACTCAGCCGAAAGCTGCTCCACAAAAAGTGCATGATGCCGCCCCGGAAGCGATCATCGAAATGCGCGGTGTGGTTAAGAAATTCTCCAACGCTGCTGGTGAGTTCACCGTCCTCAAAGGCGTGGATTTGATGATCAATCGCGGTGAGTTCGTGTCCATTGTCGGTAAATCGGGCAGTGGTAAATCTACATTGCTAAACATGATTACAGGCATTGACCATCCCACTAGTGGACAGGTCATTGTCAATCATAATGATATATATACCGGGGTCAGCGAAAGTGCGCGTTCGAAATGGCGAGGCAAGAACCTTGGCATTGTCTTCCAGTTCTTCCAACTTTTGCCGATGTTGACCTTGCTCGAAAACGTCATGCTCCCGATGGATTATGTGGACATGTATGATTTCGATGAACGTCCCATCCGCGCTTTGGAACTTTTGGAGTTAGTGGGGCTTGAAAAGTTTGCTAATAAACTCCCGGTTCTGGTTTCAACCGGTCAACAACAATTGGCGGCAATTGCACGTGCCATGGCATGTGATCCTCCGCTGTTGATCGCAGACGAACCGACGGGCAATCTCGATACTCGCTCTTCTGACACGATCATTAAGCTGTTCCAGCATTTCGTAGATCAGGGCAAGACCATTGTGATGGTGACGCATGACCCATCATTGACATCACGCACGGATCGCAACATTATCATTTCTGATGGCGAGATCATTGACGAAACGATTTCACGCTCCTTGCCGCAACTTCGTCATCGTCATATGCTCGAATTCTCCAAGCTTGCTCAGCGCCGAATATATCAGCCTCGCGAAACGATTATTTCACGGGATGAACCGCTAAAAAACTTTTTCATGATCCGCAATGGGCATGTGGAAGTCGTCTTGCAGAAACAGCGCAGTAAAGAGACCGTTCTTTCCCGGTTGGGGCCGAATGAATTCTTTGGTGATATTGAACTTTTACGCGGTGGTAAGTCGATTGCCAATGTGCGCGCAGGGAGTGAGCCTGTTGAGGTTGTCATGATCCCGCGTGAAGATTTTTCCCGCGTGATGGATGAATCCCCGATCACAGTGGAAGCTATTAGTAAGATTGTCCAAAAACGTTTGGAACAACATCGCATGGTAGACCCTAGAAAAGGTCGCTCCTAAGGCGCATCACAAAACCGGCTCTCATGAACGCAGACCCACGCAGACTCCCGCAAGTTCTATACATCGCAGATAGCGACGAATCCCGTTCGCTGGTGCGGCGTTTGCTTATGTATAAATTTGTCGTGCTAGAGGCGGCGAATCCGCTAGATGGGTTGGGGTTGGCTGAAGAGACACGCCCAAGTTTGATCCTGTTGGATACAAATGTTTCGCAAATGACCAGCAGTGAAGCAGCGACCCGTCTTAAGAAAATGCTGTATGGCACGCCGATTGTGATCGTATCTGGCGATACCTCCAATAAATCTCGTGCCCGAGCTTTAGCCGCTGGCGCAGTTGGCTTCATCCCAAAGCCGATTGGCGATGACTTTGAGCAGCTCGTTGTTGAATACTTGAATGGCAGAGTGGACGAGCTTGAAAATGCCGAACAAAATCTGCGAGAGTATCAGCTTGAACTGGCAGAAAAGATTGAAGACCAAACCCGGCAACTCACGAATACAGTTGAGCGAAATAAATATTTGCTTTCGCAAAATCAAAAGATGTTTGCCATGCTCGAACGCAGACATAAATTACTGGAGACGGCGGCTCGTGTAGGGCAAATGGTCACGTCTATTCTGGATCTGACCGAGTTGCTGCGTCATACCGTCAATATCATTTGTAGTGAATTCCACTTCTATTATTCAGGAATTTTCCTTATTTCAGACGACCGCAAATGGGCGGTTCTACGGGCGGGTTTCGCATTAGCTGGACGCAAGATGTTAGATGCTGATTACAAACTGCCCATTGATGATAAATCCATGATTGGTCGCTCGATCTTGACTCAACAAGCTCAAATCGCATTGGATGTGGCGGGGGAAGAGTCGCGTTTCAAGAATCCGTATCTGCCGAATACTCGCTCTGAAATGGCATTACCGTTGATCGTTAATTCGATCTCTGTCGGTGCGGTAACAGTTCAAAGCAGTGACCTTAATGCATTTAATGAAGAAGACATCACATCGTTGCAGGCAATGGCAGATCAGGTAGCGATTGCGATTAATAACGCCAACCTCATGAAAGACCTTGCTTCAGCGAATGCAGAATTGCTTCGCACAAAGACCTATGAAGCGATTGCTACTGCAACAGGTGAAGCCATTCACTGGGTGGGGAATAAAGCTGCGCCCATTCCAGGCAGTGTACAGCGTGTGCGCGAGGATGTTCAATATCTCTTGGCGTTGGTTGCACAGTTGAAAGAATCAGAGTTGGATAATGCCGCGTTGCAAGCCGCAGTTGAAACGGTCCGGGAAGAGGCGGAAGCGGCTGGCTTGGATGTAAAGAATATCCTCGCTGAAATGTCTGCCATGAAGCCGAATCGATTGCAGGCGTTGGTCAGCGTCGAGTCGTTGATGGAAGATTTGGATATTGCTGAGAACAGTGCCAAGACCATCCTTGATATTAAGGAAGGGTTGATCGGACCTGCCCGCCAACGGCACGATGCACCGGTTTCTTTGAGCGAGATGATCACGAACACGGTTGAGAATATGGGTTTGCCACATGGTGCCGTGGTGATGAGCTGGGCAGAAGATATGCCCATGGCACATGTAGATGCGCGTCAGGTAGAGCAGGTCTTTAATAATTTGATCAAAAATGCATGGGAAGCACTGACTCTCTCGAATACGCCTGAACCACAGATTCATGTAGATGGACGGCGTGATCGAGATACAGATTTTGTGCTTGTGTCTGTGAAGGATAATGGACCGGGAATCCCGAAAGAGATACAAGAGAAAATTTGGGTGTCATTCTTTACAACAAAAGGCGGTAAAGGCGGCACGGGGTTGGGTCTTTCGGCGGTGATGCAGATCGTGAATCAACATGGCGGCAAGATTTGGCTGGAAAGTGAACCTGAGCAGGGTGCAACTTTTTATGTATGCTTGCCGGCTGAAAAGTTATATATGCCAGATGAGAATACTTCACGCTAGTGCGTGTAAAAACTTGGAGGAATGATGACGACAGTACTTTTAGTGGACGATGAGAAGTTGATCCAACGTAGTTTGGAAAAGACTCTCCTGCGGGCTGGTTTTGATGTGGTGACCGCGTCCGATTGCAAGACTGGTAGTGAGGTCTTTGCGCAAAATGCCAGCACTGTGGATATTGCGGTGCTTGACTTGAATATGCCCGGTTTTGATGGAATGCCAAAAAATGACGCCGGCTTAGACCTTTTGGCAGACCTCAAGCAGAAAAAGGCAAATTTACCCGTGGTAATTCTGACTGCCTATGATGAAGTGAACAAAGCTAAGGATGCAGTCTCAAAAGGTGCGAACGCCTTCTTTGTAAAAGGACGTGAGCAAGGTTTGGTGGAACTCATTCAGAAAATCTTGAGTGGAAATTAATCACTTTCAACAGAGGAACTTATGACAAATAATATTGAACGACATGCAAAATTATTGAAAGCCTCCGCGCGTGCCGCAAAGAACATCACCACCATTCTCGACCCCTACGAGCTTTTCCAGCGCACTGTGGATATCATCTGCGATGAGTTCGGCTTTTACTATGCCGGCGTCTTCCTCGTAGATGATGCGCGTCAGTATGCCGTGCTCAAAGCTGGGCGTGGTGATGCCGGGAAAGCCATGTTGCGTGAAGAACACAAGCTGGCAATCGGCGGAAACTCCATGATCGGTGCGAGCATTGCCAATAAAAAAGGACGCATCGCGTTGGATGTGGGTGAAGAAGCGGTCTTCTTTGAAAATCCGCATTTGCCCAAGACCCGCTCTGAAATGGCACTGCCGCTTATTATTGCAGACGAGGTGATCGGAGCCCTCACGGTTCAATCAACTGAAGAAGCTGCTTTCCACGAAGAAGATATCGATGCCTTGCAGACCATGGCAGATCAGCTCGCAGTGGCGATTCAGAACTCCAGGTTGCATCGTCAGGAAGAGCGCCGTTCTCGTTTGCTCAAGGCTGCGAACCGTGTCGGTAAAGAAGTGGCTTCGTTGCTCGATCTCGATCAGCTCCTTCCACAGACCGTGAATATTATTTGCGAAGCCTATGGTTTGTATTATGCCGGCGTGTTCCTGCTTGATGAAAAAGGAGAATACGCCGTTTTACGCGCAGGTTATGGCAAAGCTGGCAAAGCCATGCTGGCAGAAGGGCATAAGCTGCGTGTCGGTACCGACTCGATGGTCGGTGCTTGTGTGGCAATGGGCGAGGCACGCATTGCTCTTGATGTGGGCGAAGAACGAGTGCATTTCAAGAATCCTCATTTGCCGCATACGCGTTCCGAGATGGCGCTTCCGCTCATTTATGGCGGCAAAACTCTCGGTGCTGTCACCATTCAATCTTCTGAAGAACGTGCTTTTAGTGATGACGACATCACTACGTTGTTGACCATGGCTGAGCACCTTGCCGTGGCGATAAACAATGCGCGACTGCTCGACGAATTGAAAGAAGCGCATAATGAAATCCTTCGCAACAAGGTCTTTGAAGCGCTGACATCCGCCTCTACCGAAGCCATTCACTGGATCGGCAACAAGACGCTTCCCATCTCGCTGACAGTTTCCCGCTTGCGCGAAGAAATCGCCGATGGTAATGTGGATGTTGAATCCCTCAAAGAAGACCTCGATATGATTTCCGAAAGTGCGGCTCAGATCATTCAGGTCAAGGAACAACTGATCGGTGCTGTTCGTGAGATGAAGCCGCGTTCTGTGCTCTTTGCAGATGTCCTTCAAACCGCGGCAATGCAGCGCGGCATTCCTCAGAATGTCTTGAAGGTTTCCATTGAACCTGAAGCTGCGTATGTGATTGCAGATTCAACCCAGCTTACTCGCGCTGTTGGAAATCTCTTGCAGAACGCAGTTGAAGCGGGCGCAAAGTCTGTCAGGGTACGTGCGCGCGCCACCGAAGAACGCGGTGTTTTGGAAATCAACATCGAAGATAATGGTGCGGGCATGAGCGATGATGTTCAACGCAAGGTTTGGTCGCCGTTCTTCACCACTCGCGGCGTTTCTCATCATGGTTTGGGTTTGCCCGCAGCAATGCATGTTGTCTCACAATCACAGGGTCGCATTGCACTCGTTAGCGAAGAAGGCAAGGGAACCACTGTCGCGATGTTTATGCCCCAAGGACGTGCAAGCAGTTCCGAGGTCCAGCCGGGAAGCGTAAAGAATATTTTGCTCATTGACGATAACGATGATTGGGCAAATCTACTCACGGAAATGTTCAAAGGTTCAAAGGTCAAGTTGACGCAGACGACTGAGTTGAAGAAATTCCCTGAAGCAGATCTGATCTTTGTGGATGAGAACATCGCCTCGGCTTCGCTGACCGATGTTTTGGCTGCTCTTTCCAAGGCTGGGTTGGCATCGAAGACCATGATCCTCACCTCAGCTATCAACCCCGAACGTGTGACCCAATATCTGCGTGAAGGTTTGAAAGATGTTATGGTCAAGCCGTATTCTGTAAATGAATTGAATGATCTGTTGAAGTAAAGGAAAGAAACCAGGCGGGTTGTGAAGATCTGCCTGGTTTGTAAAAGAGAAACATGAGACCACGTTGGCGTAAAGTATTTCACGATTTATGGGATAACTTCATGCGGACTGCATTGGTGGTGTTATCCATTGCAGTAGGCGTATTTTCCATTGGTGTGATCACCGGCGCGTACGAGATCATTTCCAATGATATGGGAGTGTCGTACGCGGCGAATAACCCTGCGAACATCGAAATGCGAATGACGAATTTTGATGATGATGTTTTATCGTCGATTCGTAATTTTCAGGGTGTTCAGAATGTAGAAGGCAGGCGGGTGATCAATTATCGCGTTCACCCTGAGAATAGCGCTCAGTGGTCGACGATCGATCTGATCGCTGTGGAAGATTTTAGCGAGAATGAAGTTAATTTATTAGTGCCTATTTCTGGAAAAGCACAAGCAGGCAAGGACGAAATCGTCTTAAACAAAAAGAATGTAGATAAGGTCCATGCCACTGTTGGGGATTATCTTGTCTTTGAATTGGCTGATGGAACGACCAAGAAGTTAAAGGTAGTTGGTATTGTGCAAGATGCCAGTACTGGCGCGGATGATTTTCTAGCACCCCCATTTGCGTTTACTGTGATGGATACACTCCAGACCCTTCAACAACCAGACCTATTCAACCGGGTTTATTTGACGGTGTCTGAATCTCCCAATGATTTAACCCACATCCGTACCCTCGGCGCAGACTTGAAAGATAAGCTCGAGAAGAACGGCACGACTGTTATTCGAACACGCTACTCCGAACGCAATAAGCACCCAATGACCGATACGATCAATGCGGTGTTGTACATTTTGATGGCGTTGGGTGTGTTGATCGTATTTTTATCCAGTTCGTTGATCGCGAATACGTTGAGTGCTTTGTTGAGCCAGCATTTACGTCATATCGGTATTATCAAGTTGGTAGGCGGCAGGAATCGGCAAGTCTTCTTAATGTACCTGACGCTGATTATGGCATTCGCTGTACTGTCGCTTCTAATTGCCATTCCGCTGGGGGGGTGGGGCGCGTATGGGTTGGCGCAATTCATTGCAGATAATTTGAATTTTGGGTTGTTGGGATACCGTATTGTTCCAATTGCGTTTTTTGTACAAGTTGCGGTGGGCTTGTTGGTTCCGCTTTTTGCTGGTCTTGCACCGGTTTTGAACGGTTCTCGAATCTCTGTATTGCGTGCTCTTAGCAACGATGTTGCAGGAGATGAAAGCAAGCCGCAAGTAACGGGTGGAAAGCCGCGCGTTAATTGGCTTGATTGGGCATTAGTGCGCCTGACACGCATTTTAGCTGCACGGGGTATGCATATGCCGCGTCCATTCATTATTTCGCTGCGCAATACCTTCCGTAGAACGAATCGCCTTTTATTGACTCTTTTTACACTAACCATGGGCGGTGCCATTTTTATTGCCGTGTTCAATGTGCGAGTCAGTTTGCGCGATTATACAGAACAGATCGGCAGCTACTTCCGCGCCGATGTGACCCTTGATTTTGATACGTCATATCGCATGGATGAGATCCGTCAATTCGCATTTCAATTAGATGGTGTTGAGAATGTGGAAGGCTGGCAGTTTATTGGCGTGGAACTGTTGTACCCCGATGGGTCGGTGGCAGAGAATGTAAATATGCTGGCACCACCTGCAACGACAAATTTGGTCAAGCCGATGATTGCTGCAGGGCGTTGGATCCAGCCGGGTGATGTTCGCAAGATAGCCATTAGTGAAGCGGTGCTTAAGTATTATCCGAACCTTCAACCTGGCGATTCAATCTATCTTAAAGTAGATGGGCAGGAAGAGGTTTGGGAAGTTGTAGGCATCTTTAAGTTTGTCGGGCGCGAAGGTGTGCTGGCTTACACTCCATTGGAATATGCTGAAAAGATTACAAATCTAACAGATCGCGCTTACTCCTTCCGTGTGGTGACAACACAACACGACCGGGCATTTCAAGACGCAATGTCTGAAAAACTAGATGACCATTTCCGCGAGAAAGGCTTCAAGATTCGTCAGGCGCAATCTGGGTTGGCTTCGCTTGACTCTGTTTCTGAAAGCTTGGATATTCTCGTGGTTTTCCTCCTTATTATGGCAGTTTTAACAGCCATTGTGGGTGCAATGGGCTTGACCGGTACGATGGGTATGAATGTCTTGGAGCGTACTCGTGAGATCGGCATTATGCGCGCCATTGGTGCTGATGACCGTGCGGTGATGAGGACTGTGATCGGCGAAGGCTTTGTGATCGGAGCCATCTCATTCATCTTGGCGATCATTGTGTCTATTCCGTTGACGTATGGTCTCTCGTTCATTGTCAGTATCGCCATTTTTGAAACCCCGATTGCTGTGTTATTCACATATCAGGGATATGCCATCTGGTTTGGTTTGGTGTTATTGCTTTCCGTCCTCGGCTCGATTCTGCCCGCTCGTAATGCGGCACGGTTGACCATTCGGGAAGTTCTAGCGTATGAATAAGAAATATAAATTAAAAAACAATAATCGAAAATTAAAGAAGGTTTCCATGAAGAAAAATACACTAATGTTTATGACTCTGATCGTGCTCCTCATGTTGGTTCTATCTGCATGTGGCGGCGGTCAACAAGCAACTGCTACTCAAGAACCTGCTGTCAATGTGATTAACGCCAGCGACGTTGTTGCTGAAGGGCGGCTTGAGCCTGCCCACGCCACAAATTTGACTTTTCAGGCGCGTGGTGTTGTGGAAGAAGTTCTTGTCCAAGTTGGGGATACTGTCAGCGAGGGAGATGTTTTGGCTCGTCTCGCAAATGCAGGCGCGGCAGAGGCGCAGGTTGTCGTCGCGCAGAATGCTTACGACACTCTGCTCCGTAATGAGAGTGGTGATCGTGCCAAGTTGTGGGAAGCGTATATGAATGCCCAAATCGTTCGCGCAGAAGCGGAAAAGAAATGGGAAGATGTAGACGAAGATGCTGTCAAGACGCGCCTTGAAGATATTAATGCTGAGATCGAAGACCTGAAGGATACATTGAAAGACGCGCAGGACGAATTCGATAAATACAAAGATCTTGATGAAGATAATAGCAAACGTAAAGCTGCTGATGACGACCTCAAGACGGCACAGGATAACCTCAATGCCAAGATACGCGAACTGGAAGAAGAGACCCGTTCGCGTGATGAAGTGAAGGCGGCTTATGATGCAGCTCTTGATACAGAGGCTGAAGCCAAGTATCAGTATGAGATCAGTTTGGATGGACCGAATGCCGATCAGCTAATGCTTGCCAAGGCAAACCTTGATGCTGCAAAAGATGCCCTTTCTAATTATGTTATTACGGCACCATTCTCTGGTATTGTGGCGGATGTTAACGTTAAGGCTGGCGAACAAGTCTCTACCGATACACGGGTTGTTAGCATTGTTGATGATAGCCAATGGTTCGTAAAAACCACCGACGTCACTGAGTTGGAAGTTGTTAGTTTGAGCATTGGTCAGGCTGTTACCATTCGTCCTGATGCGTTGACCGACCTAGAGTTGACCGGTACTGTCACTGAGATCAGCAGTGCTTATACTCAGCAAGGCGGTGATATTCTTTACACCGTCCGCGTTCATGTTGATGGGTCTGACCCACGCTTGAAATGGGGTATGACAGTGGAAACTGTTTTTAGAACAGGTGAGTGATTGAAATTGCACTGAAAAGGTGCAATAATAAAAGTGCTCCGAGAAAGAGCAAAGCCGGGAAAACCCGGTGGCGCAAAACCCTACTCTAAAGCTGAACTGAGCCATGAGTGTCAGGGCTGCCGATAAAAGCAAAACCGTTAAAAGACGGCGGCGCAAAGTCAGAGCGTCTAACTCTAGTTACTGTTACTGGATAAGACCGACCGACTGCCGAAAGGCAAAACCGGGGAAACCCGGCGACGCAAAGTCATGGGTCTACTGTTGTGATCTTATTTGCGACTAGGATTGCCAGACTGCCGAAGAGCAAAATTTATGTACAGGGACAACCATTTTTTGGTTGTCCCTGTTTGGTTAACCTTGGGTACGGTTATAATCCCAATTATGGCAAAATCACCTTCCAAAGCTCTCGACCCTGAAGCAAAACCAGATGACCGTGTAGATAATGCTCTACGCCCGCAAAAGCTGAATGACCTGATTGGTCAGGATCAGGTTAAAGAAAACCTATCTATTTTGATTGCGGCGGCTCGACAGCGCTCTGAGGCTTTGGATCATGTTTTGTTTTATGGACCTCCCGGCTTGGGAAAAACCACGCTTGCCCATGTGCTTGGGAACGAGATGGGCGTCAATGTCAAGGTCACGGCAGGACCCGCTATTGAGCGTGCTGGCGATTTGGCTGCCATTCTCACGAATCTACGTGCTGGGGATATTCTCTTTATTGATGAAGTTCATCGTCTTGGGCGTGCAGTGGAGGAAGTCCTCTACCCAGCCATGGAAGATTTTGCATTGGATATCGTCATTGGCAAGGGACCTTCGGCTCGTTCCATCCGCCTGAAACTGCCTCGGTTTACAGTAGTGGGTGCCACAACCCGACTTGCTCTCGTCACCGCGCCTTTGCGTGCAAGGTTTGGTGCAGTGTATCGTTTGGATTATTACGATCTTGAGGCAATGAAGAATATCGTTGGGCGCGCTGCCGGCTTGCTCAAAGTTCAAGCGGACGTATCAGGTATTGCCGAAGTAGCGAGGCGCGCACGCGGAACACCACGCATTGCATTACGGTTATTACGTCGCGTGCGAGATTTTGCCCAAGTGCGTGCGGATGGTGTCATCACACAAAACGTTGCCAAAGAAGCATTGGACTTATTACAAGTGGATCCGCTGGGTTTGGACGATGTAGATCGTCGTGTGCTTAAGACTATTATTGAAAAATATAGCGGTGGACCCGTAGGCTTGAACACGATTGCCGCATCCATCAGCGAAGAACAAGATACGATCATGGATGTGGTGGAACCGTATTTGCTTCAACTTGGCTTTTTAGACCGCACACCGCAAGGGCGTGTGGCAACCAAATCTGCATATGAGCATTTGGGGTATCAATATACAGAAGATGGGCAACCTAGGTTGCTGTAAGGATCATTACAATGAAACAAGAAGTGCTTATCAAAGGCAATGCAAATGAAGACCTGACACGTTTGGTTGAGGTTGCCATCAAGAATCAATTGGTCATCCTTGAGCAAGATATCAAAGCCTCGCTTGCCCGCTTGAATGAATTTGAAAAGAACGCCAGCATGTCTTCTGATAAATTTGAAGCTTTATTAGAAAGCGGGGAATTAAGTGAAGGTTTGGAAACGTTGAATTGGAAAATGGAATTGGCATCTTTCCGTTTACTCAAGCAAAAATATAAAAGCCTGATAGAGGCTGAGGTGTCTTAAGCAGGTGGAAAATCTTGCCCGTTATCTCATGCTTGGCGGTATCATCCTCTTCCTAATCGGTGGTGGAGTGTATTTGGCGGCTCGGTTCGGAATTCCGCTTGGGCGGTTTCCCGGTGATATCCGTATCGAAGGGCAGAATGGTTCGTTTTATTTTCCGGTCACAAGTTCCATTTTGGTTTCGGTGTTCCTGACGATTGTTTTAAACCTCATTACCCGTTTTCTGAATAAATAACTTTATCCATAAGGTGTGTATATGAAGTCAAAATCAACGCCGCTGATTATCGGTATTCTCTTTGTGCTACTCTGTTGTCTCTTAATTGCACTGGGGGCTTTCTTTTTTCAAACCCGCCCGCCGGGAGTCTTAAGCGATAGTGGATATTACGTTCGCCTGACAAAGGTCTACTACTACCCAGGTTTTGGGCTTTCAGAAGCGTTTGTTATTCAAGGGGCAGACCCTTTTTCTTTTCAGATTATTGATTCGGTTTATGCAAAAGATAAAACTCATGTGTATTACAGCGGAGTTCAAATTCCAGATGCAGACCCGGCAACATTTGAATTGTTAGATTCTACCTATGCAAGAGATGCTCGTCATGTATATTTGAACAGTCAGATCTTTAACGATGACCCTGAAAACTTTGAAAACATATCAGGAAATATCTTTCGTGATAGTCATTATATTTATTGGAATGATGCTCCTATTTCAGAAGACCCGCAGAACTTGGTTGTACTCGGCGACTTTGGCTTTTATACCTATTTCAACGATTCGCAGACCGTTTTTGTGAATGGCAACCCCATTACAGGGGCAGACCCAAATACGTTTCAAGTGATAAATGAAGGATATTCACACGACTCGAAAAACGTATTTTATTTTGATGAACTGATTTCAAATGCAGAAGTTACTACCTTTGAAACACTGGAACAACAATATGCGCACGATGCGGCTAACGTGTATTGGATGGGCAATCCAATTCCCGATTCAGACCCTGCCTCTTTTGTTATTCTCAATGCAGATTTTGAATGCACAGCCGATGCAACCCATGCATATTATCAAGACCAATTGATCGAAGGCTTTGACCCCGCTACCATTCCAACCAATGCGCAAGTCAACAGCTGCGACCTGACTACTGTATACTTCACCCCATGAAGACCAATGACTTTGACTATCATCTTCCCGAAACATCCATCGCCCAGACACCAGCCGAGCCCCGCGATTCATCTCGCTTGCTTGTCCTGCATCGTACTACAGGGGATGTAGAACACCGCCTCTTTCGCGACGTAAGTCTGTTCCTACGCCCCGGGGATCTTCTCGTCCTAAACCAGACTCGCGTGATTCCAGCCCGTATCTTTGCCCACAAAGAGACCGGCGGCAAAGTGGAATTGCTCCTCCTTCGCCGCCGTGATTCGCTGACTTGGGAAGCTTTGGTAGGTGGGAAAGGTTTGCGTATAGGCAAAAAGGTACAAGTAGAGAACGGACCTACCGCTGAGATCATCGAATTACTCGAAGGCTCAGAACGCCTTATTAAATTCTCTGAACCCATTGAGCCGTATTTTTCTCAAGTGGGGAATGTCCCTTTGCCGCCCTACATCCACGAAAAGCTAACCGACCCAGAACGCTATCAAACCGTATTCTCAAAAGAACCGGGTTCGGCGGCTGCCCCCACAGCGGGACTGCACTTCACACCTGAACTGCTTGAGAAAATTCAAGCGATGGGCGTAAAAGTAGCTTATGTCACGTTGCATGTCGGTTTGGATACGTTCGCGCCTGTGAATGAAGACAATCCTGAAGAACATAAAATTCATTCAGAATGGTGTCAACTCTCACAAGAGACTGCAGATGCGATTAACGAGACCAAACGCAATGGTGGGCGGGTCGTTGCAGTTGGAACGACCAGTGTGCGAACTTTGGAAAGTGCCGGGCAAGGCATGATATTCGATGCTCAAAACTCGAAATCCGAATACCAAATATCATCCTTTACCGGACCTACCACTTTGTACATCCTCCCCGGTTATCAATTCAAAGTAGTAGATGCCATCATTACGAATTTTCACCTGCCCAAATCCACCTTGCTGATGCTGGTCAGCGCATTTGCAGGGCGAGAGAAGATCCTTGAAACGTATACCCTTGCCATTCGAGAAGGCTATCGCTTTTATTCGTTTGGCGATGCCATGTTTATTGAATAACCCATTATGAATCTTGAACAACATAACAAACAGATCATTGCTTGTCGCAAATGTCCGCGCTTGGTAGAGTGGCGCGAGGAAGTGGCACGCGTCAAGCGCAAGGCATATATCAACGAAGACTATTGGGGTAAGCCTGTGCCCGGCTTTGGCGACCCGCAGGCGCGTGTGCTGGTGGTAGGGCTTGCTCCCGGTGCCCATGGCTCCAACCGAACGGGGCGTCAATTCACGGGCGATGCCTCGGGGAATTTTTTGTATCCGGCGTTGCACAAGGCTGGGTTTGCGAATCAACCCAAGTCTGAGTCTCGAAGCGATGGACTTCTCCTCAAGGATATGTACATTACCGCGTCGGGTCGTTGCGCTCCTCCAGATAATAAGCCGACTCCTGAAGAATTGAATAATTGCCAGCCGTATCTTGAGCGCGAATTAGAATTTATTAATCCAAAGGTAATCGTTTGCCTTGGGCGGATTGCTTTTGAAAGGATTCTCAAAATTTTCTCCGAAAAAAGCTCGGTATATAATTTCGCTCACGGCGCGTCTTATCAACTGGCAAATGGGACTTGGTTGCTCTGCTCATACCACCCCAGCCAGCAAAATACCTCTACAAAAAAGCTGACCCCAAAAATGTTTGATGAAATTTGGGAGAAGGCAAAACAACTCGCAGATAGGAATTGATCTTTATGAAAAAAATAAATTGGAAAGTCATTGCGGCGGTGACAACCGCCGTTTTGTTGGTGTTGGTTGCCGGGTTTGTATTCTGGGCAAGTGACGCTTCTGCTGCAACCGATACTGCGTTGCAGGCGTTGAATTCTGACGCGCAAGTGAACGTCTCTCAAGAGAATGGTTGGATCACATTCTCTCCTTCTGAAACGTCACAGCCTGAAACTGGTTTTATTTTTTACCCCGGCGGCAAAGTGGATTTTCGCGCTTATGCTCCTTTGTTGAAAATGATCGCCGCTAAAGGATATTTTGTAGTAGTAGTTCCGGCTCCGTTGAATTTGGCATTCTTTGATATCAATGCCGCAGCGCGTGTGGAAGCGGCGTACCCAGAGATCACAAATTGGTTTGTGGGTGGGCATTCTTTGGGTGGTGTAGCGGCGTCTTCATATGCTGGCAGCCATAAGGAAATTCGCGGCGTTGTGTTTTGGGCGTCTTACCCTGCCGATGATGCATTAAAGGTTAATAACATCCCTGCGGTTTCGATCTTTGGCACGAAAGATGGTTTGGCGACCAGCGATAAATTAGATGCCTCGAAGGCGTTGTTATTGCCAGACACTCAATTCATCGCCATTGAAGGCGGAAATCATGCGCAGTTCGGTTCTTACGGACCCCAAGCTGGCGACAATGAATCGACCATCTCTCCCGAAGAGCAGTGGACTCAAGCTGCTAATGCGACGGTCGCATTTTTCACTGACGTATTGAAATAAATTGACCACGGACGATAGATGCTGAATCGTTTTACGATTCAGCATCTATCGTCTACTGTTCACCGTCTGCATATGAAACGTTGGAGAAAATTTCTCCTATTCTCGTTTGTATTTGCCTGTGCTACTACAGTATTAGGTCCTTTTGCGATTCCTGTTCCAGCTTTGGATGGTTTGGTAAGTGAACAAGACCTTGTTGTACCTGATAGTAAGTTTATTGAGATCAACGGGGTGAACATCCATTACAAAGAGGCAGGCTCCGGCGAAAGGACCTTCATCCTTTTGCATCCATTTGGGGGCAGCACCTATTCCTGGCGCAATGTAATGGATGAGTTTGCAACCTATGGCAGGGTCATCGCTTATGACCGCCCAGCATTTGGGCTCACCGAAAGACCTTTACCCGGTGACTGGGAGTCGAACCCCTATGGGATGAAAGCCAATGTTGAGATTTTACGAGCGCTGCTCGATGCGTTTGGGGTGGAAAAAGCCGTGCTGGTTGGCAACTCTGCTGGGGGTGGGGTGGCGGTGGCGTTTGCCTTGGAATACCCCGAACGTATTGATGAACTCATTCTTGTAGACCCCGGTGTGGGCGGCGGGTATGGTCCGCAGTTTCCGGCGTGGGCGTTGCCCATTATGTGGACTCCACAGATGCGCCATCTCGGTCCATTGATGATGCGTGATTATCAAGAAAGCCTGCCGCGTACTATTGAGCGTGAATGGTTTGTCTCATCCAAGCTTACAGATGAGATTCGCGAAAAGCATTTGCAGATCCTCAAGATCAAAAATTGGGATAAAGCCTTCTACGAATTAACCTTCGCGCCAGCTTACCCTGAGCTTCGTCCACTGTTGCCGAATTTGAAAGTCCCTGCCCTGATTGTTGCGGGGAAGGAAGATCGTCTCATTCGCTCGTGGTATTTCGAAGCCATCTCCACCGAAATTCCAGATGCGCAACTCCACTTCATTCCGCAATGCGGGCATGTGCCGCAAGAAGAGTGCCCAACAAAATTTATGGAAGTTGTACTAAAATATTTGGGATATCAATGAGCACTTTGTTACTTCAACTTGGTCAACTTGCACCAGATTTTTCTCTTGACGATATAAACGGAAATCCCATCCGCCTTTCAGACTATCGAGGAAAGAAGCCCGTTGTCCTTTCCTTCTTACGCGGATTTATCTGACCTCACTGCCGCGCGCAGTTGGCGCGCTTTCGAGATGCATATTCAGGCTTTACAGAGCGGGGTGCCGAGTTGATCGCAGTCGGACCAGATAATCTGGTTCAATTTCAGCGCTATTGGCAGCGAGAAGAACTTCCCTTCATTGGCGTGCCAGACCCGGAAAATAGTGTTGCAAAATTGTATAAGCAGGAAGTAAATTTATTCAAATTTGGTCGAATGCCCATGAATTGCATTCTAGACCTTGATGGCTACATTCGCTATATTCACTACAGTGCAAGCCGCCAGGATTATCCTGATATTGAAATTTTTTTTGATGTAATAGATGAGTTGAATAAAGCATCCAATAAAGTATGACACTTGGACGCATTGCATTTCTCGGTTCTGGCGAGACTTCTCTTGCCGGTGGACGCATTTTCGAAACCCTAGCCCGCCTCATTCCGGACCCGTTGCGGATCGCCATTCTCGAAACGCCAGCTGGCTTTGAGCTTAACGCCTCTCTCGTTGCGGGGCGCGTAGCAGATTTTCTCAAGAATCGCCTGGGGAATTACAAACCCACCATTGACTTGGTCCCCGCCCGCAAAAAAGGGACAGAGTTCAGCCCTGATAACCCCGAAATTCTCAAGCCTTTATTGCAAGCCAATATGATCTTTATGGGACCCGGTAGCCCTAGCTATGTGGCGCGTCAATTGAAAGATACGCTGGCATGGGACATTATCCGTGCACGGCATCGTCAGGGAGCAACCTTGGTCTTTGCCTCCGCTGCAACCATCTCTGTCGGGCGTTGGGTTTTGCCTGTCTATGAAATTTACAAAGTAGGCGAAGACGTCCACGTGAAAGATGGGCTCGATTTCTTCTCCGATTTTGGAATGCAAATTTCCTTTGTGCCGCATTGGAACAACGCCGAAGGCGGCGTGGATCTTGATACCAGCCGCTGTTTTATTGGTATGGAACGTTTCAATCAATGGCGTAATTTGACCCCGTCCGATAATATCATCGTAGGTTTAGACGAACACTCTGGCATCATCATGGACTGCGAAAAAGGAGTTTGTGACGTGCATGGCGTCAGTTCGGTATCTGTGCTGAAAGGTGAAGAATGCGATATGTACGCTTCAGGTTCCAGCTTTTCTCTGATGGAACTTGGCAATTGCACGCCGCCCGAACCCATCGAGAAAGGTATCTGTTCGGAAGCGTGGCAAATGATCGCATCTGCTCAGGTTTCTGAATCAGACGAACCTTCTGAAGAAGTACTTGCTTTGCTAGAACAACGTAAGCAAGCCCGTGCTAATAAAGATTTTGCTGCGTCTGATCAGTTGCGCGACCAAATCGCTGCACTAGGGTGGACCGTACAAGACTCAAAAGCAGGGCAAACCCTGGTCAAGAAATAAAAAAGAACCGCCTATTTAGGCGGTTCTTTTTTATAAGAAGTTTTATCGTCTGGGGCTATTTCCTCTGCCTTTGCCATACCCCTGGCTTTGTGCTCCTGTAAAAGCTGCAAGGTGATTGTACGAAGCGTTCATTAGGTTGGTATACACCAGCTGGATATCGGCTTGGTTGGTCTGAGAGAGATGAGTTTGTAAGTCTGCAATATCGGTGTTTTCGATCAATGCACCCACATTCAATGCATCTGCTAGAGAGAGCGAGCCTTGTGCGATCAGTTGGTTGTACAAGGCTTGAAGGGCAGGGTCAGCGAATTGACCAGGACCAAGCGCGGGGTCGGTCAGATCGTAGCGATCCAATAAGGATTTGATTTGATCCATATGCATCTGTTCGCTGGCAGCGATATTTTTGAAAATAGGTTGTCTCCAAAGTTCATATAACTGGTTGTACACATCTCGTGCAAGTTTCTCTTCTTCGCGCATAAAGAGTAGCCCGGCAATTTCTTCTTCACTCAAGCTGGAAATGTTGCTTGTAGTTGAAGTTTCAAGAACAGTGGGCGTTGCAGCCTTGGCAGAAACGATATTGGAGCTTACTGCAAACCCTGTGGCAAGAGCCAAAAGCCCAGCCATAAATTTTTTATAATTTGTAAACACGTTTTATCTCCTTTTGAGCAAGTTTCCTTGCTCTGTTATGCCTGTATGATAGTTTTTATGTGTAAAGGGGCTGTAAAAGAAGGGTCAAGAGTTCAAAAAGAACAGACGGATATTTTGTCTGACAAAATGGGATAAAATAACCGCGCACGATATCACAAGGAGATTCTTATAATGCGCGCGGTAGACATCATTATCAAAAAACGCGATAAGGGGCAACTCACCGCTCAGGAAATAGACTTTTTTGTGCGCGGTTTTACCAATGGGGATATTCCAGACTACCAGGCTTCTGCTTTTGCCATGGCGGTCCTAATTAATGGCATGACCAACTTCGAAACCACAGACTTAACCCTTTCCATGGCTCGTTCTGGGCAAGTGCTCGACCTTTCCAAGATCGTAGATGTGGTAGTGGACAAACATTCTTCCGGTGGTGTGGGCGATAAGACCAGCATTTCTGTTATGCCAATGGTAGCGGCTTGCGGTTTGCCTGTTGGCAAAATGTCCGGACGTGGACTTGGTTTTAGTGGCGGCACACTCGATAAGCTTGAATCCATTCCCGGCTATCGCGTGAACCTGACTACAGATGAATTTAAAATTCAGTTGAAAGAAAAAGGTATCGTCCTTACCGGACAATCAATGGACCTTGCTCCTGCCGATGGAAAAATGTACGCGCTTCGAGATGTGACCGGAACGGTTCCGTCCATGCCGTTGATCGCATCTTCCATCATGTGTAAGAAGATCGCGGCTGGCGCCACCGCCATTGTCCTAGATGTGAAGGTCGGCTTGGGTGCGTTCATGGAAACGCTTGAGCAAGGTCGTGAACTTGCTGAGTTGATGGTCGATATTGGTCGTTTGGCAGGACGTAAAACCGTTGCGCTTCTTTCGGATATGAATCAGCCACTGGGCTCAGCGGTGGGAAATTCGCTTGAAATGATCGAAGCCATTGAAGCCTTGCGCGGCAAAGCCCCCTTTGATTACATGGAACATATTTTGCATGTCACTGCTCATGTGCTCACTCTTGGCGAGCGTGCTAAAGATTTGGATGAAGGGCGTGCTTTGGCAGAACAATCCATTAAAGACGGAAGTGCGCTGGACAAATTACGCTTGCTTGTGAGGGCACAGGGTGGTGATGTCTCATATGTAGATGACACCTCCAAATTTGAGCGTGCAAAACTTGTCGAGGCGGTTAAGGCTCCTCGTGGCGGATTCATTTCCCAGGTCCACGCGAGAATCGTAGGCGAAGCCTCGGTCGCATTGGGGGCTGGGCGCGCGAAAAAGGGTGACCCAATCGACCATGCTGTTGGGTTCCTGATCCTCAAAAAAGTGGGTGATTCGGTGCAAGAAGGCGAATCTTTGTGCGAAATTCACGCCAATGACGAGAAAAAGCTCAAAGAGGCGCATGAGGCGGTTTTATCTGCTTTTCAATTTAGTAACGAACCTGTGCCTCCATTACCCTTGTTTTACGAGTAAAATATAGCGTATAGCCTTGCGATTTTGAATAGAATCAGGCATACTTAATTAACAGGAAACCGGTAATGGCAAAAGTATCACTGCGAATTTACGACCGCGAGATCGAACGACTCATCGAACAGGGGCATACGGATGAGGCGATAGCCCATTGCCGCCACATTCTAAAAGTATTCCCCAAGCATCTCGAAACCTACCGTTTGCTTGGCAAAGCTTATCTTGAAGCACGTCGCTATGGCGAAGCCGTGGATATTTTTGGGCGTTTATTGATGGCAGTGCCTGATGACTTTGTTGCCCATGTCGGCTTGAGCATTATTCGCGATGAAGAAAACAAGCTCGATGATGCTATTTGGCATATGGAGCGCGCGTTTGAAGTGCAATCTTCCAATGCTGCGATTCAATCTGAGTTGCAGCGTTTGTATGGTCGTCGTGATGGTATGGAGCCGCCGAAGATTCGCATGACGCGAGGTGCTTTGGCTCGCATTTATGTGGCGGGTGAGTTGTATCCGCAAGCCATCGCTGAGATTCGCGGCGTTCTTGCCGAAGACCCGCAACGTGTGGATATGCAGATCTTGCTTGCGCATTCTTTCTTCAAGAGCGGTCAGCGTGCTGATGCCACCGATCTTTGTAATCAATTACTGAAACGCTATGCTTACACCTTTGATGCCAACCGCATCATGGTGGAGTTGATTCCTGCCACAGCGGGTGCTGAAAGCACGCAGGTTTATCGCATGCATATTTCAGAAATGGACCCGTACTCCAATTTTACTAAAGGCTCCATTTTTGATACTGCCGATGTGCCAGATGCGTCTGTCAGCCTTGAACGCTTTGAATATGCAGGTGAAGAAGTCCAAATGGGACAGGATTGGAACAAGTCTTCGCTTGGGTTCTCGGCTGTCGCTCCGCTTGGAAGTGGAACCTCTTTTGTAGATGACCAGCAGCCCGATTGGCTGCGCGCTGGCGGAGAAGAAACGCCTCAGGCTTCGTTTGAAGCTGAATCCCAACCCCAAACAGAAGGTATCCCAGACTTTTTGCGTGATGCTGGCTGGGGGCAAGCGAACGGACCAGAACAGCCTTCCTCCATTTTTGATGAAGAACCAGCCAGCGATATTATCCAAGCAGATATTCCAGATTGGCTGAAATCACAGGCTCCTTCTGCCACGGCGTTACCAACTGAACCCGCTTCAGCTCCCCCTATTGAAACGCCTGATTTTCTCGCCGGCTTTGACTCTGGCTTCGATCCATTCGCGGGTGCAAACGCCCCCAGCGATACTCCTGATTGGCTCAAGAATGCCAGCGAAAGCTCGGCTGCTCCTTCATTTGAAACCTCACCGGCTCAGCCTGTGGGCGAAGTAAGCGATGCTGACGTTCCCGATTGGTTGAAGAGCGCTAACAACGAGTCGCAAGCAAGTGATTTTTCATCTGATACTCCAGATTGGCTCAAGTCTTTAGATGAACCTAAAGCGGAAGAAACATTGGCACCTGCGAGCGATGTCCCTGATTGGCTGGCAGGTTTAGGTGGCGTAGCCGCAACGGCTGCTGTCGCTTCGACGTTTGACGATGAACCTGTTTCGCAACCTAGTAACCAACCAGCAGCTTCTGTCGAAAGCCTTGGTTCTTCTGCTCAGGAACAGGATGATGCCGTGGCGTGGCTCGAGTCATTGGCTGCCAAGCACGGTGCCAAACCCGAAGAATTAGTCACCGACCCGAACAAGCGCAGTGAAACTCCGCCTGATTGGGTTTCGCAAGCTCAGAACATTGGTCAAACCGCTGCAGCGCAGCCTAGTGTTGAGAGCCTTGGTTCGTCTGCTCAGGAACAGGATGATGCCGTGGCGTGGCTTGAGTCATTGGCTGCTAAACACGGCGCCAAACCCGAAGAACTCGTCACCGACCCGAACAAACGCAGTGAAACTCCGCCCGATTGGGTTTCGCAAGCTCAAAACATTGGTCAAACTCCCGCGGCGCAACCTAGTGTCGAAAGCCTCGGCTCGTCCGCTCAGGAGCAGGACGATGCCGTCGCATGGCTTGAGTCTTTGGCTGCCAAGCACGGTGCCAAACCCGAAGAACTCGTCACCGACCCGAACAAACGCAGTGAAACTCCGCCAGACTGGGTTTCACAAGCTCAGAACATTGGTGCGCAAACCCCCGCTGAACCTGCAAAGACCGAGTGGAGTGAAAATGCTGCGAATATTGGCGAAGATTTTTTTGCCGAATTCGAAAAAGGTTCTACTTCTCAGCCCGAGTCTGATGAGACTGGTATGTGGTTGCGAGGTCTCGATAATGAATTGGAAAAGCCTGCATCTTCTGCGAATGACGATCTCCCAGATTGGATGAAACCCGAAGAAGAGCAACCGCTCGAACGCGGTTCCATCCCTGAGTGGCTTGAAGAAGCTGCGCCTGAAAAGAAACAATCGCTTGATACCTCCAGTCTACCCGGTTGGCTGGAAGATCTTGATCAGCCTAAAAAATCTGTTTCAGAAGAGGCATTGGTTCAGAACCAAGACCTCTCTGATTGGTTGAGTGGTCTCGATGATGAACCCGGGTTAGATATTGACCCTGAAATCTTGCGCGCACCTCAGCCGCCGTTGGCAGCCGCTAAGCGCCCTGAACCTCAGCCAACTGCAATGTCTGGAGATTTGCCAGATTGGATGGCGGGTGAGAACGAAGTGGAAGATGAACCAGAATGGACGCCTCCTACTCCGCCGGCAGTTGCTCCTGTTTCTGTGAGTGCAGATCTCCCCGATTGGCTTCAGGGCACCGATGAAGATGCTCAACCTGAAGGAGATCTATCTGGCGATGACACCCCACCGTGGGTGCATCGTGAGCAATATGAATCAGATGGCAGTGTTCCACAACAGCCGAAGCCAACTTCACCGTCTGATTGGCACCCGGTTGCAGCGACGCAGAAGCCTCAGGAAACAGCAGCCCAGCCTTCGGCGCAGCCCCGAAGCGAGCCACAGCGCTTGGTTCAAAATCCGCCCACGCCTGAGCCAGTTGCATCTGAAAAGAAGAAGGCGCCCGTGAAACAGCAACAAGGTCTGCCGCGTCAGAAGAAATCAGAAGCTCAGGGTACGGTTAATATGCTTGGGCTTGCAAAGACGGAATTAGACCGCGGTGACATCCCTGAAGCGCTGATGCATTATGGGAAGTTGATCAAGAAGGGCAAGCATCTTGAAGAGGTGATCGGTAACTTGTCTGAATCCTTGTATCGCTACCCGGTGGAAGTGGGCATTTGGCAAGCCCTTGGCGATGCCTATATGCGGGCAAATCGGTTGAAGGAAGCTCTTGAAGCCTATAACAAAGCGGAAGAGCTCATACGGTAAACATTGCGAACGCCGCTGGAGACAGCGGCGTTTGATAGCACTAGCTTGGCAATGAAATAATTTTTGGAGGAACTCTGTGGAAAAATCTCTCGTACTCGTGAAACCCGATGGTGTTCAGCGTGGACTGATCGGTGAAGCCATCTCCCGCTTCGAACGCCGTGGTCTGCGCTTGATTGGCGCCAAATTTATCTGGGTTAGCAAAGAATTGGCAGAAGCTCATTATGCCGAACACAAAGGCAAGGGCTTTTATGATGGCTTGATCTCATACATCACTTCTGCACCGGTAATGGCGATGGTGTGGGAAGGTCCTAACGCTGTGGTTGCCATTCGTCAGACAGTTGGCTCTACCAAGCCTTGGGAAGCCGCTCCTGGCACCATTCGACACGACTTCGCCATCGAAGTGGGGCGTAACCTCATCCACGCTTCAGACAAACCTGAAACCGGCGAACGCGAAACCGCCCTCTGGTTCAAGAAGGAAGAACTGGTTGAGTGGTCCCGCGCCATCGATGCTTGGGTGTTCGAAAAGTAAAATTTAGTAATTCGCTCATTATCGTCTACAAAGACAATCCCTTTAATTGAGGGATTGTCTTTGTATTTCTTATGACAATTCAGTGACTTTGTTCAGGATTATAGACAAGATAAACGTTATATAATGATTCTAGGCGGGAAATGTGTTGCTCCTTTCTGTTTTGAGTGGAGGGAAGGTTGTCATGAAGAGTTCACAGATTTTCAAAGCGATTCTGATGCTGGTTATTACCACATTGGCATGTAATGTTTCCACACCTAGCGGACTCTCTGCTGAGGAAACACGAGTAGCTGTGGCTGTGCTGCAGACCGGGTTGGCGATCCAACAGGCAACATTGAATGCACCAACTGTGCCGCCTCCTGCGGCAACATACACACCCTATCCCACATATACAGCTGCTCTAATTTCGGTGACTCAACAAGAGCCAGCTACGATTACGCCTCAGCCAGATTTGGATATGAACGCTCTGATCAAGGCTTCGAATGTTCTTGTATATGAAGATGTCGTTGGTGACCCAACCTTGGTGCCTATTGTGGGGAATGTGGTGAATGCCATGAATTTTTCCGGGGGCAAGGTTATCAATACAGGTGATGCAATGGGGAAATTCCGAGAATATGCCAATTCTGCAACTCAATGGGATTTGATCATTATTGCGGCAGAAGCTCGCTCTGGATTCAGCGGGGAACTGTTTGAGATGTTATATGACCCCATTGAGAACGGAGCTGCGGTCATCATTGAGATATGGTATTTAGATAGGGTTGTGAATGGAAAGATTGCCCCGATCCTGAATAATTGTGGCGTAACTCTATTCCGCAATTGGGAGCGGGATTACACCTATGATCCTTATGATTATTCCGTTTACTGGCTGGATACATCACAACCTTTGCTCTCAACCCCAAATACTGTGCAAGCCCCATCCTACCCATATCCCGAATGGTTTGGGGATGCGGGGGATCTACTGGAGCTAAGCTCTGGTGGAGATGCCGTTCTGGTTGGAGGATTACACGCCAACCGCAAATCGGATTATGGTGTGCTGGCTTCCTGTATGGATGGGCGAATGGTGATCCAAACTTTTTCGACCCATGATTACAAAATGGATATTATGCAGGCGCTGTGGAAAAACTACATCGTCAATACACTGACCAATCACTATCTCTATCTTGAGGAATGATGGTAAATTAAAATAAAAGTCCGCGCCTAAGAACTTTCAGGCGCGGACTTTTTATTCTTATTGCAATCGAAGCAGGATTTTTCCATCTTCCCAAAGGTCTTCAAGTTGATAATAATCTCGTTGATCTGGTGATAAAAGGTGTAAAACCACGTCTCCGAAATCGACGACAACCCAGCCATCGCGAGAGTTGCCTTGCTTTTTGGCTTTCTTTTTGTGCTTCTTACGGACTTCATCTATCGCGCTGTTTGCAAGCGCGTCGAGCATGCGGTCACTGGTGCCGGTGCAGATGACGAAATAATCAGTAAAAGAAGCAATTTCTTTGATGTCCATCAGGACGATGTCTTCGCCTTTTTTGTCTTCAAGAGCGTCGACGATATCACGAGCCATATTTAGGGTATTCAGATTTCACCTCAAAGGTATTGAAAATAGTTTTGTGTAGAGTGAGCCTTCTGAGTTCAGGTCACTTTTATAAAGATGCACAGAGTCTACTCTGGCTGTGCCAATCTTGCCAAGTTGAAATTGGGAAAGTCCATTGCTAATTTTTTGCAACTCTTTTAGGTCAATTCCCTGACGGATGCGCCCCAGAGTAAGGTGTGGCGAGAAGGAACGTTCTTCCTTTTCGTACCCGAGGCGTGTGCAACCTTCTTCGATGGCTTTTTGCAAAGTGGCAAGAGAAGCTGGAGCGTGGATTCCGACCCAGAGGACACGAGGTCGCTTTGAGTTTGGGAAAGAGCCGAGACCGCTGATTTGGATGTCAAATTGAGCAGTCGATTCGGCAGCTGGGGCAAGCATCCGCTTGATGAAATCCAGATGCGAGACCGGTATATTCCCCAAGAATTTTAACGTTAAATGCAGGTTGTGGGTTGGAACCCAACGAATAAAGTCCTCCCCAAATATCTGGCGCAGATGTTGTGTTTGCTGTTCGATTGATTCGAGTATTGCCGATGGAAAATCCAGAGCGATAAAGGTACGGATCTGATTCATTACTAGCTTGAAGGTTGGAGCACCTTTTCTACAGCATTCTTAAGATCTTGGAAGCCAACGGGTTTGGTGAGGTACATGGATGCACCTGCTTCCAGACCGGTCTTGATATCGCCGGGCATGCTTTTGGCAGAAAGGATAATGACAGGAATAGCGGCTAAATCAGGTTCGCGGCGAATGTAGCGCAGAACTTCGAGACCCGAAATATCAGGCATCATCACATCGAGCAAAATTACATCTGGTTTTTCTTGTGAGATGATGGGAATGGCAGGGGCACTGGAAAACATTTTTATGACACGGAATCCATTGATACGCATCATTTCTGAAAAAAGTTCGGCGGCGTCCGCTTCGTCTTCGATGATCATGACCGTTTTTTGTCTCGAATTCATTTCGTTTCCTCTATGTATGCTAAAAATAGCATAAAGGTATGGAATTTGCAAGGGCACATGTTTTTTGCGACGCCTTTGTAAGAATTCAGATTTTTCCCCTGTCTATTCAGAATAAGATTTGGAGGCATTGATGAGTGTATTGGAACTATTTCGCGCTGAAAAAAATGAGTTTTTTGGTACCCATCCTCAAAGTCCGCTTACCCGCGAACAGAAAAAGGATTTTCATGGGTTGAACTATTTCCCTGAGAATGAAGCGCTACGCTTTGAGGCGAAAGTAGAAGAATTCCCCGCGAAAGACGAGCTTGTAATGCAAACCACTACAGGTGGGGTGCAGCATTATGAACGGTTTGGAAAATTTTCTTTTGATGTGGAAGGTCAAACCGTGGAGTTGACCATTTATCGTAGTGAACATGGCTTTTTCCTACCGTTTGTGGATTCTTTGGCTGGTAATGAAACCTACCCCGCAGGGCGATATTTGGAGCCTGACCCCTTACCAGGCGGGCGCTTCTTTGTTGACTTCAACCTGGCATATAACCCATACTGTGCCTACAATGAGATGTGGTCCTGCCCAATCACCCCGGCAGAGAATAGGCTGAAAGCGCCAATTCGGGCAGGTGAAAAATTATTTCACGAATAAAAAAATGACGGGTTTACCCGTCATTTTTTTATTCGTCTTGATTACTTGTATTTTCTACTACATCAAGCAAGGCTTCGTACTCGTCACAGCACCCTGAGCACATATCTAAGTGTTCATGGATAAGAGGGGTGAGGATGGCAGCGTCTTTGCCGTCTTTAATCTCGGCTTCCACGAATTCATCAAGCCGGGCGTACATGTCGCTGCAGGAAAGATCCTCTTCACGGACTTGCTCAAGGATCTTTAGGAAGCGCAAAGCGACTTCATCCGTGATCTCGGGTTGAGAAGATTTGCTTTCGGGGGTAGGAAGATTTTTGCTATTCATTCTAAAATGTGAGACGATTAATAAAAACTCAATCTTACTATGACAATTATACCCAATTGGTGTGACAATGCCTATTTCTGCTCAAAAGCAAGCAGAACATCTTGAGGGGTAAGCTCTTCTAAAGCTAGCCGTTTTTTCAAGCGTAAGCGGGCATCGTGCAAAAGCTTATACAACGCGTTACGATTGGTTCGCATGCGTTTTGCAGCTTCTTCCATGGGCATATCTTGCAAGCCAAGCAAGACCAAGGCTTCACGTTGTTTGGGCGTTAGCTCTTCTTCTAAGATTCGGCGGACACGCGAAACCATGTCTTTGCGCTCAGCAGAGGTCTCAGGGGAAGCTTGTGGGTCTGCGAGCAGACCGGGAGGTGGCGGAGCATCTTCGTTTTCGGTCAATTCGTCGAGAGATGCGTCACGCCAACGCTTGCGGCGGAGTTCGGTCAAAGCAATGCGAATGGCGATCTTGTGTACCCAAGTTGTAAAAAGGCTGCGTCCTTCAAAAGTGCCTAATTGATCTAGTACGCGTAGAAGGGTCTCTTGGGTTACTTCTTCAACGAGAGGAGGGAAAAGAGGGTCGTCTGACGAAAGCCAGCGGGATAAAGCGTAGGGTAAACCCTTTTGAATAATCGCGCGTAGGTCGCTCAGTGCTTCTTCATGCACGGAACCAGAACTGCGCAAATCACTTAACCAAGTTTCATTAGTGCGAGACGTCATAACTTGTTGATTATAAGATACTGCGGACTGATTTTTGGCATCCCTGATAGATTCTGATAGTATTTTTATACAGCCGTTTCGGAAAGAAAAAACCGCCTCAAAGAGACGGTTTTCTGTGGGCGCGCAGGGACTCGAACCCCGGACCCCTACTGTGTGATAGTAGTGCTCTAACCAACTGAGCTACGCACCCAACGGAGCGAGATTATAGCCGAGCCTTGCATCTTTTGCAAGCCTAATGCGCCAGGTCTTCAGGTCTGAAACAGGCTTCATAATCTGAACCAATAATAACGCGATATTGGATCTTGCTATTTGGGTCTGGCAAGGATAGTACGTTTGCGGAGGATGTTCCTAAAACATTGAGCACGGTTTGACGTTGATTCGGGTCTTGTGCAGTGGTGTAATCGACAAGAACAGTACTGCCGTAGTTACGGTTATCTGCAGGGCTGGTGACGGTTTCATACCCGGCATAATTTAGGCGAGAAGCGGCGAGGGTTTCCATGGTGTCGAAGTAGGAGCCGTTTTGTACTTCGATTGTGACCGTTTCCCGATCAGCTGCATAGGTAGAGAGCGTTGTTGCTTCGACCAGCATGGAACTCAACGAGTCTTGCGGTAAGAGAACTGCGGCTCCACCGGGTGTTGTCCATGGGAGCACGTACGGTGGGCGAATATAGTAGCTGCGGATATTGGCATTGGTAAAGTTAACCGCATACGGTGCAAGGCTGAGCATATCCGTTAGGCTCATATCGGTGATGACCGTGCTGGAGAAATCATTGTAGAGTTGGGGGATTTTTGTAAACGTGCCGGTTTGAAGTGCTTTTTGAAAGAGTGTGCGGATAACTTCTTGTTGGCGGCGTCCACGGTCGAAATCGCTGGATTTGGAGCGCGAACGTGCATACCAAAGGGCAAGATCCCCATCCATGTGAACTTGACCGGGCCCCACCGTGTAGAGCCACCAGTTGTTTTCGTCATTTTCGTCTAAACCAGGGGAAATAAGACGCCAGTCTGTGTATGGACAAGAGATGGGAACATCGACCCCGCCGAGCGTATCCACGATACGGCGGAAGCCGTCAAATTCGACCATGGCGGTATGGTCAATGCGGATGCCGAAATTTTGTAGAATGGTGTCTTTCAAGAGACCCATCCCACCGCCGGGGTAAACCCCTTCGCCGCTTTGGTAAGCGGTGTTGATGCGTTGCATACCTACAGTCGGAATGTACAGCCAGGTATCGCGTGGGATGGAGATAAGCGAGACCTGCCCCTCGCGGTACCAAACTACAGCAATGAGTAATGTGTCTGTGCGATGAGACGTGCCAGTTGGTCTACGATCTGAACCGACGAGTAGAAAGTTGATCGTGTCGTTTTCTGTTGTGAGCGGCGGTAGGGCTGTGGTATTTACCAAAGACTCTGCAGGCGGTGGGGCGGCTTGGGTTGGAAATAACTGCTCAATGGGGGCAGTCGCTGTCGGCGAAGCTTGAGGCGTGGTGGTTGGAAATAGGGTTTCTGTCGCAAGAATCTGCTGCGGTGCGTTTAATCCGCTGTTGGATAACAAAGGCGCAGTTGGGCTTGCTAAAGAGGGTTGGAATGGAGTTGGTGTGGGGGAAGCATTAGGGGCGGCGGTAATGATAACGAAAGGTTGCGGTGCTTGGGCGAGGGTAGGTGATCCGCAAGACGAAAATAGAACGGCAAGGCAAAGCGCCCATGCAAAAAGGTTGGATGTTTTCATCAATGTTCTGTGGAGATGGCGCCTAAGGCGTTGGGGTGGGTATTGCTGTTTGGCTGGCAGTTTGGGTTGGGATGGGTGAAGGTGTCGGCGGGATGGTGGCTGTGGATGTTTGTGTTGGCACAAAGGTTGCTGTAAATGGCAACACGGTTTGGGTAAATGGTTCGGTCAAGAGTGGAGCAGCTGTGTAGGTAATACCGGGTTGTGGTGTGAATGTTAGTGTGCGGGTGGGGACGTTCGGTACATACAAAACTTCGCCAGCATAGATAATGTCGCTGATGCGGCAGTTAACAAGTTTTATGAGGTTGGAGTTGGTGCCGTAACGGGTACTGATATTATAAAAAGTATCGCCGGGACGAACAGTGTAATTTTTGATCCAACCTGCGGCACCTTGAACACAAGCGACAACTGTGCTGGTGGGAACGCCACCCGGCACATAGAGAAGTGTCCCTGGAATAAGACTGTCGGTAAAGAGGCAGTTCTTACTTTTGAGAATGTCTTTGTATGTGCCATATCGGGCAGAGAGGCTTTCCAATGTATCACCAACACTAATGCCGACGGCAACCCAGCCGGCGGGCGGCTGGCAGGATGTTGGTGGAATAATGGTATTAGTAGGTGAAGAAGTTGGAATTTCTACGGTGACCAGTAAAGTGGCTGTAGGTGGAAGAGTGTTTGTTGTCGTTACCGGAATATTTGCAATAGGCAATGTTGGTGAAGGAGTAGGAACCTTTTCAGGGACAAAGCCAACAAGGGAGATCGATAACGCTCCAAGCGTTAACCCAACGGAGAGTATGGCTGCAACCAGCGCGTTCCCAAAATCGCGCATACCTCGCATGCTTTATTTCCTTTTTTGCTTGTCGGCAAGTTTATCGCCAGAGATGGGCAAAAGCACGCTGAAAATGGAACCTTCTCCCACTTTGCTTTCAACCCAAATGCGACCATGCTGTGCCTCAGTTAGAGTCTTGGCGATCGAAAGTCCAACCCCTGTATCACCAACACCTTGAATGAGAACGTTGTCTGCACGATAGAGCCTGGTAAAGACACGTGTAATATCTTCAGAGGCGATCCCGCCGCCTTGATCGGTGACTTGGATCAGGATGTATTCAGCTCCCGCTTCGTTCTGGGTCTGGACCTTGAGCCGGATCGTACCTTCAAAAGGCGTCGCAGCTCCGGCATTTTGCAGCAAATGAATTACGATCTGTTGCAGTGCCTCACGGTCCGCATGAATGGACGTGAGCGCTTTGGGAACTTCCAGATGAATGGAAATGTTCTTCTCGCGGATCTGCGAACTTGTATATGACATGGCATTGTCGATGATTGAGTTTAGATCCACAGCTTCGGGGTTAAGAGAGTTGAGATCGGTTGCCAGTGTAGTGATCTGGATCATGTCATCCGTCAAACTGCGGATGCGTTCTGTAGAGACCTTGATACGGTCTACAAATTTGCGTTGTAATGCTCCAAGAATACCAACCGATTCCCCGAGAAGCAAGTCGGTATACCCAACAATGGAGGACAGCGGCTGGCGAAGTTCTTGTGAAATGGATGCAAGCACTTCGGCTTGTTCGGTATTCTTGGTAGCGATCCTGCCTTTTTCCAATTCCAACACTTTGATATTGGCTTCTGCCAATTGGTTTTGCAAGATGGCTACTTCTTGCAGGGTAGCTTTCAATTCTTTTTCTGCCTGAGCAGAAGGCAGGTTCTTGCCAGAGCGTAGTTCTGCATTTTCACGCTGTAACTGCTCGATGATGTTTTGTGATTCTTCCTGCGCCACTCGTAAAGATGCCACATCTGTCGATTTGTTGCGCTCAATTTCTGTTCGCGCGACATCCAGTTGACCACTCAAGTTACGCAGGCGTTCTTCCAAATCCGTGACTTGAGCGCGTGCCATATCGCTTTGGGCTTCGAGTTTTGTGATCTTCTGATTGCGCTGAATGATCGGCACCAAAGAAGAAGCAATGTTTGATAAGAAAGCCTGGTCTTCGGCGCTCCAAGTTCGGTCTGAATAAGGAGAGAGCAAGAGAATACCGCCCAACGTTTCTTTCTCTTGGGTCAGAATAGGCACATACAATAAGTGACCGGGGTTGTTGAGACCGAGAATATCGCCCAAACCCTTGATATCGGCTGATGTGCTGCTGGATGGCAAACGTAAGGGGCGCCCGCGTTGAATGGAATTAGCCAACATGGGGATCGAATTCTTAGTCAGCGAACCGCCCTCAAGCGTATCTTCGCGGATCAAGTCATAACCACCAGCGATGACCATTTGGTTGTTATTGTCGGTCAGGTAGATCATGAAGCACAAGTCAGCAAGCATAGTCTGCGCAATGGCGCGAGTGATTGCCTGACTCATCTTCGTGGAATTATTTTCAGCTGCCACTGCCAACAATGCGTGGAAGGTTTTGGGGTCGGTGCTGTACCTTCGGCGTTCGGGTCGACCAGCTGTATCTTGTCGCAAGATGGTCGGCTTGACCGGCGCTGCCGTTTCCACTACGGTGATTGTGCCAAAACGTTGGGGAAGGGTTAATAAAATGGGGAATGCTGCCATATATGCAAGGCGGACGATCCCAGAAAAATCGCCTTCCAACCCGATCAACAGTTGACCGACATGCCCCAAGAAGCCGAGGAATAACAAGATCAGTCCATACCACATCCCATCGGGCTTACGTATGAAGAGGACAGTCATCCCTAGCAATGTAATCAATACAGAACCAATTTGCCAAATGAAATCATCGAGAGTTAGGTTATAGCTTAATGTGGCGGCGGCAGGGTTTGCCATTTGTTGCTGCCATGAAATGAGGCTTAACCCTAATGCGGTCACAATGAACATGCTGAGGAGGGTGGCAACCGCATCTGCCTGGCGATTCGGTTCAGGGAAAGCGTATAGCCAGGTTATCCAAACGATGCCAAAAGCTAAGAAAGCGCGGTCCATGGGCGGTAATACGGCTTTAGAGTCGATTAGCTCCTGCCAACCCAGCCCGCTAAAGAGGAACATAAAGATTTGTGCAATAAGTAATATACCGAGCCCAATAAAAGCACGCCTTGCTTGTGGAAATTCGCTAACCCGCCAGTGATTAAATGCTGATTGCAACGCGCTGGCGATAGTAAACGCCAGAACGATGTAGTAGATCATGTCTCCAGGTGGAACAGTGAGTTGGTTTAATGCTAATTGTATAAAATCGCTCATTCCGGTCGTGATTATACTGCCAGTTAGGGATTATGGCGTAGAATTGAAATTATGCTGCTACAAAGAGCAAAACCTTACTTTATAGGTCTTTTTCTCGTTTTTGCGATCACCATTCCGTTTTTTATTGCAGGGTATACCAGTTTACACCGCGCTGAAAACGCTTATTCTACGGGACAATATCGCCTTGCGGCTGAAGAATATGTTCACACTACCCACATCCTCATTTGGCGGAAGGATCTGTATGGGCGGGCGGGGGTTTCCGCTGCTCAGGCTGGCGATTTTGAAAGGGCTATTGCTTACTTTAAGCAAGGCGAAAATCTCACTGAACTGGGATGGCTCTTCTTCTGCCAATCGTATGCCCAGCTTGAAGATTATTCAAATGCCATCTCGACCTGTCAGGCAGGGCTTCAGGTGTATCGCTCGGCAACCTTGTATAAGATTTTGGCTTTTTCCTATAGAAGCCAAAAAAATTGGGAAGCCGAACGGGATGCGCTTAAAGGTCAAACTCAAGTAGACCCAAGGGACGCATATGCTGCTTACCGATTGGGACTGCTCTTGACGCTCTATGCGCCAGACGAAGCCATCCCCGAACTGACTCGCGCTTCATCTCTTAATCCTGAAGTTGATTCAGCGGTCCAAACCTTGCGCGCCGCTCTTGCCGTTTCTAGCCAGCAAAGTGACCCGTCTATGCAGAGGGTGATTGTGGGGCAGGCATTTGGCTTGCTACAAGATTGGGAATTGGCAAAGACTGCCTTTGAACAAGCCGTTGACCTTAATGAAAATAATGCCGAGGCGTGGGCATGGCTTGGAGAGGCGAAACAGCAAACGGGTCAAGATGGAAGCGCGGAATTAGATCAGGCATTGCTCCTTGACCATAACTCCGTCAACGTGCGAGCTTTGCGCGGACTGTACTGGAGTCGCAAAGGCAAGTATTCACAAATGTTGGCAGAGTATTCGCTTGCCGCACGCATCGAGCCTGAGAATCCTCGTTGGCAGGCAAGCTTGGGAGAAGCCTATTCAAAAATAGGCGATTTAGTGACAGCCTTAAAAGCATACCAACGCGCCGTGGAACTTGCCCCAACCCAAGCCGACTATTGGCGTTTGTTGGCAATCTTTTCTGCAGAGAATAATGTGCAGGTAGAGGAAGTTGGGATGCCTGCGGCGCAACAAGCATATGTGCTTTCTCCGAATGACCCTGCTTCTTTAGATGCTTTGGGTTATACCTATTTATCCACGGGGCGATATGCCAGCGCTGAATTGGCATTTTCTCAAGCGATTGAAATTTCGGCTCAGTATTACCCGGCTCATATTCATCTTGCCATGAATTATCTCGCGCAAGGAAATCGTGCTGCGGCTTTTAATTCCTTAACGTATGTTCGTGATGCTGAAGGCGCGGGCGTGTATGCTGAAACAGCCCGTCAGTTATTAGACAAATATTTTCAATGATAAAATCACGCTCATGAATCGATCTGTATCTTTATTGTTCGTTCTAATGTTTTTACTTTCTGCCTGTGGGAGTGCTGCTCCTGCTGACCAAACTCAAGCACCTGCCGCAGCGTTGCCCTCAGGCTCTGTTCTTTTTCAAGATGATTTCGCTCAACCCACTACAGGTTGGGACCGTTTGCTCGTGACTGAAGGGGTAATGGATTATTACTCTGGTGGCTATCGCATGCTCGTCAATTCGTTGCAGACGAATTTTTGGGCAACACCACGCCGTAATTTTACAGACGTTCGCATGGAAGTGGATACTGGTAAATTAGCAGGACCTGATGAAAACCGTATTGGGCTGCTTTGTCGTTATAACGGTAAAGATTACTATTTCTTTATTGTCACCAGTGATGGCTTTTATGGAATGGGGCTTTATAAAGATGGTCAGGCTACTTTACTGGGTCAATCTGAAATGCTTGCCTCTTCAAATATTAACAAAGGTTTGGCGGTGAACCATCTACGTGCAGATTGTACGGGAAGTATTCTTACTTTCTACGTGAATGGCTTCCAGGTTGCACAGGCTCAAGATACGACCCTGCCCTCGGGTGATATTGGTCTGATCGCTGGCACCTTTGCCGAACCTGGCGTGGATATTCTTTTTGATAATTTTGTGGTGTTACAGCCATAAAGATATGAACGATTGTCTAATGTTCTAATCACGTTTCCACATGAAAATTTTTCTTGATACTATTGGCTGCCGTTTGAATCAGGCAGAGATCGAATCCATGTCTCGCCAATTTCGTGCGGCGGGGCATGAGATTGTTTCCTCTGCCGAGCATGCTGATATGGCAGTGGTCAACACCTGTGCAGTCACAACGCAAGCTGCGTCTGACTCGCGCGGAAAGATCCGCACCATTGCGCGTGCAGGGGTGAATGAGATTGTCGCTACGGGTTGTTGGACTTCAATTCAACCTAAAGAAGCAGCCGCTCTGCCGAACGTCAAACACGTTGTAGCCAACGATAAAAAAGATCTGCTCGTGCCTGAAATCCTTGGTTTGCCCAAGGAAAAATTTGATATAGAGCCGATCGACCGTGTTCCGATCCCAGGTTTACACCGGCGCACCCGTGCCTTCATCAAAGTGCAAGATGGCTGCGATAACAAATGTACGTTTTGCGTTACCACCATTGCGCGTGGCGAAGGTCGCTCACGCCCCTTGGCAGAAGTGATCAATGATGTCAACTCGGCGTTGGCAGGCGATTCGAAAGAGATCGTGCTTACCGGCGTTCATCTCGGTTCATGGGGGCAGGATTTTGGAAATCAGCATCTTCGAGATTTGGTCAAAGCCCTTTTGCGCGAAACGGATGTCCAACGCTTGCGGCTTTCCTCTCTCGAACCTTGGGATCTGGATGTGGATTTCTTTTCACTCTGGAATGACAAACGCCTCATGCCTCACCTGCACCTGCCTCTGCAATCAGGCAGTGACTCTACCCTGAAGCGGATGCTGCGTAAGACCACAACCGCAGCCTTCCGTGAGTTGGTCCATGCGGCTCGAAGCGTATTGCCAGATATTGCCATCACCACCGATATTATTACTGGCTTCCCCGGTGAAACCGACGAAGAATTTTCTGAAACACTAGAATTCGTTCAGGAGTTGCGTTTTACTGGTGGGCATGTTTTCTCGTATTCGCCGCGCCCCGGCACCGGTGCAGCAAGGATGAAGGGACAGGTTCAGCCCGAGGTCCGCAAGAGGCGCAATCATATCTTGCAAGACGCGATCGAAGAGACGGCAACATCCTATCGTGAAAAATTCATCGGGCAGACGATGTCCGTCTTATGGGAATCCACAACGGAGTATGGCGAATACGGCTGGCGTATGGAAGGCTGGACGGGGAACTATCTGCGTGTCAGCGCTACGGCTCCCTCTCCGCGTTGGAATGAGGTGGATGAAGTGAAACTAAGCAGTATCCAGAGTGGAACTTTCGTTGGAGATATTGTGTGACAAAATTTAAACCAACCTACGCCTTAATAACTCTTATTATCTTTAACTTGTTTTTAGGATTTTTGATTGGTAATCAGTATGGGCAAACATGGGATGAACCATCTTTCTATTTATACGGTGAGCGGACCTATGATGCTTATTTACGTGGAATCGAAGGCAAACCATTAGTTCCTGAAAAAAATATCTACTTTTTAGATCTCCGATATTATGGTCCAATTTATACAGCTACTGGCTGGCGAATTGTTGAAGCATTAAGACCTTGGCTTAAAACATGGGAAGATATAGATATTTGGCATTTGATAAATTATGTTTTTTTTCAAATATCATTACTCTCTCTCTTTTTTCTTGTAAAACGTTTTATTCGCCCATGGACAGCATTTTTTGTTGTACTCTTATTTAATACCCAGCCTTTAATATTTGGTCATGCATTCATCAATCCTAAAGATATCCCATTTATGACCTTTTTCCTTTCTAGCATAACGGTTGGATTGTATATGGTTGATGAAATACAAGAACAAGCAGATACCGGGAAACCTAAATTCACTATTGCTCTAATCCTTTCTGCTTTATTTGCCCTCTATGTATTTACTTTTATCGGGAAAGACTTGATTTCTGGTTTGATCGAAAATGTAATAACAACATTGTATACTGCGCCATCAAGTTCTTGGTTAGGAAAAATATTTTTATTAATTTCAGGAAGCCCGCAAAAGTTACCAGTAGAAAATTATATTCACAAAGCAGTATCCGCTCACTTGGAGAGGGTCTTTCTGTATGGACTGCTTGTAGTACTTTTGGGGAAGGCGTTGCTTAGCAGCTATCAAAAGGGCAAATGGTTAGAATTATTGTCCAGGTTTAACTTTCGCTTATTCCTAATGGTAGTTTTTGCTGGGGTGACGCTGGGTATAGCAATTTCTATACGAGTAATTGCGCCGCTTGCAGGTATTTTGGTAGCTTTTTATGCCATTTTGCAAAAAAAGCGTTTCGCAATGCCTGTTCTCTTGTATTACTTCTCCTTGGCTGGGGTTATTACATTGCTGGCTTGGCCATTTCTTTGGGACTCTCCTGCATTTCATTTTCTTGAGACCTTTAAGGTTATGCGAGATTTTCCATTTAATGCTGAAGTCCGCTTCATGGGAGATAATATATCTCCTTCAAATTTACCTTGGTATTACATACCTTTCTTGGTTATGATCCAACTGACTGAGCCAATAATTCTTTTTGCTTTAAGTGGGGTTGTGGTTTTTCTAGCTGAAATTAGGAGAGAATTTGAATCTGGAAAAATTGTTCTCTTTCTTTGGTTTATAGGTCCAATTGCTTTACAGATTTTGTTTCACTCTAATGTTTACGACAACTTCCGTCAGTTTTTATTTATACTTCCGCCGCTTTTTGTTTTTGCTGGAATAGGTTTTGAGTGGGTGTCCTCGCTCGTAAATAAGATGTTTTTTAGAACAACTTTGGCTATTGTTGCTTTGTTGCCAGGGATTTATGGCATTGCACTGTTGCACCCTGTTCAGTACATTTATTACAACATGTTTATCGGTGGTGCTGCGGGAGCAGAAAATAACTTTGAATTGGATTACTGGTTAACTTCGTACCGAGAAGCAGCTTCTTATATAAATGAACATGCGTCACCAAATGCTAATATTTTGGGCTGGGGATCAACTTTTAATGGCGCCAGAGAAGACCTCGATGTCTATGCATATATGGCAGACGAGGAGGTCAAGCAATCTTCTTTGGAATTTGAATATGTGGTCATTACCACAAGGTTTTTTAGCAATGTTGCTTCATTTCCAGATGCCCCTGTCGTATATGAAGTTAGAAAGGATGGGGCATTACTAGCGGTGGTTAAGAAACTTTCAAAATAACAGTGTGGGTATGTAGAAGTTCGTAAGAAATTACAAATATCACTTATGAGAATTGTGAGTGCGAATGTATAATTTGTTTGATAATTCACATATAGGAGCAAACCCATGACGGCTCAGATCATTGATGGAAAGTTGATCGCACAACAGGTGCGTGACGAAGTGGCTGCAAATGTAGCAAAACGCCTCGCGGCGGGAAAGTCCAAACCGGTATTGGCAACTGTATTGGTCGGTGACCGCCCGGATTCGGCGGCATACGTTGCTTCTAAAGGAAAAGCATGCCAAGAATTAGGCATGGGTTCGGTAAGTGAACATTTGCCAGCAGATGCAACACAAGAACAGGTCGAAATGCTAGTTCGTAAGTTGAACGCGGACCCGTCCATTAGCGGCATTTTGGTTCAACTGCCAATGCCTTCACATATTGATGAAGAACGCGTTCTGTCTCTCATTAGTATTGAAAAAGATGTGGATGGCTTCTCGCCCTTGAACATCGGTCGTTTGGCTCAAAAGGGACGTGAACCGCTTTTCGTGCCTTGTACGCCCTATGGATGCATTTATTTGCTAGAGAAATCTGGCGTAAAAATTGAAGGCGCGAACGCCGTGGTGTTAGGGCGCTCGAATATTGTGGGTATGCCCGCTGCCTTGTTACTGATCGGGAAAAATGCCACGGTAACCGTTGTTCATTCACGGACGAAAGATATTCCAGCTGTAGTTCGCCAAGCAGATATTATCATTGCTGCTATTGGCAAGACCGAATTTGTGCGCGGCGACTGGATCAAACCTGGCGCAGCGGTAATCGATGTTGGTATCAATGCTGTCCCTGATTCGACCAAGAAGAGTGGTCAACGCCTCGTGGGCGATGTCAATTTTGCCGAGGCGAAGGAAGTGGCTGGGTTTATCACTCCCGTTCCCGGCGGGGTCGGACCCATGACGATTGCCATGTTGATGGCAAATACTTTGAGAGCGGCGGAATTGCAAGATAAATAAAATAATAAAAATTAGTTAAACCATCAATCCCGCCTAACGAGGCGGGATTGATTTTGTATATGAGAGGAGTGCACGATGAAAAAGATATTGAAGTGGGTGGGTATGATTTTGGGCGGATTATTGGGGGTGTTGCTTGTTGGCTTGGTCGCTATCTATTTTCAAAGCCAATCAAGGTTGACGCGAGTGTATGAAGTTCCTGAAGAAAGTGTTGTGATCCCAACCGATGAAGAGTCTATTGCAAATGGGAAACACATCTTCCAATTTCGCGGATGCGAAAGTTGCCATGGAGAAAATCTGGAAGGCAAAGTTTATCTCGATGACCCCGCTATCGGGAAGGTGATTTCGTCGAACTTGACGACAGGCAAAGGCGGGGTGGGAGGCGCGATGTCTGATGCGGATTGGGTGCGCGCTATTCGGCACGGCGTCCGCCCAGATGGCACCGGCTTGTTGTTCATGCCTTCTACTGAGTTCTATTATTTGAGCGACAAAGACTTGGGCGATGTGATTGCATATATCAAGAGCATGCCAGCGGCTGATAATGAATTGCCACCTAGCTCGCTTTCTATTACTGGGCGGGTTGTGATGACGCTTGTAAAAGACTTGACTTTTATCCCGGCTGAGTTGATACCACACGATGCGACGCGTCCGACCGCGCCGGTAACTGGGATTACCCCCGAATATGGCGCTTATCTGACACAGTCTTGCCACGTCTGTCATGGACCTAGCATGTCTGGTGGTGTAATTCCGGGTTTGCCATCGAGCTGGCCGTCTGCGCCTAATTTGACATTTGGTTCAGGCTCAGTGTTGTCCACATGGACTGAAGAAGATTTCATAACGGCTTTGCGAACTGGCAAGACCCCAACCGGCACGGAATTGCGCTCAGAATACATGCCTTGGACTTCGTATCAATACATGAGCGATGATGAACTGCGAGCTGTATGGGCATATTTAAGATCTTTGCCGCAACTCGATTATGGAAATCGATAATTTTTAACAGTACTGAAGGGCTAGCCATTTGGCTAGCTCTTTTTCGTTTTAACCCTTGACATAATATCAAATTGATACTATTATGAATTTATTAATAGTAAGAAATTGATATTATTGAAAGGAGCATATATGGTTGAAACTGGATCACATACCAAGAAATTCCAAAAAGAACTGAATGCAGGTACATCTTCTTTAGTACTTTTGAGTGTTATGAGCCGAAGCGATGAACCAATGTACGGCTATCAGATCGCGAAAATGTTGGAGGAGAGCGCCCCCGAGATTCCCATGATGAAGCAGGGGACTTTATATCCGGTTCTGCGGTCGTTGGAAGAGATTGGGCTGCTGGAAAGTACGGTTGAACCTTCAGTGTCGGGTCCGCCACGCCGATATTACAAGATCACGAAAGAAGGACACGCGACGTTGGAAGAGTGGACCGAATTGTGGAAACAGACGAAGAAATTCGTGGACTCGATCTTGAAAGGATGACATCATGTTTAATACGATTGACGATTATTTAGATGCTTTGAAAAATGAGATGAAAGATGCCGACTCGGCATTGATTCAAGATGCTCAAGCGGATGCCCGCGAACACTTGACACTGGCATTGACGGCGGCAAAAGAGAAGCAGCCAGAAATTTCGGATGCAGATGCCTTGAGTTCCATTATTGATGGGTATGGTTCTCCCGAAGAGACTGCTTCTGCTTATAAAGAAGTAGAACGCCGCACCTTTCCGGCATTGACACAACCGGTCAAGCCGAAATCCTTTTTAGGTCGATTTTTTGGCGTGTATGTTGATCCTCGTGCATGGGGCGCGTTGTTCTATATGTTGATCGCTTTTGTAACCGGTATTTTTTACTTCACTTGGGCAGTTACCGGCGTTTCACTTTCACTCTCATTAATGATCTTGATTTTTGGTCTGCCAGTTGCCTTGTTGTTTCTGATCTCTATTCGTGGGCTTGCTTTGCTTGAGGGCAGATTGGTGGAAGCCTTGCTCGGCATTCGTATGCCACGCCGCCCATTGTTCACACATCAAGGCATGAAGTGGCTGGAACGTCTCAAGGCGCTGCTTGTTGACCGCCAAACCTGGATGATGTTGATCTATATGGTTTTACAATTTGTTTTGGGTATCGTATATTTTGTTGTGATCGTAATGGTGCTTAGTTTTTCTCTAGCATTTATTGCTCTGCCAATTTTGCAGGAAACGTTACATATGGGCGCCGTAGTGATCGACGATACAAGGATTTTCATGCCATCATGGTCATACCCATTGTTTGTCTTGGGCGGCTTCCTTTTATGGACCACCTTTATGAACATCGCACGAGGGGTTGGTCAGTTGCACGGAAAATTTGCAAAATGGATTTTGGTTGGCGAAAAATAAATTAT
Source organism: Anaerolineales bacterium (assembly GCA_046328915.1). GTDB lineage: Bacteria > Chloroflexota > Anaerolineae > Anaerolineales > Villigracilaceae > Villigracilis. Next base: position 197,253 of record JAXLVR010000002.1, on the reverse strand, counting down.
TAAAATAAAACAGTCCGGCTTAAAACCGGACTGTTTTTTGTTTCTGCTTTCTAAGGTTTGATGAATAACCCTAAATGGTTTCCAACAGGGCGTTCCTTGCCGGGTTCATTCATTTCGATTGGTGAGTTCAATACACGGGCTTTACCATCTGAACCGCGAATGACCATCGTGGAGGAACCACCACCGTCCATGTTTGCACCGGTGTGGACGCCGTATGAGATCAACAATTCAGCCAACTCGGGGAAAGTTACACCTTCGCTAAAGCCGGGCTGACGTCCATCTACAACCATCAGGGTTAGCCAGCGCCCATTCTTATTCAGTCCAACCGCCGTGCGCGGATTTGGCACTTGGGCGGCGAGATTCTTCACCACTTTGCCATCAACCACCACCATACGGTCGCCAGCTACGGCGTTGAACACAGCGCCCGGTGCCTTGTTGAAACTGACTATATTTTTGCGGCTGATATGCACCACCGGTTGAGCCGTCTTTTTCGGAGAGTAGATTTTGCCACGCGATGCCGCATAGTCACTGATACGTACAGGGTCGCCGCCGTTCGGGCAAAGCGATGCAGACGAACTTGAGGTTTCAATATAGCTGAAGTAACCGCCATTAATGGCTGCGTGGAGTTTGAACTCTTCAAGGAATTTGGATGTGACCCTCGTACATAAAACATCGGTGTTATCTGCCGATGGAGTCACAAGGAATTCAAGTTTCAATTCCTTGAGGTCCACGGCGAGAACATGCACCACGATCTGGCGAGGCGAGGTGAGGTCTTTTCGTAGATAAGTCACGCCGTTAAACAGTTTTTGAGAAATGGAGCTTGGCCTGCTGGCGGTGCTGACTTGTACCAAATAATCACGAGACACCCATCCCGTCGTTCCATCTAATTTTTCGGTCTTCAACCATTTATTATTAGATTCATCCAAACTCGGAATGACATCATTTTTGGTCAATGTACTGAGAATTTTCCCAGTAAGTTCAGGTGTTTCTCGCAAGTTCAGCGTCACTGTATTAACTCGATACCAGTTCTTATCGGCATGGTCATCTACTGGCGTGCCAGATTCTTGTTCTTCAGATGGGTTATGAACACTAATAAGATACTCGCTAGAGCACCAACCAGTTTTTGTACCATCTTTGCTGCGGACTTTAAGCCAGTCATTATTCGTAGTGGCTTCAATCTTTTCCACAAGTTCGCCTAGTGTGAACGTCCCAATGGCATCATTTTCCAACCCCGGACCCGAACGGATCTTCAAGGATGAAGCCGTCACACGGTACCAATTGGTATCTTCTTCTTCCGGTGGGTTATTTGTACCTGTATCGCCTCCGCTGCTTCCTCCGCCTGTAGTTCCGGTGCCAGAGTCACTGCCCCCAGAAGAAGAACCACCGGAGTTATCTGTTGGCGTATCGGTGCTGCTTAAGTTTTGTAGATAGGCTGCAAAACTCCAACCTGTGAGGCTGCCGTCTTTCTTGCGGATCTTGAGCCAGGTTCCATCAGCATTGGCTTCGAGCTTTTCTACTACTTCGTTCAACGCGATGCTGCCAATCTGATTGAAGCTCAAGCCGGCACCATCACGAACTTTGAGCGAAGAGACAGTCACACGATAGTAGTTGCTGGGGGTGGGCGCAGGTGGAAAATCAATATTGCCCAATTTGAAGCGGGCTATTAGGGCATCCAGATCGCCATTGAAATAGTTTAGGTCAATGTTTAGGCTTTCAACTCCATAAGCAGGACCATCGCCATTGTCTGTGAACTGCCAGAGAGTCCACGTATCCCATGGTTCAGGGACGAGCGGAGAGCTTGTTCCATAATTGGCAATCCATAAGGGATATTGTTTGAAGTAATTTAGCGAAGCATTTGGAATACCAACAGCAACTGTATTTTCTCGCCAGTAGTAATACCCGGTGTATACCCCAACCTCTTTGTCAGAAGGAATCAACTGTTTGACCCTCTCTAAAAAGTTATACCAATTCTTCCAACCTTTGTATGGACCGTTATAGGTATCTTCAAAATCGCCCCAGAATGGCAATTCTCCAAAATCACCATCAAGCATGGAAACCCATTTTTCAGCCTGCTTATTTGGGTCAATGCGGCTATCGTAAAACCAATAAGAACCGCGCGGCAAACCCGCTGCTTTTGCTTCGCGCCAATTGACCTTGAAATCTCTGTCACCCCATAAATTTTGACCTGCACGCACGATCACATAATAAGCGCTTTCACGCATTTTTATAAAATTGACGCCTTGCGGAGTCTGCGGATCATCCTGATAAAAACTAATATCGGGTCCGATGACATTTACCATGAGAGTCTCCTCGTTGTGCATTAGCCGTATTCTTTCAGGTCTATAAATTATATCTGATACTTATTGAATATTTTCAAAATGCTGAATACTCACTTCACTGCCGGGTTTTCCCTCAATAGCAATCACATCAATTTGCCATTGATCGACCCCATTTTCAGCCGCATAGTGAGAAGCGGAATTGAGCATATGCTCCAATTTTCGCGCCGTGATCTGATGCTCCGGAAAAAATTCTTTCGAAGAAGTAAGTGTTTTGACTTCGACAAAATAGACGATACCATTTTTATGGGCGACGATATCGATCTCCCCATACGGTGTGCGGACGTTCCTGCGGCTCACTTCGTAGCCCTTGCCTGCCAGCCAAACTGCGGCAGTTTCTTCGCCCCAAGCGCCCACTCGCTGATTGTGTTTTGTCATGTTAGAAAGCGTTCCAAGATCTCTCGCAAGCGAGTGTTGATCGTGCCTTTGCGCGTGGTCTCTTGATTGGCTAGCCGTTCATATTTTTCAAGCATTAAGCCAGTGGTACGTTCAATGGCGTAAACAGTAGAAACTTCACGGGCAGAAAGGCGCATTTGCTGACGCAGGTTCGGGTCCAGACAGAGGCGGGTGAGTTTGGCGGTAAACGATGGCATGTCATACGTCGCAAGAAAGCCTGTGATTCCATCTTCCACTGTATCCCCAACCCCAACAGACTCAATACCCATAACTGGCAACCCGGCACCCATGGCTTCAATCACTGAAAGCGGGTGAACCTCTGTAATAGAAGCCGTTGCAAAAATATCGCACATGGCAAGGTAAGCAGGAAGTTGGTCGTAAGGGACTCTGCCTGTCATATGAATGCGGTCGGAATTTGATTGTGCTTTTACTAGGTCTCGAATTTCTTCTTCATATTGTTGTACACCGCCACCGATCAAAATCAAGTGGACGTTTGGAATGGCGTTGGCAATTCCGTTGAATGAATCGATGAGGAACGGCAAATTCTTTTCGAGCGCAATCCGCCCAGCATAGACGATCAATATATCGTCGGGTTTGTAGCCAAAAGACTCGCGATCAAGCGGTTGGGCTTTTTGAAAACTGGTGAGGTCTACGCCATTAGGAACGATATCAACCTCACTATCTACCTTGAGTTCGCGTAAAACACGTGCCATGCCGGCTGAAGGTGTGATAACAAGGTCTACTGCTTTGCAGAAGGGGGGCATATAGGCTTGCAACATGCCAACACTGACCTCTTCTGGCATGGCAGGGAGATAGGCTTGTGCGTATAGATCGTAGCGAGAATGGTTGGTGAAGATAATAGGAATGCCCGCCGGGCGACAGTAACGCAATGCAAGGCGTCCGCTCAAGAAAGGATGGTGGACATGAACCACATCCATGGTTTGTAGCAACTTCTTGGCTTGGCGCGAATAGCGCATTGAAAGATAAAAGCCCGTATCTGCCAATTGCAAGCCAGGGCTGCGAATAACATTCGGCTCGTCATCTTCATATTCCATGTCGCCAAAGGTGAAGACGTATACCTCATGTCCAGCTTTTTCGAGGTATTGTTTGTTGACCTCAACATAGTTCGTGATTCCACTAATATAAGGTTTGTAGCTATCGACCATCATTCCAATTCTCATAATATGATGCTACGGCAAGCGCGTGGGAATGTCAAGGCTACTTTTGCGCATGGTAGAATAACCGTCCTTTACAAAAGTCGCTGCGATAGTTATGAAGGTGTATTATCAATTAATAGGAAGCGACAGGAGTGAATTCATGACCGTCAAGTTGGTTTTACGAAATAAAGAATTTGAAGTCAAATCTGGAATGGCTTTGTTAGATGCGTTAAAAAAATGCAATATCGTGCCCGAATCTGTGATCGCAACCCGTAATGGCGAATTGATCACGGAAGATGAGCTTCTAAAAGATGGCGAAGTTATCAAATTGGTCGCAGTGATCTCAGGTGGTTAAGCAATGAAGTGCAAAAAGTGTGGCGAAAAAGCCTCGGTCAATATGCGTCAACACCGTATGGCGTTGTGCAAAGACCATTTCCTTGAGTGGATTCCCGAGCAGACCGAACGCTTTATCAAAAAATACAATATGTTCACGCGCGATGAGAAGATTCTCGTTGCAGTTTCTGGCGGCAAGGATTCGCTTGCGCTTTGGGATATTCTGACCCGTCTTGGTTATAACGCAGACGGCTTGTATCTTGGTTTGGGCATTGATGGTGGCGTTCAGTATTCAGATGAGTCGCATCGTTTGACCGAAGAATTTGCCCGTAAAAATAATCTCAAATTGCATGTCGTGGATATTGAAAAGGAATATGGACATTCCATCCCGGTCCTTTCGGAGATCAGTTTTCGTGGAAAGGGGAAGCCTTGTTCTGTCTGTGGTTTGACCAAGCGCCATGAGATGAATCGCATCGCGCGAGACTTGGGCTACGATGTGCTTGCAACGGGTCATAACCTTGATGATGAGGCGGCTGTCTTGTTCGGGAATACCTTACAGTGGTCTCCTGATTATTTACTTCGCCAGGGACCTGTGCTTGCCTCCAAGGAAGGTTTGGCTCGTAAGGTGAAGCCGTTGTGTCGTTTTTATGAGCGTGAAATGACGGCATACTCCATTGCCCGTGGTATTGAATACATTTATGAGGAATGTCCGTTTGCAGAAGGGGCGACGCAAATATTCTACAAAGAGACTTTGAACCAGTTGGAGAATACCCGCCCGGGCATTAAGCTGACATTTTATTTGCGATTTTTGGAAGCGCGGCAAAGTGGGGAATTGTTCATTCAACGTGAAGAAGCCCAGCTGCATATTCATCCCTGTGAGAAGTGTGGGCAGCCCACTTCGGCGCCGGGGCTCTGTTCGTTCTGTAGAATGTTAGAGAAGGCAGATATCGCTACCGGATGACGGTAGCTAGAAGCCCCACAAGAAATAGACCGAAGGCTACATACCCCGCGATCTGCTCTGAAGAAAAAACGGAGAAGCGCGGGGTTTCGAATCCGTAACGCGCTACCTCTACTTGAATTGGAACTTCGATCTTCCCGAACAACGCATCGCGCAAGGTAAGCACGTCAGTAGGACGGTCATTGGGGTGCAACGCCATTGCCCAGAAAATGGCTTTTTCTACATGCGGGCTGATGCGTGGATTAATGTCAATGGGTGGGGTCAGGCTGCGGCTATTTAAGAAGCGTTTCCGCGCTTCGGCGGGCGGTTCATTCGTTAAAAGGTGATAGAGAGTCGCGCCAAAGGAGAAGATATCTGCTTGGGCATCGGTGTGAGTATCATCGCCGCCATATTGTTCGAGCGGAGTGTAAAGTGCGGTGCCTTGCCCTTGAATAACCGTGATGGTTACTTCGCCAGGTGCCATGATTTTGACTAAACCAAAATCGACGAGTTTCACCAGCCCACTGGGGGTCAGTTTGATGTTACTGGGTTTGATATCGCGGTGCACAATGGGCGGGTCTTGATGATGCAGATAGTTGAGAGCATCGGCGATTTGGCTTGCCCAACTGAGCACTTCTCGCTCTGGAATGAACGTGTTGCTACGGCGTGCTTCCTGCATTAACTGGCGCAGGTCTTTGCCGGGCACGTAATCCATTACGAGATAGTCGCGGTTCTCTTCAGAGAAGAAGTCAGAAACTTTGGGAAGGTTGGGGTGGTCGAGGCGTGCGAGAACAGAAGCCTCGCGAAAGAATTGTTCGCGGGCTTGTGCAAGCACATCGGATGGAAGAACCTGATTGTGTTCTACTTCTTTGATGGCACACAGACGCCCTTGCAAACGGACATCGTCCGCAAGGTAAATATTGCCCGTGCCTCCTTGCCCGATCTGTTCACGGACAACGTAGCGTTCGCGCAGGATCTCCCCATTCAGCAATGATTGGGGCAAAACTTCTCCTTCTTGATTTCAAAGTGGCGCATGGCTGAAGTGATATTTTCGGCGTGTATCACTTTTGCAATCCCGAAAAGGGAATTTGCAATATATAATCATGCACAGAAAGCACTTTTCTGCTATATTATAAACGCCTTTGCAATGGATAGCACATTACAATCTATCACAAAGGTGATGAGGAGATTATGGAACGCGAAGAGGAATATCCCATTCTTGTTGCGCAAGATGGTCCCTTGAAGGGGCAGCGTTGGATGCTAAGCAAGACTTTAATGATGGGGCGTGACCCAAGTTGTGACATTCAGGTGCAAGACCGACAGGTCTCGCGCTTTCACGCCCGCATTACACCCACGCAAGAAGGTGTTACGCTTGAAGACCTTGGCAGCAAGAATGGAACGAATCATAACGGTACGGAGATCGCGGGTCCCATCATGTTGCAGGATGGCGACTCTTTTGGTATTGCACTGGCGCAACAGTTCACATTTCTGACCTCTGATGCCACCATGCCACTTGCCGAAAGCGGACCACGTTCTGGGCGCTTGGTGATGGAACAGAAATCACGTCAGGTATGGGTCAATCAACAACAGTTGATCCCGCCACTTTCTGCGCAACAATTTAAATTACTTTGGACCCTTTATGAGAATCAAGGTCAAGTAATTGAACGTACTAGCCTCGTCTCTGATGTTTGGGGTGAAGAGCAAACTGCGGGTGTTTCAGATCAAGCATTGGATGCTTTGATTCGCCGTTTGCGCGATCGGCTTGCCGTGCTCGACCCCAGCCATCAATACATCAACACCGTCCGCGGACATGGTCTGCGTTTGGATAACCCAGCAATCGGCGAATAAATTTACAATGGACGCACAATCAGAAAAAGTACTTGCTCAAGTTATACGCGAAGCTCGCATTGCTTCTCTTGGAACCTTACACGATGAAGCCCCGCAAGTGTCGATGGTTGCTTATATCTATGCTGAAGATTTTTCGGCATTCTATATCTTTGTCAGTCGTTTGGCTCAGCACACCGTGGATATGCAGAAAGACAACCGTGTGAGCCTGATGATCTGCGAAACTGACGATGCTCGTAGCGATCCACAAACCCTGGTGCGTGTGTCTATTCGCGGTAAGGCAGAGATCCTCCAAACGGGCGAACCGGGGTACACGCCACTCAAAGAACAATATATTGCACGTTTCCCTGAATCTGAAAAATTGTTCAATCTTTCAGATTTTAGTTTTTGGCGCATTTCCCCGCGCGGCGGGCGCTATGTGGCAGGTTTTGCCAAGGCATTCAACATCACAGCCGACACCTTGCAAAAGGCAGCTCTTCGATAATCTCGTTGACAGTCACCTCAGGTGGCTGTCAGTTTTTTAGGAGTACACCCTTATGTCTCAACTGAAACTATTGGCAGTTTTTGCCCACCCTGACGATGAATCGATGGGGATGGGTGGGACGCTGGCAAAATACGCTGCTGAAGGCGTGGAGACTCATCTCGTCTGCGCTTCACGCGGAGAGGTAGGCTGGTTCGGCCCCGAAGAGCAGAATCCAGGTCCCGAGCGACTCGGGCAACTTCGCACAGAAGAGCTTCAGAACGCCGTCAATACGCTTGGCATGGCAAGCCTTTCTTTTTTGAATTACATCGACGGTCAAGTGGACCAAGCTATGCCTGCCGAAGCCATCGCGAAGATCGTTACGCATATTCGCCGTATCCAACCACAAGTAGTTGTAACCTTCCCACACGATGGAAATTATGGTCATCCTGACCATATTGCCATTGGACAGTTCACCAATGCCGCTATCGTCTGTGCGGCAGATGCCAGTTATAAAGACCCTGAGAATCTCCCGCCGTACCGAGTTTCAAAACTATATTACATGGTCGATGGCGAGAGTTTTGTGAACCTGATAGCACCATTCATGGGCGACATGACCTTCCCGGTCGATGACCATATCCGTGGTGAAAATGCCTGGAAGGAATGGATGATCACCACCCGCATTGATATGGCGGAACATTGTCACACCGCATGGAAGGCGATTATGTGCCATAAAAGCCAGTTGGCAACCTTAGGCGCTCTCGCCGAAATGCACGAAGATGCTGCTGTGGCAGTCCTCGCCATGCAAGGAACCTTCTTCCGCGCCTATAGTTTGGTGAACGGGGGTAGAAAGATAGAGACCGATTTTTTTGAGAGATTGCGATAATAAAAAAGAAGGTCACGCTTTAGCGTGACCTTCTTTTTTATCCTATATTCTTTTTCATCGAAACCTTGAGCGCTATTTTGTACACTTCGCTCAATTTCTCGCCCATGGCTTTGGCTTCTGGGTTATCAGGCTGTGATTCCATTTGTGTGGCAAGACCTGTCAACGTATCGAGCAATTGTTGAGTGACGATCTCCGCATTCTCCGTCAATGCCTGTTCAATCGTCGCGGCATCAGGCAATTGGATCAACTGCTCAATGATAGAAATCTCAGGCGGGGCACTGGCAGCTTGCAACACTTGGATCATCTTCTGCAATTTGCCCATGCGTTCGTATTCGTTCTTTTCAGTGGCTTGGCGAAGGAACTGTTGTGCTACTTCCACCGCGTCTTGCGTGAACTTATCGAGGTTGGCGGTTACAGCTTGCTCAATATCTGGCGCCGCCAATAAAGCTTCTACAAAGTCTTGAGCTTGTTTAAGGCGCGCTTCCATTTGCTTGTCCATGTCTGCTACGAACCCAAGCAACTTTTCGCGGATGCCTTCGAGGCGGGTCTTTTCCTCGTCAGATGATTTATCAATGCGCTCGCTCAGAAGCTGGAAGAAGGTGTAATCCATGCCGCCACGTGCCAATGAGACATACGCGCGAACGCGAGAATCAGACTTGGATGCCAGAACGAAATCGAGCAATTTCTCGCGCGTCAGGCTCTGACCCGCATCCTGCAACTCGTGTTGAGCCGCTTCCAACTCTCCAACTGATTCTTTCAACTGACGTCCATATTCAGTTTCATCCAACAATTGAGTTTGAATGTCAATCAACACACGTGCCATTTGTTCTTGTCCGCTATTCATGGCGTTTTGTGCGATACGGCTGAACAGGGCAAAGAATTGCTCGTCAATGATCTTCACATTCTGTTTGATCAACTCCGTGCGGACATCCTTCGAAGTGACTTGCATGAGCTTTTCAATGAATTGCACACGTTCTTGCTGTTCCTTCAACATCTCCGGCGTGACACCGTCTTTGCCGAGGATGGTTTCCAGCATGGACTCATAAGTCAGGTTTGCCTGCGGTTTGAGCAGGTAACCTTTGCGTTTTTCAGCGGGGAGGCGGTCCATCACCTGCTTGATGAGTGGACCGATCATCCGCTCTTGTTCGTTGACGGGCAACCCTAACTCAGCAGGGAAGAAGGTCAACAAGAGTTCTTTTTCATTGTCGTGATACACAACCGGGGTAGCGAGGCGCCCTTGGTAGCCACAGTGCGGGCAACGGGCGTGGTTAACTTGTCCGCTTAACAAGCGCTGTTTGGCTTGCGGGTCTGCGGTCACATCGAACAACTGCTCTACATTGGCAGTAATTAATTGTCTACAACGGGGGCATGCGATTTGTGTTTGAGCCATTACGATTTCCGATTTTGACGATTTGGGATTTTTGATTGGGTGATACAGAACCCAATTTTACACGAATTACGCTTGAGAGACATAAATTACGCATCACGTAGACCGTGATGCGTAATTTATGTGACTACAAAATTAGTAAACTACCCAATTACCCGACTAATTCCTCTAAGCGGTCGATATAGCCTTCCATCACGGCGAAGGTTTCTTCCACAGCTTGCGGAGTGGTTAAGTCCACGCCGGCGCCTTTGAGAACATCCAAAGGATACTTGGAGGAGCCAGCTTTGAGGAAGCCAAGGTAATCTTCTGCCGCATTCGGCTCGCCGCGCAGGATTCTGGCAGATAAGGCATGAGCGCCAGAAATGCCTGTGGCGTACTGATATACATAATAGTCCGCGAAGAGATGCGAGAACGTAGACCACACCATGCCCACACGCGGGCGGTCGATCTTCACTTTAGGACCAAAGCCCTCGGTGAACAAATCCGCCATCAGGTTTTGCATCGAGTCTGCGTTGAGCGGTTCACCGCGTTCGGCACGCTGATGGGTTTCCAGTTCGAAGCGGGCGAGGGTGGGCATCTGGAAGAAATAGCGGAAGAAGTTGCCGCTCACGGCTTCTTCGATCAGAGAGATCAGGAAGTTCTTGTCCTTGATGGTCTTGAGCAAATGTCCGCGCATCATGGCTTGGTTGAAGTTGGAAGCCACTTCAGCCACAAAGAGCGAATAGTTGGAGTAGGTGATGGGCTGATTCTTCCATGAGAGGTACGAATGCATGGAGTGACCCAATTCATGTGCCAAGGTGCTCATGCTGCCAATATCGTTGGTGAAAGACATCATGATGAAGGGGTGGGTTTCGGGTGTGCCGTATGAGAAGGCGCCATTCATTTTGCCAATGTTGGCAGTGGAGTCTACCCAGCGGTCTTTGAGACAACCTTGGCGCAGAGTATCCACGTATTCTTTGCCGAGCGGGGCAAGGCTGTCGCTAACGTAATCTACTGCCTGCTCAAAGGTCAGCGGAACTTTCTTCTTCGAGAGCGGTGCCCATACATCGTAATATTGGAAGTCTTTCAACTTCAAGGCTTTGCGTTTGATCTCGAAATAGCGATGCCAAACAGGTAATTTGCTTTTGAAGGTATTGATCAGGTTATGGAAAACCTCTTCAGGGATATTGTTGTTGAAGAGAGATGCTGAAAGCGTAGTATCAAATTTGCGAGCGCGCATATTGAAGACGTTCGCGCTGATAGACGAAGAAAGGTTGGTGGCTAAAGTATTCTTGAATTCAACATGCTTATCGTGATAGCTGTTGAACGCCGTCTGGCGCACTTTGCGGTCTGGGTGTTCAAGCAAAGTCGAATAGAAATTGCTCTGGGTGATCTCGATCTTTTTTCCCTTGCTGTCTTCCGCAGGGGCGAATTTGAAATCTGCATTTACCAACATGCTGGTGCTGTTGGAAGGTCCGCTGAACGGATCGGCAGCCATACCAAGAATTTCTTCCACTTCTGCTGAACGGACGTGTGCTTGCTGGCGGAAGAGGTCATCAAAGCTTTGGCGATATGAAGCCAGCTTTTCAAATGAGTTCATCCACGAATCGAGTTTTTCTTTACCGATATAAAGTAATTCAGGGTTCAAGAAAGAAATGGCTGCAAAAACCTGCCCAGCCATGCCCTGTGCCTTGCCAACCATGGCAGCCGAGTCTTGATTGGTAGTATCTACCGCATAGTCGAATTGGGCGTACATGAAAATGGTTTGCGCGCGCAATGAAATTTTTTCAATGGCTTGCATCCCTTCGTAAAGGGTTTCAGGGCTTTCGCCTAATTTTCCTTCAAACTTTTTTACGTTGGGGATGTCTTCAATTACCGCCTTCAAAGCTGCTTCCCAATCTTTGGGCGTTTTATAAACACTTTCAGCATTCCATGTATATTTCTTGTTCACTTGCTTTCGCGCAGGAATTTTCGCCATGAGTTTGTCCTTTTTGTTAGGTTGTATTGATTTTACCTTTTCCCGTCTGTGAAACGGGAGACCCTATAGTAGGGGAATTAACGTGGCAGCGAGAAGCAGATTCGGGCACCAGAATCCGCTTTCGGTTTATGGGTCGAGCCGTTGGCGCCTTCTGCCCAAATCCGCCCGCCGTGCGCTTCCACAATGGCGCGGGCGAGGTATAAGCCCAACCCGGCTCCTTTGGTTTGCTTCACGGCATTGGTCGAACGGTAGAAACGGTCAAAGATGTGCGGCATATCTTTGGGGTCAATGCCCGGTCCCTCGTCACTCACACATACAATCACCTGCTCAGGCAGCACCGTGCCAGTGATCGCGATCTCACCCTCAGGTGCATACTTCAACGCATTTGAAACGAGGTTTGAGATCACCTGCTCCAAGCGGTTTTCATCACCAAGGATGACAGGAAACTTTTCTGGGAAATCTGTGACGATGTGATGTTTTGGTGCTTGGGATGCGAGCCGTTCGCTCACTCTTAACGCAAGGCTGGGCAGGGCAACATCGGCCTGATTCAAGCTCATGCCTCCAGCTTGCAGCCGTGAGGCGTCTAGCAGATCATCGATCATCTTCGAGAGACGGTCTGCCTCTTCTTCAATGACGGTGAGCGAATCATTGATGGTGTTTTTACCCCATTTTGCATCTGCCCTTCGCAGAGTTGATGCGTAGCCTTTAATAAGCGCCACCGGCGTCCGCAGTTCATGGCTGACGATGGAGATAAACGTTGCCTTCATCTCATCCGCAGTTCGGAAGTGGGTGATATCGCGCACGGCAACGATCACATTTCGTAGCTTCCCTTCATCAGAGAGTAACGGTGCATAGGTAATTCCCACCGGAAGTGCGGGCGGCAACGGGCGGCTGAGGTCGCCTTCTACATAAAGGGTAGCGTTAGGTGTTAGTGGCCATCCATTCGTAAGAGACTCTTCTAATGTGCTGCCATGTGGTTCTTTTTTCCATTTAATGATTTCTTTATGGGGCTTGTCTTTGATCTCTTCACGAGCAGCCCCAAACATTTTACTGAAGGCTTCATTACAACGTTCGATATTCATCTCTGCATCTAGGATGAGAATACCATCGCCGGCAGAGTCGAGCAGTGCATCGAGCCGTTTCTTTTCGTAAGTGACCTGTCCATAAAGTTGAGCGTTGAACACCGCAATGGCAGCTTGATCCGCAAAGGACTGCAGGAGGATGCGGTCATTGGGGGTGAAGACATCGGGATAATTACGGAAGATGAAAATAACGCCGATGACCTGTCCATGTGCGGCGAGGGGCAGACCTGTGCCATTGAGCAATCCCATACTGGCGGTATAGGTCAGTTCCTTTAACATTCGGTTGAGTTCGGTTACATCCAACTCGCGGACTTTTTCTTCGGCGAGGAGCGGGGTTAAGTAGGAGAGAAAAGCCGGAGCGATGCCATGTGCCGCAGCGACGCGCCAGCCGTCAGGTAGTTTGAGCGCGATAATTCCCGCCTGCCCAGCCAGCATTTCCACGGAGACGCGCAAAATACGCGCCATCAGTTTTTCTAAATCCAGTTCCTGGGTTAAGAGGCGTGCAATCTCCAGCAGGTAATCTCGCTGGCGCACTCGAAAATCTGGGAGCATGGATGGGACGATGGACATTGTCTGTTATTTTATCATTTGTAGCTCTTGGAAATTGTAAGATTTAGGTACGAGAAATTCGTATGGACAGCCTTTCCACTGTCATTTTTGTATGCTTTTATCGTTGACCCCAGTACTAATCGGCTATAAAATTACTAAAATCTCTATCTTTCGCGTCAATGTACCTGCATTTCTTGTTTTTTTCTTATTTTCCCCGTTGCAGGATAGCAAAATGGCACAACGAGCGATCTTTGATTGCTTTTTTTGCTTTAAGCATTTTCGAAATATTAAAAAAGTTGTTTTGAGGACATTCTAATGCCAAGGTCTTTTCAGTACTTATTTCTTATTCTAGTGATGGCTGGGTCTTTATTTATAGGTCCTGTTACTCCAGCCTATGCTGCTTCGTTGCCGGCGGAAATCAACCAGCAGTTCACGCCGCTTCAGATCGATGCAGGCGGCACTTCGATCTTGCGCATTACCGTCTTTAACCCGAATGTCTATGGCTTAACCAGCTTAAATTGGACAAATAACTTGACAACAGGTTTATATGTGGCGCCAGATGTTTTAACTTCTGGCTTGGTAGTAAACACGTGTGGGGGCACATTTAATCCGCAACCAAATGCTACTACTTTAACTCTTACAGGCGGTAGTGTGGCTGCACAGACTACAGTCCCTGGCGAATGTTATATTGAGGTTCCAATCTCATCTATTACACCGGGGAACATCATTAATGTGATCAATGTGGGTGCTTTAACTGCGACCGGAGCTGAAGGGGCAATTACAAATACATCACCTGCAAGTGCAACGATTACAGTAATTGGGGTGGCTACTCCTTCCATGGTGAAAACTTTTAACCCAAACACCATCTATGTAGGACAGACCAGTCGTATGGCAATTCGCATCAATAATAATGATACAGATACAAATCTGACGAACACCTCTTTTACAGATAATCTTCCTGCGGGGGTAATTCTTAGTACGCCAGTCAATCTTACGGCTTCTGGTTGTGGAACTGGCGCAACGATTACTGCAATTGGCGGTGGAACAGTTGTTGCCTTAAGCGGTGGGACGATTACCCCCGCTGTGGATTGTGTTATTCAAGTAGATGTAACGGGTACGACTGGTATTTATACAAATGTGATTCCAGCGGGACCCACAAACCCTGACTCGCTTCATACCCAACAAGGGGTTACCAATACCACCGATGTTGAAGCTGACCTAAACATTCAGCCTGTCAATGTTAGTAAAGCATTTTCACCAACGACTATTACAGCAGGTAGCACTGCAACGCTGACCATTACTTTTCAAAACCCTTCTACTACCAGCTATACCAACTTAAGTATTACCGATTCCCTCTTGCCTAATGGTTCTGGATTAAGTTTTACAGGAACTCCCACCACAACATGTGGATCTGGAACGGTTTCTTATACAGATGCAACAACGCTTCAATTAACAGGCGGAACCATTCCGCCTAGACCTACCCCTACTACTTTAGGAACTTGTACGGTCACCGCTACGGTGATTGCTTCATTAACAACAACAGGAACAAAAACAAATACAATTCCATCTAATGCACTTGTTGTTGATCAACCTGGGGTAACCAATACGATTCCTGCCTCTGCGGATTTAACCGTCATCCCGGCTCTAACGGCTACTAAATCATTTGCAGCCCCTTATGCAATGGGGTTGGCAGGTACAAACACGGTCACTGTGCGGCTATTTAATAATAGCAGTTCTGTCCTGACAGGCGTTAATTTTACTGACGCAATGCCTTCTGGATTGACCGTTTCTGGAACTCCAACAGCATCTCAATGTGGAGGGACTGTAACCTCTACGACTACCTCCATCACATTGACTGGTGGAATTATTGCTGCAAATTCAAATTGTACGGTTACATTCAATGTTGCTGCTTCAACAGCAGGGACTTACGACAACACGATTCCTGCAAATTCCATTACATCTGTAGATGGACCTGGTGTAAGTGTAAATACTTCTACCAACCCTGATTTAACTGTAGTCAATGCGCCGAACTTGCCTTTGAATGTATCGAAAGCATTTAATCCGGCGAATACTCAGGGTTCTGCCAGCCGTTTAACCATTACGATTACAGCTCCGTTGGATATAGCTGTTAATGGAATCAATTTTATCGATGTCATGCCGGTTGGTGTAAATATAGCTTCAACCCCGAACGCTTCAGTATCTTGTCCAGGCGGAACCGGCGCATTGACTTTGGACACTGCATCAAATCCAGATCGTATCATTTTTAACGACACTGTTCAAGCTACCACCCTTGCTGCTGGGGCATCTTGTACTATTTCAGTTGATGTTTCGATGGCGCCAGGCATTTATATCAATGATATTCTTACAGGTGCAGTTACAACAGCACAAGGACGCACCAATGAATTGTCCTCTGCTACAGCTACTGTCAGTTCAACTGGTTTGACCATACGAAAAGCCTTCTATCCAGAAGTTGTGCAAGCAGAAGGTCTTTCTACCCTAACAATCACTGCAGAAAATGCATCTACGTCTCCTTTAACAAATGTAACAATTACAGATGATTTACCCGGAACCACAACAAATGGAGTTATTGTTAATAGCCCAGTAAGCGCTGTAACTACTTGTGGACCTGGGGTGGTCAGTATTTCTCCTGATTTTAAGACGATACAATTGACAGGTGGAACGATCCCTGCCAAAGTGGGAAGTGTTCCGGGAATTTGTACGATTACGGTTGTTGTACAAGGCAAAGATAGTTCTCCTGCATCTGCAAGTACATATACAAATACAATACCTGTTGATAACGCGACGGCGACTGACACCTCAAATGGTGCCACTGTACGAGCTCTTAGTCCAGCAACAGATGATCTGACCGTACGTAATCTCAGTATTGGTGTTGTGAAAGGGTTTAATCCTGTTTTGGTTTATGGTGGTGCAACTTCTACCATGACGGTGCAGTTGATTAACCCCAATAGCACACAACTTACTGGTATTGCATTTACCGATAATATGGACCTGCTTTACCTTCCGAGTACAAGTGGGATTCGATTGGCGAATCCCCCCATGTTCAACACCGGTACCTGTGGTGGAAACTTAGTTGGTAACCCTGGCGATTCGCAATTCTCATTTAGCGGCGGTACTCTGCAGCCAAACACGAGTTGTACACTTACTATGCGGGTGATAATGGCTGTCAACGGGAATCGCACAAATCGCATCCCGGCTGGTGCCGTTACTACTTTTAACGGTGTCTCTAATGCAGACCCAACAGAGGCTTCATTAACAAACCTCCCTGGTGTGGGTGTAAACAAAGTATTTAATCCGAACCCAGTGGCAGTTGGCGAAATTTCTACGCTCACTATTACCATTTCAAATACTAGTAATGTTCCCGTGCGCGAGATGGGTTTATTGGATGAATTTCCGACTTTGCCAGATGGTCTTGTCATTGCATCACCTGCCAATGCTACTCATACCTGTATTGATCCAGATGCGCCGGCTACAACTACAACGTTAACGGCTAATCCTGGCACAAATACTATTCAATTAGTAGGAGGAAGCCTGGCAGCACGTGGAGACCCACAAGGTGATGATATTTGTACAGTTAGCCTGGATGTTGTATCCACAGAGATTGGCGCGTTTGTTAATGTTATTCCTGTAGGGAATATCACAGCGACCGGTGGCGTGCAAAATATCAACCCAGCCACAGATACGTTGCGAGTTGGTGGGTTGTACAGCCTCGGCAATCGCGTCTGGTTTGATACAAATAATGATGGCAATATCGATTCAGATGAAGTTGGCGTAGATGGGGTTGTAGTTCAATTATTTGAAGATGACGGTTTCGGGAATCCAATAAATTTCCGCGGCACTCAAACTACTAGCGGTGGTGGTTATTATCGATTTGATGATCTTGAACCCAATGACTACATTGTAGTTATTCCTGAAGATAACTTTAGAAATATAGGCCCTAGCGATGTGGCGCCTTTGGATAAATTGAGCGGTTATTGGAGCAGTGGTACGACCATTG
Source organism: Anaerolineales bacterium (assembly GCA_046328915.1). GTDB lineage: Bacteria > Chloroflexota > Anaerolineae > Anaerolineales > Villigracilaceae > Villigracilis. The sequence goes on along the minus strand of JAXLVR010000002.1, from coordinate 179,913 downwards.
CTGCCAATGGTACGACGTCTGACTCTACCTCGAATGACCCAGATAATGATGTTGATAGCGACGAGAATGGTTTGGCGCAAGCTGGTGGAGATGTGGTTAGTGCTCCAATCACGATCGGTCCTCCCGGACCTGCCGAACCGACTGACGATGATGATTTGCCACTTGCAAACCCATACGGGGAGTCTCCTGATGATCGTAGCAACCGTACGGTGGACTTTGGCTTCTATAAACTGTCTTTGGGAAGCCTTGTTTATATGGATTCCGATGGAAATGGTACGTATGATGGCTCAAATACAACTATTTCAAATGCATTGGTTCAGATATTTGCCAGCGATGGCATCACAGAAACAGAAGTTATTACAGGTGCAGACGGCATTTTAGGGAATAGTGATGATGCCTGGGGACCCGATGGCATCTCTGGAAATGCCGATGACGGTGATGGTGGTATGTTTACCGATACAAATGGCACATACCTATTCCAAGGTCTGCCTCAGGGCACCTATGTTGTTAAGGTCACACCCCCGGGTGATTATTCCAGTACAGTCGATACTGCTAACGCTGGCGACACAACAGACCCTGATACGAATGTTGATAATAATGATAACGGTATTGGTGTTGGGTCTGGATTAGTCACAAGTGGTCTCGTAACTTTAGTTCCAGGTGACGTCGGTTCAAACTCATTGAATGTGGTCACTGCCTCTACCGGGAATACCTACGACCCAACAGTGGATTTTGGGTTTGTTCTATATAGCCTTGGTAACCGTGTTTGGTATGACACTGATAATGATGGTGTATTAGACGCAAGCGAAACAGGGATTACTGGTGTGCGTGTCGAACTATACCGAGATACAGATAACAGCGGTAACTTTAATGCGGGCGATACATTCCTCGCATATGATGAGACAGATTCGACTGGCTATTATCGTTTTGATGATTTAACCGCTGGCAACTATGTTGTTGTTATTCCTGGAGATAACTTCCGCAATGTAGGCGCGGGCGATACCATGAGTACAGACCCATTATCTGGATATTGGAGTACAGGTATCTCTGTCAGTGGCACAGGCACCCTTTCTGAAAGTGCAACCAATGACCCTGATAATGATCGAGACGCTACAACAGGCACAAGTGATGAAAATGGTGCCACAACTTTTTCAAGCACAGCGCTTTCTTCTATAAATCCGATCAATTATGTTTCTTCTGCCGCAGTAACTTTGGGCGGATTGCCCTTGGAGCCGACAGGTGAAACAGCTCCTAATGGTCAGGGTTCTACCGACAACCATGCCAACATGACAGTGGATTTTGGTTTCTATCGTGCAACCATTGGCGATCTGATCTTTGCCGACTTTACCGAAGATGGCGATCTCGATGGTAGCCCTGATGGTCCTTTAGCTGGTGCTACTGTTCAACTTTTCATGAGTAATGGCACAACAGAAATTCCTGTTGGACCTGACGGCATCCTTGGTACGAGTGATGATGCCATGGGCGGCGTTACTACTGCCGCCGATGGCTTGTATTCCTTCGTAGGGCTTCCAGCAGGCGATTATATTGTCAAAGTTACTCCGCCTGCCGGATATAACAGCACACGCGACGACAATCCGCAAAATGATAATGACGATCCGGACGTAAATGCCAATAATAATGACAACGGTGTTGGCACTGCCTTCGGTCAGGTTGCCAGCAATGTGTTAACCTTGAATCCCACTACCGATACAGGGACATACATCGTAAAAGATAACTCCACCGGGACAACCACCGACTCAAGCCTAGACTTTGGCTTTATTTCGCCCTACTATAGCTTGGGTAATCGCGTTTGGTTTGATACCAATAACAACAACTTGATCGACGGAGCCGAAGTAGGCGTGAATGGTGTCCGTGTTCAGTTATTTAACTCATCGGGTGTTGAGATTAACGTAGGTCCAGATGGCGTTTTAGGGACCAGTGATGATGCTGCTGGAGGTATCCTTACTACGAATGGTGGCTACTACCGCTTTGATAATCTCCCGGCAGGAGACTATGTTGTTGTTCTGCCTAACGACAACTTTACTACGGGCGGCAATACTTCACTGGTTGGTTATTGGAGCAGCGGCACCACACGAGCTGTGAATGGGGCATTGAGCGACAACACAGCGAATGATGTGGATATAGATGTAGATGATAGTGATGAGAATGGTATCACTACCTTTGATGTAGCTGGTACTGCTATTAACTTCGTTTCTTCCTCTGTAATCACATTGGGTCCGCCACCTCTTGAACCAATTGGCGAAACGGATGTCGATGCTACCAGACCTTTGGGTGCTATTGACGAACGTGCTAACTTAACAGCAGACTTTGGCTTTTACCGAACCAATATTGGTAATTTGGTTTTTGTTGATAATGACGAAAACGGCGCTAATAATGCAGGCGATACCACCCTCTCCGGTGCGACGGTTCAACTGTACACAGCCGATGGAAACACTTTACTGGCAACAACGACCAGCGCAGTGGGAACCGGTCTGTATTCCTTCACGGGTCAGCCGCAAGGTGATTATATTGTCCGTGTCACCCCACCAGTTGGGTATCAGGGTTCAATTGATACCAACCCGCAAACGGATAATGATGAACCGGATAACAACGTTGATAACAACGATAATGGCGATGGTGAATTGGTTGGTGCTGTTGTTACCTCAAGCGGCGTTCTTACTATGACGCCTGGTGGTGGCACACGCCCAGATACCTCGTTGAAACCGAACGTCACTGTAACGGATGCCAGTGGTAGCACCACAGACAACACTATGGACTTCGGCTTTGTCCCATTAAGATTCAGCTTGGGTAATCATGTCTGGTACGACACAAACAATAATAGCCTCAAGGATGGGACCGAGGTCGGTATAAGTGGCGTTCGTGTAGAGTTGTATCAGGATACAAATAATAGTGGCGGCTTCAACGGTGGAGACACCTTCCTCTCGTTTGACACCACAGATGCAAATGGATATTATCGCTTTGATAATCTTTTAGCCGGAAACTATGTTGTAGTAATCGCAGACGACAACTTCCGCACCTTGGCTTCTGGAGATACTGTGCCAGGAAACCCGTTATTGGGTTACCGTAGCAGTGGTACAACGATTGCTGCTAATGGCACGATCACAGATGCCACAGCGAATGACCCCGATACGGATGTGGATGATCTCGATGATAACGGTCTCACTACAGCACTAGCTAGTGGTGGTGTGGATTATGTCGCTTCAGCGGCAGTAACCCTTGGTCCTGATGCGATTGAGCCGATTACAGATAATGATCCATCTACGAATCCAGAAACCGCAGACGGAGAAGAACCAAACAACCAAAGTAATCGTACCGTGGACTTCGGTTTCTATCGCTTAGATCTTGGAAATATCGTTTTTGTAGATGCAGATAAGAGCGGTAATCGCAACGCCGGAGATACATTGCTTTCGGGCGCGAGTGTTTTACTGTATTCAGGAGATAACGCTACACAAATTCAAGTGGGTGCTGACGGTATTTTGGGCACAACCGATGACGGAACAGGCGCATATGTGACCGGCGCAGGTGGTACTTATGCATTTAGCGGTTTACCCGCAGGCGACTATGTTGTGCGCGTCACGCCGCCTTCCTCCCCAATAGAATATGCCAGCACTATCGACACTGCAAGTGCAGCTGATACAACTGACCCAGACACGAATACAGATGAGAATGATAACGGTATTGGCGAAAATGCTCTACAGGTTAGCAGTGGAGTTGTAACCCTTTCCCCTGGGCAGGGAACAGGTGGTGCAGCGGGTGCAGTAAATAATGTGGTAGATAACTCTACTGCTACAACAACCGACCCAACTGTAGATTTTGGTTTTATAGTCCCAACCTATAACCTTGGAAATCGCATCTGGTTTGATACGGATAACGATGGCGTGTTGGATGCTGGAGAACAAGGTGTGTCTGGTGTACGTGTTGAATTATATTTTGACACAAATAATAATCAGACCTATAACCCCGGTACAGACTTGTCTGTCGTTGCTTCGCCGTTTACAACTACGGATGCAAATGGCTTCTATCGCTTTGATGGATTGCCCGCTGGAAATTATATTGTTGTGCTTCCAAACGATAATTTCACTACGGGCGGCACCACCGATGCTTTGGTCGGGTATTGGAGTTCTGGAACTACGATCAATGCTTCGGGCACACGCGCTGATTCAACTGCGAATGACCCGGATACAACCCAAACAGACAGCGATGAAAATGGTCGTACTACGTTCTCAAGCGGCTTCATAAACTATGTAGCATCTGCCGCAGTCACTTTGGGCGCAACAGCTGAGCCAACAGGTGAAACCGATTTGGTCAGCGGCTTGAATCCGCAAGGCACATCTGACGATACAAAATATGATAATCGTGCCAATATGACTGTAGATTTTGGTTTCTATCATGTTGAGATTGGTAATCTGGTTTTTGTGGATGAAGACGCAAACGGTGTTTACGACGCTTTGACAGATACCTTGATGAGCGGGGCTGTCGTTCAGTTGTATTCAAGTGATGGAACCGAAATCAATGTTGGATCTGATGGGATTTTAGGGACATCTGATGATGCTGCTGGCGGCTTTACTACAACTGCCACCGGTGTATATTCCTTTGAAAATCTACCGCAAGGAGATTACATTGTCCGTGTCACTCCACCCGGCGGCTATATTAGCACTATTGACTCTAACCCTCAGAATGATAATGATAATGCCAATTGGAATGTAGACAACAATGATAATGGTGACGGTGTCGCCCCCGGTCAAACGACAAGCACTGTCTTTACAATGACTCCTGGTGGCGGAACTAGACCAAATAGCACACCAAAACCAAATGTTGTGACGAATAATTCTACAGGCACTACCACTGATAATACGCTCGATTTTGGCTTTACCAAAGTGTATAGCCTTGGAAATCGTGTCTGGTACGACACAGACAACGACAGCGTTTTAGATGCTGGTGAGAGCGGTATTACTGGCGTGCTTGTCCAGCTGTATCGCGATACCAATTCAAACGGTGTCTATGATGCCGGAGACGGAGCGGTTGTTGCCAGCACTACGACAGATGCCAGTGGATATTACCGTTTTGATAATCTTGCTGCAGGTAATTATGTAGTTCTGATTCCGAATGATAACTTCGTCAATGACGCTTCTAACAACGCTTTGGTAGGTTATTGGAGCAGCGGAACATCTATTAATACCAGTGGTGTTGTAAGTGATACGACTCCTGCTGTTGCATTTACCGCCAATAATGACGCGGATAGCGGAACAGATGAAAATGGCGTAACCATCTTCTCAGGAAATGCCATCAATTATGTTGTCTCGACCGCAGTGACACTGGGTTCAGAAGCTGAGCCAACAAATGATAATGACCCAGTGACCAACCCTGCAGCTGGAGAAGCTCCTAATAATCGAAGCAACCGCACTGTAGACTTTGGCTTCTACAATGTCGCCCTTGGTAATTTGATCTTTATTGACAATGACTCGAATGGATCCTATGGCGCTGGAGATGCTACATTAAGTGGTGCAACGGTTCAAGCCTACGCTGAAAATGGAACAACCCCTGTTGGTGGCGTTGTAACAACAGCCGCAAATGGTCTTTACTCTATTACGGGTTTACCAGCCGGAAATTACATTGTAAAAGTCACACCACCTGCCGGATATGCCAGTACGATTGATACGAATCCGCAAAATGATAATGACAACCCGAACTACAACACGGATAACAATGATAATGGTGTTGGCTTAAATTCCGGTCAGGTCAGTAGCAATATCATTACGTTAACACCGGGTGGCGGCACAGCAACTGGCGGCGGCGCTAAGACGGTAACCATCTCTAATGCAACGACCACCGATAACACACTGGACTTTGGCTTTACGTCTTTGGTCTTTAGTTTAGGAAACCGTGTTTGGTACGATACGGATAATGATGGTGTGATCGATGCAGGCGAAGATGGCATTAGCGGCGTACGTGCAGAACTATATCGCGACACCAATACTAGTGGCGTGTTTGATGCGGGTGATGTGTTCGTCCAATTTACGGCCACAGACGCCAGCGGCTATTATCGCTTCGATAATCTCGCAGCGGGTGAGTATATTGTTGTATTGCCGGGCGATAACTTCCGCAATGTAGGCGGAGGTGATACTGTTGCCGCTGACCCATTGGCTGGCTATTGGAGCACTGGCACTAGCGTAAATGCCAGCGGTGTCTTGAGTGAAACTGCTGCAAATGACCCCGATAATAATATTGATGCCACTAGTAATTCTGCTACGAGTGAAGAAAACGGTATTACAACCTTTACTAGTACTGCACTTTCGAGCGCAAACCCGCTTAATTATGTTTCCTCGAGGGCAATTACGATTGGACCTGCTACCGATGAACCAACAGGTGAAACAGACCTAGCCGCTGGTGTGAATCCGCAAGGCAATTTGGATAACCGTGCAAATATGACCGTTGATTTCGGTTTCTATCGCGTTGGTATTGGTAATTTGATTTTTGTGGATAGTCAGATCGCTGGCGTTTCAGATGGTGAGTACGTGCCCGCCTCTGGCGACCAGACACTTGGTAATGCCACTGTTGAATTACTCACCGCTGACAGTTTGACCGTTCTTAACACGTTTACAACCCTTGCTAATGGATTGTATTCGTTCACAGGCTATCCTGCGGGTGATTATATTGTCCGCGTTACACCACCTGCTGGGTATGCCAGCACAGTGGATACCGCCAATAGTAACGACACTACTGAACCCGACTACAACGCAGATAACAACGACAATGGTCCTGGCACAGCCAATGGCTCAGTTACAAGCGGTGTGCTTACTATGACGCCTGGCGGTGGTACAGCTACAGGTGGCGGCGCGAAGACAGTTACCATTGCAAATGGTACAACTACCGATACCACTGTGGATTTTGGTTTCAACACGTTAACTTTCAGCTTGGGGAACCGCGTCTGGTTTGATACAGATAACGACGGCGTTATTGATGCGGGAGAAAATGGCGTCAGTGGCGTCCGTGTTGAACTGTATAAAGATACAGATGCGAGCGGAGACTATAGCGTCGGTGACATATCCGTTGGTTTCAAAACAACAGATGCGAGCGGTTATTATCGCTTCGATGATCTGGATGCTGGTGAATATGTTGTCCTGATTCCTAACGACAATTTCACTTCTGGTGGCACAACCGATGCATTGCTTGGCTATTGGAGTAGTGGCACATCTCGTGCTGACAATGGTACTGTCAGCGAAAGCGCCACAAACGATCCTGATACCAACTCTGATACCAATATTGACGAGAACGGTGAAACGACTTTCTCTGGGAATGTAGTTAATTATGTTTCTTCAGCGGCTGTCACAATAGGACCTGCCACCAATGAGCCTACTGGTGAAAGTGATCTTTCTAGCTCTGGGCAAGGTAACTTGGATAACCGTGCTAACATGACTGTGGACTTTGGCTTCTATCAAGTAAACATTGGCGATTTGGTCTTTGTCGATGCAGACGTGAATGGAAGTTATGGAGCCGGTGACGATGAACTTGACGGCGCTACGGTGACCTTGTTGGCTGGTAACGGAACTACATCCTTGGGCACTTTCACAACCGGTGCTGATGGAAAATACGCATTCACTGGCTTGCCCGAAGGAAACTATATTATTCGCGTCACTCCACCAAATGGATACGTCAGTACCGTTGATTTGGGTACGACGGCAAATCCTGATAACAATACAAATAATGATGACAATGGACCAACTCAAGATGTGCCGGGTCCAGTGACGAGTGGCACCTTGGTCATGAATGCTGGCGAATTTGGCTCCAATAGTATTGGGCATACCACAGATAATACTGTCGACTTTGGTTTCAAATCTGTCTACAGTTTGGGCAACCGAGTCTGGTTTGATACGAATAACAATCGTATTCAAGATAATGCTGAAAGTGGTGTGAATGGTGTTCTTGTCCAACTGTATTTTGATACAAATCTGAGCGGGCAGTATGAGGCTGGTACAGACACCTTGGTCACTACTGATACTACTGATGCAAATGGTTACTATCGTTTTGACAATCTTGAGCCGGGTAGTTATCTTGTCGTTATCCCTGCAGATAATTTTATTAATAATGCCGCCAATAATTCATTGGTTGGCTACTGGAGTAGCGGCACCACAAGAGATGACAATGGAATTCTCTCTGAGATTGCGGCTCCCAGCCCGGAAAATGACACAGATGTAGATGATAACGGAACAAGGCAGGGCAGTGGCAATGTGGTTAGCGCTGCCGTCGTGTTGGGTCCGGGGTTGAGCGAACCAATAAATGATACAGACCCAACAACCAATCCTGAGCCGGGCGAAGCGATTAACTCTCAAAGTAATCGCACTGTTGATTTTGGCTTTTACCGTGTCGCGGTCAGCGATCAGGTCTTTGTTGATATAAATGACAATGGAACCTATGATACAGGCGATCTACCTCTACGCTCAGCAACGGTTGATATTTTGACCGTGAATTCGCTTACCGTATATACATCCACAACGACAGATGCATCTGGAACTTACACGATCACTGGTCTGCCGCAAGGTAACTATATTGTGCGTGTTACCCCGCCTGCTGGGTACTTCGGCGCAAAAGACACAGCCAGCGCTGGAGATACGAGCAACCCTAACAACAATGTCGATAATAACGATAATGGTGTAGGCACTTCTGGTGGTGCTGCTTCAAGTAATGTGATATTCCTGAATCCACAAGCTCCTGCGTCGAATGAGATAGTAAATAACCCAACAGGCACAACTACAGACCCCACGCTTGATTTTGGCTTTACCTTCACTCTAGCAAAAGCGTTTATTGATGGAACTGCTACACATACAACGGGTACAGATGTAGCCATTGGCGAAACGTTGCTCTATGAGATTACCTTGCTTATTCCGGCAGGTTCATTAGACAATGTTACTGTTGTTGATACGCCTCAAACCGGACTGGCTTTCATGGATTGTATTGAGATTGATTTACCAGCAGGTGTAACGAGTACAAACATCAACGATGGTACATGTGACACCAATGATGGCACTACGGTTGGAACTAGCAATCCGCTCATTGCGAATAATGGCGGACTAATCACTTTTGACTTTGGAACTATTTCAAATACAACAACTTTACCGCAATTGGTGACGATAAGATATTCATTGATTGTTTTAGATATTTTGAGCAATCAAAACGGCGGGCTTCGTACTAATAACGTAGTCTGGAACTTCAGCGATAACACTAAAGAGGTGAGTGCTACACCTGTCAGAATCGTTGAACCAGAAATGACTATTAATAAGAATGCTTCACCTCTAAATGCGCCCTATAATTCGGTTATTACATTTACGATTGATGTGGCTCATTCGGCTCAAAGTTCAGCAAATGCGTTTGATGTAGTTGTGACAGATCAGATACCAGCAGGTTTACAATATGTGTCGGGTAGCGCGATTGCAACAGGCACTGCTCCTGCACCCATAATTAATTTTGACACAGGGACCAACATACTTACTGCTCGCTGGGATGAGTTCCAACTTGGGCAAACGGCTCGTATCACATTTGATGCCATCTTTGTCGGACCTGCCCCTGTTGTGAACTCTGCCAATGTTGAATGGACGAGTCTTGAGATTGATCCGGCAATCGATAATATTGCCCCAACACCTGATGTGCCTGTCCAGATCTCTCCGTACAATATTGCTGCTACAGAACGTTGGTATGACCCCAGCGCGCCAGCTGGAGTGAATAGCTATGCAGTTGTTTCTTCGGTTACCATTACTTTGCCGGTTGTAGGTTCTAGTGGTAATGGAAATGGGAAAGCCGCTACAACTTTGCCAAAGACAGGCTTTGCCCCTGGTAAAGTAACTGTCTTGCCAGACATGCCGGAAGATTTCTCTTATGCCCAAACAGATCTTTGGGTTGAGATCCCTGCATTGAACGTGAAACTAAATATCGTTGGTGTTCCGTTTAATGAAAAGACTGGCGAATGGGATCTTAGATGGTTGGCGAGTTCTGCTGGTTGGTTAGATAACACTGCATACCCAACCTTTGATGGTAATTCTGCAATTACAGCTCATACCACGCTTGCGAGTGGGGTAGATGGTCCATTTGCAAAACTTGGCACTCTCAAATATGGTGATCAAATTATCATTCATGTCGGCGGGCAGAAATATATATATGAAGTCCGCACGAATGCCACAGTGAAGCCGAATGCTATTACTTCTGTCTTGAAACATGAAGAAAAGCCTTGGGTAACTCTTATTACTTGTAAGACTTACGATGAGAAATCAGGCGAATATTTGAACAGAGTAGTTGTTCGAGCTGTGTTGACTTCTGTGGTGGATGAATAAGAATTATAAAAAGAAGGAGCTGTCTATGAGCAGATCCTTCTTCAATGTATATAGGAGATTTTCTCATTGACATCCCGCCTATTAAAACTATTTATTAGTTACGCCTCTGGCGATCGTTCAAAGGCGCAAGAGCTTCATGCCTACCTTTCCACGCATGGAACGAATCCCTGGCTTGATACTGAGAATCTTCTGCCAGGGCAAGATTGGAAGATGGAGATTTCTAAAGCATTAGATGAAACGGATCTCATCTTGTTGTGTCTGTCAAAGACATCTGTTACCCGTGAGGGATATGTCCAGAAAGAAATGCGCCTCGCTCTGGACCGGGCGCTTGAGATGCCTCAAGGAGAGATATTTCTCATCCCAGCACGCTTTGAGGATGTAGAACTGCCTTTTAGTCTTCGTGAATATCAATGGGTAGATCTATATACAGAAAGTGGAAAAGCAAAATTATTGAAAAGTTTGGGCTTGAGAGCGCAAAAAGTTGGCGCCAAGCCTCCGATCTAAATTTGTAAAGTTATAAAAAGGTCTTTCGTTTTAGACGAAAGACCTTTTTATTATTTAGTTTCTTTTTCTGCTTGCGTAAGTGCTTCTTCGAACATTCTTAACCCCTCATCTACTTCGCTCTTACTAATAGAAAGCGGAGGTGCAATGCGGATGACACTTTGCCCACAGGAGAGCATCAAAAGCCCGCGTTCGTAGGCTATATCTACAACTCGTTCGGCTAAGTGTTTTGCGGGTTCTTTTGTCTCATGATCTTTGACAAATTCAACACCTATCATTAACCCTTTCCCGCGCACTTCACCAATACTGGGGTGCCTAGCCTGAATCTCCATCAAAGCATCCATGGCATATCCGCCAACTTCTTTGGCGTTTTCTAAATACTGCTTTTGGATCAAGTCAATCGTCGCGAGTGATGCAGCACAAGAAATTGGATTGCCACCATAAGTATTTCCATGTGTACCAATTTCCCAATCCATAACAGATTTACGTGCAATGCATGCACCCAAAGGCATACCCGAAGCAATGCCCTTTGCCGAAGTGACAATATCTGGTTCCACCCCAAAATGCTCAATTGCCCACCACTTGCCTGTGCGACCCATACCCGATTGCACTTCATCCACAATCAACAAAATGCCATGTTTGTCGCAAAATTTTCGTAAGGCTGGGTAAAAGCCATCTGGTGGCACAATATATCCGCCTTCACCTTGAATGGTTTCAACTAACACACCCGCTACTTCTTTTGCTGGCAAAATTTGTGCAATGATCTCTTCTTCAATATAGCGGACGACCGCTTCACCATAGTCTTCACCTTTACGACGCTCTAATACAGGGCGATATGGGTTGGGATAGGGCGCATGAGTCACACCGTTCATTAGGGGGTAAAACCCGCTATGATATTTCGATTTACTGGCGGTGAAAGTTACAGCACCCATGGTGCGTCCGTGGAAAGCACCCGTGAAGCCAATAAAATTTGAGCGTTTGGTGTGATAGCGTGCAAGTTTAATGGCGGCTTCTACCGCTTCTGTGCCAGAATTTGTCATAAATGAAAGCGCATCTTCTTTAAAAGGTGCGATCTCATCTAGTTTTTCGCCGAGCTTGATCCAGTTCTCATGATAGAAATCTGAAGAAATGTGAATGAATTTTTCCGCTTGTTCCTGAATAGCTTTGACAACCTGCGGGTGAGAATGCCCCGTGGATACCACAGCAATCCCGCCCATGAAGTCGAGAAAACGGTTCCCGTCTACATCCCAAACTTCAGTGCCTTTGCCGTGATCCATCGCGAATGGGTACCCGCGTGGGTAGGAGGGGGAGATCACTTTATGATCTCGTTCGATCATTGCCTTCGCCTTTGGACCGGGAAGTTTTGTATTTGCCATAAATTCTCCTTAGAATGAATTAAAAACCAGATTTTGTTTTAGCCTGCATTACTAACAAGCTAACCGTCACTTGCTTGTGATTTATCTCTTCTCAAAGCATAGTCTTGCAAATAAATTGCGTGTAGGCAAAAATAGACAGCCTTGAATTATCTTATTAAAGTGACGGTTTTGGGCATGTTCGAGATTATACCGTAAGGCAATTTTTCCCTTGTTAAGCAAACATACAATTTGACGCTAACAGTCATCCCTGCTATTATCGTTTCTATGCATCGTTTTTTTACTCGTTTATTAGAGATTTTACGCGATATTCCGCGTTGGCTTCGCCCTGGCTTAGGAGTTAAGCGATGGCTTTTCTTTATCATGGCGGGGATTACTTTAATTGGTCTGGGGATTGCCGTTATTTTGATCGATCTTTATCGCACAGAAACATCGAGCCCTATTGTATTGACCTTTTTATCTTATGTTTCTTTGCGCTTTTTACCACGCTTTGTGCGGGCTTTGATTTTTGGTGGGCTTGGAATCCTGTTAATTGTTTTTGGGATATACAAGATTAACCGCTCCCTTCTACGCCCATTTCTGCAACCTGACTCGGATGTTATTAGCACACTGACAGCCTATCAGCGTCGCAACCGTGGACCCCATATCGTAACCATTGGTGGGGGACATGGTCTCTCTACTTTATTACGCGGATTAAAAGCACACACCCGAAACTTAACCGCAGTTGTCACTGTAGCAGACGATGGCGGCTCCTCTGGCAAATTGCGTGAAACCTTTGGCATTCTTCCGCCTGGCGATATCCGAAATTGTTTGGCAGCATTATCAAATGATGAGGCTATGCTGACACAACTATTTCAATACCGTTTTAGCGGCGCTCCAGGATTAGAAGGGCATTCTTTCGGCAATCTCTTTATTACTGCACTCGCAGATATTACCGGAAGCTTTGAAGCGGCAGTTGTAGAGTCAGGGCATGTGCTTTCTGTGAATGGCAAGGTTCTCCCGTCAACCTTGCATAATGTGAAGTTAGTTGCCAGCATGGAGTTACCGCATTCGTTAAATGAGGTGCGTGTAGAAGGTGAGAGCAAAATCCCCGAAATGGCAGGCAGAGTCCGGCGCGTCTGGCTTGAACCGGATGACGCGCCAGCGTTTCCTCCTGTTATTAAAGAATTATTGATGGCAGATGCTGTTGTTGTAGGTCCAGGAAGTCTCTACACAAGTTTGCTCCCTAACTTACTGGTTCATGACCTTTTAGATGGGTTAAATGCGAGTCGTGCAATTAAGATCTATGTATGTAATATTGCTACTCAAGCAGGAGAAACAGATGCTTTTACATGTTATGACCACGTCCGTGCTTTAGAGGGGCATGTAGGCGAAAACCTTTTCGATGTCATTTTGTGTAACGACAATTACCAAGGTGATTTGGGTGGAAACTCAGTTTGGGTACGGGCTGATGAGAAGACGCTCTCAGATGAAAGAACTTATACAGCAGACTTGGTGGATGATAGTAATCCTTGGCGGCATGATTCTACGAAACTGGCACAGGCAATTTTGAACATTCTTAACCAAAAAGTCGCGCGGACAGGTTAAAATAGAGAAGTAATCGATTACATTTATCACAAAAAAAACAGACGTACGAAAATTCACAATTTTTCCCAAAAGAAGTACAATTTGGGTTGTATGAATGACCATACCAGAGGCAACACAAGTGTGTCCCTGAGATAAATTTCATTGGAGGAATTTCCCATGGCAATTAAAGTAGGTATTAACGGATTCGGTCGTATTGGACGCCAGGTTTTAAAGGCGATTCGCGATTACTATCCAAAAGAACTTGAAGTCGTCGCATTTAATGATATCGGCGATATCAAGACAATGGCTCATTTGCTCAAATACGATTCGACCTATGGTCGTTTCAACGGAACAGTTGAAGTTGCAGATGATGGCTTGCTGATCGATGGCAAGAAGGTGAGAGTTTTCAAGGAAACTGACCCTGCTGCCATTCCTTGGAAAGATTTGGGCATTGACATCGTGATCGAATCTACAGGCTTGTTCACGGTCAAAGAAGATGGCGTGAATAAGAAAGGCAAGACCGTGAAGGGTGCTGTTAATCACATCACTTCTGGCGGCGCCAAGAAGGTTATTATTTCGGCCCCTGCTGAAGGTGAAGACCTCACCATCGTTTTGGGCGTAAATGAAGATAAGTATGACCCCTCCAAGCATCATGTTGTTTCCAATGCTTCCTGCACTACAAACTGCTTGGCTCCTGCCGCAAAAGTTGTTCATGATAAGCTCACCATCAAACGCGCTTTCATGACCACCGTGCATTCTTACACCAATGATCAGAAAGTACTTGATCTTCCGCATGCTGATTTGCGCCGTGCTCGTGCTGCTGGTTTGAACATCATCCCAACCACCACTGGCGCTGCGAAGGCTGTTGCTTTGGTCATCCCTGACCTCAAGGGTAAATTCGATGGCTATTCCTTGCGCGTCCCAACCCCAACTGTATCCGTGGTAGATTTCACCGCTGAAGTTGAAAAGGAAACCACCACTGAAGAACTTCGCCAGATGTTCCGTGATGCAGCCAAGGAAGCCCGCTTCAAGGGTGTTTTGCAAGCGGTGGATGAACCTCTTGTCAGCATGGATTTCAAGGGCGATTCTCACTCTTCTTCCGTTGACCTGCCCTTCACATCTGTTTTAGGCAAGGAAAAGAGCAACTTCATTAAGGTTGTTACTTGGTACGATAATGAGTGGGGTTACTCTTGCCGTACGGCTGACCTCGCCGCAATGATGGCAAAATCTCTGTAAATTACTTTGTAGGGGCAGGTCGAAGACCTGCCCCTACTTTATGGTGGAAACATGAACAAAAAAACTGTAAAAGATATCGATCTCAAAGGTAAACGAGTTTTCATGCGCGTGGATTTTAACGTCCCAATGGCAGACGGCAAAGTCACCGATGATAAACGCATCAAAGCTGCATTACCAACCATCCAATATTGTTTGGATCAAGGCGCCTCGCTGTTGCTTGCAAGTCACTTGGGACGCCCCAAGGGCGGCGCAGACCCCGAGTTTAGCCTGCGTGCGGCTTCCGAAGTTTTAGCCACGCTGCTAAATCGACCTGTAACCATGGCGCCCGATTGCGTAGGACCTGAAGTGGAGGCGATTTCCAAATCCCTTAAACCGGGCGATGTAGTGATGCTCGAAAACACCCGCTTCCATAAAGGCGAAGAAAAGAATGACCTTGACCTTGCCAAACAGATGGCGGCGCTTGCTGATGTGTATGTTAATGATGCATTTGGGTCCGCGCACCGCGCTCATTCTTCTACTGAAGGGATTGCGCGCTACTTACCAGCCGTCTCTGGTTTCTTGATGGAACAGGAATTGGAATATCTTGGTAAAGCTGTTGCCAATCCTGAACATCCTTACATTGCCATTCTTGGTGGTGCAAAGATCAGTGACAAAATCCTCGTTGTGGAAACCCTTGCCGCAAAATGTGACAAACTCATCATCGGCGGTGGTATGGCGAACACCTTCCTATCTGCAAAGGGGCTGAACATGCAAGATAGCCTCGTTGAGGCTGAATCTCTTGAAACTGCCAAAACGTTGCTTGCTAAACTTAGCGATAAACTTGTTTTGCCAGTAGATGCGATTATTGCTGACAAGTTCGATGCAGAAGCGAATACAGAGACCGTGGATGTGGATAAGATCCCTGCTGGTTGGCGTATGCTTGATGTAGGACCGAAAACTGTCAGCTTGTATAAAGAAACCTTGAACGGTGCCAAACTCATCGTTTGGAACGGACCCGTGGGTGTCTTCGAAATGCCGAAATTTGCTGAAGGAACATTTGCCCTTGCCAAGCTGTTGGCTGAATCCAAAGCTGTGACCGTTATTGGCGGCGGAGACTCTGCCAGCGCGGTCAAGAAGGCTGGCGTTGCCAAGCAGATGACTCACGTCTCCACCGGCGGTGGCGCTTCACTCGAATTCCTTGAAGGCAAGGAATTGCCCGGTGTGGCAGCTTTGAACGATAAATAATAGAGATCATGATTTGA
Organism: Anaerolineales bacterium; assembly: GCA_046328915.1. GTDB lineage: Bacteria > Chloroflexota > Anaerolineae > Anaerolineales > Villigracilaceae > Villigracilis. The sequence continues at coordinate 163,653 of JAXLVR010000002.1, read as the reverse complement.
TAATCAGGACGCTGAAATACTCCAGCGTCCTGATTTTTATTTGGAGTAAAAGATGTATAAAAGAACAGTTTTTGTCATTTTGGCTTTATTTCTGTTTTCATGTGAAACTGCCACCATAAATTCAGAAGAAACAAAAGTAGTGAATGAGCAAAATACTAATGTGCCCGATATTGCCACTTTAACAAATTCAGAAGTTTCGGTCGATTTTGATTCGCCTTTAGGCATTAATTTAAGCGAAATTATAGACTACTCTGATGAAGACCCGTTTCTTGATTATATGAAAACCTCACGAGCTTGGTTTGGACAAACCGATAGCGAATTTGATACACAGGAATATGAACAGATTAACCTTGATTCTAATGGTTGGGTTCGGTCTTTACGCCCGCTTGGTTCTGCTCGTTTTACTCGTGTTGTGACCATTATGATGACTTCTGATAATATGCACAATAATTATTCAGGAGATTATGTCGTTTTATATAACGGTACCGGAAAACTTGATTATGGTAATGCTTCATTACTTGATTCTTCTTCAGGGCGAGATGTAATTCGTATTGATGATCCAGCTGGTTATCTGCAAATAAAAATTTTAGATACGGATGAGCAAAATTATTTACGTGATATTCATGTGGTTCGAAAAGAATATGAACAGGAATTTTTAAATGGCTCGATCTTTAATCCACGTTGGTTAGAGAAACTAAAGCCATTCAGAACGATCAGATTTATGGATTGGATGCGGGTAAATGGTGGAAAGCAGACAGATTTTACACTTCGATCCTCCCCGACTGATGCACGCTACACCTCAGAGCTTGGTGCCCCTCTTGAAGTGATGCTTTCTTTAACCAACCAGTTGCATACAGAGCCATGGTTTAATATGCCAACCCAATCAGATGATAATTACATGCATTCTTTTGCAGAGATGGTCCATCAGAATTTAGATCCTTCTTTGAAGGTTTATGTTGAATACTCTAACGAGGTTTGGAATACAGGGTTTTCTTTCCATCCACAAGGTAGCTATGTTGATCAACAGGCTGTTGCTGAATTTGGGAATATTGCGCAGCAAGATTTTTTCACTGCCAGACTTAATTGGCATGGAAAACGAACAGCGGAGATGTGTCAGATTTGGAAAACTGTTTTTAAGGGCGAGGAAGGTCGTGTGATTTGTGTCCTTGGTGCACAAGCTGCAAATACATATACAGCAGAACAAGCCCTTGATTGCCCATTATGGAGTGCGCAAACTGGAAAACGATGTCAGGACTTTGGTGTTGATGCAGTGGCAATCGCACCATATTTTGGAAGCTACATAGGAGACGTAAGTTGGCAAGACCAGGTCCAAGAATGGACTGTCGATCAATTATTTGATGAAATCATCTCTGGCGGGCTGATTCGGGATCCGATACCAGGTGATTTCAATGACCCAAACCCACAAGGGGCATTCGCTGAAGCTCATGAGTTCATGGACTCATATAGTGAACATGCAAAGCGCTATGGATATCATTTACTTGCTTATGAAGCAGGACAGCACTTGGCTGGGATTGGCGCAACTCAGGATAACAAAAAAATCGTTGAGCTATTTTTGCAAGGGAATCGCGATCCACGTATGGGCGATATATATTCAGATTATTTGCAAATGTGGCAGGAAGCACATGGCGAGACATTTGTTTTATTTAATTTCGCCGGACGCTATGGACGATTTGGGTCTTGGGGGCTTATGGAATATATTGAACAACCTTCTTCGCCTAAATATGATGCCGTCGTAGATTTTGCTTCAGGGAATGCTTGTTGGTGGGCAGATTGTGCCGTGCGCTAGTTACTTAAAGAATATAGTACCAAGGTGGCAGATGACTTTCTTGCGTTCTTCTGTATAATGACTTTAATATAATGAATGAGGAGAATTTAGAAATGGAAACAAACCCTGTTCCCCAGGATGCGCCTAAGAATAACCGTAATATTATTATTGGTGTGGTAGTTGCATTAGTGTTATGCTGTTGTTGTCTTGTGACTGGTGTTGGTGGCTATTATGGATATCAAGCATATTTGACTGCCCAACAAACGGTGCAGGATATTCAGAGTATTGACATCCCTACCGACATTCCTTTTGACCCTACTGACCCAAATGCCACTCCCGGTATTCCGAACTTTGACACCAGTGGTGTTGCCCCTCAAGGCGGGCTTGCGGATGATGAGACCCGTGTCGTTGCTTGGGCTTCAGTACAGTTGGTCGCTATTATGTCCAGCTGCACAGCCCCAACGGTGGATGGAACTACCATTACCGTGACACAAGACCCCGATGCTAGCGGTGTTTGGCATGAAGAGTGGAATGTCAACTGTGGAGACGGCACCACTAAGGCTTTCCCACTGAAATTTACACCTGAAAATGGTATTGTGAATGTAGAAGTGGAACTTCAATAGTAATTTTGAAAAGAGGCGAATGGACAACCATTCGCCTCTTTTTATGTTAATTTACGAGCAATTTATATCTATATGACCATAGCCTGCTTTGCTCGACTATAATAGGGGAAATTAATTTACGGAGAAGGTTTCATGTCATTCAAGCCGGGCTCGAATGTCGGTCCATATCAAATCATTGAACAATTAGGGCAGGGGGGGATGGCTTCCGTTTATAAGGCATACCATGCCGCTTTGGATCGGTATGTAGCGTTAAAAGTCCTCCATCAGGCATTTAATGAGGATTCCACTTTCATTAGCCGCTTTCAGCGGGAAGCTCGGGTTGTGGCGAAATTGGAGCACTCAAATATTGTGCCTGTGTATGATTATGCAGAGCATGAGGGGCGTCCTTATTTAGTAATGAAGTATATTGAGGGAGACACACTTAAAGCTAGGCTGAATAAAGGTCCGCTTTCTGCGATAGAGATCGAACAGGTTGTGGACTCAGTCGGTTCGGCATTGGCATATGCTCACCGACAAGGGGTTTTGCATCGCGACATTAAACCTTCAAATGTTTTGATATCTACAGACCATACTATGTATCTGGCAGATTTTGGTTTGGCAAGAATTGCTCAGGATGGCGAATCTACCCTTTCTGCAGACTCGATCATGGGAACGCCTCAGTACATTTCGCCAGAACAGGCAATGGGGAAGAAAGACCTCGATAGTAAGACCGATATTTACTCCTTTGGGGTCATGTTGTATGAAATGGTAGTGGGGCGGGTTCCTTTCACAGCGGATACTCCTTTTTCCATTATTCATGACCATATTTATTCGCCTTTACCCCTTCCTCGTGCAGTTAACTCAAATGTGCCCGAGCCGGTGGAGCGTGTGCTCTTAAAGGCTTTGACTAAAGACAGGCTAGACCGTTATGGAACGGTTGAAGAATTGTCTCAAGCGTTCAAGCAAGCGTGGATCGATTCTGGGGTTCCCATGCAGGGAACATCCATCAAAATGCGTCCTGCGGCTTTAAGAGAGCCCACAAACACACGACAAAGCCTTGATGCTGGTGCTAAGACGGAAATTGCCAAAGTACCAGTGAAAAAGCGCAAATCTTCCTTACTTTGGGTCGCTCTTGGAATATTCTTTATCTTGTTATGTGCGGCTGGAATTTTTATAACCCGTAACAATTTAATTCGACGGGTTCTGGTAGGTTTTAGACCCACTCAAGTCGTTGTTGCAACTGTCGAACCAACGACCATAGCTGAAGTCACGGAAGAGGCGCCAGCAACGTTGCCTGCGGTTCAAGAGGCACCGGCTATCTTGTCTGCTCGCGAGGCGGTAAAACAAAATCCTGGTGACCCGAATGCTCACTTGCAGCTCTCTCTTGCATTATGGGATGATGGACAAAGTACAGCCTCATATGAGGCTTTGGCACAGGCAGCGAATTTGGCTGGAACCAATAAAGACTTTTTTATGAATGCTTCTGAGGAATTCAGACAACGAAACGCTTGGGTTTCTGCAGCTGGAATGAGTTTACGCTTAATTGGGTTGGGCGAGAAAGAAAATGTTCCACCAAATGTTCGCGAAGACCTACATGAGTCTGTGTATAAATCCACCTCAGATAAAGATATGCCCTTATATGTTTTCTTCGAACGCATTGATTCATTTGATCTGCCGTTAGGGTATATTGCTCGTGGAAGATATGCCCTTTATAACGGTTCGGTAGAAGATGCCAAACTGCAACTTTCTAATGCAGAAGGATTACGCCCTGATATGTATGAAGTTTTCCTTCTTAAAGCAGAGATTGAGTTGAAAGTGGGTAGCAAAGTTACTGCGCAAAATATACTGCTTTCGCTTTCTTCTGATCTGGGTGCGCCCGATTGGATCCGAGCGATGGCTGAAGAATTGATAAAAAATAATCAATAGGAGCATGCATCGATGAGAAAAACTTTTGTGGCTGGTAATTGGAAAATGAATAAGAACGTTGCAGAGACGCGCGAACTGCTTTCTGCTCTTTCTAGCGGGTTGAATACTGTCCGTGGAGTGGAGCGAGTGGTTTTTCCGCCATTCACATCGTTAATGGTGGCGTCTGAAGCATTGACTGGTACAGAGATTGGGGTTGGCGCACAGAACTTGTATTGGGAAGAAAAAGGCGCTTTCACTGGTGAGATCGCACCGGGAATGGTGAAAGAACTGTGTGGCTATGTGATCCTTGGTCACTCAGAGCGTCGCGCTTATTTTGGCGAAACCAATGAAACGGTAAACAAAAAATTACTCGCTGCGCAAAAGTTTGGGTTGACACCTATTGTTTGTGTAGGTGAAACTCTGGCTCAATATGAGGCTGGTGAAACACAACAAGTTGTTGCTTCACAAACCCGCGAAGGGTTCAAGGGCGTCTCTCCTGAGTTTGCTTCTCAAATTGTGGTTGCCTACGAACCTGTTTGGGCAATTGGAACCGGTAAAGCATCCAGCGCGGAGAATGCCCAGGCTGTTCATGGCGGGATGATCCGCCCGGTGCTGGTGGAGCTCTTTGGAAATGAAACGGCTCAAGCCATCCGCATCTTGTATGGTGGTTCTGTGACCGCCACCAACGCCGCAGAATTTTTCTCGCAGCCCGATATTGACGGCGCTTTAGTGGGTGGTGCCAGCTTGAAACCTGAGGAATTTATTTCCATTGCAAAGGCGGCTGTGAAATAAGCTGTGCAATTAACTGGATTACTTTGGTTTGCATTTTTACTTGTGCCGCTGGTGTATCTCCAGCGGCTTTTACATCGTGAGATTCAGATTATCTTTTATCTCCTCACTCGTAATAAGCCGTTGACCATTGCGATCTTTTCGATGATATTCTTCCCCGGGGTATTTCTACATGAACTGAGTCATTTTTTGATGGCGAAGCTTTTAGGGGTGCGGACGGGTAAGTTTTCATTGCTGCCAAAGTCGCTGGATACGGGGCATTTGCAGCTTGGCTATGTGGAGACCGAGCAGACAGATATTTTGCGCGACTCGTTGATTGGTTTGGCGCCCATCATTGCAGGAACTTTGTTTGTGGCATATGCTGGATTTGTCCAATTGCGGTTAGACACCTTGTGGCATGTGTTCAGTAATGGACAATCGGAATTATTTTGGATGGGATTAAGATTATTACCCACAGTACCAGATTTTTACCTTTGGTTCTACCTAACTTTTGCGGTTTCCAGCACGATGCTGCCCTCTGAATCAGATCGCCATGCTTGGCTGCCTCTAGGTATGTGGATCGGAGCGTTATTGATCCTTGCCATCTTTTCTGGCGTAGGGACGTGGATGATGAATAACCTTGCCCCTATGTTTGACCCATTGCTTCGTTCGGTGGCTTTGTTGTTTGCTCTTAGCGATATTGTGCATATTATTTTGCTTATCCCATTGTACGGAATACGGCAAATAATTGCATATGCAACACAACTTCAAGTGAACTAAGCTTTTTTGAGAAAGATCGTACGTTTTTGTTTCGGGTTGAACATTGCAACAATTTCTCTGCCGTCTTTGATCCCTGCCTGAATTGCAAATGAACGTGCTTTCTCAAGTTCATGAATACCTGTTGAAACATCCAGATAATATTCTCTGGTCTGTGGATTTATCCATGTTCCGAGCCAACAATCTTCTTCATCGAGAAGCGCCTTGTTTCTCTCAATAAAACTTCTCAATTCTTCTACCAAATTCACATTCGGTGAAAGAATAGATGTTTTTGCTGGATACTTCGGAAAGCACCATAAATCTTGAACTGGTAAAAACATACAGGAAGATGGCTTCGATGCGCTGCCGCCCTCCTGTAAAGTTTTTCTAGCCACATTACTTAAGTAGGTTTCGAAGTCTGTGACCATTGTCTTTAATTTGAAATTCATCTTATGGTTTTTTGCCGATGGCAAGCATTTTGTTGCGAATAGGGAAAATTATAAAAAAGATGTGTACAAATGGAAGTAAAAGCCGTACCAAAAGGTCAGAACGAACCAGTTTTTTCAAGTAAAAGCTGTAAGGGAACGAAAGCTCATGAAAGCGTCGTAACTCTACTACTTTCAAGCCAGCCGCCTCATACAGTCCGTGCATTTCGGCAAGAGAAAGAATTTGCTTGTGCCCAAATGGCTTTGCTGAATACATCGCATTTAAGAAAGTAGGAAGTTTGCCGCCTGAAATTTTATATGTAAACTCGCCAAAGCGATGATAAAACGCATCACGACAAGGCGTGTCAATTAGTAAAACCCCACCCGGCTTTAATAACGACGTAGCAGCTTGTAAAGTTGCCAATGGATAATTTACATGCTCGATCACGTCCCAGAGCGTCACAATGTCAAAACTTCCTTGAAATGTACTCCAATATGGATCTTCGATTGTTCTTTTGATAACTTCAAAGCCATGCTTTGTTTTTGAATAATATGCGCGTGTGTCACTCAACTCCACACCGGTCACTTCTGCACCCTCGGCTTTGAGTTTCGAAAGAAACAGTCCTCCGCCGCAACCGATGTCAAGCGCTTTTTTTTCAGAAATGGCAATATGTCGCTTGACGGCAGCAATTTGATTTTCCAATCGTTCCGGGTTTGACTGCAAAGATTTCTCAATATATGCGATCTCTGCCTCGGTCAAGGCACTGCCATCGATTTCTGGTGAAACTTCTTCCATTGGGTCGAGATGGTCAATGTAGTGAAATCCACCTGGCGAAACGAAAACATTGGCATGAGCCAATCTGTATTTGGGATTGCCTTCTGTTTGATGTTTAAGTTGATCAAGATTTTCCATGGGTTCCCCTAATTTTATCAAGGATATTTGGCACGCTTACAGAATATTCCACATTTTCATTGGAGACATTCAACCGTAGGATGTGTGACTCCGGAACCGTCTCTAACCATTCAGTGACGTACGTCTCTAAAAGCTCCGCATCTTCACTCGACGCAATGTTGATTCTGTTTCTCGAAGCGAGTCTCTGTCGGACGGTTTCTGCATCTGCGTGAAGATGGATGATAAGGTCAGGCGGCGGCAACAGTTGACGGGTAAGTGTATGCAGCCTATGGCATAGGTCAAATTCAGCAGCGCTGAGCCAGCCATGAGCATGAAAGAGGCGCGTGAATCCATAAAAGTCGAGGTCGAAGCCACCATCCATCAAAGCAGGTTTGTCTCCAGATCGCAATTCATGTTCTTGTTCGGCACGCATAAGCAAATAATCGACTTGGTTTGCCAGTGCATATCGCGAATCTTCTTTAAAAAGTTTTTGAAACGGACGCTCATCATGCTGCTCGTAGGCTATGGCACAATCATAGCTTTTGAGCAGGGCATTCATGAGTGTGGTCTTACCTACACCGCTTGCACCAACGATGACAAAAAGTTTATTCATGTTTTATGATGAACAGACCCGCTGTTTAGAGCGGGTCTGTTTTTGCTACGCCTTTCTTTCAGCCTTGCGCCTTTTGATCTTTGTGGGCGTAATATTTTTTTCACTCGGCGAAATATCTTGTTCAATGAGGCGCTCAAGAGCGCTATCGATCACACTGTAAATATATTTGGTCGGGTTGATGAACTCTTCAACTCTACCGCCAAAGTTTCTCATCAGTTCGATCATATAGCGTGTGATCTGAATATCGCGGTCTTTGGTGTCTCCAATAAATTCACTTGCCACGGCAACAAAGGTCATGTTGTCGATGCCAACGCGTCCCATGGCTGAATAAAGCGCCCAGCGGCTGTTGCGTTCATAGATGTTATCATCATCTTTTGGTTGACCAAGATGCTCGATCTGATAGATTTCATCTACCAATGAGTGATTTCGAATCTTATAGAAACGATCTACCCAGCTTTCGCCAGCTGGCGTCACAAAGCGACGTATGTAACTGGAGTCGGAATGGGGCAGGAAAACTTTCACTTTTATACCAGCTTCAGCACAGACTTCTGCAAAAATGATCTCGCTCCCTGCAGAGAGCCCGGCTAAAAATGCACGGTCATTCGGTCCTGCTTTAAATTTATCAACGCGCTTTTTAATTTCCTGCCGGATCTCATTTTCTTTATCAGCCGGGAACGCTTTTTTCTCTTTGCCAGTAAAGTCAATCATATAGCCGCTAAATATTAGGGCTCTCGCACCTTTATTTTTAGTTCCCCGGCGAAGGTTGTCTACTTGAATGACATTTCCCGCATCACCTGTGCTGGCATATTTGATTTCTTCTTTGAACATTTTGATACAGGCAGAGACATATTCGGTACGGATGCCAAGCGCACGAATAACTTCCAGTTGTTCGAGGGATGAGCGCAGCGAGAATAGGTCTCTCCGAACAGCGGTCACTGCTTTGCGATACGCTCGCAAAACTTCAGCAATATCATTCGAAGTGAAAAGACGTAATTCTGCCAGCGAAACAAGAGACCAGTAGTCAGCTTTTTCTTGATCTATATCAAGCCTGTTTTCAAGACAGAACTCCAATGTTTCTTGAAGCCCGTGCATTTTGTGCCGAATTCGAGTGATATCAGGGTCGGGGGTCTTTTTATTGTCGAATTTATCGGCAAGGTGGATTGCAAGTTTAGAGAGTGTGTAGGCATTGATACCGGGGTAGTAATCTCTCAGGTCGATTTGAAAGCCCTTCATGTAGATCTTAATAGCTTGAATGAGCCAATGATAGCTTTCAAACGCGAGGCGCTGTCGTTTTGCTGTATCTTTGACTTTGATCCATGAATTTGTCCACATCTCTTTGTAGATACGCCCAAGATACGATATCGATTTATTATCTTCTGGGTAATCATTTAAGATGCTTTCCAGTTTTACGATAGCTTCATTTACTCGTCCTACACGGTTGAGATGAAAAGCTTCTTCTCGGCGGAATTCGAGATTTTCTCCATTAACATCAATCCCTTCACGGTATTGTTTTAACGCTAATTCATTACGTCCGAGTCTTGCAAGCGCACCGCCTACTTCAGCAACGGCATCTTCACGGATAAGCGGGTTTCGTATCTCTTCGGTGAGGAGCAAAATGTCACCGATATGTTTGTTGCGTTGAGCAACGGTCACGCGGTCTTTCCACTCATCATATTCACGCCAGAATCCGGTTGCCAATGGCGTCTGCAAACTTTTGCGGCTGGGTTCTTTTAGCCCTGTTAGCAAGTTATATATTGGGCTGTGAATCAGCTCGCGATCTGACGCCCATGTATCTTTAATAAGGCGGGCAATGGCTTTAATGTCACTGCGAATATAAGCTGGGTCTGGTATGCCTTCTGCTGTGATGTGATAAGGCAAGGTGCGCACATTGAACACGTCAAAGGGCATATAAGCACGCCCAGCTTGGATGTGAACCACGCCTCGTTTTCGGAGCGCATGACGAATTCCTAACTCGTAGAAAGCATTCGCATTGTCGATACTCAAATCGCAAATGACCATATCTGCCAAAAGTAACTCTTGGAACATATCGGTAAGGATGTCGCCTGAGGCGGTTTCTTCATCTGCACGAAATGGTTCGAAGCCAGCATCTTCAATAGCTGGCTTGATTAAGGTCTTATAAATTGCATTGAAATCAAAAGGATGACCGTCGGCGCCTTTTTTGTTGCCGAAAGGCATGACGACAAAAACATGAGGTTTGACCTCAGGGTGTAGGGATTTATCTTTGCCGGAACCATCTGCATCATAGTCGCGATCGTCTGAAATTCGAGGTTGTTTGGGAGCCTTGGGTTCGGCGCCAGAGGGGACGGACTCCGCTTTGGCATCTGTAGCAGGTTTTGCAGGCGGCAAGGCTGGATTTGTGTTTGCAGCATCCATGATCTGATTGTTCTCAGCAGAACTAGTTGTTTTGATTTCACGGGGTACCGGAATAGGACTCTCGTTTGCCTCTAGTTTTTTATCTGACTTATTTTCATTGGTGTCGGTCATGTGCACAATCCTCTATAAAAGATCAGGTCTTGTATATTTTGATTTTCTAAATTGTATCAAGTATATCGAGTTTTTGAGCAGATCGGTATCCGAAATTTGCTTTGGTATAATTCCTACGAATGGAGAAAAAACAATATCGTTTTGACTTTGATATTAAAGTAAGAGTGATTTTCTTGTAAAAAACGATAAAATTTAACTCCAGCAGTTATAAGCTGAATATTGATGGAGAACAAATGACAGAACCTAGATTGTTGACTGCGGATAGCCCAATTCTAAGTGAGTTGAACTTTAAGCCATATCGTAGCTCCGTTGTTCGAAAAGTAAAACCCTTTTTGCCGCTGCCAACTGAGCCGCAAACTATAGATGTCAAGACGCCATGGGGAGCCATTCTAACTGCCAAACACGGGGATATGCTTCTCAGCGAGCTGGATGCCCCTAATGATGTTTGGCCTGTAAATGGAGAGATTTTTTCTGAGACTTACATGATCATCGAGCGTGGTTATTGTATTAAGAGTGCTATAACAATGCTTGTCCCAATGACAGATGTTACAAATGGGGATGAGGAACAGCAGATCACAATTGAGACGATGGAAGGTCCGCAGACTGTTCGGGCTGGCGATTTTTATCTAGCTCGTGGGGTAAAGAATGAGATTTGGTCTATTCCAAAGGAAAAGGTTTCTTCTATAATGAAACCCGTCGAGTAATTCGACGGGTTTCATTATTTTTTTTACTTCTTTGCGGATTTGGTCTTTTTTGGAGTAGAAGCTTTTGGTGTAGCCGGAGCCGCTAGCGTCCCTTCGAATAAGTATTTTGTGGTGTTGATTGCTTCAATCTTGCCACCAGTTTCGCGCATCAGATCGACCATGTGTTGTGTCAGATACTCATCGCGGTCTTTTGCACGTCCGCCAACATTGTTCCAAACGGCGATGAGAGTAGTTTTGGAAATGCCACGTACGAGGGAGGAATAAAGCGCCCAGCGGTTGTTGCGCTCATAGGGGTCACCATTTTTCTTAGGCAAACCAACCTGTTCAAGTTGATAAAACTCATCCACATCAGGATGGCTGCATATTTTATAGAAACGGTCTACCCATTGCTCGCCACCAATTGAAACAAATTCGCGGATGTATCGTGACTCTGGTAGAGGCAAATGAACGTTGACGTGAATTCCCTTTTCAGCGCAAACTTCTGCAAATAAGATTTCGCTGCCCGCCGATAGCCCAGCCAGGATGGCAATATCACCAGGACCTGCATTGAATTTGGTTAATAATTTTTCAATATCTTCCCGAACATCTTTTTCTTTATTTGCGGGGAAGGTCTTCTTATTCTTACCGGGGTAATCGATCATATAGCCGGCAAAAAGGAAGACTTGCCCTTCAGGCGCACGTCCATTTTTGTTGTTGCCTTTCGCAGAAGAAGCCTGTTTATCACCAGAGATACGAGCGATCTCTTCATCAAGGATGCTGATACCTGCTTCTACGAAAGTGGTACGCATATCCAGAGCTTTGAGAATTTCCAACTGAGAAAGCGATGCTTGCAAGAAGAACATATTTCGGCGGGAGGCTGTTAGTGCTTTGCGGTATGAGCGTACCACCGTGGCTGTATTATCTGCTGTCAAGGCGCGTAACTCTGCCAATGAAATCAATGTCCAATAATCGGCATTGTCAGCACTGACTTGTTTCTCAAGCGCAAAAATGAGAGCGCCTTTCAATTCAAGAAATTCATCACGAATGTGGGTGATATCTGGGTCGGGATCTTTCTTGTCATCGAATTTATCTGCAAGGTGAATAGCAATGGAAGAAAGAGTCAACGCGTTCACACCGGGGTAGTGGTTATTCAAGTCAATACGATACCCTTTGAGATAGGTATCAATAGCTTTGATGAGCCAGTGATAAGCATCAAATGCGGCTTTGAGGCGTTTGGATTTATCAGGAATTTGCTTCCACGAATCTGCCCACATTTCTTTATAGATACGCCCGAGATATGAGATGGCTTCACTGTCATTAGGAAAATCAGCGAGCAAGCTCTCGATCTTGACAATGGCTTCATCCACGCGACCAAGGCGGTTGAGATGGAAGGCTTCCTTGCGGCGGAAATCAAGATTGCCTGAGTTGACTTCCAGCCCTTTACGATACTGTGTAAGCGCTAACTCATTACGTCCCATATTGGCGAGGGCATTTCCGGCTTCACCAATCGCTTCTTCCTTGATGAGCGGGTTGCTGATCTCTTCAGTGAGCAGGAGAATATCGCCGATCCGCTTCTGGCGTTGTGCCACGGTAACGCGTTGTTTCCACTCGTTGTATTCGCGCCAGAAACCAGTAGCAAGCGGAGTACGCAGGGTCTTGCGTTCCGGCTCTTTCAACCCTTGTAGCAAGTTGAAGATTGGGCTGTGAATTGCATCCCGGTCAGATGCCCAGGTATCTTTTGCCATACGGGCAATGGCTTGTATATCATTTTTGACAAAGGCAGGGTCTGGCACACCATCGGGAGTGACATGATAGGGCAAAGTACGCACATTGAAAATATCAAACGGCATATAGGCGCGACCCGCTTGAATATGCATCACACCGCGTTTACGGAAGGCATGACGAATGCCCAATTCGTAGAAGGCATTGGCGTTGTCGATGCTGAGATCGCAAAGAACGAGATCGGCAAGCAGCAACTCTTGGAACATGTCAGTAAGGATGTCACCTGAGGCGGTTTCTTCATCCGCTCTGAAAGGTTCGAAACCAGCTTCTTCTAAAGCAGGCTTGATCAATTGCTTGTAGATGGCATTGAAGTCGTAGAGAGAACCGTCGCCGCCTTTTTTCTTTCCAAACGGCATAACGATGAATGCATGTGGACGGACCTCAACCACAAGGCTGGACTTATCCACTTCTTTGTAGACCACATTAGAGTCATCGATGTTTTTAGCAGGCTCGCCAACAGGACCGATGATTGGAACCGCCTTGTTTTCAGTGCCTTGTGCGGCAGGTTGTGCTTGTACCGGGGCGGTTGTTGTAGCGGAAGTTTCAGTTTTCTGAGCAGTTTCTGGGGAACCGGTCATTGTGATCTCCTAGTCTAGCCTTTGACTTCACTGGTCTTCGGGTAGCGGGCAAGCAAGCCATTGAGAACGTCGCGTGGAGTGTCGGTACCGACATCGATATCCTTATAGTCATCGGCGATTTCCTTTAAGGAGGTGGAAAGCCCTTGCCATGCGTTTTCGGCAAATTCCTGGATCGCCTCTCTCATCGCCGCCAACTCTGCTTGAACGATCTCAGAGGATGCTTCTTCTGCCAAAGTGTTTAAGGCTTCTTCGAAGGTTTCACTTAACTTTTCTTCAGCCGCGTGCAGCTTGTCTGTGGTCATCTCAACCACAGCATCTTCCATCGACTGTTTCAAGCGGCGGTCAGTTTCACGAGCTTCCTTGATGACCCGATTGACGAGGCTGGCTTCTTCTTCGAGATCGGATTCCTTGAGAGCTTCTTGCATGGCTTTGATATATTCCACATTCTGGCTCCAGAGGATGTCTTCGGTAGAGCGGACCATCTTGTAGAATTCTGAATGTGTCTTTTGACCAGGTTTGAGGTTCTTCCAGTGATCGTAGAGGAGAGTTAACTCCATCACAACCTTGCTGTAATTGCGGACAACCGAGTCGAGATTGCGGAGCTCCTGCCAACCGAGAAAAACAGCAGTGAACGAAGCGGCGAGTGCCGTCCAGACCGGGAGAATGACAGCCAAAATGGAACCAAAAACGCCGGAGAGGATAATAAAGAGTTGCAAGCGGACACGTTCTCTTTGGAACTTGTTGACCTTGCTTACATGCCAGCCGAGTTGAGACTCAAGGCGATATTGAAAATACTCATCGCCTATCAAGTCACTAAAGCCGGAGTCACTATATGGATCTGATTGATTGTAGTGAGGCGGTAAATAGCCTTCATAGGGTGGGATGGTCAACTCGCCGTTCAAACCGCGAAAGACCGAACGTTGAATTTCAGCCAAGCGGTTTTCCAGCCATGCGTCGCGGGTATGTGAATTTTTTAGAACGGTACGATAGGTATAAATTTCTTTGAGAATTTCTTCTGCACCAGCACGAGTGACCAGCCAATCGCCGCTGGAGAGGAATTTACTACCATAAACTGCCAACCCTGAGGAAAGGATGGGGGTCATAATCAACAGGAACTTAAAGACCACAACAACCAAAGAGGGGTTATCAGATGGGAAGAGCGAGACAATGATTGCAAACAAAGTTGCTAAGATGCTGAGAATGCCAAGCCAGCGACGGAAGTTTAAGTGGTTCTTGGTGCGGCGAGACGAATAGGCATCCATCTGCGCGAAACGGGTCCACGCGATCTGGAGGATGGGATTGGGTTCTTGAGTTTGGTTTTCCATGAGTATCCTCTTTTATGCCTAACGAGATACGAACCAGGCTGCAACATATCCTTCACTGGTTGCATCCTTGACCTTGATCCACTGGTCATTTTTGCCGATCTTGGCTTCGCCGCCGGGTTCGGTAATAGTGAACTCGGTGCCGAGGGGTACGCGTTTGATGAGTGTTGCATCACTGACAACAGGCTGTTTACGGAAGGAAACAGCTTCTGCCACGGTGCGGACCTTGATTCCGCCACCAGTTGCAGCGGCAGCAGGAGCAGGTGCTGCTGCTGCGTTTGCCTGAGCAGTAGAGCCGCCTGCATACTTCACATACCATGCCGCGACATAACCTTCTTTGTTATCAGCAGCACGCACCTTAAGCCACTGATTTTGCACGCCGACCTTCGGAATGACTTTGTCAGCAGGCTCAACACTGATAAGCTGCTCTGTGACGGGCACTTTGCGGATCAATGTATTGTCTGCAACGACAGGTTGAGAACGGAAAGAGACTTCTTCGGTGGGGAAGAATGCCAATGCACCTGGAGGAACAGGCGCTGGTTTGCTGGGGGCTGGTGCAGGAGCCGAGCCAGGTTTCGAGGTGGAGGAAGAAGGCTTGGGAGCCGTACCCGGTTTCGAGGTCGAGGGGGAGGCGGGTGTTGCAGGAGCAGGCATGGCTTTTTTGTCAGAAACGAACCAACCCGCCACGTATCCTTGATCGCCTTTGGGGTCTTGCACCTGAATCCACTGACCTTGCACACCGATCTTGGCAGCGGCTTGGGCTTTGGGTTCAAGGCAGACGAGCTCAGTATTCATCACCATGCGTTTCCAAAGATAACCAGTGGTGGCAGGTTGAGAACGCAGAGCAAGGTCATCTTCGGCGGCATATAAAATAAAGTTTTCGGCTGGGACAGGAACTTTAGCAGGTGGCTCAGGCGGATTGATGCCATAGTTTTCGAACCACAACACGGCGCTGATCTCGGTAGAGAGTTTGGCGCCATTGTATTTGTAGCGAGACGTCAGCAGCACTTCCTTGTCTGGACCGTCGCCGCCGTATTTGTACGGGTCATAAAGAACGTAATCATCGCCCTTCTTTTCTTTCACGAGGACGAAGTGAGTTTGAATACCAGCTTGCTTGTTCCAGTCCACCTGCAAAATGACAGGCTTTCCTGAAGCTACCGCATCATCGATCTGTTGCAGCGGAGCCGGAACCGACTCGCAAGGCTGCATATCGCGGTATGCGCAGTTTCCCCAAACATAAGGCAAAACACTTGGAATGAAAAGCGGACCTTGAAACCCGCCAGCATTCTTCATCTTTGTGTTAACCGTATCAGGCGTTTCGTTGTACCCAATGCCGTTCAACATCATGGTCACCGAGGTCAACAGACAACCCCAAGAACCGATGGTTTGCGATGAAAACCCGAGCGGGACGTTCTTCCAGGCTTCATCATTTTGGTACAAGTTCTTCGTAACAAACATAAAAATGCCTCCTCCATTTGGAGATTGGGAGTTTCAACTTACTTTTTAAGGATAAACTCATGTAATTCTACCCGATTTGCCTCTGCAACGATTTTGCAATATTTTAAGGCGGATGCCGCCCGCCTCTTTCCACGCCGACACCGGATTCTGCTCTTTGGCAGGTCTTTACCCTGTAGTTTGACCTTCCATAGGGAGAATTGTTGATTTACGAATTACAGAAAGCAGGTGCCTCAAAGAATTGAACAGAGGTGATAAACCAGCCATTTTGTATTTTTTGAATAATGATGGTTTGCGGTAATAATTTTGGTTCGTTGCTTTGAACCAGGGCGCCATCTGAGCGACGGTAATATTGCAGAGACCATACTTCGCAGGTATCCACTTCCAGTTGAGAGTTACTTATGATGCGAATATCGTCGATATGGCTTTTGTAATAATCAATGTCAGCGATCTCAACCAATCCTTGTTGGTTTAGTGAAGCGATTTCTCCTTGAAGGGACTGTAATACGTCCCCCGCCATAATCACAGAGGCTACAGAGGCATCGCCCTGACGGTATGCTTCAATTTGGAGTTTGATGGCTTTTGTGAGAAACTCGCCGACTTCCTTTGAAAGCTCAGGTGAGACTCCATTGGCTTGATCTGGCAGGAAGGGGTTTGTCCCTGCGGCAATTTCTGCACCATCATTTACACCATCTTTATCCATATCGGCATCAAGCGGGTTCATGCGGTTGACAACTTCCACACCATCACCAATTCCATCACCATCTGAATCTTTGCTGTTCGGGTCTGTACCTGTGATCAGGGTCTCATCCGAGTCAGCGAGCCCATCTCCATCAGAGTCTTGGCTGGGGCTGGTGGGCGGATTTTCGTTTGGCTTGGGCACTTCTGGCGCAGCAGGCGGCTCGCTTGCCAAGCCATAGAGCGATTGAATGCCTGCTATGTCATCCCCACCTAAAAAGCGATGGGGTTCACTATAGGATGGATACATGAGGGCGTTCGGGTCATTGCTGTGACCCAACCCCAAGGCATGACCAATCTCATGCGCCGCCACCGTGAGCAAATCTACATCTTGTGTGTCGCTATCAACCCAGCGCTCGGCATCGTCAAAATGCAAAAAGACCTGCCGCTCTTCATACGGGTTTGGATACGAGGCATGCGCCAAGACATCGCCAGGTCCATCAAATGGATCGCCATCCCCGTGTTCTCCTTCTGCCCATCCAATGACAATATCTGCACTTTGCCTGGAATTGGTTTCTGTGAACGTAAGAGAAGTTTGTGCAGCCCAAAGGGCAAATGCTTGAGCAACCAACTCTTGCTCGCGGTCTCCTGAGACTTTTTCTGTTCCATTAATGAAATAATAAGTGATATCGGTTTTGCCCCATTTCGCAAGCGCACGATATTCAGCCGACTGTGTATCTGCATCTGGATGATTGTCGTATCGATAGCCGGTTCCAGCCGATGTGCCCGGTGTGAGGCTGGAGCAGGCAAGGGCTAGAAGTACACACAGGGATATATATTGATAAAAACGTTTCATCTCTTAACCTCCAATAAAGCTAAAATCCGCAGCAGATCCATGCCCCCGCCATCAATTCTTCGGGAATGCCTGTTGGTTCCACGAATTGACGTGCCACAAATTTGCCGCCTTGCATCACGTATTCGATATTACTTCTAGTTGCCAACGAACGAAGATCGTCGAGCGGATTCTTTTTTACCACGATCAAGTCGGCTAATTTTCCCGCTTCAAGCGTGCCGAGTTTTGAGTCCCAGCCAAGGGCGCGAGCGGCATTTTTCGTAGAGGCAACGATACAATCCATCGCAGACATTCCCGCCTGCGACATGTAATAAAGCTCCATTGCGTTTTCGCCGTGAAAGTTGTAAGGGGTAGCTGCGTCGGTACCCATTGCAATAGGCACGCCCATTTCATATGCCTTGCGAATGGATTTCATTGCATCTTCCTGGGTTTCTTTGCTTTTCTCCAAAATCCAATCTGGGATGCCCGGTCGGTCACCTTCGATCACATCGAAGCCTGCCTTGAGCGTAGGAACCACAAAGATTTCCCCTTTTGCCATCTGCTCCATGAGGCGTGGATCTTGGTGTAGATATGTTCCATGTTCAATGGTCTTGGCTCCTGCTTCTACGGCATTGCGAATTCCCTCAATACCATGTGCATGGGCTGCAACAATCTTGCCGACTTTGGCGGCTTCTACTACGGCTGCGCGGATTTCTTCCATTTCAAAGGTGGCGGCACCGGGCTTTTCGCCGGGAGCGAGCACAGCACCCGTTGCCAAGACCTTGATCAGATCAGCCCCGGCTTTTAGTTGCTCCCGTGCCGCCTTGCGGACTTCTTCTACGCCATCGGCTTCGCGATACATGCCTTCGTACCACTCCGTCCCTGTTGTTGTGATGGAAAGTAACTTTCCAGCCAGTGACATTCTAGGTCCAACGAATAACCCCATATCAATAGCTTTCCGTAAAGAAAATTCAAGATGATGTCTTCCGCCTACATCTCGAATGGATGTGATGCCCGCCGCAAGAGTGTTCTGTGCATGCTTGAGCATGATGAGCGTCGTCCAACCCCACGGACCCGATAATGTGCTGTCCGGCAAGCATTCCAATGCGATGTGCACATGGCTATCGATCAAGCCGGGCAAAATGGTTCTGCCGGTTAAATCCATTTCATGGATGACCTTCCCTTCCGGGTTCTGCCAATCTTCCACGTTTCCGGCGAAGAGAATTGTTTCTCCTTCAATAGCAACCAAGCCTCGGTCGATGGGTTTTGAGCCGGTGCCATTAATGAGAGTCGCGTTCTTCAAAACGTGAATTGTCATGGTGAAAGCCTTTCGCTTGTGCTATGAATCAACAATGCGGCATCAAGCCGCATTGTTAGAACCAAAAAGATATTTATCGATTCTCGTACTGTTTGAACCACCAGTTTGCCCCAGGTAATTTACTTGCTTTTACGCGTTCTAGTAGGGCATCAATATCAAAATAGATACGGCGCATATCAGCGTGCAAGAAATTTCCTTCTTGCTCTACAATGGCATATTCTGCCCAAGGTAAAAGGTTGGGCGGGTTGCCGGGCGTATAAGCAAATTGAAAAGCATTTCCTACACTGCCAGCATTTAAGAAAAGCTTGCTGCCGTGTCGTCGCTCCATTTGAATGTGAGAATGCCCGCCAATAAAGATCGAAGCAGTTTGACCGCTGTAATACTCATTCAAGGCTTCTGTAGATGTAGTTGCCAGAACCAAATGTGTCGTCCCTTTTGGAGAACCGTGATAAGCAAGTAGCTCAATATCCCGTTCTAATTGAACCTTCTTGGTCATTTCAAATGAAGTTAGATACTGCAAATCTTCGTTGGAAAGCTGATCGCGACCCCAATATAGATCGGGTATCAAATGTTCTGTGATCTCAAACTCTGCACAGCGTTCGGGTTCCAAAGTCGCCTGATCATGGTTACCCATAATGGTGACGGCATTCCATTCCCTTAATGCATCCAGCACTTCCTTGGGTTGCGGACCTAAACTAACCGTATCGCCCAAACAAATTAGTTGGTCGATATGCTGTTTTTTGATGTCTGCAAGGACGGCCTCAAGCGCTGTAAAATTGCCGTGAATATCTGAGATAAATCCGATACGCATAATCTACCTAATTGTACACGACGGCTACTGGATTTCTTCCCAAAATAGAACTTTTGGGTGATATAAAACCCCGATTCACCCCGAACTTCTGCCTGTTTGCCCTCTCAAACATTCAGCCAGCCCGAACTGTGACCTCGTCTGTGTTTAATTCCACTTCCAGTGCGTCGCCATATTGGATTTCTGGAATTTGATGGGCGATCACTTCCACCAGAGATGGATTTTGAAAGTGGGTCTTTTTTGTTTCCGGGTGCGGATAATACACCCAACCAGCATATTCCAGACTTTTAAAGATGACTTTGCAACGTGAGAAAGAGAAGGTCTCTGGTGGGTGCAGATCTGTCCACTCTACAAGCGGAAAAGTAAATTCGGGCGCAGTCATTTCAAAAATAAATGGTGCAATGGAGATGTTCAATGTGCCGTTGAAATATGGGGATAAATCCAACCCTAGTGACTTGAAGAACGGCTTTTGTTTTTCCAGCGAACTATATGGGTATGCCGCCGATGGTCGTGAAGCAACTTGATGTCCGCGGACGAGAATGCCAGATACACGTTTGTACATAATAGGAAAGTATATCAAAACAAAAAGGCTCCTGCTTTCACAAGTAGGAGCCCTTTGATTGCGATCATTATTGTTTACATTTTTCTCCACTCTACAAATTGCAAAGTTGCGAAAGCATCTACGCAGATGGCGGTGATGCCAATTGCCCATTTAGCCTGTGCTGTGAAGGTAAAAATAGGCAACACGAGCAACAGAATACTGAGCAAAACCCAGGCTGAATCAGCGAGGATGGTGAAAAGAGTAAATCTATGGGTAATGACGGGGCGAGTTGCCATGAACGTGATGAAAGCTCCGTAGAGAATTAATCCAATGCCGAGTATGGTCATCACAATGGGACGGGGGCTGAGAAAACCAGCCAGCGGTTCGGCGGCAAGGGTGAAAATAACTCCGCTAGTGAAGCAGAAGGTTCCATTGGAGACGAGTAATCGGCTCAGGTCAATTTGGTTGTTCATGTTTAGCTACTTTCTGTTTGTACAGTAATAAACTTGTTGTAGCAAACACTACTTCGGCAATGAGCAATGCGAACATAAAGCCATTGGGGGAGCCATCTACTATCATGCCGATTATGCGCCCAATGGCAACACTTGCCAACACAAGAAATGCCGAGAGCAACCCTATCTTGTGTGAACCATTACTAGCACAAATCGCCCAGAAGATACCCAAACCGAAAGCTAAACCACCATAAGTTGCACGCAGATTAATGGTGCCGCTGGTTGTACTTGGCGAAGAGCCAGTGATCCATGTTGCCAGCGGCGTTGGTGCAAACATGAAACCTACTCCAAAAAGTATGAACAAAACCGCATTGACCCACAGTAAAATCTTTGCGCCATTCATAGTTATGCTCTCTTGAAAGTTTTATACGTTGCAGCCAATGGAATGGCGAACAGCAGGATAAAGCTAACATTGAGCACGGCGTTTTGCCAGAAGCCTGTGATGATAGACATGGTTGTATCGGGAATGAACCAGAAGGTGAGTGCTACGGCTGGGCTGAGCCAACCTGCCCATTCACCATTACGGAATTGGGTGAAGAGGGTGTACATCATGGAGATGCCCCAGCCGATCATGACCGATCCCATGACGGCATGAGTGAGGGTGATGTATCGAATGGCATCTTGTGGAAATGTGTTTATATACGATGCCGAGCCAAAGACCAGCAAGCTAAAGCCTTGGCGGACAAGGTCTGGAAGTAAAGCCTGGGCTGCGCCGAAAACGATCACGATGATATCGGCGGCAACCAGCCAGCGAAACCAGAAGTTGAGTTGGGTTGATTTGTTATTCATTATGAATTTCTCCTTTTGCCCCATTCTAGGAGTTCGCGGACTGCCATGTCCACGAAAAAGACTGCCATGTACTGCCAGTTTATTTGCGAAGGTCGTCTGCGATCAAACGTGCGGCGGTGTTTTGCCAGTTGTGAAGGGTCCGCTCGGGGACGGAGGTTTGGAACCAATCGAGGGTGGTGCGGGTGGATTCGTCGAGCGAGGCGAGGTCTGCGCGGCGGGTGTAGGGTTTGAGCCCAAGCACGTACGGGAAGTAGACGGCGTTGTAGTAGCGCCAGGCGTCGCTGGTGCCAGAGGCTTCGCCAGTTTGTGGTTTGAGCTTTTGAATGCTTTGAATGAGCAGAGACTTGAGCGAGTGCGCGCGGTCAAGTGGATTTGTCCCTTGCACTGCAGGGAGATTCACGAGTGGGCTGGTTGCCAATTTTGGCAGGTCGCCAAGGTGGGAGAGTGCGCGTCGTGTCAGACGGGTGAACTGCTCCTCGTTGGTTGAGTCAGGTTCGAGCGGGGAAAGAAGCGGAAGCGCATCGGCTGTTTGGCGCAAGGCAGCGCGTTGATTGTTCAAGCGGGCAGGCAGGGTGAGTGAGTCCAATCCTTTTTGAATGTAGTTGGAAAATGTTTGAGTGAGGATTCCAAAGGTTAGCAAGGCAAGCAAGAGCGACGCAGAGGGGTTGAAGAGACTTGCAATGAGCAGAAGCGCACCAGCGTAGTAGAGATTGGAGATCAACGAGCGGATGAGATGAGCGCGAATCGTCTCGCCTTCGTCGAAGGCATCGAGTGTGGTGATGAGGATGCCGAGGATGAGCAGGTCGAAGCCAAGCAAATTGAAACCCCAGTTGAGCGGCAGCCAGTTGAGAGGGAGAATCAGCAAGCCGGAACTGAGCGCGACAAAGAGTGCGATGACGGCGAGTAATGCGTAAGTGTTTTTATATCGGGAACGAAATGCGAGGCGTGTGACCATGCCTGCTGAAATGAGCAAGCATAAGACGACGATTGCAGAAAACCATGCATTGATCTGTGTGAGAATTGCCAGCGGAATGGCTGTGACAGCCCAGGTTCGAATATAGGTGTTTCGATGTGGGTCTTCTTCTGGGAGCAGGTGCAGGGCGGCGCCGATCCATAGCAGGGCAGGGATGAGCAGAAGGATGAAAAAGAATTGGGCGGTGAGAATGTGGATGCCAAGGGCGAGGGCGTAGGCAAGCAACCCCCAACCTGTAAATTGAACGGTTCTGTTATAAGATGCACGCGCCAGTAAGTATGCGCCCAGCCAAAGGGTGAAGCCGAAGAAGAAGAGTTGCATGATCTAGAAGTTGACAGTCACGAAGTGACTGTCAACTTGTTTCTATTTTCCAAGTTGTTGAATGAGTTTATCGAAGACCTTGCCGTAGTTATCTGTGGCGGCGACGAGGAAATCAGTGAAGCTGACGTTGGCAGAGTGGTCCGCTTTGTCGGACATGGCGCGGACGCACAGGAAAGGCACTTTGTTAATCTCGCAGGTGTGGGCGATGGCGGCGGCTTCCATGTCTACGGCGAGAGCGTTGTGGGTGCTTAGGAGGTGCCCGGCTTTTTCGACGCTGCTGATGAACTGGTCACCGCTGACAACGCGCCCTTTGTATACCGTGGGTTTGTGACCGTTGATCTCGTCGAGAGTTAGTGAGCGGGCGGTTTGGAATGCCATTTCAGTGAGTTTGGGATCGGTGATGAAGGCGTGGCGCGATGTGAAGCCGAGTTGACCTGTTTCTGGTTTGGTAACGACGTCGAATAAGATTTCACCGGGCTTCATGCCCCAGCCGATCAGGTCGAAGTCATGTTGAATGGCATCGGTGGCAATGACGAGGTCGCCGACTTCGAGGTTTGGGGAGAGTGCGCCGGAACTGCCCATGTTGAAGAGCACGTCGGGTTCAAAGAAGTCGAGTAGCTGTTGCGTGGCGATCACCGCGTTGACCTTGCCCGGGTCGCAGCGGGTGAGGTAGACCTGATGTCCGTGCATGTCGCCATGCCAGTAGGTGCGGTTGCCACGTTCGATCTTTTCGAGATGCTGTGAGAGTGCGCGGATGGGGATGAGTTCTTCATCTAACGCGCCAATGATTCCGATTTTCATGTGGACCAAATTCCTTTTGTAAACAATGTGGGAATATTTTACCCGGGTTATTTTCTGCTTTGCCAATCTTTGTAATGTTCAGTTGTGTGTTGTGCTTGCCATTCACAGATATCCCATAAATTCGCTACGGGCTCGTTGGTGTGTGGAATGGTATGGAGATAACTGGGCGGACCATATTCGGCTGTCAGTGTTGTGGCTGTAAACCCACGGCGCGACTGTGCCTCCCAGACCAATTGCCACCAGCGTTCATGTGAGTTCAAGTGGGCTTGGTATTCAGGCGCACGCGGATCGGGAACTTGCGGACCTTCTTCATACCCAACGCGGGCGTGGATATGCAAGCAATGTTCTGCGGCGACTTTGATGTATTCTTCCTCGTTGTCGAGCAAACGTTCAGCAACGCAGACCCAATGGCTGAAATCACAACATAGGTTTAAGCTTGGAAACTCTTTGACGGTTTCTTGCGTGACCCACGGGTTGAACAATATCCGTCCGCGATGGGTTTCGTGGGAGATCTTGGCGTTGGTCTTTTGCTCAATATTTAAGGCTTCGGCAAAAAACTGATTGCGTTCTGAGGTATTCCAGGCGTCACGTCCGCTATGGGAGTTGATGAAGTATGGGGTGAAGGTTTGCGCCAGTTCAAGTTGTTCTTGAAAGGTTCGTGCGTGCTCTTCCACATTTTTCCCGCTGGTGAAGATCAATGGGATGTATTGAAGTCCGTTGTCTGAAAGCAAGTTTTTGAAGGTTGATGCTGTGGCTGGCTCGGGCAGTGGAGATTCAACCCCTGCGTACCCCAATGCTTTGATTTTGGGCAGTACAACTTCCAGAGGCTGTTCAACGCCCCAAAGGGAACGAAATTTGAGATATTCCATGTTGACCTACTTTAGCTCTTGAGCTCAATCGCCTTGTAATTTATGCAGGAGGTCTAATCTAAACGAGCACTTACCATTGTTCATGGTGAACATATTCAGAATCGGGCTTGCGCCCTCGTTTCAGGGACGGTGAAGGTACATCCTTGGCGCGATACCCAATGGCGATGACGCCCACGGGTGTAACTTCAGCAGGGATGTTGAGCAGCGAACGGAGGGTTTTCAGGTCTTTTGACCCAGCAAAGGCACACACCAGCCCTTCATCGATGGCTGCCAGCAATGCGATCATGACCGAACAACCAATGTCCATAAACCAGTATGGGACAGGCCATTCGATCTCGCTGCCTGTGTCTTCTACTTTGTCATTTTCCTGATAACGTTTGTGGTATGCCAACTCACTGGTACAGGGTATAAGCAGTACTGGGGCTTTGGAGATGAACGCATCAAACCCGCTTTTGACGTATTCCTCTTCCTCACAGGTGACAGCAATCGACTTTTTTAAGTCTGGCTTAGTGACAATCACAAAGGATTGACCTTGTGTAAAGCCTGCGCTGGGTGCATGACGGGTTAAGTCTACAATGCGCTCGATGATTTCCAAGTCGACGGGTCTTTCTGAAAAATTACGGACCATGCGGCGTTTTAAAACGGTTTCCTGGAATTCCATGCTCAACTCCTGTTGCTATGAAGGATGGTAAATTGTATTGCGGTATTTTTATGGATATGGCAACACGTGCCACAACATAACCAAAAACATAAATGTATTGCCAGCCAAAACACAGATATGCCAAATTTCGTGATTGCCAAAATATGGGGGAAATGGATTCGGCTTGCCAACAGCAAAACTAATGGCACCAACGGTGTAGCTCAATCCGCCCGCGATTAACAAGGACATGGCGTTGGGTCCGAGTTGATTCGAGATGGGTCCGATAAGGAAGACGATAATCCAACCCATGATCAGGAAGGACGCCTGTGAAAGCCAAACGGGAATCTTTGCGAAGAAGATGGATTTGAGCGTGATGAAGAAGACTGCCAAACTCCAAATGATTCCGAATAATACCCAACCTGTTGCACCGCTGAAGATGGTGAGACAGAAAGGCGTGTACGTTCCTGCGATCAAAATGTAAATGGCGTTATGATCCAGGATGCCAAAGACGCGGTAATACTTATTAAACAGCAAAAAGAAATGCAACAAACAGCTGAACAGGAATGATAGAAATAAACTTGTGCCGTAGATGGCAAATCCCACCACGTGAGCGGGTTTGCCTGCAATGGCGGCGAGCGAAACTAAAACCGCTAACGCAGAAATCGAAAGAATCGCACCAATGAGATGACTAATGGAGTTGAAATACTCGTTGCTATCTGGCGACGAGATCATGGGGTCGAGCATGGGTTTTTGTGATGACATGGGCGCGAGTATAACCTAACAATGAAAACATCCCCGCACTATAGCGGGGATGTTTTCATAACTTTAGCTGGTTGCTTTTTCGCTGAGTTCCCAAAGTTTGGTAGCGTTCTGATCATTGTCAAAGCCTTTTGTACGGCTGATCTTGCGCTTGAACCAATATTTTCCGTTGCTGTTTTTAGCAGATGGGTCTTCTGCAAGAAACACACCCGTATCAGCACCGGCTTCAGGGTCGATGGTAAATAAGGCTTCCATCCAACGTGGGAATGAAGAGCCTTGAGACGGCGCCCCACGGGTTTGTTTGCCGAAATCTGAGCGGACCATGCCGGGGTGATAGCAATGTGCTGTAATGCCTTTGCTGTCCACGCGGCGTGCCAATTCGCGGGTGAAAAGGATGTTGGCAAGTTTGCTTTTGCTGTAGGCTTTGAATGAGCTGTATTTGCTTTTCTCGTCCATCCAATCATCCCAGTTGAAAGACCCCATAAAATGAGCGCCAGAACTGGTGGTGATAACGCGTCCTTGCACTTGCTCAATGAGTGGAAGTAGTTCGCGGGTCAACACGAACGGAGCGAGATGGTTAATCGCCATGGTCATTTCCCAGCCATCTACGCTGACCTGGCGTTCGTTCAACATCAGCCCGGCATTGTTCCAAAGAACATCCAAGGTTTTGGTTTGCTCTTTAACCTGCCCGGCTAATGATTTAACCTGCGCCATGGAAGAAACATCACCAGTGACAAGTGAGAAGTTGGCATTCGGTGCCTCTTTTTTTAGCTCGTCCAACACGGGCTTTCCGCGCTCCTCTGAACGCGCATGCAAAAATACTTTCCAGCCACGACGCCCTAATTCCAATGCGCCTGCTTTGCCAATTCCCGTTGTGGAACCGGTGATCAAAACTGATTTACTCATAACAATTTCCTTTTGTGATGTAGTTTCTATCAGATGTGGATTGACCGTAAGGAAACTATCTTTCTTTGGATAATTAATAATTTTGTGAGAATAGGTTTGCAACAAAAAATGCAGCCTCAAAAGGCTGCATTTTTTGTTTGATACAAGTTGCAAATTAAAATTCGATGGGCAATTTATTCAACCCGCGAATGACAAACCCAGAAGAAAATTCGGCTTCTCCCGCCGGGCGGATATTCGGGCAGCGTGTGAACAACACACTGAACAACACCTGCAATTCCAAACGCGCGAGCGGAGCGCCGAGGCAGTAATGCGTGCCGAGACCAAACGTCAGCAGAGGGTTATCTTCACGAGACAGGATCAACTCATTCGGTTGCGTGAAGCGGGCTTCATCCCGATTGCCCGAGATATACATCAGCGCCACTTCCATGCCACGCTCCAGCTTGACTCCGTTGAAGTCCATATCTTCGAGGACGTAGCGCTCAAACATCGGTAACGGAGTTTCGTAGCGCAACATTTCGTCGACGCCCGTTTTGAGCAGGGATGTGTTGCTTTGAGCGACCGCATCTTTCAATGCCTTGAATTGGTCGGGTTTCTGGAAGAGTGCCCGCAACCCAAGCGAAGACCCGTTGACCGTCGCCTCATGCCCGGCATTGAGCAAAAAGATGGCGGTGGCACGAAGTTCATCTTCGGTAAGTTTATCGCCTTGATTCTCGACCTGCACCAATTCGGTGATGAGATCATCCTGCGGTTGGGCGCGGCGTTCCGCAGCGAGCTTGCCGATCATTTCCATGAATTCGGTGGCGGCGCGGTTGGCTTCTTCCACTTGTTGATCTGTATAGCCCAGTTCATACATCTTGACGATGGCATTTGACCACGGGCGTAGATATTGAATTTGCTCATCGGGAATGCCCAGCAAACTGGCGATCATGATGACTGGCAAGGGTTCGGCAATATCGTGGACAAAGTCCGCTTTGCCGTTGGCTTCTACTGCGTCGATCAGTTTGTGAGTGGTGCGTTCCAGTGTGGCACGCATGCTTTCCACGCGTTTGGGTGTGAAGACCTTCGTCACCAACGAGCGGATGCGGCTGTGGGCGTCCGCTTCCATATCCATGAAAACATTGTCTTGATAGCGGCGGAAGGGCGCTTCGCGTGGGTCGGGCGGGGGCCAGCCGATCTCATCGCGCGAGTAGCGATGCAGCATCGTCCGCCCGAGGCGTTTGTCTTTGAGCAGGGCGGCAATATCGGCATGGCGGGTAAAGAAGACTTTGTTCCAGACCGAGTCGAGATAGACCGGCATTTCCTTTCGCAGAGATGCCAGCTGGTTGTAGGGGTCTTTAATGAAATCAGGCTGATTGATGTCGATATGATGGGAAGGTAGGCTCATAAGGGCGTAGTATATCAGGCTTAAGGAATCGTATATGAGGTTAATTCAATCGTACTATCTAACCCGTTCCCAGCAGTGACCGTTTTGAGCAAACCGACTTTTTCGGCATACCAATTAGTGGCTGTGAATGAAATCGGCTGTGAGATCGGAGAGCCATTCATGGTGATGGTGATATTCATACTGGTATTGCAATCCACACGGATGGCATCGAAGGTGCCTGCCGCTACCGTAATTGACTCTCTGCCAGCCACCGTGCAGGTATTTGTGAATTCATTTTTGGCGGGCAAAGTTTCGCCGTTGATGGTTTCGGTTCCTTCGAGAGTGATAGCTTGTGACCAACTATCGCCCGGGTTTAGCACCGCAGGGAGGGTCACACCACTTGCGGAAGTGGTTTGGAAATCAACCGAGACATTTTCTGAAGTAACGTTAGACGTACTTCCACCGGGGTCCAAGGCAGTCAGAGCGCCGTTGTCACATGCCCACTTGCTTTGGCGGGTCACGCCTGTTCCAAAAGCGTCCTGATCGATAAAACCGTCTCCGTTGATGCTGACGATGCTGCGGGTGAATGTATCAGGCACGGACCCTGTGAGGTTGTAGTTCCATGTCGCGCCGACCACGATCGGGATATATGGGTTTGCACATGCTGCAGCGGATTCGTTCCCAGCGGGCGCTTCTGTAGAAATTGCTTGCGCTTCATTTCCTTGTGGAGCTTCCGTTGCTTCTGGTGTAGGTTGACCCATATTACATGCCAACACGGAAAGGATAAGCATTGAAATTGCGAACACAATAGGTTTTTTATTTGTTTTCATTTACTCTCTCCAAAAAATAGACGTCCATGTGAGTATAGCATTTTCACATGGACGTCTATGAGAGCGCGTTAAGAAGCGAACCCTTACTATGGTACTGCCAATATTCCGGTGGCAGCCATCACCCCTAGAACAGACATGATCACAACCAACACAAAGAAAATACCTAGCACCCAGTTCATCCATTTTTTCTCAGGGTGATTAACCCAGTAGTATAGCAAGCCCGCGAACAAGAACGCCTGCGGAACGACCTCGACATAGCTGAAAACACTGGTTGGATAGTTGGTGTAGATCATGCCTTCAATCGAACCGGGAGCTGCACCAAAGGTGGAGAGGATTCCTAAGGCGGTCAACACCCAGCCGAGAATCAGCCAGCCATTCTTCTTGCCGAAGAAGATCTCACGTAATGGATAGAACGCCAGTGCAAAGATAATGCCGCGGATCCATTGTAGACCGGGTCCCGCCGCCACCCAAACGCTATCCGTTGGGCGCATGTAATTCGCCAATGCGCCAGTAACGAAACTGTTTTCATAGTTTAGGAAGTTATAGGCAAGAATGCCCATGAGAAAATACGTCAACGTATGCGCCACGCTGGATTTGAGGATAAGACTTATCAAAGTTGGTTGATTGGTGGTGTTCATGTTGTTTCCTTTCTTTATTACGATAGACCTTTCAGCTATAAAAATCAAGAGCTTGTTTTCAAAGTTTCTTAAAATCCTCCCTCCCCAAATTCCACTCTGCCCTGTATAATCGCGCCAATATGAAAACCATCTTCAACCCGTCCGCAGCCGCTCAAGCTACCGCCGCCGCTACATGCGACACCTGTGAACCTGCCACGGCTTGAGACGGACCCGAAAGGAAACCCAGTCCCGAAACCAAACAGGTTCTCGGGACTTTTTTATTTTTCAAGTCAGCGTAAGGGCGACCCTTCAGGGTTGTGCAAGGTGACTTCATCCCGCTGGGCGGGTCGCCCCTACGTTATTCCGTTGGTATAATTCGCCAGCCATTTTCAAAAATTGGAGTTTTCACCGCTATGACCAAAAAACATTCAGGCAACCAGATCCGCCAAGACTTTATTGATTTCTTCGTCGAACATGGGCACACCGCCGTGCCTTCCATGTCCCTCGTCCCCGGTGGGGATGGCACGCTGCTCTTCACCAACTCAGGCATGGTGCAGTTTAAAGACGTCTTCATCGGCACCGACAAAAAGCCTTACACCCGCGCCGTCGACTCGCAGAAGTGTATGCGCGTGGCAGGCAAGCACAACGACCTCGAAGACGTGGGTCGCGACGACACGCATCACACCTTCTTTGAAATGCTCGGCAACTGGTCATTTGGCGACTATTACAAAGAAGAAGCCATCGCCTGGTCTTGGCAGTTGCTCACCGAAGTGTGGGGTTTGCCCAAGGACAAACTCTACGCCACTTGTTTCCGCGACGACAAAGGCAACGTGCCGCAAGATGACGAAGCCGCGGACATCTGGAAGAAACAGCCCGGCTTCGACCCCGAACACGTGCTCTTCTTCGGGCGCAAAGAAAACTTCTGGCAAATGGCAGAAACCGGTCCCTGCGGACCGTGCTCCGAAATTCACATCGACCTCGGCGAAGAACGCGACAACCTGCGCGGCACAGACCACGTCTGCGGCGTGAACGGTGAATGTACGCGTTACCTCGAACTATGGAACAACGTTTTCATTCAATACAACCTCTTCGATGATGGTCGCCTCGAACCTTTGCCTGCCAAGCATGTCGATACCGGCATGGGCTTCGAGCGCATCGTCTCCGTTCTACAAGGCGTCGACTCGAACTATAAGACCGATCTCTTCGCTGGCTCGCTCGAAGTGCTACGCTCGCTCACCGGTCACAGCGAAAAAGAAATGCTCGAAAACTTCACGCCCTATCGCGTGATCTGCGACCATGTCCGCTCTGCCTCCTTCCTCATCGCCGATGGCGTCGTGCCGGGTAATGCGGGTCGCAACTATGTGGCGCGTATGATCGTCCGCCGCGCCGCGCGCTTTGGCTCGAAGATCGGGCTCAACGAACCCTTCCTCGCCAAGGTCGCTCAAGCGGTGATCGACTATTACGGTGACTTCTACCCCGAACTGAAGAAAGCTCAACCCGCCATTTTGGATAACCTGACTCGGGAAGAAGTCCGCTTCGCACGTACGGTTGAGGCGGGTACTGCCCATTTAGAGAATCTACTCTCAGAGCTTCGCGCTTCCAATCAAACCATCCTCGATGGTCACAAAGCTTTTGATCTGTACGCCACCTACGGCTTGCCCTTCGAGATCAGCCGTGACATCGCCCGCGAACAGGGACTCGACATAGACGAAGCGGGTTTCACCGCGGCGAAAGAAGAACATGCCAAAGCCTCTGGCGGTGGCAAAGCCATGGGCAAACTCGGCGGCGAAGATGCTGAATACTTTGCGGGCATTCTCAAAGACCTGCAAGCCAAAGGCAAGCTCGGCAAAGACGGCGTGGAATATGATCCCTACAACGGTACAGATGTTTCCCGCTACTCCAACCTCGAAGTCCTTGCCCTCGTCGTGAATGGACAGTCCGTAGACTCTGCCAAACTGGACGATCAGGTTGAGGTCATTCTGCCCAAGACCGGCTTTTATATTGAAGCGGGTGGTCAGGTCAATGACACCGGCTTCATTCGCGGCACGGACTGGGAAATCGAAATCACCGGCATTCGCCGCGCGTCTGCGGGTGTGATCGTGCATATCGGTGAAGTCATCTCGGGTCATCCCAAAGTGGGTGATAAAGCCACCGCCGAAGTGGACGCGACCCGCCGCCACGACATCATGCGCAACCACACCGCCACGCACTTGCTGCACAAATCGCTTCACGAAGTGTTGAGCGACCAAGCCAAGCAGGCGGGCTCGCTTGTCTCGCCGACCCACCTGCGCTTCGACTTCAACCATCCCGAAGCCATGACCTCCGACCAGATCGAACGCGTTGAGAAAATGGTCAACGAAGCCGTGGCGATGGACATGCCCGTGGTCAAAGTGACCAAGTCCCTCGACGAAGCCAAGAAGGAAGGCGCGATGGCGCTCTTTGGTGAGAAATACGGCGAAGTCGTCCGCACGATTTCGATTATGGAAGATGAGAAAGATAAATACTCCTACGAATTGTGCGGTGGTACCCACCTCGAACGCACCTCCGACGTAGGCGCATTCATCATCGTCAGCGAAAGTTCAGCGGCGGCAGGTGTGCGCCGTATCGAAGCCGTCACTGGGCGTGGCGCGTATGAGCTGATACAGAAACGCTTCAAGACCCTGAAACAAACTGCGGGCTCGCTCAAGACCTCTGTTGACGAAGTCCCTGCCAGAGTAGACGCCTTGCAGGATGAAGTTTCTGAACTCAAGAAAGAACTGGCTAATCTGCGCGCTCAGTCTGCGCTTGCTACGTTCAATTCGTTGCTTGCCAACGTTCAGACTGTGAAAGAAGTCAACGTCCTCGGGGCGGAAATCCCCAATGCTGACGTGGACACGCTCCGCTCGCTGGCAGATAAATTCCGCGAGAAGTATCCCAAGAATGGCGCGGCGGTCTTCGTCTCGGGTAACACCGTCATCGCCACTGTGACCGAAGACACGGTCAAACGGGGTGTCAAGGCTGGGGACTTGATCACAGGCATCGGCGGCAAGGGAGGTGGGCGTCCCAACCTTGCGCAGGGCAGTTTGAGCGGTGATGTCGCTGCGGCACTTAATCGCCTCAGACAGGTTATTGAAGCAAAGGTCAAGTAAACTACTAAAAGGGTGGTTCGCCACCCTTTTTGCTTACAAGGATCGATCTGTCTATGTTAAATACATCTGGTGTTAAGCGGCGACAAATCTATTTGACAACGTTTCCGGTAGGAGCACTATTTGTTATAGTGTTTATCATTGTTGTCCGTGAAAAGCTAAACTTCTTCAGCGAAGTAGTAGGGCTGGGTTCGGCAACACTGGTTTTGCTGGGTTCCTTGGTTTTGTACTTTCAACCACTAAAAGTGTATACAATAGAAACGTCATTCTATTTTTTCATGGCGCTGTTTTTACCTGCACTTGCGGGGGCGTTACTAACAAATCCAAACACTATTTTAAATATGTCACCGGCATTATTTGCCGAGACTGTTAACGGTTTGACCCTTTGGGTATCCATAATTTTTATGGGTGCTTTTCTTTCGATTTCCCCAAACGCATTTAAACTGTTAGTGATCCTTGTTTTTTTAGTCATATTTTTGGTTTATGTGATCACGGCAGTTTCCTTGCTGCAGGTTCACAAATGGACTTTTACGTATTTATTCCATTTTCTTCACTCTTTCTTTGCATTAGGAATTACGATGCTTTTGATCTCACAGATCGGACGAATACAACAGCTCCATGCAACGACGGATAAATTAACCGGTTTGCTTAATCGATATGCAGGTTCAGCCAAACTAAGCGAAGAGTTCGAATATGGCGTAGGAAATTCAACAAATCTTGCAGTTATTCTGATGGATGTTGATCATTTCAAGGAAATAAATGATGTTCACGGACATCTTGTAGGAGACAAAGTCCTGAAAGAATTTGGTGATGTGATATCCAATTTCATTCGCAAGACAGACTCTGTGGTTCGTTGGGGTGGCGAAGAGTTTTTGGTTATTTTGCCGAATACAACCACTGAAAATGCAGTGAGGCTTGCTGAAAGGCTGCGTGAGGAGATCGAGCAAAGAGTTTTTGCCACACAACTTCATGTAACTGCCAGCTTTGGTGTAGCATCACGCCAACATGGGCAGGATATGGAAGCCTTGTTCCACGCTGCTGATCAGGCAATGTATAAAGCAAAAGAAGGTGGGCGAAATCAAGTGATTGTGTATACGTTTGATAGTTCTTCTAAATAGAAATCAAAAAATACAAAACTCTTAAGAGAGATAATTTATGAATTCCTTCCCAGCACTGAATAATGCTTGGTATATTGCCTGTCGTTCTTCACACCTAAAGAACAAACCTATTTCTCGCTCGATTTTAAACACACCATTTGTTTTGTTTCGCAATTCGAGCGGACAACCCGCTGCATTACTTGACCGTTGCCCGCACCGGAATATTGCCTTATCAAAAGGCTGGGTGAAGGGACAGGTCTTGGTCTGCCCGTATCATGGCTGGGAATTTGATGGAGAAGGAACTTGCCAAAACGTACCCGGCTTAACAGATGAAAAGACACAAAAGGCTCGCAATGTTTCTGCTTATCCAGTAGTAGAACAAGATGGGATGATTTGGGTCTATCCCTCCCTGGAAACTCCCACATCTCAACCGCCGCATTTTGAATTTTTGCATGAACCCGGCTTTACCCATATTGTTGCCGAACGTACATTGCCGGTCGCGCTCCCAGATGCACTGGAAAATTTTTTAGATGCCACGCACACGCATTTCGTCCACTCTGGGCTTATTCGCAGCGAAGGGAAACGCAAGGCGGTCAATATCACCATCCAACGTGAGTCTGATCGTGTGCAAGCGGAATACGTCGACGAAGGAACACAATCAGGGTTGATCTCGCGCCTCTTTGGTGCAGGGATCGATAAAAGTTTTGGACGTTATATTTTTCCTTCTACAGCGCAATTGGAATACCGCGCAGGCGCAAAAACTAAAATGCTGATCACCCTTTGTTTCACCCCTGAAACCGAAACCTCGCAAAGATTGTATGCTGTTGTAGTTGGGCGTGGATCAGCTATCTTTAAGCCCATTATTCAACTCTTATTCTTGCAGGCATACCAACAGGATAAACATATTCTGGAATTGCAACGAGAAAACCTACAAAAATTTGAAAAACCCCAATACGTATTTACCGATGCGGATGTTCTACTTCCACATATTCTTCATATCATCAAACATGGACCAACACCCGTTCCCGCCTCCACCCGGACCGTGAAGCTGTTTCTGTAATTCTGAAAGATGTCTTCGCCTGTTGCTTCGCGCCCCAATCCCTTCATCTATGTCCGCATCTTTTCGGTGCCAGTTCTTTGGTATTTCGCATGGATGGGCTGGCAGCCTGCTTTAGGAATCGGCATTTGTCTCTCTGCATTGACAGATATTTTAGACGGAAGGTTGGCAGCCAAAGATCCGGCTTATTCAAATCCGCGCCTTGATTCGTTTGCAGATAAATTACTGACGGTTTCCGTCTTGCTATGGCTAATCTTGCTCAAGCCCTTTTTATTTACTGATAATGCAATATGGGTTGGAGTTGCTGGTTTGACCTTCATACTATCCGTACTTATCAGCGTGGTTAAATTTGGCAAACCCACAACCTTGCATCTGTACTCAGGGAAATATGGCGGCTTAGTACAAGCTGTTTTTATTGTGCATGTGTTTATATCTGCTGTCTATGTGCCGCTTTTGTTTTATATTGCGCTAGGCTCTTTTATTCTGGCTGGGGTGGAAGAGATTTTTGTACTTCTGCTATCAGATGAGATCGACGAAGAAAAAGTGAAATCCATTTTGCCGTTTTTGAATCGATGAAGACTTTTTTCACTGCCGTACAAAAACGGTTTGACTTGCTCTTGGTCTCCCCAAGATTACCTTTCATATTGGCTTTATTAGCTTCTTTTTTGACCCTTCCATCTCTTTGGGTAGGACTTCAATTTGATGACTACTTGTTGGAGAAATCCGTTCGAGAAGCGCCAACCTTAGTCTCTGCCATGAATAAGATGTTTGTCTTTATGGATGGAGATGTGGAGCACGCCCAAAAGAACATGGAAGATGGCACCTATCCATGGTTTGCCTTGCCTGAAGGGAAAGTCGCATTTTGGAGACCTTTAAGCGCCTTAACGCATTGGGTGGATTTTCACTTCTTTCCAAATCAACCTGTCTTGATGCATGTACAGAATATTTTGTGGTTTGCATTGAGTGTTTTTCTGGTTACTATTCTCTACCGAGAGTTTTTACCTGCTCCGGTTGCCGGGCTGGCCGCCTTATTTTTCGCCATAGATGATGCTCATGGCTATGCCGTTGGATGGATATCGAACCGCAATGTGTTAATCGCATTTGTGTTTGGCGTACTTTCTCTACTGCGTTATCACCGATCTTTACAGACTGTAGGCATCAGAAAGTTCTTCTTATGGCTTGGAAGCATTTTTTGCTTTACGCTTACCTTATCTTCTGCAGAGGCAGGTATAGCGATTATCGGTTATTTTCTTGCTTACCTTTTATTTCACCCCAAACCTTCAAAGCGGACATGGGTTATGCTGTTCCCGCATCTACTTGTTTTCATCATGTGGGTAACGTTTTATCGAACGGGCAATTTTGGCGGGTGGGGCACTTCGTACATTGATCCCGTCCGCGAATGGAAGCCATTTTTGCTGGCAGTATTTGAGCGTATTCCGGTTTTAGGGCTGGGGTTTTTCGCCTATCCACCCGCAGAGCTTTTCCCTTTTATCACCACAGCATGGGTCAAATATCTTTGGGTAGGAGCTGGTCTAGGGGTGATGATTCTTCTGGCAATGAGCTTTTATCCAATCGTCCGGCAGAATAAAAATTTGGAGTTCTTGCTTGCTGGTGCTGGGTTCTCTTTGTTTCTCATTGGTTCGTCTTTGCCTGCCAATCGTCTGTTGTTCTTTGTGGGGATGGGCTGTTTTGCCATTATCGCTTCTTATCTACTAGATGTGAATGGACATAACTGGCTCAAAAGACTTTTGTGGCTTACCCATCTTTTTGTAGCAATAGCTTTATTACCGATCATGGCATACAGTCCGAAACTATTTGGAAATATCGAACCTGTTATCTTGTCCGCGCCAATCAAGCCTACGGTGATTATCATCTCTGCTCCAAGTGCTTTTCATGCAGATTTTTTTCGGCTGATCCGCTCGCGTTATGGTGCAGAGATGCCTGAACGCGTATGGAATTTGGGAGCAAGTCTCTCATCCATGACGGTTTATCGCCAAAGTGAAAATGCCTTGGTGATCAATGCTTCTAATGGGTATATTTCAGGTTTTGATACGGTCTTTCGCGGAAGGGCTCATCCGCTTCAAAGAGGGCAGGTTATTAACGTAGGCGATTTGCAAATCACCGTTCAAGATTTGACTTCAGACGGGCGACCTGCAACGGTGATGTTTGAGTTTGCAGAACCGTTGCAGAACGATGAGTATCAATGGTTGATATGGGAATCAAACCGTCTCGTCAAATGGGATGTCCCTGATATTGGGCGATCTATTCAGATTCCGTAAACTACTACTTCGCTGTCTCCGCGCAGCGAAACCCACGGCTTAGCCCCGCAGACTGTGGCTCGTGCTTGTAACGTGAGGTCGTGTATATCTCATTCGCATCCGCATCATAGGCACCGCTGCGCATCGAACGCTCAATGCCCGTCTCTGGACCTGTGGGGTTGTTATACGGCGTGTTGAGATAGTAACTTGCATCAAACCAATCCGCTAACCATTCGCGTACATTGCCAACCATATTGAGCGCGCCATATGGGCTGGCTCCGCTTGGGTAGCGATAAACCGAAACGGGTTCACCGATCAACGATTCGGCATAGTTCGCGAGGCGCGGGGTTGCATCCGCTTCGCCCCACGGGTATTTGCGCTGATCCGTCCCACGCGCAGCTTTTTCCCATTCCGCTTCGGTGGGCAAGCGGCGCTCCGCCCATTCGCAATATTCCGTCGCCTGATACCAATTTACAAAGGTCACCGGCAAGTTGCGATAAACCCAATGCCCATAAAACGGATTTTCATCAGTAAATGGTTGTGAGCATCCGCCTGCATTCACACATGCTTCGTAGAGTTGATTTGAAACTTCAACGCGGTCGATCCAAAACGCATCTACATAGACAAGGTGTTCAGGTGAGTCAAAATCAGGCTTGCCGGGCTTGCCCATGATGAACTCGCCTTCAGGAACATACACTTGCACCATGTTATCCATCGGCGAAGTTTTTTGGTCTAGTGGTTTTACGCGCTGCCAATCGCTCAAGTCATAAGCAGCGATCTCGTAGCGGACCTTTTGCTCAGTAAGTGTGCCTGCTTGAAATGCGCGATACAAACGAAGCACCACATCAAAGTTGAGCGCAACAATCACTGCGATCAACACAAGGACATCGAAGAGAATAAAAAGAGGGACCAGTTTTCGGGCGTTAGACATGGGCGACATTATACCTAGCAAGAATTCATTTATGCACTGAGGATCAGCCCGCCGAAGCCATTTAAATGCGCTGTGTCGCCCTTCGCTTCATCCTGGACCGTGAGCCTGTATGCGGCATTCTCAAACTTTAGGTTTACATCCTTAGCTGTTTCGTCGAAGTTCAGAAGCATGAGGAACGTTTGTCCGTTAAAGGAGCGTTTATACCCAAGCACATTGACTGGTAATTCATCGATAAATTCAAAACTACCCTCTTTGATGGCTGGGTTTTCATTTCTAAACTTCATCAGGGATTTGATGGTATTCAACAGCGAGTTCTCATCCTTGCTTTCACTCTCCACATTTACATGGGTGTAATTCGGGTGAACGGGCAGCCACGTCTTTTCAGCAGACGAAAACCCGGCATTCTTGCTTGTATCCCACTGCATTGGTGTGCGGACCTCGTCTCGGTTTACGGTGATATCGAGCATGTCGAAGATGAAGCGCGGAGCAAATGTGTATTTATGTGGGATGGGGTCCAGTGCGGTATTGAACGGTAACTTGAGATTGCTCATACCGATCTCTTCACCGTAATACATACAAGGCACACCGCGCACGGTCATTTGCAGCATATGCAATAGCTTTGCCTTACGCACATCATCGCCAAGGCGGTGAATACTACGGCGCTTATCAAGATTACTGAAAACGTAGACCGGCATAAACGGCGGGTGGAAATGTGTTTCGATATCGCCGATCAACCTGCGGAAGTATTCTGCCGTGAACTTGAATTCGAGCATTTCGAAATCAAAGGCAAGAGTCAACCCGTCATTTTTTTCTTCTCCCGCAAACTTGCGGACAATATTGCGTTTTGCTGTGATCTCGCCAACGGTAAGACGTTCACCAAATTCATCGGTCACTTGTCGTAACTCTTTGGCGAGTTCAAAGCTTTCGGGTTGGTCTTGAGAGTATTGTGCTTTCTGAAAATACCCAGAGGGGTCATCAGGTGTGGGGGCGAGTTTGAAAGTGAAGGGATTATTCCGAAACTGGGCGTCTTTGTAGATGGTATTGAAAATATCCAAGCGGAAACCATCCACGCCTTTTTCCAGCCAGAAACGGGCAATCTCGAACATGGTTTGCTTGACTTCGGGATTGCGCCAGTTCAGGTCGGGCTGAAAGGACAAGAAACTGCACCAATAGTATTGTCCACGCTCTTTTGAGTAGTGCCAGCCATTGCCGCCGGTCATGCTGTTCCAGTTATTGGGCTTGTCTCGCCAAATGTACCAATCCGCTTTGGAGTTGTTCTTTGAGGAGCGTGACTCCTTGAACCAGGGATGCTCATCCGAGGTGTGATTCAGTACGAGGTCAAAAATGAGGCGCATGCCACGCTTATGAACTTCCTCGATCAACTGATAGGCATCGTCTAAGGTGCCGAATTCAGGTGAAATGTTCTTGTAATCGGAGATATCGTACCCAAAATCTGCTTGAGGCGAAGAGAAGAACGGTGAGCTCCAAATAGACTCAAATCCCAAATCGCGGATGTGATCCAGCCGTTGAATAATGCCTTGCACGTCACCGATGCCGTCGCCATTGCTATCCATGAACGAGCGCGGATAAAGATGGTAAATGCTTGTTTTGTGATACCAGGGTGTGTTCATAGTGTTTTGGT
This sequence comes from Anaerolineales bacterium, assembly GCA_046328915.1. Taxonomy (GTDB): domain Bacteria; phylum Chloroflexota; class Anaerolineae; order Anaerolineales; family Villigracilaceae; genus Villigracilis. The sequence goes on along the minus strand of JAXLVR010000002.1, from coordinate 123,914 downwards.
CTCTCCAGACTTTCATTCATGAAAGCTTGGGAATAACAGTTCTCCAGTATGGCAGAATTTGAAATTGATTATGGCACAATCAATCATATCGTGTGATTGGGGGAACTATCCCCACCAACGATGCGTCTATTATAAAAACAATCAAGAAGTAGCGGGTAGTGCAACCGCAAAGGAGGTTTTATGGTCTGATACTTTTTATCATGAAGAACAGCGGGACGCCGCCTGCTGAACTTCTCTATCCGTTTGTATCCAAAATCATATTTCCTTTTAGGAGAAGAGAAAATGAAATCCTTACAAAAGGCATTTAGCTTTTGTGCTGTATTTGTGCTGCTATTTTTGGTAGCATGTGGTGCGCCTGCCTCAACAGAAGCACCTGTTGATTATGAAGATTATGCTCCAGCAACAGAAGCCCCTGCAGCAACTGAAGCAGCCGCTTATTCGCCTGTTACTGCAGAGGATGCGAATGCTCCTCAACAAAATAGCGGAAATCCCCCCTCGAACGAAGACCCATATGATATGTTTTTTCAGAACTATGGTGTTAATCCATCCATAGATACTGAAGATGATGCTCTTTCCACCTTTGCTCTGGATGTAGATACCGGATCCTATACTGTGATGCGTAACTATGTGAACGACGGTAATTTACCTCCGCCAGAATCTGTGCGAGTGGAAGAATATATAAATTACTTTGATCAGGGATATGAATACCCGCCTCAACACCAGACCTTTGGCATTTACATTGACGGTGGACCTTCACCGTTCACCCAAACCGAGCGCTACGATATGATCCGCATTGGGATTCAGGGATATGATGTCCCTGAAAAGGAGCGCAAAGATGCGGCTCTTACCTTCGTAATCGATGTTTCTGGCTCCATGGATATGGACAACCGCTTGGGCTTGGTCAAGCAATCACTTGAGATGTTGGTTGAGCAATTACATCGCGATGATACGGTGAGTATTGTCGTGTATGGCTCAGAGGCACGAGTTGTGCTCGAGCCGACCCGTGGCTCTGACACCGGTAGAATTTTGGATGCCATTTATAGCTTGCGCCCAGACGGCTCCACGAATGCTGAAGCCGGTCTACGCCTTGGGTATCGTATGGCTATGGAGGCCTATAACCCAGATGGCATTAATCGGGTAATTCTTTGTTCTGATGGTGTTGCCAATGTGGGAGAAACTGGTCCTGAAGCTATTCTTGAAGAGATTGATCACTATGTTGAAGAAGGGGTTACTTTGACAACAATCGGCTTCGGTATGGATAATTACAATGACACCTTGATGGAACAACTTGCAGATAATGGCAACGGTTTTTATGCTTATGTCGATGACCGTGACGAAGCCCGCAAGCTCTTCATCAACGAGATCACAGGCACGTTGCAAACTATTGCCATGGATGCCAAAGTGCAAGTGGAGTTCAATTCTGAGGTCGTCAAGAATTATCGTCTGGTTGGGTATGAAAACCGTGCCGTGGCGGACGATGAATTCCGCGATAACAGTGTGGATGCTGGGGAGATTGGCGCAGGGCATTCGGTAACGGCTTTGTACGAGGTGAAACTCTATCCGGATGCCTACGGCAAGATCGCTACGGTTTATATGCGCTGGCAAGACCCAGATACTAATCAGGTGGTGGAAATTTCACAGGATTATTATGCAGAAGAACTTGCCCATGATTTTCATGAGGCGAACCCATATTTCCAACGAGCGGTTGTGGTGGCAGAGTATGCTGAGATACTAAAAAATAGCTATTGGGCAGAAGATAGCTCACTTGATGATGTTTATGACGAAGCGCGCCGATTGGAAGATAACCTCTATCGTGATAATGAAATGGAAGAGTTCGTTGATCTTGTAAAACAAGCATCTCATTTGTGGTAATGTAAAAAGACCGCCCTGTTTCGCAGGGCGGTCTTTTTACTAAACGGCTTTATTCAGATTTGAATTTCCAATTTTGCACGCCCCAACTCATGCTGCCCCACGTGTTGAGAGTGTATCCTTCCAGGTTATCTGCAATGCCATAATTATCTTGGAAGAGATACAGGTAAACCTGTGGCAGGTCATCGATTACTGCCTGGCCCACCTCACAATAGGCAGCTTTGCGGGTTTCAATATCAAAGCTGGAGCCGGCGGTTTCGAGAGCTTTATCCACATCTTCGTTTACCCAGCGGAAGTAGTTTCCGCCTGTGGGGTTCGTTGCACTCGGAATGCGAGAAGAGTGATAGGCATCGAAGTTGTAACCTTGAGGTTCGGTGGTGAAGCCGCGGTCGAAGATCAACATATCGTAATCACCAACGGCACGCGGAGAGTTGTCTTCAAATGTACCAAAGATGATTGAGAAATCGTAATTCTGAATACGGGCTTCAATGCCTACGGCTTTCAGGTTTTCGACGATGTATTCCTCAGTGAGCTGCAAAGGATCGAAAGCGGTATACCCTTGAAGTTCCAGAGAGAGGCGAGTTCCATCCTCCGCATACATGGCACCCTTTGCCACGCGGATGCCGTCATCGCCCATGACCCAGCCGGCTTCATCCAATAATTTATTGGCAGCTTCCACATCATAGCCATACTTGCGTGGAAGTTTGCATTCATACCAACCATAGGCGAAGGGATTGGTCGAATCGCTGACACTGCCTTGCAATACATCCTGCTGCAAGGCTTGATAATTAATAGCCTGAGCAATTGCCTGTCGAACACGAATATCACCCAAGATCGGGTGCGGAGTCGCTCCGCTTGGATCCCCATCGAAAGGCGCACTCAAGTTAAAATCGATCGCCATATTCCAAATGCCAGGGATGAGATACTGCTGTGCCTTGCCAGCTAACATGGTGTCGTAGTCTGCTTTGAATTCGCCGGGCCACAAATGAACTTGGGCTTCACCGTTCAGCATCATGGCGGTTTGTGCGGCAGGCTCGGGCACAATCGCGAACACGATACTATCAAGATAGGGTTTGCCTTCTTCAAAGTAATTCGGGTTGCGGGTGAGGGTAATGCTCACGCCTGATTCCCAATTGCTCAAAATGAACGGACCAGCTGTCACTGGCGCACGATTCCATTCCCAGCTAGACATTTCTTCAGGCGCACCCGTCGCGTGGCGTGGGAATAAACCATAAGCAAATTGATCGAGATAGCCGGGGTATGGTTCAGAATAGGTCAAGACCGTGGTCAGGTCATCTGGCGTTTCAACGTTCGTGATCAGGTCAAAACCGCTGGTGCCAACCAATGCGCCAGAATTCGGGTTCGATAAGACCTCTACTGTAAACCGCACATCATCTGAAGTAAGCGCTTCACCATCAGACCATTTCAAACCTTCCTTCAACTTCCAAGTGACAGTGAGGTGGTCATCTGAGGTCGTGGGTAAACCATCTGCCAACATCGGCACATAATTCCCAGTCTCATCGATCGTGACCAACCCGGTCATCGAAGTGGAATCAGCAACCTGGCGGACAATCGCGGCATCTGCCAGATAGAAATTCAGCGTGGTGGGTTCTTCTGGAATGATGAGGGTGACGGTTCCGCCTCCACCTCCGCCGCTAGCGGACTCAGTGGCTTGAGCATTTCCGCCGCTGGAACAAGCACTAAGGACCAGACCCAAAATGACAAGCAATGTAAATAGTTTGAGTTTCATCTCTTCTCCTTTTGATATCAGTAATTTTATCCGATTGGCTCAAATATCATGATGGGAATGCGCCTAGCGGTCGATTTTTGGTAGTCGTTATACGGTGGGTGAAGCTTTGTGACATAGCCCCATAAATGTACATACTCATCTCCTTCGGCTTCACGTGCATTTGTGGAAATTGTCTTTCCATTTACCTCTAGTGTAGCAGAAGGATTCTTCTTGAGGTTGAGATACCAACTTGCATGTTGGTCTTTGCCCCAATTTGAGGCAACAATCAGAAATTTATTTTCATATTCGAAATAAGCGATCGGGATCGCCCGCTCTTCACCAGATTTTCTGCCAATGGTATGCAGGACCAGAATAGTCTGTGTACCTAATTTACTACCCACTTTGCCCTTGCTAAAGCGGATAAGTTGGGTGTTGATGAACATAAAAAGCTTGATAAAAAAATCTTTCATAGAAACCTCGTGGATTGAGTTTGTGCTATGAAAGAGATAGGAAAATTTTCAAAATTCTTACTTGGTATATAGAAAAGACAATTTATGGAGGTCAGATGTACTAAGCAGGTTAACAGCTTGACATTACCTACCCTCTCTCGTGGATCAGCTTCATCCGTCTAGCTAAAAGGCTAAACCTGAGTCTGCCCTTCTATTCTTTCACCTGCAAAATTATAGGCAGCAAGACACCAATCTTTTTCACTTTTATGCCAAAAACCAAAGACCCATTCTTTCCCAATAGAATCTAAATCAAAATTAGAAGCATCAATCTTTAGGCTTGGTACGGCGGGATATTGGAAGACTCTTTTAGCACCCGCTTGTATTGAATCTTGGTGTTCTTTCGGGGGAAGCCGAAATGCATATGTATGCGTCCCCATACTAAAGGCAAAGACTACTCCAGACGAAGGATTGACCAGGGCAGGAGTACCGTAAACAATCCATTGGCACTTAACAGGAAGCTTGACAGTGACTTCATCCCAAAGCCGCGCTACCAAATCGGGGTGAGAACCTAAACTCATGTAAGGGGAATTTACACTTGTGGGAGAACAGCTTGGAAGATGACGTGCCTCTGAAACTGACTTCGACAGGCGTTCTGGTGCCCCCAGATAGGTAAGAACGCCAACATTTGCTGGGTGATTGAAGTCCACAGAAATAGTCTTATCCATTCAAGAATTCTTTCTATAAGTATCCAATGGACCTGCTCTACCTAATGAATCAGATCAGCTTTAACTCTCAAACCTCACAAAGTTCGAGGGGTAACCCATCGGGATCTTTGAAAAAAGTATAGCGCTTTCCGGTGAGTTCATCAACTCGCACATCTTCTGGTTCTATCCCTTTTCTTCGCAGGTCTGCAATAGCAGCGTCGATATCCTCTACTGCAAAGGCAAGGTGACGCAGCCCTCTGGCTTCGGGGTAAGTGGGTCGTTCTACGCTCTTTGGAAAAGAGAATAATTCGATCTGATATTGCTCGTGGATACAAAGGTCTAATTTGTAAGAATCTCGTTCAGCTCGATAATGCTCTGATTTCACGTTGAAGCCTAAAACTTCAGTATAGAATTTTTTCGAAGCCTCATAGTCTAAACAAATAATGGCAACATGGTGGATGCTTTTTATGTCCATCTGTTTCCTTCAATTCCGAAACTGTACTACGGGCGCCTTCTGGGGCGCATCCAACGCCCGCCAAGCAGCAACGAGACCACTAAAAACCCGACCGAGATCCACGAGAAGGTCGTATTATCTGTGGTGATACCGATTGCTAGAAATATTATGCCAAAAATGAGCAAGGTACTTGCAACTCTGCGTTTATTGAAATTCATCATACCTCTTTTAGGGAATAGCTATAACTTCTGAGAACGGTTGGCTTCCATTGAAAAGTTCAGAAGACTTACCTCTCAAGGTCATCTCAAAGAAATCGATCAAATAAGTATTCACGATCTCGGTCACACGCTCGCCGTTTAGCGGACCCTTCAACCCAAGTTGTGGAGCGATGGGTGAGAACAAAGGCAAATCGCTAAAGTCATAATGTCTCGTTCCCTCAATTTTAACAACCCCATAATTATCCGTTGCGTGCGGAATGAACTGCCCAAATAATTTACTGCTAGGGCTATTCACATCGTCTGCCCAGGCTTGTGAGAACATAAAGAAAGAAGGCTGGCTCACGCCATTTTCAAGAACCTCAGCAGAAACCGGTCGCATGAACGGGTCCATGCCTAACACAGAGTCGCAACGCGGGTCGGTGCCGCAGAATTGGATCGCTGCTCCGCCGCCGGTGGAGTGACCATACACACCAATGCGCTCCAAATCTAATTTGCCGAAAAATGGATCAGCTTCCGCTTCATTCCACGCCGCAAGTTGGTCCAACGTGTAAGCCATATCTCCAGCCCATTGCTTGACCAATACCTGCGCGACCTCTTCGTAATTTGGGTCTTTGCCATCTTCAGGTAATGCCTTTGGGTTATTGGGGGCAATTGTCCCATCGGGGAAAACAGTAGTCATGGCGCCATAGGTATGCTGAAGACCCACTACCACATAACCACGGCTTGCAAGCTCCAACGCTTGCCCTGCATTTTGTGATGAGAATCCGTTCCAGCCGTGGGAGAACAAAATGATCGGGAAGGTTTCATCAGCCGATGCGACTTCTGCATGGGTGTAAGCAGGGATACTCGTCAATGTGAGATGATCAAAAAAGAAAGAGGGGAGTTTGAAGAAGCCGGCAATGGCAGGCGCAAAGACTTCTGCGTTATCCATCCATGGTGCGCGCACATTACTTGCTTTCACATCTGCCGGATACCAAACTTGGATCATGAATCTGCGAGGCTCATCTTTACCCGAATAAATTTCCTGGCGTGATTCATCTAGAAATTCATAGCTGCGTGTACCTACTTGGAACGGTCCGCTTGGGGTGGGGATGCGCGGAACCGGCAACAGAATGGGGAGAGCCGTCGCGAGCGCAACCAAGCCTACCGTTAAGTAAGAAGCGATGGGTTTCCAATCATTCGTCCCAAAGAGCTTTGTCAAACTGCTAATGGCAAGCAAAGGGGTTAGCACATATAAGGGAATCATTTGCCAGCGATACCCTTCCATGGCGAAGTGCAATAAAGTTGCCAACACTGCCGCAACGGGGGCAAGCCGAATTGCCAGCGGACGTGGGTGTTTCCATACTAAGTAAATAAGTAGCAGAACGGGAATAAAAATTTCAAGTGGTCGCATGCGAGTCCTTTCAAATTTATGGCTGGGATTTTACGCAATTTTATATAAAATGGGAGGTGGAGACTGTATGATACTTTTTGCCTTTAGTATTTTTCTTTCAGCATTTTTGTTGTTTCAAATTCAACCGATGATCGGTAAATTCATTTTGCCATGGTTTGGCGGCACGCCTGCGGTTTGGTCCACTGCCATGTTGTTCTTTCAAGTGATGCTCACCGGTGGATATGCCTATGCTTACTGGTTGGTGAAACAAAAAAAGCAGGGATGGATTCATCTAGCCTTGATCGGAGTGACGCTAGCGCTTCTTTCCGCGCTCGGGCTTGTGTGGTCATCCCCGATCACTCCCTCCGCCGATCTTCGCCCGGCAGATGTGAGTTTCCCGGTTTGGAATATTTTGTTCCTGCTCTTTATTTCGGTCGGGCTTCCATACTTTGTGCTCGCCTCAAACGGAACCTTGATGCAAGCATGGTTTAGTCGCGCTTTTCCTGAACGGTCTTACGCACGCTTATATGCGCTTTCAAATGTTGGTTCTTTATTTGGGTTGTTGGCATACCCTGTATTGGTTGAGCCTTCTCTCACCCTGCGCGGACAAGGCTGGGCGTGGGCAGGTGGGTTTGCGCTATTTGCCTTGGTGTCTGGCGCGATCAGTTACCGGGCTCGCCATGAAAATGGACACGTCGTTACAGCCACCTCAGAAAGACCATCTACAGCCTTGCGCGTTTTGTGGATCGTCTTAAGCGGCACAGCTTCTTTGTTCTTATTATCGGTCACCAATCAGATCTCGCAAGAAGTGGCGGTCATTCCATTCTTGTGGATCGTTCCGCTTTCGGTCTATCTTCTTTCATTCATTTTAGCATTCTCTGATTCGCGTTGGTATGACCGGCGAATTTATTCTTTGTTGTTCAGTATTGCGAGCCTTGCCATGCTTTGGGTTCTGCTTCAAGCTGGTGAGCTGAATGTGCTGGTGCAGATCGTGGTTTACAACGTTTTGCTTTTCCTGGCTTGTATGATCTGCCATGGGGAGCTTTATCGATTACGCCCAGAAGCTGGGCACCTCACCAGTTTTTACTTGATGGTTTCAGTAGGCGGAGCTGTGGGTGGCTTGTTCGTAAATTTGGTTGCGCCCTTTATTTTTACTGGATATTGGGAATTCTATTTGGCATGGCTGCTCACCATTGTTTTGCTCATAGTGATGCTATTACCGCGCTTTTCAGCCCGTGTAGACCTGCAATCTCGCTCCATGAGTTTGGCTTTCTTGGCTGGCATTGTACTGTTGGTTTTGGGGTTGAACCCATATCAGAATGCTTTGTTTGCCGAGCGGAATTTCTATGGCGTGATTCGTGTGCGAGAATATGATTCGGGTGCGTTGGCAATGATCCATGGCGCTACGGTACATGGGATTCAAATTTTGCAAAACCGGGAGCATCCAACCACATATTATGTGGAAGATAGCGGTGTAGGTTTGTTGTTGAGCAATCACCCCCAGCGTGGAAATTTGCATGTGGGTGTATTGGGCTTGGGAATTGGTACAGTAGCCACCTATGCCATGCCCGGTGATGAATATCGCTTTTATGAGATCAACCCTGTGGTGGTTCGCCTGGCAGAAGGCGAGGGGAATTACTTTACCTTCCTGTCTGATAGTGCTGCGAATGTAACCGTTGTTGAAGGGGATGCCCGCATTTCATTAGAGAATGAATTGGACTCTGGGAACATTCAGCCCTTTGATGTGCTGGTTTTAGATACCTTCAGTAGCGACTCTATCCCGGTCCATTTGGTGACTAAAGAAGCCTTTGCTCTATATCTTCAACGCCTCACCCCTGACGGCGTTATCGCTGCTCACATCTCGAACCGTCACCTAGACCTTCAGCCTGTCTTTTGGCAATTGGCACAAGCATATGGCTTGACGATGGTACGCATCACGAATGAAGCCGGTGCTGAAGATGAATTCCCCTCAGAATGGCTGTTGCTGACGGCTAATCAAGAGATTTTGAATATTCCCCAAATCCGTGAGCGAGCATTAGGTTATGATGGGTACTCTACTTCCATAAAAACCTGGACGGATGATTACAGTAACCTATTTCAGATATTGAGATAAAAAAAGCGGACACTGAAGTGTCCGCTTTTTACTTAGGCTGCCGGAGCCACTGCTTCGGCTTGAGCTAGTTTTGCTTTGCCGTCTCGGTATGCTTGGGCTATTGTGGTGTACATAATGAGATAGATGTAGAAGGTGATGGCTGGCAACACAATTGGCAGCAAACAAGCCAAAACCACGGTGACCATCAAGATCTGTACAAGAATACCCACTGCCATACCTGCCAGATAGTAAATGGCAAATGCGGCGAGAAATCCGCTTAAGTTTGCGCGGAAGACCGCCCACCACTCGCGGAAGCGGAATGCGGACGAAAAGTCATCCGTATCTGCTACATGCATTTCTGCCGCAGGAATGATCAATGCCACTGCAATCGAGAATGGAATGATGATGCACATACTCAGCCCAAAGACGCCTATGAATATGGCAAAGAGAGGGTCTGATCCTGGGTTGCTAGAATTTCCTGTAAAAATCGGCAGGAGAACAGACATTATCATGATCGGCATCACTAGAACCAGAATCGGTAATACTGATATCAACCGAACGCCAAAGACTTTGATACCGTCTTTGAAAAGGTCATTCCAATTATCCCAAGCCACCATGCGTGGAGATTCATTCCTGAAAATTTGCCTCACGATCTGAACGGCATACCCTGTCATGACGAAGTAGGGCAGAATGGGAATAATGAACCCAGCCAAAGCGACTAGCGTGCCGATCAGCAGGTACTTGCGGGCTTCTTCATCTTTGAAGGGAAAGTAGAAGATCTCTTTGAGGTTGAAACCAAAAAACATAGATAACTCTTTTCTGAAGCTAGTAGAGTGCCACACCCAATACGGCTACAAAATGGGCAGCGGCAGCGAGCAAAACAAAGATATGCCAAACTTCATGGAAACCAAACACACCTGGCTTGAAGTTGAATATCTTGGTGATGTAAACGATAGCTCCTAAGGTGTAAATCACGCCGCCAATGATAAGCCAGGTCAACACCCAGGCAGGGAGAGCCGCAAGCATTTGCCCAGCCGCCGAAACGCTGAACCAGCCCATGATGACGTAAATCCCTGCATTCAGCCAGCGTGGCGCACGGATGTAAAAGACCTTGACGACGATACCAACCACTGCCAGAGACCAGATAATGGAAAGCATGCCCCATTTCCAGAAGCCTTCGAAAGCGTTGATGCAGAACGGAGTATAGGTTCCTGCGATCAATGCATAAATGGCAGAATGGTCAATTTTGCGAAAGATCTCCAGCGCCTTATCTTTGACCTGTACCATATGGTAGGTGGCGCTGGCAGAGAACATAAAGATCAGGCTGATGCCATACACGACCAGCGAGACGACCTTGGCTGGCGTACTCCACCCAACAATGAGCAGCACAACCAAGCCTATCAAGGCAAGGATCGCGCCACCCCAATGGGTTAGGCTGTTGACAGGTTCACGTAGTTTTTTGAGCATGGTTACTTATTCCTTTTACTTAGATCGATTGTAATTGGCTTATTACGACGGGTAATGACCCCGATCATCAACGCAACCCCAGACCAGAAAAGCCAGACGATCTGGTTCACATATTCGGCATGGTATACAAAAACTACCTTTGCCAAAGCAGGGAAAGCTTCAAAATAACGAACTCTTACACCCTCAAAAGGTGCCGTACTGCCGCTTCTCTGAATGCGTTCATCAAGTTCAAAATAGAAACGGTCTTCCCAAGAGATAAACGATTTTTCTTCACCATTGGCTGTTGTAAATGTGACTTGCGCCGTGAAAGGATTGTCTGACCGACCAGAATCGTGGGAAATGTTCGTCATCTTCCCTCTGGTCTCAGTCCCAAAAAGATCAAGAGTGATTCCAGCAACCATCATTAGACAGCTAATAAAAGTAAAAACGCCTCCAAGAATTAGGAATATTAAACCAATCCGATTGACGCTTTTATTTTCTGTTGTTTGTTGCATGAGGGTCTCCTACCTCTAAAATAATTATGACCAACCTGCAAATTATAACCAAGGTTTATCAAAACACCCATGTGATCAAGCTATAAATGCCTGTGATTACGGTGCCAATCGCTGCGAAGATTTCCAAAATGAGAACGAGGCTATCCACCCAGTCAGGGGAAGTAGACCGTTTCTTTTTATACCGTTTCGACGTGTTGCAAAATTCTACCTGAACCTCTTGAAAAATATTGTTATACTTTCCTTAGAGGCTTAACATGCATATCCCAAAATACTATCGTGAAGAAGACCAAGATAAGATCGTCGAATTTCTTAAAGCTAATAGTTTTCCGGCTATTGTTTCAAGCGACGGCGAGAAACTCCTTGCCACGCATTTACCAGTCGAGGTTATAGAAAATTCTGATAGATCTCTAACTGTCTTCGGGCATATGTCCCGCGCAAACCCACAGTGGAAGTCTTTCGGCGAGCAGGAAGTTTTGCTTATTTTTCAGGGCGCCCACACCTATATTTCCCCACGCTGGTATAACCATGTCAACGTGCCGACTTGGAATTACATCAACGTTCATGTCTATGGCAAAGTTCGTATGTTGGAAGGGGACGAATTGCGCTCTCTCTTAAGCAAGTTGATCGCCAAACACGAAATGGGCACAGGCTATAGCATGGAAGGATTGCCAGAAGACTTCGTTGAAAAAGAGATGCGTGGAGTAGCAGGTTTTGCTCTTGAAGTAACTCGCCTCGACGCCGCCTCGAAACTGAGTCAAAACCGCGACAATGAGTCCTACGCAAACATTATCAGCCATCTTGAAGCCCGTGGTGATGATATTTCTACCGAAATTGCACAAGAAATGCGCAGTCGGCGACCGTCTTGACGAACCCCCCTCAAACGGATAAAATCTGAGCCGTTGTCAATTCTGCGCCTCCGTGTGGAGGCGCATTTTCTGCCAAAATCATGACCGAGACAAACCCTTCTGCTGAGCAAAACCCGCAAGTGACCAACCTCTCCCAAGTGGATGTGGAAACAGTCAACGCGCAATTGGTGCGTATGCACCAAAGCTCTGCTGGTTTGGTTAACTCAGAAGATGTTGACATGACCATGAGTGCGGTAGCGCAGGCAAAGGTTACCAATCTAAAGCTGATTGATTCAGGCGCAGCGGTTGTCAGTGCCGAAAACGCAACCGTTCAGAATTCAGTCGTAGGTGTCGCTCAAACGACAGAGTTAGCTTTGAACGGTGTATCAGGCGCAGTTGTGGCAGGAAGCGTGGAGTTTGGTAATGCTTACGCTGGTATTGTGGCTGGGCGTGAAGTCCGCGGCGAGCGCATTGAGTCGATGATCCTATTATCGCCCAATGTTCAGGGAAATGTCACCACGGTGATGGATACTCGCGGCGCAATCATTGCCGGGTTGGTAGGTGGCTTGTTTGCAGGTATCATGCTTTTGCTCGGACGGATGTTGTTCGGCAAAAAATAATTCGGATGTTCGGCGGGAATGACCCGCTTTACAGAAATTCATTTTGGGGCGAAGGTAACGCAGCGGAGTAGCTGCGTGAGAGGCGCCCAAGGAGTTAGGTAAGATGGAAAAAGTAGTATTGAAAGCAACCAAACGTGATGTGATTGGTAAGCAGGTGAAAGCCATGCGCCGCGAAGGGAAACTCCCTGCGGTGATTTACGGTCGTCACCTCGAACCGATTTCCATTGTGTTGGAAGCACATACCGCCGGCTTGGCATTGGCGAAGGTCTCTGCTTCCAGCCTTGTGACGATTGATGTGGAAGGCACGGAATATCCTGCCCTCGTCCGCGAACGCCAGCGCGACTTCATCAAAGGTGTTCTGACCCATGTCGATTTCCTCGCCGTGGATATGAACGAGAAGATTCGCACCAGTGTGGGACTCGCGTTCGTCGGTGTTTCTGGCGGCGTGAAGGATTACAACGGTATCCTCGTTCACAACTTGGAGCGCCTCGAAGTGGAATGTTTGCCCGGTGACCTCCCAGAACGCATCAATGTGGACATCTCCCTGCTCAAGCAGATCGGCGATATCTTCCGCGTGAAGGACCTCACTATTTCAGACAAGATCCGCATCTTGGCTGATGAAGAAGAACCCATTGCGGTGGTCACCATCACCAAGGACGAAGCTTCTGCTCAGTCTGCTGGTGAAGGCGCCGGCGAAGCTGCATCTCCTGAGCTTAGCGTCGAACGCGGCAAGAAAGACGAAGAATAATTTCTTCAGCACTATCAATAAAAAAAATCCGCCATCGCAAGATGGCGGATTTTTTTTTATTGATTTATTTAGGAAGGTAACAGGGCTTTCATCTGATTGTAGATGAACCCGGCAGCACCTTTGGGGTTGAGTCTGTAGATAAAGTCCATGAACTTGGAGTCTGAGCCGACGTGTACACTGTAGCGATTCCGTTCGATGGCATCCACAATAATCTCTGCAGCTTTATCAGGTGCCAATTGCTTGATGCTACTGGCTTCTTTGCTGGTTGCCTCAGTCATGTTCGGGATTGCGATGCCAGAGTTTGCAGCGATGTTCGTGCCGATTGCTCCCGGGTATACCAAAGTTACTTTGACGTTGGTATTCAGCAGTTCGGCATACAAACCTTCTGTCAGTAACTTGACCGCAGCCTTGCTTGCGCCGTAGATTGTCTGCCCAGGGACTGGGAGGAACCCGCCCATGCTGGAAACATTTGCGATATGAGCGACAGGACGTGTTTTCAAGTGCGGCAGGAAGGCTTTGACCATGTAGATGGTTCCATACAAATTTACATCCAATACACGTTGAATAGCTGAATAATCAAGGTCAATCAAACGTACAAATGGCTGGATAATGCCGGCGTTATTGATGATGCCATCCACTTTGCCGAACTTGGCAATGACCTTGGTGGGCAATGTGTCTACTGCGTCTTTATCAGTAATGTTCAAGACGAAGGTCGCTAAGTTCTCTTTATACTCTTTCGCCAATGATGCAGTTTCTTTCAGAGTCGTCTCGTTGATATCCACAGCCGCCACAAATGCGCCTTTGGCTAACAGGTTTAACACCAACTCACGTCCCATACCATTTCCGCCGCCCGTCACTACGATAACTTTATTTTGTACTTTCATTTTAGATCTCTCCTTTATCAATCCTTGGGTTGCTTTCACCTCCGTAAGGGGAGGGGCACCGAGATTGTGTATTGATCGTTTGGATCATCTGTATTGTAGGTTCAAGGGAGAGAATTGTTTAGTGAAATTAATCACAAATAAAGAGGAGTATTGTGATATTTTTCACAATATAGAAGGTGAAAATTATCCTAAATCCAGTTTCAAGGGGGGATCAGGAGAAAACTACAACAAATCTAACAAGGATAAGAAGTTGACGGTCATTCGTGCGGTAGCGCCCCAGAGTAGTTCACCGTCATATGGGTGATAAGCCAGCAAGGTCCGCCCAGAGCCGGGCATGGAAAATTCCCAATAATTATTTCGGTTGGCGAGCCAGAGCAAGGGCATGGTAAAGACCCGGGCTACTTCGGCGCCAGAGGTTTTGAACGCATATGGAAACGGAATGATGCCGACCACTGGCGTCACTTTGAATTTGCTAATGGTCACCATGCGGCTCAACTTGCCGATCACTTTTACATCGTTGGGGTTGAGCCCAATCTCTTCATCGGCTTCGCGCAATGCGGTTTCTTCGGGCGTAGTTTCGCCTTCATCACAAGCGCCGCCAGGAAAAGAAACCTGTCCCTTATGAGATTCAACTCGATCTGTGCGGCGAGTATAGAGCACATGCCATTCATTTTGGAAGAATACCAACGGAACCAGAACCGCCGCGCATTTCAAATGCACATCTGGGTGAATCGGAATCTCGGCATAGCCATCCGTCTCCACGCGCGAGCGGTCGGTCGTATTGAGCTTATTCCAAATGTATTCTTCCGTGATCTCGGTCATTTTAGGATTCAGCGCGTACGGGGCTGCCGCAATAATCACACTCTGCGGTTACATCATCGAGCCAATCGACTTCATCCGGGCGCACTGCCGCGCCACAAGATGGACAATGCGTTGGCAAAACAGCGCGTTTTTGCGGTGCCGCCGCTTCTTTCGCCGCCGGGGCTTGGGTATTGTTCCTGAGAACGGATGCCACTTCGTCCGCTTCGGCATTCAAGCCGCGCTCACGTAACTCAGCCACAATGCGCTCGCCAAGATTCTGCAATCGGCGATAGCGTTGCTGTGTGCTTAGCAAGGTCAATGCGCTGCGAAAGTGGACAACCCCTTTCTTGGCATCGCCGCTCAAGACCGCCGCGCGACCCGCTTCTGCATATAGCACGGGAGCTCGTTCAGGGAAGCGGTCTTCGGCTTTTTGGGCGAGGTCATAAAAAGCAAGGGATGCCTCTGCATACTTGCCGGTTTCCATTAAGCGATGAGCATTTCGTAATGCAGGTGGCACCGCCGGAACGGGACCCCCGCGTAATAATCTCCTAGCGCGTCTGAACATCTTAGTACTCCTCTTCGATACCGATAATTTCCTTGGCTAACGCCGCACCGCGCGGATCTTCGCTCGGCTCGATCTTGCGCCCAAAGATAAGATAGCCTGTGTGTGCCACCATACGATCTGTGGGGCGTAAGCGGGCAGGGTTGGTTTTGTAATACCGAAGCATCAGTTCACAGACTTCTACAAAGGCGAAGTTGTGTTTTTTCAGGGCATATAACACTTTTTCGACTTGGTTGTATGTGGGGACGAGCGTACCGAAAAAGCCGCCTGGTTTGAGCGTGGCACGCACCTGTTGAATGTAATCGAACGGGTTTTGCACGTCGAGGAAGAAGGCATCGGCATCCGTTTCGTCGAAGCCTTCTTGAATGTCACGCAGCTTGAAGTCTACGCGAGAGGCGAGACCGATACGTTGTAAATTCTTCTTCGCCAGATTTTGCGTATCGGGCGTCTTCTCATACGAAACGATCCGTCCATTCGGGCCAACGGCTGTTGCCATGGAGATCGTCATGGAGCCAGAACCTGTGCCAGCTTCGAGTACGGTTTGCCCTTCAGAAATGCCCATCTGAATGAGAATATAGCCGATGTCTTTGGGATAGAGAATTTGTGTATTGCGCGGCAACTCATTGAGAATGTCAGACATGGACGGTTGGAGCAGGAAGAACGGCGCCCCAGTGTGACTGAAGATCTGCGAGCCCCAAGGCTTGCCGATCAGGTCGTCATGCTTGATCACGCCACGGTGACTTTGAAAGTCGCCGCCAGCTTGCAACATAAAAATGAAATGCTTGT
The DNA here is from genome assembly GCA_046328915.1 of Anaerolineales bacterium. Taxonomy (GTDB): domain Bacteria; phylum Chloroflexota; class Anaerolineae; order Anaerolineales; family Villigracilaceae; genus Villigracilis. The sequence continues at coordinate 107,820 of JAXLVR010000002.1, read as the reverse complement.
GGGTAAGCCCTACCAATTGCGCGAGGTCACCCTCGCGCGCGTTAAGAGAATATTTCATGCAGCGAATTCTACCTTTACTTTCGATTTATTCAGAAGGGGTTTTGGGAGTCTCTGGCGAGTTGACCGTTTCAGCGGGAGGCATGGCTTGAACGGGTTCCATCTGTTTTCGCAGCCTGCGGTTGGAGGCTACCAGTAAACTAATGGTGCCTATTCCTATAACGAGCAATCCGCTTACAAGCGCAGGTGCGTAGTTGAACAGCCATTCTGGCTTGCCGACCGATTCGCCTAGCCCAGAAATGCCTGTGCCAGCAGCAGCCGCGTTCCAAATTCCGTGGATCAATACCGCTGAGATATAGGCACCGAACAAACGCCCAAAGCGCTTTTCTTTGAAAGCAGATGCAATGCCCCAGCCAACCAAGCCTGTTGTGAACATATGCAGTACACTCGTCCCGGTACGAGCCGACACGATGACCGCCCAACTTGTGGTGCCATCGGCGCTGGCGTTCAAACTTTCAACCAATGCAAATGCAGCACCGCTGAGCACCCCTAAAGCAAACCCTTGTGCCGGAGACTCAAGTTGGCGACCAAAAAGCCAGACCGCCAAAGGTTTGAGCAACTCTTCAACCAATGGAACAAGAAGTGCAATATACCCAATACCGACTGCAATAAGAGCGGGATTTGTAAGATAGGGTGATAGTAGATCGAGCGTGGCTTCCTGGCTTAGCCCTTGGTTCAACATGGTAGACAGGGCTTCTATCTCACTTAACATTTCAGGGCGGGCAAAGGCAACATATACCACTCCGAAAATAATGAGAGCAAGCAGAAGGACCATTTCGATCACGATCATCAAGACCGGACCCACCGTCATGCCGAGACCGAGCACGCTGAAAAAACGCCAACGCGGACCCAACTCAATTCCATTTGAGGCGACGCCAAAGAACAGCCAGATGGGCGGCACAATGACCAATACGGTTAGAAACGGAAGAAGTATCCAGTTTAGCCACGGCAATTCTGCAAATGTGATCAACCCGCCAATCACAATGCTAAAGATTACTACGGCAGGTAATGCGACCCACATCCATGTTGCGAAGGGGAATTTGAAATTTTGATCTGCTTGTTCCAAGCCGCGGGTCTTTTGCAAAATGAACCACCCACTAATGAGTAGTATTAAACTGATAAACCCAAAAGCCACAGCACCGATCATTTCTGATGCGGCGTCGCCTGAACTGTTGAATAAGTCAACGATGGATGCAACACCTAACGACAGAACGATCAAAAGCAGGAAAGTAACACTTGTGGCAAGGGCAAGCAGGATGATTAACGAAACCCAATGGAATTTTTTTGTTTGCATTATTTTTCTTCAATCGTAATATGTGAGATCAAATCTCCGGCGGGTAAAAAGCCACCTTGTGAAGGGTCGCGGGGAGTTAGCTGTTCAGCTACGTCTAATCCGCTAATGACCTGACCAAAGATCGTATATGCGCCATTCAAATGTTCGGCAGGCGCAAACGTAATAAAGAATTGGCTGCCATTGGTATCTGGACCCGAATTTGCCATACCTACTACACCGGGCTTATCGAACACCAAATCGTTTGGTTCATTGTTGAAGAAATAACCTGGGTTGCCTCTACCGGTTCCGCTTGGGTCGCCGGCTTGCGCGGCAAAACCTGGAATCACACGGTGAAAGGTCACGCCATCATACCAGCCTTGCTTTGCGAGAAATATAAATGAATTCACAGCCAGCGGGGCTTTATCTGGAAATAGTTGAAGGACAATATTTCCCCTGGCGGTTTCAATGGTGGCAATATATTGCTTTGATGCATTCACAGTATAAGGCGGACATTCGGTGAATTGTTTTTTGCCCAGCAGAATCAACCCTACCGTGTCATACATATTGCGATAATCCAAAACATAGGATTGTTGTAATGAGCCATTGATGAGGATGACTGGCACTGCGGTGATATATAACTGAGTTATCGCCTCTTGCGCCGACTTGAGCTGGGTCAGCGCTTCTTCGGCTTCCATTGCCTCTGCAAGTTGATTCGCATCTATGCCAATGGCAGGCGTTTCTCTTGCCAGCCAGCTCTTAAACTCACCAGGGCTTATATTCTTCCAGTCACCATGTTTTGAAAATAACAGGTTATAAAGTTCCCAAAACTTACCTTGTTCTCCGGCGGCAAAAGCGGCTAGAACAGAGAGGTCTGATTTATCCAATACGGTACTGAGCGGCAGCGGGCGAAATACGAAGCGAATCTGATTTTCGTAATTACGCATCAGTTCGGCAACGGTCTGTGCCATGGCAAGGCAGCCTTCAGATTGAAAGTCGCAGTATTCCAAAATGGTAATGGGAGCATCACTCGGACCAAAGGAAAAGTCTGTTTCGGTGATGGCAGGTGCAAGCGACTGCTCACTTGGTGATAATGTAGGCATCGCACTGATGACCGTACAGGTATATTGCGGCGTGGGGGTAGGAGGTATAACCGGGTCTAATACGATAAATGGAGTGGGGGTACTTTCTGTGCTACATGCTGTAAAAAATAAAGTAATTCCAAAAAATACAAGCCCGAAGAGAATTCGTTTCATTATTGTTTTACTGTTTCCTGTAATTGTTCGAAGGACCACATCCAAGCGATGGTGTTGATGAAATCTTTGAGAGAAGTGCTTTGTTCACGTAAAGCACGTACAGCGGGACCCACAGGGTCTTCCCCGGCGGCACCACCGGGAACGTCTGCGTAGGCGCCGTTGAAGGCGAAGTAAGCTTGGTTGATCTTACGAAGGAGATACCCGTTTTGTAGAAAGAGTTGGCGGCGGGCTTCCATGTAGGCTTCGGCTTCGTCAATCTTGCCGGCGGCGAGTAGGGCATCGGCGTTGACGCGAGTCTCATGCATTTGTGCGCGGAAGTCGAAGGGCGGGCGCTCTAAGGTTCCGGGGTCTGGGCGGTCAAAGGGAAGCGAGACCAGTTGCAAGGTCGGGAAAGAGGCGGCGGGTTTTAACTCCGGGTAAAACTTTTCGATGACCATCGCGCCAATTTCATCCCCGGCAATTGAGGCAGTCGTTTCGTTCATGGTGCGCAGTTCAGGCGTTTCGCCATACAACATCCCCAGCGGACGTTGCGTGAGGTAGTTGTGAATCCATTCGTGGGCGATGGTGCTAAGCAACCAATTGAGGTTGGTGGTGCGCGCCACCATGGTGGGATACACTCCCACGCCGCCGATCTGCACGACAAGGGAAGAGACGTTCAACCCTTTGGAAACATTCTCTTCGAGTTTGACTTGTTCATCAACGGTGAGGTCTGTGTTGACGGAAATATTTGCGGTTTGTTCGATATGGTCACGCGGTGAAATGATTAGTGCCATTGGCAGCGGAGTGGCGTGATACCAGACATTCGGAAGCGGTTGCCCGCCTATGGTAAGCCCTTGTTCGACCAATACCTGAGTGACCTGATCTTGCAGTATGGCTTCTGCCAGTGGAGCGATCTGTTCCTGACGTTTGTATAGCTCCGCTAAATCTGTGCGGACGGTTTCTGTAGCTGCGTCTTTATTTTGAATAGAAGGGTCTGCATAAATTTGCGAGAGTAAATGTTCTTTTTCAAGAATGAACTGGGTCGTTTTAAAATACTCCACCACGACCTGTTTTTGTTCTTCGCGATTGAGAGTTTGAGGCAGAGAAATGGATGCCGCACGCATCTTTAGCACGGCGGCATTTGCCATCCATTCTACATAATCAAATTCAAGGCTGCGGGTGTAGGCACGCACCTTTTCAATGGGATTCGTAAGGGAGGGGTTGCTGTAGCCGGTAAGTGCAGCAAGGATAAAGAGCAAGACCGTGATTTCAAGCCCACGTAAGATTCGTTGAACCATAAGCTGGATTATACCCAGTTCGCGTAACCTTGTTCTTCTGCGGTTCTCTTGAGCACTTCTAGCGTGACATTCCAATAAAAGACCAAGTGCTTGTAGATCGACTCGGTAGGAAAGTTATTTAGGGTAAAGCCTAGTTGAGTCCCTCGTTCCGTAGGGAATAACTGGAACTGAAAGAGAGCATAGCTTTCTGGACGCTCAGGAAGCCGAGATATGGAACTCAAATGACTGTATTGCAGGGTTTTCTCTGGTTCGAATTCCAGAACGATCCCTTTGTTCTGAAAGTCTTTTCCATTCATATTGCCATTAATGAGAATTGGATTTCCCACTTTCCAATCTGTGACGATGTGAAGTTCGATATCTGGCATCATCCATTTCTTCATTAATTCCGGCTTAGTTAATAGCTCCCAAACCTGTGAGATGGGTGCATTAATTTCAACTGTTTTTTGAAAGACAGTTTTTGAATTTACCCATGCAGAACTCATGGTTTAAGCCTTGGCAATTAAGTAGTGAAAATTATTTTTGATCAGGTATCCGCCAGAACTCGTTTTGAATGGGGCGATGACCTGCAAGATCGCTTCACGGACCACATCTTCCCCTTTGGCTTGGATCGCTCGTATGGCTGGACCAGATGACATTAAGCCGCGTAGTGCTGTCTGTTCATCTGGGTATTTCCACGGGCAATCTACTATTTTTAGGGCAGTAGGGTTTAGCCCTGCTTGAATAGCGAGCGCTTCCAATGCGCCATCTGCTGAAAGTGCGAATGGACCTGGGGCACCGGGCGGGGGAGGTGGTAATAATGAACCCATCGCCTTGATATAGGCAGTGGATTCGTTTTCTTCAGGCTTTCCAAAAACAGCGATGACTACACTTCCGGTCCGTGATACGCGGCTGGCTTCTTGTAGCGCACGGGTTGGGTTAGCGGCAAATTGAAATGAGCTAAAGCCAGTCACCAGATCAAATGACCGATCGGCATAGGGTAATTCTTCCATTTCCCCTGTTCTGAAATCTCCACGTTGCACTCGTTCACGTGCAATGGCTAATAGCGCTTCAGATGCATCCAACCCGCTGACTTTTGCTCCACGTTTGAATGCCATTTCACAAAATACACCTGAGCCGCACCCAATATCCAAAACGGATGTTTCCGCACGTACTGAAGCTTCCTGTAAAACCGCCTCAAAGAGCGGGACAGCCACACTCTCTTGTACATCTGCCCAGTCCTTTGCGCGGGTTCCCCATAGTTCTCCTTGCACAGTTGCAGTACCCATAAATAGATTCCTTTTTCGATCTTAAATTTTTGGTTCGTGCTTTGTTTGCTTTTTGTGTATAGTCTTCATTTCATACATACTTATATCAGCTGCACTTAGACTTTTCTCCAATGAGTCGATGATGACTTCTATGCCATACGATAGCCCGACATGCGGGTCTAGGGTGACTTTTCTGAAATGGTTACTGATGCGCTCCAAAGTTTCATTTGCCTGATGGGGCATGGTGTGATTTAGCAAGAGCACAAACTCATCTCCGCCGAAGCGAACGATGAGATCATCTTGCCGGATGTTTTTTCGAACTGTATCTACAAATAGCAGCAGAAGTTTGTCACCTTGAGAATGCCCGTGTGTGTCGTTGAAATATTTGAAGTTATCGAGGTCAATTAAGACCAGGGTGTTATATTGCCTGATCAAAGTATCTTTTAGAACATTACGATTAAACACCCCGGTCAGCGGATCTATATTGGCTTTGACTTGCAATATAAGATTTTCCTGATACAGCTGATGAAAATCAAGGATCAAATTGATGCTAAAAAATACAACGCTAAACAAAACGATGTATTGAGTCATGAAGGGCCATGGTTTCGTAAACCCCATCACAAGTATTGACTCAAGGATGGAAAGAGTGAGAAGTAGTGCAGGGACGATCAGCCAAGGCTTATTCTTGCTGTTTCTAAAAATAAAGAAACACGAGACCGAAAGATTGATCAGCAGCACAAGATTCGTGTAGACGAGCACTATTGAAAACTGGTATTGATTGGGCTGAACGGATAATATGATGACAGCAAGAAAAGTAGGGACGGCAATGATACGGCTGATTGTTAATCGCCCTTGATAATAAATCTCCAGACTGCAAACGAAAAGCAAGGCTCCCAAATAACCGCTTGCCAGGCATATCTTCCTCACAAGCAATAGGATTTCCAAACTGCCGGTTGTAGGGCGTGAACCAAAGTCAAAGATATACAAGCTGGCGAAAATAGCAGCGACGCCCATATAAAATTCCGTGCTGAGTAAAGAACGGCGGGAACGGGCGATGGCAATGAGTAGAATCCCGGCGATAAAGCCTGCTCCCTGATTAATCAGTAAAAAGTCATTCGCAAACCAATTGATAAGGGCGGTTTTTGGCAGGCTTGTCTGCATATCTTCAATATAGGGTGCTGCCCCTAACCCTACCGACCGGTTTGCACTGCTTAATTGGATTTGCAGAGTATTTGTATCTGGCTCTACATTTGTGAGCGGAATCAGCTGGACTGTACTCCATACATTTGCCGTCGGTTCATCGAGATCCCCAACACCAGCGATCTGTTGCCCATTGAGAATGACCGTAAAGGCATACCCGCCTGGGCGAAAGACTAAGCTGTTTCCCTCAATCTTTTCCAGTGTTGTGGTGAAGGTAATAATATCTGCGTTTGCGCTACTTTTTTGAATATAGGGGAGGGTTGCATTTTGGGTAATTTGCCCCTGATATTCTACATCCCAACCTTGAGACAATATCTGTCCGGAAGGGCGTAAGGGTAAATAAATTGAAAAGAAAAGAAAGAAAAATAAAAATAGAGCTAATAGGGAGAGCGTGAATTTGTTCCAATGCATTATTGGTTCACTTCCAAAAGTTTTGGATTTGCTTAATACATCTTTACTTATAAAATTCAGCCTCTGACCACCCTATCTTAACATACATTCAAGACTGTCTTTATGGTCTGAAGTACTTATCTAGACATGTATACTTGAGAAGAAATTAGATCTTATCTCTGCATTGCCAAATTCGAGAACGGCTACTATATTCACAATAATCCCCATCTACACTGATACCTATATCGAAATATAGAATAAATTCTTCACCGTTCGCTTCAAGCTCGTAGCCATACTTGGTATTCCAATTAGGTTGTGGAATGACATTAAGATAAGCAGGAACAAGTAAGTCTAGATCAGCCGGGTATCTGATGATTGCTGTCGAGAGTAGGAATGTTTTGTTTGTTTGATGCATTTTCTCTGGATAAAAACCTCAATGCTGAGTCTTCCCCTTTAGGGAAAGATGTCCGCTGTGTCTCCATAGGGGGAGGGACAGAAGAGGTCAGGTAGTATCTTGCTGCATGCTTTGTTGAGCAACCATAAAGAATGCAAGACTCACTATCTAAAAAAAACACTCACCGACCTAGTTAGCTTCCGGCTTTGAGTGTGCGTTCAAGCTTGTCAAACGTACTTTTCCAACCAGTTTCATAGTTGTGAGTTGTACTAGCATCAATGTTAGCGTGCTCAAAAATCATTAGGGTGCCATTCTGCTCTGCTTGAAATACTAGAGTTACCAACTCCTTCACTTCCGGTCGGTCTTTCCACGTCCAGGTAAAAACCAATCTCTGATATTTCTCAACCTCTTTGTATGCTCCTATGCAGGTAAATTGAGAGCCATCATAATTCCTGAATGTCACCTCGAAAGTGCCGTCAATCCGGACGTCAAGCGATGCGTCTATTACTGTTCCATTGGGATCAGAACCAAACCAAGACTTTACGAGTTTTGGATCTGTCCAGGCTTGCCAAACTTTGTATGGAGGCTCAGAGAAATAACGAGAAATCCTTATGGAACTGTTGGTTTGACTCTGCATGAATTCCTTCTTGTTTAGAATGAAAACTGAACTTACCACTCAAACAGCAATTCTAAACCGTAAGAACAACGACCTTATTGGCATGTGGGTTGCCCAGCGGAACTGACCTTCTCGCCGCGTGGACCAATCCTACCCAGCCAGCCTGTCTTGGACGACATTTCAAGGAAAAAGGCTAAAGCTAAGTCTTCCCCTTTAGGGGAAGATAGAAGAGGTGAGATAGTATCTTGCTGCACGCTTTGTTGGGCGTTTTTTATCGGAGACTTGAAAGGTCTTTTGATTGCTCTATCTCAATCATATTTTCTAACTCTATATCCGCTGTTTTAGTTCCGAGAAATGCATTCATAAACTGGACATATTGTGGTTTTTTCTCCTGAGGTATTTCAAAGGCAAACCATCCACGAACATTTCTGCCAGGGTTGATAATACGGTCGCCACCAAAATAAGGTTTATCTTCATAGTAGATGGCGTTACCAATTAGAGATATAGGCTCAAAACTATAACCATCTTGACTAAATATATGCCATTGATTTCTTCTACAGCTCATATTTTCGATTTGAGTTTGATTTCTGTATTCAACCTCTATATAAATCATTCGTTTTGTCTCGGTATTAAATATATATTCTTGGTCAACCACACGGTGAATATAAATTTCATATTCCTTTATCTGAATCCACTCACGAATATTATTTTTTTGTGGGGATTTGCGAAAAATATTCTTCATTTGCGTACTCTCCCTTTTTGTTTAACATAGGTTGCTTAGTAAACGCCCAACGGTTTGCGGCTCGTCTCCGATAGAGGATACCTGCCCTGTCTCGTGGACCGGGCGAAGCCGTCCAACCAGCCTGTCTTGGACGACAGTCCAAGGAAAATGGCTGAGGTGTGAAAAATGTTTGAGATTGCTGCACGCCCTCCAGACAGCCCTCAACTTCAGGACTTGTCCTACGAAATGGGATAAACTATTTATTGCACAGTTTTGTAGAGATAAGAAACTTGTCAACTTGCCCAACTTAAGTCTATATTGGAAAACCCAATAACATTCAGAATCAATATTATTACAAAAATTAAGTAAATATAAGTGAAGTAGTGATCATCAAAAAATATCGTAAACCATAAAATCAAGAAATACAAAAAGTATCCTAAAATACCATGGGAGGTTGGATCGAAAAACATATCAACCCCAAGTGGAAACACTAATAAAACAAAAGGACTGGCTACTACTGATAATAAGGCTAAGCCAATACCTATTAATGCATTTCCGTGGTCAATGCCAAAGAAAAACAAATATAGTGCAACAACAAAAACAAAGGTAAGATAAAGAGTGTAAAGACGTGTAGATATTGAAGATATATTAATTGGCTTACGACCTACGCCCTTTCTTTTTGTGTCATATTCTTTTGTTGCCTGATCGTAATATTTATCTTTAAGAACCATTCTTCTTTCTGCTATCTGAAGTCGTTTGTGTAAAGAGACTCCTAAGATAATAATCAGTATAATTATTGACGCTGGCAATATGATTCTTAATTCCATAATGTCGCCTTTTTTAATGATATCCCTTATCATTGAGTTAAGTTGCCGCCCAACGGCTTGACCTCCCGCCGCATGGATCAATCCCACCCAGCCAGCCTGTCTTGGAGGACTGTCCAAGGAAAAAGGCAGGTAACACCTTCCTGCACACTTTGTTAGGACTCTTTTGGCTGCACAGGCTTCCTGCTTGCCTTGATAAATAAAGGCATTTGCACTAATTTGGTTTTATCAGATTCATTCCAGACTGTTTTCAATTTCATCTCCAATTTATCAACAGGATCGTGTCCAAGTTCTGTTGAATAGCGTTTCACAGCTGACCACGTGCGAAAATATGCCAATAATTGCTGCAGATTCCAATTCACTCGCATGACATAATTTTGTGGGATGGGGATTGCGTCAAACGGGAGAGTTAAGTCTCGATAGCCAGCCATTACTTGCCGATTACCACTTGCCCAGAATTTATCAATCGGTTTCAGGAAATCTTCAGCAATGATTTTGTCAATTTTGTGTTCAATTTCAAGAAAACCATATCCCCATATTGCTAAGACACCATTTGGTTTTAGTACCCGTTCAACTTCTTGAAAAAATTGTTCCTGATTAAACCAATGTATTGCTAGTGCCACAATAATTAAATCAAATGAGTGGTTATCAAAAGGTGTGTGTTCAGCAGGGCATACACTATAAGTTACTTTGGGATGAACAATGCAATGCTGAATTTGCTCAGCGCTTAGGTCAGTTGCTTCAACTTGTGAAAAGTATTTTGAACAAGATATTGCCGCTTGCCCGTTCCCTGTTGCGCAATCCCACACACGGTCATGCTGTTCGCAAATCTCGCTCAAAAACACAAATAATTCTTCAGGATATTGCGGTCTGTGTTTTGCGTATTGATCAGAACTAATTGAAAAAGTTTGAATGTTATCCATAATCACAATCATTTAGGAAGGAACCGCCCAGCGGACTTGACTTTCTCCATCCTCTCTCGTGGACCGGTCTCATCCGTCCAGCCAGCCTGTCTTGGACGACAGTCCAAGGAAAAATGGCAAGGCGTAGGAAACTGCTTGAGATGTGCGCAGAATCCCCAGCGTCAGGTGCACGCTTTGTTGGGCAGTTTTTCATTTTACCAATTACTCTGCCTTTGCAAACCTTTCTTGAAATTCTTTTAGCGTATTTTGGTGATGTAAAAAACCTTCGGATTCCATTTTTTGGATTAGATCCGAATCTGTTCCTTTAGAAACTTCATGCAGCCACGCAGATGCCATTCTTGAGTAATCCATTTGATTGAATGACCGAACTGTGCGAATGATTACTTGCTTCAATTCAGTTGTAGTTTGTGGGGTGGAGACTACTGGGTTGAAAACTTTCTCCCGTAAAAACGTCATGACCCCAACTCGCATCTGTGTGATTCAGCGTACCTTCAAAAAGAAACGTGCCTGACCTAGTCTGGCAGGTGAGCCAGAATTGTCAGAGTATACCTCTAAGGAATGAAATTGGAAAACGCTTCGTATATAGGGCTGGATGTACTCTCACAAGCATTACCTGATCGCCCTGGTGTGGATACAGACTTGAACGTTGTCCTACCCATGAGACGAGTGAGTTAAGTCATCTGGAAAGCTGGAGAGGAGAGGGGAGGAGAGAGAGAAGCACCAAGAAATCTGACGAAACAGGATGAAGTGGTGCTGGAAATGACGACCAACACCTGAAGAAGTTGTACGATGAACTTGGGGAGCATGCTGGATCGTTCGGTGATGGTGGTGCATCCGCCAAAGACGGTCGCATTGCTCACAAGATCGCAAGTGATGACGGACATTTGGTAGATCGCAGCCTCGATCCTGAAGATAGCGGCGTGGCCCGTTAGCAAAGGGCTTCCATTTGCTGGGTGTGGGGGGATTGCGCCGATGGAAATTCAAAATAAGCGCGAACTGCGCGGCTTGGTGGCACAACGCCAAAAGATGACGCATCTGGCAACGCAGGCGAAGAAACTCTAATCGATTGCACGCTGTGATCCAGCGAAGAAAATCACTCCTTCTGAAACCGCCTGAAGGCAACCCGTTTGCGAAGACAAACAATGGCTGGTGGCAGGCATTGAACTGGGGACAGCGTGGAAAAGATGAACCTGCAAAGGATCTGGAGACCCTGCAATTTGCCCAGCAGCAGAAGGCGTATTGAGAAAGAGATGACAGGCATAAAGCAGGAAGCGGAGAACGAAGAGATCGGTCGTCTGTTGCATCGAACACCATTGCGGATCTGGCGATCACAGCTGTGACAGTATATGCTGCAATTGGTGACTCCAACGCTTTGAAGATGCCAAACATCTGGCTGGGGTATGTGCAGGCATGGGAAGCGGGTCCACGATAGTGAATGACCACGCGTACGGGGGAAGATCACGAAAGCGGGCAGACGAGACTTGCGTGTGGCGATGGTGGAAGCGGCACACGTCAGGCGAACAGCCATCCGTTGGAAGCGTGTATGAGCTGGCGAAATACGACTGCAGCCGGGATCGGCTACAACAGGAGCGCATTGTGCAATTTGCGCGGAAGTTATTGGTGCGGTCTGGTATGTGCTGGCACAAAGGCGGATCGTTTCGCGGGAAAAGCAAAAAGGTCTCTGGTATGTTGCACATTGCATTCAGCTATGCAGTGCGAAAATCGTGTGAAAATCTGAGCGCAATTCGTGCGCGCGAATGGATGTTTTGGGAATTATTGGGAAGTGAACTGACGAGTGTCCCCCTTGAATGGGCTGGCTCAAAGAAGCCGATCCTGTTGCCGCCCTCGAAGATTAAAAAAGGAGAGCGCCGTCCCAAATAAGTAACTCCACACGAATGTAGGAGACCCACGAAAGGGGTTTTACGGGCTCGGCGTCATAAATTGTGATACATTATACAACCCTGTCAACGCTTTTACGTGCAGCTGTAAAAGTGATAGTGGGGTGCTGCTGTTTTCGCTCCTTTGCACAACAATGTAATCGCCTATAATTCTTCTACGCTTAGCAACGTGTGGCGCTATTGACTTCTACATCTGTGCACGCTTTGTTGGGCAGTTTTTCATTTTTCCAATTTTTGGAATACTCTGCCTTTGCAAACCTTTCTTGAAATTCTTTAGCGGAATATTTCAGGACATGTAAAACCTTCGGATTCCATTTTTTGGATTAGATCCGAATCTGTCTCCTTTAGAAACTTCATGCAGCCACGCAGATGCCATTCTTGATAATCCATTTGATTGAATGACCGAACTGTGCGACGATTACTTGCTTCAATTCAGTTGCAATATCGTTTGTGGGGTGAGACTACTGGGTTGAAAACTTTCTCCCGTAAAAACGTCATGACTTCGTACTCTTTTGGGTAGATAGCCCGTTTCCATTAAATAAACTCTAACAGCGTCGAACACTGTATGAAAATATTCAGCATTACCCTTGAATGGCGCCGCGATTGTTTCAGAAAGTATTCTTGCGTAGCCTTCAAGAGACGCTAATGGGGATTTTAACTCGTTTACCAAACGAAATAAAACGTCTGATGGCGTCCAGATGGATGGTATTGATAAACAATAATACGTTTGGCGGGTTATTTCATTCATTTCATCCATAATCACAACTCAATTTTGCAAGGAACTGCCCAACGGTTTGCGTTACCTGCGCTGGGGCGGGGACGGCGAAGCCGTCCAACCAGAAAAATGAAAAGGCGTAGAAAATTGCTTGGGATTTGCGCAGAATCCCCAGCGTCAGGTGCACGCTTTGTTGGCTGGCGTGGACTTGCCTAAACCTTGTTTTGCAAATCAGGCTCATCAAAATTTACTTTGTCCCAAAGTGGAGATAATTTTGGAATACCCCATTCGGGGCTTGCCTGCCATGTAGCCCATTCTTCATACATTGAACGCCGTTCCGATGTTATCAATTTTACTGCTCTTTCACCTTCAGTCCAAATTTCACGCGCTTTTTTAGCGGAATAGTAGCCTACTTTCTGGGCTTCTGTAAATTCATCGTCATCTTTCCATTCCCATGTGGTCATATCAGGACTGATAACAACATCAAGCATATTATCCATTGTGTCAAAACCAATTTTTGTCCGACGAATTGGCTCTTGTAAATTGACGTACCAACAATCCAAGTTTTTTGTGCCAGTGTCCCACATAACATAAGTGCTAAAAGAATCACCTGGCACTATCAAAAACAACACATCGGTTCTGTTCCATTGGCAATCAACAATATTTATTTTATCTTCAATCAAATACTCTTTTGGCGTAGGTTTTTGTTTTACATTTTTTCCAAGAACGCCAGCAGGCATATATAAAACTATTAAATTAGATGTGTCTTGAACAACTATTGTAGGAAACGCCCAAAGAACTTTTTTTCCAACACCGCGTAAAGTCGCATTTTCACCCGCCAAACGATACGATTGTTGATTCAATTTATTTCTCCCGATTAATGACCAGCCAGCCAACTATGTATTAACGGAACTGTTCGGCTTTTTGTCCCTATGCGGGGTGATATACCGAATAGTTCGGCATAACACCTTTTATATTTCATAACAGCCGACAAAAAACTTCTCTGGGTGGAACCTATCCATACCACCCTTACCCTTCCCATTATACAACCAACCCCACCCCCCACACAACCACTTCCCATTCCCGATTCCCAACTCATCACTCACCAATTACCAATCTCGACTATCAACTATCAACTACCGACTATCAACTACCGACTATCAACTACCGACTATCGAATATCGAATATCCCAATTACCAATTACCAATTACCAATTACCAACTCCCCCACATTCCCCGCCAAATCCCACGCCCGCGCCACAACCCGCCCCGCAACCGCCGTCGCATACACCCAAACTTCCTTGGATGTTTGAACCGCCTCACCCTTCGTCAGAACCGTCCCCGCCTCATCCAACACCTGCACTTCCACCCGCACCACCCCCACATTGTCGCTCGCCCGCACCCGAATGCCACCCTCCACCCGCTCCACCGCATGGATCACCGGCGGCTTCATCCGATCCGCAAACGCCCAGTTATACCCAGTCAGCGTGGATGTCTCCGCCAGCGCCACATACACCGGATGATACTGCGCCCCTTTCCCGTACAAAGCAGCCTCCTTCATCCGAACCTGGTGCGCCAACTGACCCTCGCTCCACTTCTTATTGTGCAACACGATCTTAGCCGTCACGATCGTACTGCCATCGGGCAACTGCTTAAACACCAAATTCCCGATCTTGCCGCTAATCCCTTGAATCACTGGGTTTTTCCGAACTTTTGCCATCCAAATGCCTCCTCTAGGGTATCCAATCAAACACCAACTACCTACCGTACTATCTATAGGGTTTCTATAAGGTTCCTATAAGCTTTCTATAAGCTCCCTATATCCACCTCCCATTATATTCCCAATCAATCCCCACTCTACCCCCCATCCCTCCCCCCTCAAATATCCAATATCGACTATCGCCTCCCTAATCCCTTCTTTCTTCCTCCCCCCATCCCTAACCCCTAATCCCTAATCTCGCCTCCCCAAATACAGTACAATCCCCTCCTACTCACCAATTCCCAATTCCCCATTCCCCATTCATCATTTCCTCTCCCTCCCATGCGCCTAAAAGCAGACATCACCCTCTTCCTCATATCCATTATCTGGGGCTCCGCCTTCGTAGCCCAACGCGTCGCCGGACAAGTCGGCAGCGTCTACATCTTCAACGGCTTGCGCTACACCCTTGCCGGGCTTTTCGTCTTCCCCTTTGCCCGCCGCATCTTGCGTAACACCCAACACACCCTCCCCAAAAATCAATACACCTGGATGCTCATCGCCGGTTTCTTCCTTTTCATGGGCAGCGCCTTGCAACAAGCCGGCATGCTCTACACCACCGCCGGCAATGCGGGCTTCATCACCAGCTTATATGTCGTGCTTATTCCCGTCTTGCTCTTCCTCTTCTTTGGAGAGAAACCGCATTGGCTCTTCATCCTTGCCATCGTCCTCGCCATGACGGGTGCCTTCCTGCTTTCAACCGGCGGCAAGTTCACTGGCATTCACCTCGGCGACTTGCTGGAACTCATCGGCGCTTTGTTCTGGGCGTTTCATGTCGTCATCCTCGGCAAATACGCGCACAACTTCGAGTCGCTTTCCTTCTCGGTCGGGCAGTTGCTCATCTGCGGTCTGCTCAACCTCGCCGTCGGTCTCGTCATCGAACCCATGCCCATCTTCGACGGAAACATGCTCTTCGCTATTGGCTACACCTCCCTGCTTTCATTAGGATTATGTTATACGCTTCAGATCTGGGCGCAGAAGCATACCCCGCCCGCCGACGCCGCTCTCATCCTCGGGCTTGAGTCGGTCTTTGCCGTCCTCTCGGGTTGGCTCTTATTAGAGGAACGCCTCGCCACCGTTCAGATTATCGGGTGTGCGCTTATCTTTTCTGCCGTGATCCTGTCACAATTCAAGGAATGGACATCAGGTACAATTGACGCAGATCACCTTGTGGAGGGTCGATGACCGCAAAAGTTATTCTCAACCCCTATTCAAATCGTTGGAACTCACAAGCTCGCTGGCCCCAAGCCGAAGCCGCGCTCAAAGCCGCTGGCGTTGAGTTTGAAGTCGTCGTCTCAGAACAAAAAGGCGCTGTCACTGCCCTTGCCGAACAAGCCGCTCGCGCTGGTTTCTCTCCCATCATCGCAGCCGGTGGCGATGGCACCATTGGCGAAACCGTCAACGGCATGATCCGTGCCGCTGGTTCTCTTGAGAAACCCATCGGTCCTCTCGGCATTATGCCCCTCGGCTCTGCCAACGATCTCGTCGTCAATCTCGGTCTCCCCAAAGACCTCAACGAAGCCGCCAAGGTCATCGCCGCCGGTAAAACCGATCTCATCGACATCTGCAAATGCAACGACCGCTACTTCGTCAACAACTCCGCTGCCGGTCTCGAACCCTACACCACCACCAAGCAGGAAAAGATTCACTGGATCAAAGGCATGGGACGTTATCTCGTCGCCGCTGTGCAAGGCATTATGGATAAGCCCGAATGGAACGTCAAAATGGAATGGGATGGCGGCTCATTTACTGGACCTCTGTCCTTGGTCTCCGTTGGCAACAATCGCCTCACCGGTGGCGTTTTCTACATGACCCCCCACGCCGACCCGCGCGATGGCAAGCTTACCTTTAGCTACGGCTACCGCAACTCACGCCTCGGCTTATTCCAAGCCTTGCCCCGCACCATGAAACCCGATCAAGGCTCCTTCCTTGAAATGGAAGGCATGTACGAGGCTCACTGCACCCGCCTCACCATCGAGCTCGACCATCCCTCTCCCGCCCACACCGATGGCGAACTCTTCCCCCAACCCGTCACCTCCCTAAAATACGAAATCTTCCCCAAGTCCCTCCAAATCCTTCTCTCCTAAAAGCATTGTCATTCTCTAGGGTTGTCATTCTGAGCGAAGCGAAGAATCCCTCCCACCATCCCCCCTCATCACACTCCACTCACCAATCGTAAATCGTAAATCCAAAATCGCAAATCGCATACCACCAACCACCAACAATCAACCACCAACCAATGGAATCCCTCGACCTCTCCTTCCACCCTCTCACCCAAAAACTCTGGCGCGACTTTGAAATCCTCTTCGGCGAAAACGGCGCCTGTGGTGGCTGTTGGTGCATGCACTGGAAGTTGCGCGGCAAAGCCTACAGCGAAAACAAAGGCGAAAGCAACCGTCAACTGCAAAAGTCGGTGGTCGATGCGAAGATCGTCCCCGGCTTGCTCGCCTATTCAGAGGGCTATCCCGTCGGCTGGGTGGCAATCGAACCGCGCAGTCAATATCCCCGCCTTGCCCATTCCCGCGTCCTCAAACCCATAGACGATCAAGAAGTCTGGTCAGTCACTTGTCTCTTCGTGGAGAAAAAGCATCGCAAGCAGGGCGTTGCCATTGCCCTCTTGCAAGCCGCCGTAGAACACGCCAAAGAACACGGTGCCAAGATCATCGAAGGCTATCCCACCGAAACCACAGGCGAGGCGCCGCCCGTCTTCATCTTTACGGGCACGGCTTCAGCCTTTGCACAAGCTGGCTTTCAAGAAGTTGCCCGCCCTAGCCCAACCCGTCCCATCTACCGCTATTTTATTTCCTCTCCCTCTGGGAGAGGGGCAGGGTGAGGGGGGCATGAACTTTCAACCTCCATCCAAATCGCTCACTACTCGTGATTACATTTTCATCGCCGTATTAGTGCTGATCATCATCGCCATTTCCACCGGGCTTTGGTTCGCAAATCGTTCCCTCCCAGCGGGCGGCGGGGAGTTCTTGCGTCACTGGTCGGCAGCCCGCGCCTTCGTCTCCCAAAGCATCGACCCCTATTCTGCCTATGTTCCCGATGAGGTTCAAAAACTCGTCTACGATGGCAAGGCGGTCAGCGGCGAAGACCCCTACATTCTGGATACTCCCTTCCAGCTTTTACTCCTCTATTTCCCTTTCTCGCTTCTTTCAGACCCGCTCACGGCTCGCGCCATCTATACCTTGATCCTCGAGTGGGCATTGTTCGCACTCGCGATTCTCAGCTTACGTCTCACCGGCTGGGAGGCTCCGCGTTGGTTCACGGGCATCTTCTTCCTTGTGTCGGTTCTCAACGTGTACAGCTTCGAAGCCATCGTAGATGCCAGCCCCGTCTTGATTTTGGGTTTATTCTATGCCGGCATTCTCTTATCCCTGCGCTACGACCAGGACGAAATGGCAGGCGCTCTGCTCGCGTTCTCGCTGTACTTCTGGGAGGCGGGCTTGCCCTTCCTGCTTTTCATCGCATGGATATCCTATAAACAGGGGCGCACGCGTTTCTTGGCAGGCTTCTTCATGATCGCTACCATCTTGTTGGCAGTCTCCTTCCTCTTATATTCCAACTGGATCATTCCCTATCTCCGCGCTGGCATGAATGCCCTGCGTGCCGATTATGGCTTTTCCATGACTACCGTGTTGGAAAGCCTTATCCCTTCATATGGAAAATACATCGCTTGGGGCATCATTGCCTTGTTTGTCATCGCCCTCGGCTACGAATGGAATAACGCCCTCTTCGGCGATGAACGTCGCTTCTATTGGGTGGCTTGTCTTTCCATTGCCGTCGCGCCATTGCTTGGCTTCCGCACCGAGCTGGAAAATTTAGCCGTCCTTGTGATTCCACTGGCGTTCTTGCTTGCCGTCATCTACGACCGTTGGTCTCGCTTCGGTTCTTTGCTCACATTCTTTTTCATGCTCATGTTGTTTTTTGCACCTTGGTCTTTATATCTTTTCGCACCGCCCGCCTTTCAACCCATCGCCAACGAGATCATCTACCTCCTTTTCCCAGTTTTCACCGTCCTTGGTTTATACTGGATTCGTTGGTGGGCAATTCGCCCTCCACGCGTCTGGGCAGACTCGCTCACCCGCAGTAAATAAAAATACATCACCACCAATCGTCAATCCAAAATCGTAAATCGCCAATCGTAAATCGTATGTCTCGCCGATCCTATCTCATCCTCTTCTTTATCGCACTTGTCGTTCAATTCGGCGTCAGCCGCCTTCAAACCGTCCCTGGCTACTTAGACGCGAACTACTACTTTTCGGGCGGCGTGCAATTAGCCCTCGGCAAAGGCTTCACCGAACCCTACCTTTGGAACTACCTCGACGACCCCGCCGGCATTCCACACCCTTCACATGGGTATTGGTTCCCACTTGCTTCCATCATCTCGGCGCTTGGCATGTGGCTCACCGGTCAAACCAACTATGAGGCGGGGCGGCTCTTCTTTATATTGATCGCAGCTCTCGTCCCGCCTTTGGTGGCGGCTCTTTCTTATCGCTTCTTCCAAAACTCTGCCTTCGCCTGGACCTCTGGCATCCTCGCTATCTTCCCGGTCTTTCATCTCCCATTCCTGCCCGTCCCAGATAACTACGGCATTTTTATGCTGGCAGGCGGTCTGATCTTCCTCCTCGCCGACCGTCCACGCCCGTGGTTTTGGCTGGGCATGTTTGCGGGCATCCTCTCCCTTGCCCGCAGTGACGGTCTGCTCTGGCTGGCATTAGTCTTTCTCTTCATCCTCTGGCGTGTCCGCGATGAGAAGTTGCCTTTTACTTCCCTAATTCAATTCGGCGCGTTGGCGTTTCTTGGCTTTATCCTCATCATGGGTCCCTGGTATCTGCGCAACCTGAGCGTTTTCGGCGCCATCATGTCCCCGGCGGGCAGTCGTGCTTTATGGCTCACCACCTACGAACAGACCTTTATCTATCCTGCCTCCAAGCTCAATATGCAAGCCTGGCTTGCCAGCGGCTGGAGCGAGATTCTCAAAGTCCGCTGGTGGTCGTTCACCAACAACATCCAAACCGTCATCGCCGCCCAAGGGCATCTCATCCTCTTTCCTTTTATTGCCATCGGCATCTATTTCCAACGCAAAGACCGCCGCGTGCAGGTAGGGCTATTGGCTTGGATCATCTTGTTCCTGGTCATGACCTTTATCTTCCCCTTCGCCGGCACCCGCGGAAGTTTCTTCCACGCGGCAGCTGCCTTGCAACCTTTGCTCTTGGTGCTCGCTCCCTTCGGCTTGGAAAAAGTTGTTGCTTGGGCACGTAGTAAAGGTCGCTTCAACGAACATGCCTATGTCGTTTTCCGTATTGCCATGATTCAGATCGTCATCATGCTGTCGGCTTGGGTCGTCTGGGTGCGTGTCTTCCAAAACGGCTGGCAAGAAGGGGAGTTGTCCTATCCTGCCGTAGAGGCTTTTCTGGTGGAACACGGCGCTCAACCCGGCGAACCCGTCATGGTCCTCAGTTCCCCCGGCTATTACATGATGACAGGTCGCCCTGCCTTCGCCCAACCCGATGGCGATGTCAACACCCTGCTCGAAGTTGCCGAACGCTACGACATTCATTACTACGCCTTCGAAGCCCAAGGCAAGCTTGATCCGCTCGCCGACTTGTACGATAACCCTCAAAATTATCCCCAATTTGAATACCTAGGTGAAGTAGATGACACGCGCATTTTTAGATTTCCATAAACCACTTTCCAAACGCGAGCTGCTTATTCTTGGTGGGGTCACCATTCTTGCCGGGGCAATCTATTTACTTGTTAGCTATTTTACGTATCGTATCGGTTTCCCACTTGATGACTCATGGATTCATCTCACTTTTGCTAGGAACTTGGCTCAATACGGCGAATGGTCCTTTCGTCCGGGCGTGCCTTCAGCTGGTTCTACTTCTCCTCTTTGGTCTGCTTTGCTAGCGATAGGCTTTCTCCTTCATCTTGAGCCATATATTTGGACATATTTCCTTGGTCTGCTCACCATGTGGGCATTGAGTGTTATTTCTGAAGCTACAGCACGTCGTTTGATATCTACATATACATCTCAGGTTCCGTGGGTTGGTATCTTTATCATCGTTGAGTGGCATTTGCTTTGGGCTGCCATGTCTGGCATGGAGACTCTTCTCCACGCTTTGATCGCCACGGTCGTCTTATCTGCCATCATGATGAATTCGCGTCGCTACCTAACCTTGGGCTTGCTGGCGGGCATCAGCGTTTGGGTCCGCCCCGACGGTCTGACTCTGCTTGGTCCGCTTTTGTTGGCAGTTGTGTTAAATGAAAGAGATACATCTTCGCGTCTGAAGGGCGTATTCCAAATCTTGTTGGGGTTTGGTGGGATCTTTTTGCTTTATCTTTTCTTCAATCTTTTGGTCGGCGGAACCCCCATGCCGAATACCTTCTATGCCAAACAGGCAGAATATTCCGCTTGGCAAGCCCGTCCACTTTTAGACCGCATCGGGCAGCTTGCCCTTCAGCTTTTAGTAGGACCTTCCTTTTTACTTATTCCTGGCGTTGTCATGTGGGTAGTCCGCTCAATCAGCAATCGTTCGTGGGGCAGTTTATTAGCAATCACTTGGTCAGTCGGGTATATGTTGCTTTACATGTTACGCCTCCCTGTCTATCAACACGGGCGTTATATCATGCCAGCTATGCCAATTTTCTTCTTGATTGGTATGATCGCGCTCCTGGATTTTTCTGTTACTAAGACCTTCAAGCGTTATCAGTGGTTTGTGAACACTCTTTGGTATGTAAGCCTTATTTCAGTTACATTGTTATTTGTTTTTCTTGGTGCGCGTAGTTATGCTCAAGACGTTGCATTAATTGAGCAGGAAATGGTCGAATCTGCAAAATGGGTGGCAGCGAATGTCCCGCCCAATGCTATTGTTGCTGCCCATGATATTGGTGCGTTGGGATACTTTGACCAACACTCGCTCGTTGATCTGGCTGGCTTGGTCTCCCCAGAGGTCATTCCGTTCATTCGTGATGAGACACGCCTCGCTATTTATCTCGATGAGAAGAAAGTTTCTTATTTAATTGCTTTTTCTGACCTGTACGAAGAGATGACTGTTGGGAAAGAGATTGTCTTTGTGACAAATGGAAATATAGCCAAAGTGGGGGATTACCCTCCCATGACAATCTACCGTTGGAAGTGAGAGAATAGGTTAAAATATGGCGGCTGTTCAGAGTTAAAAACCTTGAAAAAAGAGAGAATGCCAAGTGATGAACCAAATTACATTACTAGTCGTTGATGATCACCCATTATTCCGCCAGGGAGTGGTGGATGCTCTATCATTAGAAACAGATATGCGGATCATCGCTCAATCTGCATCTGGCGATGAGGCGCTGGAATTTATCCGCACGAAGAAGCCCAATGTAGCCGTGTTGGATGTCAATCTTCCGGGTATGAATGGTCAACAGATCACACATCAGGTCTCACAAGAAAAAATGGGCACTCGTATCATTTTGATGACTGGCTACGATGATATTGAACAGGCGATCCATGCCGCCCTTGCCGGAGCACATGGGTATTGCTCTAAAGATATCGAACCTCAGAATTTAGCTCGTATCATTCGCGAAGTAGCAGAAGGTAAATTTGTCTTTGCGAACAATGTCTTTACCCGCCGTGAACTTGAGTTATGGGTGGAAGAAAGCATGGAAGGTGCTCGCCGTTCTTATAGTGAGCCCGGCGCTCCATTTCATCCTCTTTCTGACCGCGAAATGGAAGTATTAGCTTGTGTGGTGCGGGGTATGAGCAATAAAGAAATTGCATCATTATTGGGCATCAGTCACCAGACAGTTAAAAACCATGTCACGGCAATTTTGCGTAAATTTGGGGTGGAAGACCGTACACAAGCTGTTGTGTATGCATTAAAACGCGGTTGGGTTACCTTGCGAGATACCGATATCCGCTCTTAGGAGAATTAGATGTCCGAAACTGTGGACTATAAAAGCGAATTAGATGAAACGCAACGTGCGTTGCGTGAGATTACCTTGATGATTGAACAAAGTCAGGGTGAATTAAGTAAACTAACCCAACGGAACACCGCCATCACTTCGCATCTTCAGCAATTACAGAAACAAGATGCTGCTGGGGAAGAGATTAAGATGGCATATGATTCTGCTTTGGATGCCCAGCAACGTTTGTTCGTTATGCGTGGACAATTAGAAAAATTGCAGAATGATAAAACTCACTTGGAGAAATATAAGTCTATCATTGAACAGGTTCTCAATGATGGAGGTTCTACCGAAGCGGCTGGTTCTGTAAGTTCTGCTACTAAGGGACAGATGACAGGTATTGAGATGATTGTTAATGCGCAAGAGGCTGAGCGTCAACGTTTATCTCGTCAAATGCACGACGGTCCTGCTCAGGCTTTATCAAATTTTATTCTTCAGACTGAAATTGCCATGCGCCTTTTAGATGTTGACTCTTCTCAAGCAAAAGAAGAGTTATCTAATCTAAAAGCCGCAGCAATGAGCACATTTCAGAAGGTGCGAGGATTTATCTTTGAACTCCGCCCAATGATGCTTGACGATCTGGGACTTGTACCAACATTGCGCAAATATGTTGAGGCATTTAAAGAACAGTCTGGTTTAGATATCACTATAAATATCTCAGGTACAGAACGCAGATTGGAATCGTATTTAGAGGTAATGCTTTTTCGAGCTGTACAAGAACTTTTAGGGAATTCTGCTCGGCATAGTCAGGCAACCCTTGTTAAGATTCAGCTAGATCTTGGGGTTGATTTTATTCGTGTTACTGTTGATGATAACGGTCGTGGTTTTGACCCGGAAATTTTGAATGACTCTAGTAATTTAGGTCTGAAATTGATTCGTGAAAGAGCCGAAATGCTGGGGGGAAAGTTTGAGATCGATAGTAGTATCGGTTCTGGTGCAAAAATTTCATTTACTGTACAGGCTAGAGTCTAATAAAATTTTTATTTACAGTATTGTTAGGAGTATTAGTGAGATAGCGTACGCTAATACTCCTAACAATATGTTTTTGCCATTTTTCTTGTATAATCAATGTGTTATAAAGGCACTGGCTGGAAGGTGCCATTCGAGAGGAGATAATTATGCGTCGCGGTCGTACTCTGATTTTGGTTCTATTAATCATAATCATAGCAATAGCGTTGGGTGCCTTTGCCCTTCGCTCATTTTTCTTTCAACCGCAGGAAACACAAGCAAATCAGCCAGTGTATGTCGAGGTTTATTATGCAGCACAAAACATTCCACAAGGTGGCAGAGTAACAGAAGACGTACTTGCAACTTTAAGTATTCCCCAAGAGAATGTTGTATCAGTGATGTACACTCGCGATGAGCTTCCGTTTCTTGTTGATAAGTTGGCTAAGCTTCCATTAGATCAAGGCGTAGTGATTACTGAGTCTATGGTTACAGACTCCACGTCTGCTGTGGCTATTTCTGGCCCTCAATGGGCATCTTTAATTCCTCCTAGCATGACAGCAATGTCCATCCCTGTAGATCGTCTTTCTGTCTCAGGGTATGCTATCAATAATGGCGCCCATGTAAATGTCAATGCATGTTTACTTTTTGTAGATGTAGATCCAACATATCAATCTATTCTTCCAAACTTAACAGCCGTTTTGACAGGTACTGGTTTAGGTGGAGCTTTAACAGGTTCTGGTGACCAAGGTTTTTCGACACAAGGTTTACCAATTCTTTCTCTTGGTGTGGTTTCTTCTGGTTCTCCACAGGGAAGGCTTGAATTGGACCCCTCTGTTCAACAGCCTTATTATTTGGTTCCTTCTGAAGCACAACGCCCTCGTTTAGTATGTCAGACTTTGCTGCAAGATGTTGTTGTTATGCGTCTAGGAGATTTTCCGCTTGTTGAGCCAGACCCTGCTGCTGCTGCAACACAAGCACCAGATGCTGCTGCAGACCAACAAGCGGCTCCAACTACTCCGGATATAGTTACTTTAATTGTTTCACCCCAAGACTCTATTACTTTGTCTTATTTGGTGTATACAAATGCAAAGATTTCATTAACCCTACGTAATCCGTCAGATCAAGCCCGTTTAGCTACAGAGGCTTCGACCCTGCAATTTTTACTTAGTCAGTATAATATTCCGGTTCCAGCAAAATTGCCTTATGCAATGCAGCCTGCTATTACGACTTTGTCTTCTCCAGTTTTGTCGAATGATGCTGCAGCTGCTCAACCGCAGCAATAATTTCACCGGATATTTTTGATATGGCTGTCGAAAAAACACGAGTTCTTATAGTTGATGATATTGCTGAAACACGTGAAAATGTTCGCAAGCTACTTCAATTTGAAGCTGATATTGAAGTAGTAGGCACTGCGAGAACAGGTAAAGAAGGTATTCAACTTGCACAGGAACTAAATCCAGATGTGGTTTTGATGGATATAAACATGCCGGATATCGATGGTATCACAGCAACTGAGCAAATCCGTCAAAACACACCTCATATTCAAGTTGTTATCTTGTCAGTTCAAGGCGACCAGAACTACATGCGCCGTGCCATGCTTGCAGGTGCAAGAGATTTCTTAACTAAACCTCCAATGGGTGATGAACTTATTTCTGCCATCAAGCGCGCAGGAGAAATGGCTCACTCTGAGAGAGCAAAAGGTGCTAAGCAACAACTAACTTCAGCTACACCAGGGCATTCTTCTGTTGGTGGTTTTTCACAAGCTGTGCATGGAAAGATTATTCTTGTATATAGTCCTAAGGGCGGAACGGGGTGTACTACTATAGCAGTAAATCTTGCTATTGCTCTTCATAATGAAGATACAAGAGCAGTTTTAGTTGACGGGAATTTACAATTTGGCGATGTTGCGGTTTTTATGAATGAGCAGGGAAAGAATACAGTCCTAGATATTGCTCCTCGAGTAGATGACCTTGACGCAGATGTCGTAGATGAAATTTTGATAAAGCATGAGGCATCAGGCATTCGCATCTTAGCTGCTCCGCAACGACCAGAGCTGGCAGAAAAAATATCTTCCGATCAATTTGTCAAAGTTTTGCAATTTATGCAAAAGATTTACTCATATGTGATTGTAGATACTTCTTCTATTCTTACTGATGTTATACTTTCAGCCATTGATTTAAGTGATATTGTAGTACTTGTTGCGACACAAGAAATTCCTTCGATAAAAAACTCTAGGTTAATTCTAGACTTATTAAACAGTATGGGGATTAATAAGGAACGTATAGTGTTTGCTATGAATCGTTTTGATAAGCGCATTGCAATCACCCCTGAACGAATAAGTGAAAACCTTAAGCGTGAGATTTCTGCAGTTGTGCCATTAGATGAAAAGATTGCTATAACTGCGGTAAATCGTGGCGTGCCGTTTATGTTAGACAACAAGTCGCAACCGATTAGCAGAGGTGTATTAGCTCTTGCTGAGTCTATACGTGCTCGTATTATTGCTATTGATAGTGAGAATGAAGCTCTCCCTGCTAAACGATAAGGAGTTAGTTTATGTCTTTATTAAGACGCATTGAACAGGGGCAAGGTTCTAATAATCAAACCTCTTCTGGTACATCGAGCCAAAATACGTCTAACCAAAATGAAAACTCTTCTTCTGGTGGCAGTGGTGGAGATGCTTCTCGATTGTCATCATTACAAGCTCGTAGAGTTAGCGCGCCAATAACATCGCCTCAAGCAGGGTCATATTTTGACCTCAAGACAAGAGTTCAAAATAAACTGCTTGCCGAGATAGATCCTTCCATGGATGTTACTCGTACAGATGAAGTTCGGCGCACTATTCAAAATCTTTTCGAGCAGATACTTACAGAAGAAAACATTGTTCTTTCGCGCCCTGAACGTGCAAGGTTATTTGAGCAGATTTCTGCAGAAATACTTGGTTTTGGTCCACTCCAGTCATTACTTGAAGATGACACAATTACAGAAATCATGGTTAATGGTCCAAAGAATGTTTATATTGAACGTAAAGGTAAGGTTCATAGAGTTCCTATTACATTTGAAAGCAACGATCATGTAATGAGAATCATTGATCGCATTGTGGCACCATTAGGACGTCGTATTGATGAGTCAAGCCCCTATGTTGATGCCCGTCTTCCAGATGGCTCACGTGTTAATGCTGTTATTCCACCAATATCTTTGGTTGGTCCTGTTCTAACAATCCGTAAGTTTTCTAAAAACCCGATTACAGTTGATCAAATGATTCAGTTTGGGTCGGTTAGCGCTGAGGCAGTTCAGTTTCTGAAGGCATGTGTGGAGTCACGCCTCAATATCATTATCTCTGGTGGTACTGGCTCTGGAAAAACGACACTCTTAAATGTTCTCTCAGGCTTTATTCCTTCGGATGAACGTATTATTACCATCGAAAATGCAGCTGAACTTCAATTGCGGCAGGAACATGTAGTTACCCTTGAATCTAGACCAGCTAATATCGAAGGACGTGGTGAAATTACAATTCGTGATTTGGTCATGAATGCCCTTCGTATGCGTCCTGAGCGTATTATTGTTGGAGAATGCCGTGGTGGGGAAACATTGGATATGTTACAGGCTATGAATACTGGGCATGACGGCTCGATGACTACTGCCCATGCTAATACTCCTCGAGATGCACTTTCTCGTATTGAAACCATGTGTTTGATGGCTGGCATGGATCTTCCTATTCGTGCTATTCGTGAGCAGGTCGCTAGTGCCGTTGACCTTATCTGTCAGCAAGAACGTATGCGTGATGGCACCCGTAAAGTAACTACAATTACTGAGGTTAGCGGAATGGAAGGTGATGTTATTACAATGACGGATATTTTTATTTTTGAACAAACTGGAACTGAAAATGGTAGAATCATCGGACGATTACGCCCAACTGGATTACGTCCGAAGTTTATGGATAAAATTGAAGCGGCCGGCATACATTTACCTCCTTCTATTTTTGGCATTGGCGAACGAAGACGTTATTAAGATTTTATATCAGGACATATTGCAATGACTTGGGTCATTATTATCGGCGGTATTTTTCTAATTATTCTTCTTATTGTAGGCGTTGTTGTTTCGTCCAACAGCGAGCGTTCTGCTCTGGAAGAACGTCTTAGTCAGTATCTTGATGATGGTGGAAAGCAGGATATCGATAACGAGGCTCAAAAATATGCCATTACAAACTGGGTTTCTAAGAGGGTGGAAAAGACTTCTTTCGGGGATCGTATTGCCCGGCAACTTGCTAGAGCAGATATAAAGTTTAAGGTTGCAGAATATTTTGCCTTAATTTTTATAAGTATTTTCTTGTTTGCTTTAGTTGCATGGTTTATTGGCAACCGTCATCCAGTCTCAGCTTTAATAGGATTGGTTATTGGATCAATTGTGCCTGGGCAATATGTGCGTTCGCAACAAAAGCAAAGGCTACGTAAATTCAATGATCAATTACCAGATATGCTTAATCTAATGGTAAATGGCTTGCGAGCTGGCTATTCGACTATGCAAGCCATGGAAGCTATCAGTAAAGAACTACCATCACCTATTAATGATGAATTTAAGCGTGTCGTTCAGGAAATGCAAATAGGTATTCCAATGGAGGTTGCTCTTGAAAACTTACTGCGGCGCATTCCTAGTGAAGATCTTGACTTTGTAGTGACCGCAATTAATGTTCAAAGAGAAGTCGGTGGTAACCTCTCTGAGATTCTTGATAATATTTCTTTTACCATTCGTGAACGTATTCGTATCAAAGGTGAAGTGAGAGTTTTAACATCGCAAGTTCGAACTTCTGGAACAGTTCTGTCTTTGATACCTTTTGGTCTGACTTTAATTTTATGGTTCTTGAATCCAGATTATCTATTATCTGTAACTAAAGGTGGACCAATTTGTACTGCAGTGATTATTTGTGTGGTTCTAGGTTTAATTATATCTAGCTATTTTATTATGATGAAAATCGCGGATATTGAGGTGTAATATGGGAACAGCCATAGCAATTGTTGTTGGTATAGCTCTTGTTGGCGGTATTGTTTTTGTAGTTATTATTGGGGCAAGATATGCTCGTGAAGCGCAAGGCGAGGAGGCAGACCCGGTCTTATCGCGTTTGGCAGAAGCTACACAGCGTGGAGAAAATGTATCCCTTGAGGATATTGAGCTTCAACAGCCATTTATGGAGCGTGTTGTTATTCCTATTGTAAAACGAATGGGTGAACTTTCCACTCGTTTTACTCCCGATAAACTTCTTCAGGAAACAGCACTAAAGCTTGAACTAGCAGGCAACCCTGGTCGTATTGACGCTTCCACTTTTCTTGCAACCCGTTTTGTTGGTGCTGCTGTTTTTGGCGGTTTACTTCTCTTAATTTCAAACCTTCCCACCGTTAATTGGCCCTTTGGACGTATTTTCTTGGTAGTTTCTATTTTTACATTATTGGGTTTCTTCTTTCCTCAATTATGGCTTGGTAGCCGAATATCAAGAAGACAGAATGAGGTTCGTAAGGCACTCCCAGATGCTCTTGATCTTTTGACCATATGTGTGGAAGCTGGTTTGGGTTTTGAAGCCTCAATGTCTAAAGTTGCTGATAAATGGGAGAATGAGCTCTCCCTTATGTTTGGACGATGTATTCGTGAAATTCAGTTGGGAAAGACACAACGTGAAGCTTTGCGTGATATGGCAGATCGTATTGGTCTCCCCGAGCTGACTAGTTTTGTAGCGGCAGTGATTCAAAGCCAATTACTTGGTGTAAGTATGGCAAAAGTATTAAGAATTCAATCAGACCAAATGCGCTTAAAGCGCCGTCAGCGTGCAGAAGAAGAAGCACATAAGGCGCCTGTTAAGATGATTATTCCAATGGCGCTCTTAACTTTCCCTTCAATTATGATTATTTTGATGGCTCCTGCTGGTTTCCAAATCGCTGGTGCCTTTGGTCCTTTCATTGGGAATTAATAGCTATTTAGTATAAACACCTATAAAGGGGGATGAATGTATAACTTGAAATATAAGGCATATCGTTCGATTTGGAGTGGACTTGATTTACTTTTTCCTCCACAATGTGGTGGATGTGGTCAACTTGGTTCTCGGTGGTGTCAGACCTGTCAGAATAGTGTGAGAATATTGAATGGCGTTGTTTGTAATGTGTGCGGTTTGCCGCAAGATAAGCCGGGAGTCTGTGGCGCTTGTCTTGAGAGCAGACCGCATTTCCATTCTTTGAGAGCTTGGGCTATATTTGAGAAACCCATTCAACCTGCATTGCATAGACTAAAATACCGACGTGATTTGTCAATGGGAGATGCGATTGCGGCGGCCATGTTGCCTTTTGTGCAGAGCCTAAATTGGAGCATTGATCTCGTGATTCCAATTCCGTTAGGTCGGCAAAGGATGCGTGAAAGGGGATATAATCAGGTTGCAATGATCGCAAAACCACTTGCTATGGGTTTGGGCTTGCAATATTCACCTAACGCTTTAGCGCGCTGCAAAGAGACGCGCTCTCAGGTTGGGCTGAGTAGGGAGGAGAGACAGAAGAATGTTCATGAGGCGTTTCAAGCGGAT
This sequence comes from Anaerolineales bacterium, assembly GCA_046328915.1. Taxonomy (GTDB): domain Bacteria; phylum Chloroflexota; class Anaerolineae; order Anaerolineales; family Villigracilaceae; genus Villigracilis. The sequence continues at coordinate 77,822 of JAXLVR010000002.1, read as the reverse complement.
TCAGGGGTGCGTGGAAAAATAGCTCTAGTTATGGATGATGTTTCTACAACTGGTTCGACCCTATCTTCTGGCGCGGAGGCTCTTTATGCTGCCGGTGCCAAAGAAGTGTATGCGTTGACAGTCGCGCGTGCATTATCTCATCACGATCTGAGATATGTATAGCGTGTGTTGTGTTTGTAACTTAACAATCTAAAAAAGGAGTACTCTATGTCCAATAAAGTGGAAGTTCAGACACGTCATATTCGTTTGACCGAACGGATCGAGGAGTATGTTTCCAAGAAGGCAGGGAACCTCGACCACTACCTGCCAGCAATTGATGAAGCGCGCGTGGAACTTTCGCACCACCAGGCTGCGCGTGATGTTAATGACCGAAATGTGGCGCAAATCACCGTATTTGGAAAGGGATTTACCCTTCGTTCAGAAGAACGTGCAGACGAGGCGCTGGCAGCGTTTGACAAAGCATTGGATAATATGCAGCGTCAGATTGAGAGGCATAAGGGAAAGAAATATCATGGACGTGGTGATGGGCGTTCGGCTGCTGAAGCAGTTGACGACATCATTGATGATGAGACTGGGCAGCTTTCACCGCTTTTTGCAAAACGTAAGAAGTTCATTCTTTACCCAATGAATGAAGAAGAAGCGTTGGTGCAAATGCGCAATTTAGGGCACGACAATTTCTTTGTGTTCTATAATGCAGAGACGAGCAAAATTAATGTTTTATATCGCAGACGCAATGGCAGTTATGGCTTGATTGAGCCAGAACTTGGTTAAGGTAAATAAAAAAAGAGCTGACATCTGTCAGCTCTTTTTTTTATTTATAGTGCGCAGGTTTTAGTCTGATTTCCAGAAGGACAAAACAGATGAGTAGCGCTACCCATGCAAGGATTTGTTCCTGGCGAAGACCACTAAAGAGGATGGTGTAGTTGGCGCGAAAAGCCTGCAAGATGAGTTGAGAGAAAGCTGTCATGGAGGCAAAGGTTAAGAAGGTGATGCCTGGGCGTGGACTCGGCTTGAAGAGCCATAGCAAGACCAATATAAAGGATGAGGCGAGCGTGTCATAAATTTGGGTTGGGTGGCGGGTGGCATTCCACAAGTTGATGCCCCATGGCAGGTCGGTAGGGAGTCCGAATGCATTGCCTGCGGCGAGGTTGCTTAAGCCAAGCCCGATGGCGAGAACAGCAAATAAAAGGGTGAGCGAGTCGAGAACTCTCCAAATTTCAAGCTGCTTTCTTTGGCTATATGCGATAACGACAATAGCGGTAACTGCCAGAGCGCCAAACATGTCAAATAGATCGGGGTTGATGGAGATGATACCGAGAGGGCTTTTTGTAAAGGCAGATAGGTTTTGAAGCACATATGAAATACGCCCACCAATAACAAAAGCGATCAACCCGTAAAAAGTGATATTGTTCAGGTCTTCTTTGCTAATGCCATGACGTTCTGTGCGAAGTTCAGCGAGTGTGAGCCCAAGCCATGCTGCAATAACCAAAAGGATCATATGACGGGGCGGGGCGAAAAGATTTTGGAAGGCTGCGATCATGGTTTTAATGCCTCTTCTATGCGAGTGCGTAACAGGGCTTCAGACATGGGACCACCGATCACGACTTCTGTGATCATACCGTGGCGGTTGACGAAATAAGAAGATGGGAGTGAGCGCACCTGGTAGGCGCGGCTGATATCTGATGTTTCATCTAACAAAACGGGAAAAGAAAGATTGTATTCTTCGGTGAAGGGCTTGATCTGAAGCGGATCATCTTGAAAGGTACTGTTGATCGCCAAAACAGTGAAACCCTGGTCTTTATATTCGTTATACATTTTTTCAATAGCGGGCATTTCTGCTTTACATGGCGGGCACCAGGTTGCCCAGACATTGATCAGAACTGCCTGCCCTTTTAGTTCTGAAAGGGTGTATGTTTCGCCTTCGGCGGTTTCTAAGGTGAAATCTGGGGCTGGGAAGCCTGCTTGTGGAGCAGCTGCAAGCTCTATGGATTCTTCCGTTTGGCTGGAAAGGGCGATCCATGATGCGCCTGCAATGAGCACAAGGATGTAGAAGATGATTCGTTGGGTTCGGTTCATAGGTTTAGAAGTAAAATAGGAAATATTATTTTTGTAATCGTTGTTCTTTTGAGAGATAATCTTACTATGCTTTTTACTGACACGGTTTTTGTTGGCGTCGACGCCACCTCCTCCCATAAGTCCTACACATATGCAGCATTGGATAAGGGCATGAATTTAGTTGCCCTTGCCGATGGTGAATTAGAGGATGTCACCACGTTTTTGGGTGGGCAATCTTCTGCGATGGTGGCGATCAATGCGCCTTCGGGGGTGAATCGCGGATTGGTTCGCGAGAAAAAGAAGGAAATGTTCAAATCTGCGAAGACGCGAGCTGTGGGTTTTCGTGTGGCAGAGTTGGAATTACGAGAGCGCGGCATTACGGTCTCCGGTACTCCGGCTACGGTGAGTGCCTGCCCGGCATGGATTCAGACCGGGTTTGCGCTTTATCGCAAACTGGAGAAAATGGGTTTCAAGCAACACCCAACCGAGAATGCGCCGCACCAGGTCTTCGAGACACAACCGCATGCGGCTTTTTGTGTTATAGCTGGAGCCGTTCCGCAGCCAAAACCTTCACTTGAAGGGAAGATTCAGCGCCAATTGTTGTTATATGAGGCGGGGGTTCGTATCAAAGACCCAATGGATTTTTTTGAAGAGATTACGCGTCATAAAATGATCAAAGGTATGTGGCCGCTGGATTTGCTTTATCAGCCTGAACAATTAGATGCCATTGTTGCAGCTTACATGGCTTGGCTATCGGTCAATAAGCGCGAGACGATTTCATTTATCGGAGATCCCACAGAAGGGCAGATCGCTCTTCCTGAGAAAATTTTGAAAGAAAAATACTAACCGAATGGTAAAATACCGCCCATGACAAACCTTGAATTTCAAAACAAAGCAATTAATACATTGCGTTTTCTATCTGCTGATGGTGTACAAAAAGCCAACTCGGGTCACCCGGGGCTTCCGATGGGTGCCGCTGCGATGGCGTTCACTGTTTGGACTCGTCACCTGCGACACAGCCCGCGCAACCCCAAGTGGATGGGACGTGACCGCTTCATCCTTTCGGGTGGGCATGGTTCGATGCTTCTGTACTCTCTCTTGCATCTGACCGGGTACGACCTATCTCTGGAAGATTTGCAGAGCTTCCGTCAGTGGGGGAGTCTCACGCCCGGTCACCCCGAATATGGGCATACCCCTGGCGTGGAAGTGACCACAGGTCCGCTTGGCGCTGGGCTTTCAACCGGTGTGGGCATGGCGATTGCCGGAGCACACTTGGCTGCCACGTTCAACAAACCTGGGCACGAGTTGCTCGACTCTTACATCTATGCCATCGTCACAGATGGTGACTTGATGGAAGGCGTTGCTTCTGAAGCGGCTTCGCTGGCAGGGCATCTCTCGCTCGGCAAACTCATCTATTTATATGATGACAATAAAATTTCTATTGACGGCTCGACCGACCTTGCCTTCACCGAAGATCGCGCCAAACGCTTTGAAGCCTACGGTTGGCACATTCAGCGCGTGGACGATGGCAACGATGTGGAAGCCATTGATGCCGCTATCAAAGCTGCCAAAGCAGACCCGCGCCCGTCGTTGATTTTGTGTCGCACTATTATTGGTTTCGGCGCTCCGAACCGACAAGGCACGCAGAAAGCACACGGCGAACCGCTTGGTGATGAAGAACTCAATGCCGCAAAAGATAACCTTGGCTGGCCCAAAGAACCGCGCTTCTTGATTCCTGACGATGTGCTTGAGTTCTATCGCAAAGCCGTTGACCGCGGACGTGAACTCGAAGCCGATTGGAAGATGCGCCGTGAAGCTTACATCCGGCTCTTTCCAGAATTGGGCGCAGAATTCAACCGCCGCATATTGATGAATAAATTGCCCGATGGCTGGGAAGCTGCATTGCCGACATTCCCTGCCGACCCGAAGGGCATGGCGACTCGTGCGGCTTCTGGTAAGGTCATTAACGCATTGGCTGCAAAACTCCCCGAACTTATCGGCGGCTCGGCAGACCTTGCTCCTTCGAACAATACCAAGATCGATGGTTCACCTGCTTTCCAAAAAGATTCCCCGGCGGGACGCAACTTCCACTTTGGTGTGCGTGAACATGGCATGGGTTCCGTTCTCAATGGCATGGCGATTTTCGGCGGCGTAATTCCGTACGGCGCGACCTTCCTTATATTTGCTGATTACATGCGAGGGTCCGTCCGTTTGGCGGCACTTTCGCATTACCCAACCATTTTCATTTTTACTCACGACTCTGTAGGCTTGGGTGAAGATGGTCCGACTCATCAACCTGTGGAGCACATGGCATCGCTGCGCATCATTCCGAATCTGGTCGTGCTCCGCCCGGCAGATGCGAATGAGACGGCTCAAGCTTGGAAAGTTGCCATTGCCCGCCGTGATGGTCCTACCGTGTTGGCGTTGACCCGCCAAAATGTTCCCACATTAGATACGCCTGCATTGGTTGAAAAGGGTGCCTATGTATTGAAGGATTTCGGTAAACCTGAATTAATCCTTATGGCATCTGGCTCGGAAGTTGGGCTTGTGCTTGAAGCGGCACAAAAACTGGCAGACGAAGGCAAGGGTGTGCGTGTGGTGTCCTTCCCGAGCTGGGAACTGTTCGAGAAACAGGATGAAGCTTATCGCGAGTCTGTGTTGCCGAAAAGTATTCAGAAGAGACTCGCTGTCGAAGCTGGATCAAGTTTCGGCTGGGAGCGATACGCGAAGTCCGTTATTGGAATTGACCGCTTCGGTGCATCCGCTCCGGCGAAGACCATCTTCGAAAAGCTGGGCTTTACAGTTGAGAATGTTGTAGCGAGAGCGAAAGAACTTTAATGATTTAGACCTGACAGGTTTTTAAAACCTGTCAGGTCTTTTAGGAGAATAATGAAAGTAGTAGTTGGATGTGACCACGGTGGGTTTCCGCTTAAGGATGTTGTCCTTGAAGCTGTGAAAGCGATGGGACATGAAGTGATCGATGTGGGGACGTTTAGCGCAGATGCCGTGGACTTTCCTGATTTTACAAAAAAAGTTGGCGAGAAAGTGCAGAGTGGCGAAGCCGAGCGCGGAATTTTGATCTGCGGTTCGGGCATTGGCGCGGCGATTGCGGCGAATAAAATGAAAGGCATTTTCGCTTCGATCTGCCACGATACGTACTCTGCGGCGCAAGGCGTGGAGCATGATGCCATGAATGTGCTTTGCATGGGCGGTCGTGTGATCGGACCGGAACTTGTCAAAGTGATCGTGCCTGCATTTTTGAATGCAGAATATTTAGGCGATAAAGCCGGTGGCGAACGTTTCGCTCGCCGGGTGGGGAAGATTAAAAAAATGGAAGAGAACCAGTAAATAGTAATTGGTAATTACCAGTTACTATTTACTTAATTTAAGGAGCATTTTTTATTATGTCTGAATCAATCAAGAAATTAACTGCCCTCGGGCAATCGCTCTGGTATGACAATATTCAACGAAAACTTTTGGTGAATGGCGAACTTAAAGCCATGATCGACCGTGGCGATATTCGCGGTGTGACTTCCAACCCGACTATTTTCCAGAACGCTATTGCAAAGACCAATGATTATGATGCGGCTCTTGTTCCGCTGGCATGGGCAGGCTGGGACTCTGAAAGAATCTTCTGGCAGCTTGCTGTGGAAGATATTCAGGAAGCCTGCGATCTGTTCCGTCCGTTGTATGATGAGAGCAAAGGCGGCGATGGGTATGTGAGCATTGAAGTCAGCCCATTCCTCGCTCGCAATACCGATGGAACCATCAAACAAGCGCAGGAACTTTGGGCGCGTGTCAACCGCCCGAACTTAATGGTGAAGATTCCCGCAACCAAAGAAGGCGTGCCTGCCATTCGCGCTAGCATCGCGGCGGGCATCAACGTCAACGTTACTTTGATCTTCTCGCTTTCGCGCTACGCCGAAGTGATGAATGCTTATCTCGAAGGCATTGAAGAACGTGTATCGAAAGATTTGCCCGTTCAGCATGTTGCTTCGGTGGCGTCGTTCTTTGTTTCCCGTGTCGATACAAAGGTTGACCCGAAACTCCCCGAAGATTCTCCACTGCGCGGCAAGGCGGCAGTTGCCAATGCCAAACTCGCGTACGAACAATTTGAGTCGATCTTCACCTCGCCGCGTTTTGCCACGCTCAAGGCTCGCTTCCGCGCGCGTGTGCAGCGTCCGCTGTGGGCATCTACTGGCACCAAGAACCCGAAATATCCCGACACGCTTTATGTTGATGAACTCATCGGTCCTGATACCGTCAACACCGTGCCGCCTGCCACGCTCGATGCCTTCCGCGATCACGGCACTGCCACCATGACCATCACTCGCGATCTTGATGGCATTCAGAAAATTTTCGTAGACCTGAAAGCTATTGGAATTTCAATGAGCAGTGTGGTTCAGGAGCTTGAAGACGAAGGTGTTAAAGCCTTTGACGATGCTTTCAAGGCTTTGCTGGATTCAATTGAAACACGACGGAAAGCTGCGCTCGCCTCGATCGCGCCGCTGGCTGATTCTGTTGCCAAGCGTTTGGCTACGCTGGAAACTGAGTCTTTCCCCAAACGCCTCTGGGAACATGATGTCACGCTTTGGTCTGGCGCGGACGACCCTGAAGGTCAAGCCGAAGCTGCCAAACGCCTAGGCTGGCTGGACTCTGTCGACGATGCTCGCGCACGTCTTGATGGGTATCTCTCATTTGCCAAGCAAGTCCACGATGAGAAGATCGACAGGGTCTTGGTCATTGGTATGGGCGGCTCATCGTTGACCGCTGAGGTGCTCAGTTCCTTGCTCGCGAATTTTGGTGTGACAGCCAAACTCTCGCTTGCCATTCTTGACTCAACCGATCCAGCTCAAGTCGCCGAGGCTGTGAAGAACTATTCACCGGATAAATCGCTCTACATCATCGCCAGCAAATCTGGCGGGACGGCTGAACTGATGGCTGCCTTCGATTACCTCTGGGAGTTGAGCAAGCACGACGGTTCCCGCTTCATCGTCACCACCGACCCTGGCACCTCGCTTGAAAAGATGGCAAACGAACGCGGCTTCCGCAAAGTCTTCAACGCAGACCCGATGGTGGGCGGGCGTTTCTCCGCGCTGACCGATTTCGGTTTGGTCCCTGCCGCGTTGATGGGCATGGATTTTGAAAAATTCCTCGGCAATGCAGACCGCATGCGCAAACAATCTCTGGCAGATGTGCCTGCTGCGCGCAACCCCGGTATGGCGTTGGGCGCTCTCATTGCAGAATCCGCTTTGGTGGGCAGAGACAAGCTCACAGTCCTGGCGGATGCGCCTGTATCCGCTATGGCGGGTTGGGTGGAGCAAGTTATCGCAGAGTCCAGCGGCAAGCATGGCAAAGGCATCCTGCCTGTTGCTTTGGAGCCGCTTGGCAAACCCGAAGATTATGGCAACGACCGCTTGTTCGTGTATATCAAGAGCAATGGCGAATTGGAAGCAGGCATTTCTGAATTGAAGAAGGCGGGCTTCCCAGTGATCGAATTCCCGATGGAAAGCGCCTACGATGCCAGCACCGAATTCTTCCGTTGGGAGATCGCAATCTCAACGGCGTGTCATATTCTTGGGATCAATGCCTTCGACCAGCCTGATGTGCAAGATAGCAAATTACGCACCATCGCCAAGATCAAAGATTATCAGTCCACGGGCAAACTGGCTGAGACCGATTTGGTTGACGTGAAAGATGCCAAGAAAGCCATTGAAGAATTTTTGGCGAACCCACAAGCGGGCGAGTTTGTGACCATCAATGCCTATGTGCCACGTAACGGCGAAATGATCGAAGCCATTCAAACTTTGCGGACAAACATCCGCGCCAAGACCAAGTTGCCGGTGTCTGCTGGTTTTGGTCCGCGCTTCCAACATTCGACGGGTCAATTCCACAAGGGTGGACCCAACAAGGGACGATTCATCCAGTTTGTGTATGATGCACAATCGGACATGGACATCCCCGGGCAGGGCTTGACCTTCGGCACCCTCATCCGTGCGCAGGCATTGGGCGATTACGAAGCTTTGAAAGCAGCGGGACGTAAAGCTTTGCGCATTCGCCTCACGAAGCCGGAAGATATCAAAGGCTTGTTCTAGTGACCCTTGCTGAAGGGAAGTGCATTCCATGCCGAAAAGGTGACCCAGCATTGACCGATGCTGAGGTCACCGAACTTCTTCCACAAATCCCTGAATGGGAATTGGTTGAAGTCGATGGAATCAAACGTTTGCAACGAGTCTTCAAACTGAAAAACTACGTTGAGGCGGTTGCTTTCACAAACAAGATCGCTATGACCGCTGAGAAGGAAGACCATCATCCGCTCATTGTGTTGGAGTGGGGCAGGGTGACCGTTCAGTGGTGGACGCATGTGGTCAAAGGTTTGCATCAGAACGATTTTGTGATTGCTGCCAAGACCGATGAATATTTTGGATAAAAAAAGCGACCCATATGGGTCGCCTTTTTTATATTCTTGAAACTCGTCCTTTTAATTTTTTATCATCCAACATTTTGATGATGCGCAGTACGAGCGTCCAATTGCCGAGCCAGCCGAGGAAATTGCCCCACAGAGCTTCGAGACCTTGCGGTGGCTTGGGCAACTCCACAGCGGATGAAAAATCCACAATGCGGTCATCGAGTTTGTAAACGTAGCGGCTGATCTGGGTGATGTCTGTTTCGGCGGACAGAAATGCGCGGACTTGTTCTCGTTCCTGAGGCGTCATCCATTGTGGAAGGTCGGAGGTGGCTTTGAAGTCACAAATCAGCGCAAGGTCTTGAAGTTGCTGTTTGTGTTCATCTTCGAGTGAATTTTCTTTCGACTCAAAATATTCCACATCGGGGTCGATGTGAACGAGGGGTTTGAGCCATAAGCGATGGATTACGGTGCGAATGGCGTTCTTGGTGCCAGGGGTGGCAAAATTTTGCAGCAGGGTTTCGTTGCGGTGATTTTCCCATTCATGCGAAACATCTGGTCCGATGCGGATGGCGTCACACATGCCGAGGGCGGGGAGGATGGGCGTGCCGCAAGTGAGGAAGAAGGAGCCTTCTCCCATCGCTTCGCGCATGTAACGCAGACATTCACGGTATGCGGCTTCACGCGGCATGTCTTTATAGCGTTTGCCTTTTAACGCACCGGCATAGAGGAAGTCCAGCTTGTAGTAGTCAAAGCCCCAGCGGCGCACCAGCTTCATGAGCGCAACCAACCACGAGATTACGTCTGGATGCGTGGTGTCGAGCGCGTAAAGTGGCTGTCCCCAGTTGAATCCCGCTGAGACGAGGTGTCCCTTTTCGTCGTGTAATAACCAATCCTTGTGTTCGCGATATAAACGCGACGATTTTGCGACAAGCAGAGGTGCAAGCCACAATCCGGCGCGTCTGCCCGTGGATTTGATCTTTTCTGCCAATGATTGCATACCCGAGGGAAATTTTTCGTTCGCTTCCCAATCGCCAATGTCTTTTTGCCAGCCATCATCTACTTGCAAAACATCAAAAGGCAGGTTGCCTAACTGGTCGAAGGACTCATGCAAAAGTTTTTCGTCAATAGCGGTGTAGAGGCTGTACCATGAACACCATACCCGCGGCACGTGATTCTTATCGGCTTTGCCAAAGCGGAATCCCAACTCTTCAGCATATTGAGCGAAGACGATATGTTCCTGACCATATGCAGCAAACCATTCGACTTCGCCCGCTTCGCTTCGCCCTTCGAGTTGATTGCCAAAAAGGAACACATGCGTGTCTGTAGCCAGTGCGCCAAGTAGAAGGATGTTTCCATCCTCAAATTCGACGGCGCCCAGCCATGAGCCGTGCGGATTCTTTTCATGTGAATATGTGACGTCAGTTTGCAATGGAAGAAAGATGGTCGGCTTTTGCATTGCGAGCGGAGAAAGATCTGTCCACGCCGTGAGCGACCAGGACTGCCATCCGTGCCGATAGTATTTGATGGGGGAGGTGCTGCCGAGATCAAGTTTGACTTCGGCAGCTTTGATAATTTTGGGTGCACTAATTTCTGAAAGTTGAATTCTCATAAGGTTTTTTCCGATCAGGTATCGCGGCATTGTAAAGGAAAACGCGCATCTACGCCAATATTGCTCCCTTGACGTTTAAAATACCGTAAGGTATATTCCGCGTGTCACTTTCGGAAGAGAAGCCAAAATCCTATGTATGAATTCGACAAAACTGATATAAAAATCGTCAATTTGCTTCTAGAAGATGGGCGTATGTCCGCTTCTGAGATGTCGCGCCGGATGGGTGATATTTCGGAACGAGCCGTGCGCTACCGTGTGGACCGGATGATTGAAGAAGGGGTCATTCAAATCAGCGCAGTGGTCAACCCCGAGGCGCTTGGGTTCAACATCAAAGCCGATGTGTGGCTTGAAGTGGAAGCCGATGCGGTGCTTGAAGTTGCCAAGAAAATGGCTTCCTTCGAAAATGTGACGTACGTAGCCTGCGGCATCGGGCAGAATGACATCAGTATTCAGGTGGTGGCGCGCGATACTTCGGAGATCTATTACTTCGTCACCGAAGTGGTGCGTAAGGTTCCAGGGGTGCGCAAGACCACAACCTCCATCGTGCCGATCATTCTCAAAGATGTTTACCAGTGGAGAGTGCCAGAGCGCATAGCGAAAGAATTGTCAGAGAACGAAACAGTAACCGCATCCAAGTAATTCTGCTACGCGGCGATTCGCCGCAACCCGATAAAAGGAGCAATCATGTTCGGTTCAAAGACTCAGGCACTCCAACAGCGTGCCCAAAAGGTCGCGCCGCTGGGGGTGAATTCTAATTTCCGTTTTTGGGGAGAAGGCATTACTCCCTATGTTGAAAAAGCCAAGGGCGGCTATTTGTGGGATGTTGACGGAAAAAAGTACATTGATTATCGCATGGCGTTCGGTCCTATTATTTTAGGGCACTCGTACAATGAAGTAGACCAAAAAGTTATTGAAGAAATTCAAAAAGGTATTCTCTTCGCCATGACAGGTGAATTGGAAGTTGCCGTGGCAGAGATGATCGTGGAAATGTCGCCTGCCATTGAAATGGTGCGCCTTGCTTGCTCTGGTACCGAAGCCACCATGCATGCCATCCGTGTGGCACGTGCCTACACCGGGCGCGACATCATCCTCAAATTCGAAGGCAACTATCACGGTTTCCATGATCACACGCTGTGGTCCACGTATGCGCCGGTCGAAGCATATGGCAATCGTCGCAGCCCCATTCCTGTTCCTGCCTCGTCTGGCATTCCCAAGATGATGCGTGAGAATATCATTACCCTGCCCTTCAATGATTTTGAAGGCTTCGAGCGTGTGATGCGCTCTTATGGTGAGCAAATTGCCGCGGTCATTTCTGAGCCGTGTCAGGGCAACTGTGCTGCCATCAACCCGCAGGATGGCTTCCTGCAACTCATCCGCAAGAAGACCGAAGAATACGGCTGTGTTTTTATTTTGGATGAAGTGAAGACGGGCTTTCGTATTGCCAATGGTGGGGCGCAGGAATACTACCGCCTCAAACCGGACCTCGTGACCTATGCCAAAGCCCTGGGCAACGGCTACCCGATAGCAGCCTTCGGCGGCAAGCAAGAGATCATGTCCATTATTGGACATGGCGTAGCGCAAGGGGGCACCTATACCAACAACAAGCCTGGCGTGGCGGGCGCCTATGCCACTTTGAATTTGCTCAAGACTAAACCGATTCTCAAGACCATTGAAAAACGCGGACAACGCCTAATGGATGGTTTGAAGGAAATTTTTGAAGAGAACGATATTCCCGCCGTATTCACCGGTTACCCAGCAATGTTTTCTTTCTCATTGAATACCGACGCGGTGACATGTCAGCGCGACTGGCAGCAAAGCGACCGCGACCTGTATCTCAAGCTGACGGAAAAAGCCATCGAAAAAGGCGTAATGCCAGACCATGATGCCCGCGAGCCGTGGTTTCTCTGTTATGAGCATTCTGATGCCGATATTGATGAGACGTTGAACGTCTATGCAGAGATCGTGAAGGAAGTGAAGAAATAGTTACTAATTACTAATCTCCAATTACCAGTAATTAGTAACTGGTAATTGGAGATTTTGAGAGAAACCCATGTCAAAACTATCCACTCAAGAAATTGTCGAACTCAGCAAGGAATACACCTTCTTCTCCTGGTCAGTGCAGGGACAAGCCAGCCCCATTCCGGTTGAAAAAGCCGAAGGGATTTATTTTTGGGATACGGATGGAAAGCGCTACATCGATTTTTCATCTCAGTTGATGAATACCAATATTGGGCATCAGCACCCCAAAGTTGTGAAAGCCATTCAAGACCAGGCGGCGAAATTGTGCTTTGTGCATCCTGGCAATACAACGGATGTCCGCGCACAATTGGGCAAGAAACTTGCCGAAGTGACCCCTGGCAACTTGAAGAAAACCTTCTTCTCTCTCGGTGGCGCAGAAGCGAACGAGAACGCTATCAAGATGGCACGTTTTTATACGGGGCGTCACAAGATTTTGGCACAATACCGTTCTTATCATGGCGCGACTCATGGCTCCATCGCTCTGACGGGTGATTATCGCCGTTTAGCTGTCGAACCGACCATGCCGGGCGGGGTGCATTTCATGAACCCGCATTGCTACCGCTGTCCGTTCGGGCAGAAGAAAGAATCCTGCAAGCGTGAGTGCATTTCGCATTTGGAAGAAGTCATCAAGTACGAAGGTCCCGACAAGATCGCGGCGATCATCATGGAAGGCGTGGTTGGCTCGAACGGCATTATTGTCCCGCCGGATGATTACTGGCCCCGCGTGCGCGAAATTTGCGATAAATACGGCATTCTGCTCATCTCCGATGAGGTCATGAGCGGATGGGGACGCACCGGCGAATGGTTCGCTGTGGATAACTGGAAGGTTGTCCCCGATATCATCACCACCGCCAAAGGCATCACCAGCGGATACGCTCCACTCGGCGCGGTCATCGTCTCAGACAAGATCGCCGAATTCTTTGAAGATAAATATCTCTATGCGGGTCTGACCTATAACGGTCATGCTTTGTCCTGTGCCGCAGCATTAGCTACCATCGAAGTGTATGACGAAGACAACCTGATGGAAAATGCCAAGAAGATGGGGAATTATCTGGGCGAATGCCTTGAAGATATCAAAGCCAAACATCCGTCTGTGGGCGATGTGCGCTATATCGGTCTCTTCTCAACCATTGAATTGGTCGCTAATCGTGATACGAAAGAGATCATGTCCCCGGCTGTGATGGCAGAGGTGGGCAAGACTTTGCGCGCTAACGGTCTGTTCACCTTCATCATGGCGAACAATATGGGCAGCATGGTCTTTGTCGTGCCACCGTTGTGCATCACCAAAGAGCAATTGGATGAAGGTCTTGCCATTGTTGAAAAGGCATTGGAAGTTGCGGATAAACAAGTGAAATAATTCGATACTCGATATTCGAAGATCGAATTATCGAATATCGTTTTCTGGAGAAATTATGGAAATCTTGAATTACATCAATGGCGAATGGGTAAAACCCGCTGTAAAAGAATATTTCGATGTCATCAACCCGGCTACAGGATTGGTGATCGCAAAGACTCCGCTTGGCACGAAGGCAGATGTGGATGCCGCTGCGAAAGCCGCACGCGAAGCCTTTGATGGCTGGCGCAGAACACCGGTCAATGATCGGGTGCAGTATCTGTTCAAACTGCGTAACCTAATGCGCGAGAACGGCGACGAGATTGCGAAGCTTATCACCAACGAATGCGGCAAGACCTTTGAAGAAGCCAAAGCCGAAATGGTGCGTGCCTACGAAAATGTGGAAGTCGCTTGCGGTATGCCGCACATGAGCAAAGGCGAGTTTGTTGAAGACATCGCTCCCGGTATCGACGAGATCATGATCCGCCAGCCGGTGGGGGTGTGCGCCACCATCGCGCCGTTCAACTTCCCCGGCATGATTCCGTTCTGGTATTTGCCGTATGCACTGGCGGCGGGCAATACCTACATCGTCAAGCCTTCTGAAAAAGTGCCCATGACGATGCAGTTCATCTTCAAACTCATCGAGCAGGTTGGCTTCCCCAAGGGCGTGGTCAACATGGTCAACGGCGCGAAGGATACCGTGGATGCGATTCTCGAACATCCCACCATTCGCGCCATCACCTTTGTCGGTTCGACCAATGTGGCGAAGTACATTTATGCAACTGCGGCATCACACGGCAAACGCGTGCAAGCGCAAGGTGGAGCGAAGAATCCCGTCATCATTTTGCCGGATGCAGATATGGAAATGGCGACGAAGATCGTCGCCGACTCAGCCTTCGGGTGTGCGGGTCAGCGCTGCTTGGCGGTTTCTCTCGCTGTGACCGTGGGCGAATCAAAGAACGAATTCACCGAGTTGATCTGCGATGCGGCAGCGTCTCGCACCGTTGGCTATGGCATGGACTCTGGTGTGCAGATGGGACCGGTTATCAACACGGCTTCAATGCAGCGCGTGGAGCAGTTGATCGCTCTCGGCGCCAAAGAAGGTGCGGGCGTGCCTGTAGATGGACGTGGGACGAAGGTGAAAGGCTACGAGGGTGGATCCTTCGTCAGACCGACGATTCTGTCCGAGGTCCAGCAGGGAAGCGAAATTGCCCGCACCGAAATTTTCGGTCCGGTGCTCAGTCTCATGCACGTCAATACTATCGATGATGCCATCCAGTTGGTCAACAGCGGGCAGTATGGCAATCAAGCCAGCTTGTTCACCACGAGCGGCAATGCGGCACGACGTTTCCGTTACGAAGCGGAAGCGGGAAACATTGGCATCAACATTGGGGTGGCGGCGCCGATGGCATTCTTCCCCTTCAGTGGCTGGAAAGATTCATTCTTTGGCGACATGCACGGACAGAGCACCGATGCAGTCGAGTTCTTCACGCAGAAGAAAGTTGTGGTCGAACGCTGGCCCAAAGAATGGTCACGCAAGTTCTAAAATTTTGTCCGGAGGATAGAGGATGGCTGAGACAACTGCAAATAATGGTCAGATTCCCGTTCGAGTCATCACACGGCGTTTGGGATTACTGCCGCTGGTGATGATCATGTTCTTCACCGTTAGTGGGGGGGCGTATGGTTTAGAGGATTTGGTGGGGTATTCTGCACCGGGTATGGCATTATTGCTGATTGTATTGACGCCTTTGATTTGGAGCCTGCCTACTGCCTTAATGGTTGCTGAACTTTCCACGGCGATGCCTGTGCAAGGTGGATATTATGCCTGGGTGAAGAAGGCATTAGGTCCCTTTTGGGGGTTTCAAGAAGGCTGGTGGAGTTGGGTCACATCCTTTGTGGATATGGCGATCTACCCGGTTTTGTTTGCCGATTACCTCTCTACTTTGCTTGTGCAACAGTTCAATTTTCACGCATTGGAAGACCCTTGGGTTCACTGGGGTGTGACGCTTGCAGTCATTTGGGTTTTTACTGCATTAAACATTCGCGGTGCAAAGGATGTGGGGGACTCTTCCAACTGGTTTGGCGTTTTCATCCTCGCACCTTTTATTGTGATGTCTGTGATCGGGATCGCACGGTTAATCCAAAATCCATACCCGGTTTGGCAGCCATTCGTTCCTGAAGATACAACCGTGTTAGGTGCATTTGGCGTGGGTATGTTTGTGGTGATGTGGAACTATCTCGGTTGGGATGGAGTTTCGACGGTGAGTGAGGAGATCGAAAACCCACGCAAAAATTATCCGTTGACCCTGGCAATTACAATTCCACTGATCACCTTGGCGTACTTCCTGCCCGTCTTGGGTGGCTTGGCTGTTTCGCGTGACTGGCAGAATTGGACGGCGGGCTACTTTCCAGAGGTTGCGGCACAGATCGGCGGTCAGTGGTTGGGAGCTTGGTTGGCAATCGGCGGTTTGGTCAGTGCCGTTGGTTTGTTCAATGCGCTTTTACTTTCCATTTCACGCCTGCCCTTTGTGATGGCAGAAGATGGGTACCTGCCGAAAGTGATCACAAAACTGCATCCGAAATATGAAACGCCTTGGGTGGCGATCATTGTATGTGCCACCATCTATTCTTTCTTTACCCTAAGTGCATTTGCCAGCTTGGTCGTGGTGGACGTGATCGTGTATTCCGCGGCATTGATGTTGGAGTTTGTTGCATTGATCGCATTTCGTATCAAATATCCAAAAATGAAACGTCCATATAAAATTCCGGGTGGCTGGTTTGGTATTTTCCTTGTAACCGTATTTCCATTGGCGGTGCTGACTCTGGCTATTGTCAGCACCATTCAAGAAGAAGGCATAAGCGCGTTGTATCTATCTATTGCTGCCATTGCTACCGGACCGATCCTGTATCCTTTCCTGAGGAAATTTATCAAGAAAGATCAGCCCGATGTAGAAGTGCCGATCGAAACCGAGGGCTAAAAGGAAAAAATTATGATTAAGAAAATTTTGTTACCCACTGATGGTTCTGAACATGCCGAAAAGACAGTTCTGTATGCCATTAACCTGGCAAAAGCTTTGGACGCCAGTGTGCAGGTGATGTATGCGTTCCGCCCGGTTACCTCGCTACGAAAACGTGCTGCCATGATGCTTGAGGAATATTACACCGCTCTCGAAGAAGAAGCCAAAGAAGTTGTCACTGAAGTAGCCGAGCGCTTCAAGGCTGAAGGGATTGATGTTTCTGCTGTGGCGGTGGAGGGTCCGCCTGCCGAGGCGATCTTGCGGGCGGTGGATGAGTTAAAGCCCGACCTGGTGGTCATGGGTTCTCGCGGTGAAGGCGGATTTGCCAACGCACTCCTTGGCGGAGTAGCTGAACAGGTTGTTCACCATTCGCCTGCACCTGTGTTAGTTGTGAAATAAAAAAAACTTTTGGAGATATGGTATGGCTGTTGACTACGAAGACGCTTTGGATTATTCATCACACTGGATGGAATGGATTCAGAAAAATGAATTTCCGACCCCGGAACAGGCTCACAAGATCATTGAAGAGTCGACGACTAATTTTGCCGAGTATTACAACCGCAACTGGCTTGAGTACCGTAAATCGGTAACCGAGTCAGGCGATTGGGCGGCAGTGGAGTGGGGCGGTTCTGGTGCGGTTTTCAAAGATGTGCTCGGGCGCGAGTATCTCGATTTTCTTGGCGGCTATGGCATGATGGATTTGGGCTGGAGTCACCCTGAAGTGGTGAATACGGTCAAAGCGCAGTTAGATCGCTCGCCCATGCCTTCGCAAGAATTACTTGACCCTTTGCGTGGTGTGTTGGGCAGGTTATTAGCATCCATCACGCCGGGTGACTTGAAATATAGTTGGTTCGGTGCCAGTGGAACCGAAGCCAACGAAGCCGCGATGAAGATTGCAAAGTTATATACGGGCAAATCTGCTTTTATCGTGGGTGTCAAAGCGTTCCATGGCAAGACGATGGGTTCACTCTCGTTGATGGGTAAGTCTGATTATCGCATGCCGATGGGTGCGATGTATGGCGGACAGGTTTATCACGTTCCATTTGGCGATGCAGAAGCCGTTGAAAAGCAGCTTGAGATTTGCGATAAGGTTGGCATTGGCGTGGCGGCGGTCATGTTCGAACCCATTCAAGGTGAGTCGGGTGCGATTGTTCCGCCTGATGATTTCTGGCCCCGTATCCGCGCAGCGACGAAAAAATATGGTGTGCTACTTATCGCGGATGAAGTGCAAACGGGTCTGGGGCGCACCGGGAAACTGTGGGGCGTTGAGCATTGGAACGTGGTCCCGGATATTTTGACGGTAGCAAAGTCTTTAGGCGGCGGCGTGATGCCGATCAGCGCAGTGACCACCACCGAAGAGATTTTCCAGCCGATGATGTACCCGAATCCCTTTATGCATACCACCACAACCGGCGGTGGCGCGTTGGCTTGTTCGGCAGCGATCTCTGCGATTCATGTCACTTTGCGTGAAAAGCTGTGGGAACAGGCGGCTGAAAAAGGTGCCTATCTGATGCCGAAATTGGAAAATTTTGTTGTACAATACCCAGACATTTTTGAAAAAGTGACTGGTAAGGGTTTGTTGATTGGTATGCATTTCAAGAATCCTGAAACTGGCTACAAAGTGGCTTCTGGGCTTTTCAAGCGTGGTGTTTTGGTGGCTGGCACATTGACCAGCGCTCAGACAGTCCGCATTGAACCGCCATTGGTTGTAACGTATCCGCAAATGGATGCTCTGCTGGATCGCTTAGGCGATGTATTGAACGAAATCAATAAATCTATGTAATTCATACTTCCGAAAGATCGGGAACTCCAAACCCGAATTTCGGAAGTCTATTATTTCATGACGGAGAAGATAGATGACCAGTGAATTTGCTGTCGAGATGCGCGATGTTGTAAAGAAGTTCATAACGCCAGAAGGGAACGAATTGAACGCCGTCGATCATGTCACTATGAAGATCAAGAACGGCGAATTCTTCTCGATGCTTGGTTCTTCAGGCTGTGGCAAGACCACGTCTCTGCGTATGATCGCAGGCTTTGAATGGCCCACAGAAGGCGAGGTGTACATTGAAGGCAAGCCCATGGGGCACACGCCGCCTTTTCAACGCAAGGTCAATACGGTCTTTCAGAGTTATGCCTTGTTCCAACACATGACGGTGTATCAGAACATTGCTTTTGGGCTTGAGATGGAAGGCGCAAAAGAAGATGAAATTAAGAAACGCGTCGGACGTGCATTGGAAATGGTTCAGTTGACCGGTATGGAGCGTCGCCGTCCCAAACAACTCTCAGGCGGGCAACAACAACGTGTAGCTGTAGCGCGCGCTTTGGTCAAAACTCCAGATGTGCTTTTGCTCGATGAACCGCTTGGCGCGTTGGATCTGAAACTTCGCAAAGAAATGCAGCTTGAACTTAAAGCTTTGCAGCAACAACTTGGCATCACATTCATTTATGTAACGCACGATCAAGAAGAAGCCCTGACGATGTCTGACCGTATTGCGGTAATGAGCAAAGGACGTGTTCAGCAGCTTGCAACGCCGGTGGAAATTTACGAACGCCCGGTCAACAAGTTCGTGGCAGACTTTATCGGCGAGTCAAACTTCCTGGATGGCAAGATCAAGTCTATCTCAAAGGATGAGGCGGTGGTCTTCGTCCCAGCACTTAATACTGAGCTTAAAGGCATGCCGATGTCGAATAATTTTGTCAATGGGGAAGAGGTGGCTATTTCCATTCGCCCAGAGAAGATTCGCATTGTTGAAAATGACACCAAAGGTGATGGACTTTTCAAAGCAAAGGTGCTCACTTCTGTTTATATCGGCTCTGACACTCATGTATATGTGGATATGGAAGGCATCCGCTTAAAGGTGATGGAGCAAAACCGTATTTCACGCCTTGACCCATCTTCGTTCTATTCGAAGGATCAAGTGGTTACTTTGTTATTCATGCCTGAGAATACGCTTGTCTTGAAAAAGGATTAGCCATGTTACAGCGCTTACGTGAAAACAAATCCATGCAGGGAACCTTCCTTGCGCTTCCAACAACCATATGGCTGTTCGTGCTTCTGATCATTCCCTTGTTCCTAACTTTGGTGGTCAGTTTTGGTCAACGCAGTCCTGATGGCGATGTGATCTATTCCTTTGGGTTGCACAACTACATTCGTTTGCTCGGGTATAGCACTGATTGCCCTGATGGGCAGTCTGCTTGTTTTGACCCGCTCTATGTGAATATCTTGTGGCGTTCGCTGGTGTTGGCATTCAACACTACTGTGATCGTCATCATGATGGCGTATCCGTTAGCGTATTTTATTGCTCGTTCACACCCGAACCGTAGAAATATGTTCCTTTTTATGGTTTTGATCCCTTTGTGGACCAATTTCGTTATCCGTGTTTATGCGTGGATGATGTTGTTGCGCAAAGAAGGTGCCATCAATATCATCATTGGTTGGATCGCACACTTGCTGCATATTCCATTTACACCATTGGAAATGCTTTATACACCGGGCGCGGTCTTGGTGGGTATGGTCTACGAATTTTTGCCGTTTATGATCCTGCCGATCTACACCTCGCTTGAAAAGATCGATAACTCCTTGTATGAAGCCGCTGCGGATTTAGGTGCGAATGCCTTCCGCACCTTTATACGCGTTACACTTCCGCTTTCCATGCCTGGTGTGGTGGCAGGGACTATTCTGGTATTCATTCCGGTGATGGGTACTTTTATTGTTTCCGATATTCTTGGCGGACGCCAAGTCATTCTGGTAGGGAACCTGATCCAACGTCAATTCTTGGATGCACGTGACCCGACCTTTGGTTCGGCTGCTTCGCTGATTCTGATGGTTTTGACCCTGATTGTGACTTACTTCTATACTCGTAAATTTGGCTTCGGAGAGGAGATCATTGCAGCATGAATCCCTATCGCCGTTCTCCCGGGGTGATCGCCGCCACAGTATTTGTGTACTTCTTTTTATACGCACCTATTGTGATGCTGATCTTGTACTCTTTTAACTCTTCGCGCGCAAATGTAAAGTTTGAAGGGTTTGTTACTTCGTTTAGCGACCGTGTCAAAATGGATGGCAGTACAGTGGTATCCAGCCCGTGCGGACCTTTCCACTGGTATTGTGACCTTGCCAAGAATGACGATGTGATCGAAGCAGCTGGCAATACATTGACCATTGCGTTTACCGCTACGATTATTTCAACCATTATTGGTACGATGGCGGCTCTTGCGCTTCAGAGGTACGATTTCAAGCTGAAGCCCTTCTCGCAACTTGCTTTATATATCCCTATCGTAATCCCTGAGATTGTTATGGGCATTGGCATTCTGACATTATTTAGTCAGGCATTTGGATGGCTAAACAATGCTCTCAATTTGACAGGTGACGCTCGTCTGGCATTGGGGATCGGTACCGTAACGGTCAGCCATATTGCATTTATGGTTCCGTTTGTAACTCTTGTGGTTCAGGCGCGTTTACAAGGCTTTGATAAGTCCTTCGAAGAAGCCGCCATGGATCTGGGCGCTAATGAATGGGTCACGTTCCGGCGTGTAACGTTCCCCATGATCTTGCCCGGCGTACTCTCTGGTGCATTGCTTGCCTTTACTCTTTCTTTGGATGATTTCGTGATTACCTTCTTCACGAATGGACCTGGCTCCACAACTCTGCCGATCTATGTTTATGGTCTGTTGCGCCGCATTATTACACCGCAGGTGAATGCCCTTTCAACAGTTTGGATTCTGACTGTTTTTATTGCGGTTGTAGTCTTACAATGGATTCAAAGCCGCGAGCAGAAACCCTCTCATTCCTGATCTGGGTATATCGTGCGTGAGACCCGCACGTTGCTAACTATATAAAGGAGAAGAAACATGTTACGAAAATCGCTATTCAATATTCTTGCCGTTCTGGCGATCCTCAGCTTTGCGCTGACCGCCTGTGGTGGAGGCGGTGGAGATGCGGAAGCGCCCGCCGCTGGGGATGGTCCTCAAGTGACCTCTTCTGGGTTTGAATGCCCGGAACCAAATCCGCGCTTGGACGTTACCTCTACTGAGTTGAATATCTTTGTGTGGACGGAATACTTCCCGCAAGATATGTTGGACTGTTTTGAATTGGTATATGGCATCACATTGAACCGCGACGAATACTCCTCCAATGAGGAAATGTATGCGAAGGTTGCTGCTGGCGGCACCGCCTATGATCTCGCCCAGCCGACCGACTATATCGTTCCGCTCATGATTCGCCAGGAATTGGTTCAGGAATTGGATCACTCCAAACTCCCGCTGTTGAGCAACTTCGACCCGAACTGGATGGATCAGCCTTTTGACCCCGGTAATAAGTATTCACTTCCTTACCTTGCTGGCACTGATGCCATTGTGGTGAACACTGCAACTGTTGAAAATGTACCGTCTTCTTGGGCAGACCTGTGGAAGCCAGAATATGCTGGACGCATGGTTTTCCTTGATGATTCTCGCGCCGTGATCGGTCTCACCTTGGTAACCCTTGGTTACGACCCGAATACTACTGACCCTGCTCAATTGGAAGAAGCCAAGAATAAGTTGGCAGAACTTGTTCCTAATATCAAGCTCTTCGACAGTGATAGCCCCAAAACCGCTCTCATTGCCGGAGACGTTGACCTCGGTATGACCTGGACCGGTGAAGCATTTATTGCCAATCAGGAAAACCCTGATATTCAGTACATCTATCCTGAGGAAGGTCCTGTCCTCTGGCAGGATAACTGGGTGATGTTGAAGGATGCCTCGCACGCCGATGCAGCTTATGCATGGATGAGCTATATCATGCAGGGGGATGTGTTCTGGCTCACTATTCGTGATTTCCAGTACACCAACCCGAATGCTGCTGCCATTGAATATGCAAAAAACAATCAACCCGAAGTCTATGATGCATATACCAACTCCCCGATCACCAACCCGCCTGCTGAAGCCATTGCCAAGGGCTTTGGTATCGAAGACGTGGGCGACGCCACCCCGTTGTACGATAATATCTGGGTAGAGATTAAAGGCGGCAATTAGCCTTTCTCTGCCATAAATTTATAAAACACCCCTGACAGGCTTTGTCAGGGGTGTTTTATAAAGGGAAATGATAAATAATTATAAAAAATACATTAATTTTGAAAAAAAAGCAAAAATTCATTGACAAAAGTAAATAATCGTTATAGAATGGCGTTGTGGAAAGCAATATCGGCAATAAGCAGTCCCCAGATCGTCTTGACGATATTGACCGTCATATTATAAACGCGCTTCGTGCCGATGGACGAGTGGCTTTTGCCCAACTTGCCGAACAGCTCAATGTTTCACCCGGCATGATCCGCCAGCGTTACAACCGCCTGGTTGATCTTGGCTATCTAAAAGTTGTCGCGGTGACAAATCCACTCATGATGGGTAAGCGCACCATGTCCATGATCGGCATCCGTACCGACGGGCGCAAGATGATGGAAGTGGCGAACAAGATCGCAAAATTTGACGAGGTCGTCTACATCGTTGCCACCAGCGGTAGATATGACCTGATGATCGAAGTTTTTTGCGCAGACCATGAAGACTTATTCAATTTCATGGCTGAAAAACTGGCAAAAGTGGATGGCGTCCGCGAAACCGAGTCATTCATCTACTTGAAGATCGCCAAAGAGATTTACTTCTAACGGGAATTCCGCTTCAGTATGGACTTTATGCCTGCTGCAGCGTTCCAAAACTTTGTCTGCACTGGAAACGAATCCAGACCGCAGAGCCAACTGAAAGGTTCTAATGAAAGCCCTAGCTCGTGTACTAAAGACTGTGGGGGATACCTTCTTGAAGGTTTATATGACTTCACTCATGATTTCCATTTTTCCAGGAAATCAAGCCAGCGATATGAATCGCAATTGGTAGCTTCAGTCTATCCCGCCGCCCTTATTGCGGCGGGATTCTTTTTTTCAGTCAATCTAACTCGCAGCTGCGGGTTATAAAACTAAACGGAGAAACAGATCTCATGAAAGTATTGCTAGTTGGAGTGGGTGGAGTTGGGGAAGCCATAGCCGCCATTGCCAAGCCACGCAAGTGGATGGAGTTGATGGTGCTGGCAGATTACAACGTTAAACGAGCAGAAGAGGTACAGAAAAAACTGGGAGACTCAAAGCGCTTCCCGGTCGAGTTTATTGACGCGAGCAACCAGCAAAATATTGAGGAACTTGCAAAGAAATATCAGGTTGACCTTATCATGAACTCGGTGGACCCGATCTTCAATCAACAGATCTTCGACGCCGCTTATAACGCCGGTGTGAAATATATGGACATGGCGATGACTCTCTCCGAGCCGCATCCTTCAGATCCGTTCAATAAACCAGGTGTGAAGTTAGGCGACTATCAATTCGACAAAGCCAAAGATTGGGAATTAAAGGGATTGCTGGCTTTGGTGGGCTTTGGTGTAGAGCCAGGCATGGCAGATGTATTTGCACGTTATGCTGCAGACCATCTTTTTGATGAGATCGAAGAAGTGGGTATTCGCGATGGTGCCAATATCACTATTGAAGGCTATGAATTTGCGCCAAACTTTTCCATTTGGACAACCATCGAAGAATGTTTGAATCCGCCTGTGATCTGGCAAGACGGCGGTTGGCATACTACTGCTCCGTTCTCTGAGCCGGAAGTGTTCGACTTCCCTGAAATCGGACCCGTTGAAGTGGTCAATGTAGAGCATGAAGAAGTGTTGCTCGTGCCGCGTTGGGTGAAGGCGAAACGTGTTACCTTCAAATATGGTTTAGGGAACGAATTTATTGAAGTATTGAAGACCCTTCATAAACTAGGTTTGGATAATAAGAACAAGATCAACGTCAAAGGCGTGCAGGTAGCTCCGCGTGATGTGGTGGCGGCTTGTTTGCCAGACCCGGCACACTTGGGCGATAAGATGAAAGGCAAGACTTGTGCAGGAACCTGGGTGAAAGGCACCAAAGACGGCAAGAAG
Organism: Anaerolineales bacterium; assembly: GCA_046328915.1. Classification (GTDB taxonomy): domain Bacteria; phylum Chloroflexota; class Anaerolineae; order Anaerolineales; family Villigracilaceae; genus Villigracilis. Next base: position 53,444 of record JAXLVR010000002.1, on the reverse strand, counting down.
AAAGAAGTGTATCTATATCAAGTTGCCGATAACGAAGAATGTATGAAGGCATGGGGCTGTCAGGCTGTTGTGGCGCAGACGGCGTTTACAACCGTCATCGCTATGGATTTGCTGGAACATGGCGTTTGGCAAGGTGCAGGCGTGCTCGGACCCGAAGCCTTTGAACCGACCGTGTTTATGGAAAAAATGGCAGACTATGGTTTCCCATATGGCATAAAAGAAATGTAGTCTCAGTTCTGATGAGGGCTTAGCCCTCATCAGAACTATTATTTTATGGGTAGTGAAATGCGTCAGAAAGCCGAAACCGCTGTCGGTTAGGAAAGAGGCGTGGCGGTGGGTGTAGGAAAAAACCGCTTAAGTAAGAAAAAACTGTCGCATTCGGAAAACTCGCATTGTAGAAAAATCAGCCCTTTCGTTATAATAAAACATATCAACTTCTTTCGGAGGAAGCTCTATGGATTGGAAGCTTTGGATCGATGGGAAATGGGTGGACGCTCAAGGCAACGGAAAGATGTCGGTGGAAAACCCTGCCACGGGTGATAAGATCGCAGAAGTACAAGATGCCACACGCGCAGATGTCGACCGTGCGGTACAAGCTGCCAAGACTGCTTTTTATGATGGTCGTTGGTCGCGCAAGACTCCGGGGGAACGTTCGAAAGCCATTTGGAAATTAGCCGATTTACTTGAACAAAAGTCAGAAGAATTTGCCCGTGTAGAAAGCGAGAACACCGGCAAGCCTTATAAATTTCTCAGCCTCGCCAGTGATATTCCGTTCACGGTGGATAACCTGCGCTTCTTTGCGACAGCCGCACGTGATACGCATGGTTCGCATGCCGGTGAATTTATGACCGGTTACACCTCGATGTATCGCCGTGAACCGGTGGGTGTGGTGGGACAGATCACGCCATGGAATTATCCGTTGAATATGGCAGGCTGGAAGATCGGACCCGCCCTGGCGGCTGGCTGCACCATTGTGTTGAAGCCTGCGCCCGGCACGCCTCTTACTACGCTCATGCTTGCGGAGCTCATCAAAGAGGCGGGCATCCCCGACGGTGTGGTGAACATCATCACCGGCGGTAATGATGCAGGGCAGGCATTGGTGGAGCACCCTGATATTCGCATGGTGAGCCTCACGGGTTCAACTGGAACCGGTAAGAAGGTGATGAAGACCGCTGCCGATACGCTCAAACGTGTTCATTTGGAATTAGGCGGGAAAGCGCCTTTCATTGTGTTTGACGACTCAGACCCTGAGTTGGTGGCGGCGAAGGCATCCTTTGCAGCGACTGCGAATACTGGGCAAGATTGTACGGCTGCGACTCGTATCTATGTTGAGAAGGGTCGTGCCAAGGATATGCGCGAAGCGGTTGTGGAAGCGATGCGCAATGTGAAAGTGGGCATGCCATTTGATGACAGCACTACGATGGGACCGTTGATCTCAGGCATTCAGCGTGAGCGCGTGAATGGCTTTGTAGAACGTGCCAGATCACAGGGTGCCAAGATCCTTGCGGGTGGCGGTGTGCCGAAGGATTATCAGAAGGGCTATTACTTCGAGCCGACGGTGATTGATGCCGTTCAACAGGATTGGGAGATCGTTCAGTCTGAGGTCTTTGGTCCGGTAATCACGATTCAAGAATTTGACAACGAAGCGCAGGCGTTGCAGTTCGGCAACGACGTGTTGTATGGGCTGGCAGCTTCGGTCTTTACCCGAGATGTGGGTCGCGCGATGCGCCTTTCGGCTGAATTGGAATTTGGTACAGTGTGGATCAATGACCATCTCCCGATCACATCTGAGACTCCGCATGGTGGTTTCAAGCAATCTGGCTTTGGCAAGGATTTATCTGCTGAGGCAGTGGGTGATTACCAAATCACCAAGCATGTGATGATCGCTCAGGGATAATTTTTGAATGACGATATTCCCGCTGTCAGGGTTGCGGCGGGAGTATTTGTGTAATGAAAAAAACAAACGATTTGGAGGCGGAACGTGGAATATAAACTTTTGATCGACGGTGAGTGGATCGGCAGTGGGGCCCCGTTGGAAGTGAAGAATAAGTATGATGGTTCGTTGGTAGGTGTGGTTCCTACCGCAACCAAAGATGACTTGAATCGCGCCATTGAAGCGGCGGAGCGCACCGAAGACCTCATGGCAGATATGCCTGCTTACAAACGGGCTGAGATTTTACAGCGTACGGCTGTATTGATCCGCGAGCGGGCAGACGATATTGCCAAGACCGTCGCTGCGGAGGCGGGCAAGGCACTCAAGTTTGCGCGTGCTGAAGTGGAGCGCGCAGCTACCGTCTTTGTGATTGCTGCTGAAGAAGCCAAACGTTTGCATGGCGAGACCATTCCGTTGGATGCTGTTCCGGCGGGAGAAGGCTATTTCGGTTTTTGGACCCGCCGTCCCGTAGGGGTGATCGCGGCAATTAGTCCATTTAACTTTCCGATCAATTTGGTGGCTCATAAAGTGGCACCTGCGATTGCATCGGGGAACACACTTGTTCTCAAGCCTGCATCCACAACGCCGATTGCAGCAGTAAAGCTGTGCCAGATTTTGCAAGAAGCGGGCATGCCTGCAGGGACGATCAACCTCGTGGTGGGTGGCGGCGGAACCGTCGGTGAGTGGCTGATTACGGACGAACGCATTGATAAGATCACTTTTACGGGCAGCCCGGAAATTGGTCGCCATATTTTGGCGGTGGCGGGCATCAAGAAAGTGACGCTCGAACTGGGCAATAATTCACCTGTGGTGGTTGCGCCGGATGCCGATTTGGATTTTGTCGCCAAGCGTTGCGCGCTGGGTGCTTTCTATAACTCGGGTCAGGTTTGTATTTCGGTTCAGCGCATTTACAGCCAGAAGCAGGTCTTCGAACCGTTCTCGGAAAAATTTGTTAAAGCCACCGAAGCGATGGTGGTGGGCAACCCGCTCGATGAGCGCGTGGATGTCGGTCCGATGATCGACTCGAAAGAAGTGGATCGCATCGAAAGTTGGGTGAAAGAAGCACAGGGTTCTGGTGCAAGCGTCCTCACGGGCGGCAGGCGTGATGGAACCGTGTATTACCCAACCGTGCTGTCCAATGTAGATGCAGATATGAAAGTTGTTGCTGAAGAAACCTTCGGTCCCGTTGCTTCGGTGATTTCGAGTGATGACTTTGAAACCGCGCTTGCGCAAGCCAATGCTTCGAAGTTCGGCTTGCAGGTGGGTGTGTTCACAAAAGATATTGACCGCATGTTGAAGGCGGTGAGACGCTTGAACTTCGGCGGCGTGATCGTCAACGATGCCCCGAACTTTCGCGCCGACCATATGCCGTATGGCGGAAACCGTCAGAGCGGGTTGGGGCGCGAAGGCGTAAAATTTGCCATGGAAGATATGACCAATATTCAGTTGGTTGCGATCCGTACGAATTCATAACCCATAGGAGAGAATGAGTCATGGAATACAAACTTTGGATTGACGGTAAGTGGGAAGACACCAAGGGCGGCAAGATGATGGATATCGAAAACTCTGCCACAGGCGAGAAGATCGCCAGTGTGGTAGACGCCAGCCGCGACGATGTAGATCGTGCGGTGCAGGCTGCCAAGCGCGCCTTCTATGATGGACGCTGGTCCAAGAAGACTCCTGGTGAACGCTCGAAGCTCATGTGGAAGCTGGCAGACCTGATCGAAGCCAATGCTGAAGCGATCGCAAAACTTGAGTCTGAAAATACGGGCAAGCCCTATGCGTTCGTAAGCCTCGGTGGCGATGTTCCGTTTGCCGTAGATAACCTGCGCTTCTTCGCCAGTGCCGCCCGTGATACACACGGTTCACACGCGGGCGAATTCATGACCGGTTATACCTCCATGTATCGCCGCGAGCCTGTAGGTGTGGTGGGTCAGATCGCACCGTGGAATTATCCATTCATGATGGCGGTTTGGAAGATCGGACCCGCCCTCGCAGCGGGTTGCACCATTGTGCTGAAACCAGCTCCTGGCACGCCTCTCACCACGCTCATGCTTGCGGATTTGATCAAAGAATCGGGCATCCCCGACGGCGTGATCAACATCATTACCGGCGGGAATGATGCCGGACAGGCAATTGTGGAACATCCTGATGTTCGCATGGTCAGCCTTACGGGTTCCACTGGAACAGGCAAGAAGATCATGAAGACCGCTGCGGATAGCCTCAAGCGCGTTCACCTCGAACTCGGCGGTAAGGCTCCGTTCATTGTGTTTGACGATGCATCTCCAGAGCTTGCGGCTGCCAAGGCTTCACTTGCTGCGGTCATGAACACCGGTCAAGACTGCACAGCGGCGACCCGTATCTATGTTGAAAAGAGCAAAGTCAAAGCAGTGCAAGAAGCGGTTGTCGAAGCAATGAAAGGCTATAAAGTCGGGCTTCCGTTTGAAGATGGCGTTCAGGTCGGTCCGTTAATCTCTGGCATTCAGCGCGAACGTGTGGCTGGCTTTGTGGATCGTGCCAAGGCACAAGGTGCCAAAATCCTCACGGGCGGTGGTGTGCCCAAGGGTTTTGACAAAGGCTATTACTTCGAGCCGACCGTCATCAGTGGCGTTCAGCAGGATTGGGAAATCGTCCAGCAAGAAGTGTTCGGTCCCGTTGTGACGGTGCAGGAATTCACCGATGAAATGGATGCCATTTCCAAGGGCAACGATGTGCTCTACGGGTTGGCGGCTTCCGTCTTCACCAACGACATCGGACGTGCCATGCGCATCTCTTCTGCGCTCGAATTTGGTACCGTTTGGATCAACGATCACCTGCCTCTGACCTCTGAAACCCCACACGGTGGTTTCAAGCAGTCTGGCTTCGGCAAGGACCTGTCCGCTGAGGCGATAGGCGATTACCAGGTCACCAAGCATGTGATGATCGCACAAGGCTAGAAATAAAAAACTGTCCCGTAGGAAACTCCTACGGGACAGTGACTTGCATTTAGTCTGCCGCGGCGGCTTTGGAACTGGCTTTGCTGGCAGGTGGAACTTCTTTTTTATTTTTTCGGAAGAATTGGACGAAAGTTTCAATCTTTTGTTTGAGAGTTGTTCCATAAAGAACACCCATGATCATGGTAGCAAGTTCGTAGTGCCCCATCTCACGCAGAACGGTCGCAACATCTAATTTGATCGGCGCCCCGCCAATGGCAAAGCTGTATGGGCGAGTGAACTGCAATAAGCCTTCCTTGCCGTGAGTGCGCCCAAAGCCAGAATCTTTGGTGCCGCCGAATGGAAGCATTGGCACCCCGAATTGGGCAATGCTGTCGTTAATGATGATGGAGCCTGCTTCGACCCGATCTGCGACCTGCTTGGCATGGTCAATGTTGTTGCTCCAGATCGAAGCACCCAGACCATATGCATTATCGTTCGCAAGGCGAATCGCCTCTTCTTCGTCCTGAACTTTTACAATTGGCATGACCGGACCGAAGGTTTCATCTCGCATGATCTTCATGTTGTGATTGACATCCACAAGCACAATTGGGTCGTAGAACAACCCGTCTCGTTTGCTGCCTGCCAAAACTTTCGCGCCTTTATCCACTGCATCTTGCAAATGGTCGTCAATGATCTTGACCTGACGCGGATCGGTAACGGGTCCCATAAAGAATGGGCTATTGGGTTCAGTGGAGTAGCCGCTCTTTAGCTCTTGCGCTTGTTGAACTGCGAGTTTGACAAATTCGTCATATTTTGAGCCGACGACATAGACACGTTCTACCGACATACAAGTCTGACCGGTGTTGAAGAATGCGCCCCATGCACCCCAACGGGCAGCAGCTTGTAAATCGGCATCTTCAAGCACGATCATAGCGTCTTTTCCGCCCAGTTCCAATGCTACGGGCGTAAGGGTCTCTGCTGCGGTTTGCATGATTTTTTTACCGGTGGCGGTGGAGCCTGTCATAAAAATGTAATCAGGTTTGCTGGCGACCAGTGCCGCGCCAACTCTTCCATCGCCGTGAACGACTCGTACAAAAGGAGCAAGTTCCGGTACACTGTTGATAAGCTTTTCGATCAATGCTCCAGTGGCAGCGGTTACTTCAGATGGTTTCAGCACCACCGTGTTCCCAGCCAGTAAGGCTGAGATCATTGGCGGTAAAGATAATGTGAAAGGATAGTTCCACGGTGAAATGACGGCTGTCACACCGTGTGGACGGTACTCAATATAGCAGCGTTTGAAAATGTACAACCCGGAAGAAACGCGCTGACGGCGAAGCCATTTTCTTGCATTGTGCCGATATTGCACAAGCATATCGATCGCGACGAATAACTCAAGCAGACCATCTTGACGGCTTTTGCCGCAGTCCATATTGAGAACATTGCTGATCTCGTCACGTTGTTCGATCAGGACGTGTTGGAGCTTATATAAAATATCCGCCCGCTCCTGAACACTTTTGCTACCCCACTTTGGGAACGCCTGCCGCATTTCGCGAACGGCTTGCTGCACTTCTTCAGGAGTATTTATGACCACTTCGCCAAATTTGGTGTTGGTGGCTGGGTTGAAAAATGCCAGTTTTTCGCGTTCCATGAAAGTTTTCCTTGGTCGTTGAAATTATTGTATTATCTCAATTATAACAAGTTGTTTGTAAGAAACATCCATTTCAAAAAAGGAATATCATGACCAATCAACTCTATCAAGATAATTTTCCGCATATGACCCCTGCCTGGAGCCGCATTTTCAATTTCGTAGCGGACCGCGCCGAGGGTTCTTATATCTATACTGATGACGGCAAGAAACTGCTGGATTTTACGAGTGGAATTGGCGTCACCAATACAGGTCATTGCCACCCCAAGGTGGTAGAGGCGATCCGCGAGCAGGCGGGCTTGTTCCTGCATGCTCAGGCAAATATTGTCATCCACAAACCCATGTTGCAACTCATTGAAGAATTGCGCAAGGTCGTGCCGCCTGCGATGGATAGTTTCTATTTTGCCAATTCTGGCGCAGAAGCACTGGAAAATGCCGTCAAGATTGCAAAAGCTGCCACAGGTAGACCGAATGTGATCGTCTTCAATGGCTCCTTCCATGGGCGCACGCATGCTACTATGGCACTTACCACTTCCAAGACGGGCTACCGTACCGGTTTCGCCCCATTGCCCGGCGGGATTTATGTTTCGCCGTTCCCATATGCTTTCAATTTGAAGATGACTGAGGAACAAGCCAGCCAATACGCCTTGGAACAGTTGGAATATTTACTCGCTTCACAAACTGCCCCGCGTGATACAGCTGCGATTTTGATCGAGTCGGTGCTGGGTGAGGGCGGTTATATCATGCCGCCTGCTTCTTTCATGAAAGGTTTACGCGAGATCTGTGACAAGCATGGCATTCTGCTGATTTTTGATGAAGTGCAATCTGGCTTTGGGCGTACTGGCAAGTGGTTTGCCCTTGAGCACTTTGGGGTTGTGCCCGATATCATCACAGCAGCCAAAGGGATTGCCTCTGGCATGCCACTCTCTGGTGTGTTCAGCCGAACCGATATTATGAAAAAGCTTGATATTGGCTCGATTGGTGGAACTTATGGTGGGAATGCAGTTGCCTGCGCGGCTGGCGTTGCTACCATCCGTGCGATGCGGGAAGAGAAGATGATCGAGAATGCCGCCGAACGCGGAATCCAATTGATGACTGGGCTTCATAAGTTGCAGGAAGAATATCCACAGATCGGGGATGTGCGCGGCAAGGGTCTCATGATTGGTACCGAATTTATGGTGGATGGCAATCAGGCAAAAGCCAAGCCATTGGTGAAAGAGATCATTCATAAAGCGGAAGAGAATGGCTTACTCCTTCTTTCCTGTGGTACCTACGATAATATCTTGCGCTGGATCCCGCCGTTGAATGTTTCTTCTGAGCAGATCAACGAAGGCTTGAAGATCTTTGGTGAAGCAGTGAAAGACTCTATCTAAACAAAGCCGATCTTGCGTTTGGATGTGTCTTTGAATTCTAGTTTGTCGTAACCAAAGATATCTGCGAGAGTAAGGCTGCCTTCTACGTTTTCATGTCCCAGCTTTTTCGCGAGGGCAGCCGTCTTGGCTGGAGATAAGGCAGAAAAGTTGTATTTGGCAACCATTCGCCCTTTGCGCAACAAAGCTTTGTCAATGCGCTCAATATCTGTGTTGAAAGTGCAGATGATTTTGATGTTAAGAAAGTCACTGAAAAGACCATCGGTTAACTGCAGAATAGTTGAAACAACGGATGCTTCTGAAGAGTGGTCGCGCGGAACGACGACCTTTTCTGCATCTTCGATGATAAGAACAGCGTTCTTGTTCTGAAGCAAAAATGCTACAAAATTTGGTTTGAGTAGGTCGCTGACGAAATCGTTTTGGATGAAGATAAATTCACGGTCAATGAACTTGCAGATCAGGTGCTTGATATACGATGTCTTGCCGGTCCCGGGTTCGCCATGTAAAAGGATAATGCCAGACTCTTGCTTGCCTATGAAAGTAGAAATGGCTTTATCCACTTCAATGAAGTCATCGTTGTAAAGCTCGGCAATGTCTATGGATTTGAAATCATTGGTGCTAACCTCTTCCATACCAAACATGCCATCTTGGTGCATAAGTACTTTGAATTGCGGTTTTTTGGGCGCGCCAAATTTTGAACGTAGTTTGTGGTTCATCGACAAGACCCAGTCTTCACTGTTTTTGAGAGTATGGTCGTAGAGGAATTCGACCGTGATGTAAGAAAAATCTCTCGCAGTGAAATGGATGAGCATTCGTCCACCTTCGCTTTTGAAGACATATTCAAAGACATAATCATCACTGGATTGTGAATTTTGGAAATCTTCAGTAGACCAGTTTTTGAACACAATGTCGAAATTGAATTTTTCCAACTCCATTTCAGCAAGTATGGCACCTACTGCATCTTGTTTCTTTTCGCTGGAAAGCACAAGGTGCAAGCTGGATGGCAGCGAGCTAAAGCAGATCGTAAAATATGCAGAGGTCTTGAAGCGTTTATTCAAGTCTAATGAGTCGAGCAAGTTGGCAATCGGCGTTTCAGTCATGTATGGTATTTCCTCCAAATAGGCAGTGCGTGGGTTGGTAGTCCGCCCTTTCGTTCGGTAATATACAGTCGATTTGAAATTTTGACAATCCTGAAAAATAGAGAGAACCATGAACAATACACTTGATCGTTCCAAACTTGAAACTCTTCTCAAACAGGAAGAAGCTCTCTTCCATAAAAACCATCCCAAATCTTATGAGCTATATCAGCGTGCCCGCAAGTCACTGCATGGCGGCGTGCCTATGCTGTGGATGATCCGTTGGGCGGGGTCCTTCCCGGTTTTTGTAAAAGAAGCGAAAGGCGCCCATTTCACTGATGTGGATGGAAATGATTATGTTGATTTCTGCCTCGGTGATACTGGCGCCATGACCGGTCATGCCCCTGCAGCCACAGTCAAAGCGATCACTGAGCAGATTCAAAAAGGCATCACACTGATGTTGCCTTATGAAGATGTGATCTGGGTAGGCGAGGAATTGCAGCGCCGCTTCAAACTTCCGTATTGGCAATTTGCGCTCACTGCTACAGATGCGAATCGTTTTGCGTTACGCATGGCTCGCCTCATCACTGGTCGACCCAAGGTGCTGGTCTTCAACTATTGCTATCACGGCTCGGTAGATGAAACCTTTATCACGCTTGATGAAGAGGGCACACCCATTTCTCGTCCTAACAATATGGGTCCACAGATCGACCCACGCGAAACCAGCAAAGTGATCGAATTCAATGATATTGCCGCACTTGAAACCGCACTTTCTGCTCGTGATGTGGCTGTTGTTCTAGCTGAACCCGCTATGACGAATATCGGCATTATCCACCCTGAGCCTGGATATCATGAAGCTCTTCGTGCATTGACTCGCAAGTATGGTACCTATCTCATCATTGACGAGACGCATACCATTTGTGCCGGTCCTGGCGGATACACCGCCTCCTACGGACTTGAGCCTGATTTCATCACCCTCGGCAAACCCCTCGCTGGAGGCGTTCCCGCTGCAATCTATGGCTTCACCGAAGAAGTGAGCAAAGCCTTCACCGCCAAACTCGCCATGGATGATGCAGATGTAGGTGGTATCGGTGGGACGTTGGCTGGCAATGCTCTGTCCATTGCGGCAATGAAAGCCACGCTCCAGAATGTGCTCACAGACGAGTTTTACACCAAGGCAACTGCTTTACAAGAGCAATTTACCGAAGGAGTGCAGTCCGTCATCAAAGAATTCAGCCTACCGTGGATCGTCAAGCAATTGGGTAATCGTTCTGAGTATTGGTTCCGCCCTAACCCGCCTAAGAATGGTGGAGAAGCTCACGCCGCCGTCGACCCCGAGCTTGACCGCTACATGCATCTGTATGCCCTCAATCGCGGCATCTTGATGACACCTTTTCACAATATGGCGCTTATCTCCCCCGAAACTTCCCAAGCCGATGTGGATCATCACACAAAAGTATTTCGAGAGGCTGTGCAAAGTTTATTCAGTTAGCAAAAAAAAGACCGGCTTGTTGCCGGTCCTTTTTTTAATTATTTTGGTTTTGTTCTTTTAGCCGCTTTTTCATAAGCAACCAACCCGTAATCCCAAATAGGAGAGACACGATAACACCTTCATTCGTTGGTGTGAATACCGCTGCAAGTGGACCCTGGACTTTGATGAAACCGTTTATCAAGAGAGGCATACTGATTGCATTTACAACTTGATGGAGTACAAAAGCTGCCCATGTAGATTTGCTATTAAGCCGAATTTCACCGAACAGCATGGCAGTTGGCATCATAACCAAAAAACCAAGTGTAATAAAAACGGGCATACTGGTGGTAATAGAACTTTCTAAGACGGTGCGGTCAAGGTAGTAATAATAGTAAGGAAGGTGCCAACTCATCCATAAGATACCAACGATGACGTGGTTAAGCAGCGGGTGGACTCCAGCTGCTTCAAGGCGAGGGGTGAGGTAACTCCGCCAGGCGAACTCTTCAAAGAAATTTTTCATTAGCGAGCCAACAAAGATTATTGACGCAGCGGATATATATGCGCTGATCAGACCCTCAGCAGAGGTAATGCCAAATAGGGCACCCAGACCAAAAGCCAAGAGAGAGGCGAGCGGATAGACCAGAATAGCCAGCAGATACCACTTCCAACTAGAGCGGAGGTGCAGCCCAAAGCCAGCATCCTTCCAGCCATCTCCACCAAAGGCTCTTAAAGCAAACCCAGTAAGGGCAGGGGATGTAAGCCAGACCAATGCGCCAAGGCTTTGCATGGGCGGCATTGTGTTGCCGGTAATGTTATTTAGCCAAATGCCCAGCCAGCCCCCACCAACTGTAAAAAATGCAACGATCAAAATATTACGAATGTTTTTGTTCATATTAACCTATATCGATTTTATAGTTTTTGTTTTCGATGCGCTCAATGGCAGATCGAAGCCATTCAGCAATGGATTTATTGTTGATATATCCTGCTTCTAAAGTAAGTATGCTAAAAAAGACGGCGCGCTGATCATCGATCTTTTGCGGAGTATTTTCTATCATTTCATAGACGCTTTCATATATAGCTAGCCGCTCTTCAGTCTCTCTAAGTTTTTGACGAAAGAGATGAAGAACTTCTGAGTCATTGAGCTTGCCACTGAAATAAACCTGTATTAGAAAGGGCTCGCGATCATCCCGTTCGGGCAGAGGGTGGGTGAGCCATTGGTGCAATTCGTCGCGCCCATCTTTTGTAATGTGATAAAGCTTGATGTCCAGTCGTTCTTCACGTTCGACCACTTCTTTTGTGACAAAGCCATCTTCTTCCAACTCTGCTAAAGTTCGGTAGATCTGGCTTTGATTGGCAGGCCAAAAATGCTGCACAGAACGGTCGAAGGCTTTTTTTAGATCGTAGCCAGAAAAAGAGCTAAAAGAGAGAAATCCGAGAATTGCGTGTTTGAGTGACATATGCGTATAGTTTATATAGTACTTGTGTTATATGATTAGTACTATATATTATTCACAGATTTCTGTCAAGGCATACTTGTATTCTATTTTTCGCTGCTATTGCCTATTGTGAAGTAGAACGTGGAGCCTTCTCCCTCTTTTGACTCTACCCAAATGCTCCCGCCATGAACCTCGATGATTCTTTTTACAAGCGCCAGCCCGATCCCTGTGCCATCGGTATCGGGGTTGAGTTTGTCGAACAAACCAAAAATCCGCTTTTGAAATTCTTTCTTTATCCCTATACCATTGTCTCGAACAAAAAAGACCGGGCGTTCATCTTCCAGATAAAAACCAATTTCGATGCGAGGGGATGGCTGCCCGCCCATGAACTTAACCGCATTGTCTATCAGATTTTGGACGACCTCAATCAGCCTTTCTTTGTCAACCAGAACGGGGGGCATCCCGCTTCTTAGTTGGACCTCAACCTGTCTTGCCATGATTTGACCTTCTACACGCTTGAGCGCTTCTGTTGCTATTACCTCAAAGGATACATTTTGCTTTTCGTTCGTTACTCGCCCTACTCTTGAAAGTTCCAATAATTCGCTGAGTAGGCGGTGCATTTTCTCTGTGGCGTCTGATATTCTCTTAATATCTGAATTCAACCGGTCGAATTTTCCAATGCGGGCGTCTTGTTCAAGGTACCCTAAAAATCCACGGATCGTGATCAATGGCGATTTTAGGTCGTGAGATGCCGTGTACGTAAAACGCTCTAATTCCTCGTTTTTCATTTCGAGTTCACGAATGAGTTTTTCTTGTATTTCCATTTCTTTCCGAACGGATTCTTGCAGCCTTGTTTTTTCAATGGCAACTGCCAGATTGGCTGCAATGGTCATGAGTAATTGGGCGTCGCTTTCGCTAAAAGCATATTCGTGTTCTGTACTCTCGATCGTGATAACGCCAATCACTCGCTCAGGAGTCATGATCGGCACAGAAACAGAAGATTTTGCAGGTAAGCTATCTGCGTTGAGAACATTCATTTCACTTGCGCGCTGTCCCCAATCGTTCTCAATGATGATCGGGCTTTTATGTTCCATAATATATGTTGTCATCCCTTCGCCAAAATGGATGGGAACATCTTTACGCGGAACACCTTCCTCAAAATCGTAAGGGAAATGGATCAAGTTTGTATTTGGGTCGTGAATGGCGATTAGGACATTATTCGCATTAAGCGACAGTCGAATTTGCTCGCCCGTGTCATAGATAAGCTTTTGTAGGTCAGTCCTCTGTACCAGTTTTTCGCTAATTCCATGCACAGCCTGAAGCTCTGCAACGCGCTTAGTTAATTGGTCTTCCGCCAATTTTCGGCTGGTGATATCCAACATGAAACCTTGAACTAATAATTTACTGGTATCTACAAAAACATGGCTTTCATCCGATATCCAGATATACTGATTGTTTCGTGTGAGAAGACGGTATTCAAGCCGTGGCATTTTCCCCTCACGCAGAGCATCAGTTTCGTCTTGTAAGGTTCTGGCACGATCATCTGGGTGGATACGTGAATACCAAAGCCCTGGTTGTGAAACCCATTCTGATGGAGAGAAACCCGTCATTTGTGTGATTTGTGGGCTGATAAAGTGCCATCTTCCGGTTGGCCCAGGCTCTGCAATATAAATCACCAGTGGTACGCTTTCAACAAGTCCTCGATACCGAGATTCAGCTTCTTCAAGCTGAGATTGGATTCTTTTACGTTCTTCCAGATCTTTTTGTGCTTTCACAATCGTATTATTGAGCCTGCTGATCACCAGCCATTGCAGTGCTGTGATCATTGCCGTGATCAGACATAGAACTAAGTAATCTTCAAAGTGATTTTTTGCGCTGAACTGGTTAACGATGATTCCTTTTGTCTCAAGGGCTCCATAAATACCAAGTTCAAGAATGATCAGTACTCCAATAATAAGGGTGCCGACTTTGCCAGCTAATAGACCTGCGCCGAGAAGAATGACGATCAGCCCCATTACAGCCGTATCGCGGATGCCGTAATTCTTAAAAATCAGTATCGAAAGAGTAAGAAATGATGCAAATAGTGAAGCCCAACTCCCAATATTCGTAAACCCTAAAAAAGTCAGGACAATGGAAATCCCCAACGCTATAATCAACCACACCATAAATGGACGGTTGATGTCCATGACGGCAAGGATGGTGGCGCTGATAATAGAAGTAAATAGAACTGATAAAATAAGCGGACGAAACTCCGCTTCAGAACCTAAACTGATGCTGAAAAAGCGTTTAATGTATTTCATTTGTTAGATTAAATTCTACTGCATTCTACAATATCGAAACGCCCCGCTAAATTACAATTTTTTTATAAAAAAAGAAACCCCTTGAAGGGTTTCTAAAGAGTGAGCCACCGGTGGGATACGAACCCACGACCTGACGATTACGAATCGTCTGCTCTGCCAGCTGATAATTCACTCTATATATATGGTGATTTATTCCTAATTCTAACATAATCGTTTGGTCTTTTGATAATCATAAACCATTGCAATATTATAGACTTATTGATAAAGGTCATTCTGTTTGTAAGAAGAGTTGTAAGTAAGGTGAAGTTTAATGCTATACCCCTATTTTACATAATTCTGTTTATAAGACTATATAAATTCAGTTTAAGCAGGTTGATTCACACACCCTTTAGAATAATAGAATGATTTACAAGGCTGATTCTTGGCTTCTCTCAGTTATGACTATATCTAATAGTTATAACCTTGAACGAAATGCGCAAAATATGGGAATATAATTGAAGCAAATGATATGGCTTTGTGCCTATATGCTATAGCCTTGACTCGTAAAAACATCATTAATTTCAAAGAGGAATATTTTTATGGCGAAAAAGAAAGGCGCTGTTGTTAAACATCATGGCGAAGAAGTGCTCAGTAAAAAGGAAAGCGGAAGACAGATTCGGGAAAAGTTATATAAAGCGAGGGATGAAGTAAACGAGGAGTTGCGTAAGTCGGGGCATACTCCTAATCTTGTGGTGAAGACTCTAAAAATAAATAACAAAGAATACGATACAGTGACAATAAAAAAAGACCATGAGTTCAACAAGGTCTTTCGTGTTGCTTTGCGGGAGGTAATGCAGAAGCAGGGTATGAGTAAAAATGCCCGATTGGTGTTCGGCACTTTGATTAGTTTTATTACGTTTCCTACAAATACTATTTCGATTAATGGGGATAGTTCCCCTTCTAATGAGGATTTGGAAGAATTGCTTGATTTAAGCCCTGTTACACTAAAAAAAGTTTTGAATGAGCTTGAACATCACGAAGTCATTAAGAGGAAAATGGATGGGAACTTACGGGTAATATATTTCAACCCCTTTTTGGTGTGTGCCGGTGGGGTTGTAGATAAAACTACCTTTCTATTGTTTAAGGACAGCATATTCAACAATGATGAGGTATAAAATTTATACCTTTGTAAGATAAAATTTATACCTCGGTTATTTGGCATTTGTGATTATGTGCTATATGATTAACTGAGGATTTTGGTTTGTTCGTCTTCTTATATTCTTGAATATATTTGGACTTTATGATTGGGGATACTAAAAAAAAGTGTTGGCAATTTTGTTGGCAATCTGCCATTAAGTGTTGGCAGATTGCCATTAAATAGCAGGAAGTGTTGGCAATTTTGGATATGTGAGTTCAATTTGGTTCAGTTATACTTGGGTTTTAGATGACGGGGTTTCCCGAAGACGAGGAAATTTATGAATAAAGAAGCCAAGGCACGAATCAAAATCAATGAATTACTAAAAGAAGCGGGATGGAAATTCTTTGATGATTCTGAGGGTAAGGCAAATATTGTCCTTGAAAATAATGTAAAAATCACAGAGAGCCATATTAATTCACTTGGGGAGAATTTTGAGACCCTAAAAAATGGATTTATTGACTTCCTTTTATTGGATAAAAAAGGATTTCCATTCATTGTTTTAGAGGCGAAATCTGAGGATAAGCACCCGTTGGTTGGGAAGGAACAGGCGCGGAAATATGCTCAGGCTCAGCATTGCCGCTTTATCATCCTTTCTAATGGAAATTCGCATTATTTTTGGGATACCCAGAGGGGAAACCCTGTTGCTATAAAGAAATTTCCTTCTCCTGATACGGTGGAAGGGTATTCAAGTTTCCAACCAAATACAGCGGGGTTGGTGCGTGAGACTGTAGATAATGATTACATTGTATTGACCCAAAAGCCAGACTATAAAAATGACCCTGCATGGAAAGATGAAAGCACACAGGTTCAATACATCCAAACTAATGGGTTGAGGTTCCTGAGAGAGTATCAGGTTAAGGCGATTAAAGCCATTCAGGAGAATGTGAAGAAGGGGAAAGACCGTTTTCTGTTTGAGATGGCAACAGGGACGGGGAAAACGCTGGTTTCTGCGGCGGTAATCAAGCTGTTCTTGAGGACTGGGAACGCAAGGCGGGTCTTATTTTTAGTAGACAGGTTGGAACTGGAGAATCAGGCTAAGAAGGCATTTGTTGCCTATTTGAAGAACGATTATCGGACTGTGGTTTATAAAGAGAACAGAGACGATTGGCGAAAGGCTGAAATCGTTGTTTCTACGGTTCAGTCTTTTATGTCTAAAAATAGATATAAGAGGCAGTTTGCGCCTGATGATTTTGATTTGGTGATTTCAGACGAAGCGCATAGAAGCATTGGCGGGAATAGCAGGGCGGTATTCGATTATTTTATTGGTTATAAATTAGGGTTGACGGCTACCCCTAAAGATTATTTGAAGAACTATGATTCTAAAAATCAGAATGACCCGCGTGAGTGGGAGCGGCGTATTTTGATGGATACGTATAAAACCTTTGGATGTGAGAATGGTGTGCCGACGTATCGTTATTCTTTATTGGATGGGGTGAAGGAAAAATACCTCATTAACCCTGTGATTGTGGATGCTAGAACTGAGATTACCGCCAAGATGCTTTCAGATGAAGGGTATGCGGTGGTCATTCAGAATGGGCAGAATGGCGAGAACGGGGAAGAAAATGAGGAAGTAGAAGAAACCTTTATTAAGAAGGATTTTGAGAAAACGTTTTTCTCGGATGATACCAACCGAGTCTTTTGTGAGACCTTTTTGCAGAATGCCTTGCATGACCCGATAAGTGGAGAGATTGGCAAGAGCATTGTTTTTTGTGTTAGCCAGACCCATGCTGTGAAAATCACGCAAATGTTGAATGAGGTTGCTGACACCCTATACCCGGGCAAGTATCAATCGGATTTTGCGGTTCAGGTGACTTCGTGGATACCTGAGGCGCAACAATTTGCGATTAACTTCTCGAACAATAATCTTTTAGGGTCGGCAAATTTTATTGAGAGTTATAAGACCAGTAAGGCAAGGGTAGCGGTGACCGTTGGCATGATGACCACGGGGTATGACTGCCCTGATATTTTGAACCTGGCTTTGATGCGCCCTGTGTTCTCTCCTACGGATTTCATTCAAATCAAGGGACGTGGAACACGTAAGCATGATTTTAGTGAACAAATCACTGACCCTGCATGGAAGAAGAATGTTGGCGATAAGCAAAAGGAACAATTCAAGTTATTTGATTTCTTTGCGAATTGTGAATATTTTGAAGAGGATTTTAACTATAACGAGGTTTTGAAACTGCCAAGGCTGGGGAACAAGCTGGGAGGGGCTGGAGCAGGCTTGGGCGGGGATGGAGGCGGGGTTTCTTATTCCAGTTATGAAAGCACGCGCCCTGATTCTTTGAATCTGATTCGGGAAACTGCGGTTGGCATGGAGGGGATGCGGGTTGACCGAATGTATTACCAGAAGTTCGAGGAGCAAATTAGAAAGGATGCGTTTGCGCTTGAGAAGATGGAAGCGGGAGATTTGGAAGCGATTACACGCCATATTGAGGAGAACATCTTTGATAAGCCTGAGGAGTTCTTTAACCTTGAGAAATTACGCCGAAGCCTGAACATTGACCGAAGGATTTCTTTACGGGAAATCGTTGAGGTTATTTTTGGGTTGAAGCCCTATTTCAAAACGCGGGATGAATTGCTGGATGAGGAGTTCGATAAATTTGACAGCCGATATATGCCCGATGAAAACCAGTTTAAGGCGGCAAAGGATTTCTTTAGGACGTATGTGCTTGAGCCTGATTTTAGGAACAAGGTGGATGAGGGCGATTTTGCCTATTTGCTGGGGAGCCATGCTGGGGGGCAGTTCCTGCCGAAGTTGAAGGCGGATTTGCGGAATAAAATCGTTGAGTATATAAAGGATTATGTTTCGTTCAATCAGTTCGTATAATGTGGTCTCGATACGGGCATGAAGAACATGCCCTACTCGACCACCAGCTAGTACTACTATGAGATTCATGGAGAGTTTATTTTGTTAGATTCTGAGACCAAACGCCGAATTGATTCGGCTCGTGATATTTTAGTGGGGAAAGTGCCAGACCCAAAGAGCCAAGTGGAGCAAATTACGATTGCTTTGGTGTATAAGTTCATGGATGACATGGACAAGCAATCAATTGAGATGGGTGGGAAGGCGAGTTTCTTTAAGGGTAAATTTGCCAAGTATGGATGGAGCAACATCTTTGACCCACGTTTAGGCGGGCAGGAAATGCTGGCTTTATATGGTGAGGCAATCACCAGTATGAGCCAGAACGAGAACCTGCCACAACTTTTCAGGGATATTTTCAAGAATGCCTTTCTGCCTTACCGTGACCCTGAAACGCTGAAATTGTTCCTAAAAACAATCAACGATTTTAAGTATGACCATTCTGAAAAACTGGGGGATGCTTTTGAGTATTTGCTTTCGGTGTTAGGGTCTCAGGGAGATGCGGGGCAATTTCGCACGCCGCGCCATATCATTGATTTTATGGTGCAAGTGCTTGACCCTAAAAAGACGGATACGGTGCTCGACCCTGCCTGTGGAACTGCGGGGTTCCTTATTTCTGCTTATAAGCATATTGCCAAGACCAGCGCAGAGGCTGGCAAGCCTTTGACCACGCAAGAGAAGACCAAAATTTACGATAATTTTACTGGGTACGACATTTCGCCTGATATGGTGAGGCTTTCACTGGTGAATTTGTATCTGCATGGATTTGTGAAACCGCAAATCTTTGAATATGACACGCTAACAAGCGATGACCGTTGGAGCGACTATGCCGACGTTATTTTAGCCAACCCGCCTTTTATGTCCCCTAAGGGCGGTATTCAGCCTCACAAACGTTTTTCAGTACAATCAAACCGCAGTGAGGTGCTGTTCGTGGATTACATGGCGGAGCATCTTACTTCCAAGGGGCGAGCGGCAATTATTGTGCCTGAGGGGATTATCTTTCAGTCGGCTGGGGCATATAAGCAATTGCGCAAGTATTTGATTGAGCATAATTTTTTGTGGGCGGTGGTTTCTTTGCCTGCTGGCATGTTCAACCCGTATGCTGGGGTGAAGACCTCCATTCTTTTATTGGATAAGAACCTTGCGAAAAAGACGGATAAGGTTCTGTTCGTGAAAATCGAAAAGGATGGATATGACTTGGGGGCGCAACGTAGGGCATTATGTAATGAAATGGGAGACAAGCCTGAACATTGCCCGAAACATAGTGATTTGCCTTCGGCGCTGGCAACCCTGCAAAATTGGCATAAGGCTGTTCTGGATGGAGAACCCGCTTCTTTCTCCCCGATGCTTGATTCTGCTTTGCTGGTTCCTGTTTCTAAACTGGCAGAGGGCGACTACAACCTGAGCGCAGACCGTTATCGAGAAGTGATTCGTAACGAGAATCAAAAATCAGAAATGGTTCCTCTAATTGATGTTTGTGAATTGATTATTGATGGAGATTGGGTTGAAAGCAAAGACCAATCTGATTTTGGAATTCGCTTAATTCAAACTGGAAATGTTGGCTTTGGCAAATATAAAGACAAGGGAGATAAGGCAAGGTTTATCAGCGAAGAGAAATTTATAGAATTAAACTGCACAGAAATTTTTCCAGGTGATGTTTTGATTTCAAGGTTGCCAGACCCTGTTGGACGTGCTTGTTTTGTTCCTAAACTTGAAACTAGAATGATAACGGCTGTAGATTGTTCAATTGTCAGATTTAACAAGACAAAAATTCTCCCTGAATATTTTGTTTGTTTGACGCTTTCAGACCAATATTATAAAGAACTTTCTCAATACTTAACGGGAGCAAGTCGTCAACGTATAAGCAGAAAAAATCTTGAACAGGTCAAAATTCCTTTACTTCCAATTGAAACTCAGCATCAAATCGTAGACGAAATTGCTGGGTATCAGCGGGTGATTGATGGGGCACGTCAAATTGTGGAGGGGTGGAAGCCAAATATAGAAATTGAACTTGGTGAGATGTTGCCTAAAGATGTGACCGAGTGGATATCAGTAAGGTTAGAAGAGGTTTGCGAAAATATTACTGACGGAAAACATGGCGATTGTGAAGACCAATCGAACTCTGGGTATTATTTCATCAGTGCAAAAGATATCAAAAACGGACTTATCGACTACAGTGATGTGAGGCAAATAACAAAAGCCGACTTTGAAGATACCCACAGAAGAACAAGATTTGAGCTTGGCGATATTCTTCTTTCAAACAGTGGAAGTATTGGAAAAATGGCTGTTGCAATTGATATAGAAAAAACACCTAGAACGACATTTCAAAAAAGCGTTGCAATCCTTAAACCCAAACAAGATTTGGTCACATCATATTATCTTTTCTATTTTCTGCAATCAAAAAATTCCGAACTGAACAGTGTGTCTGATGGTTCTTCACAGAAAAACTTACTTCTTAGGGATATAAGAGCATTTGAAATTCCCTTGCCGCCGCTGGAAGTTCAGCGTGAAATCGTCACCCGTATTGAGCGTGAACGTTCCATTGTTGAGGGAAATCGGGAATTGATTCGGATTTACGAGGAAAAGGTCAAGAAGGTCATTGAAAGGGTCTGGGAGGGGTAGGGTATGAAAATTATTATTGACGAAGCGAGTGTTGAATATCAATTTCCGCAGACGATTGGCGAATTAATCAATGCTAATTTATCCAGATGGCTTCGCACTATTGCAACCTTTATACCCACAGTGTTGCCTTATCGATACAAAAGTAAGATAAAAGCATGGTTTGGTGTCCCCAATATTTCTGAGGTTGGGAAGAGCATTAAGCTTGAGCCGAAAAAATTAGAAGAAAATTTTGTAGCACATGAAAAACAGTTGAAGGTATATGGATTTCTGTCAACAGTAATCTATTTTTCACTTGCATTCATATTGGGAGGAGGTCTTATTGTATTGGCTGCTTATGCAAATTTAAAAATACAAGCTTTTTATCATAGTTCATTTATTCTTGATGCTTCCAATATTATTTTTATTTTTATAGGATTGCTTTCAGCTATTGTTGCTGCCAAGATTGTTGGCGTTCTTTTGAACCGTACCTTTGCTGATAGTTTGATTTTGCCTTCGAGCCTTTTTCTTGTAATTGACCTATATCAGGATGGTGACCTTTCCAACCCTGAGTTTAGAAGACATATATTAGAACGAATCCGAATCCTTCGACGAAATACATTGCTTCTGTCTCAAACTTTTACTACACCCAGCATTGATAATAATCAAGAGGCAGTCTCACAATTGCGAAGCATAGAAACTTATATTCGAGAGCGTGAAGGCTGGGTGATTGCCCCTAAAAAGAACACCCTGAGCCTCTTACGAAAAGATTTTGACAAACTTGCGGTGATATTAATCAGCGGTCAATATGGGGAGTTCAAATCTTCGACTAAACGAAAACCAAAGGAAACTGCTTCTCCAAATCCGCCCAGTTTTGGGGATAAGGTGCTGAGCGTCATTTTCACCCTGTTCCCTTATGGGATTCTGGCTGTCCTATATTTTGCGCCTGACCTTATTCTTCGTATTGGGATTGAGGCGAATGTCACTTTCTTGATTGCGATTGCGTGGATATTACTGTCCATTGATGCGAGGCTCAAACTAGGACTCGTGGAACGGGTCACCGGGCTGGCGAAGACGATGAAGGAACTGAGGTAAAGAGGTTATATGAATTGGTTCAATAATAATTTTAGCGAAACAAGTATTTCTTGGCTTTTGATTGCTACTTCTGTATCTTTATTGGCTGGGTTTATATCCAGTTGGCTTACCTATCGTTTTGTGAAGAGACGAGAGCTTATGGATACACAAAAACTTGAAAATGAACAGATGAAACAGGAACGACTTCGCATTGAAGTTATTCGTTGGTCTAACCCTGTTCTTTCCTCAGTACGGAGCTTAAGAAGCCAGTTAAGAAACATCCTTCAAAGTGGTTACCTTGCGATGAGTAAGGATTATAAAACGAAGGTAAATCCGAATTGGTCAATCTCTTACGATTATTTTATGGATAGCTTGTCATTTCTATTTGGACAGTATTTTGCTTGGGTACAAATGCTTCAAAGTGAAATGAATTTTGAATTATTTGAAACACAATGGGAAAAGGATATGTTCTTTAGTGCAATTTATGAAGTGAGCCATTGTCTTTCGAGCTTTCCCCCCGATTATGGATGTAGTGGAAAAGACACTCAGGTGTTTGTGCTTCAACAAAGAGCGATGGGGGAATTGATGATTATTCGAGAGGGTGAAAGTAAGCGTTGTATGAGCTATCCAGAGTTTTACGAAAAGATGAAAAGCGAAGACTTTAGACATCATTTTCAGCCTCTGATTGCGTTGATTGATGGGATTAGCCCTGACGATGATTGCCGATGGAAGAGATTACAGGAAACAACGAGAGCCTTGAGTGAGTTGGAAATGGTTTGTAATAGATTGCTTAATATTCAGAGTAAAGGCGATTGAGAAATTCTTTTATCAAGCTAAATTAGAAATTAGCTTAATACTTTTGAAATCGATTTAAGAGATTAATGCATACAGCCCCATGTATCCATTTAAGGGATACATGGGGCTGTTAAGTAGAGTTTCAATTCGAATGCTATTTCCTCCTCCCATTTCAAGGCATTAATAATATTACTTTCGACTTCTAATCCGTAATCTAGCGCGTTTAACATCGTTCGGTCATAGATTTCAGCATTTTCTAATTCTAGGTTTATATCATCTTCGTTCAAACTTCTTTTCTCCCTTTGTGAATCATGATTACTTGTCATTTATTTATATTTTTTCTCCTTTTTGGGTATTAAACTAAAAAAAGGCTTGCGCCTTTTCCTGCTACATATGTATACAGTTTGTGTATTAAGTACTGAAAGAGATGAGATACATAATCTCTTAGAAACTGTAATTAAAAATTGTTGGGTTGGGAGTTATTAAGGAAAATTGCCCCACAAGCTTTCCTGATTTTCGGCATTGTACAATGGGAAAATATTTTTGTCAAATTTTCAGGTTTCTAATCGAAAAAGTCTTTTACTTTTTGTTTTTAGAAACTGTGCATTTGTTTTGCAGGTAGAGAAGAAGCCCTACACTATACAGGGGAAATGAGAATTAAGACTCTCATTACCCCTGTATGTCATAGGCACCCATAAAGGAATTAATTATCTATAGCACTTTTGTATTTATCTTCCAAGTCTTTTTTATTTTGGTTTACATACCGTGTAAGTAATGATAAGTCGCTATGACCGAGGAGGCGGGAGACTGTAAGAAGGTCTATGTTATTTCTGACTGCCTCCAAGGCAAATCCGCGCCTGAAATCGTGGAGGGAGATTTCTTTAATCCCTGCCAAAAGGCATAATCTTCTTAGGATTTGCCTGAGTGCATTGTAGATGAGCTTTTCCCCAGTCTGACTGGTAAATAGGTATTGGTCGCTTTTAATGTGCCTCAGATATTTTCTGAGTTGTTTTCTGGTTGCTCTACCAAAGAATACTGTTCTTGGCTTTCTACCCTTGCCTTTTGGGATGAAGATTGAGCACCTTATCAGGTCAATATGATTGAGTTCAATATCACATAATTCTTGCGCTCTTAATCCAGTATCAAATAAGAGAGCGAGGATTGTTCGGTCTCTTTCACCATTAAAAGTATCCTTGCCACATTTTGATAATAAAAGGAAGACTTGCTCCTTTGTTACTCCCTCTATTGGTGCTATCTGTTGTTTGGGCGGTTTTACTTTTAGGATTGGATTATATGAATTGGGTTCAATTTCATCCCAATACCAATTAAGGAAAGCTTTGATTGAACGATGATAGACCAATTGACCACCAATATTATTCCCCTTACTTTCCAAATATAAAATGAACTCTCTCAGAAATGGAGGGGTCAATTGAGATATTCTTTTTAGACTGTGATTTTCACAGTATTGAACGAATACCTTTAAGTTGTTTGCGTAAAACCTGAGAGTGTGATTGGAGAGATTTTGGGATTTCTTATCACTTAAGAAAATTTGTACCCACTGCTCGATATAATCTTCATTATTGCTCAAAATAATCGTATGGTTTTGAGGCTGTATGGTTGTCATTTTAGACCCTTAACAACCACCATATTTGAGATTTATAGAGCTAGTTTTCAATAAGTGAGCCACCGGTGGGATACGAACCCACGACCTGACGATTACGAATCGTCTGCTCTGCCAGCTGAGCTACGGTGGCATGTGCAGTTTTTAGAGCGGCGGGATTATAAAGGAATACCAAGTTTCACGCAAGTTTTTAGATTTTCACGTTGTCTGTATTGTGGAGGCAGCTTAAATGCGAATTGCGATGATTTCATACCATACCTGTCCATTGGCAACACTGGGTGGGAAGGATACAGGCGGAATGAACGTCTACGTCCGCGATCTGACGCGGGAACTGGGTCGGCAGGGGATTCATGTTGATGTATTTACGCGCTCACAGGATGAACACGTGCCTCATGTCATCCATGAATTAGGGTATGGAAACCGTGTGGTCCATATCCCAGCCGGACCCGAAGAACCACGCAGCAAGAGCGATATTACAAAATACATTCCTGAGTTTGTGGATGGAATTCGTAAATTTGCCGAGGACAAAGAGATTGTCTACGATGTCATTCATAGCCATTATTGGATGTCTGGCTTGGCGGCGGAGCAATTGAGCAATGCCTGGGGCGGGACGCCCATTGTGCATATGTTTCACACTTTGGGTGAAATGAAAAATCGGGTGGCACGGTCAGAGGATGAAAAAGCAGGCGAAGATCGGCTCAATGGGGAGAGACAGGTTCTCCGGAGAGTGAACCGGGTCGTTGTCGCCACATTGGCTGAATTAACGCAGTTGCGCTTTCTTTATCGTGCTGACGCCGAAAAAATGATAGTCATCCCGCCGGGTGTGGATACTGAACATTTTTATCCGATTCCGCCTGATGAAGCAAAACAATTTATCGGTCTACAACCCGAAAACCGAATGATTCTTTTTGTGGGGCGCATTGAGCCACTTAAAGGAGTGGATACACTAATTAAGGCTATGTCTTGTTTGGGAATCGATACTCCAAATAAAGAAAGCCCGGTGCATTTGGCGATCATTGGCGGCGAGCCAGATGTGAATCCACAAGACATGTCTGAAGAAATGGCGCGCCTGCAAAAAATTTGCGATGACCTTTGCATGGGCGGTATGGTTGTATTTTTAGGAAAGCGTGCGCAAGATACTTTGCCTTACTATTATTCTGCCGCAGAGATTTTGGTGATGCCTTCTTTATACGAGTCGTTTGGGATGGTGGCATTGGAAGCCATGGCGTGCGGCACACCAGTTATTGCTTCAGAGGTAGGTGGGCTGGGATATTTGGTTCAAGATGGCGTTACAGGCTATACAGTACCCGATAGCGCACCAGAAGCTTTGTGCGAAAAACTTTCGATCCTTTTGGGTAATTCTGAATTACGAAACGAAATGGGTATGAAAGCGGCAGAATATGCAAATGATTATGCATGGGAGAAGATTACGGCAGCAATTATCAAGGTATATGAAGAAGTTTCCACAGTTCACCCCATAGCGGATATAAGACCGCCTCAGGCTTAACTCGAGGCGGTTTGCTGTTCCCAAACTTATTCCTTCATTTTGACGTGGAACAATGTCGAGCCGTCTATCTCTTGCAGGCGCACTTCAAAACGATCTTTGTATTTGCTGATCATCTTTGAAAGTTGTTTATGACCATAGGTGCGAGGGTCAAAAGCTGGGTCCAGTTGGTACAAGGCATTTCCCATATTTGAAAGAGCCGCCCAACCATCTTGCTGCACTGCCATCTCGAACGCCTGTGTTAAGAGGGGGATGGGGTCAGGTTCATCTTTTTTCTTTGCGCCGCCTTTATTCGGCTTTTGCTGTTGTGTAGCTTTTTTAGCGGTTACGAGGTTCTCTGTGTATACGAACACATCACAGGCATTGACAAACGCCTTGGGCGTTTTCTTTTCTCCAATGCCCATCACAAAGATGCCGGTCTCTCGGATGCGCGTAGCCAGTCTAGTGTAGTCACTGTCGCTTGAGACAAGGCAAAAACCATCCACAACTCCTGAATGCAAGATATCCATGGCATCAATGATCATGGCGCTATCTGTAGCGTTCTTGCCAACAGTGTAGCGGAACTGCTGAATCGGTTGAAACGCGTGAAAGTTGAGCGTGTCTTTCCACGAATTCATGTTATTGGTGGTCCAATCGCCATAAATGCGTCGGAGAGTCACTTGTCCATGCCGCCCGGCTTCAACTAACATCTGAGAGAGCAGCCCAGCTTGGGCGTTATCACCGTCAATGAGCATGGCGATCTTGCTGCGAGAAAGGGTTCTTAATGAGTCGTCGGACATAATGAAATTATACCTGTTTGAACTGGCTTGTAGGGGGAGGGCGGTGCAAACACATTGTATATTGGGATTACATTACTGAAAACCAGGCTTAATGGTCATATGATAAAATTTGAAATCTTTATAGCACAGAGGCTTTCATGAAGGAGAAATTTCTAGCGCTTGTCAACTTGAAATCGGAGGAATTGAGGCTGGCATTTTCTCTTTGGGTATTGATCGCTGTAAATACCTTTGTTTTGGAGTTAGCAGATGTTGTAGCAACTGCGGGGTTTATTGGACATTTAGGTGTAGAGCGGATTCCATGGTTGTGGATAGTAACCACAATCATCACCATTTTTGCTGCTGGCTTTTACTTGGTCTTTATTGACCGCTACCAACGCTTGCAACTGGTTACATGGTTATTGACTGGGCTTGCTATCATGTACTTGTTGCTCGAATTTTTGTTTGCTTTTAATGCACCAACCTGGCTTACATACCCTTCTCTCTATCTTTTAGCCGACCAACAATTTATGATTTTGCCTCTTGCCTTTTGGGCATTGGCTAGTGATATGTTTGATGTAACAGAGTCTAAACGCGTCTTTCCTTTCATTGCATCTGGTGCTGTGATTGGCGGTTTATTAGGGAATGGTGCTGCTGCATTAATAACATATTTGGCTGAAAAATATACCTTTGGGTTGACACAGATATTTATTGCAATAGCCATCGTTTTAATCGGAAGTGTGCTTTATCTGAGAATCATGTTCAATAAAGTCACCTTGAAAACTAGGCAGTCTCGAGAAGAGCATGCAAGCTTAAGTGAAACTATTAAGATTGGCATGGATTATTTCCAGAATGTCCCCGTTTTTAAGGCAGTTGGCATATTAATGTTTTTAGCTGGATTAGTGTTAACGCTGCTGGAATTTAACTTCCTGTCTGTTATTGATAAAACTGTAGGGAGTGATCTTGAGTTTCAACGATTTTTAGGATATTACAAAGCTATTCAAACCTCAGGGTTGTTGGTATTTCAGTGGCTTATTACTAGTCGTGTTTTATCGAAGATCCACTTAAAAGAAGCATTTGTGGTTTTCCCGGTCTCTTTAGCAATTGCCAGCGGATTGGCATTGTCCATTTCTTCCGTGTTTGGAGCAGCATCAGCCCGTTTTGTGGCTCGTACTGTTTATGCAGGTTGGGATGATCCGGCGCGAAAGTCATTACAAGGTCTTGTACCAGATGAAAAACGAGGGCGTATTTCCGCTTTTATGGATAGTTACTTCGTAACGACTGCCACAGTTGTAGGTTGTATCATTCTGATAATTCTTTTAGCTCTTGTATCTAATGGTGTGATTACTAGTATATTGGCAGTTACGATTTATCTTTCCATTGCGCTTGTAGCGGCTGTAGTGGGAATAGTTGCTTTCATTTATCTTCGCAGTGTATATGACACAAGCATGTTGAATTATCGCCTGGCGCGTTCAAAACGTAAAAGTGTTCTTGATGGTATCGAATTTTAAACAAAAAACATACAACGCCTCTGACGTGGATCTTGTCATCCATGATCTGGTTGATGGAAATTCTCTTTATATTGAAGATTATCTGACAATTTATCAGGAGCTTTTCCCTCAATATGTACGATACCTACCTGTGATGCGCCAACGGGCTGGAGATGCGGCTGATAAGTCTTCCATTGAAAAATGGCATCAGTGGTTGTTAGTAATACATGACAAACCAGTTGGGATTATTGGTTTTTTGTATAACCGAAAAAGGAATATAGGCTTGTTAATGGATTTTGCCATTTACCCTGCGGCAAGAAAACTTCGAGCACCAGATGGTTCTCCATTTGCGAAGTTTGCCTTAGGGCTTGCCATGCAAAAATTAGTAGAAGATGCCCAGGAAAATGCCCAAATAGCTCCAATC
The DNA here is from genome assembly GCA_046328915.1 of Anaerolineales bacterium. Taxonomy (GTDB): domain Bacteria; phylum Chloroflexota; class Anaerolineae; order Anaerolineales; family Villigracilaceae; genus Villigracilis. The sequence continues at coordinate 24,997 of JAXLVR010000002.1, read as the reverse complement.
TGTATGGCAGCTGAGGTAGAGTATCCGCGGTTACTAACGAGGTACATGGAATATGGGTATGTAAGGTTCCCCGTAGAGTATTTTGAACCTCCTTCTACCCCTGAGTTGGAAAAAGTTGGTGATAAAATTCAGGCACTTAAGAACGCTGATTTTGGAAAAATGAATATTGGGGCATTCCAGATACCCGGATATGAAAGGGATCTTGGTAATGCTCATACTATTAAGCTGGTTTTATTGGCATTTTTGGAAGACCATTATCAATTATCGTTGGATCATTGGCTTGTACGAAAGGTGATTCAAGAGATTTCTGCATAGGAGATAGATCACATGACCGAAAAAGTAGACACCCTGCCTGTTGGAAAATCCAAAGGGAGATTTATTAGCCTGCAGACAAAACTTATTGTTGGTTTTACACTGATATTTACAGTAGTATTTGCTTCTACCTATTATTGGTTCTACGACTTTGCCCAAAAAGAGGCAATGAATCAGATCAAAGAGGGATTGTACGACACGATTATTGGGGCTACACGTACAGGCATTTTGGATAAAGGGGATACTGTTCAAATTATTGATGGTGATCAGATGGAAGGGCTAGTGAAGGAAGGGAAAGTCCGTGCAGATGGTTTGACAGATGACACTCGCTATTGGGATCAGGTTCAAGTTCTCTGCGAGATCAGACGTGTAGAACCTCGTGCTAGTCCTTACACCTACATTGCTGGGGAAGAGCCTGGTGAAATTATCTTTATTGCCAGTTGGGGTGCTTGTTTGCCTGACCCAGATTGGAATAACTTTGTGAAATTCCGTGTCCCATATAATACGAACACAGGTCCAAACCTTGCGGGTCTGGAGCAGGTCGTTTTCCAAACAGATAATGGTTGGTGTACATATGACGATCCCACTTGTGTGCCCGAGATCTATGGTGATAAGTTTGGTTCTTGGGTTTCTGCGTATGCCCCAATTACGAATTCAAAGGGCGAAACGGTCGGTGCATTGGGTATTGACTTTACATCTACATATGTCAATCAAGTGCAAGAGCAGATCTTACGCAGTATATATGTCGCCTTCTCTATTACATATATTATTCTCGTTGTTCTAGTCTATTTTGTTGCGCAGTTCTTAACACGCCCAATGGTTGGTCTCACCCGCGCTGCTGAACAAATAGGTGAAGGAAATTATGAAACTGGTTTGAAATACCTTGGCGAGTTGGGGCTTTCAGATAAATATCCAGATGAAATTGAGAAAATGCAAGGGGTTTTCAAAGGCATGATCGATAAGGTATACAAACGTGAAGAGGTTTTACGTCAACAAGTTCGTGACCTGAAGATTGAGATTGATCAATCAAAGAGGAATAAACAAGTCAACGAGATTGTAGAGTCAGAGTTTTTCCAGGATTTACGGACAAAAGCTCAGAAGATGCGTGACCAGCAAAAGTCTAAAAGTTAGCCCGGAATAAGTTGATGCCAATTAAGAATAATATTCCTACAGTCATCGTGAGCAATTTCGCTGAAGCTCACGTTGACTTTTTAGGGCGTTGTGCTGACCCAAAAGAACGCGAAGAATTGATTCTTAGCGAAGCTTATCATGCGGACCGAACGCTACTGTGGGCGGGTGACCCTAAGTTGGTTGTTGTTAGCTACCCAATTGCCCATGCTTCCCTAATCCGTGATCTAGGCTTTACACAAACTGATTATACGTATCCACACGCCCCCACGTTTTATTTATGTAAAGACATTCTTCGTGAAGAAGATTTAATCCAAAAGATTGTTAACTTTGCAGGGCAAGACCAGAAACTTAATCTCATTCCATATGCTACAACGCCTGAATTTTATGAATTAGTTAGTTTTCTGCGTGTTTCCAAAGGGCTGCGCGTAGAAACTCCTGAAAGCCCTGAAGTGAAAAATTTTTGGTTGCGCGATTATATTGATACTAAGAATGGTTTTCGTTCATTAGCTTCTATGTGGCTTAACGATGCAGAAGATTTTCTTACATTGGGTGTTTCATGCTATAATATGGATCATGCCATTCGGGTTATAGAGTGGTTTAGCCAAAACGGAGAGTCTTGTGTTGTAAAGGCGGATACAGGTGAAAGCGGGATTGGAACCGTTGTCATTCATCCTTACGGCGATCAAGAAAAGAAAGAGGTATTTAATCGGCTCAAGAACGATCCATACTTTGCGGATGAACTGATTGTCGTTGAAAGATTTGTCCCTTCAAAAAATCAAATATCCCCTTCGTTAGAAGTAAAAGTTCCTTCTTTAGGTGAAGGCAAGCCGGAAGTTACTTATGTTTCAAAGCAACTCTTTTTAGAGTTTGGAGATTTTTGCGGTATCCAAGTCGATAAGAGTATATATCAATCTTCATGGTATCCAAAGCTTGAGTCTAGTGGACTGTTGCTTGCAGAACGCTTACAGGAAATGGGATATGTTGGACATTTTGACATTGATTGTGTTGTCAGTGATGACGACCATTTGTATCTTTTAGAGATTAATGCGCGTCGCACTGGTGGTACGCATGTCCACGAATTTGCGAAGCACATTTATGGCGACGATTACATTGAAAAGATATCTTGTGTAAGTTACGAAGCGATGGATTCCGGCAGTATTACGAATCCTAAGGAACTTCAGGATGCGCTTGCTGATTACCTATTGCCCATTAATGGGGATGAGCGATATGGATTAGTGATTACCATTACTCGTGCGCTTCACAACCACCGCTTTGGCTGTATCGCTGTTGCCCCAACAGCCGATTTGGCATTGAAATTGCAAACAGAGGCTTTATTGCATCTTCAAAACTTTAATGCCCAAATAGACACTTAATCAGGAATTTTTTCATCTATATAGTATATGTAGATATGTTTGGTGGTTAGAACGGTTGTTAATATTTTTGTCATTATTTTTGACGGTATAATTGTATATACTTTACGCCTTGTTGTTTTTGGGGCTAATTTAGTAGTATTTCTTGCTTTTAAAAATTTATTTATTAATATCACTTCGGCAATATAGAAAGGAAGACATTTTGAATATATTAATAACTGGGAATCTGTCTTCTCTCGCGATGCCATTAGCAAAAGAACTTGCGAGAAATAAACATAAGGTTGTCTTAGCCTCTTCGAAAGTGAAGGGAGTTACTACTTCTGGTGAGGATAACATAGTCTTTCATTTAATAGACCCAGCAGAGGCAGTGTTTAGGGAAGCTTTTGATTCATACAAATTTGATGTTATCGTTTTCCTTCCTACAAGAGAAGAACAATTTATTGAAGATCGAGACTCTTATGTAGGGCAGCAACTTGATGGTTTACGAAATTCTCTTGAGTTAGGTAGAAAGGGAGATATTAAGTGGTTTTTATTTGTTTCCTCGACAGAAGTGTATGGTTATGCAACTGATGTTTCTGAAACGGCAACGCCTGAGCCAGACTCCGTAAATGGTCATACGTTACTAGTTGGGGAAAAGTATTGTAAGAGTTATCATAATAACTATGGATTGCCTGTAACGATTTTACGCATTACTAATTTGTACGGACCCGAAGAACGGACTGGATTGCTTTACGAATTGATTAATGAAGGTAAATTAAGAAATGAAATTATTATTCCGAGTTCTCCTGAAGCATTTTGTAGTTTGCTGCATGTTGATGATGTTATTGATTTTATAAAACGTGCCGTAGATGAGGTTTATTACCCTGAAGCGCTGACAGTCAATCTTTCATCATCTAATTCAGTTAAGTTTACATCTCTTGCGGACGTTCTTAAGAAATATTTTCCTGTTGTGACTTTTTCTGAAGATAGTGTGAAGACGATTTATACCAGACCAGTTGATGTGCTAAATGCAAGAAAACTTTATGATTGGTATGACACTCATAATATCTTAGCTGAAATCGGAGAGTATATTGAGTCTACTTCCGCTGAACACGTAAGGGAGCTTAATTTATTTCAGAAAATAATTAATTGGACCTCAAATCACCAAACGCTCTTAAAATGGAGCGAGCTGATAGGCGGAGCCGCCATAGTTATTTATCTTAGTCAACTTACCGGCACACTGATTCAGTTTCAATATATTGATTTTCGGCTTGTTTATGTTGTTATACTTGGTTCTTTGTATGGACTTCAATTTGGTTTAATTGCAGCTAGTATCATGAGTCTGTATGTTTTATATACCTGGCTTAATCTTGGTGTAGATTGGAAACTACTTGTCTATAATGTGGGGAACTGGTTTCCTTTTGTTTTATATTTGGCAGTTGGTTTAATAACTGGCTATAATCATGATAAGACTGAAAATGCAATAGTTTACGAGAAAAAACAATATGATCTCCTTATGGAAAAATACTCATTCTTATATGAAGTATTTAATGAGATACGAGAAATTAAAGACCAGCTTCGTGAAAGATTAATAGGATATCGGGATAGTTTTGGTAAGATTTTTACAATAACAAAGGAACTTGATGAACTTCAAGAACATGCGGTGTATTTTCGTGCATTGAGTATATTGGAGGAATTAATGGACAATAAAAATATAGCCATCTATTCCTTGGATAATAATTTGACTTATGCAAGATTAGAAGTTCACTCTGTTAACTTAGGTAAGAAAATTTCAAAATCCCTAAAGTTGTCCGATTTCCCCAGAGTACTTGAAGTTATTGAAAGCGGAAAAATTTTCCAAAACTCGGAACTTTTGGAAAACTACCCTGCATATATTGCGCCAGTTCTAAATAATTCCTACCCTTTTAATGTGCCTGTTGCTATCATTGTAATTTGGTCAGCAAATTTTGAGCAATATTCAATTTATTACTATAACCTTTTTAAGGTTATTTGTGGGATGATAGAAGCATCTTTAGTAAGAGCTACGTTTTTTATGGATGCTAATTATGAAAAGACTTATTTACCTTCTACAAGAATGTTAAACCATGACGCATTTTTAGACACCTTAAAGATTCGAATTGAGATGAAGAAAAATAAAGTTTCAGACTTTCAACTGGTTCTTCTTGAAACTAATGGATTAGATATAGCAAAGTTATATGCAAAAGTATCTGATGGGATACGAGCGGCTGATATAGTTGGGGTACTTAGAAACGGAAATTGTTATATTTTACTTTCACAATCTGACAAGCAATCATCTCTGGATGTACTTGATCGTATTCAGCACCTAGGAATTACCGGTAGATTGATTGATGCCGATGAAATCCAGGTTACATGATAGTATGATAATAAACGAGGAGTAATAGTGAGGTTTCACCCCGAATTTATCATTTTGATTATACATTTCTTGGTTTTTGTAGGATATGTATTTTATATCCGTTCTGGAGCATCTCATTTAAGAAAAGAACAAATACCTCTTATTTTCTTTTTGCCAATATTTGGACCTCTAGTAGCATTTGTTATTGAGCAGATGAATTTTCTTAAGAAACAAGGCGTAAAACCGATCGATTTAGACCCACTAGACCAAGAAAATGAAATTTTGTGGGTAGCTTTGAAGAATTTTCATGAGAATTCCGATATTGTTCCCTTAGAGGAAGCGATGTTAATAAATGATGTTAAGGTTCGACGACGCCTTATGTTGGAGACTCTTTATTCAGACCCATTAAAGTATTTGGATATCTTGAATATTGCAAAATACAATGATGATATTGAAACATCGCATTATGCTACGACAACTATTGCTAAAGCACAAAAAGACTTTCAATTATCCATTCAAAAACTTGAAGTCGCAGTTGAAAATGATCCTGACAACATCACTATTTTGGATGAATACATCAGTGCAATTGAGAAATATATCCAAAGTGGATTGTTAGAAGAGCATTTATTAAGAAATCTTCGGATTGTTTACTCGAAGGCGCTCGATTCCAAAATTAAGCGTTCGGGTAATGAATTAAAAACTTATATGCGAAAAATTGGAAACTGTATAGAGTTAGGAGAATTTAATACAGCATTTGAAGTTGTCGAAATAATGATTTCAAATTGGCCTGAAAACGAGAATACCTGGATTGAGGCAATACGTGTTTGCACGGAAAGCAAAGATGGTTTTCGCTTAAAAGATATTATTCTTAAGATGAAAGAACAAAAAATTGCTTGGACAAAAAATGGTAGAGAGAGGGTGAAAATTTGGATAGAGGAATCGTAAAATGAAACACACTTATAATTATTCATTAATTATCCTTCCGTTACTCATGCTTTCGGTTATGGGGTTTGTATTACTAGCTCAAAGACAAGGTGCAGCTTATGAAATTACTTCTCAGTACTATAAAGAGAATCAATTTCTACCAAGCGAGATCGTAGAAACAAAAAATTATTTTTCAGATCGTCCCGTGACGACGGTTGTTGTTTATGACTCAACTACGCCTCTGAAAGGTATGAGAGATTTACGTGAAAATTTAACAGCCACACTGGATAGCATGCAGGTAAAGTACGATTTACTTGATGTAAGCTCAAATAATGTGATTGATTTACAAAAATATGAAGTCGTTGTGTTTGCTGTATTGGACTTGGCGCCAATAAATGGACAAGCATTAGATATAATTGATTGGGTCCGAAACGGTGGGCGGTTGTTTTTTGCGATACGTCCAGATGTGTCTGCTACTTCCAATATTATTTTGGGAAAAACAGGGGCTATTAATAATTCTGACTCATTAATAATCTCGCAAGGTGTTGAATTTTTAACGGATTTGCTGCCTGGAGCTAAAGGACTTTCTTTAGGTAAAGATTTTATTTTTAATGAGGCGTATTCGGTTGATTTGGATGAAGAGAACTGTGATGTTCATGTTGTAAGTGCCGAGTCTGACAAAACTCCTATTTTATGGGTATGTAGAGTAGAAAAAGGGCGTGTAGTGGTAATTAATTCTGATCAGTTCGTAAACAAAGATTCTAGGGGAATGATGGGGGCTGCTTACAGTCTTTTATATGACACCTTTGTTTATCCTGTTATTAATACATCAGTCTTTTATATTGATGATTTTCCTGCCCCATTACCTGGCGGTTCCAATGAGCTGATCAAAAAATTTTATAACAATATTGACAATTCAACCTTTTTTCGAGAATTATGGTGGGAAGACATGCGGAAAATATCAGAAAAGTATGGCATTCGGTACACGGGTGGAATGATAGAGTCATACGAAAATAATTTGGTACCGCCTTTTCCCAAGCAGCTTGATGTGGAAACCCATAGCTATCTTGGACGTGCTCTTTTATCTACAAATGGAGAAATTATTATTCATGGCTATAACCATGTGCCATTTTGTAAAGCAGAAGATAATATTAATGCATTGAACGGATATCCTGTTTGGGAAAGTACCGAAAATGAGCAATTGGCTTTAATTGAAGTTTATAATTTTGGACAAACCTTGTTTAAAGATTATAGGTTTTTGGGATACATCCCCCCTTCGAATATTTTGTGCCCAGAAGCTCGTAGATGGATGCCTACAGTGATTCCAGATATTAAGTATATTGCCAGCGTGTATTTACCAGATATAGATGGTCAGGAGTATTTACAGGAATTCACTGAATCTCCAGATGGAGTTATAGAATTTCCACGTATTGTCGCTGGTTATGACATGATGGATGATGAATATGCACGTTGGGCAGTAATAAACGAATTATCGCTTCATTACTTGAACTCTCAGTTCGTTCATCCAGATGACATGCTAGATTTAGATCGACATGCAGAAAAAGGTTGGAGTAATTTACGAGATCAATACATTGGCTTTATTGAGTGGCTTCAAAATACTGCTCCTGGTTTAAGAAGTATGACAGGTAGCGAAGGTGCCATGGCGGTTCAGAGGTTTTCTCGGCTAGCAGTGGATACAAACCTACAAGATGGAAAACTTGAGATCTCTTTAGGTAATTTTTATGATGAGGCTTGGCTGATGATTCGTTCCGTACACCCTCCCTTATCTATTGATGGTGGTGTCATTACTCAGGTTTCTACCAATCAGTATTTGGTACAGGCACTAAACCCAAACATCACTATTTTATTTGAGGAGTAGGACTTGAAAATTTGTTTTATTCTTGAAGGTAGTTATCCTTATGTTCGTGGTGGAGTGTCAACCTGGGTTGATGGCTATATCCGCTCAATGCCAGAGCATGAGTTTGTACTTTGGACAATAGCAGATCAAGAAGAAAAAAGTGGTAAGTTTGTTTACGAGCTGCCCCAAAATGTAGTTAATGTACATGAGAATTTCTTGAATACCTCATTGAATCTTAAGATTAATAAAAACTCTAACTTAAAGTTCTCTGATATAGAACGTGAAGCAATATCACAATTGATTAGTAGTGCTAATCCAGATTGGAAGGTCATTCTTAATATCTTTAATATGAATGTTAACAAATCTGCTGAGTTCTTTTTGAGCGAAGAGTTTTTGACGATCTTAAAAAAATATGCAAAATCAGACTATCCATATGCAGGCTTTAAAGACTTGTTTTGGACAGTTCGTTCAATGTTTTTACCTTTATTGTATCTAATTGAACAACCAATGCCAGAAGCAGATATTTATCACAGTCCATCAACGGGGTATGCTGGGGTTTTGGCTGCTTTGGCATCGATTAAGTTTAATAAACCTTTTGTACTAACTGAACATGGAATATACACTAGAGAGCGTGAAGAGGAGATTTTACGTTCTGATTGGATTAAGTCATATTTTAAGGACTTGTGGATATCAATGTTTGTTATGTTTTCGCGGCTTGCTTATACTCAGGCGCACCGTGTAACAAGTTTGTATAAAAGGGCGAGCTTGATTCAACAAGAACTTGGGTGTTCGCCTGAAAAATGCGAAATCGTACCCAATGGGCTAAATCTTGAATCTTTTGTAACTATTCCTGAGAAACCTAAAGATGATTGGATTGACATCGCAATTATTGCCCGTTTTGCCCCAATTAAGGATATTAAGACTCTTATATATACTTTCTCTCGCTTAAAACAGGAAATTGATAATGTTCGATTGCACATTATTGGTGGCATTGATGATGAAGAGTATCATCAAGAATGTCTAGAATTAATAAAGTATCTTGACTTGAAGGATATTATTATCCCTGGAACAGTGCGTACGACTAGTTATCTTGAAAAAATAGATTTTACGATTTTAACGAGTATTTCAGAAGGTCAGCCTTTTGCTGTCTTAGAGTCTTTAGCTGCAAGACGTCCAGTTGTTAGTACAGACGTGGGTTGTTGTCGGGAACTTCTTGAAGGGGATGAAGGCGATAAGTTTGGGCAAGCAGGTATTTGTGTACCTCCAATGCATCAATACAAGTTATATCAAGCATTAATGGAAATGTGCCGTTCAGAAGATAATCGAAAGCAAATGGGGATATCAGGGCAACAGCGCACGATAAAATTTTTTGATATTAATGATATGAAAAAAAACTACTTAAACGTGTACGAAAGGGCAATTAGCAAATGGCAGGAATCGGCTTTGAATTAAAAAAGTTATTTGCAAAAAAAGGGATATTATTACAACTTAGAGCTAATGCATACACAAGTATGGTGGTTGCAGGCCCTATGTTGTTGGGCGCAATATTTCTTTTAGGAACACGCTATATTGCTGAATTTGGAGATGCAACTATCCACCAACAAGATTTAATTGTTGTGATTATTACATACTCTCTTCTATTCTCATTGCTATTGACAAGCACATTGTTGTATGTTCTCACTAGGTTTGTTGCAGATATGATGTATATACAAGAATATTGGCGTATTTTGCCGTCCATGTATGGGGCAATTTCAATATTTCTTGTTATCGGTTCTGTATTATGGGGCATTTTCCTTACTTTTAGCGGAATACAGTTTTCATATGCCGTATATTCATTTATTTTATTTTGTGAAGGTGTTGTTGCTTGGGTGCAGATTAGTTATATTTCTGCGTTGAAAGAATATAAAGGAATATTAAGAGGTTTTTCGATTTCTATTTTTAGCGGATTAGCATTTGGCTATATTTTTATCTTGTTGAATTTTGATGTGGTTGCTTCATTGCTTTTGGGTGCATGTATTGCATATGGTATTCTTGTAATCGTTTTTACAATCGAGATTCATCAATTTTTCCCGAATGGTAAAGGGAGTTCTTTGAGATTTTTAGAATGGATTGATAAATATCCGCATCTTCCTTTTGTTGGTTTTTTCTCTACATTTGGGCTTTTTGTTCATCTTATGCTGATGTGGTTTAGCCCATTAGGAGTTCAAGTGGAGGGACTTTTTTACCATGCACCGCGCCATGATATACCTGCTTTGTTAGCATTTACTACTAGCCTTGTTAGTGCAGTAAACTTTGTAGCAACTGTTGAGGTAAATTTTTACCCAAAATACAAGCTTTATTTTAATCTTCTGAATGGCGAGGGGTCTTTGAGTAATATTGAAATAGCATATAGCGATATGTTGGATGTTCTTAAGAGAGAAATATTTTACCTTGCGATTCAACAGGTATTCTTCACGTTATTAGCTATTACTTTATTAGGAGAATTGTTGACGCACCTCAATTTAGGGTTTACTCTAGGAATGCAGGAAATGTTTAGGGTGCTTTGTGTGGGGTATGGCATATATGCAATTGGGAATGTATTAATTTTATTTCTTCTTTACTTTTCAGATAATCAGGATGCGCTTTGGGCATCTGCTCTTTTTTGTGTCTCAAACCTTCTGATTACTTGGTACACGATTCAGACATCTCAAACGCTATATGGCTTTGGCTTTGTGCTTGCAGCAGTAATATTGTATGTTTTTTCATTAAGAGCTCTTTATCTTTATACAGATAGATTAGATTATCATACTTTTACAAAACAGCCTGTATTTTTTGTCCAGAAAAGAAGTTTTTTTACTAGAATTGCAAATCAATTGGATTTGATTGAGGTGAAACAATGAAGGCAGTTTTTCGGGTAATCGTAATGATCATTGCCGTTTTTTTTGTTATTCTAATTTCATTAATTAGTTTATCTCCAAATTCTACAAATATTGATAAAAACCTAACGGTGTCTCAGCTTGTTGCTACTCAACAGGAATTACTTTCCGAGAAAAATATTAATATTGACCAGATATCTTTTCAGGATAACCCCGAGATATACAAAGATGATGTTCCGTCTTCTGTTGTAACTATTTTCATCACAGTTATGGAAAAAGATCTGGATACATGGGCTGCAATGAATGAATACAAAAGCCCGGCGACTGCAAACGATGTCGATACCACTGACCAAAATGTTGAAGCTATAGTTCAATTTGGTAATGATTCAGGTCCGTTGCCAACTGAGTTTGGTTTTAATGATATTAATCCCAATGCTGTTGTTGAGTTGCGTGGCGCAAAGTCTGTTTTTGATTCACAGAAATCTTTTAAGCTTACTCTTGACAATAGTTCTGGTGCCTGGCGTGGACAAAGTATTATCAACTTAAACAAGCACTTAACGGATGAAACACGTTTCAGAAACAAGCTAAGCTTTGATTTGATGAAGGGAATTCCGCATTTAGTCACCCTGAGAACACAATTTGTGCACTTGTTTGTAAGAGTCATCTCTTCTGAAGGTCAAAATGCATTTGTCGACTACGGGCTGTATACACAAGTTGAGCAGCCTAATCGACGTTTCCTCGATAGCCGGTTGCTAGACGGTAATGGGCAATTATATAAGGCTGTTAACTTTTTGTTTACTCAATACCCTGATCAAATACGGCTTGTAACCGATCCATCCTATGATAAAGATACCTTTTCTCAAGTACTTGAGATCAAAGGTGACGAAGACCACTCGAAACTAATTCAGATGCTAAGTGATTTAAACAATTATGATATTCCAATTGAAACTACTTTTGAAAAGTATTTTGACTCTGAAAATTATTTTACATGGATGGCATTTAATATACTAACCGGAAATGTTGAAGTAGTTTCTCAAAACTACTTTTTATACAGCCCTAAAAATGGAGACAAATGGTATTTTATTCCATGGGATTATGATAAAGCTTTTCCATTGCAGACGAATCCAGGCTTAGCCACTAAAACCTATTTGCCATGGCAGAAAGGAGTGTCTAACTATTGGGCTTCAACCTTACATCGTAGAGTGTTGGAAAATGATCAATATCAAAGTAGTTTAGATAAGAAAATGGACGAGATGCTTGGCTACTTAAATCAAGATACTATTAATGGTTTTGTTCAGATGTATCAACCTGTTATTGATAAATACTCTTTTGCCATGCCAGATGCTTTTCACATGCCTGTTGATATAAACACATCGCATCAAATTGGAAGTTTATTACCTTCTGATATAGATGCTAATTATAGTTTGTATGTCGAGTCTTTAGAGACACCTATGCCATTTGAAATGGGTACTCCGACAAAAAGCGGCTCTAATTTGAATTTTGTGTGGGGAAGCTCTTTTGATCTTGGAAAACGAGACCTTACATACCAATTTGTTTTAGGAAAAGATTGGGCATTTAATGAAGTAATATACCAAAAAGATATAATGGACACTAGTATTGACGTTCCGCTAAACTTATTGGTTCCTGGTAAATATTTCTGGCGAGTTACTGCTGTTAATTCTTTGGGTAAGATACAGTATAGTTACAGCTATTATACTGACGCGAATTCAGAAATTCATCCTGGAATAAAAAGATTTTATTTTACAAATAATAATCAGGTAATGGAATGAAAAAATTCTCAACCTATACACTAGGTGTTATTGCGGTATTTCTTTTGTTTGGAGGACTGAATAGTCTTTCTGAGTCTCTGCCTGATGTGACGAGTGATAACGCAACACCCAATGAGTTTATAGCGTCTCCTACACCTGTAATTGAGTCTTTTACCAATATTGCTCCAGTTGAAAACATTAATGATCAGCCCTTTAAGGATAATTTGGCTTTGTATGAAAATGATGACCCAACTTCTGTTGTGTGCATGTATATAACCGTTCGTAAGGGAGATACTCTTGAGAACTCTCAATATACATGGGAAGAAGTCAATAAATTTGATAAGTGGACTAAAGGATACTTATCAGCAAATGATACGGTAGGTCAGGCTGAAGTAATTGTTCAAATTGGCGATGAGAATGGACCATTACCAGGTGAGTTGGGATATGACTCTGTCATACCTAACGGTACGGTTCAAATTCGAGGCGCTTCAAGTTCAAATAACCCTAATCCAAAATCTTATAAGATTGAACTATTTGATAGCGCAGGAACCTGGAGAGGGCAGTCTACCTTTGATATTAATAAACACTATTATGACCCAACCCGAATTAGGAATAAATTAACGTATGACTTAATAAAAGGAATACCTGGTGTTGTGTCTCTTCGTACTCAGTTTTTTCATTTGTTTGTTAGGGACCAGACAACTAATTTGGAAAATAATAAATATGTTGATTATGGATTGTTTACTCAAGTAGAACAGATTAATAAGGCGTTCCTGAAAAACCATCTTTTGGATTCAAATGGTCAATTATATAAAGCAACTCTTTTTGAGTTTTTTCGATACGAGGACCAAATTCGCCTTGAAAGTGACCCGCTTTTTAATGACGAAGAGTTTTCTCATATACTTGAAATCAAGGGAAATAGAGATCATTCTAAACTGATTCGTATGTTAGATGATGTTAATAACTATGATATTCCCATCACAGACACATTTGAGAAATATTTTGATGCTGAAAATTATTTTACATGGATGGCAATCAATATTTTGGATGGAAATGTCGATACGCAGACCCAAAACTTTTATTTGTACAGCCCTCAAAATAGCGAGAAATGGTATTTCATTCCTTGGGATAATGATGGAGATTTTGCCCGGCAAAGACAATCTGAAACAGGAACTATTCCATATTTAACTTGGGAAGTTGGATTTGCTAATTATTGGGGAGTTGTTCTTCATAATCGTGTTTTGCGAGTTGAAAAATATCGCCATATGCTTGATGACAAGATTAATGAATTGAGTCAGCTAATGTCATCAGCAAAGATAGAATCTATGGTTAAGAGTTACAGAACCGTTGTAGACCCGTTTTTGAGTAGATATCCCGATGCACAACAGTTGACAATTAATCGCACTCAGCTTGAACTTTCATATTCGCTAATTCCATCTGAAGTAGAGAACAATAAAAATCTATACTTTGAGACCGAGAAACGACCCATGCCATTTTTTCTGGGTACACCTGAATTGTCTAATGGGAAGATAAAATTTAATTGGGATGCGTCATATAGCTTTTTATCTCAAATCATAACATATCGTTTCTTAATAAGTAAGAATATTGCTTTTACAGAAATTGTTTTTCAAGAAGATTTAGCTGAATCTCTAGAAATTGAAATCCCTGTTCTTAAACCAGGTGCTTATTATTGGAGAGTTGTTGCTATTGATGAAGACGGAAATTATCAATACCCTTTTGATGTTTATTACTCTACAGTTGATGGCTCTACTGTTAGAAATGGCGGCATGAGGTATTTTACAATAACTTCAGATGGTACTCTGGGGGTGGTCGAATAAAATAATATATGTCCGTAATCGCTTAAAGCGTCTAGTTGATCACAGAAATGTTTAAAACATAGCTGTATTAGTGTCGATGTAAACTCAGAGATTTTTCGTAATATATGAAGACTTCACTTTATAAATAATAATAGGTAATAAGATGAAAAAAATTTCAAATTATACACTTGGTGTTATTGCGATATTCCTTTTAATTGGAGGACTTCATAGTCTTTCTGAGGCTTTGCCAGACGTAAGTGATGATAGTCAGGAACCTTTGAAACCTGCATTAGAGCCCATACCTCTTATTAACATTGCTCCAGTAGAAGATATTGACGATCAATATTTTAAGGATAATTTGGCGTTATACGAAAATGATGATCCGACTTCTGTGGTAACCATGTATATAACGGTTCGTAAGGGAAACCCTCTTGAGAACACTCAATATACTTGGGAAGAAGTCAATGAATTTGATAAGTGGACAAATAAAGGATCTAGTGCTGCAAACGATGTTGTCGGTCAAGCTGAAGTTATTTTTCAAGTTGGAGATGAAACGGGTCCACTGCCTAATGAAGTAGGTTATGATGCTGTAGTTCCTAACGGCACGGTTCAAATTCGAGGCGCCTCGACCTCTGCAAATGGAAACCAGAAATCATATAAAATTGAACTTTATGATGATGCTGGGCTTTGGCGCGGGCAGTCAACAATTGCGCTTAATAAGCATGTGTTTGACCCTACGCGTGTTAGGAATAAGTTGTCGTTTGATTTATTGAAAGGTGTTCCTGGTATTGTTACACTGCGGACACAATTTGTCCATTTGTATGTTAAAGATGAAACAACTTCTCCAGCTGGGAAGAATTTTGTTGACTACGGCTTGTTTACTCAGGTGGAAGCAGTTAATAAAGCCTTTCTAAGGAATCATCAGTTGGATCCTAATGGGCAATTGTATAAAGCAACTTCATTTGAGTTTTACAGATATGAAGATCAAATTCGCCTTGAAACAGACCCTTTATTCGACGAAAGTGAGTTTTCACATCGTTTAGAAATTAAAGGGAATCGCGATCATTCTAAATTGATCCAGATGTTAGATGATATAAACAACTATGATATTCCAATTGCTAGAACTTTTGAAAAGTATTTTGATGAAGAAAATTACTTTACTTGGTTGGCGTATAATATATTAGTCGGTAATGTTGATACACAAAATCAAAACTTCTATCTATATAGCCCGCAAAATAGCGAAACATGGTATTTTATCCCTTGGGATTTTGATGGCGATTTGGAACGGCAGAAAAAAGAGGAGCTTGATTCAGACCCTTACTTAAGCTGGGAAGTTGGGATTCATAATTATTGGGGCGGGGTGCTGCACAATCGTCTACTCCGTCTGGAAAAATATCGAAAAATATTAGACGAGGAAATCAATGAATTGATTAAATTATTGCCTCCTGAAAAAATAGAAACAATGTTAAGTAGCTATCGAGATGTAACAGAGCCTTTTGTTTTTAGTGCGCCTGATGTCAAACATTTATCTAGAAATAAATATCAATACGATTTATCTTTTGAACTTATTCCAACTGAGATTGAAAATAATAAAAAATTATATTTTGAAACCCAAAAGACACCAACTCCCTTTTTTCTGGGTACTCCGGAGTTGATTGATGATAATCTTAGATTTAATTGGGACCCATCTTTTAATTTCACTCCGCAAGTTATTACTTATAAGTTTATGGTAAGTAAAGATTTAATTTTTAATAACATTGTCTTTGAAACAAACTTGGTCGAAAGTACGACAATTGATACACCCATCTTTGAGCCCGGAGTTTATTATTGGAGAGTTGTAGCCATTAATGAGGACGGTTTTAACCGATTGCCATTTGATGCTTACTTTGGACAAGGCTTTAGTCGATACGATGGTATGAAGTTTTTTGTAATTGACCAGGATGGTAGCCTGGGAGATGCTCAATAACTAAGTTCCTAGTATTTAAGTTCTGATTTGATAGCCATGTAACGGCTAATTTCTATTTAGGAGATAATCAAGTTCTTGTGTATAGCAACTTGATTTAATCAATATTTGGTAAACAATATGTCAGAGACAGCAAAGTACCGCCACGAGTTTAAATACTTAATAAATTATCAGGAGTATTTACTGATTCGCTCTCGGGTAAGAAACATACTTCCAGTTGATTCAAATGCTGATGGTGATGGGGCCTATACAGTTAGAAGCCTCTATTTTGATGATTATAATAACAGCTCATATTATGATAAATATGCAGGCATCTTGAAACGTGCTAAGCACCGTATTCGAATATATAATTATTCTGATCAAAGAATAAATTATGAGAAAAAGAATAAACATGGGCAATATAATCATAAACAAACAGCGCTAATTACAAAAGAACAATTTTATGCAACCTTAAGAGGCGATTATGGGTATTTATTAAACAGTAAAAGTGAACTGTTACATAGATTATATTATGAGTGCACGGTGAATTTATTACGTCCTAGGATTATAGTTGACTACGAGCGCGAGCCTTACATATTAGCTGCTGGTGATGTGCGGCTTACTTTTGACAAGAATATTCGTGCGGGTATTGATGGGTTTGATATTTTTGATAAAGATATCCCAACCGTTGAAACTATGGACCCAGGTACTTTAGTAATGGAAGTTAAATATACCGAGTTTTTACCAAATATAGTGCGGAATATCTTAACTTCATCTACTGCTTTGTATGTTGAGTCTTCAAAATACATCCTTTGTTGTGATAAAATGTTGCACACTCGGGGTTTTAACGCCTGATATCAAAACTATTTCGTTTGTAAAGAGGAAGAATAATGGAAAATATACTAAATTTTTTACAGATGGATTTTGCTGCTGCAGTAACAGTACTAGCGCCAGTTATTTTAGCGTTGGCTTCTTCTTTCGGCTTTGGAATAATAATATATTATGTTTACCAAAAGTCATTCCGGGGTGTAGTATATAACCAATCCTTTTCTGTATCACTCGCTATCTTGACTATTTTAACTACAATGATTACATTAGCGATCAGCACTAATATTGCGCTTTCTTTGGGTATGGTTGGGGCGCTCAGCATAGTCCGTTATCGAACTGCAATTAAAGATCCTGCAGATATAGTTTTTCTTTTCTGGGCTATTGGAACAGGCATTGCTGTAGGTGCCAAGTCACATTATTTAGCTCTCGTTGCATCAGTGGTTGTTATATTAATGTTGTATACGATTGGCAGAAAAGCGACAAACCGCGAAATATATATACTAATTGTTCATTATGTTGGCGATGATATTGTAGGTGAACTAAGGCAAATTCTGAGAGGGAAAAAATTTCAAACGAAGTCAAAAACAGTAAGAAAAGATAGTGTCGAGTTAGCATTGGAGATCGAAGTTAAAAATAATAATACAGCATTTTTAGACGCTATTAGAGATTTGCCTACTGTGAAAGATGTTTCCTTGATTCAATATGCTGGCGAGTATAACAACTAAAATACCACCTTGCTTAGTTGAACATACCTTTGATGAAGAAGGTCTAGGTAATTGAATTTGAACCCGTATCTTTTACGTCATGAGCTGTTAGCGAACTCTTAAGTTTATATACTTTGCCTCAACGACATTCTGCCGAAAGAAAGCCTAAGATATTCTTTTTTCTGTATGGGCTATTGACCATAGCCATCTTTCTGGTTCTATTTTTTGTGTTATCTGAAATTTATGTGAAATTAGATCAAAGAACAATTTTGTTTACCCCTTTGGATGGACCTTTGCTAAACCCTTTAATGGGTTTAGCTCCTTGGGCAAACGAAGATAAGATACTTCAACCTCATACATTAGTTTATGTGGACCTATCCTGGCGAAACTTTGAGCCCGAGGAGGGGAAATATAATTTTGATGCATTCGAAAAGTCCAATCAATTGAACCGATGGCGATTGGAGGGAAAAAGAGTAATATTTCGCTTTGTTACTGATTTCCCTGGAGATGAAAAGCATATCGATATTCCTGACTGGCTTTTTGAAAAAATTGACGGTGATGGTACCTTTTATGATAATGAATATGGAAGAGGGTTTAGCCCCAACTACTCTAATCCAGATTTTATGCAATATCACCAGCGGGCTATTAAGGCGTTAGGGGAACATTATGGGGGCGACAGTTTTTTTGCTTTTATTGAATTAGGGAGCCTTGGACATTGGGGGGAATGGCATACCTATGATATGCAATTGTTTCCATCGACAGATGTGCGTGAAAAATATGTGTTAGATTATGTAGATGCGTTTCCAAAAACGCATCTACTTATGCGGCGCCCATTTACAATTGCAAGTGACTTAAACCTTGGTCTTTATAATGACATGACAGGAAATTTCCAAGCCACAAGTGAATGGCTCGCTTGGATTGATCATGGGGGATCCTTTTTGCCTCAAGAAATTGGCGGGGTCGTTCCTATGCCAAATGGTTGGAAACTAGCTCCAATTGGTGGCGAACAGGCTCCCATTGTTAAGAATGATGAGATGTATGGTTCAGATCTGGATTCAACTCTTTTACTCTTAAAACAATCCCATACAACTTTTATTGGGCCCGGTGGACCTTATGACGTGCCTTTAAATAGTTTGTTGCAAAATGGAATTAATAAAGTACTTTCTGTAATCGGATATAGGCTTTATGTTTCTCGCGTTGAATTACCAACTGTTGTGCGTTTTCGCAACGCTGTCAACCTTAATATTCAATTCTCTAACTCTGGCATTGCTCCTTTTTATTATCCTTGGAATGTCTATTTATACTTATTTGATGAAAACGGAGATGTAGTTAGAAAAGATTTATTGCCTATTGATATACGACAAATTATCCCTGAACAAACATATTCTTTATCATATTCGCTGTCGGTTGAGAATCTGAATGACGGCACATATACTCTTGGGGTTGCTGTTATTGATCCTATAACTGGTGCGCCTGGGGTGAGATTTGCAAACATAAACGAGCGTGATGATTTGATTCAGCAGATTGGATCCTTTCAAGTTAAAAAAATAAATACATTTCTTGGTGAGTAAATATTAACAACCCGGGCGATCAACTGTGGACGAGTGAGAAAGCTTTCGTTGACAGCATAGAAAGCACATCGCCTAATTCGGAGTCAGTTTTTTGTTTAATGGGTGGATTGTTTATATTCGGCGCCGAGCGGACCAATGTCCCGAGTTCCAATGCCTCAAGCACCGACTACGGCTAGTGCGAAGCCTCCCGTAGGGACACCGGTCAACGCGACCTGGACCCCGGCATGGGCGGACTGATGGATTACAAGGCGAGATTCTATTCGCCATACATCAATCACTTCATTCAGCCGGATAGTATTGTTTCCAACCCTCGCTACTCAAAAAGTTTTAATAGATATTCTTATGTCAATAATTCTCCGATTAATTTTAATGACCCCAGTGGGCATGAACCAATTTGCAATAGATGGGGATGGTGCGAAGATGCGGGCGATGATTATTTGATTTTAAGCCTTACAACTGACTTAACTTCAATTTCAGCTAACCTTTATGATAATAATGGAAATAGAACATATTCACAACAAATAGATGACAGGACAGGTTTATGTGGTTCTGTCTCTTTTAGTGCAATTTTAAGAACACAATACCCAAGTCTTACTGGTAATGAAATAATAAATTAATTAAATGAAGTGGGAGTAAGAGTTAATTGGGTTGGTGTTGGTGATATCGATCAAATGGCAGAACATTTTGGTTGGGATGCGAGGCTAAAAAATAAAAATGGTACTATGCTTAGTCTTTACGGAGATAAAGATAAACGTTTTTATGACTTATTAGGCTATATCCGAAGTGGATGGACACCAATTATAGGAATACTAACAGATGGAGGAAGGATTACTCTTGAAGGAGGATCAACTCCTCATTGGGTTGCAGTTGTTGGTATCGGGTATTCTTATAGTAAATGGATAGATATTTTTAATCCATATAATGACAGAGTTACACGTTATTCTTGGGACGATTTTTTTAAGGTTTTGTCATTGCCTTGGAATGACTCTGCAAATACGGGAACTTATAATCATAACCAGATGATTCTTATTAAGCCACCATCGCCCAGAATTAATAACTCGCATCCTATACCTATTTAAGGAGCTATATGAAAAAGATTGAGCTTGTTGTTGGAAGTTGCTTGGTTGTGAGCATAATAACTGCTTGTAGTTTATTTTATGCAAAAAAACAAACAATAAATATAGTTGCTACTCAGTTGTTTACACAAGACGTAGGTAATGATGCGATAGAAACAAATTCTGTGGATATACCAAATTCACAAAACGAAGCAATAGATTTAATGAATGGTATGTATGCTGTTTATTGGAATAATAATACATGGATAATTGATGGAATTGATACTCCAATTAAGAAGCAACTGTTTTCAATTAATTCTAATCCGTATTATACAGATATAAATTTATCGAACAATAAGGAGCTAGTCTCTTTTTCAAATACTCCAAATATATTGTCTGTATATAATTTGTTGAGCGGTGAAACAAAACATTACACTAATTCTAATGTCCAATATTTGTATGATTTTAAGTGGACGTTTAATGATGAAGCAATAATATATCTTGCAAGCCCTGAAGTTTTTTCAATACCAGATGCGAAAGTTGGAATATATAGTGTTTCTCTTGGTACAGGATTGACTACTACACTTATTGATTGGAAAGACGATAAATTTCCTTATGGCATTCATGGAATTACTCTGTCTCCTAATGAAACTCAAATAGCTTTTTATGCGCCGAGAAACACTGAGGTAATGTCACTTGACCCAGAGTATGCTGTTTATCTATTAAATCTAAGTTGCCTACAAATTCCCAATACATGTGGTGATAGTGTAAAGTATATTGGAGATGGGAGTTCCCCTGAATGGACATCTGATGGAGAATTAAGCTGGATTTGTGAAAATAAAAATTTATCTTCAGTATGCATTAAGGCAATAAACTCTGAAGAGGAACCTCGAGTATTTATTTCGTCTGAAAATATTATAAGTAATTCACCAGAGCAAACTTTTATTTCTAACATGTTTTGGTCGACGGATGGGAAATATGTTGCAATAAATGCTCAGTCGCGTTCTCCAACTTCTGTAAATGGAGTTGTTAAGGATACCTACTTAATAACACTTTTCGAAGGTAAACCTATTCAAGTAATGAAAATGTTGGATGAAAATAATGAGAGTGAATTTTGGACAAAAGGTTTTTTTGAAAATAGATATCTAGTACTTGCTAAAATTATAGGCAAAGAGCAACCTTTCGGCGATTATGAAGTACGGTTTGATACGACGGACTTGTTTTTGTACGATATTCAAACACGAGATAAGATTGATATTAATACTAGTACAGATGGGCGTGAAGTTTTTTCCTTGATTGCCCGATCTTCTTCATCGCTTCTTCGTAAGTGACGCGCGGCTGGTAGCCCAGCTCGGTTTGGGCGCGGGTGATGGGGAAGCGGTGGTTGGAGGAGACCAGGTTGAAGGCTTCATACGTGATGGGCGGGCGTCCTTTGAGGTGTAGCCCATACCAAATTGGCTCGATGGTGTTCGCAAGCAGCTTCCCCACCCAGAGCGGAATTTCTTTTGGTTTCGGCGCATGCGCGATCTGCGCAAGGTCATTAAAGTAGCGCTTCCACGTCAGCCCGAAGCCGTCGCCGATATTGTAGACCCGCCCAACCGCCTTGGGCGAATCTGCGGCGAGCAGCATGGCATCCACCAAATTATCCACGTAGACAAATCCGCAGTCGCCGTTGCCGCCGCCGATGATGGGCGGTGTTCCGCGCCGGATCTCCCGCAGCACACTGACGACCCATTGCAAGCCGCCCGGTCCATACACGTTGCCCGGTCGCAGCACCACCAGGTCCACGTTTTGTTTTTCGGCAATTTCTCTGGCAAGCATTTCCTGTTTCTGCTTGTGTGTAGAGTAAAACCCCGCGGGCTTGCCCCATTCCAGGTCTTCATCCAACACATCGGTTTGGATCTTGACTCCATACACTGTGACGCTGGAGGCAAGAATGACCCTGGCTTTGTGGATGGCAGCCGCCTCCAAGATGTGACGCGTCCCTTCCACGGTCACATCTTGATGCAGCTCCCTGGGTCCTGTATCCAATGTGACGGCGGCGAGGTGATGCACAACGTCAACATCGCGCATGGCTTTTTCCACGTCTGTTCGGTTGCGGATGTCGCCTCGAACAATTTCAACCCGCTCTCCCCATTCGGCAGGGACGGTCTCCGTGGGCAGGACAAGGGCACGAATCCGCTTGTTTTGGCTGAGCAGGCGCGCGGTTAAGTGTGAGCCGATAAATCCATTCGCTCCAGTGATAAGGATGGTCATGAGGAAATCTCCATTTTATGTATCGCGCGATTATACCGTTTCAACGGCGGGTGTGAATCTTAATTGCGAAATTTATCACTCATAGACCATGCTCGTGCTTCGTTGTGCTTGTCATTCCTACAATTCTTGTCTATACTGTAGGAAATTCAATATACGCCAAGGAGATGACCGATGTCCACTGTGCGCGATATGATCCGTAAAAAAGGAAGCGAAGTGTTCTCCATTTCACCCGATGCGACTGTTTTCGAGGCGCTCAACCAGATGGCAAAGTACAACACCGGCGCCATGATGGTCGTCCGCAGCGGGAAGGTCGAAGGGATCGTTTCAGAACGAGACTGTGTCAGAAAAATGGACCTTGAAGGGCGCTCTGCCAAAGCCACCAAGGTCAGCGAGATCATGACCAGCAAAGTCATCTATGTCGAAGCCAGCCAACAGTTGGAAGAATGCATGGCTCTGATGATCGATAAGAACATCCGCCACTTGCCGGTCTACGATGGCAATGAGCTCCTCGGGCTGATCTCCGTCCGCGATGTCTTGAAAGAAGTCATCGACGTGCAAAAGTTCATGATCTCTCAATTAGAGCATTACATCACGGGTGGGGGAAGGTAGTTTGTAAAACCAAAGAGCCTTGCGTTTCGCAAGGCTCTTTTTATCCCGTCATCCTGAGGGAGCATGCCCTTTGCGACCGAAGGATCTCTGGCACAATCAGGTAGACATGCTTCGAGGCAAAGAGCGTCCTTTAGCATCACATTATTTCTGCCACGGCAGCTTTTCCAAATCCACATTTCCGCCGCTTAGAATCACCCCAACCTTCAAACCGCTCAGGTCGATCTTCTTCTCCCATAGCACTGCAATCACTGTCGCCGCCGAAGGTTCGATCACGATCTTGGCGCGCTCCCAAACGAATTTCATCGCATCAATAATCCCCGCTTCGCTCACGGTCGCAATTTGCTCCACTCGTTCTTGAATGATGGGGAAGGTCAGGTCGCCTAATGAGGTCAGCAAACCATCTGCCACCGTCTTCGGGTTCATCGAAGGAATGATCGCGCCAGCCTTCAGCGAACGAAACGCATCATCTGCCATCTCCGGCTCTGCAGCAAGCACCCGAATGCCCTTCTTCGTCTCTGTCGCCGCAACGGACGTTCCACTCAACAGTCCGCCTCCGCCCACTGGTGCAATCACCACATCCAGGTCTGAGACGTCTTGCAGCAACTCCAACACCGCCGTCCCCTGACCCGCAATCACGCGTTCATTATCATATGGATGCACCACGCTCGCGCCCGTACCTTGCCTGATTCCTTCCATCGTGCTTTCTCTCGCTGCAAGCGTTGGCTCGCAAAACGTGATCTGCCCGCCATAGCCAGCTACAGCATTTTTCTTCACCTGTGGCGCATTGCTTGGCATCACAATATAAGCCGGAATGCCGCGCATCTTCGCCGCCAATGCCAACGCCTGCGCATGATTCCCAGACGAGTGTGTGACCACCCCGTGCGCCGCCTTTTCATCTGTCAACGACCAGACTGCATTGCTCGCCCCGCGAAATTTAAACGCGCCCACTTTTTGCAAATTCTCGCATTTCATGAAAACCTGCGCACCCACTTTTTGATTCAAACTCTCATTCGTCATCACCGGCGTACGATGAATATACGGCTTAATACGCTCCGCAGCTTGCTGAATATCCTTAATAGTTACTGTCATTTAATATTCTCCATTCTCTAATCTCTGATATCTAATCTCTAACCACTAATATCCTCTTGCAAAATCCACTACATACTTCAATGGCTTGCCCTCAATATACAACCGATAATTGTCAATGAACACCCTCGCAATATCCTCCGGTAAACTCGGCGCAGACGTGTGAAAGGTCATCTTCAAATTTGGCGCATCCCAAAACGGATGTTCCTTGGGCAGCGGTTCTTCTTCAAAAACATCCAACACCGCTCCGGCGATTCGGTTTTCTCGTAATGCGCTTAATAATGTCGCCTCATCCACTGCCGAACCGCGCCCTACATTTATAAACAAAGCATGCGGCGGCAGGGAATTCAATACTTTGGCATCGATAATTTTTCTGGTTTCTTTCGTGTTCGGCAAAATACTAACCAGATAATCAAGCCCGTGTGTAAATTCGAGCAAAGCATCACCATGATAATACGCATCTACATGCGAGCTTGCTTCGCTTAAACGGGTGTATCCACGCACCTGCATGCCAAAGAATTTCGCGGCTTGTGCCACATCCGCACCAATCGACCCAA